>NZ_QLVD01000019.1 GCF_003352835.1 Ornithinimicrobium murale | reverse complement strand
GCGTAGGCTTGAGCACGCTCGTGGTCCTCGCTACTGGATGTCCTGAACAACACCCATGCTGGCGCAGGGCCACGAGCCCTCACGTCAACGCCACACCACGCTCAAAGTGGAAGAGCCGGTTAAGTTCGAAGAGCCGCCTTGGCCGGCTCGAACGCTTCGTACAGCGAGCCCAGGGTGTGGGTGTTCAGGTTGTCCATCACCAGCACGACACGCTCGGCGTCGGGGTAGTCGAGGGTGAGGAGCTGGTCGATCTCGTTCGCCCAGTCGATCCGGGTCCGTCGTGGCCGGGCGATGACGCGGCGCCGGCCGGCCAGCGGCTCGGCCCAGGCGAAGATGGAGCAGATGCCCCTGCGCAACGTACTTGGAGTCTTCCTTGCGGTCACCGCCGGGGCACGGACTCGGTGTACCGCTTGGCGACCAGGTACACCGTGGCCTCGCTGACCCCGATCCGGTCGGCGACTACCGCCCGGTCCGAAGCCGGACCAGCGCTCTCATCCAGCTCCAGCAGAATCCTGGCCCCGGCGATCATCCGCGCCGGGTTCCTCCCACTGGTCACCACCTTGGTCAACCGCCCCCCGGTCAGCGGCGGTCAACGTGACAACGTGCTCCTTCGGCCTTGGCATGACAATGACTCCTCTGGTCGAGCATCAACCAGACCAGCCGACCACACAAACCCAATATGAAGCACTCCAAGCGCCGCAAGCGATGGCTGTCATGACCACTTCCCTGCTCCAAGCCGACAGACTCACCTTGCGCTTCGGCGGCAATACGGCCCTTGACGATTCCCCTGGGCTTCGAGACGACCGCCGAGTTCCACCACGGGTTCCCCTTCGAACAGCTGGGCTACGAGCAGGTCAGCTCCGCCAGCAACTGAGCCACCCGACGGACACGTCATCTGTCACGGACGCCGGCCACGGTCAGCGACCGTGACGGGCGCTACCGTGGTTGCCGGACCGATGCCCAAGCCAGCCAGCGCCTGTTAGCCGTGGGCCCGCGCTGCCTCTGGGCTATTCTCTCTGCCGGTCAGGGCACGATCGTCGGCTGCGGACAAACGTCGTCCGGAAAAGGTGCCGCGAACTGCACCTGACTCATGTGCGCGATGTATGGATCCTCCCCTCCCTCCGAACGGTAGCCCGCCTTAAAACTCTCAAAGGAGGGAGGTACCGCGGGCGAATACCCCTCGGCTAGGAGGCACTCGTACGCCGCAACGCTCTGGTCATAGAGGTCTCCTAGCTCTTCCTCCGTCCACGGTGCCACGGTTGGTCGCTCACCAGCGCGACTGCGGCATTCCTGTTCCACACGCTCTGCATCGGCATCCTTCCCGTCTCCAACTGTGACGTCCATACGCATGTCAGCAACGTCAAAAGTTGCAAGAAAACCATTCTCCGTCATACACTCCGCGAGCTTCGAATAGTATGAGACAGCCACCTCGGCCATGGCCTCCCGGTCCGGGGGAGCTTCCTCGGCGGCATCTGACGAACACCCACCCAAACCAATTGCCCCCGCAAGGATCAAGCACGCAGCGTGCGCTGTGAAGTACTCACTCCCGACAGAATGCATACGTACCCCAGGCGTTGAGCGCTCCCTGCGCAGTTACTGCGCGCCAGTGCCCCCCGTTGTAGGTGCCCACTCGGGTGTGCTGTGTCCACGTGTCGTCATACCAGACCGAATAGTAACTGTTGCCAGGCGCCTTGAGCTTGATATCACCGTAAGAGAGTGAAGTTGCCGCTGGCGTCCCGATGTAACTGGGAGCGCATCCTGAGCGATAGAAGTACCCTTCAGCGTCCACATCCTCAGCGGGAGAAAATTCCGTGTCCACTTCGGCACCGGCGGAAAGTTCAGTGTCCACATTGGCGGCGGCGGGAAATGTAGTGGTCAGGACTAGCGCGGCCACCAAAGATGCCACCCGGTTGATTCTGCGGTGTTTTACGTCGAACATGACTACCTCCGACTTCACGTCGAGCGCCCCGTTGCGCCCAAGCTTGTGGCGCACAAGGTAGCACAGAGGGCTTCTACTAGGGTGTGTCTCCCATAGGTGGCGAGGGTCCGTGCTGACGGGAGGATTGATTGATGCTGTGCGATACGTGTTGACGGCTGATCATGAGATTCCAGAGCGCGCCCTGTTGGTGATCATGCCCGGCGACCTCGTTCAGGTCGGAGACCGGGACACGGAGTGGCATGCTTTCGTGTTCGTGACGGGTTCACAGGGAGCGGGGTGGGTGCCCGCACGTCACATCGATATCGATGGCTCGGTAGGTATCGTCCGCGCCGGGTATGACACCACCGATCTCCCCGCAGTTTCGGGTGAAAGCGTTAATGTCCTATAGGACGATTCAGAAAGCGGCTGGTCCTGGTGCCGGAACGCTGATGGTCGTGAGGGATGGATTCCTCAGCGCGTGCTCGCTGTTGCGTGACCGATAGTCACACGCGTAGCCAGGTGAGGATGGCGCAGAGGGCGACGCCGGCGCGGTAGGTGATAGCGAGTTTGTCGAATCGGGTGGCGATGCCCCGCCATTGCTTGGCGAGGGCGAAGAACCGCTCGATCACGTTCCGGCCGCGGTAGGCGTCGGCGTCGAAACCGGGTGGGCGGCCGCCGCGAATACCGCGTCGCTTGCGGGCGGCTGCCTGGTCTCGCTTGTCAGGGATGACGGTCTTGATGTTACGGCGACGCAGCTCGCTGCGGATGACACCGGTCGCGTAGGAGCGGTCGGCGATCACCGCATCCGGCCGGGTCCTTGGGTGTCCGGGGCCGAGCCGCGGAACCTGGACCTGGGCGAGGACTTCGGCGAGCATCGCGCCGTCGTTGCGCTGCCCGCCGGTCACGATCATCGCCAACGGGCGTCCGCGCCCATCGACGGCCTGGTGGATTTTCGTGGTCAGGCCGCCACGAGAGCGGCCGATGCCATGCCCAGGCGGCTCAACCTCGCGCCAGGGCAGATTCTTGTGATTCGATCCAGCCCCCTGTGTCCTGCTCGGGGCGGGTGGTGTTCGTCGCATGCTGATGCGCACGCGCGATCGTCGCATCGATCGACACCGCCCAGTCGATCTTCCCAGCCACATCGGCCTCGGCGAGAATCTGCGTCAACACGCGATCCCAGGTGCCATCACCGCACGTGCGGTGGCTCGTCCGTGTGGATCTCATAATGCGCGTCAGCCAGGAAGCCGGCGACGTGGGCGGGGTCGAAGCGCAGCTCGCGGCCAATGACGTAGTGGTCGATCCGGCGTTCGTGTGTGAGCCGGTAGACGTACTTGACCGGCTTGCCGAGGTAGGCAGCGAGCTGGGGTGCGGTCCACAGCTCGCACGGGATCACCGGCGTCTGAGGTCGCGGGTTCATGCGAGTCCCTAGGCGCCGGAGCACAGGAACAGGGTGCCAAAAACGGGCCGAAACGGGACCTGTTGGTATGCAAGTGGTATTTATTCGTCGGGGCCGGGCCGGGCGTGCGGGGTGATTCTTCGTGTTTCCGCAGGTCAGACGCTTGAGAGTGGGTGGACGTGAAGGGACTCGAACCCCTGACCTCTCGCGTGTGAAGCGAGCGCTCTAACCAGCTGAGCTACACGTCCTGATGCGGCGGTTACCTTAACCCGCCGCGGCCGACCCATCCTAATCGACAGGCACGGGTTCCATCGCCATCGGCACGCTCGACCAGGACGGTCTCGAACCCGCTCTGGTCAGGGGTCCATCCGCTCCTTGCCGAGCCGCGCGAAGATCTCGGCGGCCTGCTGCGTCACCGGGCCCGGGTCGGCGCTCAGACCGCGGTCGGCCAGCTCCACCGCCGCGAGCTCACCGGCCAGCGTCTCCTGGGCCGGGACGATGCGGATCGCACCGATGGCCTGCACGTCGCGGGTGCTGGAGGTCAGGAAGGCCTCGTCGCACTCGGTGAGCACCGACAGCGGCATCGACTCCTCGACCACCTCCAGGCCCTCCTCGCGGCACCACTCGATCGTCAGGGCACGAGTGATTCCGGCGAGCGGCCCGGTGTCCAGCGGCGGGGTGAAGATCACGCCGTCGCGCACGACGAAGATGTTGGACCCGGTCCCCTCGCACAACTCCCCCGCGCCATTGGCGAAGATCGCCTCGGTGGCGCCCAGGGACTTGGCGGCGGACAGCGCGACCACGTTCTCGGCATACGAGGTGGTCTTCAGCCCCACCGTGGCCGCGCGCTCGTTGCGGATCCAGGGGACCACCGCCACGGTCGTCACGGGCGCGGGGCGCTGGAGCTCACCGGCGACGACGATGTGCGTCATGGGGCCGTCCAGCCGGTCCGACCCGAGGGGGCCGATGCCGCCGGTGACGGTGTAGCGCAGCCGCCCGAAGGGGATCGGCCCGTCGCCGAGCACGGAGGCGATGCCCTCGTCCACGTGCGCTCGGTCCAGTGCAGGGAGCCCGAGCCCGGCCAGGGACCGGTCCATGCGGTCGTGGTGGCGGGTCCTGGCGAAAACCTGTCCGTCGACGATCTTGGCTGTCTCGAAGACACCGTCGCCGACGGTGACGCCGTGGTCGACCGCCGCGATGGCCGGTCCCTCGTCGACGCGCTGCCCGTCCACCCACACCCTGACCTGGTCTGCACTCATGTCAGACAGAATCTCATGACGGGCTGGAGGTTGGCTGAGCAACCTGGCCGCCGGACCGGATAGGTTCGTGCCGTGACCACGAGCCTCTATCTGGCCTCCGCCGAGTCCCGCTCGGGCAAGTCCGCCGTGGCCCTGGGCATCCTCGAGCAGCTCACCCGCCTCGGTGGGCGGGTCGGGGTGTTCCGCCCGATCGTGCAGGACGACGCACCGGATGCGCTGCTGCACCTGCTCCTCCCCCGGGCCTCATCCCCGCTGGGCCCCGAGCAGGCGGTCGGCGTCTCCTACGACCGGGTGCACGCCAACGCCGAGGCCGCGGTCGGCGAGGTGGTCACCCGGTTCCACGAGTATGCCGAGGCGCACGACACCGTGCTCGTCATCGGCTCGGACTTCACGGACATCCCCGGGCCGACCGAGTTCTCGGTCAACGCCAGCATCGCGGCCAACATCGGGGCACCGATGATCCTGGTGGTGCCGGCGATCAACCGGTCACCGGACGATGTCGTCACGGCCGCCTCCCTGACCGCCCACGAGGCGCGGCTGCGGCACGCCAGCGTGCTCGCAGTGGTGGCCAACCGCGTCGCTGCCGACCAGACCGAGCCCACCCGCGAGGCCCTGGCCGAACACCTGCCGGACCACTCGGCATACGTGCTGCCGGCCAGCCCGGTCCTGGCCGCGCCCACCCTGCGGGACCTGATGCAGGCCACCGGCGGTGAGCTGTTCCTGGGCGACCAGTCCCTGCTCGACCAGGAGGCCATGAGCCTGATCGTCGCGGGGATGACGATGCCCAACGTGCTGGACCGGCTCACCGAGGGCGCCGTGGTGATCTGCCCGGCCGACCGCGAGGAGGTGCTGCTGGCCTCGCTGCAGGCGCACCGGGCCAGCACCTTCCCGGGCCTGTCCGGCATCGTCCTCAACGGCGGTTTCGAGCTCAGCCCGCAGGTGCGGCGCCTGGTGGACGGGCTCGACGTGCAGCTGCCGGTGGTCCGCTCACCGCACGGCACCTTCACCACCGCGACGCTGTGCCATGGCGCGCGGCCCCGCATCCAGTCGGGGTCGCACCGCAAGATCGAGGAGGCGATCGGCGTGGTCCAGCAGCACCTCGACGTCGCCGCACTCCTCCCCCAGGCCGCCGCACGGGCCACGGGCATCGTGACGCCGCTGATGTTCGAGCACCGGCTCACCGAGTGGGCCCAGGACGCCGAGGCGACGATCGTGCTGCCCGAGGGACTGGAGGAGCGCATCCTGCGGGCCGCCGACCAGCTGCTGGCCCAGGGTGTCGTCCGGCTGACCCTGCTGGGCCCTGAGTCCGAGATCCGCTCGCGCGCAACGGAGCTGGGGCTCCGCCTGGACGACGCGACGTGCGTGGACCCGCAGACCGACCCCCGCCGACAGACCTATGCCGAGGAGTATGCCCGGCTGCGCGCCCACAAGGGGATCACACTCGACCAGGCACTGGACATGGTCGTCGACCCGGCCTACTTCGGCACCCTCATGGTGCACAGCGGCGATGCCGACGGCATGGTCTCCGGCTCCATCACGACCACCGCCAACACGGTCCGCCCGGCGCTCGAGGTCATCCGGACCTCGGAGGGCGTCTCGGTGGTCTCGTCGGTCTTCTTCATGTGTCTGGCCGAGCAGGTCCTGGTCTATGGCGACTGCGCGATCAACCCGGACCCGAGCGCCGAGCAGCTGGCCGACATCGCGATCTCCTCGGCCCGGACCGCTGCGCAGTTCGGCGTCGAGCCCCGGGTGGCGATGCTGTCCTACTCCACCGGTGGCTCCGGCACCGGCGCCGACGTCGACAAGGTCCGGCGCGCCACCACCCTGGTCCGCGAGCTGGCACCGGAGCTGTCCGTCGAGGGGCCGATCCAGTATGACGCCGCCGTCGACATGGCCGTCGCGGCCACCAAGCTCAAGGACTCGGTCGTGGCCGGGAGAGCCACCGTGCTGATCTTCCCGGACCTCAACACCGGCAACAACACCTACAAGGCGGTGCAGCGCAGCGCCCAGGCGGTCGCGGTCGGACCGGTGCTGCAGGGGCTGCGCAAACCGGTCAACGACCTCTCGCGCGGCGCCACGGTGCGCGACATCGTCAACACCGTCGCGATCACGGCCGTCCAGGCCAAGGAGACCCGATGAGTATGCCGAGTGCCGCGGGTGGCGAGCCCGTCACCGACGCCGGTGGTTCCGTCGCGTCAGGGCCGGTCCTGGTGATCAACGCCGGCTCCTCCTCGCTGAAATACCAACTGGTGCAGGCGGACTCGGGGCAGTCGCGGGCGACCGGGCTGATCGAGCGGATCGGCCTGGACGACGGTCTGGCCCGCCACACCGTCGAGGGTCGGGAGCACGTCCTGGAGCGGGACATCCCGGACCATGCGGCTGCCTTCGAGGTGCTGGCGGCGCAGTTCGCCGAGCACGGGCCGGACCTGCAGTCCGCAGCCCCGGTCGCCATCGGTCACCGGGTCGTCCACGGCGGTGCCAAGTTTGCATCGACGGTGCTGATCGACGACGAGGTGCTCACGACACTGCGCCGCCTGGTGCCTCTGGCGCCACTGCACAACCCCGGCAACATCGCGGGCATCGAGGTCGCCCTGGAGACCTTCCCGGACCTGCCCCAGGTGGCGGTCTTCGACACGGCCTTCCACCAGACCATGCCACCGGCGGCCTACACCTACGCCGTCCCGCTGTCCTGGCGGCAGACCTTCAACATCCGGGCCTATGGCTTCCACGGCACCTCCCACGCCTATGTCTCGCGCCGGGTGGCCGACCTGCTCGAGCGGCCGCTGGAGGAGACCAACACCGTGGTGCTCCATCTCGGCAACGGTGCCAGCGCCTGCGCCGTGGAGGGCGGGCGCAGCGTCGACACGTCGATGGGCCTGAGCCCGCTGGGCGGTCTGGTGATGGGCACCCGGCCGGGCGACCTGGATCCCGGTCTGCCGGCCCACCTCTCGCGGGTGGCCGGCATGACGCTGCCCGAGTTCGACCACGCGCTCAACAAGGAGTCCGGCCTCAAGGCCCTGGCCGGGGACAGCGACTTCCGGCAGGTCATGGAGCGACGCGAGGCCGGCGACGAGGCGGCCGGCCTGGCCTTCGACGTCGTGGTCCACCGGCTGGTGCGGCACCTCGGGGCTCTGGCGCTGGTGCTGGGTCGGCTGGACGCGATCGCGTTCACCGCCGGCATCGGGGAGAACAGTCCCACCCTGCGTGCAGCCGTCCTCGAGCGCGCCGGGCTGCTCGGCGTCGAGCTGGATGCCGAGGCCAACGACGCAGCCCAGGGTGAGACCCGGATCAGCACGGCGGCCAGCCTGGTCGCGGCCTTCGTGGTGCCGACCAACGAGGAGTGGGAGATCGCTCTCGAGGCCTCCCGCTTGCTCACCTGATTTGCGAGTGGTTTCGCACACCTCCCACGCATTTTGCGAGAGGTTTTGTAGGCACTCTCCAGGCACGTCCGCGCAGGTCGGCCAGTTGACGTCGCGCCCGGGCGGGAGGACATTGGTGACCAGAGACCGCACGCGGTGACCCCACACGGGGGAGGTCATGATGACCCGGACCACCGGCACCCGCTGGGTGATCGCCTGCGCCACCGTGCTGGTGCTTCTCGGGGGGTGTGGCGGGGCGTCAGAGGTCACGGACCCGAACGGTGAGCCAAGCCCGACGGTCGAGCCCAGCACCTCCGCGGACGAGCCGACCACCGCCACCTTCACGACACCGCAGACCGAGGACCCGGGGCGCACCGAGGACCCCGACGGTGGTGGTGGCGACGACGAGGTAGCAGTCGACTTGCCGGGTCTGCCGATCGGCGGCTTCCACGAGGTCGACCCGGTCGATCCCACGGTGCGCTGCGTCGTCGTCAACTTTAGCGGCCCGCCGGACCTCGTGCCGCCGGAGGCCAACCTGGAAATCACCGGCCTCGCGGTTGAGCCGGCCGGGGCCTACGGCTGGGCGGCGGACGGCTGCAACGGCTTCGGGCCGTGCCTGGACTCCCCCGGTGTGCTGGACGCCGGCGGACAGTGCGGGGTGCGGGTCGACCAGGTGGCCACGGTCCCCGACGGGACCGGTGCCCTCTCTGTGACCAGCGGCTCCATCGACTGTGCCACCGAGGCTCGCGCGGTCTGCGAGCAGTTCGCCGCCGAGGTGGAGGCCGCGCCGCCGGACACCATCGAATGGGATGACGCACTCACTGAGTGGGTGCCCGACATGGCCACGACCACCGAGGCCTCCACCACCGGCACCCCGACCACCATAGCCACCGAGACCACCACGACCACCGAGACCTCCACGATCGGCAGCACCGGCGCGGGCACCGACACGACGAGCGCTGTCACCGCCACCACCAAGGCGACACCGGGTGAGGTGTCCACGTCACCGGACGCACCCACGTCCACGGGCTAGCTGGCGATGGCCGACGAGGCACAGGCCGACTTGGAGTCGAGCAGCCCGGAGCCAAGAGGCCCGTCCGTGTTCGACCACCTGAGCAGATGGCTCGGGGTGGGCACCAGCGTCATCGCGCCGGTGACGCTGCTGACGGCTCTGCTGTTCTACTTCGGCTACGTCTCCTCGCGCGCGCAGTACCGCTACTTCGGGCTCGACGTGGACACCATCGGCCTGTCGAGCAACGACTTCGTCATGCGCAGCCCGGCAGTGCTCCTCGTGCCACTGTTGGTCGTGGCGCTCACCGCGATCGGTCTGTTGCTGCTCCACGTGCGGTTGCGCCGGCACCCGCCCCCCGGGCGCCTCGTCGGGTGGGCGGTCCTCGTCGCCCTGGTCGGCCTGGCGGCCGGGTTGGTGCTGTTGCTCGGCTTCGCGTGGTTCGGACAGTGGGGGGCCTATCCCCTGGTGACGCCGATCCTGGTGGCAGCGAGCACGGCGTCGTTGGCCTACCTCTTCTGGATGCCCACCGCGCCCGCCTGGCTACGGCGCTCCGCCGACGACCGGGCCCGCTGGGTGCGGCCCGGTGTGACCGCCCTGTCCCTGGTGGTCGTGGCCACCGGGCTGTTCTGGGCGACCGCGACGCTCGCGGAGTGGACCGGGCGGGGCAACGCCCAGCAGACCGCACGAAATCTCGACGAGCTGCCCGCGGTCATCCTGGACTCCCCCACCCGGCTGTTCCTGACCGACGGCATCGTCGAGGAGACTGCCCTTCCGGCCGAGGAGCCGGAGGGGTTCCGATACCGCTACCGCGGCTTCCGGCTGCTGATCCAGGGTGAGACCCACCTGTTCCTCGTTCCCGAGCGGTGGTCGCCCAGCAACTCCACGCTCGCTGTGCCGACCGACGGATCAGTGCGGCTGCAGTTCCGTTTCGTCGATCGGGAACCGTGACGGCACAGGCGACCCCTTCCCGAGAGTGATCCCCGGCTGCACGCCACTGAGACATGGCAGAGCCCGTGAGTTCCGTGCAGGTGCACGGAGGCGCGGGGGACGACGTCCGCGCCAGACTCACGGGCTCCGGTGACTGAGTGGTATTCGCGTCACCCGTCCGGGTTCTGGCCGCTGCCGAGGCAGGGAGGCCAGGCGAAGGCCGAGCTCAGCGCTCAGCCACCTCACGCGTCCGATAGATATTCACAGGTCGGACCACCTCCCTTCTCGTGTGACCCGAATGTATGTCGGGAGGCCACCCGGTGACAAGGGGTTTACGCCGCGCGTCGGATCTCGCGTGCCCGCGGCGGCAGGAAGACCGTGACCAGCACGTGCCGCAGCATGGCGACCAGCACGATCAGCAGCACCGCAAAGGCCAGCCACAGCTCGACCCGCCCGATCCAGCCGACCAGCGGGAGCTCGTCGGCCTGGCCCAGATAGATGCCGGCCACGGCATACATCCCCAGCGGGAAGACCATGCTCCACAGGGTGGCCTCGTAGCGCAGCGGGACCTGATGCAGCCAGTGCCGCCAGATCCCCACGGCGAAGAGCACCGGGATCAGCCAGGTGGCGAACGCCCAGAAGACGACCGACAGGCCCGCGACCAGGCCTCGGGTGGCGTCGACCATCGGGGCCGCGGCCATCTCCACGATGCGGGCACCGGCCAGGACGGTGATCGCGCAGGCCCCCATCGCCACCCAGTAGGGCGGGTTGAGGTCCTCCGGCTTCAGTTCGTAGAGCAGCATCCGCAGTGCCACGATCATCCCCGCCGCGGCATACAGGAACACCCCCACGGACCAGGCGACGACGGCGAGCACCGACAGGCCCTGGGTGGCCGTGGCGCTGACCGGCTCCAGGGTTGCCGCGGCCACCGCGACCGACTGGCTGGCGACCACCCAGATGAACCAGGTGCCGTTGGCGTTGGCCACCACGGGCCGGGCCACCTTGCCCAGCACCGCCGTCCACGGCACGACATAACCCATCACCGCCCACGCCGTCGCGGTCAGCGTCAGGAAGACCGCGGTGATCGTGTGGAAGCCCTCCATGAACAGTCGCACGCCCAGGACGTTGGTGCCGGCCACATAGGTGAAGTAGCCGAAGGCCCGCTTGGGGTCCAGGAAGTCCTCGGCCATTGCCCGCCGGAACCGCAGGAAGCGCAGAACCGTGAGTCCGCCCAGCACCAGGAAGGCCGTCACGCACACGCCCAGCAGCACCCGCGAGAGCACTGTGAAGCCCTCCAGCGCGAGGCCCACCGACACGATCCCGCTGGCCATCACGAGCGCGAAATAGCCGGGCGTGAGTCCCTCGACAGCGACATCGAAGCGGTGTGTCAGGTCGGAGGCCACACCCAGACCGTAGTGCGGCGACACGATTGTGACCAGTGCGGTTGCTGAGAACCGTTCTCGTTGTGATAATGATTCTCACTATGAATTCAACCAGACGCACCAGCATCCTGTCCGTCCTCGCCAGCACCGGGCTGTTTCTCGCGGTGGCCGGGTGCGCCACCGAGTCAGAGGCGCCCGCAGAGGTCGACAGTGATGCCGTCGCTGTCCCGACAGACGACACCGCCCGGGGCACGACCGAGGAGCCCGCCCACGAGGGCCACGACCACGAAGACGAGACTCACGAGGGCCACGGCCACGACCACAAAGACGAGACTCACGACCACGAAGGCCACGACCACGAGGACCACGAAGACGCCCGCCCCACCACCGAGGCGGCCGGGCCCTCCCCCCGGCTGGGTGTCACCTACGACGGGGGCGTGCTGGTCCTGGACGCCTACACCCTGGACGTCGAGGCCGACCTCCCGGCCGAGGGCTTCCTGCGCCTCAACCCAGCCGGCGACGGACGACACTTCCTGCTCACCGACAGCGACGGCTTCCGGGTGCTCGACGCGGGCACCTGGAGCGTGCCGCACGGCAACCACGACCACTCCTATACCACCGAGCCACTGTTGACCGACCACGTCTTCGAGGCTGACCACCCGGGGCACGTGGTGACCCACGGCGACACCACCGTGCTCTTTGCCGACGGCACCGGGGAGATCCAGACCTTCACCAGCGACGACCTCTCCCCCAGCGCACTGCCAGAGACCGAGCAACTCAGTGCTGCCGAGGCCCACCACGGCGTGGCCGTGCGCCTGGAGGACGGCAGCACCCTGCTGACCGTGGGCACGCAGGAGGCGCGCACCGGTGCCATCGTGCAGGACGCCGACGGCACGGAGATCGCGCGCAGCGAGGACTGCCCGGGAGTGCACGGTGAGACGGTGGCCGCCGAGGAGGTCGTCGCTCTCGGCTGCGAGGACGGGGTGCTCCTCTACCGCGACGGCGAGTTCGTCAAGGTCCGGGCCGAGGCCGCCTACGCCCGCTCCGGCAACCTGGCCGGCCACGAGGCGAGCCCCTACGTGCTGGGCGACTACAAGACCGACCCGGACGCCGACCTGGAGCGGCCCACGCAGGTGGTCCTGATCGACACGGTTGAGGCCACCTCCCAGGTGGTGGACCTGCCGGCCAGCTACAGCTTCCGCTCCCTGGCGCGCGGTCCCGAGGGTGAGGCGCTCGTCCTGGGGACTGACGGCATACTCCGCACGCTCGACCCGGCCACCGGGGAGGTGACGGCCCAGACCGAGGTTGTCGACGCCTGGGAGGAGCCCGAGGACTGGCAGCGGCCGCGCCCCACGCTCCACGTCCGGGGTGAGTTCGCCTATGTCACCGAGCCGGCCACGCAGGAGCTGCACGTGGTGGACCTCGCCGAGCAGACGGTGATCGACACCGCGCCCCTGCCCGTGGTCCCGAACGAGCTGACCTCCGTCACAGGCTGACCCGCAGGCCTTCCGGGGCGGGCCGGTCCCCTCAGCCAGGACCACGCTCCCCCACCCCGGACGGGCTGTGCCCTGCCCCGGAGTTCGGGGCAGGGCACAGCAGCGGGGCCGTATGCCGAGGGGTCAGCGGGCGCGGACCGTCTCCTGCGCGCCGGGCCGGGTCGCGTCGTCACCCGAGCCACCGGGAGTGTCGCCACCGGGGCCGTCACCCCCGGGTGTGTCCTCGCCGGGGCTGTCGTCCCCGGGGGTGATGTCGACGTCGCCGTCGGGATAGGTGTCCACCCCGAGCTCGCGCTCGAGCTTGGCGCCCTCGACATCCATCTCCGGGAGGATCCGGTCCAGCCAGCGCGGGAGATACCACGCCTTCTCACCCAGCAGCGAGAGCACGGCCGGGGTGAGGGTCATCCGGACCAGGAAGGCGTCGATCAGCACGCCGACCGCCAGTCCGAGACCGATCGGGCGGACCATCGCCAGGTGAGCGAAGACGAACCCGCCGAAGACCGAGATCATGATGATCGCGGCGGCGGTCACCACCCGGGCGCTGTGGTTGAACCCGCTCACGACGGCGCGCGCTGCACTCTCGCCGTGCACATGCGCCTCCCGCATCGCCGACACCAGGAAGACCTGATAGTCCATGGCCAGGCCGAAGAGCACCCCGATCAGCAGGATCGGCAGGAAGCTCAGGATCGGCCCCGGCTCGTGCACTCCGAAGAAGGCGCTGCCGACGCCCCACTGGTAGACCGCGACGACGGCACCGAACGCGGCGGCCACGGAGAGCAGGAAGCCTCCGGTGGCCAGCAGCGGCACGAGCAGTGAGCGGAAGACCAGGAGCAGCAGCACCAGGGAGAGGCCGACCACCACCAGCAGGTAGAGCGGCAGTGCGTCGCCCAGCTGCTCGGAGATGTCGATATTGGCGACCGTCTGGCCGGTGAAGCCCAGCTCTGCACCGTGAGCCTCCCCGATCTGGTCGGCGGCGCTGTCCAGGTTGTGCACCAGGTCGACGGTGACCTCATCGGCCGGGCCGCCCTCAGGGACGATCTGGAAGACGAGCGTGGAGCGGTCGTCGCTGATGCCGGCGGGCACCACGGACGCGGCACCGTCCACGCCGGCCAGCTCCTCACCGAGCTCGACCTGGGCGCTCATCAGCGCCTGCTCGCTGTCCTCCACCGGGTCCCCCAGGGTCGCGACCGCCAGGATCGGGCCGTTGGATCCTGCACCGAAGTGCTCCCGGGTCAGGTCATAGGCGGCGTAGGCGGTCGAGTCCTCGGGCTCGGAGGCACCGTCGGGCAGCCCCAGCCGGATGTCCATGGCCGGGAAAGCCAGGGCAGCCACGGCGACGAGCACGCCAAGCACCGCGAGCCACGGGTGACGCTGCACGCGCGCCGCCCACCCCCTGCTCTCTGTCGGCGCTCTCTCGGCGTGCTTGCCGCCGCCACGGCGACGGCCGAGGATGCGGGTGCCCATCAGGGACAGCAGCGCCGGGGCCAGGGTGATCGCCAGCAGCACGGCGACCAGCACCGTGCCGGCCGCCACCAGTCCCATGACACCCAGGAACGGGATCCCCGTGACCACGAGCGCGGCCAGCGCGATGAAGACGGTCATCCCCGCGAAGACGACGGCGTTGCCGGACGTCCCGGTGGCCAGCGCGATCGAGGCCCGCAGCTCCATTCCCTGTTGCAGCTGGGTGCGGTGGCGGTTGATCAGGAACAGCGAGTAGTCGATCCCGACAGCCAGGCCCAGCATGAGGGCCAGCGCCGGGGTGGCGCTGTTCATGTCGACCCACTGGGTCAGAGCCATCGCGCCGCCGACGCCCACCCCGACGCCGACCAGCGCCATCAGGAGCGGAAGCCCAGCGGCCAGCAACCCTCCGAGCATGACCAGCAGGACCACGGCGGCGACGGCGATGCCGATCGCCTCGGTCGCACCGACCACGCTGGAGATGTCCTGGACGATGGCCTGGGAGTACTCAACGCTGACACCACTGCCCTCGAGCTGTTCCCCGAGGTCCTGCAGCTCGGCGGTGACGGCCGGGTCGAGCGAGGCACCCATGAACTCGAACTGCAGCTGGGACAGCGCAGCCGTGCCGTCCTCGGAGACGAACCGCAGGCCGCTGCTGAGCTCGGCGAGGCGCTCCCCCAGGTCCAGCTGCTGCTCACCGGCGGTGAGCTCGGCCTCACCCTGCTCCAACTCCTGGCTGGCGGCGTCCAGCTCGGCCTGGCCGGCATCGAGCTGGTCCTTCGCCTCGGCGAGCTGGGCCTCGGCACCGGCCACCATCTCCGGCGACATCGCGGACCGGTTCTGCTCCAGCGCAGCCAGCCCCGCCTCATACTCCGCCCTGCCGGCGTCGAGCTCCTCCTGGCCCGCGCGCAGCTCCTCTCGGCCGGCCTCCAGCCCGGTGCGGGCCTGCGCCAGCTCCTCGCGTCCCTGGGCCATCTGGTCGGCGGCACCCGCGAGCTCGGCCTGGGTCTGGAACGGATCTGTCGCCGAGGTCACGCCGTCGATCTCCCGCCACTGCGTGATCAGGTCGGCGACGGTCTGCTGCTCGGTGTCGGTGAACCCGCCCTCAGACGTGAAGACCACCGTGCCGCTGGCCCCGGCAGCGGCTGGCAACGCTTCCTCCAGGTCGCCGAGGACCTGCTCGAAACGGGACCCTGGCATGCTGAACTCGTTGCTCAGCGGCTTCATCAGCGTGGCGGCGGCGCCACCTGCTGCCGCCACGATCAGGACCCAGGCGACGATGGTGCGCCACGGGTGGTCGGCGCACCAGCGCCCCAGTCGGTGCAGGAAGGAAGCCACGGTTGTTCCTCTCGGTGATCGGACCGGTGGTCCGGTGGTGGTGCAGGTCGTCTACGGATGGGCCGGGTCCCCGTTGACCACGGCGTGAGCGGTCAGCGGGGCTGATCAGTCCTGGGCTCGGCAGGGGTGACCCAGCCCTCGGCTGCGAACTGCAGTCCCTGACGCAGGAGGCGGTTGAAGTCCGCTGCCGCGGCGTCATCGACGACACCCACGGGAGTCTGCATCCAGTGCCGCTCCGCCGCCTCGAAGATGGCCATCACCGCCCCGGCCAGGGTGGTCACGGCGAGCTCGCCGGCGTCAGGCAGCCGCTCGCGCAAGAGCCCCTCGAACCACTCCTGGTGATAGGTCCAGACGTTGACCGCGACGCTGTGCCGCTCCAGTCCGGAGCACTTGACGGCGACGATCCAGGAGAGCAGATCTCGCGGAATGGGCGCCACCTGCAGTGCCGCGTCCATCGCCACCAGAGGCTCCTCCCCCAGCGGCCGCGCCCGGAACGCCTCGGCGATCCCGGCGATGGGGACGGACATGCCCTCGGCCAGAGCAGCCTCGAGGCTGGCGAAGTAGTTGAAGAAGGTGCGTCGGGAGACCCCTGCCGCCTCGGCGACCTCCTCAACGGTCATCGACTCCAGCGACCCCTTCGTCAGCTGGGCGCGCAGGGCCTCCAGCAGCCGCTCCCGGGTGCGCGCCTTGTTGAGGGCACGCCGACCCGGCACGGGCCCAGCCTCCTGCTCCTCGTGGTCGGAGTCGGCGTGGTCGGTCACAGAAGAACGGTAGGTCCAACTTTGCACTCCGTGCAAATCTGCACCCAGTGCAGGGGCGTGTTTCTCGTCACACCTCAGTCGATCGCAGCCACAGGTGGAGTCGCGGCCCAGGACAGGGCCAGAGCGCGGTGCCGGGGACGGAAGGCGTAGAGGCAGGCCAGCCGCAGCCGGGTGGCCTCGGCGTAGGTGGCGAACCGCTCGTCACTGACGCCGAGGGAGTCGGCGACCTCGCGGATCGACTGTTGCGCTATCTCACTGTGCCGCTGCGACCACAGGCCCTGGTCGGCCCGCAGGCGTGCGTGCACCCAGAGGTTGGCCAGGTCGAGGGCCGGCTCGGCCAGGGCCACCGTGTCGAAGTCGAGCAATCCGAGACGGTTGCCCTCGGCAAGCATCTGCTTGTCGTGCAGGTCGCGGTGGCTGACCACCAGGTCCTGTGCGGGTTGGCTGACCAGGTCGGCCGCGACGTCCTCAACGCGGCGCAGGAGGGTGCCGTGCAGGTCGGCGGGCAGCGCCTCCAGCCGCGTCACCCACTCCTGCCACCGCCGCAGGACGGCAACCTCATCATGAGCGGTGTGCGGCGCGGGCGTGCTGCCGATCCCCGACGGGGCGACCGTCGATGCCCCCGACCGCGCACCGGCCTCTGCCAGTGGCCGGGCCAGGCGGGGCCAGTGATCAGTGAAGATGCCCCACCAGCGGCCCCACTCCGACCGGGTGAGCACGCCCCCTAGCTCGTGCAGGCTGCGGCCGGGAAGGACACCGAAGCTCACTGACCCGGACCGGACTCCGTCCACGGTGGGAGCGTCGAAGCCGGCGTGCAGCGCGAGGTCCCGTCCCTGCTGGGCCGCGGCGGCGACGACGGGCCCCTCCCCTGTTCGGACGATCTTGACGAAGTCAGCGGCGCGCCGGACCACGGCCCGCCGTCCATAGCGGTGCACCAGCAACGTCCCCTCGGCACTCGCGCCCGCCAGATCCGGCAGCTTGACGTCCATGCCGGCCGGAGCCACCTGCACCTTGCTGACCTGCCACCCCAGGCCCGAGGCGGGCCGCACCCAGAGCCGGGCCGCACGGAGCCGGCCAGCCAGGTCACGGCCCTCCACCAGGATCACCTCGAGGCCGTCTCGGCGGCCGCGGGGCCAGGCACGGTCGATGGTCAGCCGGTCCTCCCCCAGCTGAACCTGCTCCGGAACCGGTCCGCTGGTCATCGGAGCACCGCCTCTACCTGGTCCAGCCGCCGGTGGATGCCCTCCAGCCAGTCCGGCTCACCGGCCCGGAACGGCTCTGTGGCCCGGGCCAGAAGCGCACGCGCGACCCAGGTGCGCAGCGAGCCCTCGTCTGGCGGGACGAGCAGGGAGGCCGGTGTCTCGGCATACCCGGTCAGGATCGCGCCGGTCAGGGGCAGGGAGTCGACGCCGCCGAAGTGCGCACCGGACGATGTGTGCGTGAGCTCGGCCGCCCCGAAGGTGCCCAGGTCGGCCATGAGCGCACCGCATCCGGTCCGGTCGAAGTCGGTGAGGCGCACGGTGTCCTCCCCCTCGCGGCCGACCAGCACCTGGTCTGCTGAGAAGTCACCGTGGATCGTGCCGACGGCCCAGTCGCTGGCCCCCAGACGTTCCTCGAGCCGGGTCACGGCCCGGTCCATCCGGGAAGCCGCGACCTGGTCCAGCGACCCGAGGTGCTCGACAAGCGCGCGCAGCGAGTCGGCCGGAGCCGTGACCTCGTCCGAGGCCACGTCCGCGCCATGCAGCAGACCCAGGGCCGCCCCGGCAGCAGGAGCCAGTGCGACAGCGTCCTGGGGCACCAGGGTGGAGAGGTCACCGCGTCCGAACCACGGCCAGGCGGTGACGCGCTTGTTGCCGGCAACCGGGTGGTCACGATCCGGGTGGATCACCGGCACGCCGGCTGCCTGGTAGGCGGCCAGCTGCCTGCGCACGCCACGCTGGGGGTGGGCGGTGATCCGGACGATCTGCGGGTCACGGGACTCAACCTCCCGCCGCAGCACGAGGCGGCGCAGCGGGTTGTAGCGCAGGACGTGCAGGTCACCCATGGTCACCGCCTCACTCACGAAGGGGTGCACCGCGCGCAGCCCGTCCAGCCCCTTCTGCAGCCGGGGATCGGTGTCGATGCTGCCGTGGACGATCGTCAGGTCTCCGGTCCGCACCAGGTGCACCCGCTGGGCCCGCTCCTCCGCCCGGTCCAGAGCGTTGCGCAACTTGTCCAGGTGCGCGTCGTGAGAGACCTGGATCCAGTGGGGCGCAACCTCCCGGGCGGTGTCGAGCAGGACGGCGGTCGTGGACAGGCCGGGCTTGAACCTCAGGCGGGTGGCCTGCACCTCGCGGCCGACCAGCTCGGAGAGGCGGGCCGCATCGATGAGCAGATCAGCGCTGGCGCGGCCGCTCATCGACACCGGACGGTATCTCGCGGCGAAACGGGTCGCTGTCGCCATGGGATCAGTCACCTCCCGGCGCCGGTGGTCATGGGCACCGGCCCATCCAGCGGACGCGGAGAAGCTGCGGCCGGGTGGCCCGGTGCCCTTCCCTGCTCCGACGAGCCGGTGAAGGCCGCTCCCTCGGGAAGCACACTGTCCGAGGGACCATCGAAGCGGACCCCACCGCCCTCGATCCACACGATGCGGTCGCACTCGCGGGCAGTCTGCTCGTCGTGGGTCACCACCAGGGTGGTGCGACCACGTGTGAGCCGGTCGATCGCCTCCCGGACGGCACCGGCGTTCTCAGCGTCCAGTCCGGCGGTGGCCTCATCGAGGATGACGATGGCGGCGTCCCGCAACAGAGCACGGGCGATGGCGATGCGCTGGCGCTGCCCACCAGATAGGGTCGACCCGCGTTCACCGACCTGGGTGTCGTAGCCGTCGGGCATGCGGCGGATGAACTCGTCGGCCCGGGCCAGCTGTGCCGCCCGGACCACCTCCTCGTCCGTGGCATCCAGCTGACCGTAGCGGATGTTGTCGGCGATGGTGCCCGTGAACAGCACGGATTCCTGCAGCACGACCGCGATCTGCGACCGGAGGTCGTGCACGTCCAGCCGGCGGACATCCACACCGTCGACCCGGATGCCGCCGCTGCGGACATCCATCATGCGCGTGACCAGGCCGGTGAGGGTGGACTTGCCGGCACCCGACGGCCCGACCACGGCGACCCGCTGCCCCTCGGGGATGTGCAGGTTGAGGGCGTGCAGCACCGGCGGGTTGTCGCCGTAGCCGGCGGTCACCCGGTCCAGTCGCAGGTCCCCCCGGATGCGCCCCAGGTGGATCGGGTCCGCCGGGCTGGTGATGTCGGGCTCCTGGTCGAGCACTTCAGCGACCCGCTCGCCGGAGGCTGCGGCCCGCGCGATGCGGCCGGTGTACTTGGCGAGGTCGCGCAAGGGCTTCATCGCTGTCTTGAGATAGGTCAGGAAGATCACCAGGTCGCCGGGGGTCATGGCCCCCTGCATCACCCGGTAGCCACCGAGCATCAGCACGGTCGCCGTTGCGCAGCCGACCAGGACGTCGGTGCCGCGCTCCAGAGCCGCGGACAGTCGCTTGGCCTGCACTCCGTCCTTGAGCGACTTGGCGTTGCGTCCGCCGAACTTGTCCTCCAGCGTGCCTTCCAGCCCGTAGGCCTGGACCACGCGCATGCCACCCACCGTCTCCTGGGCGATGTTGGCCAGGTCGCCCTCGGCCCTACGCGTCTTGCGGGAGGCGTGCGTGATCTTCGGGGTGCTGGTCCGAGACATCAGCAGGAACAGCACGGCGGCGACCAGCACGATGAGGGCGAGCATCGGGTCGAGCCAGAACATCACCCCAGACATCGCCACGAGGGTGAAGACATTCACCAGCAAGGGCATGCCGGCGGTGACGGCGACCTCCTGCAGTCGCCCGACATCGCTGACCAGTCGCTGCACCAGGTCACCGGAGCGTGAGGTCGAGTGATACTGCGTCGAGAGCCGGTTGACGTGGCGGAAGACCCGCTGGCGCAACTCGGTCGCGATGCGCGAGCCGCCGAGAGCGAAGGCGACGGTGGCCAGGTAGTTGAAGATGGCGCGGAAGCCGACGAGCGCCACGGTTGCCAGTGCACACGCCAGCAGCAGGCGGAAGGTGGCCTGCGGGCCGGCCTCGGACAGGTCAGCGCCGAGTGAGCGGGTCACCGCATCCACCACGAACTTGACCGGCCACGGCTCGAGCACCCGGAAGACGACCTCGAGCAGCAGTGCCACTGCACCCCCGGCAAGGATCGGCGTGTGGCTGCGAACGTGCGGACGGATCAGGCCCAGGGTCCGGCGCAGGGCCGTCCGCTTGGCCTCCGGTGACTTCGCGGTCATGCGAGCACCTCCTCGGGGGCCGCAGGCAGGGTGATGCCGTCCAGGATCAGGTCAAGGACACTGCCCCAGGAGTGGTTGGCGAGCACCATCTCGCGGCCGGCCAGCCCCATGGCCCGGGCCCGCTTCGGGTCCGCCACCAGCGCGTCGATCGCGGCCGCGAGCGCCGCAGGATCAGACGGCTCGACCAGCAGGCCGTTCTCCTCGTGCCGGACGATACCGGGCACCTGACCGACCCGGGAGGCGACGACCGGCAGGCCGGCGGCGGCGTACTCATAGATCTTCAGGGGCGAGAAGTACTGGTCCGCACCACTGCCGAGCACCGGGTAGGGCGCGACCGAGATCGCCGAGCCCGCCAGCGCGGCCGGGATGTCGCCGGGCGACACGGCACCGCGGAAGTCCACCTGCAGACCCAACCGGGCAGCCTGCTCAGCCAGTGCGGGTCCCTGCGGCCCGTCCCCGACAATGCGCAGCTGCCAGCGCTCGCGGGCCACGGCAGCGGCCTCCAGGAGCACCTCGACGCCGTGCCAGGGTTTGAGCGTCCCGACGAACAGGACGACCGGGTCGCCCTCGGTGCGGGCCTCGGTGGGGGCGATGCGCGTGGTGTTGACGCCGTTGGGCGTCACGGTGATCTTGGCGGCCGCTTCGGGGCAGTGCCCGCGGACCCACGCGGCCACGGGTTCGGAGACACAGGCCACGACGGCCGCGGCGTGCACCTGGGTGCGCAGCGCGTTGAGCGCGCCGGTGGCATCGATCAGGTCACGGTGGGTGGCCTGCTCGTCAATCAGCGGGGCGTTGACCTCCAGGACGCCGGGGATGCCCAGCGTGGTGCTCACCTCGGCGAGCGCGGTGGAGAACAGGGAGTAGCGCTCGTAGGCGATGTCGACGCCGTCGGCGATGGCCCGCACAGCCATCTCGTGGGCGGCCGCAACCTGGCGCTGCTCGCGCCGGGCCGTGCGCTGCTGCTGCGGGAACTCCTTGTCGGCCAGCCGGTCGGCCTTGCTGTCGACGGGCACGTGGGTGACCGGCACGTCGGCCAGGTCGGCGGGCACGTGGTCATCGGTGCGAGCGGTGTAGAGCTGCACGTCGGCACCGCGGTCGCGGAAGGCTCGGATGATCTCCTGGACGTGCACGGAGGCGCCCTTGGTGCCGAAGGCGGGCACGCCGGGGTCTGCGGACAGGTAGGCAACACGGGTCATGGGTCTGTCTCCTCTCAGCCGACCAGCAGGGCGGCGCCCTGCTGACGGCTGGCGAGCCGCAGCGCCTGACGCGCTGTGTCGAACTCGGCCTCGATCAGGTCACGGGCCGCGCGCGCGATCGCGACGCGGGGATAGTCGGGGTCGGCGGCGCGCACCAGCGCCTGTGCCAGCTCGCTCACGTCGCCGGTTCCCAGTCGGTCGGCGGACAGCAGCTGGCCGGTGCGGCCGTCGCGGACGGCTTCGGGGATGCCGGTGACGTCGCTCGCGATGACGGGCACGCCCATCGCCATGGCCTCCAGCAGGACGGTCGGCAGACCGTCTGCGTTGCCGTCGGCACCGACCACGCACGGGGCGACCATCACGTCGGCCCACCGCAGCAGGTCGCGGATCTCCTCCTGGTGGCGTGGGCCCAACAGCTCGATGGTGCCGACCAGTCCAGCGGTCTGGATGTCAGCGGCCAGCTGGGCACGCAGCTCGCCGTCACCGGCGATCCGCACCTGGACGGTTGGCCCTGCGGGCCCGGCGAGCTCGCGCACGGCCTCGATGAGGTGGTCAAAGCCCTTCTTCTCCACCAGTCGACCGACGGCGGCGACCTTCAAGGCACCAGTCACCGGCTCCGGCGGGGCATAGCTGAACTTGGCCAGGTCCAGGCCGTTGCGGATCAGCACGACGCGGTCTGCCAGCTCCGGATAGCGGCCCAGCAGGAACTGGTGGTTGAACTCGCTGATCGCCACGACGTGGTCGGCGGCGCTGAGCACCTCCAGCAACAGGTCGTGGTCGACAGACTCGTGGAACAGGTCCTTGGCGTGGGTCGTCACGGAGAACGGAATGCCGGCGATCGCGCTGGCGACCCGGGCGACACGCGCGGCCATTGAGCCGAAGTGCGCATGTAGGTGGGTGATGCCCTGCTCCGTGGCGCTCAGGGCCAGGTGCACCCCTTGCACCGCCTCGGGCGGGTCGAGCCGCGCTAGCAGGGGCATCACGGCAGGGAGCCGGTGGTCCAGCTCCGGGATGACTGCGCGGGCGCGGCGCAGGACGTTCCAGGCGTCGGTCAGCTTGGCGGGCTTGGGCAGGTGGGTCACCGGCGCCTGGACCTTGGCGATCTCGGGGTGGAACCGGGCGTCCGTGGTCGGACGCAGGGCGAAGATCGCCAGGTCCTCCCCCGCCGCCTCACGGCTGAGGATCTCGGTGACCACGAAGGTCTCGGAGAAGCGCGGGTAGACCTTGAGGACGTAACCGACGCGGGGGGTGGCCTCAGACGGCAACACGGGTGAACTCCTTGACGGTGGCGCCGGGCTGCAGGGCAGCGACGCGGTGGGCGACTCCGGCCAGTCCGGCCAGGTCGAGGTGGTCACGAGCAGCGGTCCGCTGGACTGCTGCGGACAGCCAGCCCGACAGTCGCTCGGCGGTGAGGTCCGCCAGACGCTCCAGGTCCACGGCCCCTGCTGCCGTCAGGCCCCGGGCGCGGATGAGTTGCTCCTGCCGGGGCATCTCGCGGGGGACGAGAAGGACGGGGGTGTCGGTGGTCAGCACCTCGCACACGGTGTTGTAACCGGCCATCGCGACGACGGCGCTGGCGCGGCGGATGGTGGCGAGGCCGTCGGGGACCGAGGCGACGACCCTGGTGCCGGGGGCTGCGACGCGCTGGATCTCGGCCAGGTCCTCGGTGGGCATCTGGGGTCCGGCGACGACCAGGTGACGATGCCCGGTGGGCACGATGGCGCTGGCGGCCCGGGTCAGGACCTCCTTGCCGTCACTGCCACCGCCGGCCATGCTCAGAACATAGGGCAGCTCGGTGGGGTCCGTCTCGGGAACGCAGCGGCGTCCGCTGGCGAGATAGCCG
Source organism: Ornithinimicrobium murale (assembly GCF_003352835.1). Lineage (GTDB taxonomy): Bacteria > Actinomycetota > Actinomycetes > Actinomycetales > Dermatophilaceae > Ornithinicoccus > Ornithinicoccus muralis. The sequence goes on along the minus strand of NZ_QLVD01000019.1, from coordinate 448,464 downwards.
GTGTAGTGGATCAGATCGTGCAACTCGGTGGGCACCTCACCGGTCACCCGGACGTCGTGGACCTGCGGGTCGCCGTACACCCAGATCTCGTCAAAGATGTCACGGACCTCCTCGAGGTCGCCGACGCTGGCCCACTCGCGGGCCACGGCCTCCGGCTCGTCGAGCACCTCACGTAGCCCGAGGACGATCATCGTCTCCGGGCTCCTGCTGCGGGTCGCCGCCAGAGCCTTGCGCAGCTCGCCGTCGACGCCGTAGGGGTGCCGGTCGACGATGATCAGGTCGGGGTTGAGACCATTGACGACCCCGTGGACGATCTGCTCGCGGATGCTGATCAGGTCGTCCATCGGCACCTGCATGTGCCGTGGCTCGTAGCCGTTGCCGCCCTTGCAGACACCGGGGAGCAGCGCGACGTCGAATCCTGCGGGGACGTCGAGGTCGGCCCCGTGGCCGACGCCGGTCACCAGCATGCCGGTGACCGAGCGGCCGGTGAGGGCGGGGATCTCTGCGGTCAGCGTGTGGGCCAGCGCCAGGTTGCGGCGGATGTGCCCGAGGCCGACGGAGTCATGGGAGTAGAGCAGGACCCGGAACGGGTCGTGGTCCTCGGTGCGGATCATCCGTCAACCTCCTGGTCGCACGTGCACCGAACCTCGGTGCGATGAACCAAGTTCACCCGACGGTCATGAGGGGGTCGTGAAAAGTTCGTGAGAGCTCTCTCATCTGGTTGAAAAAGAGCGCACGCGCACCAGCACATGCACTGCATCACCCCACTCAGCAAGATGGAGGCCATGAGCCGGTGGGTGCTGCACGTCGACATGGACCAGTTCCTGGCCGCCGTCGAGCTGCTGCGCCGGCCCGAGCTGGTGGGGCGGCCGGTGGCGGTCGGCGGCCGCGGTGACCCGACCGAGCGGGCGGTCGTGTCCACCGCCTCCTACGAGGCGCGCGAGCTCGGCGTCCGCTCCGGCATGCCGCTGAAGGTCGCGGTGCGCAAGGCACCGGACGCCGTCTTCCTCCCGGTGGACTTCCCCGTCTACGAGGCCGCCTCCGAGCAGGTCATGCAGACCCTGCGTGCCGTCCCGGGCGCCGTGGTCGAGGTGCTCGGCTGGGACGAGGCCTTCGTCGGGCTGGACAGCGAGGACCCGCAGGCCGCCGCCCACGCCATCCAGGACGCGGTGCTGGCGGCGACGCGGCTGCACTGCTCGGTCGGCATCGGTGACACGAAGGTGCGCGCCAAGATCGCGACCGACTTCGGCAAGCCGCAGGGGACCTTCCGGCTCACCCGGGACAACTGGTTCGAGGTGATGGGCGAGCGGCCCACCACCGATCTGTGGGGCATCGGCAACCGGATCGGGGCACGTCTGGCGAGCCTCGGCATACAGAGCGTGCAGGACCTGGCCGAGGCGCCCGAGCCCGACCTGGTCACCGCCTTCGGCCCGGCGACCGGTCCGCACCTGGGGCGACTCGGCCGGGGTGCGGGGAGCAACCACGTCGATGACACGCCCTGGATCGCCCGGGCACACGGGCACGAGATGACCTACCAGGAGGACCTCACCGAGCGGGCCCAGATCGAGACGGCCCTGGCAGACCTGTCCAGGCAGGTCAGCCAGGACATGTATGCCGAGGGGCGCGCGTGCGCGCGGGTGCACCTGAAGGTCCGGTTTGCCCCGTTCTTCACGGTCACCCGGGTCCGCAAGCTGAGCGAGCCGACCTTCGACCCGGCGGTCATCGCCGCGACCGCGCTGACACTGCTCGACGCGCTCGATGATCACCGCCCGGTGCGGCTGCTGGGGGTACGGGGCGAGATGGTGCCGCCCGAGGGAGGCTACGAACCTCCCCGCACACACGGCCGCCGCGGAGCACCCTGAGGCCGCCACGTACCACGCCGTTCTTTCAGAGTTCTGTCGTTCGAGGCTATCTCGGCATTACAGTGCAGAAATGAACATTCGACCCCTGTTCGCGGCAACGGCTGCCGCATGCCTGGTTCTGTCCCTCTCGGCCTGTGGTTCCGAGGAGGACACGTCCGGCGGTGACGACGCCGGCGACAACGCTGGTGAAGACGCCGGCGACGACTCCGGTGAGTCCGCCGATGACGGTGGTTCGACGGAGGACGGCGGATCCGACGATGTCGACACCGCCTCACTCGACCTGGTCACCGACGGCTCCCTGACGGTCTGCTCCGACGTCCCCTACCCACCGTTCGAGGACTTCGACTCCTCCGCCCCGTCCGGCTTCGTCGGGTTCGACATCGACATCACCTCCTATATCGCCGAGGGGCTGGGCCTCGAACTGGTCGTGAAGGACTCCTCGTTCGAGGGGTTGCAGTCGGGCCTGTCCCTCAACGCCGGCGAGTGCGATCTGGCAGCCTCGGCGATGACCATCACCGAGGAGCGTGCCCAGAACATCGATTTCAGCGACGGCTACTACGACTCCCTGCAGTCGCTCCTGGTCCCCGACGACTCCGACATCGCCAGCATCGCTGACCTGTCCGGCAAGAACGTCGCCGTCCAGCAGGGCACCACGGGTGAGGCCTACGCCAAGGAGAACGCCGAGGGCGCCGAGCTGATCGCCTTCCCGAGCAACGCGGAGATCTACCAGGCACTGCTCGCCGGTCAGGTCGACGCGGCGCTGCAGGACCTCCCGGTCAATGTCGACAACGCCAAGCAGGGCGACTTCACCATCGTCGAGGAGTACGACACCGAGGAGACCTACGGCCTGGCCATGGAGAAGGGCAACACCGCCCTGGTCGACGCCGTCAACGAACAACTCACCGAGATGCGTGACAGCGGCGCCTACGACGAGGCCTACGACCAGTACTTCTCCGAGGACTCCGCAACCTCCGACGACGCTGAGTCCACGAGCCGCTGAGCAGGTGACGACGAGGACGAGGGATAACCGATGACCCGGAGCACGCGCACGCGCCTGATGACGCTGTCGCTGTATGCGGTCTTCCTGGCGATCGTCATCGCCTTCGTCCTCGTCGCCAACTGGGAGGCGATCAGGAGCAACTTCTTCCTGACCGAGGGATTCACCGGCAACTGGCGGGACATGGTCTTTGTCGGTGTCAAGAACACCATCCTCTACACCCTCGTGTCCTTCATCGGTGGCTTCGTGCTGGCCGTGTTCCTGGTGCTGATGAAACTGGCGCCGATCGCGCCCTTCCGGTGGTTGGCGACGGGCTACATCGAACTGTTCCGGGGGCTGCCCGCCCTGGTCGTCATCATCTTCATGGCGCTCGGCGTGCCGATCGCCTTCGACTGGCGACCACCCGGCGGCACCGTCGGTGCGGGGCTGGTCGCCCTCATGCTGGTCGCCGGTGCCTACATGGCCGAGACGCTGCGAGCGGGCATCGAGGCGGTGCCCAAGGGGCAGGCCGAGGCGGCCCGGTCCCTCGGGATGAACGCGCCGTGGACGATGGCCTCCATCGTGATGCCGCAGGCACTGCGGATCGTCATCCCACCCCTGACCAACGAGCTGGTGATCCTGCTCAAGGACACCTCGCTGCTGTTCGTCGTGGGGTTGGCCGCCAACCAGAAGGAGCTCACGACTCTCGCCCGGGACTTCATGTCCAGCGGGCCCTCGGCCGGCACGGCGACCACCCTGATGTTTGCCGCGCTCCTCTACCTGGCCATCACCCTCCCGCTGACCCGCCTGGTGGCGTATCTGGAGAGCAAGCAGAAGAGGAGCCGGTGATGACAGAGCTCAACCCCCACCAGGAGCTCGACCGCAGGGCGCCCGCGATCGAGGTGCGCGACCTGCACAAGAGCTTCGGCGACAACGAGGTGCTCACCGGCATCGACTTCCACGTCAACAGCGGCCAGGTGGTCTGTGTCATCGGCCCGTCCGGGTCGGGCAAGTCGACGCTGCTGCGGTGCGTGAACCGGCTCGAGGAGCCCACGTCCGGGCAGATCTTCGTCGAGGGCATCGACATCACCGACCCGGACACCGAGCTCGACCGGGTGCGCTCCCGGATCGGCATGGTCTTCCAGCAGTTCAACCTGTTCGGGCACATGACGGTGCTGCGCAATCTGACCATCGCTCAGCAGCGGGCCAAGAAGCGGGGCCGGACCGAGGCGGTCGCGATCGCTCGTGAGAACCTCGCCAAGGTCGGACTGGAGGACAAGGAGGGCGCCTATCCCGCCCACCTGTCCGGTGGTCAGCAGCAGCGGGTGGCGATCGCCCGGGCCCTGTCGATGAACCCCGACATGATGCTCTTCGACGAGCCCACCTCGGCCCTCGACCCCGAGCTCGTGGGCGACGTCCTCGACGTGATGCGCAAGCTCGCCCACGAGGGCATGACCATGATGGTCGTCACGCACGAGATGGGCTTCGCCCGCGAGGTCGGCGACAAGCTGGTCTTCATGGACGGCGGCGTCATCGTGGAGGAGGGCGACCCCACCGAGGTCCTCACCAACCCGCAGCACCGCCGGACCCAGGCGTTCCTGTCCAAGGTGCTCTGAGGGCCAGGCGAGACTCGCGCGCGGGCCAGCTGTCGGCATACCAGGTCACGGGCACGCTAGTGCCCCCGCCCAAGTGTCACCGGCCAGCGTCAGTCCGTCAGCCCCAGCTGCTTGGCAGACACCTCGCGCATCTCCACCTTGCGCACCTTGCCGGTGACCGTGATCGGGAACTCCTCGACGACCATGACATAGCGCGGGATCTTGTAGTGCGCCAGCTGGCCCGTCGCGAAGTCGCGCACCGCCTCGGCCGTCAACGGCGCAGCGCCCTCCTTGACCTGGATCCAGGCGCAGAGCTCTTCGCCGTACCGCTCGTCCGGGACCCCCACCACCTGCACATCCTGGACGTCGGGGTGGGTGTAGAGGAACTCCTCGATCTCGCGGGGATAGATGTTCTCTCCGCCGCGGATCACCATGTCCTTGCTGCGTCCGACGATGGTGCAGTAGCCGTCCTCGCGCATCACGGCCAGGTCACCGGTGTGCATCCAGCCGTCGGCGTCCAGCACCTCGGCGGTCTTCGCCTCGTCCTCCCAGTAGCCGAGCATCACCGAGTAGCCGCGGGTGCACAGCTCTCCCGTGGCCCCGCGCGGCACGGTCTCCCCCGTGGCCGGTTCGATGACCTTGATCTCCAGGTTGGGATGCACCCGGCCGATCGTCTCCGTGCGTCGCTCCAGGTCGTCGTCACTGCGGGTCTGGGTGCTCACCGGCGAGGTCTCGGTCATGCCGTAGGCGATGGAGACCTCGGACATGTGCATCAGGTCGACGCACTTCTTCATCACCTCGACCGGGCACGGCGAACCGGCCATGATGCCCGTGCGCAGGGTCGACAGGTCGTGGTCGGCGAAGGTCGGGTGGTTCTGCATCGCGATGAACATCGTCGGCACGCCGTAGAGCCCCGTGCATCGCTCCTCGGCGACGGTGCGCAGAGTGGCCTCGGCGTCGAAGCCCGGTCCGGGGATCACCATGGTCGCCCCGTGGGTGGTGCAGCCGATGTTGGCCATCACCATGCCGAAGCAGTGGTAGAAGGGCACGGGGATGCAGAGCCGGTCCTGCTCGGTGAAGTTGATCAGCTCGGTGACGAAGTAGCCGTTGTTGAGGATATTGCGGTGGCTGAGCGTGGCCCCCTTGGGACGGCCGGTCGTGCCGGAGGTGTACTGGATGTTGATCGCGTCGGTGGGCTCCAGCTCGGCCATCCGCTCCGCGACGGCATCCGGCGGCAGCTCCTCCCCCTCCGCCAGGAGCGCGGACCAGTCGTCGGTGTCGACATAGACGACCCGCTTCAGCACCGGGCACTCGGCCGCGGTCTGCTCGAGCATCCCGCGGTAGTCACTGGTCTTGAAACTGCTGGCAGACAGCATCATCCGCAGCCCGCTCTGGTTGACGGCGTATGCCAGCTCGTGGGTGCGGTAAGACGGGTTGATGTTCACCAGGATCGCGCCGATCTTGGCGGTGGCGTACTGCGTCAGAGTCCACTCCGCGCAGTTGGGCGCCCAGATCCCGACCCGGTCGCCGCGAGCGATGCCGGCACCGAGCAACCCTCGGGCGAGGGCGTTCACGTCAGCGTCCAGCTCCGCCCAGGTCCACCGGCGCCCGGTCGCGACCTCGACGAGCGCTTCCCGGTCCGCGTGCATCGCTGCGGTCCGCTCGAAGTTGACCCCGATGGTCTCCTCGAGCAGCGGCTGCGACTCACCCGTGGCGTGCGACTCCATCACTGCGGCTCCTTTCCGTGGCTGCCCGGCGGGCGCGGTTGTCCGACTGTATGCCGCGGGGTCGCCCGCCGCGCCGGCGCCCGGCCCCACAGTGGGTCGGGTGAGGCGGCCGTCGAGACAGGGGGCATCTGCGCTCTGCATCTGGTGCCCTACCGCACCCAGCGCTCTGCATCTGGTGCCCTACCGCACCCAGCGCTCTGCATCTGGCGTCAAATAGCGGACAGAATGCAGAACGTACATGGCAGTTTGCGCACCATGCAGAGCGCTATGGGATTTTCCTGACAGGCAGGACGAGCCGATGGCAGTCCGGGCGATCCACTGAGTGGTCACCACCATGGATCGGGTCTATGAGCCGGAGTTGGCCTCCGGTGCCCCCGTCATCACCGCGGGCGTCGCGCTCGGGAGCAGCGGGAAGCGGTCGACGTTGGCGCGGGCGAGACCCAGCAGATAGCCACGCTGCCGCGGATCGGCCCAGGCCGCCTCGTCGTTGTCCTCCAGCACCCAGGTGCCCTCTTCCCACAGGATGTGATCCAGCACGAGCGGCCACAGCTCCAGCTCTGCTGCGGTGAGTTCCACGTGCCGGGTGTAGCCGGTGAGGAAGCGCGACCACTCCTGCCGGGTCAGCAACCGAGCAGGAGCACCGTCACACTCGTTGTGGAAGAGCGCCGCGACGAGTGCGAGCTCGAACAGACGCGGCTCGTGCCCGCCGTTGTCAGGGTCGACCAGCGTCGGGGTCGCACCCGTCCAGATGAGGTTGTTGGCCTTGTAGTCGCTGGATCCGCCGCACCGCGGCAGGTCGGCGTCCCGCGACTCCAGGGCGTCCTTGTGCTCCCACCACCGGCGCCCGAGGTCACGCACCGCCGCGAAGGCCTCCGGGTCGTTCTGCGCGGAGAGGACACCCTCCAGCGTCTCCAGGTCAGCCAGGACCTCCTCGTGCGAAGTGTCGGGCCACTCGTAGTCGCGCAGCCCCTCGGTCGCAGCACCGGCGGCGTGGATCCTGCCCAGCAGCTCCCCGGCCGACTCGATCTGCTCAGGAGCGCCGTGGTAGGCCGCCCCGTCCAGGAACGGATAGACCACCCACCAGTCCTCCCCCACCTGCTGCGGGTTCGGCACGGCCAGGTCCAGGGCTGCGACCACCGGCACCCCGGAGGTCGCCAGGTCCCGCTGCCACCTCGCCATCGCATTCACCCGGTCCGAGCGGCTCCCGGCCACCTTGAGCACCACCTCTCTGCCGTCGGTGGTGCGGCCGCGGTGCACCCGGGCAAAGCGGGTCAGCGACTCGGCGTGCAGCTCGACCAGCCCGAAGGCCTCGGCGAGCTCAGTTAGCGTCGGTGCGGCGTTGGTCACGGCCCCGACCCTAGACCGACAGCGGCTGACGCCCAACCGGTTAATGCCCCGCCCCATCGCGCGCCCAGTTGTCCGGGCCGGCCCTGGTGAGAAACCCGTTGAGGAGTGGTCGCTGACGTCCCTACGGTGATCGACATGAGTCAGTTCATGATGATGGTGCTTCGTGTCCGGGGCCGGGCGACGCTGGGGCCGGCACCTGCTGCGGAGCACGTGGGCTGACCGAGTCGTCGGGACCGTCGGAGTGCGACCTGGTGAGCTGGTCCTGGATCTGGGAGCGGGCACCGGCGCGCTCACCGGGCCGTTGGTCAGTCGCCGCGCCCGCACCGTGGCGGTGGAGTTGCACCGCGGCCGCGCGGAGGCGCTGCGTCGTCGCTTCGATGCGTCAACAGTGACGGTGGTCGAGGCCGACATCCTGCAGGTGCCTCTCCCCGGCCGGCCGTTCCGTGTGGTCGCCAACCCGCCGTATGCCGTGTGCGCAGCTCTGCTGCGCCGGCTCACCGATCACCGCAGTCACCTGACCAGGGCCGATCTGGTCGTTCCACGGTGGATGGCGCGGCGCTATCAGGCCAGCCCGCCCCTAGGTTTCAGTGCGGAGGTGGGTCTGCACGTGCCCGCGGGTGCGTTCGATCCCGCTCCCCGGTCCGACAGTGCGGTCCTGACGCTGCGCCGGACCCGCCGTCGGTCCACTTCCCGCCGCCGGTCGGCTTCCCGCCGCCGGTCAACCTCCGGCCCGCGGCAGACTCACGGCCGTCGCGGCCGCGCCTAGCCCCGATGCGACCCGCGCCGCCACCGCCGCTCAGCGCTCAGCGGTGCAGACGCAGGCGCGGTTGCCCTCGGCATCGGCCAGGACGACAAGGGCCGGTGCCGCTTCCTCGTCCACCATGGTGCCGCCCGCGGCGAGAGCGGCCGCGATGCGGTCCTGGGCCAGCTCGGCCGGGACCCACACGTCGAGGTGGAAGCGCTGACGCGGGGTCTGGTGTTCGTCGGTGTCCTGGAACCACAGCAACGGCACCCGCGCGTCGCCCACCACATCGCCGCCCTGGAGTGCCGCTGTGTCACCCCGCAGCAGGGCGGCCCAGAACGGCCCGACCCCTGGAATGTCGGCGGAGTCGAGGGCGAGCTCCACCTGGACGAGGTCGGCTGGTCGCGCCTCGATGTCCTGGTCGCGGGCGATCGTGCTGATCTGTTGTGCCAACTCGACATCCCGGCCCGTGAGGGCGCCGACGTCGTGGCTGATCAGGGAGATGTCGACCCACGGATAGGTGAGGGTCACGTCAGGGTGGTGGCCAGCCTCCTCGGCCGCCCGCCCGACGGCGTCCACGAAGCGCAGCCCGGTTGCGAAGTCTCCGGTCGCGAAGCGTGCGTGCAGCCCCTGTGCCAGGTCACGCCAGTCGGTGAGGCCAGCATCAAGCAGATCCTTGTGCGTGTAGGTGTCCATGTCTCCACCGTGCCACTGGGCCCCGACGTCCACCTCCCCAGATGGCCGCGTCAGTGAGCCCGGTCGCGTGAGAAGTCGGGTCCTGGTGCGCTCGGTCGGGCTAGCGCAGGAACAGCGCGCGCAGCCGGACCGTCGTGAACCAGACACCGAAGACCGTCATCGCCACGAAGTACAGCGCGTGGCCGAGGGTCGCTCCCGAGACGAACCCGACGGCCAGGTGCCGCATCAGTTCGACCCCGTGCCACAGAGGCATCGCCTTGATGAACCACTGGATCACCTCGGGGAAGACCTCGATCGGGTAGAGGGTCGCGGAGAACAGGAACATCGGCAGCATCACGAAGTTGATGACGTCCATCTGCTGGAACGACTTCAGATAGGACGTCACGGCCATTCCGACGCTGGCGAAGCCGACTGCGATGAGCAGTGCCACCGGGACCATGAGGATCGCCCACGGTGAGGTGACCAGGCCCATGACGAGCATCACCGCCATGAACCCACAGGCATAGAGAAAGCCACGGAACAGGGCCAGGAAGATCTCGCCCAGGGCCACGTCCATCGGGCCGAGTGACGTCTGCAGCATCGCGTGGTAGACCCTGGCGAAGCGCAGCTTGAAGAAGACATTCCAGGTGGAGTCGTAGATCGCGCCGTTCATCGCCGAGGTCGCCAGCAGCGCGGGAGCAATGTAGGCCGTGTAGGGGATGGAGCTCCCGCCCGGCCCGCTCACCTCACCGACGAGGGCGCCCAGACCCAGGCCCATGGCCAGGAGGTAGAGCACCGGCTCGAAGAAGCCGGACACCAGCACCGCCCAGTTCTGTCGGGCGATGACCTTGAAGCCGCGCTCGATGACTGACCGTGCGTTGCGGCCATAGATCGCGGCCAGCGGACGGTCCGTTGGAAACTCGGGGATCACGGGTGCGCTCTCGGTGGCGCGGTCCTGGCTCGGCGCACTCATCAGGCCCCCATCCGCTGGGTGTAGCTGCGGCGCATCCAGCGCACTCCGACCAGGGTGCACAGGGACAGGAAGAGCACGTGGACGATGGTGAGCCACACCGTTTCGACCGCCCCGTAGGTGACCTGGCGAGCCAGTTGGGTGCCGTGCCACACCGGGGAGATCCAGCCGATCCAGTGCAGGTAGATCGGCATCGAGGACAACGGGAAGAAGGTGCCGGCGAACAGGAACATCGGCATGATGACGAAGCGCTGGACGAAGGCGAACTGATAGCCCTCGTCTCGCAGTGTCGAGGCATAGGCCTGCAGCAGCGCGCCGAAGGCGGCGGCGGAGAGGACACCGATCGGGATCACCAGGGCGGAGACCAGCACGCCGCGCGGCACGGCACCGAAGGCGACCATGATCGCCCAGAAGATCGCGGCCTGGACGACGAACCGCAGCATCACCCCGACGAACTGGCCGGTGCCGATCTGCGCGGGTGTCACCGGTGTGGCGTGCGGCCCGTAGTAGAGCCGGTCCCACTTGAACCCGGCCATGACCGGGTAGGTCAGCTCACCACCGGTGGACATGACGACCGTGGAGATCAGCAGGGCGGGGGCCACGAAGACCAGGTAGGAGACCCCATCGACGGTGCCCACCCCACTGTCGACCAGGGTGCCCAGGCCAACGCCGAGCGCGATCAGGTAGAGCAGCGGCTCACCGATCATGTAGATGACGATGGACTGAGCCCACGCCTTGGCGGTGCGCAGCCAGTACTCGACGTAGTACCACCACCCCCAACGGCGGGCACGGGCGGCCATCACCTCCGGGGGTGGGACCCGGCCGGAGGCGGCGAGGCGCTGCAGGTCGTGGGCGGTGTCAGTCAACGAGGGTCCGTCCGGTCAGCCGGAGGAAGACGTCCTCCAGGGACGAGCGCCGCACCAGGGAGGTGATCGGGGTCAGCCCACGGGCCGAGATCTCCTCCAGGGCCGCCTCGCCGTCGTCGGTGTAGACCAGGATCCGGTCCGGCAGGACCTCCAGCCGGGTGGCCACGTCGGCCAGCTGGTCCACGACCGCCGCGTTGCGCTGCGCGCCGAAGCGGACCTCCAGGACCTCGCGGGTGGCGTAGTCGCGGATCAGGGAGCGGGGACTGCCCTCGGCCATGATGCGCCCGTGGTCGATGACGATCAGCCGGTCGCACAGCTGCTCGGCCTCGTCCATGAAGTGCGTGGTGACCACCAGGGTGACCCCAACCTCCTTGAGCCGGAACAGCCGGTCCCAGAGGACGTGGCGCGCCTGCGGGTCCAGGCCGGTGGTCGGCTCGTCGAGCAGCAGCAGCTTGGGCTCGTTGACCAGGGCGCGGGCAATCGTCAGACGACGTTTCATCCCACCGGAGAGGGCGGTGGTCTTGGACTTGGCCTTGTCGGTCAGCTGGGCGAACTCGATCAGCTCGTCGGCCTTGGTGCGCAGGTAGGAGTGCGGCAGGCCGAAGTAGCGGCCATAGACGATCAGGTTGTCGCGGACCGTGAGCTCCTCGTCGAGGTTGTCCTGCTGCGGCACCACGCCCAGGTGGGCACGCACCTCGGGGCCGCGCTCGGCGGGGTCCAGCCCGGCCACTCGCATCGTCCCGCCGCTGCGGGTCAGGGTCCCGCCGATCATCCGCATGGTCGTCGACTTGCCTGCACCGTTGGGGCCGAGCAGGCCGAAGGACTCCCCCGAGGTGATGCTGAAGGTGATCCCGTCGACGGCACGGTTCTGTCCATAGACCTTGGTCAGGTCCTCGGCGACGACGATGGGATACCCTGTGGCTGCAGCTGGTGATGTCACAGGAGGCATCTTGTCCCTCAGCACTGACAGCCACCAAGCCGATTTATCCCAGATCACACGCCGTAGGCTGGGCGCGTGCGTGAACCTATCGACCTGGACTGGCTGGATCGTTTCGACTCGGGGCTGGAGGGGGCCTCACCAGCCGCGCACAACGCGGCCGCCGAGCAGCTCCTGGGCTGGGCCGACGAGCCCCACGAGCAGGACGGGGCCTGGCCCGGTGACATCGTCCTGCGAGCGGCCTTCCAGCTCTCGGAGGCCGGCGACCGCGAGGGAGCTGTCCGGCAGGCCCTGCGCGCCAGCGACCTCGGACTCTCCGAGGGCGCGGACCCGCGCGCCTTCGCGACCGAGCTGTTGTTCCAGCTCGACCGACCCGACGAGGCGCGCTCGGTCTCGGAGGACCTGCGCCGCAGTCGACCGGCCGACCCCGAGACCTACTGGACGATGGCCAGCATCTGGGAGGTGCGGAGCGAGGCCAGGCAGGCCCTGGGGTGGTACAACCGCGGCATCGCCCTCGTGGAGGAGACTGAAGGTCCACCAGCCGACCTGGGTCTGCTGTGCTCCGGGCGCTGGCGGGTCCGGCAGTCCCTGGGCCTGGACCCTGACGAGCTGGACGAGCTCGGTATGGGCTTCGAGGACGCCGTCGCCCAGCACCAGGACGGGGAGCACTGAGGCCGCGGCCACTGACACAGCGACCGACGGCACGGCGACCGCCACGGCATCGGCAAAGTCACCCGGGCGTGACGTCCAGGCCCGCCCGGTAGCGCGCGGGGTCGGGCTCGGGATCGCTGAGCACCCGGAAGAGCGCGGCCCGCAGCATGGCCTGTCGCCGGTCGCCGGCGCTCCACTCCCGCAGCACCGCTGGGTCGGCTCCCTGCCAGAGGACGGCATCCAGCACGAGGACCGCCTCCGCCCACAGCACCGGCCGCCAGGATGGCGCCACATCAATCACCACTGGCAGACCCGTGGCATCCAGCAGGACGTTGCCAGCCAGGTCAGCGTGGACCAGCTGCCCGGGGCCGAGGTCAGGCGTCCTCACCCATTCATCGGCCAGGTCAGGACCGAGTATGCCGAGGGGCGGGTCCTCCCCGAAGGTCGCCTGCTCCGCGCGGCGCCAGCGGTCATCCCGGGCGGCGAGCGCCGCTGGCGGCTCCGGGACAGCGGATGCCAGATGGGCGTGCAGCAGCCGCGCGGTCGCGCGCAGGACGTCCAGGTCACGGCACGGGCGGGCATCCGGCTCGAAGCGGCTGGCGCCCCAGCCGTCCACCACCCACCGCAGATCGCGGGTCGGGATCGGCATGGCGACCCGCACGGATCTCGGCTCCTGGTGGTCCAGATCCGCGGAGAGCCGGGCCAGGACCGGGTTCAGCCACTGGGCGGTGGCCTCGTCCCGGCCCGGAGAGAGGACCAGGTCGCCGGCGCGGACGCTGTGGCCCCGCCCGCCGTCCACCGGGACCGGGTGCTCAGGCACCGCGAACAGGTCGAACACGCGGGGTGAGGGCAGCACAGCGCCCACGCTGTCACACGGGACTCACTCCTGACGACGACCCCAGGTCAGCGCATGCACGGGGGTCAGCGCAACGGTGCCGAGCTCGCCGAACCCGTGCCGGGTCAGCAGGTCGTCGTAGGCCGACCGTGGCAGCAGTTGATCGTCGATCTGTGCCTCGAAGAACTGGATGCCGGACATGAGGCGACCGGGCACGCTCCGCAGGCCCGCGTCCGACTCCGGGAAGGGGAAGTCAGAGATGACGAACCGGCCGCCCGGCTCCAGCAGGGCCAGCACCCGTTGGGTGACCCGGTCGATGTCTCGGCACTCGTGCATCGAGATATTGTTGACGACCAGAGCGACGGACTCGGGGAGCTCCATCTGCTCCAGCGGCTGGCAGTGCACCTGGACGCGGTCGGTCAGCCGGGCGGTGGCCACGCGTTCCTGTGCGCGCTGGACCGAGTGGGCGTCACCGTCGATGCCGATGACCCGGCACTGCGGATAGTGCTCGGCGAGACGCAGCAGGCCGGTGCCGGCTCCGCACGCCGAGTCCACGATGGTGCCGCCCGCGGCCAGCCGCTCCGCGAGGCCGGGCACCTGGCTCAGCCCTCCAGGGATCAACCGGGTGTAGAAGGGGCCGCCGGTCCCGGCGACCGCGTCAATCCACTCTGGGCTCGTGTCGTTCCACCACATCCGCTCACCCGTGGGCAGGGACGCGGCGAAGCGGCCGAACAGCTCTGGGCGCTGGACCAGGGGGAACATGGCCCCCACGAACGCTGGTGAGGTCCGGTCCAGCAGCAGGGTCGACAGGTGCGGGGCCAGGGCATAGCCGTCGCCGGCCCGCTCCAGGACGCCGGCGCCGAATGCTCCCCGGCACCAGACGGAGGTGTAGAACTCATCGAGTTGCTGGGCGTCCGCCAGTTGCTGGACGGTGAGGGAGGGCTGGTCCGCGAGTGCCTGGAGGAGGCCGGAGGTCAGCCCGATGTCGATGATGCGGGTGGCCATGTAGCCGGCGACGTGCCCGAGCAGGACCCCGGCCTGTTCCGGAACGGTCGGGCCCGGCGTCGGTGGTTGATCCGCAGTCGGTGAGGTCGCGTCTGTCTGTGGTGTGGAGCTGGACAGGGTAGTCATCACGGGACTCCTTGGTGGATGGACGAACAGGTCCTTCCACGGTGCCCCCGCGGCATACCGGCTGGCTAGTTCTGGTCCTGAACCGGCCCGGTTCCGGATCTGTACCGGCTCGGGCACTGGCCGGTGGGCACGCACGGGCGTAGCCTTCGTTCTGACGGAGGCATGAGATGCACGGCTATGGCCAGTTCTGCCCGCTCGCCAAGACCATGGAGGTCCTGGACGAGCGATGGACTGTGCTCATCATCCGGGAGTTGCTGTGCGGCAGCCACCACTTCAACGAGCTGCGGCGGGGTGTGCCGCGGATGTCCCCCGCACTGCTGTCCAAGCGATTGCGGGACCTGAGCCGGGTGGGGATCATCCTGCGGCAGGAGGAGGGCGGCCGGGTGCGTTATGAACTCACGCCGGGTGGCCGGGAGCTGGCTCCGGTCATCATGGCCTTGGGCGAGTGGGGCGCTCGGTGGATGAGCCAGCTCGGCGATGAGGATCTCGACCCGCATCTGCTGATGTGGGACGTCCATCGGAATCTGGCCCTCGACGCGGTGCCCGACGGACGGACCGTCCTGCGCTTCGAGTTCACCGACCTCCCCGACCGCGGGCACGGCCAGTGGTGGGTCGTCGCCAGCGGCGGAGAGGTCGATCTGTGCGATTTCGACCCCGGCTATGAGACCACGGTCCACGTCATCAGCCCGCTGCGCACCCTGGTCCGGGTCTGGCGCGGGGACATCAGCTGGGCCCGGGCCCAACGCGACCACGGGCTGCGGCTGGAGGGCACCGCCTCGGCGCGGCGTGCACTGCCGACCTGGCTTAACCTCTCGACGTTCGCCGGAGTCGAGCGCCCTCCGTTAGCACGGGTCTAGGGCTCAGGTGCGCCCCTGGCAGACTGTCCCGGTGACACACACTGCGGACCAGACCGGGACCTCGTCGCCGCCGCTCCCCGCCGAGATCCACTCGCTGCAGACCCGAACCGTCGGCACCCTGATGTCGAGCCAGGTCCTGGGCGGGGTCGGCGTGGCCAGCGGCATCGCCGTCGCCGCCCTGATGGCCGCCGACATCAGCGGGCGTGACGACCTGTCCGGACTGGCCAACACCACGCAGGTCCTCGGCGGAGCCCTGATCACCATCCCGATCGCTGCCCTGATGGCGGCGCGCGGACGACGCGCTGGCCTGGTGACCGCTTATCTCATCGGCACCGTCGGGGCCGGGCTCGCGATCACAGCGGCTGTCCTCGGCAGCTTCTGGCTGCTCCTGCTGGGCACCGCCCTGTTCGGCGCCTCGACGACGGCCAACAGCCAGGCCCGCTACGCCGCCGTCGACCTCGCCCCGCCACGGCGTCGCGGCCGCCACCTCAGCCTGGTGGTCTGGGCGACCACGATCGGGTCGGTGCTGGGCCCCAACCTGCTCGGTCCGGCCAAGGCGGTCTCGGACGTGATCGGCATCCCGCCCCTGGCCGGGGCCTGGTTGTTCAGCGCCGCCGGGTTCCTGGTCGCTGCGGCCGTGGTGAGCCTGTTCCTGCGCCCGGACCCGCTGCTGACGGCACGAGCCCTGGCCCATCACGGGCAGCCCACGGGCCAGCGTGTGGCGCAACGGGGTTCGGTCGTCCACGGGGCGCGCGCCATCCTTGCCTCGCCCACCATCGCGCTCGGCACGCTCGCGATCACCAGTGGCCACATCGTGATGGTGGCGGTGATGGTGATGACCCCCATCCACATGTCCCACGGTCACGCCGAGGTGGAGGTCATCGGGTTCGTCATCTCGATGCACATCCTGGGCATGTACGGCCTGTCACCCGTGGCCGGCTATCTGACCGACCGCTGGGGATCGCGGCCCGTGATCCTGGTGGGCGTGCTGCTCCAGGTCACGGCCTGTGTCCTCGCAGCCACCTCACAGGCGGGGTGGTCAGTGGGTCTTCTGATCGCCCTCTTCCTGCTCGGCCTGGGCTGGTCCTGCACGATGGTCGCCGGCTCCGGGCTCATTGCGGCGGGTTCCCAGGTGGAGGACCGCGCCTCGGTGCAGGGGGCCTCTGACCTGACGATGGGGCTGTCCGCGGCCGCGGCCGGAGCGCTGGCGGGGGTGGTCGTGCAGTACCTCGGTTATGACTGGCTCGGTGGTGCGGCCGCACTGGTCGCCCTGGCTCTGGGCGTCTACACCGTCGTCGCGGGCCGCGGCACCCAGCGAGCCTAGGGACGCTGCCCGGCCGGGTCGCGCGGCGCCAGTTGACGCTCCACAGGTGACGCACGACCAGGGACATCGGCACCGCGCGGATCAGCAGGCGGCGGATCAGCAGTGCAGGAGGCCCTTGACACGTGGGCCACCACGATGGGCTGAGCGCATGGCGGACTCAACCGATGCCAGTCGCCCGGCGGCCGCTGCTTTGCGCGCCCTGGCACTCAATCAGGCGGCCAGCCTGCCGGGACTAAAGCGCCGCCGCTGCGGTGTTGTGCCCCACGTGACCTCGCAGACGACTCCCGGCACCACGGACTATGGCCACGAGCTGCAGTTCGGAACCTTCCACACCCCGACCAACCAGCAGCCGCAGCAGGCGGTGACCCTCGCGCAGCTGAGCGAGACGGCAGGTCTGGATCTGGTCACCTTCCAGGACCACCCCTACCAGCCCGGTTTTCTCGACACGTGGACACTCCTGAGCTATGTCGCGGCGCGGACCGAGCTCGTGCACCTGGCGCCCAACGTCGCCAACCTCCCGCTGCGCCAGCCCGCCGTGCTGGCCCGCTCGGCAGCCAGCCTGGACCTGCTGAGCAACGGTCGGGTCGAGCTCGGGCTGGGCACCGGCGCCTTCTGGGAAGCCATGGTCGCGATGGGCGCCGAGCGGCTTACCCCCGGGCAGTCGGTGCAGGCGCTGGAGGAGGCGATCGCCGTCATCCGCGGCATCTGGGCGGCCGGTGACACCTCGGTGCTGCGGGTCGAGGGTGAGTTCCACCGAGCTGTCGGCGCCAAGCGTGGTCCGGCGCCGGCCCACGACGTGGGCATCTGGCTGGGCGCCTATAAACCCCGGATGCTGCGGGTCACGGGTCGGCTTGCCGACGGCTGGCTGCCCTCTGAGGGGTATCTGAAGTCCGATGACGACCTGCGCACCGGCAATGCCATCATCGATGAGGCTGCCGACACAGCGGGCCGGGACCCGCGCGACGTCCGCCGGCTGCTCAACATCAACCCGCCCCGCGGCGCGACCGACGCATGGGTGGAACGGCTCGCCGAGCTGGCCCTGTCGCACGGGATCGGCAGTTTCATCCTGGCGACCGACGATCCGAGCACCATCCAGGTCTTTGGTCAGGAGGTCGCTCCGGCGGTCCGGGAGATGGTCGCCCGAGAGCGCGAGGCCGCCGAGTCACAGGTCACCCCGGTCGACACGCCAGCGGCGGCGCCGGCAAGCGACGCGCACGGCCGCATCGTGACCTCCACGGGATCCGGCACCGCGGCGGTGACAGCACCGGGCGCGACCGCGACGACATCCCAGGGGCAGTACGACCGGCTCGGTGTGCAACCGACCCCCGACGACGGCACCCGCCTGGGCACCTCGATGCCGTGGGACGAGTCGACCCGCCCTCGACGTGCCGAGTCCGGGCCGGAGGTCAGCTACACCGCGCGCGGGGCCCAGATGGGCAAGCACCTGATCGATGTGCACGACATGCTGCGCGACGAACTCAAGCAGGTGCGCTCGATCATCGATCAGGTCAAGGCCAACACCCTCGACGTGGGCTCGGCCCGCTCCTCGCTCAACGAGATGACCATGAAGCAGAACAACTGGACGCTCGGCGCCTACTGCGCCCGCTACTGCGCCACCGTCACCCAGCACCACGGCATGGAGGACGCCTCGGTCTTCCCGCACCTGCGTTCGGCCGAGCAGTCGCTGGCTCCCGTGCTGGACCGTCTCGAGCAGGAGCATGTCGTCATCCATGACGTCATCGAGTCTGTCGACCGGGCGCTCGTGGAGCTCGTCTCCGACCCGGGGGACTTCTCCGGGCTGGATGAGGCCGTGAACGCCCTCAGCGACACGCTGCTCTCACACCTCTCCTACGAGGAGGAGCAGCTCGTCGAGCCTCTCGCCCGGGTCGGTTTCTACCGCGGCCAAGCCTGAGTCCACCCACCCATCCGACCGAGCGCACGACCACCCGAGACTGGACCCCACCGAGCGCACGACCACCCGAGACTGAAGCCCACCGAGCGCACGGCCACCCGAGATCAGGCTGGGCGCAGCCGATCGTCACCCACCGGTGCGGCGAGCCTCTGGCGCTCGCCATAGCGGTCCGCGTGGTCGAAGAAGTCGACGAGCTGCACCGTCACCCCGGCCGGTGAGGCCTCCACGAGCTGCGCGCTGATCCAGTCCTCCCCGTCGCGCAGCTCCCACTTGCCCGCGAGGTAGCCCAGGCCGACGGCGTGCAGTCGGTCCTCGGCCGTCGCCCGGTCCGCGACATCGGCCAGCGGGTGCCCGAAGACCGTCAGCGGACGCCACCCCTCGGGCTCCGGTGCCACGAAGCCGATCAGCTCACCATCCTCGCGGCGCACGGAAACCCAACTGTCGGCATACGGCGTGCTCGTCATCCCTCGAGGATGACTGAGAACCGGGGTGCGGACAACCACCTTTCACCAGGCGCGGTCAGGTGCCTCGAGACGAACCTGGCGCAGCGGGTCCCCGCCGTCAACGAAGAGCGGTCCACCCGGCACCAGCGCGGCCCGGATCCGCTGCCGGGCAATGCTCCCGGCCTCAGGGTGCCGTCCGTCGAGCGCGCCCACCCGGACCGCGAAGGCGAGGTCGAAGGCGGCCTCGCCCTCCCTGAGGCAGAAGTCTTCAGCGCTCACGCAGCGAGCGCTGAGCACCCCGCGTTGAATCTCCGCGGCCGCGAGCCGCTCGATCTGGGACACCCCTGTGGCGGACCGGTCGATCACCAGGATGTGACCGCCCGGTCCCAGTCGCTGTGCCACTGCTCGCGCTGCCGCACCGGGGGCTCCCCCGATCTCCAGCACCCGCAGACCCGGCCGCAGGGGCAGGGCGTCGACGATCGCGGCTAACCGTGGCGACAGTTCGCGAACCATCTGGACAGTCAAGCAGTGACGACCGGAGCTGACCACCGTGCGAGGCTCCGAGCCCGGATCGCGCTGTGGTCGCGCCTCAGCCGGGCAGTCCGGGCAGCTCCGTCTCGTCCAGCCAGGGACGGAACCACCCGGCCAGGTCTCGCTCCGCGGCCTGCGAGCAGTGCGTGATGAACTGCTGCGTGGTCACCGAGCCACCCCGGTGGCTGGACACCCACGACCGCAGGATCGCAAAGAACGTCTCCTCGCCGACCTCGGACCGCAGCGCGTGCAGGGTCAGGGCTCCGCGCTTGTAGACCCAGTCCTCGAACATCAGCGCCGGTGTCGGGTCACTGAGCGGCGCCCGCTGGGTCTCCTCGGCGAGGATGCCGTGATGATGGCGGGCCCACTCCTCCGCCGACCGGTGACCACACTCCTGCGACCACAGCCACTCGGCATAGCAGGCGAAGCCCTCGTGCAACCAGATGTCGCGCCACTCCCCCGCGGTCACCGCGTTGCCGAACCACTGGTGCGCCATCTCGTGGGCCACCAGGCGCACCGACTCCCAGTCGTCGGAGGCGAAGTTGCGCCCGAACGTCGACAGGGACGCCGACTCCAGCGGGATCTCCAGCGGGTCGTCGGTGATGACGGCGGTGTAGCCGCTGAACGGGTACGGCCCGAACCGGTCCACGAAGAACGCGATCATCTCGGGCTGCCTGCCGAACGAGGCGGCGAAACCGTGGCGCTTGATGTTGGCCGGACCGACGACCCGCAGCGGCACGACGGCCTCCTGCTCGGTCACGGTGTAACGCCCGATCTGGACCGTGGCCAGGTAGGGCGCGATGGGCTCGGTCTGCCGGAAGGTCCAGGTGCGGTTGGCGCCCCGCCGCTGCACCGCCACCGGTTCCCCGCTGAACTCCACGTGGTAGTCGGCGGCGGTGACCAGGCTCAGGTCGTAGGTGGCCTTGTCGGAGACCCGGTCGTTGCAGGGGAACCAGGACGGTGCCCCGTGCGGCTGCGAGGCGACGATGACGCCGTCCTCCAGCTCCTCCCACCCGGCAGGGTCCTGTCCACGCTTGCGGATCGGCCCGGGATTGCCGGAGTACTTCACGGTGACGGTGAACTCCTCCCCCGGCTCCACCTGCTCTGCCAGCGAGATCGTCAGCCGGCCACCCAGGAACTTGTGCCGGCTCACGCGGCGTCCCGCCACCGAAACCTTCAGCGGCTTGAGCCGCAGGTCCAGGGCGACCTGCGAGAGCGGCTCCAGCGCCCGACAGGTGAGCACGGCCGTCCCGTCGAGCTTGTTGCTGGGCAGCGCATAGGTGAGGGACAGGTCGTAGTGCGCCACGGCATACCGCAGATCCCCGTGCCCCGAGATATAGGGATCGGCACCTCTCACAGCTCATCCTCCTGGTCCCACGGGCCGATCGGGTTGCCGATCCACCGCGTCTGGGAGGGTACCGACTCCCCGCGCATCACCAGGGAGGCCGGGCCGATCGTGCTGTGCCGGCCGATCGTTGCGGCGGGCAGGATCACGCTGTTGGGCCCCAGTGTTGCGCCCCGGCGCAGGGTGACCCGGTCCATGCTCAGCACCCGGTCGTGGAACAGATGGGTCTGCACGACGCAGCCGTGGTTGACCGTCGATCCGTCGCCCAGGTGCACCAGGTCGGTCTCGGGGAGCCAGTAGCTGTCGCACCAGACCCCGCGGCCGATGTCGGCGCCCAGCATCCGCAGCCAGACGTTGAGCGCCACCGTGCCCTGGGTGACCGAGGCGAACCACGGCGCGGCCAGCACCTCGGTGAAGGTGTCGGCCAGCTCGTTGCGCCAGACGAAACCGGACCAGAGGGGATGGTCCTGGGTCGTATGCCGACGCACCAGTGACCACTTCGCGGCCACTGTGAGCAGGGCGGCGACCACCCCGGCCAGGGCCAGCACCACCCCGCCGAGGGCGAAGGCGGCAAGCGGGTGCCAGGACAGCAGCGCCAGCAGTGCCGCCGCCACCGTGACGTGGAGCGCCACCTGGAGCAGCAGGACCACCAGTCGGCAGGTCTCGACGATGCCGCGCAGGATCTTGAGTCGGGTGGGTGGGTCATAGGTGCGGCTCGCGTCAGCCTCGTCGGCGGCCCGGCGCAGCCTGGTGGGCGGGCTGCCCAGCCACGACGACCCCTTCTTCACCGTCTTGCGTTGAGGCGCCGCGGACAAGACGGCCACGAGCGACTCCCGCGGCACCTTGCGCCCGGCCGAGACCATGCCCGAGTTGCCCACGAAGGCACGCTTGCCGATCTTGACGTGCTCCACGCGGATCCAGCCGCCGCCCAGCTCGTAGCAGCCGATGAGAGTGTCGTCGGCCAGGAAGGCGTGGTCGTTGATGTGGGCGAACTTCGGGATCAGCAGCACCGTCGAGGCCTCGACGCCCCTGCCGACCCGGGCGCCCAGCAGGCTCAGCCACAGTGGGGTGAGAGCCCCGGAGTACAACGGGAAGAGCCAGGTGCGTGCCTCATCAAGCACGCGGAAGGTCAGCCAGATCCGCAGGCCCGAGGCGGAGCGGGTCGGATAGAACCCGGCCCGGAGCCCCAGCCCACACACGCGGACCAGGACAAGCACGAGAAGTCCCAGCACGGCATACCCCAGCAGTGCCGCGAGCGGCAGCCACGGGAGACCGGCACGCAGGGCGGCACCCCACGTGTCCGCCCCCTGCACAGCGGGCCACAGGGCCGCCGCGCCCACGCCCGTGGCCAGCACAGGGAGACCGGCCACCAGCACACCGGCGAGCGCGTAGCCGAGCCACCACACCCGCCCCTTCGGTGGGCGCTCCTCCGACCAGGGGCCGCGTGCTGTCTCCGAGACCCGCTCGGCGGGGGCACCGGACCAGGTCTCCCCCGCCGGCACCTCGCTGAGCACGAGGGAACCGGGGGCGATGATCGCACCCGGACGCACCCGGGCACCCGGCCCCAGGGTGCTGCGCGCCCCGATGCGGGCGTGCGCACCGACGCGGATCGGCTGGATGTGCACCAGGTCCCCGTCGATCCAGTAGCCGGTCAGGTCCACCTCGGGTTCGATGGAGGCACCCCGGCCGACCTCCAGCATGCCGGTCACCGGTGGGAGGGCGTGCAGGTCCACGTCGGGTCGGATTCTGGCGCCGAGGAGGCGGGCGTACCACGGCAGGAAGGGAGCGCCGGCGACCGAGACAGCGGCCAGCTCGTCCTGGATCCGTGCCGCGAGCCACACCCGCAGGTGCACCTTGCCACCGCGGGGCCAGGACCCGGGACGCACCCCGCGGAGCGTCCCTCTGATCAGCAGGGCGGCCAGCGCCATCCGCACCGGCGGGACCAGGAAGACCACGGCCGAGAGGACGACCAACCACAGTGGGAACGTGGGCAGCCAGGCCAGACCAGGTATGCCGTGGGCCAGGTTGGCCCCGGCCAGCACCCAGGCGATCCATCGCCCGGCCGCCAGGGTGCGCAGGGGCAGCAGGGCCAGCAACTGCCCGACCTGGGTCTTGCGCCGGATGGGCGGGATGGTCCGGTCGGACCTGGCCGGACCTGGGCCGAGCTTCTCCAGCGCGCCGGCCAGGTCCCCGAGGCGTGGGTGGCGGTAGATGTCGCCGACGGCCACCTCTGGATACTGCTCCCGCAGGCGCCCCACGACCTGTGCGGCCGTGAGGGAGCCGCCGCCGAAGTCGAAGAAGTCGTCCTTGGCCGACGTCACCTCGGCGCCCAGCACGTCGACCCAGATCTCGGCGATCCACAGCTGGAGCTCGCTGAGGCCCGTGGGCCCGGTGCCACTGCTGGCCAGCGGCCAGGGCAGAGCATCCCGGTCGACCTTCCCCGAGGTCTTGGTCGGCAGGTCGTCCACGACGGCCAGGCGGGGCACCAGGGCGGCAGGCATGCGCTGACGTAGCAGGGCCAGGGCGGTCTCGGAGTTGTAGCTGTCGTCGACGGCGAGGTAGCCCACCAGGAGCTGGTTGCCGGACGTGGTCGTGCGCACCGCAGCTGCCGCACCGGCGACACCCGGGAGGCGGAGGAGCTGGCCGTCGATCTCCCCCAGCTCGACGCGCCGGCCGCCCAGTTTGACCTGGTCGTCCGCGCGCCCGGCGAAGAGGAGGCCGGTGGGGTCATTCACCACCATGTCGCCCGAGCGGTAGGCACGCTCCCACCCCAGCGTGGGCATCGGTGCGTACTTCTCGGCGTCCTTGGCAGGGTCCAGATATCGGGCCAGGCCGACGCCGCCGATGATCAGCTCACCCGAGGCTCCCTCGGCGACCGGCCGACCGTGCTGGTCGACAACCGCCAGGTCCCAGCCGTCGAGCGGGAGCCCGATCCGGACCGGGTCGCTGCCATCCAGGGCCGCTCCGCAGGCCACGACGGTGGCCTCGGTGGGACCGTAGGTGTTCCAGACCTCCCGGCCGGGGGCCTGCAGTCTGGCGGCGAGCTCTGCGGGGCAGGCCTCACCACCCATGATGAGCAGCCGGACCTGCTCCAGCGACGTGGCCGGCCAGAGGGCGACCAGGGTCGGCACGGTCGAGACCACGGTGATGTCGTTGGCCACCAGCCACGGGCCGACGTCGACACCGGAGCGCACGAGTGAGCGCGGTGCCGGGACCAGGGCGGCGCCGTAGGCCCACGCGAGCCACATCTCCTCACAGCTGGCGTCAAAGGCCACCGACAGCCCTGCCATCACCCGATCTTGCGGTCCGATCGGGTTGTCCTGCAGGAACATCCGTGACTCCGCGTCCACGAACGCCACAGCGCTGCGGTGCGTGACCGCCACCCCTTTGGGGGTGCCGGTCGAGCCGGAGGTGAAGATGATCCACGCATCATCGTCTGGAGTCGGCGCCTCCGCAGGCTCCCCGGTCGGCCCACCCTCGCGCAGGGTGAGGCTCAGGTCGTTGCCCAGGACCGCTGCGACGTTCGCCTCGGCGAACACCACCGTGGCCCGCTCGTCCGGGTCGTCGGCGTCCACCGGGACATAGGCGGCACCTGCCCGGAGGGTGCCCATGATCGCCACGTAGAGGTCGGTGGTGCCGGACTTGATCCGGACCCCCACGCGGGCACCGCGACCGATCCCGGCCTCGGCCAGTCGTTCGGCCACCTGTTCCGCGGCGTCGTGGAACTCTGCGTAGGTCAGGGTCTGCGCCCCGCTGTCCAGGGCCAGAGCGTCTGGCGCGTCCGCCACCGTCGCCTCGAAGACCTCGCACAGGGTCCGCGGCGCAGGGGCTCGGTCTCCTGCCAGGAACACGGGTGGGATCGGGTGAACAGGCTCGGGCACGGGCGGATTGTTCCTTGCCGGGATGAACAACAGGTGTCGCGGGCTCAGAGTAGTGAACTCAGCGGTCGAGGGCTCAGGTGTCGCGGGCTCAGAGTGGTGGACTCACCACTGCTGGGCTCAGCAGTCGTGGCCCGTGCTCCTAGCCGAAGGCCTGTTGGGCCAGGGTCGAGCCGGCCCCAGCGCGTTCGGTGAAGCTGATGGTTCCCTCGTGGAGGAACTCTCCCGCGGCCTCGGCGACGGCAGCCAGTCCGACGAAGGCGAAGGCGCCGCCCACGGAGATCCGCGCGACGCCGGCCGCAGCCAGCTCACAGACGGTGGGCCCGCCCGTGCGGGTCAACACATTGACCGGCGCCCCGACCTCGGCGGTGACGCGCCGGATGTCCCCCAGGTCAGTCAGACCGGGCGCGTAGACCACGTCTGCCCCGGCCTCCACGAAGGCCTGCAGACGCCGAATCGTGTCGGCCAGGTCGTCCCGACCGTGCAGGTGGTTCTCCGCGCGTGCGGTCAGCACGACCCTGGTGGACGCAGCGCGCGCCACCTCGGCCGCGGCCAGCACGCGCTCCCGAGCCTGTGCGAACGGATAGATCGGTTCCTGCTCGGAGCCGCTGTAGTCCTCGATCGAAGCACCGGCCAGGCCAGCTTCGACAGCCAGCCGGATAGTCGCAGCCACACCGTCGGGGTCGTGCGCGAAGCCGTTCTCCAGGTCAGCGCTCACCGGCAACTCTGTTGCGCCCACGAGTTCCGCCGCGTGGGCCAGGATCTCCTCGCGGCCGATCGCACCATCCAGCTGACCGCGCGTGGTTGCGAAGCCGCTGCTCGTGGTGGCCAGCGCCGCGAACCCCAAGGATGCGAACAGTCGGGCAGATCCCACGTCCCAGGCGTTCGGCAGCAGCACGGGCCGGCCGGGTCGGTGCAACGCGAGAAAACGGTGGGCAGGAGTGCTAGCGGTGTCCGTCACGCCTCAACGCTATCGATGCCGTCGCGTCAGGAACAGCCGCGACGGTGGCATCGCGGCTGAGACCGTGACTCCAGGGACACTGTTGCCGCTGGTTTGTGCGCCCTGGCACTCATTCGGACGGCCAGTCACGTGCACCGACCCAGCGGTGATGGTGATGGTGGCGATGGTGCTGGCGGCGGTGCCAGCTGCCCGGCCGGCCGCTGGTTTGTGCGCCGCGGCACTCATTCAGGCGGCCG
This sequence comes from Ornithinimicrobium murale, assembly GCF_003352835.1. GTDB lineage: Bacteria > Actinomycetota > Actinomycetes > Actinomycetales > Dermatophilaceae > Ornithinicoccus > Ornithinicoccus muralis. The sequence goes on along the minus strand of NZ_QLVD01000019.1, from coordinate 422,663 downwards.
CCCGCGCACTAGAGGAGCCGGACGACGTCCTCGACGACGTCCTTGGCGTCACCGAACAGCATTCGCGTGTTGTCCCGGAAGAACAACGGGTTCTGCACTCCGGCATAGCCGCTGGCCATGGATCGCTTCAGGACCACGACCTCGCGGGCCTTCCACACCTCGAGCACCGGCATCCCGGCGATGGGCGAGCCCGGTTCGTCGACCGCGGCCGGGTTGACGGTGTCGTTGGCGCCGATGACCAGGACGACGTCAGCGTCGGGCAGTTGCTCGTTGGTCTCCTCCAAGCCCAGCACGAGGTCGTAGGGCACTCTGGCCTCGGCCAGCAAGACGTTCATGTGTCCGGGGAGCCGTCCGGCCACCGGGTGTATGCCGAAACGCACCTGAATGCCCTGCTTGCGCAGGCGGCTGGTCAGGTCGGCCACGGGCGCCTGGGCGCGGGCCACGGCCATGCCGTAGCCAGGCGTGATCACCACAGACTTCGCCCGCCGGAGCAGTTCGGCGACCTCGCCTGCGTTGCTCTCGCGGTGCTCGCCGTAGTCCTGGTCCGCCTCGAAGGTGGCCCCCTCGGTGCCGAAGCCGCCAGCGATCACCGAGATGAACGAGCGGTTCATCCCCTGGCACATCAGGTAGGACAGGATCGCACCGGCTGACCCGACGAGGGCTCCGGTGATGATCAACAGGTCATTGCCGAGCAGGAAGCCCGCAGCCGCCGCGGCCCAGCCGGAGTAGCTGTTGAGCATGGAGACCACGATCGGCATGTCGCCCCCGCCGATCGAGGCAACCAGGTGCCATCCGAAGGCCAGGGCGATGAGGGTCATCAGGAGCAGCGGCAGCAGGGCGTGACTCATCACGAACCAGACCATCAGCCCCGCGCTGGCTAGCAGCGCCATCAGGTTGAGCAGGTGCCGGTGCGGCAGCATGAGCGGGTTTGAGTTGATGCGCGCGCTGAGCTTGAGGGCGGCGACCACGGACCCGGTGAAGGTCACCGCGCCGATGAAGATCCCGAGGAAGACCTCCACCAGATGGATGGTCTCCGCAGACCCCGTCAACACACCGGTCAGGGGGTCGGGCGCCAGGTAGGCGTTGTAGCCGATCAGCACCGCGGCGATGCCGACGAAGCTGTGCAGCATGGCGATGAGCTGCGGCATGCCGGTCATCTGCACCACTCGGGCTCGCCACAGGCCGATGCTGGCACCGACGGCCAGGGCGGCGATGATCAGGGCCAGTGTGAGACCTGGCCTCTCAGCCCGCTCTGCGGCCAGCCAGATCGTCGCAGTGAGGGCGATCGCCATGCCGATGATGCCGAAGACGTTGCCACGACGGGCGGTCTCGTGGCGGGACAGGCCGGCCAGCGAGAGCACGAACAGGACGGCGGCAACGATGTAGGCCGCCTGCACAAGGTTGAGGCTCACGCCGACTCCTCCCGGCGGAACATCGCCAGCATCCGTCCGGTGACGGCGAAGCCGCCGAAGACGTTGATGCTGGCCACGACGGTCGCGGCCAGCGCGAGACTCCGGACCAGCAGGTCCTCGTTGCCGACCTGCAGGATGGCGCCGACCAGGATGATGCCGCTGATGGCGTTGGTCTCTGCCAACAGCGGTGTGTGCAGCGCGTGGGTCACGTGACTGATCACGTAGAAGCCGACGATCACGGCCAGGGCGAAGACGGTGAAGTGGCCGAGGAAGGAGGGCGGCGAGACGCTGGCCACCAGGGCGAACAGCACGGCGGCGAGTCCCATGGCGACATAACCGCGCCGCGGGTCGCGTGTGGCCCCGGTCTCCGGCTCAGCCGCGGGTGCAGGTGGCTCGGACGGCGCTGGCGGCGGTGTCGAGGACACGGACACCGGCGGTGGTGGCCACAGCACCTGGTGCTCGTGGGTGACGGTGAGGCCACGTTGCACCTCGTCGTCCAGGTCGAGCACGAGCTGCCCGTCCTGATTCGGTGTGAGCAGCGCGATCAGGTTGACGACATTGGTCCCGAACAGCTGCGAGGCCTGCGTGGGAAGCCTGGCCGGCAGGTCCGTGTAGCCCACAATCTGGACACCGTTGTCGGAGGTGCGGACCGCACCGGGCTCGGTCAGCTCACAGTTGCCGCCGTTGCGCGCGGCCATGTCGACCAGCACGCTGCCGGGGCGCATCGCCGCGACCGTGTCGGCGGTCACCAGCTTCGGAGCAGGACGGCCAGGGATGAGGGCGGTGGTGATGACGATGTCAGCTGCGGCGCACTCCTGGGCGCAGACCTCCAGGGCTCGACGTTGCAGCTCCTCCCCCATCTCACGCGCATAACCATCGGTGCTCGTCGCGTTGGGGTCCAGTGCGATGGGGACGAACTCCGCCCCCATCGACTCGACCTGCTCGGCCGTCTCCGGCCGGATGTCGGTCGCTCGCACGACGGCGCCCAGGCTGCTCGCGGTGCCGATGGCCGCCAGACCCGCCACGCCGGTGCCGATGACGAAGACCTTCGCCGGCGGCACCGAGCCCGCGGCCGTGACCTGCCCGGTGAACACCGAGCCATAGGCGTTGGCTGCCTCGATCACCGCACGGTAGCCACCGAGGTTGGCCATCGAGGACAGGACGTCCAACGTCTGGGCCCGGGAGATGCGAGGCACCGCGTCCATGGCCAGCGCGGTGACGCCCCGCTCGGCCAGGGCCTCGAGCAGGTCGGGGTGCTGCCCCGGCCCGAGCTGCGCGGCGAGGTAGGCGCCAGGTCGCAGCTGGTCCAGCTGTTCCGGGTCGGGGGGATCAATGGCGACCACCAGGTCGGCGCCCCACACCTCCGGGGAAGGGCCGATGGTGGCCCCCGCCTCGGCATACAGCTCGTCGGGATAACTGGCCAACTCGCCGGCCCCGGACTCCACGGTCACTGTGTGCCCGAGAGCGATCAGGCGACCAACGGTCTGGGGTGTGGCAGCGACGCGCGTCTCACCAGGGGTCGCCTCACGGGGCACACCGATCTGCACGCGGGCTCCTTCGCCTCGGGACGGCGGGAGTCGGGCACCCCGCCGATCCGCACCCTACAAGGGCATGCCGTCTCAGCGGCGGCACAACGCCACGGAGACGCCGTCAGAGTCGCGAGACGCGCACGCCGTCATCGCTGAGCGCGAAGGAGAGCTGGGAGAGGTCCTCGACCACGAGGTCGGCGAGCGGTTCGAGCTCCGCCCGCGTGCTCGTGGAGAGCACAGCCACGGTCGCGGCACCGGCGGCCCGCCCGGACCGCAGGCCCGCCGGGGCGTCCTCGACGACCAGACACCGGGTCGGGTCGACACCGAGCTTCTCGGCCGCAATCAGGTAGGGCTCGGGGTCGGGCTTGCCGTGGTTGATGTCGTCGGCGGTGACCATCACCTGAGGAGCCATGAAGCCCGCGGCCTCGAGGCGAGCCGTGAGCAGCGCCCTGCTCGCCGAGGTCACGATGGCGCCCCGCCAGCCCACGGCCGCGACGGCCTCGGCGGCGCCGGGCAGGGGCACCACACCCTCGGTGTCCTCGAGCTCACGGCGGTCGATGTCGGCGGTCGCCGCGACCGGGTCAAGGTGTGGTGCCACGGAGGCGACGATCCCGCTGCTGGGCACTCCGTGGAAGCCGATCAGGGTCTCGGGAGGCACCCCGTGGTCGGCGGCCCAGGCCAACCAGGAGCGGACCACCGCCTCGCGGGAGTCGAGCAGGGTGCCGTCGTTGTCGAACAGGACGGCGTCGAACAGATCCGAGGTGATGTCGCGCACGAGCACCATGCTCCCAGGCATGCGGCGGGGCCGACCGCAGGGGCTCTCGGAGCCCAAGAGTCTCCCACGAGGTGCCCAATATCTGTCTGGGTCTCCGCGAGATGCTGGCCGCTTCTGCTCCTCCTGCGGCACACTGTTTCGGCGTGCCGACCTCTTCGGATGGCACGGGAAGGACGAGATGAGCACCGACGACTTCGGACGCAAGGCGGGCCACAGCGAACGGGTGGATGACGATCAGGGCGCGGTGCCCCGCTGGAAGATCGTCGGACCGGGACTGGTAGTCGCCGCCACCGGTGTGGGCGCCGCTGACATGGTGGCGACGTTGGCTGCCGGCTCCCGCTACGGCTACGGGTTGCTCTGGGCCGTCATCCTGGGCGTCATCCTCAAGATCATCCTGGTGGAGGGCGCGGGCCGTTACACCCTCGCCACCGGCTACACGATCTTTGAGGGCTGGCGCACCCTGGGCCGTTGGACCACGTGGTACTTCGGGCCGTACATCATCATCTGGGGCTTTGTCTACGGAGCCTCGGCCATGAGCTCCACCGCGCTGCCCCTTGCCGCCCTCTTCCCCGGTGTCCCGCTGACGATCTGGGCCATCCTCATGGGCCTGGCGGGCTTCGTGATGGTCTGGTTCAACCGCTACGCCGTCTTCGAGAAGATCACCGCCTCTCTGGTTGGCATCATGTTCGTGACCATCGTGGCGCTCGCCGTCATCGCGGTGCCCAACGTCCCCGACATGCTCAAGGGTCTGGTCCCGATGATCCCCGAGGGCGGCCTGCTCTACACACTGGCGCTCGCCGGCGGTGTCGGTGGCACGATCACCCTGGCGGCCTACGGCTACTGGCTGCGGGAGAAGGGGTGGTACACGCCCAAGTGGATGCGGGTCATGCGCATCGACAACACCATGGCCTACGTCCTCACCGGCGTCTTTGTGATCTCGATGCTCGTGGTGGGTGCCGAGGTGGTCCAGGCTGCGGGGGTTTCCCTGAGCGCAGGCGACACGGGCCTGCTCGATCTGCGTGGCGTGCTCAACGACCGCTACGGCGACGTGATCGGAACCATGTTCCTGGTCGGCTTCTGGGCCGCAGCCTTCTCCTCGATCATCGGTGTGTGGAACGGTGTCTCGCTGATGTTCGCCGACTTCTGGGGCAACATGCGGGGCGTCAACTCCGACCACGCCGACACCCGGGTCGGCGGCAAGTACTTCAAGTTCTACCTGGTGTGGCTCACCTTCCCGCCCATGATCCTGCTGTTCCTCGACCGTCCCATCGGTCTGGTCCTGGCCTACGGCGTGCTGGGCTCGCTCTTCATGCCGTTCCTGGCACTCACCCTGCTCGGTCTGCTCAATGGCCGGCGCATCCCGAAGGAGTGGGCGAACCGGCTGCACACCAACATCGCCCTCGGGATCACTGCGGTGCTCTTCCTCGTCCTCGGCGTCAACCAACTCTGGAGTGCCCTGCAGGACGTCCTGGGCTGAACACAACATCTAGGGGTTACATGGATGTAGTTCCTGGTATATGGTGCTGACAGCAGCTGGTTCGACCACCTCCCCTGGTGGTGGTCGTCGCAAGAGGGAACCCGGTGAGAGTCCGGGACTGCCCCGCAGCGGTGAACGGGAACGACCTTCGCCATGACGCACTGGACCAACCCAGGTCCGGGAAGCGGCGAACAGTAGGCAGCCCGGGACGTCCGTCCCGGACCGGCCCGTGAGTCCGAAGACCTGCCAGTGCACTGCCGTCCAGACGACGGTGGTGGTCCGCGACCGCGTGGGACGGTCCAGGATCGGGCGGCATCTCCCGTGTGGGGGCCGGTCCGAACTTCCCCAAAAAAGGGGATAGGGCGGTCCGAATCTCCCCAAAAATGGGGTGCCACCGACCTCCTCGTCCTCGTGCTCGTGGGTCTGCTCTCCCACCAGTTCACGAGGGGTGAACCGATGAGCATCACGGTCCTTAAGCGCGACGGCACGCGCACGGCATACGACGGTTACGAGGTCGCCCGGTCCATTCAGGCCGCGGCCCGCGGTCTGGACGACGCGATCACCCGCACGACCCAGCTCCAGTCGGAGCTGGAGATCACCCTCTTTGACGGCATCACCAGTGAGGAGCTGGACCAGGCCGTCATCCAGGTGGCGCTGCAGAACGTCAAGGACGACCCGTCCTATGACGTGATCGCCGCCCGGCTGCTCGTCAAGTCGCTCTACAAGCAGGTCTTCGGCGAGACGCACGACCTGTTCGGCGACAACGACCCGGCGACCATCGCTACGCTGCACCGCGACCGCTTCCCCGCCGTCGTCGAGGCGGGTGTCCGGTCCGGGCAGCTGGACCACCGCCTCACCGAACTCTTCGACCTGGAGCAGCTCGCCGCTGCCCTGGATCCGGCGCGCGATGACCTGCTGCGCTTCATCGGGGCACAGACGATGCGGGTGCGCTACCTGCTCGACGGCCCCGACGGTGCGCCCCTGGAGGTCCCGCAGTTCTTCTGGATGCGGGTCGCCATGGGGCTGAGTCTCACCGAGGACGACCCGACCGGCGCCGCGATCAGCTTCTACGACAAGATGTCCCGCCTGGAGTACCTCGCCGCCGGGTCCACCCTGGTCAACGCCGGCACGGCGTACTCGCAACTCTCCAACTGTTTCGTGATGCAGCTGGAGGACGACATCGAGCACATCGCCAAGAGTGTGCGCGATGTGATGTGGGTGACCAAGGGCACCGGCGGCATCGGTATGTCGGTGTCCAAGCTGCGCAGCGAGGGCAGCCCGATCCGGTCGAACAACACCGCCTCCACCGGACCGATCCCGTTCATGCACACCATCGACTCCACCCTGCGCGCGGTCAGCCGGGGCGGCAAGAAGTTCGGTGCCCTGTGCTTCTACATGGAGAACTGGCACCTGGACTTCGCCCAGTTCCTGGACCTACGGCAGAACTCCGGCGACCCCTACCGCCGCACCCGCACCGCCAACACGGCGGTCTGGATCTCCGATGAGTTCATGAAGCGCGTGGAACGGGACGACGAGTGGTATCTCTTCGACCCCCTCGAGACCCCTGATCTGGTCGAGCTCACCGGTGCGGACTTCTCCCAGCGGTATGCCGAGTACGTCACCCAGGCGCAGGCCGGCCACCTCCGGCACAAGCGGCTACGCGCCCGCGAGCAGTTCAGGGCGATCCTCATCTCCCTGCAAGCCAGCTCCCATCCCTGGTTGACCTGGAAGGACACCATCAACACCCGGGCGCTCAACCACAACACCGGCACGATCCACCTGTCCAACCTGTGCACCGAGATCTGCCTGCCGCAGGACCGCGACAACGTCTCGGTCTGCAACCTCGCCTCCGTCAACCTGTCGCGGCACATCACCGGGCGCCACGCCCAGGCCCGGCTTGACTGGGACCGGCTCGCCGAGTCCACCCGGCTGGCCGTCCGGCAGCTGGACAACCTGATCGACATCACGATCAGCTCGGTGCCTGAGTCTGAGCACTCCAACGAGCTGAACCGGGCCCTCGGTCTGGGCGTGATGGGTTTCACCGACATCGTCGAACGGTTCGGCTGGTCGTATGAGTCCGAGCAGGCCTACGACCTGATGGATCAGGTGATGGAGTTCGTCAGCTGGCACGCCATCGACGCCTCGGCCGACCTGGCTCGCGAGCGCGGGGCCTACCCCAACTTCGCGGGCAGCCGCTGGAGCCAGGGCCTGGTGCCGATCGACTCCCTTGATCTGCTCGAGGCCGACCGCGGCACTCCCGTGGAGGTCGACCGAACCAGCCGCCTGGATTGGGACGCCCTGCGCGAAAAGGTCGCTGGCGGCATCCGCAACTCCACTTTGTTGGCCATCGCCCCCACCGCGTCGATCGGCCTGGTCGCCGGCACCACGCCGGGGCTGGACCCGCAGTTCAGCCAGATCTTCAGCCGCTCCACCAGCAGCGGCAAGTTCCTTGAGGTCAATCGCAACCTGGTGCAGGACCTGCGGGACGCTGGACTCTGGGAGCAGGTCCGCGAGGAGCTGCTGCGCCACCAGGGTGACCTGTCCAAGGTCGAGGGCGTGCCGGCGCAGTTGCAGGAGATCTACCGCACCTCCTTCCAGCTCTCCCCCTATGCCTTCCTCAAGGTAGCCGCCCGCGCGCAGAAGTGGATCGACCAGGCGATCAGCCGCAACATCTACCTGGCCAGCCGCGATGTCGGCGAGATGATGGAGCTGTATGCCGCGGCGTGGCGAATGGGTGTGAAGACCACCTACTACCTGCACATGATGCCGCGCCACCAGGCCGAGCAGGCCACGGTCCGGGTCAACAAGGCGCAGGCGGCCCCCGGCACCGGTGGCGGATCCCGCCGTGGTTTCGGGGTTCGCAGCGAGCCCGCCCCGACACCCCCGGCAGCGACGCTTGCGCTCGTCGAGGACCCGCAGTGCCCGATCGACCCGCAGGAACGGTTGCAGTGCGACTCCTGCCAGTGACGACCCGAGCCGCACCGGACCACCGACCTGACACGCTGGATACCCACGAAGGACTGACATGAACACCAACACCGACACCAACACCACCCGTGGCATCCTCGGCACGGGCATCCGGGAGGGCCTGCTCCTGAAGCCGGTCACCTATCCCTGGGCCATGGAGCTGTATGACCAGGCGGTGGCCAACACCTGGTTCCCCAACGAGGTCCAGCTCGGCGAGGACCTGGGTGACTTCGAGAGGATGACGGACCAGGAGCGGCACGCGCTCACCTTCCTGATGAGCTACTTCAACCCCAATGAACTGCTGGTGAACAAGGCCCTGGCCTTCGGCGTCTACCCTTACGTCAACGCTGCCGAGTGCCACCTCTACCTGGCCAAGCAGATGTGGGAGGAGGCGAACCACTGCATGGCCTTCGAGTACGTCCTGGAGACGTTCCCGGTGGACCGCGAGCAGGCGTATGAGTCCCATGTGAACGTGCCGTCGATGGCCGCCAAGGAGGAGTTCGAGGTCCGCTACATCCGGCGGATGACCGAGCAGACCCTGGACATCCATACGGTTGAGGGCAAGCAGGACTTCGTCCGCAACCTGGTGGCCTACAACGTGATCCTGGAGGGCATCTGGTTCTATTCCGGCTTCATGGTGGCGCTGAGCTTTCGGCAGCGGAACCTGCTGCGCAACTTCGGCTCCCTCATCGACTGGATCGTGCGCGACGAGAGCCTGCACCTGAAGTTCGGCATCAACCTGATTCTGACGGTGCTGGAGGAGAACCCAGAGATCGCCACCGACGACTTCGCCGAGGAGATCCAGCAGATGATCCTGGACGGCGTGGAGATGGAGGAGACCTACAACCGAGACCTGCTCCCCGGCGGGATCCTGGGGCTGAACGCCGACTACATCAATCAGTACGTCAAGTATCTGGCCGACCGGCGCCTGGAGGAACTGGGCTTCGAGCCGCACTACCGGGTGGCCAACCCAGCCAAGTGGATGGCGGCCGCCAACGACACTCTCGAACTGGTGAACTTCTTCGAGTCCACCAACACGTCCTACGAGGTCAATGCCGCACACTGAGGACAGCGACCTCGCCTCGGCGTTCCCGACTCAGACGGAGGCCGCGACCCGTAGGTCAGCGACCAGCTCCTCGATCGCCTCGTCATAGCCCCCACGGGAGCGCAGGCGCAGCACCGCGGAGGGGTGCGTCGTGATGACCGCGCTGCGACCCTCGGGGCCCTCGAGGACCTCGCCACGCTCGGCTCCGATGCGCACCCGTCGCCCGAGGACGGACCGACCGGCTGACGCGCCGAGGCAGACGGCGACGTCGGGGTCCACGATCGACAGCTCGGCCTCCAGCCACGGATGGCAGGCCACCAGGTGACGCAGCTCAGGGGCCTCGTGGATCCGGCGCTTCCCCCGCCGCTGGAACCGGAAGTGCTTGACCGCGTTGGTCAGGTAGGTCTCTTCCGTGGCGAGCCCGGCGGCCGCCATGGCATCCTTGAGCACCCGTCCGGCCGGACCGACAAAGGGCGTGCCCTGTCGGTCCTCCTGATCCCCGGGTTGCTCCCCCACCAGCATCACCCGCGCGTCCCGTGAGCCGTGCGACAGCACGGCCCGACTGGCGTCCTCCCACAGCTCGCACCCGCGACAGCCCTGGACCGCGCTCTTCAGTCGGGGCACGGTCGGGTGGCTGGGGACCCAGGGACGGGCATCCGCAGCATCCGTCATCGCGGGCTCACAGAAGGGTGATCGCCAGGATGACCAGCGCGGCCGCCAGCAGCGCGAAGAGCACCGGCCCGAGAAGGGCTCCGGTGCGCGCGGCCGGGTGGTGGGAGGGGGCGGACTCCCGCTGGTCATCGTTCTGCCGGTCATGGCCTGTCCGGTCACGGCCCGACGGGAGGCGGTCGTCCTGTGGAGGAGAACCGTTGGTCGTCATCACTCCACGGTAGGACCGTGAGCGACGGTCCACCTGCCAGGACCGCACCCTTGCAGGCGGGGCCTGCGGAAAGCCCGCTCAGCGGGCGCGGGCTGCCATCTCCAACAGCTCGTTGCGCACGTTCTGCGGGCGACGGGAGATCTCGGTGTGCAACTGGCGAGCCTCGCGACGCTCGCGCCAGCTGGGGCGGACGGAAGCGGTGACGGGTGAGCGACGGGACAGGGTGATGCGGAGCATCTGCGGTTCCTTGAGCAGGGCGGGTATGTCGGAGGCGCCGGCACCGGCGCCAGACGCTCTTGGGAGAACGGCCGCCCCACACCGGAGATTCCCAGGCGCTCCATGGTGAGGCCGGGATCACAACGGGCGCCGTGCCGTGTAGCGTCCTGCCATGGCTGAGGTGACCCTGCTGCATAACCCCCGGTGCTCCACGTCCCGCTCCGCACTCGAGCTCGTCGAGGCCGCGGGCCTCGAGACCGAGGTGGTGCGCTATCTGAGCTCGCCACTGACGGCGAAGGAGCTCCGTGCCCTGATCAGCACGTTGGAGGACCCTGTCACGGACCTGGTGCGCCGGGACGCGACCTTTGCCTCCCTGGGCCTGAGGGACGACGACGTCGCCACGCCCGATCAGGTGGTCGCAGTGCTGGTTGAGCACCCGAAACTGATGCAGCGCCCCGTCCTGGTCAAGGGCGACCGGGCGATCATCGGTCGACCGAAGGAGCGCGTCCCGGCGTTCCTGGCCGAGTGAGACCGATGGTCGGCCCGAGGCACGGCCGCCGGCCTCAGGCACTGCTGGCCCCAGCGCCAGCCGACGTCAGGGCCGGTCTGCCAGGTGCACCAGGAGGTGCTCCGCGACCAGCCGAGGACCGTCAGCAACCCCCCGATAGCTGGGAAAGTCATTGACGTCGACGATCATCGGCCCCTGCTCGGAGACCAGCACGTCCACGCCCAGGAAGTCCAGACCCAATCGGGCCCGGGCCTGCCTGGCGAGCGCGACGAGGACGGGGTCAGGAGTGAAGGCCGCCCCGGAGGTGGTGTGACCCACCGCCAGGGGGGAGGGCTTGAGCAGGCCTCGCACCGTGTCGCCCACCAGATAGAGCTTGTGGTCCACCTCACCGGCCACGACGTAGTCCTGCACCAGGAAGGGAGGCTGCAGACCACGATCGGTCCGCAGCTCCTCAGCGGTGCCGACCACGATGGCGGCGCCTCTCCCTGGACCACTCGCTGACTTCACGACACAGCGCCGCTGCCCCGTTGCGGCAGCCACCTCTCGCCACGTCTGCACGACGGTGGTGGACGGGACCGGCAACCCCTCCAGGGAGCGGAGCGTGGTGGCCCGGTCCACCAGACCCAGCACCCCGGCATACGGGTTGAGCACGGCCTTGCCCGCGTGGTCGAGGTCGGCAACGAGCAGCATGGCACAGGGGTCCAGCCCCCGGTGCACGACCAGATCCGCCGAGCTGACCACTGGGTGGTCGACCCTGTCCTCGTGCGGAAGGTGCACGGAGGTCTGCACGCCGCTCGAGGACCTCGGGGAAGATCGTCGATGGCTTGGGTGGCTTGCCCAGCAGGAAGGCAACGTGCGGCACAGCCTCAGGCTCCGTGGCCGTGGTTGCTGTAGGTGCGTTCCCGCGCTCGGACGAGGTTGGACACCGTGTCGTTCACGGGCGTCGGGACGCCGTGCGTGCGACCCTCGGTGACTACCGCACCATTGATCGCGTCCACTTCGCCTGGTCGGTGGGCCAGAGCATCCAGCAGCATCGAGGGCCGGGCATCGGGGATCCTGGACCCGAGCGCACGGATGTGCTCGACCGGGTCGCCGACGTCCAGGGTGATCCCCTTGGCCTGCGCCACGGCGACGGCCTCCTCAGCACAGCCCTGCGCCACTGACCACGCGGCTTCCTGCTGCATGATCTCGCCGATGGTCAGGCCAGTCAGGCAGGATGTCCCAGAGAAGGTCACGTTCATGATGAACTTCTCCCACACCATCTGATCGACGTTCTCAAACATCTGCACGCGGAACCCGGCGGACTGCCAGACCGCGGAGCCGCGCGCGAGGTCCGCAGCGGGCAGCTCGGCATACGAGGCAAACCTGATCATCTCCATGCCGTTGTGGTGCACGGTCCCGGGCTCCGGACACGAGGCCCCGAACCCGCCGACCACCCCGACCGCCAGCCTCTCCCTGCCCAGGGTCGCGGCGATCCGCTCGGGCGAGCCCAACCCGTTCTGAATGCCCTGGACCACCGTGCGTGGACCAACCAGGTGCCTGGCAGAGTCCGCTGCCGCCTCCACGTCCCCCGCCTTGGTGGCGATGATGACAAGGTCGGCCACCGGAAGCCCCTGGGTGTCGGTGGCCACCGAGGCCAGCTGCACGGTCCGGTCACCGCTGAACCCGTGCACCCGAAGACCGCCGCGCCGGATCGCTGCCACGTGCTCGGGCCAGTGGCACACTCCGTGCACCTCGTGGCCGGCGTCCTGCATGAGCGCCGCGTAGACCGACCCCATCGCGCCCATCCCGACGATGATGACTCTCGCCATGACTGCTGCCTCCCTGCTCCGGTGCACGACTGGACTGGGCGACAGTCAAGCAGGTGGGGGGCACCGGGCGCAGTGGCCGCCTACTTCACGGAACCTGCCAGGACGCCCTGTTCGAAGTAGCGCTGGAAGGAGAAGAACACCACCAAGGGCACCGCGAGGGACAGGAAGGCGCCTGTGGCCAGGACGTCGATATTGGAGCCGAACTGACGGGCCTGGGACTGCAGGGCCACGGTCAGGGGCAGCCGAGGAGTCGGCGAACACGAGGGCGATCAGCATGTCGTTCCGCACCCAGAGGAACTGGAAGTTCCGAGCCGGTGGGAGGTCTTGGGCCAGGTGCTCGTGAAGGGACTCGAACCCTCCAAGCTCGACCTTCTGATCACGCGGCCAGCCCGAGCGGGCGCTGTGCCATTCCCCCGTAGTCCCCCCACGCGAAACCCCCTCGACCATTTTGCTGGTCAGAGGGGGTTTCTGTGCGTGGGCGATACTGGGTTTGAACTTTTGAGAGAGGGGGCTACCACAGACCCCTCTCTGCCGTCCACTTTGGTGATAAACTCGCAGGTCAGAGGGCATATCAGCGCGGGACACAAGTGGACGGGTCTGGACAGGTTTTGACGCCGTTGTTCCTCGTATATTCCTCGAAAGGCGATACTGGGAGGACACAAGTTGACTCGCACCGACCATCGCTCCCGACGTGGGTTCGGGCGTGTAGAACGGCTCAAGTCCGGGCGCTACCGGGCTGCCTACACCGGCCCCGACGGTCGTCTCTACCGGGCGCCGATGACGTTCGACGCCAAGGACGACGCCATCGCCTGGCTGTCCGCGCGCCGAGCCGAGATCGGGATGGAGGTGTGGGCGCCACAGGCCGCTGCCCACGGGGCACGGCGACGGGAGTTCCCGACGTTCCGCGCGTACGCCGAACTCTGGCTGGAGACCCGCCGGACGCGTGGCCGCGAGCTACGCCCCACGACCGGTCAGCAATATCGGATGCTGCTGGACCGGTTCATCTACCCGACCTTCGGCGAGGAGCGCATCGACCGGATCACACACGAGGACGTCAACGCCTGGTACGACCAGGTGGCTCCGGGCCGGGACACCGTCAGGGCACAGGCGTACAGCCTGCTGCGCACGATCCTGGCCGGGGCCGCCTCCGTGCGGCCCACTCCCCTCATCCCGTACAACCCGGCTCACATCCGTGGCGCCGGAAACGCCAGGCGTGCCCACCACGTAGAGTCGGCGACGCTGTCGGAGCTCGAGACGATCGTCACGGAGCTGCCCGACCGCTACCGGCTGATGGCGCTGCTCGCCGCCTGGTGTGCGCTGCGCTTCGGCGAGCTGGCCGAGCTACGCCGCGGTGACATGGACCTGCGGACCGGGCGGGTCAAGATCCGTCGTGCCGTCGTGCGGGTCGGCGGTGAGTTCATCATCGGTCCACCCAAGAGCGATGCGGGCGTGCGCGACGTCGCGATCCCGCCACATCTGCTCGCCACGGTCAAGGCGCACCTGTCCCAGCACACCGCGTCCGGCAAGGACGCGCTGCTCTTCTCCGCCGCGGCCGACAGCGACCGGCACATGGCGCCGTCGACGCTCTACAAGGTCTACTACCCAGCGAGGAAGGCCGCCGGCCGGCCGGACCTGCGCTGGCACGACCTGCGCCATACCGGCGCCGTCCTCGCGGCCCAGACCGGCGCAACCCTTGCCGAGCTCATGGGCCGGCTCGGCCACTCCACCCCCGGCGCGGCGATGCGCTACCAGCACGCCGCCGCCGACCGCGACGCCGAGATCGCGCGTCGGCTGTCGGAGCTGCACGACAGGACGGCTCTCGGATGAGTTCTGACCGGCGTGGTCGCCGCAAGGCGTCCACGCCGGAGTCGAAGGCACCTGCGGTGCGCACTGCCCCGTCGTCGGACGATGCGCATGCGATCGTCTTCTTCCAGCGTCACAAGGACGACGACCCGGACCGGCGTGCTCCCGGCCGCGATGCGCTCAACTCCTACCCGGCCGGCGTGCGCGCCAAGATGCGCGCCGCCCTGGTGGCCGTCGCAGCCGCTCCACCGAAGCGGTTCGCCGGCGGCGGTTACTGGGAGGCGATGAAGGGTGACATGAGCGGCTGGTTCGAGGTGCGGATGGACGGGCCGAGACGTCACCACTACCGGCTCTTCTGCCTCCTCGACTACGAGGCCAAGGGCGAGGACAAACCGCTCCTGGTCGTCGTCGACGGGCGAGACAAGCCGTTCCGGACGACGTTGTCGGATGCCGACTACACCGCGGTCCGCAGGCTGGGCGTGGAATACCGCAAGCGAAACCCGCGGTCCGTGATCTGACGGGCCGTCAGGCCGGCAGCCTCGTCCTGGGCCGACGCAACTGTTCCAGGTGCTCGGCAAGCTTCATAGGGTCAGCTGCCCGACCTTCGAGCAAGGGCTGAGTGATCTGACCGCGCTCGGCCTCGGGAATGGGCTCGACGGTGATGCGCAACCCGAGGGCTGCCGCCACCTCGGCCAGCGTGCCCAGGGTCGGATTGGAGCTCTCGGAGGACAGCAGGCGACGGATGGTCGCTGGTTCCTTCTGGATGGCCCGCGCCAGCTCGGCCTTGGACAGCCCCGCAGCCTCGCGCGCATCGTCAATTGCGTTGACGACCGAGTCGATGGTGGAGATCCGCATCGACTCGACGACGTACTCGCGGAGGAACTCTGGGTCCTGGAGGTCGCGGCTCAGGTCCTCCCAGAACGCGGTGTGCTTGCTCATACCCTTCACCTTCCTGATCACCCAGCGAGCGTAACATAAATGCTACGTACGGGGCTGTTCGAAGAGGGCCTATTGCCGCCGACCTCTGGCCCTGAGCAGCCGTCGTGGGGCCTCGACGTCGCCCTGCACCACCTCTGCGTCACCAACTTTTCCAGGGGCGTGCCCGACTTTCTTGGGGGCGTGGCTCTGACCTGCGGCGATACGCGACCTGGGCGGTTGGGTGGGAATGTTCGCCCACAACCCAGGGGGGACGCTCCCGGGAGCGCTGGGGGCGGGCTGTGACCTGCGTAAACGTCGGCCACTGGAACGACGGAGGCTGGTCAGCCGGGTTGCGGGGACGCCGTTGGGGGCGGTCGGGGGGGACGGATCCGGGAGCGTCCTCACGTCATCGTCTGGGCCACATCGACCCGGTGTGGAAGGAGACGACGATGAGCGTAGCGACCTGTCTTGGGGTGGACACCCACGAACGACCCCCGCTGCGGTGGGCGCGGGATCACTGGGAGGACTGGGGCCGGATCGAACCAGCCCTCTCGGTCGTCGCGGATCTGCTCGACCTGCCGCCCTGGCTGAGTCAGGCCTCACCGGAAGCACGGGATTAGGTGCTGGCGGCTCTCGCGCGGACGGCCGCAGACGATGCGAAGGCAGTCTCCGTGATCACCTGGCTCCTGGTCCCGGGAGCGGTGAACCTGGCTCGGCAGCTCGCCGACCTCTCCCCCGACATCGACGCTCTCGTCGCGGGACAGCTGTGGCTGACGGTTCGGTCCTACAGTGGCGACCCGCACCGGAGCGTCGCAGCCACGCTGCTGGCCCGGACCCGGCGCGAAGTGATGGCCGACCTAGGTGTCGGTGACGCAGCATTGCGTCGTGACCGCGTCTGGGCAACGGCGGTCCCGATTGGGTCGGTGCCGGAGGTGCCCGACCTCGATGCCGGGCCGGACCCCGAGCGCGAGCTGACTGAGCTTCTCGAGGACGCTGCCGCGACGGGCGCTCTGACCCGCGAGGACCGAACCCTGCTCTTGGACGTGGCCCGGGAGGCCGCGCGGCTCAACGTACCCGCACGACGGGGCCGGGGTGGCCTGATGACCCCGTCTGTGGCCGAGCTGGTCGCCGAGGACTTCGAAGCGTCGGCGCGGACGGTCCGTCGCCGTGCAGCCAAGGCCGTCACCAACCTCGCAGCGTTCCGTCGGTCGACTCTGTGACCGGGCTCGACGTGCGAGTCACACGCGAGAGAGTGCTTCACTTCGCCCAGAATGGGCTACCGGGACTTGGGCCTACCGAGACTTGGAAGTTCACTCACGCGCGCGAGGGTCGTGACGTCGCTGTACTGCCGAATACAGGGCGTGGGGAGGGGGCCTTGCGGACGCCCCCACACGGTGCCTGCCGATCACGGTCGAGGCAAGCATTGGGCCGAACGGGCCTGTCCGGCCTGAGCGAACTATCGCCGGACCAACTCCGATTGGCCCCGCGCGAACCCGTGCTAGGAGGGAACGACCGCACCCGGACGGCCACCCTCGGCCAACCAGGAGCCGTCGGGCCGAGGACGTTCAGTAGGTGGGCTCGAGAGATCAGTTATCAACAGATCGAAGGGTCTGTCGGCGGCGGATGCTATACAAGGGTCATCATCCACGTACAGGAGGGGACACACCATGGCTGACAAGATCGTCTTCATCGCCTTCGCAAAGGAGGACGAGAGGATCCGTGATCTCTTCGTCGGGCAGCGGAAATTGGGATCGACGCCCTACGACTGGACCGACATGAGCGTCAAGAACCCTTACGACAAGGAGTGGAAGGAGCGTGTTCGAACGCGCATTCGTCGATCCGATGGCGTGATCGCGTTGATAAGCAGCAGCACACCGCAGGCCGCTGGCCAGTTGTGGGAGATCAAGTGCGCGGGCGAGGAAGGTAAGCCACTGCTAGGGATCTGGATCGAGGAGGACTACAGGACGAAGCCCACGGAGATGGGGTCAGCCCCTTGCAAAAACTGGACCTGGGCCAACGTTGGCGACTTCATCGACGGGCTCTAATAGTGCTGCGCCGGGCCCTTGTCGTCGGTATTGACAACTACCCCACCGCCGGGAATCTTGGTGGGTGCGTAAACGATGCCAATGCCCTCTCACCTCTCCTTGCGCGCAACGAGGACGACTCGCCGAACTTTGACGTGAAAACTCTTACAGCACCCGCTGATGGCGGCTTCGTGTGCCGAGGCGATTTTGTAGAGGCGCTCAACACGCTGTTCGGCCCGGGCGTAGACATGTCGCTCTTGTACTTCGCCGGTCATGGATCCCCCATCGGAGACAAGGGGGACGTAACCCTGGTCACATCTGATGCGACGAAGGGAACGCCTGGTGTTCGCTTCGGTGAGGTCTTGGATCTCATCAACGGCTGTGATCACGAAGTGGCGGTCATACTGGACTGCTGCTTCAGTGGTGGCGCAGGCAGCGTCCCTGCCGCAATGAGCTCCGCCGCTGTACTGCGTAAAGGCGTTTCTCTTCTTACGGCGAGTCGGGCAGACCAAACCTCAGCCGAGACACTTGACGGTCGTGGTCAGTTCTCCGCCTACTTAGAGGGGGCCCTGGACGGAGGCGCAGCCGATGTGTTGGGTCACGTCACTGTCGCGAGCCTTTATGCGTATCTCTCGGAGGCCTTTGGCGCGTGGGACCAGCGTCCTATGTTTAAAGCCAACGTGGACCGCCTTCAGGACATCCGGCGGTGCGATCCGTCCGTGCCATTGGCGGCCTTACGGCGGCTCCCGGAATGGTTCCCGGAACCGGACGACATTTTCCCGCTTGACCCCAGCTACGAGCCCGATAAGAGCCAAAGTGGCCTACCTCCACATCCAGAGAACGAAGCGGTCTTTGGACAGTTGCAGCGGTGCGCGTCGTCGAAGCTGATCGAGCCCGTAGGTGCCGAGCACATGTATTTCGCCGCGATGCAAAATCAGGGATGTCGGCTGACTCCGCTGGGTCGGCATTATCGTCACCTGGCCGAGGGGAGTCGTTTTTGATCGCTTACGGTATTTCTGGGCATCAAAAGGCGCCGGATGAGGCTTGGTCACTTCTCTCCGTGCGCCTCGGCGAACTCCTTAGAAGCCCACCCTTCGTCGGCATCTCCAGCCTAGCCGCTGGGGCAGATCAGCGATTTGCTCAGGCGGTACTCGACTACGGTGGCGAACTACACGTGGTTCTGCCGAGCTTCAACTATGCCTCCTCCATGGAGACTGAGCAGGACCGAAGCGGCTACCAGAAATTCCTCGCTGCAGCGACGAAGGTGGAGCAACTAAACTACCCGCAGCCGAGCGAGGATGCCTACTTGGCTGCAGGACGCCGCGTGGTCGACCTGTCTGACGTGCTTATCGCGGTCTGGGACGGCTTGCCGGCGCGCGGAAAGGGTGGGACAGCCGATGTTGTCGCCTACGCGCATCGAGCTGGCAGGCGGGTCGAGGTGGTGTGGCCAGCAGGCCTGAAGCGCTAATGCACGGCCTACCCAACCCCACGGCGCCGGGGTGCCGGCCGCGTAGTTCGCGGCCGCCTTGGTCAGTCCGAAGGCAGCCACGTAGGTGAAGATGAAGGTGTAGCCGGTGAGGTCGAACTCTTCCTCTGCGAGCAGGGGCAGCACTGTCTGCTGCTGACCGACCATCCCCCGACCAGAGCGTTGACCGCCACCAGGATCGCGAACTGTGCTGCATTTGCGCCCAGCCCCAGGCGCACCGGGTGGCGGGAGCGCGTCCCGTCAGTCTTCATCGCGGCCTTATTCGGCTCGTCGACTCCTGCACCCACCCCGGGCCTCAGGCGAGCGTAAGGAAGAGCTTCTCCATGGCTGCCTGGTCCTCGGGCTGGATGCCCTCGGGCGAGGTGAGGCATTCCTTCAGGCCGGAGGAGACAATGGCAAACCCGGCCCGGTCCAGGGCGCGGTTGACGGCCGCCAGCTGGGTGACGACGTCCTTGCAGTCGCGTCCCTCCTCGATGAGGCGGATGACGCCTCCGATCTGGCCCTGGGCGCGGCGGAGGCGGTTGATGACCGGTGCCATGTCGGCGCTGTTGAGGGTGATCACGTGGGTGGTCCTTTCTCTTGGGCTCAGGTGGCGGAGAGGGAGCCGAGCGCGATGTTCAGGCGTTCGCGGGCGTCGGCGGCGACCTCGGCGAGATCGTCGTTGCGAGTCATGGTGACCATGACGTCGGGGTCCATGGCCTCCACGACGGTGGTGGTGTCGCCGACGGAGCGCACGACGACGTTGCAGGGCAGCAGCAGGCCGATCGAAGGTTCGGCCTGGATCGCTGCGTGCGCAAGCACCGGCCGGCAGGCCCCAAGGATCACCTGGTCGGGGATCTTGGCGCCGATCTTGCTCTTCAGCGTCGCGGCGAGGTCGATCTCGGTCAGGATCCCGAAGCCCTGGTCCGTCAGTGCGGTTCTGGTGGCGTCCAGGACGTCGGCGAACGGGCGGCCGATGGTGGTGCTCAATGCGTAGCTCATGACGTGCTCCTCCGGATGCGGCGTAGCGGGTGAGTCGAGAAGGTAGGACGCGTCGGCGTGAACGTCGAGCTCACGCCCTGCCACACGAACAGCATACCTCCCGGGGTATCAACCGACGATGGGACAGAGTCATTCCTCGGAGTACGGATCGACCGGACGCATGTCAAAAGCCGGACCACCGTGGCGGGAATACCCCTGGGGGTATGATCGTTGACTACGTCGGTCCCATGATCCGGGGCCGCATCCCGACGCGTAGGAGCCTGTCGACCATGTCCGAGGTAACCCTCGACCAGTTCATCACCGCGCACTCCACCGGTGTCAACGTCATCGACGTGCGCGAGCCGGCGGAGTACGTCGGCGGACATGTCCCCGGTGCCGTGTCCATCTCCATGGGTCGGTTGCCTTCCCGCACCAGCGAGCTCGACCGCTCCAGCCCGGTGTACGTCATCTGCGCCAGCGGGGGTCGCTCCGGCGCGATGGCCGACTACCTGGCCCGGGCAGGGTTCGACGCCCGGTCCGTGGCGGGAGGAACCTCTGCATGGATCGCCGCCGGCCGACCTGTCGTGGCTGGAACGCTGGCGACGGACTGAACCGACTATCCGCAGGACCCGGAAAGGAACACAGATGAGCACCAACAGCGCAGCGCCCGTCATCGAGGTGATCGAGACGCCCACCCTGGGCGACCGGTCCTATCTCGTCCACGACGGTGAGGTCGCGATCGTCATCGACCCCCAGCGCGACATCGATCGGGTCCTGGACCTGGCCGAGCGCGCCGACGTCCGCGTCACCGACGTGTTCGAGACCCACATCCACAACGACTACGTGACCGGCGGCCTCGCCCTCGCACAGGCGGTGGGTGCCCGCTACTACGTCAACGCCGAGGACGAGGTGTCCTTCGACCATGAACCGATCCGCGACGGCGACGCCGTCGAGGTATCGCCCACGATGCGGCTGCGTGCGATCGCCACCCCGGGCCACACCTTCACTCACCTGTCCTACGCCCTGGAGTCGGCAGCGGCACCGGGTGCGGAGTTCGAGGCGGTTGGGGTCTTCACCGGCGGGTCCCTGCTCTTCGGCGCCACCGGCCGACCGGATCTGCTCGGTGAGGACTACACCCACGAGTTGGTGCGCCACCAGTTCGCCTCGGCTCATCGGCTGGCCGATGAGCTGCCCGACCACACCCAAGTCCTGCCCACGCACGGCTTCGGCTCGTTCTGCTCCGCCGGGTCCACCAGCGGTGATGCCACCGCGTCCACAATAGGCGCCGAGAAGCGGCAGAACCCGGCCCTGACGCAGGACGAGCAGCAGTGGGTCGACGACATCCTCGCCGGGCTGGACTCCTACCCCGCCTACTACGTGCACATGAGCCCGGCCAACGCCGCCGGGCCGGACGCTCCCGACCTGACGCCTCCCCGGGCCGCGGACAAGGACACCATCGCCGCCCGGATCCGCGACGGTGTGTGGGTCGTGGACCTGCGGACCCGCACCGCGTTCGCGGCCGGACACGTCACCGGCAGCCTCAACTTCGGCCTCGACGGCCAGTTCGCGACCTACCTCGGCTGGCTCATCCCCTGGGACACCCCCCTCACCTTGCTGGGCGACTCCCCCGAGCAGGTCGCAGAGGCCCAGCGAGAACTGATCCGCATCGGTGTCGACCAGCTCCAGGGAGCGGCCACCGGCGAACCGCACCAGTGGACCGACGATGCGCTGGGCAGCTTCGACACCGCACAGTTCGATGATCTGGCCCAGGTGCGCCACCACCGGCCGCTGCACGTCCTGGACGTGCGACGGGCGTCGGAGTATGCCGAGGCGCACATCGATGGCACCCTCAACATCCCCCTGCACGAGCTGCTGCAGCGCCTAGAGGAGGTCCCGGCCGGCGAGGTCTGGGTGCACTGCGCCAGCGGCTACCGCGCCTCGATCGCCGCCTCGGTCCTCGCCGCCAACGGCACCCACGTGGTCGCGATCGACGACAGCTTCGACGACAGCGCCGCCTCCTCCGGGTTGCCGATCGTCCCGGCCACCTGAGCACACTTCCCCGACCGTCCACTCAGCACCCGCACGACCACATACCGAGGAGATTCACATGCGCCGTCCCGCCACCTGCAAGACCTGCGGAAAGACCACCTGGGCCGGCTGCGGCCAGCACGTCGACCAGGTCATGGCTTCCGTCCCGACCGCGCAACGTTGCCCCGGCCACGTGGGCCCCCAGGAAGCCTCGACCGGAGGGTCCTTCCTCAGCCGTCTCTTCAGCCGCGGCTGAGAGACGTCAGGCCGGCGGGACGTCCGTGGGCGCTTTGAGATCACCGCGCAGCAGCCGGACCGCGGTGCGCTCCGCGTCGATCTCGCGCTGGGTCCGGAAGCCCAGCCGGCGCAGGACCGGCAGCGGCGGGCACCACCCCTGCAGCCCGTGCTGCAGCAGGAAGCCCGCCACCACGGCCGGCGCCGCGAACCCCCAGCTGCGGGTCCTCACCCCGGCCACGACCGACGATGCGAGGATGAGGGTCGACGCGTTGACCTCCAGTGCCCGCTCGACGTCCCACTCACGCCGCAGCTCCTCCAGTCGCCTGGTCAGGACCTCTCGTGAGGCACCGCGCAGGGATGCCACCCGGCGCTGGGCCTCGGCGTCGATCTCGGCCTGCACCTCGTCGTCGGTGTGCTTGCGCACCCGGTCACCATTCACCATGGGTCTCTCCTTCTGATCGCGAGGTCGACGACACGACGTTAGCCGCTGGCCGCCTTGCTCACCTGTCCGGACGGCGGGTATGACGCGCGCCGCCGGCGAGGATCGGTCGAGGTGTACCAGCCCGCGAGCAGCAGCACGATGATGATGACGTCCACCACGTCGCCTCCGTAGTACATGAGCTGCGCGCCGACCCGGCCGTCGGCTAGGTCCACACCAGCCGGGGGGTGCGCGTAGAGCCACTTGGCCAGGACGGAGTGCGCGGCGATGAACACGATGAGGACGCCGGCGCGCACCGCGACCGGCGAGCGGTGCGGATCGGGATCTCTCCCGACCAACGACGCGGTGAGCACGTAACCGGCCAGGAAGATGTGCGCGTGCACCACCCCATGCAGGAGCGCCGACGTGTGCATGAGTCGGTAGAGATCGGTGGTGTACAGCAACCACATACCCCCGGCGTTCAGGGTTGCCGCCAGGACAGGGTGGGTGACGGCGCGCACGACCTGACCGCGAAGCACCCGCGTCAGGGAACGCGCACGCCCAACAGGTAGTGCTCTCAGCGTCAGGGCCACGGGGGCGCCCAGGACCAGCAGCAGCGGTGCGACCATGCCAACCAGCAGATGGACGGCCATGTGCGCGGTGAAGCCAGAGCGAGCCTCCGCGGCGAGCGGCCCAAGCAGCCCCGCGGCCGCGAGGACCAGACCCAGGTACCACGCTACGGCACGTCGGGCCGACCACGGGCTGCGGTGAGAGGCACGCCACATGCCCGCGGCGTAGGCCACCGCTGCTGCGCCAAGAGCCACGGCCGCCAGCACGTCGAACAGGACCCACGCGAGGGCGTCGGCACCGGTGCCGGCCTCGGCGAGGCGGTGACCGGTGCCGTGGTCGTGGTCGTGGTCGTGGTCGTGGCCCACCCTGGACGACCCGCCGTCAGCGACGGGTCACGCGCGGGCGGGTGCGCCGCAGCATCATCAGCCCTACGAGGAGGAGCAGCACCGCCGACCCGATCCACGTCACGTCGTAGGGCAGCAGGTCGACCCCATATCGGATCTGGTGGATCCGCAGCACCTTGTGGTCCAGCACCCCGTCCAGCAGCTGGAAGAGACCGATGCCGGCGACTACGGCCGCGGCCCACCGCCTCCAGTCGACGTCGGTGCGGCGGCGGACGTCGGCCAGCAGGAACAGGCCCCAGACCGTGACGAACCAGCCGATCGCATGGAAGAAGCCGTCGGCGGTCAGCGCGACCCGCGTGGTGGACAGGTCGTAGAAATGGTGCCACTGCAGCGCGAGGTGGAAGATGAACAGGTCGATAATCGAGGCGGCGATGCCGCACCCGAACAACACTCCTGAGACCACCGTCCGCCGGTCATGCGCATCCGCCGGGTCCCTCTCGGTCTGAGCGCCTGCGCGCACGTGCGGATCGGACACGACATACCTCCCGTCGACGGTGACCGGAAGATCGTAGTCTCAGGCAGCCTCACGCGCTCGCCGGCGCCCCTCCTCGAGCTGGCTGCCCGCAAGCCAGGTGCGGTAGCCGCCGTCGAGGTTGGCCACGTCGTAGCCGTGCGCCCGGAGCTGGATCACCGCGGTATGGGCACGCTGCCCGACCGCGCAGTGCACTACCAACGAGCCGTTGGGAAGGTCAGAGAGCCGCTGCCGCAGGGAGTCGAGCTCGATGTTGACCGCACCGGGGATGTGACCGGCGGTGTGCTCGGCGGGGGTGCGCACGTCGATGATGGTGGCGCCTTGCGCTTGCCGGTCGGCGACCTCATGCCACTGGACCGTCTGCTCCACTCCACCGACCCGGTTCTCGGCGATGTAGCCGAGCATGTTGACCGGGTCCTTGGCCGAGCCGAACGACGGCGCGTAGGCCAGCTCGAGATCGGCGAGCTGGGGTGCGCTCAGGCCGCCGCGGATCGTCGTGGCGAGGACATCGATTCGCTTGTCGACGCCCTCGCCACCCACGCCTAGGGCGCCGAGGATGGCGCCGTTGGCCTCGACGACGAGCTTCAGCGCCATCGACTCGGCCCCGGGGTAGTAACCGGCGTGGGAGGAGGGTGGGTGTGGATCACCTCCACCTCCAGTCCTGCGGCACGCGCCCTGCGTTCGTTCCAGCCGGTCACGCGAAGGTGAGGTCGAAGACTTTGACGACGGCAGCGCCCAGCGACGCGGTCGCCCGGACGGCGCGGCCCGCGATGGCATCCGCGGCCCGGCGCCCCGCACGGTGGCGACGTTGGCCAACGGCACGAGGGTGGCCGACCCGTCGACGGCGTCCCGCTTCTGGGCGGCGTCGCCGACGGCGTAGCTGGCCGGGTCGCTGGTGCGCTGCTGGTCGTCGACGACGATGCCTCCCCGTTCGTCGATCTCGAGCCCGGCCGCACGGGCCAGCCCGCTGTCGGGGCGCACCCCGATTGCGAGCACCACCACGTCTGCCGGGAGTCTGCGCCCCTCCGCCAGGAGGACCGCGTCGTCGGTGACCTCGACAGGTTCCGCGCTCAGCTCGAGGTCGATGCCCTGTCGCCGGAGCTCGGCATGGACGGGCGCGACCATCTCCGCGTCTAGCGGCGTCAGCACCTGCGGCGCCCGCTCGACGAGAGTGACCTGCAGGCCGCGCCGGTGCAGGTCCTCCGCCGTCTCCAGCCCAACGAAGCCTCCGCCGACCACGACTACGGACCGAGCCCCGGCGTCGAGACGGCCGACGAGGGCGTCAACATCCTCGACGGTGCGCAGGGTCAGTGCCCGGTGCACGCCCGGCGCCGGCGGCACGACGGGCGAAGCCCAGTGCTGAGGATCAGGTCGTCATAGGTTTCGTCGTACTCGGTCCCGGTGTCGAGGTCGCGCACCCGGACCCGCTTGGCGGTGCGGTCAACGGCGAGGACCTCGGTGCGCACCCGCACGTCCAGCCCGAACCGTACCCCGAGGGACTGCGGTGTGAAGCCGGTGGGCGCCAGAATGAGCGGGAGTCTGCAGCAGCAGCGACCCACGCTCAGCGATCACCCCTCCGGCGTAGTAGGGCAGACCACAGTTGGCGTAGGACACGTGACCACTCTTCTCCAGGACCACGACCCCCGCGGACGGGTCGAGCCTGCGCAACCGTGTCGCTGCCGACATCCCACCGGCAACGCCACCGACAATCACCGTCTTCACGGCACTCTCAGTTCAAGGTCCTCGAGCGCGGAGTGCTCACGTCACGGACGTCGCTCACCGGCCAGATGGGCGACGTCCGCAGTGAATCGCCTGATCGCCTCCTCCCCACCGGCGCGGTAGCCCTGCCACTGTGCACCGTCACGCTGTTCAAGCTCGCCCTTCTACGCCTGAAGCACGTGAGCCGCGCTCGCCGTTAGGCCTTCCTCCGGTAACGCGCGGTGACGCCGGGCGACCTCGGAGAGCACAGCCACCGCGTCCTCAGCCTGCTTCAGGCCGTCCGAGGCTGCGGGTCCGACCCTGCACAGGGGTTGCCCTCCAGCTTGACGGTCCAGCGCCTCCAGCGATCGACGCCTGTGACTGGCCAAAACGTCCTCAGCAAACGTCCCGGGAACGGCCACGGACGGGGGCGGCGATCCCTCCTCCGGCGAGACGAAACCGGCGCGAGCGTCATCGCGAGGACGACCACGGGCGAGCATCACCACGACGGTGGCGATCGCGAGCGCGACCAGGGTCACCGCGGTCATCGGCACCTCACCTCCGGTGCGCCCCGGCAGGCGTCCGGGCGGCGGCCGGGCCAGCCCCCTGCGTGGACGAGACGCCCTCGCCAGGGAGGCGTGCGCGACGGAGCAGCCAGACGCCGGCGGCGATCGCAGCAAGACCGCTGAGGACCCATCCGGGGACGGCCGCGAGGGCCGCCGTGATGCGCTCCTGCAGCATGACCTCCAGGTCTGCGGTGTCACCGGCGCCCAGGACGCCGGTGATGCCGGCCGAGCCGGTGAAGCGGAGGAACAGCAGGCCGATGAGGATGAGCAGGACACCGGAGACCAGGGTGGTGGTGTGCACCTGCACAGGCCCGAGGCTCAGCATCCGGCCGCGCAACCAGGGCCTGCTGCCGAGGTCGTAGCGGTCCCAGACGAGGGCCAGGAGGCACGGGCAGCGCCATCCCGAGTGCGTAGGTGGCCAGGAGAGGGTCGTCTGGGCCAAACGCCGCGCTCGGGCACAGGAAAGCCGGACCGCCACCCCGCGGTACGTGGGGACGCGCCGGCCCGGCGGTTCAGGTGGTCAGGCGGTGCGGCGCACTGCGGCGCAGCGGGCAGGTCGGGAGGACGGCCCAGCACACCCCGGCTGCGGCGAGGACGGCCCCACCCAGGGTGCCGATGGCCCACAGGGGAACGGCGAGTTCCCGGGCCAGGACAAACACGGCCATCGCCAGGACGAAGATGCCGAAGCCCTTGCGCAGCGCCTGCTCGGGGACGATGCCGGCCAGTCGTGCGCCGACGAAGGAGCCGGCCACGGCGGCCGCGGTCACACCGAGCACCAGGGGCCAGTCGAGCTGGACTGTGGTGAGGTAGCCGGCCAGCCCCGCGAACGACTTCATCGCGATCACCAGGAGCGAGGTGCCGACGGCGACGGACATCGGCAGCCCACCGAGCAGGACCAGGGCGGGCACCACGAGGAAGCCGCCGCCCGCGCCCACGATGCCGGTGACGAGGCCGACCACGAGGCCCTCGAGGACGACCTTGAGCACCGGCAGGTCACCGGTGGTGGGCTTGGCCGCCTGTCCGCGGCGGCCGCGGATCATCGCCACGGCCGTCGCGAGCATCATCAGCGCGAAGGCGATCATCAGCACAGTGCCGGGGATGTAGCCGCCCAGCAGGCCGCCGACGAAGGCGCCGACCATCCCGGCCGCGCCGAAGATCAGCCCGGTCCGCCAGCGGACCCGGCCGTTGCGGGCGTGCGCCACGACGCTCACCGCGGAGGTGACGCCGACGACGAAGAGTGAGGCGGCGATGGCTTCCTTGGCTTCAAGCCCGGCGACGTAGGCCAGGATCGGGACGGTGAGGATCGAGCCTCCCCCGCCCAGCAGGCCGAGGGAGACGCCAACCAGGACGGACAGCAGCAGGGTGATCACCAGGGTTAGGGACATGACTACCGTTCTCCTCCTCGTCCGGGGGCCTCAGCCGGCCTGCGGCAGGCGGCCGAGGGCGACGCTGGCGTCGGGGTCCTGAGCTCCGCGGTTCCAGGGCATCTTGGCCAGGGCGGCGCCCATGGCGCAGGTGTTGGTGGCGGCGGAGAAGGCCAGGCCGGCGCCGACGGCGCCGGCGAGCAGCCGCAGCTTGGGCGAGATGAGCTCGCCGGCGAGCAGTCCGGTGGTCACCAGGGTGCCGGCGACCATGCGGACCTGGCGGTCCATGGCCCAGCGCTGCTCGCCGCGGACGACCTCACCGCCGGCGGCGGCGAAGGCCGGGGCGCCTCCGTCGAGGACGACGGCCGAGTCCAATCCGACCTCGTGCAGGCGCTGGCGGGCCTGCTCGGCGCGCACGCCGGAGTGGCAGACCAGCACGACGCGACGGCCGACGCGCTGCGCGACGTCCTCGGTGTGCTCGGCGACCAGCTGCAGAGGGACGTTGTAGGAGCCGCGGATGTGCAGGGACTCGAACTCGGCGGCGGAGCGGACGTCCATGATCACGACGTCGTCGTGGCGCTGGATCCAGGCCTTGAGGGTGTCGGCGTCGATGACGTTGGTGGTGGTGTCGGTGGGAGTGCTCACGAAGGTCCTTCCGTGGGTCCGGGGCGGGTGCGCCCGGGCCGGGGGTGTGCGGGTGTATCAGGGGTATGCGGTCGCTCGGGTGGGAGCGGCCGTGCCGGACCCGGCCGAGAGAGGCTCCCGGCCGGGTCGCGGGACGCCGGGGAGGAGGGTGCTCAGCCCGCCACTGCGGCGCGGTCAGCCTGGTCCTGCAGCCAGCCGGCGTAGCTGCCCTCGAGCTCGACGACGTCGAACCCGGCGCGGCGCAGGGCGGAGGCGGCGACGCTGTTGCGCAGCCCCGACTGGCAGAACGTGACGATCCGGCCCTCGCGGGGCAGCCGGTCGGTGTGCCAGAGCACCTTTCCGGCGGACAGCTGCTCGGCGCCGGGGATCGTGCCCTCGGTGTGCTCGGTCTTGTTGCGCACGTCAAGCAGGAGCGCGTATTCCATACCCTCGAGGTCCGCGAGGGACACGGTGGCCGGCTGCTCCAAGGGGAGCCCGTCGAAGGAGGTGACGTAGCCGCTCACGTCGTCGACGCCGACGCGCACGAGGTGGTCCCAGATCTGCTGGGCGGTTTCATGGTCGGGCGCGAGCAGGACCAGCGCGCGCGAATCGTTCTCGGGGTCGTAGGCCCAACCCCCGTAGGTGGCCGCCTTCTCCGGCGCCGGGATCGACAGGGAACCGGGCACGGTGCCGGCGTGGACCTCCTCGACCGGACGGGTGTCGACGAGCGTGAGCGTGTCGCCCTCCAGTCCGGCACGGACCGTCTCGGCGGTCAGCTCGGCCAGCGGGGCACGCTCGCCCATCACGGCCGGGCCGAGCTTGTTCTCGCGCTTCATGCGCCCGAAGTAGGCGTGCGCGTCGGGCTGCCCGTCGAGCAGCTCGTCGATGAAGCCCTGCTCGTCGCCGGTCGCCAGGTAGGGCGCCCACCAGGCGTACAGGCGCTCGTAGCCGACGGTCGTCGAGGGCAGCGCCCCCAGTGCCTTGCCGCAGGCCGAGCCCGCACCGTGCGCCGGGTAGACCTGCACGTGGTCCGGCAGCGTCAGGAAGGACTCCTTGAGCGAGCTGAAGAGCTGCTGGGCGCCCAAGAACCGGGTGTCGACGCCGCCGGCGGCCTCGTCGAGCAGGTCCGGGCGACCGAGGTCGCCGGAGAAGACGAAGTCGCCGGAGAGCAGGTAGCCGGGCTGGTCGCTGAACGCGCCGTCGGTCACGAGGAACACGAGGTGCTCGGGGGTGTGGCCGGGGGTGTGCAGGGCCTTGACGGTGATGTTGCCGAGGGTGATGATGTCGCCGTGGTGCAGGCGGGTGCCCTCGAAGCCGTACTGCCAGTCCTCGCCGCCCTCGCCGGAGACGTAGATCTGGGCGCCGGTGGCCGCGGCCAGCTCGCGGGTGCCCGAGAGGTAGTCGGCGTGGATGTGGGTCTCGGTGACCGCCACGATCTTCATGCCGTTCTTGGCGGCCAGGTCGAGGTAGACCTGGATGTCGCGACGGGCGTCGACGACGACCGCCTCGCCCTTGTCCTGGCAGCCGATGACGTAGCTGGCCTGGGAGAGGTCCTCGTCGTAGATGCGCTCGAGAAGCATGGGTGTCTCGCTCCTGTTCGGTCTGAGTGGCTGATTCGCACCCACAATATACCCCCGGGGGTATCTAGTCCAATCGGCCGAGCCCTCGGGTCGCACAAGCCTTCCGGACTGGCAACAGCTCCACCTCGCCCGAGGTCGATGGCTGGCGATGGAGCGGTGCGGCTCGGCAGCCTGGGCCGGGTCGGGCAAACACCGCCCTGATTCTGCGAGGTGCACTCACGGCTCTCCCGCTGTCCCATCCGGTCATGGCTCGCGGCGACGCATCCAACGTTGCATGCCGGCCCCCGGACCCCGCAGGTTCGTCGGGTGCGGTGCAACCATTGGAACGTTCACCTGGCTGGCACAGGACCGAGAGCGGCTGAACGGCACGGGTGAGATTGCGACCCCGGAGGGTCGGCGAGCGTATTTGGGTGCCGTGGCCGGCCTACTGGAGGACGAAGGCCTGTTCGTCGGCCCGGCCACGTCGAAGTAGCCCATCGCGCTCTTGAGGAGAACGTTCTGCCCGTGCTGCGGCAGAACGTGTCAGAAATGGTCCAGATCGCCGGCGGACAGCACAGCGCCTACCTCTCATCAGGAAGCCCGGACGGCGCAGCTTTGCTGGCCCCTCTTGTGGCGACCACCAAAGTGGTCGTTTAGAAGCGCGGGGGCTTGACACAGGGCAACTCATGCGATCCCGATCCGCCGTGGGGCCAGGGTAAATAACCGCGCCAGATATCAGAACGGCAACGCTTATGATGGAAAGTCGAGACGTTGCCACCCCAGCCGGCGGGATCGCCGTGTCGTCACGGCTCCACATGCTCACCATCTTGACGACACCGTCGGTGCCTGGTGCCCGTCGGGAACGCGCTGGGCTGCTTTAGCAGCCGTTCAGCGCAGTCAGTGCGTACGGGAGGTGCACAGCCGCACCGACCGCAGCCAGCACGAGCAGATGAGAGATCACAGCCAGCATGGGCAGCGCGCCGGCAGAGCCGCTGCCTGGCAGCACCAGGTGCCGGATGCGTTCCGGGCCAGCGGCGTGCAGTGCGCCGACCGGGTGGCCCGTCAGGACTGGTTCGTTGCGCTCCCCCAGCCGGACGAGGGCGCTTACCAGCGCCGGGGTGCCGGCGCAGCGTCGGGCCCGGTTGTCGGCCGCGATCTCCAGGTAGTGCGGCAACGCCCCCTCGACCGCTGCCACCAGCGGCACCCAGCGCAGGTGCCGTGCCAGGCTGGACACCAGGGCGGTGATCAGGTGGTGGTGCTGACGCAGGTGAGCCTGTTCATGGGCCAGGACGGCCGCTAACTCCAGATGGCTGAGTCGCTCCAGAGCCCCGGTCGACAGGACGATGCCGCCGTGGCGCGCGGGAAAGGTCACCGCGAAGGGTCGCTCGTCCGGCAGGACCCGGACCTCGTGTCCCTGCACGAGGTGTGGGGTGGTGCTCGTCAGCACCAGTCCGGCGGCGCGTCGCGACTCTGCTTGACGGCGCCGGCACTCTCGGACCAGTCCTAGGGCGAGCAGCGCCGTCACCAAGGCAGGGAGCGCCAGCAGGAGCACCACGGGCACACCGGCGTCCACGGTCCCGGCGACGAATGGGTTGGCGGCATTGAGGCACCGCTGACAGGCCTGCGCCGCGCGCTCTGGGAGGACGGCAGGCCCCGTGACGGCCCAGGCGAGCAGTGGCCCGAGAGCCAGCGCGGTGCCCAGCCACACCACGATGCTGCCGAACAGCAGCCCGATCGCCAGCCGCGGAGTGTGGACCAGGGTCGGGGCTGCCGACCGCAGCGCCCACGGACCGAGCAGCGCGCCCGCGACCAGGGTGACGGCCAGGAAGCCGGCGAGCAGACCAGGGGTCACGAAGTCTCTCCCACCCCGCGAGCATCCAGGTGGTCCCGCAGCAGCGCCAGATCGCTTTCGGCCATGGTGTCAACGAAGTGCAGGATCGAGGCGGTCCGGTCACGGCTGGCGTCGAGCACATGACTCATGAGCTGGGCGGCGTGCTCCTGGCGACTGAGCCGGGCGGCATAACTGGTCGAGCGACCCTGCCGGATGATGCTGACCAAGTGCTTGCGGTCCAGGTTGCCCAGGACGGTGGCGATCGTGGTGTATGCCGGGGTTCCCGACAGGTGGTTGATGACCTGCCGAACCGTGACGGGGCCGTGGTCCCACAGCACGTCCATCACCTGCGCCTCGAGCGCGCCCAGCCGGGGCAGATCGCCCGGGCTGGTGCCCTGCCCGCTCACCGCGCCACCGCCATCCCGCGAACTGGCACCGGGCAGGCGACCTGACCGCGCAGACGCCACAAGAGAGCGGCCGCAGTAAGCACCAGCGCGGCGAGGGCCAGAACGGGCTGCAGCGGGGCGAACCAGGTGATCGCACCGCTGTAACCGAGAGCGATCAATGCAAGCTTGTTGCACACCGGGCAGCCGACGGCAAACCAGGCCAGAACCCCACCGGCAACCCCGAACCGGCCACTACGCCGGTCTGCAGCGCCCAGTTCGCCCGCCGCCGACTCGCCCTCGCCCGCTCCGTGCCCGGGCTGGCGGACGTAAGTGGTCAGGAGCATCCCCGACAGCGCCGACGTGACCAACCACACGGGGTAGTTCCACCACACCGGCGGAATGTCCCGGCCGAAGACAGGGTTGGGGATGAGGACGGTGGCAATGCCGATCAGCAGGGCAACGACCAGCCCCACGGACACCGCGAGGACCACCTGCCGCAGACTCCACGCGCGCAGCGCAGCACGCGCCAGCAACACGTTCTGGCGCAGTGTGAGACGGGTGGATGTCGCGGGCATCCCCCCATGATGCACCACTTCGACTATGAAACGTAGTCGACTATGTTGCATAGTAGATAGAACCCACCGAGAACCCACTCTGCACGAGGAGCGCCATGTCAACGCCATCAGTCCGCCGCACCGGACGTTCGTGGGCTATCCCGGTCGCGGTCCTCGCCGTTCTGGCCCTGCTGATCGCCCTGGTCATCAACCTCAACGGCGACCCGGAGAGCCCGGCGCCCGGCGCGGGGTCTGCGGCAACCGCGCCCGCAGAGGGCTCGGCAGACGCCGCCCCGACGGAGGTGCAAGGCGCCGTCCAGCCCGACCTGAGCGACATCGAGCGCCGTGATGAGGCTGACCCGTTGGCTGCCGGACCGGTGGACGCGCCGGTCACCCTGGTGGTGTTCTCGGACTACCAGTGCCCCTTCTGTGCCCAGTGGAGCCAGGACACCCTGCCCGTCATGATGGAGCGGGCCGACGCCGGTGAGCTGCGGATCGAGTGGCGCGATGTGAACGTCTTCGGGGACGCCTCGACCCGCGCGGCCAAGGCCGCTTATGCCGCTGCGCTGCAGGGCTCGTACTGGGAGTACCACCATGCGCTCTACCCCGATGGCGAGACTCGTGATGACCTCAGCGAGGAGTCCCTGGTGGGACTGGCCGAGGAGATGGGCCTGGACACCGAGCAGTTCGCTGCCGACATGAGTTCCGAGGAGACCCAGAGCGAGATCAGCCGCAACGCCAAGCTCGGGTTGGATATCGGTGCCCACTCCACGCCGGCCTTCGTCCTCGGGGGGCAGCCGATTGTCGGCGCCCAGCCCACCGAGGTGTTTGTCGATGCCTTCGAGTCGGCCCTGGCGCAGGGGCAGTAGCCGGTGGACATCGGACTCGTCAGCGCCTTTCTGGGTGGGGTGCTTGCCCTGCTCAGCCCGTGTGCTGCGCTCTTGCTGCCCGCGTTCTTCGCCTCGACGGTCGGGGCTGGCCCGCGCCTCCTCCTTCACGGAGCGGTGTTCTATCTCGGCCTGCTGGTGATCCTCATCCCGCTCGGGGTCGGGGCGGGTGCCGTGGGGACGCTGTTCGTCACCCACCGGCAGGCCATCGTGCTCGGCTCCGCCATCCTGCTCATCGTGTTGGGAGTCATCCAGGTCCTGGGCCTGGGCTTCGACCCGGCACGGCTGCTGCCTGGCGGGGCGCAACTGCAGTCCCGCGCCGCCTCGACCAGCGGGTTGGTGAAGACTCTGCTGCTCGGAGCAGCGGGAGGTATAGCAGGATTCTGCGCCGGCCCCATCCTCGGTGCCGGTTTGACCCTGGCCGCCGCCCGGGGGGACGTCTTCTCCGCAGGTGGGCTGTTGGCCGTCTACGGCGCCGGCATGGTGGTGCCTCTGCTGCTCATCGCGGCCCTCTGGCAGCGACTCGGGGCCCGGGGCCGCACGATCCTGCGCGGGCGAACGGTCACCGTACTCGGACGAGAGCTGCACACCACCTCGGTGCTGACCGGCCTGCTGATCATCACCGTCGGCGTCCTCTTCTGGACGACGAACGGACTGGTCGGGGCGCCGGAACTCCTGCCGTACGAAGCACAGTCCTGGCTGCAGGAGACCAGCTCCCTGCTGGCCAACCCCCTTCTGGACATCCTCGCCCTGGGCGTGGTCGCCGGGCTCGTACTGGTGCTCTGGGCACGTCGCCAGCGCAGGCCGATGTGCGACAGCGTGCGGGAGACGTCATGACGTCCGGCCGCGGCCTGGCCGCACTGGCGACAGTCGGGATACTCCTGCTCTCCGCCTGCAGCACAGCCGAGCCCGATGCCTCCGGGCAGTCAGCGCCCCAGGCCCCAACCCTGCAACGCTCCCCGCATCCGGCGCCCACACCCCTGCCGGAGGCCGACACGACGGAACTGTGGCTTCCGCACTCCTTCGAGGGTCTGCGGGTCCTCGACCCCGGCTGGGACACCGAGGCGCAGTACTCCGACGGCGTCTTCCTGGGCGCGACGGACCACGGTGATCACCTCGAATACACCGCGGTCGACGTGCACGGCGAGGTGCTGTGGGCGGCGGAACGGCCCAGCGGCAGCACGGGCTTCAGCATCCGCAACGACTCGCAGGGACACCCCGTGGCTGTCCTCCCCGACGTCAAGGAGGACGGAACGGGGACGGTGAGCGCCTACGACCTCGCGAGCGGAGAACTCGTGTGGGGTCCGGCGGAGCCACCGGGGCCGACGGCTGCGGAGGGCGGTGACACGACGGCTGCGACCGGAGCCGAGCACGACGGCAACGTGGATCCGGCCACGGGGACCCACCTCACCCTCAAGGGCACCACCCTGCGCGCCCACGACCCCGAGGGCACGGAGCTGTGGACGCTCTCGGTCAGCGAGGGCACAACCGTGGCCGGGCTGGGCGGCGCCTTCGTCTATCTACGAGAGGGCGACGCGATCCGGGCGCACAACGTGATGACCGGTGCCGTAGCCCAGGCCTACGACCCCGAGGGCCAAGGACGCGTCGTGGTGCCACAGATGATCGTCAGCCAAGGTGCCGCGCTACTGCTCGACGGCGAGCGGCAACTGATCGCGACCGCACCCGCAGTACCCCAGGTCCCCTGAGGCCTGCCAAACGACCCCACACGTAACACCGCACCGCGGCGCACGCGCACGAAGCAGCCACTCGGAGACGGCATTCCGGCTCCGATGAGATCCCTTCGGACTGTCCATATCAACGTCTTCGCGGTCGCCACGCTGGCCGCTCTTGCGCACATCGCCGACGAGGTCCGCATCGGTGAGTTCATTGCGCTACCGTTCGCGGCCGCCAACGTGGCTGTTGCGCTGGTGTGTCCGCGGCCGGGCCGGGTGTGCGAGATGATTCTGCGTGTTTCCGCAGGTCAGGCACTTGAGAGTGGGTGGACGTGAAGGGACTCGAAACCCTCCACGCTCGACCTTCTGATCGCACGACCAGCTCGAGCAGGCCCTGTGCTATTCCCCCCGTAGTCCCCCCACGAGAAACCCCCTCGACCATTTTCGCTGGTCAAAGGGGGTTTCTATGCGTGGGCGATACTGGGTTTGAACCAGTGACCTCTTCCGTGTCAAGTGTCGCGTCTTCAGTTCATCAAAACGCACTCTGACCTGCAACGATACCATCCGGGTCGGGTTAGTGTTGGCCCGGGTCTTCCTACCTACGTTTGCTGTTGTCTACCCATGACTGCCGGCTACTACGGTATTGGCCCGAGGGTGCGATGTGATAGCACGCTGACTCCTTTCTTCTGGCTCCACTGACGGGCATGGGCCATCCGAATAGAGGCATAGTTCACCTAAGGAGATAGGGAACTCCGGGGATGGACTGGCTGGCCTGCGCCCTGGCTGGACCTACGCACCACACCATGCCGCGGACCGCCCGAAGGTGTGGCTCGACACGCCGCCGGCGACACCACGGAGCCCGGGCCAACAGGGGAGGCGACCTCCCAACTACTTGGTCGGATCACCGCACAGTGACACAGGCATGAGCACCCAGATCAGCGAGGCCGCAGTCTCCCGCCGTGAAGCCAACCGTGACCACCAGGGCAAGTTCGGGAACGACCCGGCGGCCGAGACGGACCTCATCCTGGGCGACCTCGAGGAGCCGACGGAGTCCGATGCAGGCCAAGAGAGCGAGGGCTTCGAGTACGCCCGCATCTCCTCCCTGATGGGTGACGCCTACCACCTGGATCCCGAGCGCAAGGTCGCACTGCCGCGGATCAACGAGGACGACACGATCGCGCAGGTCCACCACAAGCTGAACCGCTACCTGGCCAAGACCCAGGACGTCTCCGACCTGGACGACGAGCAGCTGGCTGAGATGGCTGGTTTCCACCACGCTCCCGATGAGGAGATGCCCGAGAGGCTGCGCAACGAGTTCGGCATCTCCGAGAGCGACCGGGTCGTCGTTGCCGAGACCGGTGATGGTTGGCCCGTCTATGTCTCGACCGGCAACACGGCGAAGAAGACCGGCTCCTACTACAGCCGTCTCACCCGTGAACGGTTCCAAGTGGTCAACGTCGCCGAGGTCACCACCGCGCCGAAGATGCAGCAGGAGTTCGCCGATGACCACCCCGACCTCGCCAGCAAGGAGGTCAAGGACCTGTTCCGTCGGCTCAACGGCGACTACCGCGGCAAGGGCCACCGCTACATGTGGAACGAGGACGCCCTCTCCCGGCGCAACTACTTCGCCCTGTCCGTGGCTCGCACGCAGGCTGGACTCTCCGACACACCCATGAGCGATCAGGAGCTGAGGGAGTGGGTGGCCTCTCTGCCGCAAGCCGAAGACGGACGGGCCGTGGTGGCCGGGCCGCGCGGTGAGGCGCTGATGGAGGCCCCTCGGGGCATCGAGGGGGATCTAGCCGGCACGTCACCGCACGCGAGCTCGGCGGCCACCAACACCGCCTACCGGAGGTGGATCACCGAGAAGCTGGCCGACGAGTACGACTACACGCTGCAGCGCAAGTACGTCAACGACAACAGCGGTGAGGGCGGGGCGCGGGTCTTCGAGCAGAAGAAGAACGTTCCCCAGTCGCACCTAGACGCCGCCGAGGCCAGCACCTTCGCTACCACCGGGGACTTCCGGCACGTCGAGGTGGACGCCGACACCGACCTGGACAAGCTCGCCCACGTCGGCGCCGAGTACGAGCAACTGCGCAAGCACCTGCCGAAGACCGGGAGTACCCCTACTCTGCGCTTCCGGAAGACCGGCCGCCACCAGGCGCTCGGGGTGTACCACCCGCACGTGGACAACATCGCGGTGGATCCGAGGAGCCCGTCGGCCATGATCCACGAGTACGCGCACCATATCGACCACACTGCCGGCGACCGGAACCTGTCCAGCGAGGAAGACTTCCGGGCCATCCTGCGGGCTGCCCAGCGGGAGGTCAGTGCATCTGATGATCCGGCACTGAACAAGAAGCGGGACTATTACCGCACCCCGACCGAGATTCACGCTCGTACCTTCCAGTGCTACTTCCACTGGAAGGGCGTCGATACCTCGCTGAACGATGGTGACGAAAGGCTCTCCACTGAGGCGGTGTCGAGATGCACTCAAGACTGTAAGAACGTCGGCTAATTCCAGGAATTAGCCGACGTGAGAGATGACAGGCCGGAGGTTTTGAGACCTCGTCCGAGGCGCCCGCAACTGACGGTTCTATGTGTCATAAATCTGAAGTTTTTATGACAGTTGTTGCACGAGGCTGGGGTCGTCCTGGCGCGTGATCAACTCAGGAAGCGACAGGCTGATTCTGGGTAGGGTGCTCAGTTGCAATGTCGTGACCACCCTGCGAGATGCAGCTGGCCGGGTACCCCTCCAGAGCCCACCGGGGCTGGCCGGCCGCGAGGACGAGGCGTCCCGATCCTTTGGCCCGCGGTCATCGCGCAGCCGCCAGGTCTCGGTCGTCTCCAACGGGACGCCCTCGCGCACCTGGGCCACCTCGTCCTCGTAGTGCGTCCGTGTGTGGAGCGAGTCCATGCGCCTGCCGCCTGGAGACTCAACCAAGGCTGGTCAGATTTCGGGGACGGCCTCGATGAGTTCGCGGGTGTAGGAGTCTTGCGGGTCATCGATGACGGCGTTGGTACGGCCTGCTTCACGGACTTGGCCGTTCTTGAGTACCACGATGTCGTCGCAGAGCGCACGGACGATCGCCAGGTCGTGGGACACGAAGAGCATCGCGGCGCCGGACTTGCTGGTGGTGCGGTGTAGCAGGTTGACAAGCCCGGCCTGGACCGAGACGTCGACTCCGGAGACGGGTTCGTCTGCAACGAGCACTGCAGGCTCGGCCAGCAGGGCTCGCGCGATCGCTACTCGCTGGGCCTGCCCGCCGCTCAGTTGCCCGGGGCGTCGCGTCGCGAAGAGGTTCGGTGGCAGACCGACTTCGGTGAGCATCTCCGCGGCGCGCTCACGTCGGGTCGCCCGTCGGACGCCGTCGATGGTGAGTGACTCGGCGACGATGTCGATAACCTGGCGAGATGGGTTGAGTGAGCCGATCGGGTCCTGGAAGACCATCTGGACCCCGCCAGGCCCGCGCCGTGGCGCCACAGGCTGGCCGTCCAGCAGGATGGAACCGGAAAAGATCGGTGTGAGGCCTACGATCGCGCGGGCGAGGGAGCTCTTTCCCGACCCGGACTCTCCCACCAGGCCCACCGCGGATCCGGGTCGCACCGCTAGTGACACGCCGCCGACCGCATCGAGTACACCGCCTGGAACACGGTAGCGGACGTGTAGATCGGTCACCACGAGCCCGCTCATGGGTGGCTCCGTCCTGCTGGTTCCCGCAACGGGACGGCCAGGGCGGCGGCCTCGACGGTGCGCCAGCACGCCGCGACGTGCCCGAGGGTGGACTCGGGCACTGGCGTTGTTGGTGGCCGTTCGGAGTGGCAGCGGGTGTCGGCGAGGGCACAGCGGGGCGCGAAGGGGCAGCCGGTCCGGGGCTGGTCGAGGCGCGGCAGGTCTCCGCGGATCTGGGGCAGCGGCAGCGGTTGGGGCCGCCGCAGGCGCGGTCGCATCTCCATGAGTGCACGGG
This sequence comes from Ornithinimicrobium murale, assembly GCF_003352835.1. Lineage (GTDB taxonomy): Bacteria > Actinomycetota > Actinomycetes > Actinomycetales > Dermatophilaceae > Ornithinicoccus > Ornithinicoccus muralis. The sequence continues at coordinate 383,616 of NZ_QLVD01000019.1, read as the reverse complement.
TGTAGGGGTGTGCCGGCTGGGTGAGGACCTGGGGTGTGGGGCCGTCTTCCATGACCCGCCCGGCGTAGAGGACGATGATGCGGTCGGAGCGGCCGGAGAGTAGGGCCAGGTCGTGAGTGACGTGGATCATGGCGAGGGAACGCTCGTGGCGCAGTTGGTCGAGCAGGTCGAGGATGGTGCGCTGCACGGAGACATCGAGCGCGGTGGTTGGCTCGTCTGCCATGAGCAGGCGCGGGGCACCAGCCAGGGCGGCGGCGATCCCGACGCGCTGGCGTTGGCCCCCTGACAGTTCTGAGGGGTAGGCGCGGGCGATGCGCTCGACGTCGGTCAGGCCGACCGACTCCAGCAGGCCGGTGAGCAGCGCGCGGCGCTGGTGTGCCGATGACTGCCGCCGGTGGGTCGCTTCGAGAATCTGCGCGCCGACGCGCACGACGGGGTTCAGCGACGATGACGGGTCCTGGAAGATCATCGAGACGTCGGTGCCGAGGGTTTGGCGGTGGGCTCGCGGGGTGAGACCGAGCAGTTCGTTCCCGGCGAAGGAGATGCCGCCTTGGGCGGTGATGTGGGTGGTGCGGGGGTGGAGTCCGAGCACGGTGCGTGCGAGCACGGACTTGCCTGACCCGGATTCCCCGACCAGGCCGACGCTCTCGCTGGCAGCGACGGTGAGGTCAACGTCCTCCAGTACGTGCGCGGAGCGCCCGTCGACGTCGGAGAGCCCTACGGACAGGCCGCGAACCGACAGGAGCGGGTGGTTGTGGTGGGTCATGGCTGCCTCGTAGTGGTCGAGAGTCGTTGGCCGAGGAGGTTGACGGACAGGATGGTGGCGCATAGCACCATGGAGGGGGCCAGTGTGATCCACGGGGCGGTGCCCAGGTGTGTGCGTCCCTCGGAGATCAGTCCTCCCCAGGATGGTTCGGGAGGCTGCAGCCCGAACCCGAGAAAGCTCAAGGAGCCCTCTGCCACGACTGCGGCGGTGACGGCGGTGAACGCGTAGGCACCGACTGCGGGCAGGACACTGGGGATTACCTCGGTGACTATGGCCCGGGCCGGGCCGGCCCCCAGGAGCCGGGAGGCTTGGACGAACGATCGGTCCCTGACGGCCAGCGTGGCCGAGCGCGCGATCCTGGCGAAGGGGGCGATCATGAATATCCCGATGAGTGTGCCGATCGTCCAGTAGCCGGGGCCGAGCAGGGTGATGACGACCATGACGAGGATGAGACCGGGTAGGGAGAGCAGCAACTCTAGGAGCGTGCCCACCACGACGTCGGCGACGCCGCCGAGGTAACCGCCGACCACGCCGAGGCCACCGCCGACGACGATGCCGATGGTCACGGTCAGGAGGGCGACCACGATCGAGGACAGGCCGCCTTTGAGCGTCCGGTCGAAGATGTCGCGCCCGTTGGAGTCGGTCCCGAACCAGTGCTCGGGACTGGGCGGCTGCAGGACCGCGGTGAAGTCCTGGCCGTAGGCATCGATCTGTGGGAGCACCAGGGACAATAGGCACCCGGTGGCCAGGCAGACCAGGTAGGTGAGGCACAGCAGGTCCAGACCACCGACCCGGCGGCGGTTATAGGTCTGGGTCGCGGCGTGCGGGGCTGTTGCTGCTGGAGTCTGCTCAACTGCGGCCACGGCGGGTCCTTGGGTCGATGCGGGTATAGAGGAAGTCGACGATGGCCATCGCGAGGAGGACCGCCACAGCGGAGAAGATGATGATCGCTTCGATCACTGGGAAGTCCCGTGCGCCAATCGCGGAGACGGCTAGGCGGCCCATGCCGGGGACGGCGAACACCGTCTCGATCAGGGCTGACCCTCCGAAGACGGCCCCGAACCCGAGCCCGACGAGGGTGACGGTCGACAGGCTCGAGGGGCGCAGGGCACGGGTGAGCATGAGTCTGGGCAGGCTCATCCCGCGCGATCGGGCAGCCATGACGTACGGCTGACCCAGGGTGGTGATGAGGTCAGCGCGCAGCACCCGGACAAGTACCGCAGCCTCAGACAGGCCGACGGTCAGGACCGGCAGCACCAGGTGCCGCACGTGTCCGACCGGGTCGTCGAGCGGATGGACCCACCCTGTGGCAGGGAGCAGGTTGAGCATCACGGCAAACAGCGCGATCGCGAGCAGCCCCAGGACGAAGACCGGTATCGAGATGAGCACAAACGCGACAGTGGTAGCGAACCGGTCCAGGATGCTGCCGGGGCGCCAGGCAGAGGCCATCGCCACGGGCAGGGTGATCGCTAGTGCGAGGACCTGACCTAGGGCCAGCAGCTCCAACGTGATCGGCAGTCGGGTGATGATCTCCTCGGCGACTTCCCGGCCGGTGGTCAGTGACGAGCCCAGGTCGCCCTGCGCGGCGTTGCCAAGCCAGGCTGCCAGCCGCTGGGGAGCCGGATCGTCAAGGTTGAGGCGGGAGAGGAACTCGGCGATTTGTTCCCGTGATGCCTCCATCCCCAGCGCGGCGATGGCCGGGTTACCGGTCGTCAGGCTCGGCAATGCCATGGTCAGCAAGCCCACCAGGGCGAGGACCACTACCGACCGCAGAATGCGTGTCAGCAGCATCACTGCTCGTCGATCCACAACTCTCCAGGCAGGAGGGAGATGACGTTGCGGTCCGAGAAGTCGGGCAGGCCACCAACCTGAGAGGCTGCGAGGAACCCGGCGGGAGACTCGGTGAAGAACAGGGTCGGCGCTTCCTCGACGATCGTCTGGGCGGCCTGCCCATACAGTTCGGAGCGGGCTTGCTCATCGGTCGTGCCGGAGGCTTGCTGGATTGCCTCGTTAACTTCGTGGTTGCAGTAGCCCCCGAAGTTGGTGCCAGAGTCGCACTCGAAGAGGGACCACACGGTGTCGGAGTCACCGTACCCACTGGTGACGAACTCGATGAGGTCGAAGTCCCGGTCAAATAGTTGCGCACCCCAGGTGGCCGAGTCGGCCGCGTCGATGGTCATCTGGATGCCGACCTCCTCCAGCATCTGCTGGATCGCCGTCGCACGCTGCATCGACTGCGGGCTGGAGTCCGTCGTGTAGGACAGGCTGACCGGTTCTCCGTACTCGGCCAGGAGGTCGCGTGCCCGATCGGGCTCGTAGGCGGGGTAGCTGATCTCCTGGGCGTAGCGAGACCGGGAGCTCAGCGGCCCGTCGGAGAGCCCTCCTTGCCCCTGGTCGACGACCTCGGCCAGCACCTCTCGGTCGATCGCTGCCTGGACGGCTTGGCGCACGCGCACGTCATCAAAGGGCGGCTCGGTGACGTCGAAGATCGCTGTTGCCGTCGTGGCGTTGGCCACCGAGGCCGTGTAACCCTCGGTTTGCGCTGAGCTGATGTGGTTGGGCGTCTGTACCCAGGTGAGGTCCATCGTGCCGGCCAGCAGGCTCTGGTAGCGGGAGTCGGCGTCCGGAAGGAAGTGGAACACGATCTCGTCGGCGTGGGCCGGATCGCCGGCATAGGCGTCGTTCCGTTCGACGGTCAGGGAAACCCCATCGGAGCTGCCCGAGACGACAAACGCACCGGCACCGAGAGGGTTGCCGAACTCATCGGTCGCGGTGGTTGAGGCGATCATGCCCAGGTTGCGGGAGAAGTACCGGTCGAAGGCGGCGTTCGGGGCAACCAGAGTGAAGACCACCGTGGTGGCATCGACGGCCTCCATCTCTGCGACCTCAGCGGCCAGGGTCGCGGTCGGGGATTCGGTCCCCTGGGCGCGGGTGACGTGGTCGATGACAGCCTGGCCGTCCAAGGGGCTGCCGTCCGAAAAGGTCAGGCCCTCAGGAAGGGTCAGGGTCCATTCCACCGCGTCATCACTGTTCAGTGACTCAGCTAGGCCGGGAGCCATCTCACCCTCGGGACCGTCGACGAACAGCGGCTCATAGACCGCGTTCGCCACCACCAGGCTCGACTGCTGGCCGATGTTGCTGCCGAGCGGGTCCAGGTCCGTGATGTCAAGGTCGATACCGACGTCGATCGTGCCGCCGACGACCGGGTCAGCGGCCACCGGTTCACCGCTGGAGGCGGTACTGTTCTCGGCCTCACCCGAAGCCCCGGAGCAGGCTGTCAGGGCGAGCAGGGCACTGGTCGCCACGAGGGCGATGCGTAGGGATGCGCGAGACGCCGCGGGAGTGCTGGTGGTCATGATGCTTCCTCTTTCAGGGGTACGTCGGGGGTCTGGAGCGGGCAGTGACAGGCACAGTCCCCAGTGGTGAGTGCGGGTAGTGAAGGGTCAGGACAGTCGGGCACGGGCTGCCGCGGCGAGTTCAGCAACATCGACCGCAGGCAGGGCACGAGCCAAGTAACTCTGGACGCCCCCGAGGGAGTCCAGGTGGTCGAGAACGTCGTCCATGTCGCGCTCACGGCACGTCAGGTCGATCTGTGACCTCAGCTCCTCAGCGGGGGCTGTCGGCTGCCGACCGAGGTTGTCCGCCAGGTCGGTGTTGGTCGCGATGTAATCACTGACGATCACCCGCCGGGGTGCCTCAGCCAGGGCCAGCAGAAGAGCAGCGGTCACGCCGGTGCGGTCACGGCCGCCCGCACAGCCGACGGCAACAGGCCCGTCAACAGACAGCAGCTCTGTCAGTACGGCGGCGAACCTGTCGGGGGCGGAGTCGAGCATCTCGATGTACCGCTGGCTCCACACCACAGTTCCCTCGGCCAGGGAACGCAACATGACCTCGGTGCTCTGCTCGACCTCCTCCAACCGCGCGTCGACCAACGGGAAGTGCCGATGAACCCAACCGCGAGGCAGGGTCACCTCCGGGTCATCATCCAGTTCAACCGTGGTCCGCAGGTCGATCCAGGTCAGATCGACCGGGCACGTCGCACGCTCCTGGACCGTAGCCACCGTCAAGGCAGCTGAACGAAAGATCGTGGGCTCCTGGGCCCGCCCGAGGGCAGTAGGCACAGCCCGCCAGTTCGGCGGACGCAGACTAATAAGTGGCATGACTGCCACATTAGAAAAGTGGCATGACTGCCACATTTATCGTTGGTGAACACCACGCGGCGGCCCCACCAACGATTCAGAGCACCGAGACCACACAGCACCCCAGGGCAGTGCGACCGCATGCTTGGATGGGCGAACCCGTCAACGAGGAGAGCCATGGCAGGAGAGCAAGGCCGACGAGCCCAGCACAAGAGCCGGACACGCCAGGCGATCCAACTCGCGGCCGTTGAACTCTTCGAGGAACGCGGGTATGACGCCACCACGATCGAGGACATCGTCCAACGCGCCGGTGTCTCCCCACGCACCTTCTTCCGCTACTTCCCCCGCAAGGAACTCACCCTCTTCAGCGGGGACGCCTCGGAGTACTTCATCGAGCTCATCAGCGCCGCGCCCGGACACCTGGAGCCCGTCGACCTCCTCCACTGGTGCATGCGCGAACTGCTCAACGTCGAGGCCAGCGAACTCGACCGCCGCCGCCAGACTCTGCGCCGCCAACTCCGCGCCCAGCCAGCGATCAAGCTCGAGATCTTCTACCTCGAGGAGCACCTGCGTGACCGGCTCCGCGCCGCCTTCACCGACCTGTTCCACTCCGATCGCTGGCCGACGCAGACTGGCTCTGGCCCGCGCACCCCCACCGAACACCCGCCCACCGCGCGCGCAGATGTCCTGCTCGCCCTCTACTCCGGAGCCGGACGCGCCCTGCTGAACGAGAACGGCAACCCTGAGCAGATCCTCGATGAATGGTTCGCAGCCCTCAGGTCAGTCGGGATCTGACAGCACGAGTCAAACCACCGTCACCGGTTCATCCCACTCTGTGCCCCTCATTCCGACACGCTCTCATGGCGGTGACGCTCGTCCGACTCCGCCGCTGACAGGGGTGTTGCCCACTTTGCACGGCCAGGCGGAAGGGTGTCCGATCGTGCAAGGTTTGGTGCTCGCTGGCATGCAATCCTCACCGCATCTCGACAACCCTCATGCTTGATATGTGGGTGATCTTCTCGGTCACCGGCGGAGCATTGTTGCTCTCGTCGATCTACTCGAGGAGGAGCCCCGATGGATGCTCGTATGCCCTGCCTGATCCCGTCTACCCGACCTGCGGCGTTGGGTGATCCGCTGCTGGATGCCTATCTTGAGTTCGTGACGGCGCGCTCGCGCCCGAACACGGTGCTGGCGACGCGGTTCGACCTGAAGGTCTTCTTTGGAGTTGTGGACAAACCGGTCGAGGCGGTGACCAGCCGGGACGTCCTGGGGTTCATCACCGCCCAACGGAGCGGCGTGGACAAACTGCCTACGACCGGGCCGGTGCTGCCGGTGGCGGACCGGGACGGAACGGGCGGGGTGTCGCTACGCACGGTTCGGCGGCGCCTGTCCACGATCAGCGGCCTGTACGCCTTCCTGACCGCCCGCGGTGACGTGCCGGCCAACCCGGTACCGCGCAGCCTGCCGACCCGCCGGGAGCGGTCCCGCCCGGGCCAGGGCGTCCCGTTGGTGCGTGCCCCACGGACCCTGCCCACGATCCTGTCCCCAGCGGAGGTGAACGCGCTGATGGCCGCGCTGCGGACCCACCGGGACCGGGCGATGGTGACCGCGATGCTGCTGGGCGGACTGCGCCGCTGCGAGGTCATCGGCCTGCGCCTGGAGGACCTGCGCCCGGGCGAGCAACGGGTGTTCGTGGCCGAGGGCAAGGGCGGGCACCAACGGTACGTGCCGATCGCTCCGACCTTCTTCACCCACCTGGGCGCCTACCTCGATACCGAGCGCCCGGCCGAGGCCGGTACCGGGAAGGGGAACGGTGGCACCGACCGCGTCTTCGTCGTGCTCAAACGGCCCCGACGCGGTCGCCCGCTGACCGCGGACGGTCTGGACGAGATCCTCGACGGTGCCCGCGACCGGGCTGGGCTCAGGCACGCGACCTGCCATCAGTTGCGGCACACCTGCCTGACCCAGCTGCGGACCGCGGGCATGCCGTTGGAAGCGGTGCAGGCCCAGGCCGGGCACGCCTCGATCGAGTCGACCCGGATCTACCTGCACCTGGGCGAGGACTGGCTCGCCTCCCAGTACCGCAAGGCCGCCGAAGTGATCGACGCCCAGGTCTTCGCCGTCAGCCCAGCCCCGGCGGTACCAGCACCACCACACATCCCGGTCTTCACCGGTCAGGCCGCGGCACCAGCACCCGGGACCCGGCGGTGAGGCGGGGTCAGCCGCGCCGGCGGCCGCCGAACCCCTACGCCGCGATCCCGTTCGCCACCTGGGCGCAGCTGTCCGACGCCGTGCCGGGCATCGCCGACGTCATGGTCCGCTATGTCGAGCAGATCGCCTGCATCCTGCGCCCCGGCAGCGTGGCCGGCACCGAACTGGACTTGCGCTCTTTCGCCACCTACCTCACCCAGTGTCATCCCGAAATGACCACCGTCGCTGCCATCGGCCGACCACAGATCGAGGGCTACAAACCGTGGCTGGCAGCCAGGCCAGGACAGAACAAGCCGAAGCTGACTCCGGCCACGATCGCTCACCGGCTCGGGGTGCTGCGAATGTTCTTCGTCCGTATCGATGAGTGGGGCTGGCCCGAAGCCCCAGCACGGGTACCGATGTTCCACGGCGACGTCCCGATCCAGGACCACGCCCTGCCCAAAGCCTTGGACGACGCCGCCGCCTCCGCGCTGCTGTCCGCTGCCCAGGCCGACCCCCGACAGCTCATCGGACTGACCGTGGAGTTCCTGCTGCGCACCGGTCTGCGTGTCGGGGAGTACACCTCTCTCGCCGCGGACGCGGTCGTGCTCATCGGCGACACCTACTGGCTGCACGTGCCGGTCGGCAAGCTGCACGAGGACCGCTACCTGCCCCTGCACCCCCACCTGGTCGAGCTCGTCGGCGCCTACCGGGCCGCGCACGTCACCCCCGGCCACGCCCTCCTCATTCCCTACGAAATCGGCCGCCAGCTCGATCGGCACGCCGTCACCCGGTTCATCAACAAGGCCGGCGCCGCCGCCGGCCTGGGTCACATCAACCCCCACCGCCTCCGCCACACCCTGGCCACCCAGGCCAACCGCGGCATGTCCCTGGAAGCGATCGCCGCGATGCTCGGGCACAAGTCAATGGACATGACCCTGGTCTACGCCAAGATCGCCAACCGCACCGTCGCCCAGGAATACTTCACCGTCGCCGCCAAGGTCGACGCGCTCTACGCCACCCCCGCCCAACTGCCCGCCGACGACCTCGGCCCCAACATGGCCCGCCTCAACCGCGAGCACCGACGCCTACTCGGCAACGGCTACTGCACCCGCCCCGCCGTCATGGACTGCGAGTACGAGACCATCTGCGAGTCCTGCACCTTCTTCCAGACCACCATCGAGTTCCGCCCCACCCTGCTCGCCCAACGCGACGCCGCCTGCGCCAAGGGCCAGACCCGACGCACAGCCATCTACGACCAACTACTCACCGGCCTCGACAACCACGAGGCCTCTTGACAACGATCACCCACATAATGCCGATGAGCGGACACTGTCATCAGGGATATGTAGGTGATCCGGTCATGACGATGACAGAGCGTTCGCCAAGGCGAGGTCACTCGCCAGTTCAGCGTCGTCAACAAGACTGGTGTCGGCGGGGACGTCAGTCACATGGAAAGGTCACGAGCATGGATCTGTGGAACTTGGGCGAGCGAGTGGCAAGCAGCTACGGGCACAACCCCAAAGTGAGCGCGACCGTCGTCGCCGGCAGTGTGGGGCGCGGCCGGCACGACGAGTTCTCCGACGTCGAGGTCGATGTCTATTGGACCGGCCCACCCACGGACCAGGACCGTCTCGCCGCCATCCGCGAGTCCGGCGGGATCCTGAGCACGTTGTGGGACTACGACCCCGAGGACGCAGAGTGGTCCGAAGACTTCACCGTCGAAGGCATCCCGACTACGGTCAGCAACTTCACCTGCTCCGAGATCGACGCTGTCCTGGGCCGTCGGGACAGGTTCGCCCAGCTGGACCAGATGCGGTTGTCGGCCATCCACGAAGGTCGTGTTGTCGCGGGGCATGACCTGGTGAAGACCTGGCGCGCGCGCAGCATCTACACCGACGAGGTCCGCTTGTCGACCCTGCGCCACTTCTTAGCGCGTGTTCCCGTGGCACGGTGGCGACACGTTCCGGCACTTGCGTCACGCGGCGACATGGTTTCGCTGCGTCTCATCTGCGACGACATGCTCCTCGCACTGCTCGGCCTCTGGTTTGGCCTGAACAAGGCCTACATCGAGCACCCGCGATTCAAGTGGGCACACCGGGTGATGACACAGTTCGACTACCTGCCGGCTGCTTCCGTCGATCGGCTGCGGCAGGCTTGCAGCGAAGAGCCGGTCGCAGCGTGTGAAGTCGTCATTTCGCTGCTCCAGGAGACACTGGACCTTGTCGAGCTGCAGGTACCCGCCGTCTCCACGCGAGACCTGCGGCAGGGACTGGCCACTTCTCGCCTCACTCGCTGACAGGCCGCCAGGAGCGTGGTCCGCACTGTAATGCCGGTCGCGCTGGTGTGTGGCTGTTGTTTCGATGTGCCGCGCGGACCGTCGAAGTCGTGCTGAGTGCCGGGCGCTATTCCGGCGTGATCTGTCTAGGCTGCCCGCATGCTGAATGTCACGAGCACCGTGCCCGCCTACATAGGTCTGGCGAATCTGGATCCGTCAGAGCGCGTGGATGCCTGGGTCAGCCAGTACGAGATGGCTCATGCTGACATCTTCGAGGTTTACTACTCCGCATATGGGAACCGCAGTGGCCGAGAAGCAGCCGCTGGCCTGGTCGCCGACTTCGCCCCCGGTGTCGTCGAGCGGGAAGCCTGGGTGCACACAGCCCTGAAGGCTGCCGCCGAGGACTTGGCGGCCCATGGCCTGATGGACGCCGATCAAAGCCTCGACGTAGTACTCATGGTCGGGACGGGTCACTCCGATGCCTGGGTGAAGATCATTCACGGTATTCCTGTGCTGTTCGTGGCGCTAGAGATGCTGCAGGATCCCGAGCGAGACGCACTCCTTGTCCTCCATGAACTCATCCACGTGGTGCACGTACGCGCGCTGCTTCCCCTCCTCGCAACCCAACCCGCGCTGGAGGACCATGTCGGCATGCGTGTCTGGCTCGAAGGCCTCGCGGTAGCGGGCACTCGATTACTACGTCCTGGGCGTCCGGACACCGATTACTTGTTCGCCGCTGAAGGCCGGTGGGTGCAGGAGTGCCAAGCGGCGCTGCCCGCTCTCGCTGCGACGCTCGTTCCCAACCTCACTGCTCCCGATGCAGCCATCGGATATTCATTGTGCGGTGTGACTGACGAGCATCCGTGGCCGAGCAGGGCAGGGTACTGGGTCGGGGATCAGGTCGTCCGCGAACTACTCGAAGCAGGACACGACCTGCCTAGCCTCATGCCGTGGGGCCCGGACGGAGTCGCGCAGGCCTTCCGCGAGAGCAGAATCCTCTTGCCCTACGCACGCTGATTCGCGCGCAATATCTTCTACGCAACGCATGACCTCAACTGCCGCAGGTCGCGCCCGCCATCCCTTGGTCGGTCCGTGCGACCAAGGCTGCTTGTGCAAGGGGGCTGGTTTCCCCATGCGGTCTCCGGTGGAGCTCGGCAGTCGACAAGCCCCGTAGAGTGAACGAGAGTTTGCCAACGACGGAAGGTCCGCATCGATGCGACAGCCCGCCCTGAACGCCTCGGCCCTCATCGTCTTCGCTTTCCTGGTTCTCACCGGCTGCGGCAGCACTGGGGCCGAGCCGGTGGCCGCCCCCGTGCCCGCCGAGGCGGCCACCGAACCCAACATCCCGGAAACAGTTTCGCAGGAGGAGGACGAGGAGCTCAACCCGGCACCGCCGCAGATCCCCGACGGTTACACCGGCCCGCGCATTGAGGAACCCGATCCGGTCCCAGCCTGCCCCTACCACGAAGAGGTCGGCGCGGTGCAGGGCGTCAAGGCGCAAGTCGACCTCGCGCTCGAACTCGGCTGCCAGGCCGACATCTTCGGGGAAGTCACCTTCACCGAGCCGCTGCCCGGCGGGGCTATTGCCGTCATCAGCGTGGAGCACGCGATGTCGGTACAGGAGATGTGCGACGAGGGGATCATGAACGAGGACGATTGCGCGATCGAGCTTTCCTACTGACCCGTGAACAGAAATTTGGGACCTGGAGCCGGTGACGAGCAAGCATCCGACAGTGCGATGGCCCAGAAGCGTCTTCTCCCTCTTTTGATGCTGGCCGGGCTCGTGATCATGGCGACCGCGAGCGTGTGGGCGCCGGCTCAACCAGAACTGCTGTTGACAGGTGCCTGCAATATCGCGCCGTGTGGCATGTTGGAAGATCCGGCGCGGTGGAGGGCGGCCTGGTGGCTGTGGACGGTCGGCCTCATCGCACTCATCGCTGGGGCAGTGTTCGTCGTTCCACCACTTCCCTCAATCCGTCCCTTGAGCATCGTGCTGTTTTTCCTGTGTTCCCCTGTCTGGGTCGTCTTCACCGGCATCGTCGCCGTACTCGTTTCACTCTTCACCTCGGTGCACGGAGCGGCCACCGTGGCTACCGTCTTCCTTCTGGCGCCTGCACTGGCCCTATTCGCTGGCGCGGTCAAACGCCATTGAGCCAACCCTGGTCGGCGGGCCGCACGCTCCATCACTTGACCACCAGCCGGCGGCGCCGCTGAGCGGCCGGGGGCCTGCCAATGGACATGAAGCCCGACGCCACCGAGAAGCAGGAGACGCCAGGCAGCACCTAAGTCCGCCGGGCTGAGAAAACGCCCGGTACTGCCGCGTACAGCGAGTCGCCTAATCTGCACAACCATCGGATGCGCCCTCGATCATGCAAGGTTCGGTGCTGACCGTTGTGCAGTCTTCGCTGCATCTCGACAGCTGCGGTGCTGCTGCTCGGTGTGTGTCGAGATGCAGCGAACTTCGCACAAATTGCACTCGTATGCGGCAATAGGCTGGTTCAACGGCAAGCATCACCCATAGTTATGCTTTCGTCCCGCCTAACTCACCTCCACTCATGAGCAGTTGTCGGAACTCGTGTCTAGGTGCAGGGATGTCGCCCGAATGTCCATGGCCGTGGCAAAGTCCCCACTGGTGGCCAGGTGAGGTCCCCGCTGGTGGCCAAGTAGAAGTCCCCACCCTCTGCTCGTGTCGTCCATGAGTTGAGCCCCTGAGCGGTGACGGTGTCGGTGTCTAAGCCAGTCACCGCACCGCCCAGGGAGCTCCATTGAAGAACATGAGGGAAGAGTTGGACATCATCACCGCCTATAACGAGCTCGGGACCTACCGGGCTGCCGCCGATGTGTGCGGCACCACCCACAAGACCGTCAAGCGTGTCGTGGAGCGCCACGCCACCGGGGCGCCCCGTCCGGTACGGGAGCCACGGCCGGCGAACTACGAGCCCGTCCGCGAGCTCGTCGCTGCCAACATGAAGACCTCGTTGGGCCGGATCAGCGCCAAGCGGCTGCTGCCCAAGGCCCGCGCGGCCGGGTATGGCGGCTCGGACCGCAACTTCCGCCGCCTCGTCGAGCAAGAGAAGAAGTCCTACCGGGCCGAACACGGGCGCACCCACCGGCCCGCGTCATGGTCCCCGGCTGAGTACCTGGCCATCGACTGGGGCGTCATCGCCGGCGTGCACGTCTTCTGTGCCGTCCTGGCCTGGTCACGGTTCCGGTTCGTGCGCTTCGCCGCCGACGAGAAAGCCGCGACGACGATGGCCATGCTGGCCGAGTGTTTCGAGGTCCTCGGCGGGACCCCGAAAGTCGTCCTCGCCGACCGGATGGGTTGCCTCAAAGGTGGGGTAGTGGCTAACCGGGTCGTGCCCACACCCGAGTACGTCCGCTTCGCGACCGCTTTCCGGTTCCGCCCGGACTTTTGCGAGGCAGCTGACCCGGCGTCCAAAGGCATCGTGGAGAACCTCGTCAAGTACGGCAAGGACGACCTGGCCCGCCCGTTACTGCTCGAGCACGCCCAGGCCGCCGACGGTGACCTGAGCGCTGGAGCAGCACGGGTGCTGGCCGACCTGACTGCCGCGAACGAACGTGCCGAGGCGTGGTGCGCGGAGGTCAACGCCGCTGTCCACTCAGAGATCTGCGCGGTCCCAGCTGACCGGTTGGCCACGGAGGTCGAGCTGCTCACGCCGTTGCCCTCGCTGCGTCCGTCCCTGGCCCCGGCGCCGGTGCTGCGCAAGGTCGACAGACTGTCCACGATCCGCTGGTCCTCCGCACGGTACTCGGTGCCGAACGCGCTGATCGGTGCCCAGGTCGGCGTCCTCGTCGACGGTGCCCAGGTCATCATCATCGACCCGGGCACTGGGGAGGTCCACGCCGAGCACGACCTGGTCGCCCCCGGGGCGGCGTCCGTGCTCGATGAGCACTACGGCGGTGCCCGCCCAGCTGCGCCGGTGCGCGCGATCCGGCCCCGGAGCGCGGCGGAGAAGACCTTCTGCTCCCTGGGCCCGGTCGCTGAGGCGTTCATCGCTGGAGCCGCTGGTGCTGGGCACACCCGCCTGGGTCCCGAGCTGGCCGAGCTGAACACGCTGGCCGCGGCCCACGGCAACGAACTCATGGTCGCTGCGCTGGAACGGGCCGTGGCGTTCAGCAGGTGGAAAGCAGCTGACGTCCGCTCCATCCTGGCCGCTGGCACCGGAGTCCCGACCCCGCGTGCGGCCGGGGAAGCCCTCGTCGTTGACCTGCCCACCGCCGCGGGGCGGTCGCTGGCCGAGTACGCCCCCACCCAAGAACCCACCACCGCCACGGGTGAGGCGGTGTCCTCATGAGCGGCCCAACCCCGCCGGTCCTGGACGCGGACCTGACCGCTGGGCTGCGCAGGCTGAAGCTGGCCGCGATGCGTCAGCTCGCGCCTGAGCTGCTCGGGACAGCCAAAACCCAACGGTGGGCTCCCGAGGAGGTGCTCCGTGCCCTGGTCGAGGCTGAGATCGCCGCCCGCGACGCTTCCAACGAACGGACCCGCCTGAAAGCAGCTGGCTTCCCAGTGCTGAAGACCATCGAGGAGTTCGACCTGGCCGCGTCCTCGATCCCAGCACCGACCTGGGCCTACCTCACGTCCCTGGAATGGGTGCGGGCAACGGAGAACGTGGTGATGATCGGGCCAGCAGGCACCGGGAAGTCCCACACCCTCGTCGCGCTCGGGCACGCCGCCGTCGTCGCCGGCCACAAGGTGAAGTACCTGACCGCCGCGGACCTGGTCGAGACGCTCTACCGGGGCCTGGCCGACAACACCGTCGGCAAGCACATCGAGACACTGCTGCGCAACGAGCTGATTCTGATCGATGAAGTGGGCTTCGCCCCGCTGGACGACACCGGCGCCCAGCTGCTCTTCCGGTTCGTGGCAGCTGCCTACGAACGCCGCGCCCTCGGCCTGGCCTCACACCACAGTTTCGAGGACTGGGGACGATTCATGCCCGAGCACACCACCGCCGTGTCCCTCCTCGACAGGCTGCTGCACCACGCGACCACTGTGATCACCACCGGCCAGTCCTACCGCATGCGCCAAGCCCGTCAACGCCGAGGAGGTGAGCACCTGACCCCCTGAAAACCCCGCAGAGGGTGGGGACTTTCACCTGGCCAAAACCGGGGACCTACAAGTGGCCATTGACACCCGAAGGTGGCATGATCCTCCGGGGAGGTGAACCGTGGGTCCACCGGACAGGGTCGAGGGGGTATTTCGCAACCCTGCCTTCCGGCTCTACTGGCTCGGCAACAGCATTAGCCAGGTGGGTAGCCGGGTAACGACTGTGGCGCTTCCACTGGTGGCGGTGTTGGAGCTCGACGCCTCGGTCGCTCAGGTCGGCCTCCTGCAGGCCGTCGTGTTTCTGCCGTACTTGCTCGTCTCGATGCCGGCCGGGTTGCTGGCTGACCGGGTGAGACGGCGTCCCTTGATGATCGGGGCCGACCTGGGCCGGGCCGCGTTGTTGGCTCTGGTCCCGCTCGGCATGGTCGCTGGCTGGCTCGACATGAGCGTGCTCGTAGCCGTGGCCTTCACGGTCGGCGCGCTAACGGTTCTGTTCGACGTCTGCTATCTCTCGGCCTTGCCCTGGTTGGTCGGCAGGGAGCAACTGATGCCCGCGAACGCCGCTCTTGAGGTCAGCCGATCGGTTGCCCAGGTGGCTGGCCCGGGCCTGGCAGGTGTGCTTGTCGCAGCGGTCAAGGCGAGTGGGGCTGTCGTTGCCACCGTGGTGTCGTACCTTGTCAGCGCAGCTGCCTTGGCGGCGATTCGCAGGCCGGAGCCAGCGGTGCAGGCGGATGAGGAGTCTGGACGACTCAGCGCCCTGATGGCCGGCTGGACCCAGGTGCTGCGCAGTCCTCTGCTGCGGCCACAGGCTGCGCACCTACTGGTAGGCAACGTGGTCTTCGGTGCGTACCAGGCCATCCTGGTTGTCTTCATGGTTCGTGGGCTGGGGCTGTCGGGATTCGCGGTTGGCGTGACCCTGGGTATCGCCAACCTCGGCGTGATTGTGGGCGCCATGGTGAGTTCCCAGATCGGCCGCCGGATCGGTCTGGGACGCCTCGTCATCCTCGCGACGGTGCTCGAAGCCGCCGGACTCGCGGTCGTCGCAGCAGCGCCAGCGTCCGATGCCGTCCCGGTGCTAGTGCCAGGGCAGGCTCTGGCAGGGTTCGCTATCGCGTTGTTCAACCTGCAGAGCCTGACGTTGCGTCAGACTGTGACTCCGCCAGCGCTGTTGGCGCGCGTCAATGCTGTCGTCCGGCTTCTCAGCTTCGGTGTCATCCCGCTTGGAGCGGCGGCAGGCGGATGGTTGGCTGAGGAGGTCGGCATTCGGCAAGTCCTGGTCGCCCTCGTCCTCATGAAGCTTGCCAGCGTGCTCATCCCCCTCACCACCGCGCTCGGCCGGATCGTGGAGACACCAGATACCGAGCCGGTCTGGCGGTAGCAGCGAGTTGCCTGGATTGCACGACCGACGCGAGAACTTCTGATAGTGCAAGGTTCGGTGCTCATGGCTGTGCAATCTTCACTGCATCTCGACAGGCGGCCTACACGACCCTGGCTCCGGTGAGGGACCAGATCATGACGTACTGGGATGCCAAGCTGACCGAGCTCGGCGCCGAACCACCGAAAGGACTGATGACGTGAGCAACACACATCTCGAGGCACTGAGCGCCGGCGAGTCGGTCGACCTGTTCGAGCGGGTCACGCCCGGCGACACGACCAGGGTCCTCGCAGCAGTCACCAAGGTTGTGCCGGGGTTAACAGGGTGCACGGTGCATCTGGTGCCGGCCTTGACGTGCTCTGCGCCGGTGGAAGGTGCGCGGGCGGTCATGCTGCTCGGTGCAGCCCGTGAGGTGACTTGCTCGGACACGGCTGGCAGTCAGCTGCTCACACCTGGCGACGTCCTGGAATTCGGACCGGACACCAGCGTCACGGTGCAGCCCTCGGATGATGACCAGGACGACGCAGTCCTGGCGGTGCTGGCCTAGTCGGACGGTCAGCTCGCCCGACTGGTCACCGCCATGAGGCTGTCTGCCACGTCGATCATCTTGGCGTGCAGCGCCTCGACCGTGCTGTCGTTCTCGATTTCGAGGTCGACAGGCAGGTTGGCGATGCCGGCATCCGAGGAGTGGGCGTTGATAGCACCGACACCCGGGCGGACCACACGCACCACCAGTCCCCCGGCGGCCTTCACAGCGGCCACCTCGTTGGGGAAGCGGACGTCGGTGATGGCCACAGGGGACGGGGCGGACGTTGCGGCCCGCATCACCGGGTCCACCCACACGTCGCCGCCCAGATTGTTCCGTCCGCCTTCGGTGCCCAGCCGCTGCAGGAGCCTACGCACGTCGTCATAGGACTTCGCCCGCTCCATGCCGATCCGGTCCACGAGCTCACCTAGCCGCTCGAAGTGTCCGGGGGTCGTCTCAACGTACGGATCGATGTTGTAGGCGGTCTTCTTGAGCAGGTCCGCGAAGGCCAGCCGTGTGAAGCCCCGCGCCTCAATCAGGCCACGCGCGGCCGTGTCCTTACCTGACTGGGCGAAGCCTGTCAGTCCAACAATCACAGTGTCCATGCACTACCTGTGCCACCTGATCTGGGGCCAGGTCGGGTTAGCGGCTCGCCCAATAGCGGATGCGCACGCGCTGCGCACCATTGGCTCCCAAGAGCGCAGTTTCACCCCGCGGAACCGAGGGAGACCGCGGGACGACACCCGGCGACATTTAGCTGTCTGGGTCACCTGGCCGACCGAGATACCCACCAGCCAGTGCGGCGCACCACGATGTGTCTGCACGAGCAGGGGACAGCGGTGTAGCCCCCTCAGCTCACGGTGCCCTCGCCGGTCTCCGCGAAGCGCAGGTATGCCGCGATCATCAGCGATGCGACCGCCCCGACGCCGCCGGGCTCTGCCACCCGTACCACGTGGCCATCCGGGGTCGCGATCACCCAGGAGGCGAGGTGGTTCTCCCTGGCTCGGACGAACAGGATGCAGCGTTTATTGGTCAACATCATCCTCACCGCCGGAACAGTCAGTTCTTCGACCAGGGCGACGTTGTCGGCAAGGTCGGGTCGGCGGCTTGTGATGGCCTTCGCCACGCCCTCGGCAAGATCCTGACGCGTCGACAAACTCATGGCCAGGACTATGCCGGTGGCCACCGACACTGTCGAAGTGGGCTTGTCCCATGTCAGCCCGAGTCCTCGGTCGTTGTCGCCCGCCGAGCTTCCCGGAGCCAGTCCAGGCCGGCGCGCCGCCACTCCCGGGAAGGTACGAGGAGCCGGTGCGCGGGGCCACAGAGCGCGCCGCGTTAGGCAACGCACTCTGCCCTTCAGATCGCGGCTGGTCCAGCAGGTGTCCCTCAGTGCCGGACCACTGGATCTCGCCGAACACGAGGTCGCGGGTCGGGGCGATGCCGGTCAGGTGGTGCAGCGGCGCGAGGTCAGCAGCATCTTGAGTCAGATCCGCCCTTGACGGTAGAACCAGCAGTCGTCGGCGACCTGGAGGGCCGGGTTGTCCTCGCCGTCCTTATCGACCGGCAGGATCAGCGGCACGCCTGGATTCAATAAGGTGTACCCCAACTGCACGAAGAACGGCGCGATCTCGCGGGGACAGTGTCCGGCCGCGAAGTCGACAGTGTTCGGCAGGAGCTGCTGCGCCATGCTGAGCATGACGGAGCCGAGACCCTGGTGTCGCCAGGTCGGCGCAACGCCGACCCGGTCGATGAACATCACGAGCTGTTCGTGCATCTGCGATGCCGTGACGACACATGCCCCGATCACGCCGTCCTGCGGGTGTGAGGCCACGACGACCCCGCGGGACTCGTCCATGCTCAACTCAACTGGCTCGATCAGCGCGTTGACCTGGTCACGTACAGGAAGGTAGTCGTTGGAAAACTCGACACCTTGCTGCGTGAGCCGCCCTGCGCTGTCGAAGTGTCGTTGGGTCACGGCGACCGCCTCGGCAGCTTGCATGGCGATGTCCGGGTGATTCGCTGCCATGGGTCTGGAGCCTGAGGGACGATGGTTCAGGGCTGCATCGATGTGGTCCAACGGGGTCCACGGCAGACGGGCAACCTGCCGGGCAACCACCTGTCCAGAGTGGATCTGGTCTGGGCTCAGCAGATACTCACCGGTCGTGGAGTACACCGGTGACCTATCGCTCCACGACATATAGGGACCGAGCCACTCGGTGGCGGTATAGGTGTCCACCATGACGTTCGGGTCCTCGACTGCGATTATGCGTGCTCGAGGCGCGCACCAGGAGATCCTGTGGTCCCTGAAGTCCGGGTCGACTTCGACGTCTCCGAGTGGCTCGACTCGGTACAGTGCGCCGCGCTGGAACGCGATCCCGGTAGTTGTGTCGCGGATCGTCAGACGGGAAGCGAACGCCTTGGCGAAGTCCCGGTTCGAACTGAAGTACACCCGGTGCGGGCTGGTCAGGAATGGGTCAGACTCAAGGCGTCCGGCCTTGTAGCGAGACAGGTCGATGCCGTGCTGCGACGCCTCCGCAGCACCAACGAGAACAGTTCCCGGCCCGAGACCCGGCCAGCCGCCGTGCCAGTACGTCTCGTCGGGCTCCGTCGCTGGCCGACGATGGACGTAGGCCGCGCGATCTGTCCGGTGCTGCGTCTGTGCTGCCTGACGCCGGCTGGCCCTGGTCGCGGATGCCTTCTTACCCATTACGCTGCCCTCCCCTGAGCTGCTTCCTGAATGAGCCGCAGTCTTGCAGGCGGTCCTGACAAAGTCCGGCCCGGCACACGGAGCCTCGAGGGCGACACTGTGACCGTCTCGCTCGAGGCAGCACAGTACATCGCACCCTGGGCCGTTCCTGGCTCTGGTCGGTGCGGCCGAGGCGTGGTCCGACACTGGGTAGATGGCTTCGAAACTGATGGACTTCATCGGGGCGGCAAGGCCCGTGCTCTCTCGGCGAGTTCCCGTCCGGGCGCGCTCACGACCTCGGCGCAGAAGAGATCCTCGTCGGTAGCTCCCCGCCACTATCGCTGGCCCAGACCAGGAACGCTGACCGGAAGTCGCCGTGACAATCAGTTTGAACGGACTTGGGACCGACTCACGGCTAGTCCTCGAACTCGACGTGCAGGTCGTTGTTCTTATCGACCCAGGTGTGCATCGGCGGCAGCTCCTCGGCGGCCTTCTGCAGGTCCGGCCCCGCCATACCCAGGGCGCCGTTGTCGAACCCTGCGGCCATCCCGGACCGCGCGTGCGCCAGGTCCCGACCGATCGCCGCGTTGTCGTAGGTCCCTTCCTGGTGTGCCTTGGCCGCTTCGATCATGTGACGGCTGTCGGTCAGGAAGCGGGAGACGTCACGGCGGGCCTGCTCGCGGGAGGCCGAGGTCATCCGCACCGTTCCGGCATCCCCGTCAGTCTCCATGAGCTCCAAGGACTGCTCGTAGGCGGCAGTGGCCTCGTTGGCGTCCTGGGCGTGGTCGTCCAGGTCCCGCCGCAGGTTGGACCAGAGCGCTGATGCGGCGTAGTCCTGACCGGCCGTCTGCCCGTGCAAGTCCTCGTGTGCGGCCAGGGATCGCGTGCTGTTCTCCAGCTCGGCGATCACGTCGTCCGTGGACGCATCGGCAGGCACCCTGGATGTGAACACCAGGTTCTGACCGTCCTCGGTGTTTTCCAGTAGCGCACCGTAGCGGTCGTGCAGGGACGCCTCGATGACGTGCCGACGCTCATCCAGCCACGCCTTCTGCTGATCCGCGTCACCGGGTGAGTCAAGGCCTGCTGTGAGGTCGACATAGACCCTGCCCTTGACTGTGTAGTCGCCAGCGTGCGATGCGGCGATCTCCACCTGTTCGAAGACCTGCGAGCCGGTGTCGTAATCGTCCAGGGTCAGGGTCTGCCCCGGTGTCAGGCCGAGCTCGGACAGCTCCTGCGGCGGGTCTCCCAGGGCGGTGTCAGACTCCGTGGCTGGCTTAGTGGCGAAACGTCCACCGTCACCGCGCGGGTGCTTGGACTCGTCATAGCTCGGTGTGCTCATACCTGGCCTACTGTGCGGGGCGGACATCGACGACCGCCTCGGCGCCGTTCCTGATCTCGCCGTCGCCTGGGTTCATCAGGATGGCCGGGCGGGCGGCGATGTTGCGGGACATCTGACTGACGGCACAGTCGATGCCGTCCTCGCAGTCGTACCAGTCTTCGGAGCCCCGGTCGATGTCCAGTTCGTTACCGTCATCGTTCAGCGCGGCGTCCAGGTGCCAGCGGTATTCGTCCCACTCCAGGCGGGCGTGGGTGGCGTCGGGGTGCAGTGCCTGGAGGAAGCACCCGAGTTGGCGAGCGGAGTCCTGGTCGACCTGGGTGCTCAGTGCCTCGATCTGTTCCTTGGCGGCACCGACCCGGCTCTCGTAGGTTTCGGCCTGGATGTAGGCGAACCGGATGTTCGAAACGGCGTCCAGATCGGTCTCGGACTCGGCAGCAGGCTTGGTAGCGAACTGCCCAGATTCACCGCGCGGGTGCTGGCCCTCGTCGAACACGGTGCTCATCGCAGAACCAGGTTCGACGGGGCCTCGAAGCGCAGATCGTCGATGAGCTGGCGGACCTGGTGGACGTGCGGGACGTCAGCCAGTCGCACCGGCTCGATGCTCCCGGCGTCACGCAGCACGATGGTGCCGCACCCGAAGAGCCGGTCCAGCAGTCCCCGTTCGACGTTGACCTGGGTGATGCGGCTGGTCGCCAACTCGCGGGAGTGCTTGGTGAAGACACCCCAGGACATGCTGACCCGGTTGGTGGTGACGCTGAACACCGAATGCCACCAGCGCAGCGCCGGAATAACCACGTAGGTGAGCTCGAGCAGGACGACCAGTGCGCGCACCACCAGGTGTCCGTAGTCGTCGACTGGTCCGATGCCCGTGTCGTCCGGCCAGAGCGTCGGCAGGACCAAGTGGACTCCTAGCAGGAGGCCCTGGATGAACAGCGCTGGAACCAGGATCTTGGCGTGGGTGCGCGAGGAGAACAGGGTCTGCTCGGCCGTGTGCGGGACGTCCATGCCCTGCCTACTGTGCGGGGCACTGAGTGCTTGCGCCCTCCCAGTCACAGTCGATGCCCGAGCCATAGTCACCCGACCCGAGAACGATACAGGTGACCCAGCGGCCGTCCGGGAGCTTTCGTGCCCAGACATCCATGTCTGTGCCGTTGATGTGGCTCTTGGACAGCTCGACGACAACCTGGTCGTCCGACTCGTCGTCGACCGGCTTCTCGGTCGCAGACGGGCTGGTATCGCTCTTGTACAGCTCCTCCACCCCGTCAGCACAACCGCCGAGGAGCAACACGCAGGCGACGGCCAAGACAGCGATCGAACGTCTCATGCCCTGGTGGTGTGGCGGATCAGGTCCCCGGTCGCAGCATCGCCGGCTGAATGGCCGTCGCAGGACCTCGGGTGAACAGCAGCGGCTTCGGGCCCGGGTTGCCGCCACTGGTGTCGCGCCCGGCGGGGATGACGAACCCATCGGTGGCCAACACCTTGCGCCGGAAGTTGCCCAGGTCGGGCGCCATGCCCCACACCGCGGTGTAGACAGCCCTCAGCTCGGCCAGGGTGAACGGCTCGCGGACGAACTGGGCCGCCAGAGTCGTGTACTCCAGCTTTGACCGGACCCGCTCCAGGGCGTCCTCGAGAATCTGGGCGTGGTCGAACGCCAGTGCCGGACCGTCGTCGCTGGACAGCTCGTCGACACGCCACCACCGGGCCGCTGCGGCATCGGAGCCAGCTCTCGGGTCGGCCAGGTCCGGGGCGAACGCGACGTGGGCCACGGAGACGACACGCATCCTCGGGTCGCGGTCCGGGGAGGTGTAGGTGGCGAGCTGCTCTAAGTGGAAGCCTTCGCCGGTCAACCCGGTCTCCTCGGCCAGTTCACGCCAGGCGGCCTGCTCGGCGTCCTCGTCAGGTTCGACGAAGCCACCCGGCAGTGCCCAGGCCCCCGCGAAGGGGTCCTCGCCGCGCTCGACCAGCAGCACAGACAGGGCACCGCCACGGATGGTGAAGATGGCCAAGTCGACGGTCACCGCGAACGGCGGGTAGGCGGACGGGTCGTAGGTCTCTTCTGTCAAGAGGATCATCCCTCCGGGGCGTGCACGATGGGTAGCCCAGATCCGGCGCTGCGGCGGGCGAACTTGGGGTGGTCATCGAACCACTTCTGGACGTAGTGGAGCTGGCCGCAGCCACCCCCGACGTCATCCTGCCCAGCTGGGTCGAACATCCTGGTGGAGTAGCCGGCGGTCAGCATCTTGGTCATGAAGCCCTCGGTGAGCGACCGCTGGCGGGCGTGGGCGACGGTCATCGTCTCGTCCCGCTCACAGATGACCGACAGGGTAGCTTCCCAGATGGCCGGGTCGAACAGGTCACGCAGCCGGGCCACGTCAGCGTCGGTGTCGTTCCGGTCGTGCACGCAGTAGTTGAAGAACGGGCGGCGTCCGATGAGTTGGGCCCACTGCTCACCCGTCTGAGCCATCTGCGCCAGGGTCAGCTTCGCCTTGAACGGGACCAGGGTGTCGCGGGCCTCGTCGGTCGACTCGTGCACGCTGAACTGCAGCCCGACCGTGTCGATCTGCTCGCTGAGCTGGTGGAACGGCTCGTAGTCGACCCGCGGGCCGGACGTGGACACCAGCAGCCGGGCGCCCGGGTAACGCTCGTTCAGCTCGCGGATGGCCGGGGTGAGCGCCTTGAGGTTCAGCAGCGGCTCCCCCATCGACATGAACATGATCTGCAACGAGCCGATGGAGTCGGAAGCTACCTCGCTGGCCACGATGTCTTCGAGCAGGTGGAACGGCTGGTCGACGATCTCCGCGGTGGTCAGGTTGCGCACGAACGCGTCACCGGCCCCGCAGAACCGGCACCCGACAGGGCAGCCGGACTGGGTCGAGCAGCAGATGACGGTCCGGTCGGCGAACGTCGGGTAGCGGTACAGCACCGACTCGGCCACGGCGTTCCCGGTGGTGAAGACATGCTTGGAGACGTTGCCCTCGGATGAGTCGTAGCGGACCACACCGTCCCAGTGCTCCGTGCTGGTCCGGGAGGTCGGCAGGGCCAGGCTCGTGGTGGCGCTCACACGATCGCCCCCACCGGAGAGCCGAGGACCTCGACGCCGGACTCGGTCAGTTCGGTCACGATCTCGGTCCAGGTGCTTGGGGTCACCGCGGCGCTCAGGTCGGCCAGTACCCGGGTCCGGTAGTTCCGGTCGGCTGCGCCCAGGGCGGTGGCCTTCACGCAGTGGTCTGCGGCCAGGCCCACCACGTCGACGTGGGTGATGCCGCGGGCGTCCAGTGCGGTCTCCAGGTCGGTGGCCTCGTCGTTGACGTTGACCCCCTGGAAGCCGGAGTAGTCAGGCCGGCCCATGCCCTTGATGATGTGCAGGCCTGCCGGGCTGATGTCGAACTCGGGGATGAACCTGGCCCCGTGAGTGTTCTGCACGCAGTGGACCGGCCAGGTGTCGACGAAGTCCGGCTGCTCCGCGAAGTGGCCGCCGTTGTCGCCCTCGGCTGAGTGGAAGTCACGGGTGGTGACCACCAGGTCGTACCAGGACGGGTGCGCCGACACGTGTTCGTTGACGGCCAGGGCGACTGCCTTGCCGCCGGTCACACCGAGGGCACCTCCTTCGGCGAAGTCGTTCTGCAGGTCGACGACGATCAATGCGCGTCTCACGATGCAACCTCAATCTGTTCGGTGATGCGGGTGGTCTTAGGTGTGCACGTCCGGTAAGCGGCCCCGTCTGAGACCTGTAGCGCGGCCGGTGGCAGGCTGACCAACTGCTGTGCGGCGTGTGCTCGGGCGCTGTGCACGTCGGCGTGTTCAAGCACCTGGCCGCTGCGAACTACCGGCACAGCAACAGTGGCAGCACCTGCCGGGACACTCCCGTCGAGGCTGTAACCCTCAGTGCCGTCAGCGAGCCGGTAGGCGGTCTTGGCTCCCCCGGTGCCGCCCTTGCCGGCTGCCTTCTTCGCCACCGGCCGGCCGTTCACCTCGACCAGCTTGTAGACCATCCCGGCGGTTGGGTGACCGGATCCGGTGGCTAGGCGGGTGCCGACGCCGTAGCTGTCGATGGGTCCGCCGGCCAGGTCGGTGATGACGTACTCGTCCAGGTCGGAGGTCACGACGATCTTGGTGTGGGTGGCGCCGAGGGTGTCGAGCAGGATGCGTGCCCGGTGTGCTTCTTCGAGCAGGTCGCCAGAGTCCAGCCGGATAGCACCAGGCCCGTCGGCACCGATCTCGTTGGCGGCCCGGACGGCGTTGCGGATGCCGGTCGAGGTGTCGTAGGTGTCGACCAGCAGCGATGTCGTGACGCCGTGCGTGGACAGCTGGGCCCGGAACGCGGTCAGCTCGTCGGTGTGCGCGAGGGTGAAGGCGTGGGCCGCGGTGCCGACGACGGGGATGTCGTGACGGAAGCCGGCCTCAAGGTTGGAGGTGGCCTCGAATCCGGCGATGTAGGCGGCTCGGGCGGCCGCGACAGCGCCTTCCTCGTGGACGCGCCGGGATCCCATCTCGATCAGGGGGCGGCGTCCGGCGGCGTGAACCATGCGGGCGGCAGCGCTGGCAATCGCACTGTCGTGGTTGAACATCGACAGAGCCAGGGTCTCGAGCACCAGGCCGTCACCGAGCTTGCCGCGCACGGAGAGCACGGGACTGTTCGGCCAGTAGGTGCTGCCTTCGGGGTAGGCGTCGATGTCACCGGTGAAGGTCCAGTCGCGCAGGTACCCGGCGCACAGCGGCGTGACCTTGCCGGTGGAGAGCAGCCAGTTCACCTGAGCGTCCTCGAACCGGAAGCCGTCGAGGGAGTCCAGGAAGCGCCCGAGTCCGGCGACCATGCCGAACCGGCGGCCAGCGGGCAGCCTGCGGGCGAACAGCTCAAAGGCGGCGTCCTGGATGACCAGGCCGGTCTCGACGAAGCTGGACAGCATGGTGAGCTCGTACTGGTCTGTATGCAGTGCCGGGGTGCTCATCGGGGGCCCTCCTCTTTCTTAGTCACTATGACTATAACGCGGATGCGGCCGCTCGACACACAGGCAGCACTGTGTGGTGCATCACTCCCCCGGATTGGCCTGCCACATAGCGGCCAGCTCAGTCCCGGAGTTCCTGGCGTCGCACTGCAGCTCGGGCGCGCGCCCGAGCTGCTCGACGACGGGCGCGTGCCTCCTTGCCGCCGCAGCAGGCCGGGTTGCCGCAGGACCAGTCGGCGCGTGACTTGGTGTCGTGAACGGCTCCGGTGGTGCGGTCGTACCCGCGACGGATGGTTCGGCTCATGCGGTCTTGGTGTGGCGCCGGCGGTCCGGCTTGCAGTTCGGTCCGCGCTCGATGTGCAGGTCGGTGGTGGGCGCTCCGGCCTCGAGGAGGACCCCACCCCAGACGCCGTACTCGCCTCGCTTGATCCCGGTGCGCAGGCAGGTCTCGATCAGTGGGCAGCCGGCACAGACGGACTGGGCGCGGGCCAGGTCGGCGACGGCCTGCGGGAAGAAGGTCTCGGGGTGCTCGCCGGCGCAGACGGAACCTGAACGCCGGGCTCATTGAAGGTGGTCTCGGTGGCCAGGTCGAAGGGAGCGGCGCGGGCCCTGGCGTTCATAACCGGCTGGTGTGGCGTGGTGTCCAACCTGCCGCGGCGACACCCTTGCGGACCAGCTTGCCGATCGTCCTGGCCGCCTTCTCCCCCGGCTCCGTCAGCTCAGCCAGGCCGTGCTCGGCAGCCTGCGCACCTGTGTCGAATAGCGGCACCGGGCTGACGTAGTCGACGACCTGCCGGGCCGTGGTGGCGTCCAAGGTTCCCATCGCCACGGCCAGGCGCAGGGCCAGGCTCTCGTCCATGTCGTGGCAGCCCGCCCAGCCCGAGCACACTGCTCCGCTGCGCTGGTGGCACAGGAAGACCCCTGTCGGCTGGTTCGAGGTGTCGGCGTCGTAGGCGGGCAGCTTGGCGTACTCGCTGGCGTCCCAGACCCCGGAGGGCACGTCGCGACGGTAGGGGCAGGAACCGCAGGGGTTCTTGGCAGGCTCACGCATCGTTGACCACCGCGGCCAGGACCGCCGCCGGACAGAAGCCGGCACCGACCAGGAAGGAACCCCACTCGCCGGTAAACGGCTTGAAGGTCTCGACGTCCACACCGAGCCGGGCGGTGATGATCCCGTCGGCGGCGACGGAGAACGAGCACCCCGCGAGACTGACCTCGGTGACGGCACCCGGGGCCGACTGCGGGCAGGAGCACCCGCCACCGGTGGGCATGAAGTACCCCGCCCCCAGGTGGCGACGTCGCGGCTGACTACACCTCGGGCACCGGGCGGTGAAGACGGTCGGTGCCGGTCCGTCAAAGATGATGTTCATGACGACCTGGTGTGGCGCTCAGTGTGGTCGCGGAGTCCAGCGTGGGACCGGGTCCATCAGTTGGAGCTCGGCCCGGGCCTCATCACCTACCAGGAAGACCTCGACGGCATCCCCACTGGTCATGTTGTGTCGGCTCCCGAACTCGGGGTCCAACCTCGCGGAGCACCCGGCACCCTCCCTGTGGCTGGCGTGCCCCAGTGCCCGGGACATCAGTGAGGCCGCTACCAAGGTGCCGAAGAGACCCAGGTACCAGGGTCCAAGGGCATCCGCCGCGCTGTCGAGCCCGGCCAGCACCACCTCCTGGGCCAGGTCACCGTAGAGGGCACCGAGCACGAGGGCGAGGGTTGCCCCGCCGAACCACAGCAGCCAGACCAGCGCGAAAGTGAACTCGGCCATGCTGACGGCCAGGCTGTTTCGGCGCCAGGGCACCACCGTCGCAGGGTAGTCGTCAGAGAAATGACTGATGGCAACCAGGTCGACGCGCTGCAATCGCCACCGCAGCAGGTACAGCGCACAGGCGACGGCCAGGCTGGTGACCACTGCGGGGGTGGCGACCAGCCTGAGGGTCTCCACGTACAGGTCCATCACATGTTGACCCATACCTGGCTGTCCCAGAAGCGGGAGCCTGCGCCGAACTTCTTGGCCAGGCCGGTCTGGAACTCCTCCTTGGCGAGCATGGTCTTGATGTCACTGAGCGTGGTCTTGGACATCGGCAGGTTGATGGTGCGTGGCTCGGTGACGGCCTCCCCGGCACGCACGAACAGGAGCTTGCCCTTGCGGAGCACCTTGTTCATCTCCTGGGCAGCGAGGGCGTTCAGCATGAGGGCGTTCAGCACGTCCTCCTCGGTCTCGTCCCCGCAGGCGTTGACGAACAGCGCGTGCTCGTCCATCGACTCGGGGCGCAGGTAGGTCTGGCCGCCGAAGTCGTCGCCGTTGACGCTGCCAACCAGGGTGGCGCCCCGGTAGAGCTTGGCGGTGTCACGCAGGCCGGTGTCTGTGAGCATCGACTTGTACGCCTTGATGCTGTACGCACCGATGCCGGCGGGGACCTGGCGGTCGGTCGCGGGAAGCGTGTGCTGGGTGCTCTGTGTGGTGTTCATGGACTGGTGGTGTGGCGTCTGGAATGGATGGGCACGCCACACCGGTGAGATATGACCACGACAAAGACGAAGACCCACTCGCTGCTCCTGAAAGGCTGGGTCGACCGCGGCCTGGGCGACCTGGACCAGGACGTGTCGGCCAAGTTGGCTGACGTCCTGGCCGCCGCGCCGAACACGCGCGAGAAGGCACCGACTCCGGCCAAGCGGGTCGCCTACCCCACCACTCGCGGGATCGCCCTCGGTGTCAGCGTCGGCAAGGTGGAGGCAGGGGTGCACCTCGAGGCCGCCAGTACCCGGATGGAGCTGTTCATAACGGCGCACGACTCCGAGCCGGGCCTGCGTCTGCGAACCGGGTTCGACGCCCAGCTCGCCGCCGACATGCTCGCCGACCCCCGCCCATCCCTGATCACCAAGCACGACTCCTACCAGGTCGGGCGCGAGGTCGGGACAGCAATGGCCGAGGAGGGCTAGTTCGCCAGCCGGGAGACCATGGCCTCAGAGACGGAGGCGGCCTTGGCGATCGCTGCCACCGGTGCCCCCGCGCGGACTGCTGCACGGACCGCGGTGTCGCGTCGCTCCCGTGCCGCCCGGACCCCCTCCTCCGCGGCGCTCAACTGGTACATGGCGGACTCTATGCGCTCGATCAGCTGAGCCTCGTGACGCCCGGAGGCGGTGATGGAATCCATGGTGACAGCCTGCCGGTTCACCCCAGCGGAGTCCACCTGGTGAGCACCCTGGCGAAGTCCGGCATGGAGGCGTCCAGTGCTGCGGTGACCGGGCTGCCTTGCTCATCGGCTGCGGGGGCGCGTACGGGAATCCGTTGTCAGTGCCACAGGCCGGGGCGATCTTGGGACAGGAAAGCAGCCAGCCGGCTCACTCGCAGGCAACCCCGTCGCCGTCGCCGTCCATGTGCCCGCCGTAGCCCGGCTCCCCCTTGTGCAGCGGGGCGGCGCCGGCCTCGCGGGCCTGGGTGCAGTTCTCGAAAGGCTCAGTGCCGGTGGACGGGGCCGGGTTGACGTCTTGCGCCTCAGCCTCGTTGCCGCCGGTCAGGTGGGTGGCCTCGTGGAAGACCGGGGTGTCGGCCAGGTCGTCGAGGGTGATGAGTCCCTGGTCGGAGCAACCGGCGAGGATGTCGGACAGGGCCACGTATTCGGCATCGGTGACACCCAGGTCGTACTTGGCCTTCACGGTGACCTGCTGGGCGGCGAACTCACAGTGCCCGCCCTCGAACGGCGGCAGCCACTGGGCGGCGTTCTTGTCACCCTTGGACATGTTCACGCTGCCCTCGACTGTGATGAGGTTCAGCGGGTCCTGGTAGAAGGCCTCGCGCTCATCCTGGGTGAGGTTCTGCGCCCCGGTCAGCCAGGCGTCATGGGCGGAGACAACATGCTCGGTGTGGGCGTCGCCAACGTTGGTCGCGACGAACGCGGTGCCGGTGTAACGGTCGGCGATGACGACCTGCTCGGACTGACAGTCACCATCCTCGTCGACCCACTCAGTGGCGTCACGCTTCATGACGCCCTGGCGGGTGGTGCAGCCGTTTCCGTCGGAGTCGGTCCAGGACCCGCCGAAGGCAGCCTCACGGTCATACGGGGCGATGTCGTGGGCGATGATGCGCAGGCCATCCAGGGCGTCCATCGCGCTGCCCGTCTCGACCTGCTCGGTGGTGTCGGTGGTCTCCTGCGCGGCGACAGTGACTCCACCCTGGTCCGCGGTCGGTGCCTGGTCGCTGTTCGGCTGGCAGCCAGTGACTGCGACAGTAAGGATGAGGACGGCTCCGACGAAGGTCTTGGTGCGCATAGTTCACTGGTGTGGCGTGCCGACGGTGATACAAACATGCCGCCGCACAGTGACCAGGCCACCAGAGCTGGCCGGCCGGGCCGCTCGCGTGTGCCGAGGGGAGGTGAGCACATTGTTCTTCCTGGCAAACGACATCCTGGACTGGTGGAAGGGCTGCTTCATGTTCCCGAGCACGCCCTGGTGCAAGTGACCAGCTGACCCACTGCACGACACAAGGACAGGGACCAGGTGAAGTCACCTGGTCCCTGTCCTTGCGTCGTTGTCCCGCCACACCACCAGGGCATGAGCGAGACTTGGCTGACCAGCGACACGCACGTCGGGCACGAGAGGATGGCCGAGATGCGCCACTTCACGAGCGTGCGCGCCCACGACGAGGCCATCGTCCGTAACCTGGTCCGCCGGGTCGGGTGCGACGACCACCTGTGGGTGCTCGGTGATGTGGCCCTGGGCAACCGGGTGCAGTCGCTGCGCTGGTTCAACCACGTCCCGGGCCGCAAGCACCTGGTGCTGGGCAATCACGACCGAGCGCACGGCATGAACCGCAACGCCCACGTCTACCTGGACGAGTACCTCGAGTTCTTCGACACCGTGCAGACGATGGCCACCCTCCGACACCAGGGCCAGACCGTCCTGCTGTCCCACTTCCCGTACGACGGAGAAGGAGCTGACCGACCCGACGAGGTTGACCGCGCGACCCAGTGGCGGCTGCGCGATGAGGGTCGTCTACTGATGCACGGCCACGTCCACGACGACGTCCGGTTCCGCGAGTCAACCCTGGGCAGCCCGATGATCCACGTCGGCCTGGACGCCTGGGGACTGAAGCCGGTCACCCTGCACGACGCCCTGGCCGCGCAGGCCGATTAGCGCTTCCTGCGGGGACGGCGGCCGCCGCGGGGCGGTTCGACGCGCGTGAAGTTCAGCGACCCGGACGGGTGGATGCCCTCGGCCCAGGTGCCGTCGGTCACGAACCCGGCTTCGTCCAGGGTGTGACAGCGTCGGCAGATGCGCAGGCCGGAGGCGGCGTCCACGAAGCTCACCTGGTGGCAGGCGAAGCACCGGTTCAGCACGATCTGCGGGTCTTCCCAGCGCGGGTGGGGTGCGCCGTGGAAGGTGAGCTTGCCGCCGTTGCCGGGCCGGCCGACCACTACCAGTCGCCACGGGAAGTGCAGGCCGAACCCACACGCACAGGTGGCCTTGGGGTTGACTTCTGTCCTCTCCCCCGGGTCATTAGATGAGCAGCCGGCTGAGTGCAGGCAGGCGACCGCCAGTCCGTGCGGCTTGTCAATGCGCTGGTCGTGCGGGCCCTTCACCTCCAGCCAGGTGGTGACCCTCGGCAGGTAGAGGTCGGGACGGTAGTTGGTGCCCGACGGCAGCTTCACGCCCTCCGGCTCGTAGTTCCACCGAATACCGCAGGCGTCCAGGTTCTTCGCCCAGTCAGCCTCGAGGGTAGAGATGAAGGTGATGCCGGAATAGTCGGTCGCAATCGCCCGGATAGCCAAGGCGTCTCCTCAGCCGACGTGCTCAGGCAGGAGGTTAGCGCTCAACTCGAGCTCTGCCTTCCCACCCGGCGCCACGGTAAACGACCCGTCGAGGTCCTCGGCGTCGAACATCCCGTTGATTGATGTGGACACGACAGTGACGGTGGTCCGGTCTGCCTCGGCGGGGAAGACCGCTTCGGCGGGCAGCCTGCTGGTGAGAGGCCGGCTGTTGTCGTTGAGGACTGCCAGGGACCACCTGACGGCGCCTGCGTCCCGGGCCAGAAGGGTGCGTTCAAGGGTCAGTTGGTTCTCAGACATGGGTACTCCTGTCGGTCAGGTGACTCAGGCGGCGGCGGTATGGTTGACGGTCACGCAGGTGCCCAACCCGGAGGCGGCCAGGGCTGCAGCGGCCTCCTTGCCGTAGGTCACCACCTTGTCGAGGTCGTTGGCCTGCGGGTAGTGGAAGGTCTCGTCGCTCTCGTAGTCGTGCAGGGCAGGACGGAGCCCGCCGGGCAGGACGGTCAGATCGGACTCCGGCGCGGTGGACGGACCGAACCGGCCCGAGCGATCGCGGTCCTGTTCGCGCTGGTTGACGGCGTTTGCACCCAGTTGCGTGCTCATGACAGTCACACTGTGCGGGGAGTACGACGGAGCAGAGGCCAGCGCAGGTACGCCGCTACAGGGTGAGAAACCGAGGGCACGGGACTTTGTGCCTAGAACACCCCAGTCGTCCTTGGCCTGGACCAAAACGGCACACCCAGATGCTGCCCCACAGGCTTTAACGCTGGCTTCCCTGTTCCGTTGTACTGAGGTGGTGTGGCGGCTGGTCGGTTAACCTCGGGCGGCGAACCAGGCCAGGGCACCGGCCTCGTCGTCGAACTCCCCGTTGTCCTGGGCCAGCTCGGCGTCCGCCAAGACTGACTTGAACCCGGGTCCGGGCTTCATTCCGGTGCCGATGAGGTGCCGCCCGGTGAGGAGACGGGGCGCGGGCCGTTGCGTCACCTGGTGCTCAGCGGCCACCTCCAACCAGACCTGTGACGGGTCGGACTTGGCTCCTGGACCGCGGCCGGCTGCGTCTGCGGCGACCACGATGGACCACTCGGACAGGTTGGTCCCGGAAGCGTCCAGACGTCGCTGCAACCGGCGGACAGCACCGATACTGGGCCGAGCATCCTTGCCGACACCCTGGTGGTTCATGTGCTCACGGACCAGTGCAGTGACGCTGGTAGTCAACGTCTTGGGTGCGCCCAGGCGGGTTAACAATTCATGGGTCGGCTGCTCACCGGCCTCAGCGTGGCCGTGACTGGTGATGCGGCCATCAGGCTGGTGTTGGGTGTGGGTGACCTTACCGACGTCATGCAGCAGAGTGGCGGCAACTACGACGGCGCGGCGGTCCGGTGACAGCCCGTCGGCGTCGGCTCGGGACGCGGCCTCATCAGCGGACAGGCCCAGGTGGGTGTAGACATCGCCCTCGGGGTGCCAGACCGGGTCCTGCGGAGTGCTACGGGTGGCGTCCAGCTCCGGGAAGTGCTTGAGCCAGCCGGTTTGCTCCAGGGCCTCCAGGGCTCGGGAGGGGCGGACCCCGCGGGTGAACACCTTGTCGAGCTCGCCCCAGACCCGTTCGGCGGCCAGCTGGTCGTAGGTCGGTGCCAGGGTGCGGCAACGCTGGATGGTCTCCGCTGCCATCTCCATGTCGAAGCGGGCAGCGAACTGGACGCCACGCAGGACACGCAACGGGTCGTCGTCGAAAGCATCGGAGACGTGCCGCAGTGTGCCGGCCTGGAGGTCGTCGGCACCACCGTGCGGGTCGATCAGCTCACCGGTGTCCGGGTCCCACATGATGGCGTTGATGGTGAAGTCGCGCCGGGCGGACGCTTCCTCGAAGGACAGGTCCGGGTCGGTGGTGACCGCGAACCCGCGGTGGCCCTCGCCGACCTTGGAGTCGGTTCGGGGCAGGGTCAGGTCGATGTCATGGGTGCCGTCGCCATCCGGGACCGTGAGTTTGATGACGCCGAACGAGACACCCACCTCGTCGATGCGGCCATGTGGTCCCAGTAGTCGAGCGACCTCGGCGGGAGAGCGGGCGCCGTACAGCTCGAAGTCCAGGTCTTTGGGCTTCAGGTCCGGGTCAAGCAGGGCGTCACGAACCGACCCGCCAACCAGGACGGGCCGCATTCCGGCAGCCCGGAGGGTGTCCAGGGCGGCGTCTACTGGCTCGGGGATGTCCACCAGGCCAAGGATCACCGGGTGCGTGGACAGGTCGGCGTCCGACTCCCCGGCGCCGGTGGTGACCCAGCGACCATCTGCGCCGCGGGGATGCTGGGTCGTGTCGAAGGTCGAGGTGGTCACGCTCTGCTAACTGTGCGGTCGATGTTTGTCATAACCGGAAGATGTCTTCGGTCTATGACAAACATGCAGGTCAACACTGGTCGCGGTACTGGTGGACGGCGAATGTGACGACCGACTCGATGGCCGGGTTGCAGTCGCCGAGGCGCTCGGCCCGGTCGGTAAAGTCCCCGATGTAGGGGCCGTGCTTGTGCCACCGAAAGCCGGGACTGTCCTTTCGGGTCACAGGGTTGGCGGTCAGGGCGTAAGCCTGCTCGTCGGTCGTCAGCCAGGCCAGGCGTTCGAGGATCTGTTCCAGGGAGTCGGCGACACCGAAAGACATCCGACCCGCCTCCTCGTTGCGGGCCACGACCGAGATGATGGTTGCCATGCTGCGGTCGGGTAGGTGGTCGAACCACAGTTCGGGCTCGAACACGTCACCGAACCCCTGGTCGAAGCCCCAGCCGGCGTAGACGCCAGGGTGGCCCTCGACCTCGAAGGTGTGGTCCAGGTTGAGCCCCTGGATGCCAGTGGCTGTGTCGATGACAGACTGCGGCAGGCTCTGCAGCATGGTGGTGGCCTCTCGGGTGGAAACGCTACTTGCACCCCCTGGTGTGGCGCCCGGTGTCTTATCGCTTAGCCAGTTAACTGAGAAGATGCCGAGCCGATCTGTTCGGCGGCGTCAGTCACTGTGTCGACGGTCACCTCGAGCAGAGTCTCCTTCCGCTTCAGGAACGCCGCACTGTCCGCTGCCCAGACGTCGATGTTGCCGGACCGGTAGAACTCGATGGAGATGCAGAGCTCTTCGCCGAAGTGCTCCAGCAGCACTCCCCCGTCCTCGGTGGGAAAGATCGAGTACTGCTCAGGTCGCAGGTGTCCGTCGGTGGCCATGAACTTAGCTGCCCTGTCCAGGCAGTCCGCGGCGACCGCCAGACCCGAGCCGTCCAGCCAACCGTCTTCTAGGGCAGCCAACTCGGCCAGACGTTCCTGGCTCTGGATGGGCAGAGTCACGAGGCACAGGCTTTCGGGAAGCACGCCTGGCACAGCACCCTGGCAATCGGCCCATCGGGTTGTGTGTCGACCACAAGAGAGACGCCGCACAGGGACCGTGGTGACTCAGGCCGGAACCTGTTGACCAGCCTGGGAAACAGCCGCCCCAGGTCGTCAATGAGGCCCTCTCTCCAGCCAACGGCGTGGAGCAGTCCATCGCTCATCAGAGCAGCCCCGCGCCAGACAGCGCGAACCACGCGCCCCCCATCCAGGCGACGGTGCAGACCCAGGCGAACCCGTGCTCACGAGCGCTGTCGGTCGAGCCCAGGATCGGGAACTTGACGACCAACTTGGGGAACAGCGGGTACAAGACCGGGACGCCCTCGGTGGTCAAGATGTCGCCCAGCACATGGCCGATGATGCCAGCCCCTACGGCGAATGGGAGCCACCACAGCCCGTCTCCACCGACTGGCACGAAGTAGACGATGGCTGCCGTCCCTGCCGCTGCGATGGCCGCGTAGGTCAACTCAGCCGGGCCGCTGCGGGGCTTCGGGCCCAAGCGCAGGATCATCGCGACCAGGAAGAGACTGATGAAGATGAAGATGGCTTCCGGGTGCGCAGCGAAGTCCTGACTGACGACCCAGGTGACCCCGAGCACCGCCAGGATCGCCGCCCAGATGGTGTGCGTGCCCTTGCGGTGCCCGCCGGATACGGTGGCGGTGACGGTGGCGATGGCCTTGGTGACCGGGCCCAGTACCCGCCCCAGGGTGGCCTGCGGGTGGTCCAGGTCAGGCAGCAGGCCGTACCCGGCGGTGACCGCGCCGAACGCGACGACCTCACCGGCGCTCATATTGCGGTCCAGGAAGATGTTGGCCAGCGGCTGGGCGGCCAGTGTCGCCAGTGCCCCGGTCATCAGGACGTGAGTTCGGCCCATGCACATGGTGGTCAGCTCCTTGTCGTGGCGGTATCAGGAAGGTGGTGTGGCGGACGTGGCAGGAGGAGTCCGAGCCCAGCCCCGATGAAGGCGCAGGCGGCGGCGAGGCTGAGCAGCTGTGTGGCCCAGGCGAGGTCCCACCCGACGCTGGTGGCGCGCAGGATGTAGGCGACGGTGCCCCCGACGACCGCCACCAGCAGGACGAACCGGACGACGTGTCGGGGCCTGGCTGCTCGGGCGATGAGGTCGCGGACGAGTGCGACCCCGGTGCACCCGACCAGGACACCTGCGAGGGCGAAAGCCGCTACGACACCCCACGGGTCGTGCTGGACCAGGTAGCCCAAGACAGTCAGGGTGACCACGAGGTCCACCCAGAACAGTGACCGAGCCGCCCACGACGGAGCAGGGGCGAAACTGCGGGACTGTGTGAATCGGACTGTCGCCCACAGCAGTAGACCGAGGATGAGACAGAGAGCCGCCAGGTCTGGGTTGCCAGACTCGAGGCTGAAGACCACGCAGGCGGCCAAGAGGACCAGTACCCCGACGCGCAGGCCCAGGTAGAGGCGCGGGTCAGTCGGTAGTTGCATGGTTCAGCTCCTCGTTGCTGCGATGCCCCGTTGGTGTGGCGCGGTCAGCTCGAATCGCAGACGGCCCGGCTCCTGAACACACGTCGGGTAGATGTCGAGCGAGGCGGCCAGGGCGGTGGCCGCGCGGTCCTGCTGCTCGACGGTCGCGGACACCGGGAAGACGTCACGGCCGAGCAGTTCACGCAGGAGGGCGGTCGCCACCCCGGCGCGGCGGTAGGCAGGGGCGGTGTAGAGAACGGCCAGCTCAGCCACGTCAGGCTCCGGGTAGAGCAGCGCCACCCCGACGTCTCGGTCACCGACGCTTGCCAGTGCCACCACGGACCTCCTGGTGGATGCCAGGTCGAGCAGTACCTGGGCGTGTCTCTGCGTCAGCCTGTTCGGTCGCAGGTCCCCGTGCAGGCCGCTCAGGTAGGCGCGGACCAGCCGGTGGGCTCGCCGGAACCCGGTGGGGTCTTCACGGCGGAGCACCTCGACGACAATCGTGCTCACCAGCGACAGCCACAGTCGCCGCTGGACGGGTCGATGGGCTTGTCGCAAGCCGGGCAGATCGGTCCGGTTCCGGCCGGTGCAGCAGGTGCCTTCAGCGCCTTCGCAGCGGCGGCCGCACCACGCAACGGCTTGCCGTCGATGTCGGTCGGTGTCTGGCCGGGCCCGAAAGGCGAGTCTGCCGGCAGGGGCTTGCCTGAGGGCGGGAGGTCACCGCGGGGCGCCTCGGCGCGGTCTGGGACGCCTGACTCCTCCGACTCGGACAGGTCAGGGGCGTGCTCGGCCACCTGGGCGCCGGTCGGGGACGCCTTCTTGTTCAGTGGTAGCCCGAGCTCGGTCAGCTTCTTGGCGTAGTCCTTCTCGTCGGCGTAGAACGACTTGTAGACCACGGAGGCATGGCCCTCCAGATCGGCCACCCCGACACCGCGGGCATGGGCACCGGATGACTTGACGTGCTCGGGGACGTCGACGACACCTGACTCGTCGTTGAACGCCTGGTTGCGCGCCGGCCTGGACGGGTTCGACCCGGCCAGGACACGGTGCCCGATCTTGTTCTTGAGGCTCGGCGGCAGACCCGTGGAGGCGTTGGTGACCTGGGTGGACAGCACCATGCGGATCCCGACGAACCGCTGCTCGGCGATGATCTTGTTGACGAACCGCGAGATGAGTGCCCGCAGGAAGTTCATCTGGTTGATTTCCATGACGATCGGGTGGTCTTTCGGCACCCCCTTGGGCACGGGGTCCATCACCGTCAGGGCAGACAACTCATCGACCACCACGAAGATCGGCTGGAAGCGGTCCTTGGCTGGCATGTTCAGCCAGTTGGGAATCCCCATCTCCGCCAGGACCTTCGAGCGCTTCTTGCCCTCCTCGTAGATGAGCGCCAGGGCGGTCACCGCGTGGGCCTCAGAGTCACAGCCCCAGCCGTGTTCCCGTAGGAACGGCTTGGCCCATAGGAAGTCGACCGATTTCTCGGAGTCGTCGATGATGGCGACGGAGGCGCCGTCCGCGAGCTGCTGAGCGATCAGCCAACTGAGCAGGACGGTTTTTCCGCTGCCTGGCGTCCCCGCGACGAGGCCCCACGCGGAGGCCGCCCAGTCGATGACCTCCAGCGGCCCGACACCTTCGCCCTCCTCGGGCAGAGTCACCCCCAGTGGGGTCATCTGGACGTCGCCATTGCCGAGGGTCTTGATGGGTGACGGGATGGCCTTGGGGAACAGCGGCGGGTCGCCGGGGATGAACGTTGCGGTCAGGGTCTGCGGGTTCACCTTCACCCGCCAGCCGACCGTGCCGACCACGTCGGTGGCGACCTCGACCAACTTGTCGTAGTGCTTGGATGAGACGTAGGTCTTCGGTAGCCCCAGGTTGAACCCGCCGTCAGAGGTCGGTGATACCTGAACCTCCCAGGGCTTGACCCCGATAGCTGTGGAGACGGCACCGCGGCAGCGCAGGGCGTCCTCGGTCATCTTCGAGAGCGTCGCCTTGCCCAGGAACGGCTCGAACCTGGTCATCACCACGCCGTAGTCGGAGTAGGTGTCCGCCAGGGAGGCCGCGAGCTTGTCACCGTCAGCGGGCTTGGTGCCGCCGGGTAGCTTCACGTCGAAACTGTCGGCCTTCTTGGTGACCGTGGTGACTGCGGAGTGCCGGATGAAGATGCCGTGCTCACCGTCCACCGAGGACAGCCGCCAGCCTTCCTTGCCGGTGCTCTCGGACACCTTCTTACACATCGCCGCCTCATGCCGCGCAGGGTCGAACCCGTCCGGCAACTTGACCCGGGCTCGCTCGATCGACGACGTGGAAGTGCTCACATAGGTGAACATGCCCAAACGGGCCCGTGCAGAGTGCTGATCAGAACGGAGGCGGGTCGTACTCGCCCTGATCAGCGGTGCTCCCGGTCCAGATCGAAGAAGATCCAGACTCGGGCTCGGGCTCGGGCTCGGTCATGACCGGCCACCCGTGTTCGGCTGCCTCATCGGCGCGGGCGAACGCACTGTCGAGAGCTGCGTCCAGGTTCTCGCCTCGGTAGAGCTCGTCGTCGCTGTCGTAGGAGTCCGGACCGGTCCCGCCCCAGCTCTTCGCGTAGACGGTGTAGCCCTCGTCGTCACGGTCGATGTAGATCGCCATGCCGGTGTCGGTGTTCGGCTGAATCGAGACGCCCTGCTCATCGGTGTGGAGGCATGAGCGGTCAATCCCCAGGTCGTTCAGCGCCCCGGTCATGACGGTCTGGTCGTTGCCGGGCGGAGCGAGCCGGGTGGTGGTCTCGGACGCGGGCTTGGTGGCGAATTGCCCTTGGGGCCCCCGCGGGTGCTGGTGCTCCTGGAAAGTCTGGGTGCTCATGCCTGGCTCACTGTGCGGCGCGGTCCGAAGCGGGTCAGCATCTCGTCGATGTCGACCTCCATGCTCTCGACGATCCCGCTGTCGTGGTCAACCTCGATGGCACCCGTCCAGACGAAACCGGTGTCGGATTGGTCGTGGCCCTTGGCGTATGGCGCGAGGTACTGGGAACGGTTCATCTCGACCCCACTGGCGCAGTCCCACAGCTCGTCGCGGAGTTGATCGTCCTCCTCAAGGTCGTCGATCTCGTCGCCGTCAGCGTCCTTGGCGCTCCAGTGGATCCCGCCCTCGTCGTTGTCCTCTAGGACCATCGTCTGGGCGTTCGGGTACTCCTTGCGGATGATGGCCGCTGCACTGATCAGGGACGCCTTGACCAGGCGCTTGGTGGCCTCCTCGTGAATGGTCGAGGCTTCACCGATCTCCTGGCTCTGCTCGGTGATGATGCGGTCCAGGTCGGTGCCGGTGGTCAGGTCGGTGTCGGACTCGGTGGCCGGCTGGTGCCCGAACTTGCCTGAGGGGTCGCGGTGTGCTTCCCGGGCAGTTTCAGCGGAGGCGGTCATGTGTGTGCTCATGCCCTGCCTACTGTGCGGCGGCGCGGATCTTCTCGGTGGTGCGAAGTGGCTTGGACCACGCGGTGTGGCGCTGGGCCATCACCAGCACCGCGCCGGAGGGAACGTTGAACCGTCCGTGGGCGACCCGTCCGGCGGAGCGCAGGAAGAACTGGGCCACCGTCTCGTGTGGACGCAGCGCGGTCAGGATGCGACCCAGGTAGTTCACCTCGCCCAGCAGTGCCCGGCCGATGCCGCGCCGCCGGTAAGCCGGGTGAACGAATAACCTGCCGAGCTCGAAGTTGCCGATCGGATTCTCGCGGTGGTGGATGAGGTAGCGAGTTGGCGGCCCGCTGATCTTGTTGACGGTGATGACACCGACCAGGACACCGTCCACCTCGGCGACCATGCGTGTGACCTCTCGGCGCAGCTCCATCGCCAGCTGTCCCTCCAGGCGGCCACGGTCCTTCTCGGTGCCATCGGCAGGGAGCAGCAGCGTTGCCAGGGTGGGCAGGTCCTGGGTGACGGCGTCGCGGATGTTCAGGTTCACTGCGGTGCCCCTGTCCCGGTCCGGTTCACGTGCTCGGCCACCGGGTCGCATTCACCCTCGGGCCAGACCGCTCGGGCGATACCAGCGCCGGCCATCGTCCGCAGGCAGGGACCGCACGGCTCGTGGTTGATGTACATCGTGGCCCCGCGGGTCGAACGGGCGGCATACAGCACCGCATTGACTTCGGCGTGCAAAGCGACGCAGCGTCCAGCCCCCGAGTCGTAGTCGGACAGGCCGGCGACCTGCTCGTAGGTCAGCTTCCCGCGGGGACAGCCACCGGAGAGGCAGCCCAGCACCCCTGAGGGCGCACCGTTGTAGCCGGCCGAGATGACCCGACGGGCCTCATCGACCAGGACGGCCCCGACCTTGCGACGGTGGCAGTCGGCCCGGGCGCTTGTGGCCTTAGCCATCCCTAGGAAGTAGGTGTCCCAGCCGGGGCGAACGTCTGCGGTCACGGTGGTGGTCTCCTCGGTCAGTTCAGGTAGCTCAGGCAGTTCGGCCAGGCGCTCACGCAACTCGGCGCTGTCATCGGCGAGCTGGGTCTTGAGCGACCCGACCGTGGAGAGGCAGATGCGGGTGGGGCCACGGACCTGGGTGGTCTCGATCTCGCCGCGCTCCACCAGTGCCCACAGGTGCGAGCGGGTGATGCCGGCCAGGCTCGCCGCAGCATCCAGGGAGACTGTCGGGTCGTCGGTCTGTGCTGTGGCGGTCATGACAGTTCCTCGATGCCAGCGGCGCGGGGGCGTCCGGCGATGAAGTCCTCCAAGGTGCCGACACCCTTGGTGAACATGTTGCGAATCGCTGGCAGGTCAGCGGAGTCGATGCGTTTCTCGTCGTGGATGACCACCGATGGGATCTCGCGCTGCTCGACGAGTCGCCACACGTGCAGCCGGGCCACACCCAGCTTGGTAGCGACTTGGTCGATGGACAGCGTCTTGGTCGGGACTGGCTTCGTCTGGCTAGGCACTGACGGGCTCCTCGAGGGTGTCGGACTCGGGCAGGTCGGGATCGGCTGTGGCCCAACGTTCTTGGTCGACTCCCAAGGTTCGGAGAGACAGTTCGGGGACATCACCGGTGTGGCAGGTGCAGGAACAGGTGAGCTCCAACGCCTTGAGCTCACCCGGGCAGCCGTCGGTGCGGGGCCCGTGCAGACAGTGGCCGTCAAGACACCAGCCAAACTTTGTCGCCATGACCTACCTGTGCCAGCTACGAACTGGCCAGGTCCTGGGTTTCGCGACCTGCAAGGATTGCTTCGCGCTCTCTCGGGCTAGCGCCACCCCACACGCCGTGCTCGATCCGGTTATCGAGCGCGAAGTCCAGGCAATCGGCGATGACTGGACAGGCCCCGCAGGTTGCCTTAGCCCTGTTCGGGTTCTGCCCCTTCTCTGGGAAATACAACGCCGGGTCGGTCTGGGCGCAGAGGGCATCCAGGGTCCAGTCTCCGTTGTCGTCGGCAGGCCGCCTCGCCATCAGTTCTGTGATGGCGAGGGCAACGGCCCGGTCGGCTTCACGAAGAACTCTGCGCCACGGCTTGGCCTTGCCTGCACTGGATGGACGGTTGATCATGCACCGGTGGTGTGGCGTGTGGACGAGGTAGTGCCGTCCTCTGGCAGGCTGTGGCCGTGGCCGACCTCCTTTCCATGCTTTCTGAGATCAACGACGCCGACCTGCGGGCCCGACTGGTCGCGGAGGTGACATCGCGTGGTTCCCACCGTCCGTTCGGCCTTGTCTTCGAGGACACCGTGGAAGAACTGGACCTGGTGGATGCACCAGTACGTCGTGGTGACCGGGCGCAGTACCGCGCTGGTGGCCCAGAACGCCTCGAGGTGTTGTCCGTCATGGACGGCGTGGCGACCCTGCGGCCGATGGAGGAAGGCCACCGGGGTCGCTGGCTGCGCGACATCCACGCCGACAGCATCGCGGTGCCTGTCGCGGATGTCATGGTGACGGTCGACCATGACTCGAAGGTCTACCCGGGGCTGGTGCAGACCGGGGCCGCAGGCAAGACCA
The DNA here is from genome assembly GCF_003352835.1 of Ornithinimicrobium murale. GTDB lineage: Bacteria > Actinomycetota > Actinomycetes > Actinomycetales > Dermatophilaceae > Ornithinicoccus > Ornithinicoccus muralis. The sequence continues at coordinate 341,788 of NZ_QLVD01000019.1, read as the reverse complement.
GTCCGGGCCGGCCGACCCATGTGGCGATCGCCGGGGAGAACCTGCACGCACTCCGAGCCCTGAAGTACACCCACCGGGCCAGCGTCGACCTCATCTACATCGACCCGCCCTACAACACGGGCAACAAGGACTGGGTCTACAACGACCGCTGGGTGGACTCCAACGACAGCTTCCGGCACTCCAAATGGCTGGCTTTCATGCGCCGCCGGCTCCGGCTCGCCTACGACCTGCTGAAAGACACCGGCGTCATCATCGTGGCCATCGGGGACGACGAGCAGCACCGTCTCCGGATACTGATGGACGAGGTGTTCGGCGAGTCCAACTTCATCTCAAACGTCGTCTGGCAGGGCGGACGCAAGAACGACTCACGCTATGTGTCCAACGGCGCGGACTACATGCTGATCTACGCCAAGGACGAGTCCGCAATGGGCGGGATCGACGTCCGCTGGCGGGAGCGTCGCGCGGGGGTAGATGAGATTCTTGAAGCAGCTGCCCGTGCATGGGCCGATGCGACAGGCGCTACTCCCGCCGAAAGGGCACAGGCAGCAGAACTGTCGGTCAAACAGTGGCAGCGAATGCAGGCGGCAGATCACCCGGCGAGGTCGAAGGGGCTATCCGATTACACCAAGATTGACGAGACGGGTGAGGTGTATCGGCTGAAGGACATCTCGTGGCCTGGAGGCGGAGGTCCGCGTTATGACGTGCTTCACCCCTCGACGGGCCAGCCAGTAAAAGTGCCTGGACGGGGTTGGATCTTCTCCAACCCCGAGCGGATGCAACAGGAGATCGACGCGGGCCAGATCGTGTTTGGCGCCGATCATCACTCCTACATCAACCGCAAGTCGCTCCTGACTGAGTCGGATTCAATGGGGCCGGAGTCCGTGTTCTCCCGGAAGCGCACCGGCGCGGGGGCGCATCTTCGTACGGTCCTCGGCGACAAGCGGTTCCCGTTCCCCAAAGACCACGAGGTCCTCATGCGCTGGATCCGCCTCGCCGCCCCCTCCGAGGCCGTGGTCCTGGACTTTTTTGGCGGATCGGGTTCGACTGCCGAGGCTGTGATGCGGCTCAACGCTGAGGATGGCGGCACCCGGCAGGCCATCCTGGTCACCAACAACGAGGTGGCGGCCGCCGAGGAGAAGAAGCTCCGCAAGGACGGCCACCTGCCTGGGTCGGCGGACTGGAAGGCGAAGGGAGTCTTCGAGAGGGTGACACGGCCGCGGCTGACGACGATCCTGACCGGTCAGCGGGAGGACGGATCGACGTACGACTCCCCCGTCGACGGTGAGCACCCGCAGCGCGTGGAGTTCTTCGACCTGGGTTACGTGTCACCACGTCGGGCGCGCCTCAACCTGGAGTGGAAGCGCCTGGCGCCGTTGCTGTGGATGCGCGGCGGCGCCCTAGGCGACATCCCTGCCCGGGCTGACGAGCCCTACGTGGTAACCGACGGGTTCGCGGCCTTGTGGGGCAGTGACCACGCGAAGGCCCTGGCTGCCGAGCTCACCGACCAGAAGGTCGTGTTCATTGTCACCGACTCTGAGGCTGAGTTCGTGGCGGCCGCCAAGCACTTCGACGGCTTCGAGTGCCGTCACCTGTGGAACGACTACCTGGGAAACTGAGATGACTCTCACCGATTGGCTCACCGCCGTTGGCACGGTCGTGATGGCCCTTGCGACCGGTGCGCTGGTGTTGATGGCATGGAGCGCTTGGACCACAGCTCAAGCCACCCTCAGCCAGATGCGCATGGACTCTGCTGCTGCTGCGCGGCCGTATGTGTCCGCTCGGGTTGTCCCAGGGATAGGCGCTCCAGACAGCTACGACATAGTGCTCCAAAACCATGGTCGCTCTACCGCCCGTGGCGTCCGATTGGATATTCGGACGCCCCTCCCCCAGGACTCCGTCGACTCCCTAGCCTCATCACTCCAGACACGGTTCGCCGAGACGTTTGACCTGGTGCCGGGCGAACAGCTGCGGTTCGTGTGGGCCGCCGACCTTGAGGCGCTGCAGAAGCAAGGCATCAGGATCCAGATTGGCCCAAACGACGCCCCCAAGGATCGAGCACATGTGGGGGCGGAGAAGCACACAGACGTGGCTCTCACTTACGCCAATGAGACGGGCACCACCTACGAGTCGACGGCCACCCTTCGGTGGGACCTGCTGGGCGCGACGGCAATCTCCCAGCCAGGGGTCAAGCTGAATGCCGGCGGCCCCACACAGAGCAATTTCTACAAGCTCGGCCAGGAACTCGTGGCCGCGGTCAATCACCTTCGACGAGGCATGGAGTAGAACTGATGCGTTACGACCTCAAGGAGTACCAGAGCGAGGCCGCGCGGGACCTGATCGGTGCCATCCGGGAGGGCGTGGACAGTCACAGGCAGCGTGACCGGCTCTCCTCGGTGACGTTGTCGGCCATCACCGGCGCCGGGAAGACGGTCATCGCCACGAGCGTTATCGAGGCGCTGCTGTACGGGTCGGAGACCTTGGATGTGACAGCGGACCGGCGCCTGGTGTTCCTGTGGGTGACCGACGACCCGGTGCTGAACCGGCAGACCGCCTTCCGCATGAAAGAGTCCGCCAGCACGCTGGTCGCCGACGACCTGGTAGAGATCGAGGCCGGATTCCACGCCGAGAAGCTTGAGCCCAGCAAGGTCTACTTCGTCAACATCCAGCGCCTGTCCAGGACCTCCACCCTGGTGAAGCCTGGCGAGGGCCGCACCTGGTCGCTGTGGCAGACCCTGGCAAACACCGTGAATGATTCTGACGTCGACCTGGTGGTGGTGCAGGACGAGGCCCACCGTGGCAGCGCCCCAGCCAAAGACGCACCGACCATCGTATCGCGCATCATCTCCGGGACCCATGACGGCGCACCGCAGCCGTCGCCGGTCCCGATGGTGTGGGGCATCTCCGCGACGCCCGGCAAGTTCGACAAGGCGATGCTCGCGGCCAGGCGGACCATCCTGCCAAGCCACAACGTCGAGGTGGAGGCTGTCCGCGACTCCGGGCTGCTGAAGAAGAAGATCCGGGTGGCCCGCCCCGACGAAGCCGGCATCTACGACACCACCACGCTGCGCGAGTCCACTGCGGTGCTGGCTGGGATGACCAAGGACTGGGCCGAGCACTGTGCCACAGACGTGAACATCACGCGGACCGTGGTGCCGGTCATGGTTGTCCAGGTGCCGGACAAGCCGAAGACCAGCGACCTGGCCAGCTACATCGAGGTCATCGAAGAGGCCTGGCGGGACGCTCACGGCCAGGACCTCGAACCGGACGCTGTCGTCAACGTCTTCGGCGAGCACGAGACCTTGGAGTTGGGTGACTGCACGGTCCGATACATCTCCCCGGAGCTCATCCAGGACGACGACACCATTCGCGTGGTCCTGGCCAAGACCGCCATCACCACCGGGTGGGACTGCCCGCGGGCCGAGATCCTGTTCTCGATGCGTGGTGCCAAGGACGAGACCCACATCGCACAGCTGCTCGGCCGCATCGTGCGCACCCCGCTGGCCGACCACGTGGTGGGCGGCAACGACACGTTGAATGCCGTCTGGTGCTTCCTGCCGAAGTTCCACGGGGCCACCCTCAACAAGGTGGTCGCGCACATATCCGGGAAGGCCGGGGACCCAGAAGACGACACGGGCGTTGTGGTGGAGCTGGCTAGCGTCGACCTGGTGCGCAACCCGAAGGTCGAGCCTGAAGTGTTCGAGCTGTTCGAGTCGCTACCGTCCTGGGTGAAGCCCTCGGCACCGCGCAAGCCGATGGATCGGTTGCGGTCCTTGGCTGCTCTGGTCGCCGCCGACGAGGTGGTCGAGGACCCGACGACTGCGTCCAACGCTGAGCTGTGTCGGCTGCTGGATGGTGTCGCCGGCTCCCACCGGGACAAGGTGACTGCCCGGGTGGAAGACATCCGGGAGGCGTCACTGAGCGTCACCGACTTCGACAACGCCGGCGAGCAGGGCAGCATCCAAGAGTTGGCGCTGGACACTGACCGAAAGAACCTGGCCGACGCCTGGACCGCCGCGAAGAAGGAACTGCCGCAGGGGCTGGCCCAGATCTACCTGGACTGGACCCTGGAGCAGACCGACGGCGGCAAGGAGGCGGCCTCTGAGGAGGACATCGAGACCGCCGAACTTCATGTGGCTGCGTTGGCCACGCTGAGGGGCCTGGACGCCTCCCTGCCGCACGCAAAGGCGATGGTGGAGGCCAAGGCCGAGGAGATCGTCTCCGGCTGGTTGGCGAAGGCCCGACCCTTTTACGAGGGCCGACGCAACTCTCGGGCGGCCGAGTACGAAGCGGTCCTGCACTCAGGGACCGAGCCCACCCAGGACACGCTGGCGATCCCAGAGACGGGCAGCACCGACGGCCAGAAGATGGACGGCGACAAGGCTGTCGACCTGCCCACCGAGGAACTGCACCTGCTCTCCGACGTCAAGCGCCCCGGGCTGTACCCGTTGAAGCTCAACGCCTGGGAGTCCAAGGTTCTCGAGGTCGAGCTGAACACCGGCCAGCCGGTCGTCGGCTGGTACCGCAACCCGTCTCGGTCAAACACCGCGCTGCGTATCGCTTACCGAGACGGCGAGAGCTGGGGGTCGATGCAGCCCGACCTTGTCTTCGCCACGCGCGACCGCAACGACGGACAGTTGCAGGCCCACATCGTTGACCCGCACGGTGGACACCTCGCGGACGCGCTGCCCAAGCTTCAGGGCCTGGCCGAGTATGCCGAGCGGTTCGGCGACAGGTACTCCCGGATTGACGCGGTCGGCTGGAACAGCGACAAGCAGTTGCGGGCATTGAGCCTGCAAAACGAGAAGACGAGGGCGGCTGTCATGGCGTTCACCGAACCGGACGTCACGGCGCTCTACGACTCCCACGGGCATCTCTACCCGGCCTGACCCACCTCCGAGTGGGTGGTCAGTCCGTGCGGCGCCCGGCGGCCCGCTCGGTCCGGCGCAGGGTCGACCGCAGGTTCTTGAAGGCCCGATACTCCGAGGGGGTGCTCGCGGAGAACACGGGGGTGGCTTTGAACGGCGGGGTCCAGCGCAAGTGGTCGTTGCTAGTCCGCTCGACCGTCCAGCCGCGCGACTCGTACTCGCGCCGGAGCTGTTGCAGGTCCTTCTTACTCATACTCAGCCGGCTGCCTCTTGGCGGCCAGGTCTTGGTGCGGTCGGTATCAACGTGCACATCTTGGGTCTCCGTTCGCTGGACGTCACGAAGGAGGTGGTGTGGCGCCACGCCGAGGCTGCCTCGGAAATCAGTGCGGTGACCAGGGTTACCGTGAAGCCCTGTTTGCCTGGTGAGTGAACGGGATGTTGGTTGCTGCTCATACGGAAGGGCCCGGGAGGATTCCTCCCGGGCCCTTCTTGATCTGTACTGCCAGGACTACATCTCCCGGGAGTCCACCAGCATCAGGCCGACGGCTGTTGCAGCGATCGCCTTCTTCATGTGCTTCCCCTTTCCGTTGCCTCCGGCCGGAACGTCCCCGCGCGCTGGCCGGTCCTGCAGAGCCAACAGGCTGCCCACGAACGCCACGGTGGCAAGGGGTCACACTGCGATGGGCGCCTTGATGCTCGGGGCGGCCACGTAGTCGCGGACCTCGATGTCGGTAAGCTCGAAGGCGTCGATGGCGGTGACCTCCGGGTTTAGCCAGAGCGTCGGCAGCGGGCCGGGCTCACGGGTCAGCTGCTCGTCGGCCTGCTCGAGGTGGTTGGAGTAGATGTGCGCGTCGCCGAGCGTGTGCACGAAGTCGCCCACGTCCAGGTCGGTCACCTGCGCGACCATGTGGGTCAGCAGAGCGTAGGAGGCGATATTGAACGGCACGCCCAGGAAGATGTCGGCGCTGCGCTGGTAGAGCTGGCAGGAGAGCTTGCCACGGCCACCGTCGGTGCCCGGCGTGACGTAGAACTGGAACATCGTGTGACAAGGAGGCAGAGCCATGTCGTCGACATCGGCCACGTTCCAGGCCGAGACGATGTGGCGGCGCGAGTCCGGGTTGGTACGGATCGACTCGATCACGCGGGCGATCTGGTCGATGGTGCGCCCGTCCGGGGTGGGCCAAGAACGCCACTGGTGGCCGTAGACCGGCCCGAGGTCACCGTTCTCGTCGGTCCACTTATCCCAGATGCTGATGCCGCGCTCGTTCAGCCACCTCACGTTGGTGTCACCACGCAGGAACCACAGCAGCTCACCGGTGATGGAGCGCAGATGCAGCCTCTTGGTCGTCAGGACCGGGAAGCCCTCGCTCAGGTCGAAGCGCATCTGGTGACCGAAGACCGACAGGGTGCCGGTGCCGGTCCGGTCTCCCTTGACGGTGCCTTCGGTGCGGACGTGGTGCAGCAGGTCGAGGTACTGGCGCATGAGGGATGCCTTCCGTGTCGGAGAACTGTTCCCTCTACCTGTGCCAGCCGTCCGCGGGCCAGGTCAGTTGTGGCCGGTCACTCCCCCAGGGCGAGCAGGGGACGGATCTTGCCGGTGGCGTACGCAGCCTCGATGGCCGGGGTGGTGTGCTCGGCGACCGTCCGGTTGTCAGGAAGAACCACGTACTGTCCAAACTCTTCTTCAAACGTGACGATCCCCGACTCGACAGCCTCCAGCTTGGCCTTCAGCACGAGCAGTAGAGCACGCCAGCGCTGCCGGGTTGCCTGCTCGAACGCTCGGGTTGCCGCGGCGGGCGACCTGACCAGGTCCGTCGGGGTGCGGGTGAACTCGGTGTCGTTGCGGTCCGGCATCGGCACGACGAACCGCACCTGCCGGTTGTTCATGTGAAATCCGATGACCGCGCGGGTGCCGTCCCAGCCGTAGGCGAACGAGCTCGCGCCGTACCGGGTGATCGTCTTCTCGATCGCGGTCCGGGTGCTTCCGGAGTCGACCTTCGTGTTTGCTGCGTACGTGGCCATCAGAAGACCTCCAGGACGTTCTTGTCGGTTCGGAACGGGGCGATCAGCTCGTGGTCGAGGACCTCTCGTGTGACGACGGCGATGACTGCTCGGCACAGTGACCGGCTGGACCGCAGGCCGTCGGCGAGCCAGGGCGCCTCGGTTGGGTCGTCGAACCAGACCAGGGGGAGAGTGAAGTCGTTCGGTTCCAGGTCCGTCGGGACGATCTGCGGACCACGGAATGGTCCTCGCCCAGGTGGGTCTTTCAGGAAGACGAGCCGATCGTTGTGGTCGGGCTCATCAGGGTGACCCAGCGCGAGAGCCAGCTGAGACAGCGCCTTCCGCACAGGAAGCGGCCCGGCCACCATGAAGAAGACACCGTGGCGCCCCTGTGCCAGGTTGCGGAACAGCGGGGCGGGCAGGTTCACCGTTGTCATTGGTTCTCTTCCTCAGGTGTCACACAGTCGTGCACCAGGTCAGCCCAGCGATGATCCTGCCCGGTGGCGACAAGCCAGCAGGCGGAGCACGACACCGCCGGTGGGACAGGTGCGTGCGGTGGTTTCGGGGCGGCGTGCTCGCCCAACTGCAGTTGAGCCTCAGCCTTGCCTTCGCGCCGTTCGCGCCGGTTCGTCCTGGTCTTGATCCGCCTGGTGACCCCGGCCCGCTGGGTGTAGCAGTACAGCTTGCGCCAGCCAGTGTGCACGTCCTGCTCGTCGCCATTCACGATCCGCCTGGCCATCAGACGCCTCCAAGCCGAGGCAACGCGTCGGCCAGGACGTCACGTAACCACTCGGGCTGGGCCGTGCTTGGATCGACACTGCTGCGGCGGCCGGGACCGGGCGTGCCGTCCCTCATGAGTACCCGGCCAGTGACCCAGACAGATGGCTCTCCGGCGACGTCGAGGCTGACCGTCACATCGTGCACCCTGGCGAGGGGCAGGCTGCCACCGGTGGTGTAGTCCAGGTCGCGCAGGTGGAACGTGTAGGTGAGCAGTGGTGCCGGGACGGTGACGGTGCTCATGAGACCACTCGGAGGTGTCGGCGCCCAGGCACCAGCTCGGGGGCGGCGGGCCCAGGAACGGGCTCAGCCACAGGGAAGACGAAGACCATGCTCGTGCCGGGGTCGCGGGAGTACCGGAGCAGCCCAGCCTTGCGCAGCCGCCACAGGGAGCCACGGGTGAGCTTGTTGTTCGGCATCTTGCACAGTTGACCGGACGACCTGACGATGTCGAGGACGGCCTGATCCTGCTGGTCCTGAGTGAGCACGATGTTCACGGATCCTCCTCGGTGATGACTGTGCCCTCCTGGTTGGCACGGACCGCCTCCGTGGCGCCGGCGCTCACGTCTCGTCCCTCGGAGTCAACCCATCGGCGTGCACGGGGCAGTCCAGCCGGATGACCAGGCGCACACGGTTGTGACCGCGGCCGTTGTCCATAGTCGCGCAGGTGCAACCTTCGGCCCGCGCAGTGTCGCTCCCGGGCTGCATGTGGCACGTCTCGCAGTCGTGGATCATCACGGTGTCCTGTCTTTGAAGGAGTTGATGAGGGCACCCAGCAGGTCGACGGGCTCCGGCTCCTGGATGTTCGTGCTGTGCCGGGGACAGAAGTCCAACCGGCGCCGGCCAGCAGGGTTCTTGACGTTGACCTCCCAGCCTTCTGCCTTGGCATCTGAGCGGGTCTCGGCCAGCGTGCTGACCGAGGACGACTCGTGGAACGCCGGGCAGGGCCAGCGACCGTCGCCGTTGCACTCGACTCGGTAGGGAACGACCAGGTTGCGGCTCACGGCCGGTCCTCGAGACGGCTGGCGCGGTGACGGAAGCCTGTGGCGACCGCGAAGAAGGCAAGTGCTGGACCGCCCGACTCGTCGGCGGTGGTCCGGTACTCCTTGAAGTGCAGTGCCTGGATGGCGGCAACCGTGGCCTCCAGTAGTGGTTCAGCGACGGCAAGCAGGACCGCCTCGGCACGCAGCTCGTACTCGACACGCTCCTCCGACGGCTCCGAGCCGCCCATGTCGTCCCAGGCCATCTGTCGCCAGTGTTCCGGTGAGTCGGCGTTGTCGTGGTGCCACATCGCCTCAGCGGCAGCGAGGACGATGGCCCGGTCAGGCGCCTTGGTGCGGTGGCTCATGGTCTGGTGGTGTGGCGGTGGTGCGGTCAGAGGCGGGCTAGGACGTCGAGACGGAACTGCGCGACCAGGGCCACCGCCAGCAGGTGGGCGAACACCAGCGGGATGATCCACGAACCGAGGTAGTCGCCGGCCGGTCGCAGCCGGTTGCTGAACAGACCGGCCGACGTGTTGCGCAGTGTCACCGCCCAGAACAGCGGGACGATCACCGCCCAGGTCACCATGCACCACGGGCACAACGTCCCCAGCACGAAGATTGACTGATACTGCAACCAGGTGACGAAGACCATGCCTGCGGTGATGCCGGTCTGGAAGGTCAGCCAGAACCACCCCGCGAACTCAGCCCGCGCGAGGAGTGCGGCACCGACCGCGACTGGGGCGACGAAAGTCATCAGGCCGATCAGCGGGTTCGGGAAGCCGAGCACGGCACCGGCCTCGGAGGCGATATTGGCACTGCACTGCACCAGGACCGAGAAGTCACACGTCAAGCTCTCCTGCGGGTTTTCCAGCGAGGAGAGCTTGCCGAGGGTCAGTTGGAAGGAGGCCAGCAACCCTAAGAGCCCGGCGACGATCAGGAACGGAGCCAGGATGGTGCGGTCGGTGCGGTCGGTGCGGACAGCCATGATCTACCTGTGCCAGCTACCCAGCAGCCAGGTCGGTTAGATGCACTCCCCCAGCAGGTGCCGGGCCGGGATGTCCTCGCCGGGCACACTCAGGGCGGTGAGCGGACCCCGGTACGCCAGCTCGTCAGTGGTGAGCACGGTCAGTGCTGGACCGACCCAGCGAAGGGAGCAAACCAACGACCCCTCGGAACCTGTTGCGGCACACCATTGTTCGCGCGACCACCGGCGGCCGGAGCCGTCGAGCACCACTGTGTTCTCCGGGAAGGTGCCCAGGACGTCGACGAGGGCCGGTTCAACCAGCTGCGTGCTCATACCTGGCCTACTGTGCGGCATCGCCCCCGAACTGGTCGGCTACCTCATCGACCAGCGCAGACATGACTGAACGCTCCCTCCCCAGCTCGGCGCGGGCCTCCACCAGCATCCGGCTCAGCGGCAGCGTGTGGTCCAGGACCCGTCCCGAGACGATGGGGCTCAGGCCGTCCATGATGTTGGCGACTACGGCCTCGGACTGCGGGACGTCGGCCAGCTCATCAGCGAGCAGTAGACGCGCCCGGCCCTCCCAGTCACCGGCAGGTTCCACGACCACCCAGCCATCACCCTCGCGTCGCTCCACTCGGTAGTTCCGCTCCGGGTTGCGGCGTGCGCCCGGGTGCCGCCCCAGTGCCAGGTGTGCTGCTTCGGCGTTCGACCAGGTCCCGGCGCTCAGCCGTTGCGGCCTCCCGGACATCTGCGGCACGCCGTCCCAGGCGATCGTGTACTCCCTGCCCGCCATCAGGACTCCACCGGACGTTCGCGGCGCAGCTCCGGAGGGCACTGTGCGGCCGAACTGGCGGCGCGGTAACCAAGCCCGGTCGGGCACCACCACACCTGCCCGTCTGACTCGGCGGCAACGTCCTGGTGGGTCCGACAGTGCCACTCGACCAGCCCGTCAGGCAGGCTCGGTCCGGCGACGACGCACGCGCCGCCGCGGGGGTTGGCCGTCAGGTATCGGGCCCCGGGGCTGCGACGGAACGGACGCTTCGACCTGATGGTGGCCAGCAGCTCGCGGGTGTCGATGGTGTCGCCGGAGCGCTCCGCCAGGTCGCGGACGGAGTCCAGGACATCCTTGGCGTGACGAACGTCCCCGGCTAGCACGCTGGCCTGCGCCTCGGTGTTCTGGTACTTGGCCTGCCAGAGGGCCGCTTCGTGTTCTGCCTGGTCGGCACGGCGCCACTGCTCAAAGGAGGCGTCCAGCACCGAGGAGCAGTTCAGGCAGGTCGTGCCCCAGGTGATGGCGTTCTCGTACTCGGCCACGCGGGCACGCAGCGACTCGAGCTCAGCAACCAGCTCTGGTGCCGGCTCGTCCAGAATGGGCGCCCACGTGCGGCGCAGGGCACCGGCCACCCGGTCAGAGGCCAGCCAGGCGCGGACCGCAGGCTCGTCCTCGTGGGTCACCGGGCACGTCCATGAGGCGAAAAGGCTCTTACGCTGCATGACGACGGTGACCGTGAGGTGCTGCGTGTCGCCGGACTCACCGGACGACCAGTCCCAGCGATAGACAAAGGTGAGATCCTCGTCGTTGTCGTTGACCGCATCGGCCAGCTCGGCGAACGAATCGAACTCGACAGGTTGCCCTTCGGCCGCCTGGTAGGGGTGGCTGATTGCCCACAGGGGCGTCTGTTCACCGGACATCTGTGGTCTCCTTCGTCTCGGTCTGCCCGCTGTCGGATGCCAGAATGTGGTCGCCGGTGTGGATGAGCTCCTTGTGGCAGAAGCCCAGAAAGTTGCCGACGGCGTCCCGGACCTGGACACCGCACGAGGCGCCACTGTCGTCGGCGAATGCTTGGACGTGGCCGATGAAGCCCTTGCCGATGAACGACTCGACGAGGCGCCGCCGACGCGGGTGCCGGGTGTGCCTATCCAGCAGGGAGGACATGTGCGTGGCAGTCCCGGTGGACATATCAAGGGTCGTGCTGACCAGTCCAGGTGCTGTGACTGCACGGAGCTTCCCGCACGAGCAACCGTGCAGCTGCTTGAGACGGTTGGATGTGACGCGGTCCCCGATGGTGAACCGATGCTCCGTCCCGGTAGCCACCAGCTCAAAGGTGTGCCGGTGACGCTGGGCGATCGCAGCGGCAGCGACGAAGTAGACGATGAAGGCCAGCAGGACGGTTGCTGATACCGACACCACAGCGAAAGCACCGCTGATCTGGAAGTTGTCCATGCGTTCCTGGTGTGGCGGGCATTATCAGATCTGGCTGTCCTGCCCTCGTCGAGTGAGCTCCTTGTCTGCGGACCGGCGCATCCTGGCGGTGGTGACCGCAGCAGCTATCGGGCCCTGCGTCACCCAGAGCAGTAGGAGGATCGCAGCGGGCGGGAGGGCCAGGCCGAAGAAGATCCAGGACAGCACCACGAGACCGCCTAACTGGGCGACAAAGCCGAGGAGGGCTACCACGACGGCCAACCCGAGAGCCCAGGCCATGAAGAACGCCGCCATCCCGTCGATCTCGCTGGACGGTCGCTTCGACAGCGATTCGCGGAAGTCTCTCAGGTCCGCGGTGCTCATGTGCGGGTATCGGTTCTCAGACATGGCGCTCCCTCCGGCACTGGTTGCAGAAGACGACGAAGTTGTGGGGGCTGGCGGCGACCTGCTGGGCCTCGCCGGCAGTTAGCTTTCGCACGACGTCGCCGCAGTCCTGGCACTCGAGCACAAGGCGGGCATCGGGATACATCAGGGAACCTCGTCCAGCCACTCGTCTGCGGAGGTCGGTACCCACTGGCCGTCAACGCGGCGCACCAGGTGTCGCGGCCAGCTCTGGTCGTGACCGTGCCGGGTGTCATCGGCAAGGACGGCGCGTGCCGCGGCCAGAGCATCGTCCTGGGTGTCGAAGCTGTGCGTGGTGTCGCCGGCCCGGAAGCCTGCGGTGCCAGCGGTGCGCTGTTTCTGACGGTTCATCCTGCCCGCATCGCCCTCGGTCAGGACCCGGTGGACCGCCACGGTGTCGACCTCGGCGTAGAAGTGCGTCGAGAACCACGCACCGTCGTAGGAGCTGATGTCGATGTGCTCATCGGTGTAGTCGAGCGCCATCAGTTCTCTCCCTTGGTAGGTCCGACACGTTCGATGTGAGCGAAGACCAGAGGCCAGTCGCCGCCGTGCAGGTCAAAGTCGGCCCGGCCAGCGTGGTTGCGGAAGCGGTATGTACCGGGCTCGACGTCCACGACGGTCGCTCCCGACTGCCGTTCCAGTTCCGCGGGACTGTGGCCGGCTGCTTTGGCGAGGTAGTCGGCGTAGTCGGCCACCGAGTAAGCCCAGAGATCGGTGCAGACCGTGGCGAGCACCTCGACGTCACCACCCAGGTGGCCTTCTTCACCAGGCCCAGCGTCAGGGTCGAAGGACGCGATGACGTACCGGCCGGGTGCGATGCGGACCAGCGACGGGCTGCTGTTGCCGACCTGACCGAAAGCGCACCCGATCTTGGCCATGGCCTCGTTGTGCAGGACCTGGCCGGCGGCCGCGTTGTACGACGGGGCGAACGGCAGCCCGACGTCATAGACCGGCCACAGTGAGTCGTTGATGATGATGCGGCCCGAGGGCACGTCCAGGTGGACCACCGACTCGATACCGTCCGGCAGGGCACAAGAGGTCTTGGCCACCAGGGTCTTGCGGTCCGTGCCCTGGGAGAACTCGGGGTAGGCGTCGCAGGTGGCGCATCGGAACACCCCGTGTAGGGGCATCGCCGACAGGAACTCACCGTTGAGCCACGTCACATGGAAGGTGGTGTCGAAGCCGTTGGTGTGCCGGTGGCCCCGTTGGTCGATCGGCGGGCTGTGGACGTCCGAGTAGTCCAGCTTGTGCTCAGACATCGGTGGCCTCCGGCTCGGTGGCGTACAGGGCAGTGAGGGTGAGTGGCTTGCCGTTCCCGCGACCCATGCAGGAGGTGCACGGCCCGAACTGTCCGAGCCGGCGGTCCAGGGCGAACCGGCGACCGTGGCAGTCCTGGCACCGGTCCGGGGTGAGCCTCAGCTGACCCGCGCGGTGAGGGGTGGCGCCGGTCAGGTCGTTCCAGGCTTCCTGCCAGCAGGTGTAGACGACCCGGTCGGCATAGATGTGGTTCGCCAGTGCCCACCGGATGTCCTGACCCAGCTCAGCCACCGGGAACGGGGCACGGACCAACGCCAGAAGCTGCCGGATATCGACGCGACTGTTGACCAGGGCGGCCAGTTGGTGGTTGCTCATGCCCTACTGGTGTGGCGGGTGCCGTCTTCTGCCAGGTGCTAGCGAGAGGCCCTAGTGGCCGGTGCGTCGTTCTCCTGCTGGTGCTTGCGTTCGGCGAGCAGCCAGCCCAGGTGCATCATCAGGAAGGGGCCGAAGAAGAAGGCCAGAACCAACAGTGCGAACCCAGCCACGATCAGCATCAGGACCAGCAGGGAGCCAAAGCTCACGGCGATTGCCGCAGCGGCCTCCATCATGGCCTCCCCTCCGCCTTCCAGAACGCCAGCAGCTCGTGACCGACACGCGTGAGGGCCGGCCCTTCCTTGACGGCAGCGGCCGCGAACGTCGGGTGCACCCTGACCAGCAGTTTGGCCTGGCGGTCAGCCTCTGCCCGCTGCCAGTCGGCCGAGGCGTCATCCAGCGCGGAGATGTTCGCAAGGGCCTCATGGCGGTGCGGGGTCCATTGCCGGCGGAAGGTGTCCAACTGATGGACAGCCATCTCGGTGAGCGGCTGCTCGGCCACCCCGGCCCGTGCGGCGACGCGCAGGATCTTGTCCTCCAGCAGGTCGACCGAGACCGGCGGGCCGTTGCCGTGCACGTGCTCGACGGCCCCCAGGGCAGCCAGGGCCACGTCCAGCAGCTCCTCGATGACGTCCTGCTTGGTGTGCGTGAAGCCCTTGCGTGGGTTGGAGCCCAGCCAGCCGGTCAGTGCAGTCTGCACCTCACCATTCTCCTCGGTGACCTTGCCCAGGCGCTCCCGCAGAAGAGCCTCTGGGTCACGGCGGCTGTTCGCCTCGTCCACCCACTTCGAGAGGGCGACCACGGCGGCTTTGGCTTCCTGTCTCACGACTGCGTCTCCTCGGCGAGCGGGATGATCAGGACATCGCCGACACGGACGTGCGGCGTGCTCTCGTAACAGCCACAGTCGAACTGCCAGTCGGGATAGTGAACTGTCGGCTGGCACTTGTGGTGGTCACCGGCCCTGCATGGGTCGCACGAGTAGTCCGTGACGTGCTTGTTCTCGACCGGGACCTTGATGGCTTGCCGTTCAATACGGCCACCGTGCTGTGCTGCCAGTGCGTCGGCCTGCGCGCGGGTCAGCGACTCACGCTGTTGGGGGCGAGCCGTGGACCCGTGACTCAAGCCCAGCACCACCAGAGGCGGCTGTCGTCGAAGTTCCGTGCGGCAGCCAGGAGCTCGGCCATGTGCTCGACGGCCTTGCGGAAGCCGGGCACCGTCTGGTCGGCGAACACAAACCGCCAGCTGTCAGTGTTGCTCGGGGCGGTCGGGTACAGGTAGGCCTGGTGGCCGGTCAGGTCGAGGAACTCTGCGTCCATCGCCGTGATGGCCTTGACAGCTTTGTCGTTGGTGGTGATGAAGGCGGTGGTGACTTGGCTGGGAACAATCGTCATCGTGTTCATGCAAGGCTGGTGTGGCGGGGACGAACTTCCTGCTCTGGGCCCAGGTCCGGTCGGCAGCACCATCGTCGCGGTGATGATGAATAGTCGGCCGTGCGCCTGGTGGACGGCAGCGTGCTCAGCCATCGGAGTCTCCTAGGGCGATCAGGATGGTCTTGCCGGCGTGGGCCTTGGCGCAGCGTTCGCACGGGCCGTCGTCCTGGTCGCACTCCGGGTCGTGGCCGCGGTCGATGTGCGCCTGGGAGACGTTGCGGGCTCGGTCGATGGCGGCCTGGTCCTGGGTGGGCGTGTGTGTCCGGACCACGAACTCGACCTCGACACCGATGGGGGCGGACTCGTCGACCGGCGGCAGGAAGCCTTCCGACCACGGGTGCAGCTCATTGCACCGGTCGCACGGCTCGACGGATAGCTCGATGTGTGGTGGGTACCCGGGCTCGAAGCGGCGGACATCAGTGAGGAAGCCGCGGCCCCTGGTGCTCGTGTAGCCGGGGCGAGCCTGGATGTTAGTGATGACGACACCGGCCATCTCGACCTGCAGATCCCGCAGCGCCCAGTGGTCCGGGTCGCGGGCGCCGGACAGGTGGTACGTCCGCGCTGTCAGGGTGGGCAGTCGGTCGGCCGAGCTGATGAGGTCGACGGTGACATCTTCGACCTCGATCTTCCCGCTGTGAGTGCGCAGCATATCCACAGTCAGGGTGCAGGTCGGCTCGTTCATGGCTTATTGGTGTGGCGGTATATGACCTCGGCTGTGGAGGGACGCTGGCCGCCGAAGTTCCCGTCGATTTCCGGGAGGGCCTCATCGGTGGCATCAGCCAGGAATGCCTCGAACAGGCTGTCGAAAGAGCTGTGCTTCTCGTGATACCGGTCGCAGGCAGGACACTTCCCAGGCGGGTAAATGTTTCGAGTGATGTGGGTGTGCTCCTCGCCGCGCAGGATGCGACCTAGACGCTCGTGCCCGCGCTCCGTCTGTCCGTTCGCCAGGAGCGCCTGAGCCTGTTCGATGACTGCGTGCAGGCGAGTCGCCCTCATCTCGGCGGCCAGGGCACCGGCCTGCCAGTCGGTGTTCTCCTCCTTGGAGTTCACGACGGCACCTCCTGGGCCATGGCCGCGTCGATGCGCTCGATCAGGGCACGCTCGGACGTGAACGGTGCCGGATCGCAAGACCGGTGGTACTCCGCCCGCACGACCTCTACCTTCGCCAGTGACTCCACCAGCCACGCTAGGTCGTCCAAGGGCACAGCCACGAGAGTTAGATCGTCGTCGCCGTCGTCGAAGCTGCGCACGATGGTTGGGTCGTCGAGGTAGTTCTTGAGGTGCTGCAGACGGCTGCTGCTCATCACGAATCCTTCCGTTCGGTGTCGAGGTGCGCGGCGAGCTGGGCCCCGCTGGTGAATACCGGGCCGCTCGGTGGGCTCGGTGTACGCCGCAGGCCAGCGACCACCCGGAGGACGGCAGCTACTGGGATGAGCACCGGCCAGAGCGCCAGGGTGGCCACGTCAGGCGGGCTGAGTCGTGCGTGCCACGCCAGGATGACCACCGCACCGAGCAGGTAGCCACACACGATGAGCAGGCCGAGTTCCAGGCCGGTCATGACGATGTCTCCGTGAGGTACTTGCGGACGCCCCACAGGATGGCGTGGCAGGCCATCAGGAAGTGGTGGTCGCAGTCGTCCCAGACCTCGGGGTCCACGTCGTTGGTCAGCGTGGGACGCGAGCCGCCGAAGTCGAGGGCCTCGGGGCGGAAGCTGGACAACACGTCGTAGGCACTGTTGGTGTCGTAGGAGTGGGCGTGGTCCAGGACCTCGTCCTGAGTCTCCTGACGCAATTCAGCAGCGTCACCATCATCCAGGGCGTGCCGGGTGATGGCGCTATCCACCATTGCGTTGACGTCTGCGGTGAACTTGTCCTCGGAGAAGCCTTCGTAGTCGCGACGGGACCCGGCAAGTTTCTCCGACCAGTACGACGGGTTGATGTGCCCGGCGGGGACCATGTAGCCGGCGCGGTAGGTGTTGGCGAACCAAGCGAACATGTCCTCCTCGCGCCGGAACGTCCAGCCCGAGCCGAGGTCACCAGATATTGCCAGGTGGCCCGGCCAGGTGACCAGGTCGAAGGAGCCGATGCTGGTGCCGGGGGTGGCGAACCGGATGTGCCGGTAGAGCCCGTCCTCGTGCAGCACGGTCATGTCGTGGCCATCGACGTACCCGAGCAGCTGCCGGTAGGCCTTCGGGTAGTGGTGGTCGGCCAGGCCAGCAGCAGGGTCGGTCGCGGTCTGGGTCGAGGTGTCGGTGCTCATGGACTGCTGGTGTGGCGTCGTGCAGGGTTCCACCACGGGGCCCTCACCCGATGGCTCGGACGGCGCTCTCATCCGTGATGGTCTTGCCACCGGTGTTGGCGATCCGGCCAGCGGCCAGTCCCTCATCCTGGCCATGCCACGACCCCTGCCACGAGCGGCCCTTGGGTAGTTTGCCGAAGAACTCAGCGGTCTGGTCCTCCACCTTTGCCCGGCGGTCCAGCAGAACCAGCGCGGTGTTGTCGGGGTCTGACTGCTCGGCTACCTGCGTGGCCTGCATGGACCGGATGCGCTCACCGGCACCGACGCCGAACGACTCGATGAACTGCCGGCGGGCCATCATGCTCTCGTGGGCGGTCAGCCAGTCCTTCTCGTCGTAGGTCTTCCACCATGCCCGCATGGCGACGATGGCCTGTAGGTGCAGTGACTCGACGAGCAGCTTGGCCTGCGAGACGTCTGACTCGAAACCGACAATCATCAGCTTGCGCTCGTTGCCGCGGCGCCGCTGGAATGTGCGCATCGTGCCGAACGCGTGGACGACGTGCCAGCCCATCGACCACAGCCCGAGGGTGTAGGTCCCGGTGAAGGCGACTGCGGCGGTGACGACCTGTTCCGGCTCGCTGTCCTTGGCCCGGCGGGCGTCAATCTCCGCCTGAGTGATGCTGTGCCTGATCATCAGTTTCTCGGCGGCGGCGGTCAGTGCCTCAGCCTCGTGGGGCGTGGTCGACTCCGCTTTGGCCAGGAGCCGGGCGATCAGGGTCTGCTTGTCGGTAGCCATCAGATGATCTCCTTGGCCGGGCGGGTGAACAGGTCACGGACGGCCGAGGCCGCCAGGTAGTCGTCGACCGCGCGGGTGGACACGGCGAAGGGGTCGTAGACCGTCTCGGTGCCCGAGGATGGCTGGCGGTAGTGCTCTGGTGCCTGACCGGTCTCGATTACCTGGCCGACACGCTCAGCCATGGCCAGGAGCTTGAGCTGCACCACTTCGGCGTCCTCCTTGCGACGCTCCGCAAGTCGGGCCAGGATGACCGCCGGGTCCAGGTGCTGCCGGGCCGCGGCCTCGTCGTGGATCGTGACGGACATGCGGGCCCGGGGGACAGTCGGGTGGGCGCGGGCAGCCTCTGGGATCTGGTCAAACTCGAAGAGGGTGCGCAGGACCCGCTGGTGATCCGGGCCAGGCAGACCCTCCGGGGCGCGGACAGTGCGTGAACGGTGCTCACTGTTCACAGCAGCCCAGGGGAAGTCAGGGGACTCGACCTCCCAGAACCGCAGATGGGCACGCTGGCCGGCAGTACCGAAGAGACTGCGCTCGGTGGTGACCGACAGCAGTGGGATGCCAGAGCGAAACGGCAGGTAGTTGTGCTCTGTGTCGAAGTGCAACTCCGGGCGGTGACAGGACCCGTCATCGGGCGGCACGCCATCGAAGCGGACGAGCCCGCCGTCAGCCTCGACGTCGTCCAGGGCCTGGGCCAGCGGCTGCCGCATCCAGAGTCGACCCTCGAACTCCACCAGGGTCGCGACGATGGGGTCGGACGTGTAGTGGTCCGGAAGTGTCCAGGTCACCAGCTCGGTTGCGCCGGCAACCACCGGGTGCTCGGTCGGTCCGTAGGGGGCTCGGCCGCGCGAACCGGCGTGCGAGACGAGGGTGAGAGTATCGTTCATGTCCGGCTGGTGTGGCGTGCTAGCGAATCAGCTCGGCCTTGGCGGTTGCCTCGGTCAGCATGTCGGCCAGCTCAGCGAGCACCCACTCCGGCGGGGTGTTGTAGGTGACGATCTGGCCGTCGCGGACCGGCCCGTCGAACTGCGCGAACTCACGTCCGTGGCCTGTGTCGGTGCCAGCACCCCACAGGTGGGCTGACCAGCGCCCGGTGCCGTCGAGGTCGAGGCGCACCCATAGGGCTATGTCGGCCGGTGCAAAGTCCGTCCGGGGCGCCAGGGTTGCGGTCACCGACGGCGCGTCAGCCACGTCCAGGCGCCGGTCGACGGACACCGACTCTTGCTCGGCCGCGTACTTGGAGCTCGGAGTTAGGGTCGGGCCGTCCGCGGGGCGCTGGGCTCTGCCAGGCGGCGTGTACTCGGTGTCCAGTTGGCGGGCCCTGCCGGCGTCGGTCAGACGTGCCAGGTAGGTGTCCTGGACGATGCCGGATTTGAACCAGACCAGCCCCTTGCCAGACAGAGATTCCAACGACTTGGTGACGGTGGTGTTGCGGTCGAGGGTCCAGATCGACTCGCCAAGGCGGTGCCGGGCAGCAAGCAGCTCAAGGACCAACTCCTCGGTGGGTGTCGTGTCGATGCTCATGAAATGCTGGTGTGGCGGATCAGGCGAGCGGCTCCGGCTTGGGCTGAGACTCCGAGATGGTGATGACCGTCTCAGTCGGTCGGGAATGGGTCAGCAGTGACTGCCCAGATGGCAAGTCGGTCAGGCAGGCTGCCGATGGGGCTCTCCCACTGGGACGCGAACTGACTGTTGCCGATGGGGACACCGAGACGGACGGCGATCCGGACCAGGAACTGCTCGACCAGCACGGTGGTGAGGACGAAGTCGGGGTCAGCCAGCTCAGGGATGTCGACATTCCACAACTTGCCCGCCTCGATGGCCTTAGCGGCGTCGAAACCGTCCAGGCTCAGGTGAGCGTGCCGGGTGTTGTTGCGTCGCTGCAGGGCAATGATGCCGGACAGCTCGAAGATCTCAGGATCGAGTTCGGCCCACTTCTTCTCGTTGGCCGCACGGCGACGACTGGCCGACTCGTCCTTGCCGAGATAGACGATGTGCTCGCCCGGCTGGGAGACCATGGCATACAGGTCGTTGGCCTCTTCGCTGACCGAGATGGTGACCCCCGCATTGGAGGAGTACTCGATCATCTCGGGAACGGTGATGGTGGCAGGCATGGTGATCCTTTCGTAGGTTAGCTGTTGTTGATGAGGTCGTTCCGTGCCAGGCCCCACTGCTTGGGACCGCGGCCAGACTTGAACCGCTTGCCGAGCCACGCTGCGCTGGCCTCCTCGTCGGCAACGGTGTGGAAAATGGCGTCCCCACGGTCCCGCTCCCAGCCACTAATGAGCCGGGCGCGGACGATGAAGCCGGCCAGTGCGCTGACCAGTGGCAGCCACCCAGCCCCGGACTGGTGCTGCGGTGGCTGCACGAGCACGGCCAGTGGCAGGCACTGGCCGGGGCTCTCACCCCGATCGACTAGGGACCCGACGGCTAGCTGGTCATTCCTTCGTCGGGTGGATCGCCACGCGGGTCCCGGAAGGAACCTCCACGATGATCCCGCCGTTGCGGGTGTCGCGGCGAACCATGACTCGTTCCAACAGCTCGTCACCGGTGAACCGTGCTGTCCTGGGAGCGAGAGGCCCGTCGCCATCAGCTCGAATCAGGTCCACGGCGGCCCGGTCGGCAGCACCCTCAGCTGCTGGGGCTGTCGGCGGGACATCGACCTGGCGGGTCGGGTTGGACTGCCCGCGCACCCAGGGGCCGCCCTGGACAGTGGTGCCGATCAGGTGTGCGCGTGAGTCGTCGGCGTGGCCGTGGAACCTGATCCGTTCGTCTTCGGGGTTCCTCTCCCACGCGGTGACCTGGTAGGCGGAGACGATGGCTCCCTTGTAGACCCCCAAGACCCCCTCGGTGTCGTTGGCTCGGGTGTCGCTCACGTTGGCCCACACTCCGAGGGTGATGTGCTCCAGTGACTCGGTGATGTCGTCGTCAGTCACCTGGTCGGTCAGGTCTTTGGCGAGGGTGGGGTAGGAGTCTTTGAGGTGGACGGCCATGAAGCTAGGCATCGGTTGCCCTTCCGTTATCGGTAGAGGCAACATCATACATCATTACCCGGGTATTGAGGTGTTATTGTCAAGGTGGTGGCTTAGCAAGCCCGGAGTGGTCGGTCACCACGTACTCCGCGGGGCAGACCAGCGCCTCCGCCGGGTCCAGGGTCACCTGCTCGCCAGCCAGGCACGTCAGGTCCCGGGCGTCTAGACGGCGTTCACGTTCACGGCCCGTACCTTCGGACTCTTTGAACCCTCGTACGTCGCCACGATGTCTCGAACCGGTCTGGCCCTCTCGTGTGCACCGGGTGTCCGCCGACGTCCTGGCCAGCGAGGCCCGTGAGCGGATCGATGCGGAGGACCTGCGGATGTTCATGGGTGCCGCGAAGATGGAGCGTGCCCAGGTCCTGCGCCAGTCCTAGGGTCGGGCAGGCCAGCGAAGGCTGGGTCGGCGGTGTAGCGGTCGGTGATGTCTGCCCGAGCTGCGAAAAGCATCTCGGCCGCGACCCGTGCGTCATGCTCGGCCCGGTGACCTGCGGTGTAGTCCACTCCGAAGTACTCGCACATCGCACCCAACTGGTGGGACTCGAGGTTGCCGTAGTTGCGTTGAGCCAGTAGCAGGGTGTCGACCGTCGGGGTGTTCTCGTCGAAGCCGGGCAGGTGGTGGCCCAGCCACTTCTTCTCGAACTTGGCGTTGTGAGCCACCAGGGTCGCCCGGGACAGCGCCGCACTGGTCTGCGGCGCCACCTGTTCCCAGGGTGGTGCGTCCGCCACGTCATCCCAGGTGATCCCATGGATGTTGACCGCCCCGGTTCGGTAGGACTCCTGCGCCGCGGGCATGGGATGGACCAGCTGGGAGTAGGTGGCGGTGACGGAGCCGGTCTCGTCGTAGCGGACCACCCCGACCTCGATGATGCAGCCGTGGACCGGGTCGAAACCCTCCTTGCCGTTCGGTCCCGCGGTCTCGAGGTCGACCGACGCGAACGACCGGGTCCGGGCAGGGAAGGCGTCCGGGTCGGCTTCGGCGCGGTAGAGCGCGTACAGGGTTGCGGGGTCGCCGGGGAGGGACCGTTGCGGCCAGCAGCTGCGCAGCCCGGTCACCCACTCTTGCGGCGGGCACGGGCGCTGGTCATCGGGCAGCTCGGCCAGGGTGTCCTGGTATTGGGCACGGGCCGCGGCCACGTAGTCGTCGAACTCGCGCCGGGAGACACCACGGGTGGCGGACAGGTCGGCGGTGATCGAGTCCATGGACCGGCGGGCACGGTGCTCCCGGTCGTTCATCCGCATCGTCGCCATCGCCTCGTCCGGCTCCGGTGGGTGGGCGGCAAGTTCGGTGTAGTCGTCAGCCAGGTCGCGGTCCTGGGCCTTCCTGGCACGGCCGGTGCAGAAGCTCTTCCACTGACGAGCCAGCTTGGTCGCCTCCGGTGGGTCCTTCTCGGCCGCGCGGCGCACACTGCTGGCGTACATGGCCTGGACCTGGTCAGTGTCCCAGCCTGACTGGGCGGCGAAGTCCAGGACGTGGGCCGGGACGTCGACCGGTTCGGTGCTGGGCTGGGCCAGGACGGTGTCCGACTCTGCTGCCGGCTGGCGCCCGAAGCGACCGGCAGGGTCCCGGTGCCGCTCCCGAGCAGCGGTGGCTGTGGTGGTGATGTCCGTGCTCACTGTGCTGCACCAATGACTGTCGCCGATGAGGTCCTGGCCTCCAGCACGTCGAAGGAGGTGCCGCGCTCAGCCAGCGTGACCCGCCACGGATCCAGGTCGGGCGCCGGCTCCACCTCGAGGACGACCGCGTGTCCAGGATCCAGGCCCTTGGCACGCGCCGCCTCGATAGCCCAGTGCCGCGCGGTGGCCTCATCGGAGGTGATCGAGACAGTGTCGGCATCGGACTGCGCATGGTTGGCGCGTGCAGCACCTGGGCTGAGTCGTTCGCCGGGACCGAGTGCCGCAATGGTCCCGTGGAAGAACCTCCCGCCGCGGACCTGGCCCACCGTGAAGCGACGACCGCGCACGACCACTGGCCGGTCGCGCCAGTCCGGTCCGTCCAACTGCACGTCAGACTCTGCCGCCGACTGGTGCCCGAAGCGACCGGAGGGGTCCCGGTTCTGCTCGCGGGCGGTAGCGGCGCTCGGACTGGTGCTCATGCCCTGCCTACTGTGCGGGACGCCCAAGCTGGACACCCGTGCGATAGCCTTGACCCAGAAGTGGACCTGGCTGGCCACTCACACGGCGCTCAGGGTCGTGTCCTTCGGTCCGGCGCCCTGGTTGGTGGGCGCCGGACCGGAGTTGTCCCTAGGCGATCTGCATCCAGTCGCAGATGACCGACAGCAGCGCACCGGCACCGACCGTCATGGCCTGGGCACGGAAGGTCCGCAGTTGCTCGACCCCCGCACCGGCCTCGGCCAGCGCGAGGGTGGCGACATTGAGCCAGACGCCCGGTGAAGCCTCCGCGGCGGCGGAAAGGTGGGCGACCGCGCCGGGGTAGACATGCGGGGAAACGTTGCTGGCCTCTGCGCTGAACATACTCCTGTGGTGTGGCGGCAAGACGGTAAATGCGCAGGTCAGCGGCACTTTCTAGGCGCAGAGCAATACTGTCTGGAAGCCTGCCCCGTGAAGTCGTTCCAGTAGTTGCGGCAGGGCGTTGGCTGTGTGTTCACGCCCGTGCAGCAGGACCACCGAGCCATCCTCGACATCGGCCATCACCGCGTCGATGACCTGCTGAGATGAGGTGGCCGCCCAGTCACGGGGGTCGACACCCCACAGGGTGACCTCGAGCCCGGCCCCGGTCGCGGCTTGGTTGACTCGTGAGTCAGTGGCCCCGTACGGCGGGCGCACGCAGCTCGGGTCGGGACCGGGCAGGGACCCCGGGATGTCGAGCTCGGCGGCCAGCCTCGAGTCGGACACGCCTGTCAGGTCCGGATGGCTGGCACTGTGCCACTGCAGCGACATGCCGGCGTCCACCAGGTCGGCGACCAGCTGCTCACGTCCGGGCAGCTGGTCGCCGACAACGAAGAAGGTCCCCACGGCACCGGCCGACTCGAGAGCGTCAAGGATCTGCGCGGTGTGCGGACCAGGGCCGTCATCGAAGGTGAGTGCCACCGTCGGCGCCGGAGACATGGTCGCTGCAACGGCCAGGACGAGGTGGACCAGACCACTGAGTAAGGACACGACTCAGTCCCGGCGAAGAGCTAGCTTCACCGACCTTCAATCTCCGTGATCTCCTCGGTGGTGCCAGGACCCTGCTGGGTGTGGCCGGTCGTGGCGGTGGTCCGGTGGACAGACTGCTTGCGTCCGGAGGTGGCCAGGACGACGATGCCCCACAGGAGGCCGGCGCCGAACAGGATCCACCCGATCATCACCAGGTCGACCCCTTCGAAGCTGTCGGCCACGGCCAGTGCCAGGACCAGTCCGATGGCGGCGATGATGACCGGGGCGGCGATGCTCACACGGTTCACGGTTCACGGTTTGGGGCTTCCTCTGTGTCGCGAACGGTCGACGCAGCGTCGACTCACTGAGGAACATGCCAAGACACTGCCTGCAGAGTGCTTGTAATCGTTAGCACTGTGCTAGCTGGAGCGACCTGGGGCTCCGCAGCCGATCGGTCGTCGTGCAAGCCTCTGACCTGCGGGTTTGCCAGAAGTGACTGAATTGACTCGCGTTGACTCGAGCTTGAGTCTGTGCCTGACAAGCCTCTGACCTGTGCTAACACCCCGAAAAGCGGCCGATTGACTCACTGACTCGTGTACGTAACTACCTACAGGGGGAGAAGGTATATATATGTCGAGGGTGAGAAGTATGTATGCCCTGCCCCATACACGTATATATATATTTGAGTCATTCAGTCACTAGTAGTAGTAGTAGGGGTTTTTAGGCCTCTGACCTGCGGTTTCGCACATACGTTCATGTGACTCGACGCTGAGTCAACGCGAGTCAATTCAGTCACTTTTTTCGAGGCCGTTTTGCAAACCCGCAGGTCAGAGGGTTGATGCCCCGATCCGGCCGATCCGAGCTGGGGTGCGCCGAAGGCAAAACGCCTGCGCTGGACCTATGCGTTTGCGTTCAGTTGCGTTCAGTAGCGTCGGAGGTTGAGAGTTCAGCAGTGGCATGACGCTGCCAGCCAGTGGCACTTTGCTGCCAACGAGGCGTGCCGGAGCCGACCCCGCCGCGAGGTCCGGACCTCGCGGACGGCGCACTAGAGGCTAGGACTACGCGCCCGGCCAGTGCTTTCGGGGTAGCCTTGGCGGATGTCGTCCCCCTGAAAAGCGACATCTCCAGCCAGACAAGGACCCTCCTTGAACGATTCATCATCGACGCCCAGGGACGTTGTCATCCGGTGGACACAGACCCTTGTGGAGCCACTCATCCTGCTGTCCCAACGCAGCCAGTTCGAGAAGGCCATGCGCGAGGTATGCGGGGCGCACCCGGCCTGGTCGGCCTACGTCATCGGCGGAACACTGTCCGACGTCATGATGTCCCTGCCGGACAACGACCCGTGGCGACAGTGTTCGGCCCGCCTCGGTCGCAAGACAGTGGGGGCGAGACCACCGATCCGGGATGGCGCGCGGCTACCCGACGGCACCCGACTGGGCACCTCCGCCAGCTTCCGCGACACCCTTGGGACACCCACCGACGAGGACCTGTCCCTGGATCCCGGCTACGGTCCGATCAGTATCGACCTCACCCCCGTCTCGGAGGCACTGCTCGCCTTTGGAGGCGCCGGCTGGCAGATCAGTAGTGAGGCCGTCTCGGCCACCCTGACCCAGGGCGAGGTCACCTCCGCAGTCGACGACCTGGCCAACCTGCCCGGCGTCCGCACCCTCGTGCACGCCCCCATCTATACGTATGGCATCCCGGCGCTGCGCTGGGCTGCCTTCCGCCGGCGCTCCTACGGCGTCTCCCCCGACGACCCGTGGCTGGCCGAGTCCCTCTACAGGTGGTCCTGGCGGGCCGGGCGGATCCTCGGGGCGATGGACTGGGACGAGCACATGGTCGACGTGCGCATCGAGGCAGAACGCCTGGACCCGATGGACGACGCCCGCTTCTGATCTCCGCGCTGCACCTGTGCCCAGATCAGGTGGCACAGGTTTAGTATGCGCGCAGAGAACAACGAGAACCAGGCACCGACCAGCGAAGAGCCGGTCCGCATCGCCCCACCGGAGCCGGAGACCGGACCGCCGGCCGATGCGGACGAGACCGGCTTCGCTGCCGCCGTCGCGTCGATCACCGCGGCGGTAGAGGCCGTCCGGTGGTCCGCCGAGCAGTTCCGGCCGGCCGTCACCAGCGAGCCGGAGGTTCAGAAGCTCAAGCTGTCGGCCGTGGCACCGCTGGTCGCCGCGGCAGCCGGGCTGCGCACCGTCACCAAGGAGAAGGCCAAGGAGCGCGGCGAGGACCTGCTCGGTGGGACCGCCAACTCCAAGGCCCGCCGCCAGTTCACCCGCATGTGCTCCCCCGCCGGGCTGCTCATGCCGTGGTACCGGCCCGACCAGTTGGTCGACGCCCTGAACAGCTCGACGCGGGCAGGTGGGTCGATCCGCATCCCGGCAGCCGCCTGGCAGGTCAAGCCCGACGAGCCGGCGATCAACCCTGAGAACGGTGAGGTTCGCAAGTACGAGAACCTCATCGGGCAGTCGACCATCGTCGGCATCCACCCCTCCACGCCGTCCAGCTGGCTGCAGGGCACACCCGTCCTGGTCACCGAGGGACTGCTCAAGGCCGCCTCTGCACTGACCGGCCTGCTCCTGGACGCCGGCGTTACCGAGCAGGCACTGGCCCTGACCGATGAGGAAGCCGACTCTTCGCCGGACACCCTGGTGGAAAAGGCCCGCGCGCGCCTGCGTGACCTGATGGCCGGTGTCCCCCAGCGCGAACGAGTCCTCATCCTGGTCCTGGTCGGTGTCGGCAACTGGCACCACAACCCGGAGTGGAACGCCATCGACTTGCGCAACGGACGGCCCTTCATGGTGGCCTTCGATGGTGACATCGCGTCCAACCCCAACGTCTACAACCAGGCCGTCCAGCTGTTCGACTTCGCCGAGCACAAGGGTGGTGACCCGTCCTGGCTGGAGATCCCCGACGACGGTGACGCCAAGCGCGGCATCGACGACTACCTGGGCACCGGAGGTTCGTTCAAGCACCTGCTGACGCTGGGCCACTCCGACCTGCCGGACGCCCCGGAGACCGACGCCGAGGACAAGAACACCGACGCCCGGATGAGCGAAGAGAAGCTGGTCTTCGAGAAGAAGGTCTCGACCACGGACGAGTTCGGCGCCACCAACACGGCGTGGGTCCCGGAGGCCGAGATCATCGGGCGGGTGGCTCGAACCGTGCAGCGCCGGCCCGCCACCGACGAGGAACAGGCCACAGGTGTCTACGACGCCCGTGCGCACGACGACGCCGAGGGTGACGTGGAGATCGAGGTCTCCTACCGCGGCCCGGACGGTAACCGTGTCGACTCCACGGTCCGCGGCCCGGCACGCCTGCTGGCTGAGCCGCCGGAGCGCTGGCACCGCAACGACGCCGCGGTGGTCCCGGTGAAGGTCCTCGAGCACCCGGACTGGCCACCGAAGGAGAACTGGCTCTCGGCCGCCAAGCGTCACCGCACCGAGGACCGCACTGTGTCCTTCGAGTGGGCCCAGATGGGCTGGGTGCCGACCAAGGAGTCAACCCCGGTATTCATCGCCGGCAAGGACGTCCTGGGGGCTCGCGGCAACGCGGCGACACACGCCACCCCCGGCGTCACCGACCACCAGGTGCCTGCCTCCTCCCGCTTCGGGCTCAAGGCACTGACCGACGAGAACGGGCGGATGGATAGGGAGGCGGTCGCAGCCGCCATCCGCAAGGTGATGTCCACCATCCACGGCGGCGCCCTCACCTCCGACGGTGTCGTCGCGATCGAGCTGGCGGCCGCACTGCGCCCCACTGTCCCGGTCCCGGCCAACTCGGTCCTGTTCTTCTCCGGTGCCCGTCGCTCCGGCAAGGCGATCCCGAAGTCGACGCCGGTGCCAACTCCGACCGGACTTGTCTGTGCCGGCGACATCCGCATCGGCGACAGTGTCCTGGCCGGTGACGGCAGCCCGACCGTCGTGCGTGGCATCTCCGAAGACCACCAGGCGCGGTGCATGACCGTGACTCTTATCGACGGCCGGTCACTGACGACGTCGGCGAACCACCTGTGGCGGGCACGCACCCACGAGCAGGCCAGCGCTGGGCACGCACCGGTCAGTGACAGTGTTCGCGCCGGACTGTCCACCCTGGACTCCGGTCAGTCGATCATGCTGGAGGACCTCGCCGCCGAGATGTGCCTGAGCGTCGAGGTCCTCGAGACCTGGGTGGAGGCGGCTGGCATCCCCCACGAGGTCGGCCACGACAGTTACGGCCGCGAGGTGGTGGTCCACCCCGTCGGCGAGGTGCTTGAACTGGCCAGCGCGATGCGCGAGGCCACCAGTGCCGACCACCCGACCCCGTTCACGACGGTCACCACCTCAACTCTGGCGGCGCTGCTGACCGGGCCCGGCGGCGTGCAGGTCGAGGATGGCCTCGGTGGCTGGGTCGGTGTCGCTTCTGTTCACATGGCCGGGACCGAGTGGGTGCGCTGCCTGACGGTGGAGCACTACAGCGGGACCTTCCGAGCGGGCGCCGACGCTGTGGTGACCCACAACTCCTGGACGGCCAAGCAGATCATGAGCTTCTGGCAGAACCGGGCAGGCGACTTCGCCCGCAACCTGCCGGGCAGCGCCGCAGACACCGGCTACTTCATGGAGAACGCCGTGTCGCACACCCCTATCTGGGTGGCCGACGACCTGGCGCCGACCATCGACAAGCGCAAGGCTGAGATGGCCGAGGCGAAGATCGGTGACATCATCCGCGCCGTCTTCAACCGCTCGTCCAAGGGCCGCATGACCACCGGTGGAGCATCAAGGGAGATGCTGCACCCCCGCGCCCTGTTCATGGTGACGGCCGAGAACCCGCAGGCCGCCTCCTCGGAGATGGACCGGGTCGTGCACATCGTGACCGGCGAGGAGTTCTTCGGTGACGATGAGGCCAAGCGTGCCTGCGACCGTCTCGCCGAGGAGACGATGCACGCCAACCACGTCACGTCCGCCTGCATTCAGATGATCGCCGAGTCGGTCAGCAGGGAAGGCACTTGGAAGGACATCGTCGACGACTGGGCCAAGAACCGCAGCGATGAGATCGACTGGGCCACGCGGCAGCTGGGCGGGGCCGGCAACTCCGCCCGGCACGCCGAGATCTGCGGTGACCTTCTGCTCGGGCTCGAGGTGCTGGACCGGCTCTGTGAGCACGTCGAGCTGGCCGACGAGTACGCCGAGGTCATCCAGCAGCTACGCAAGGCCCTGGTTTCCTACGTCCGTGCCTCCTTCATCGCGGCGGACGCCACCACCCCCGGTGCCTCCGTGGTCCGGGCACTGCGCTCCGCCCTGGCCTCCGGTGCCGTCCACCTGGGTCACCCCAGCTCCGGCCAGCCGCCGTTCTCCGACGAGGACGACAAGGACAACGAGGTGCGGATCAACCAGATGCTCGGCTGGTCCTACCCCAGTGCGGAGGGCCAGGGCGAGCGTCCCGGAGGCCGCCGCGTCGGTGTCGTGGTCCAGCGCGAAGGCAAGTGGTACGCCCTGCTGAACCCCAGTGCCGCTTTCAGCGAGGCCCAGAAGGCGCACCCGGAGATCATCCTGCACGGTTCGCGCCCGGAACCGACCTGGACCTCGGCATGGACGGAGAAGCTGGCCGGTGGCCCGTGGTCCCGCAAGGTCAACGGTGGCGGAACCCGTCGTGCCGTGGTCCGGGCGCTGCGCAGCGAGTGGGTGCCTTTCCCGCTGCCGGTCCTGCTGGGCACCGAGGGCGAGGAGGAGGACGAGCAGTGAGGACCGTCCACCTGCGCGTCGAAGGACACCACCTGCTGGATGCCGGCGCGCCGTTCACCGCCAAGGGTGCCCGTGCCGCCCGCCCCCGCTACTGGCTGGGGGCGGGCGGGGCCGGCCGGGGCAAGTGCTCCTGCGGGCAACTGTCCGAGGTGCTGGACGGTCCGGACCAGCGCCGCGAGTGGCACCGCACCCACAAGGCCGACGTCACCGGCCAGACCACAGTCCCCCACGAGCAAGGAACATCCTGACGGTTAAGCAGAAGGCCGTCCGCAGCAGGACCGAGAAGCGGGCCTACCGCAGCGCCCGGGAACAGGTGCGCGCCGACATGGCCGCCGCCTCCGCCAGCGAGAAGCGGATGAAGGTGGCCTTCCGGTCCCTGATCGGGCTGGTCGTGCCTGGCGACCTTCATCGGCCTGGACTGAGGGGCCTGACCGACGTGCTGGACAAGGTGAGCCGCCACACCACTACGGCATGAGCGACAACGACACCACGCGGCCCAGCCCGATTGACGACATTCGGGCCCGGCTGGTCGAGGACTCCCCGCTGCCCTGGACCGAGTACGACATCCGCACGCTGCTCGACCAGCTGGACCACGCCCTGGCGATGACCAGCCGGGTGTGCACCGCGATGGCCAACAGTCAGCAGGTCGCCCAGACGATCATGGATAGCCGTAATGCGCTGGCACGCAAGGTGTCCGGTCTGCGCGACCTGGCCAACTCCATCGAGGCCCACTCTGAGCTGGAAGGCGAGCCCGCCCAGTACCGTGACGCACTGACCGGCTCGTGGATTGACGTGGCTGACGCCATCCGTGAGCTCACCGGCGACCCCGACTCGGACGAGCTGTGAGCGAGTCCAGCACCACCCTCCCGCAGGGCTGGCTGGTGACCGACTGCGCCCGCTGTGGCAACCTGCCGGTGCTCACTCCGGTCGACGACCCGAACAACAACGAGTTGCGCGTTTGCCACCGGTGCGATGCGCACCTGGGCACCTGCGAGAACTGCGGGGCCAAGGAAGCGCACCAAGCCAAGACGTACGCCGTCGAATTGCAGGTCACGACGACCGTCCACGTCTTCCCGGAGGCCACCAGCCCCGGCGAGGCCGAGCGTCTGGTCCGCGAGAACTGGGGCGAGCTCACCCGGTTCGACCACCGCGCACTTCCGAGCCGCTTCGACGAGGGCACCATGTCGGTCCGCAGTGTCCGGGAGGTGGACTGATGGCGGAGCACACCTGTCGAGTCAGCGAGTACGACATGGGCGGCACCCTGCGTGGCTGCACCGAGAAGGCCACCGGCTGGCGGCTCACCCACGACGGGAGTCTCGAGGTCGCCTGCGGTCTGCATTCCAACGCCGCCGGTGAGCGACTGGCCCGCGCCGAGGCCGAGGTGGCCAGGTTGCGGACGGAAAAGCTGACCTGGAAGCGCCGCGCCATGCGTGCCGAGACACAGACCCACAGACACGGTTTGACCCAGACACCGTCGCCAGAGACCCAACCATAGAGAGAATCACATGTCGCCTGCTATCACCATCGAGCCCGCCGTGGCTATCACCATCGTGATCTGCCTGACCGTCGCCTACGTCGCCAAGAAGATCGCCGAGGTGCGGGCCGGCAAGGCGAGCCGTCGTCAGGTCAGCGCCCAGGACGTCGAGGGCTCCGGTGGCTGACCGCCGGTGTGGCTCCTGCCAAGCCGAACTGCCGACGCTGAGCGCGGCAGAGAGGTTCGAGGCCGCCCAGGAGCCGGTGGAGCACCCCGACCTGTGCGCCACGTGCGAAGGCACCCCCGGAGTGCCCAAGCACGTGATGGTCGCCGGCCGGTGCGTGTACTGCGGCGGCGACGATCACTCACTCGGCAGCACCCCGGACTGCACGGCCCGCACGGCAGACAGCCCGCCGCTGTTCTTCTCGACCGAGCCGGGTGCCCGCTGGGTGGTCAGCACTGAGACCGGTTCGGTCTACCTGTTCGACCTGGTGGGTATGACCGCGACCCGGTTGCCCGCCAACACTGGCGGCGACCCAATCCCGCTGACGCACTGGCTGGATCGAACCTACCGGGCAGATGGGCGTCTGCGGGCCGACGAGCAGCCTGTTTCGATGGCCGGACTCCCGAAGCCGTGGCCACCGGTCGAAGAGCAGCCCCTACAGATGGTTCTCGAGCTTGTGCCCGGCGTACTGACGGTCCGCACGACCAGCCTCGTCACCGAAGCCA
Organism: Ornithinimicrobium murale; assembly: GCF_003352835.1. Lineage (GTDB taxonomy): Bacteria > Actinomycetota > Actinomycetes > Actinomycetales > Dermatophilaceae > Ornithinicoccus > Ornithinicoccus muralis. The sequence goes on along the minus strand of NZ_QLVD01000019.1, from coordinate 309,437 downwards.
TAATGCTCGACGACTGAACGGCGCAGACCCATAACGTGACGTTTGGTTAGATCCATCCTGCCCTATGGAGCCTGGGTCATCCGTCCAGGGCGTCGACCAGGTCGGACGCGTCGATCGGGTCCTGACAGATAGCGCACGGAGTCCTCGGGTAGCACCAGCCCTCAGTCGTCCAGGCCCGGTGGCCGCCGACGGTGCGGTGTGCTTCGAGGGCCGTGAAACCCAGGAAGTTGCCGTTGTCGTCGTACTGGGGTTCGCCAGGGTCGACGATGAGCGCCCGGACCCGGTCCAGTGCTCCGGTGGCCTCTTCCATCAGGTTCAGGATGTGACCGTCCGGGGTGCGCCAGAACAGGTTGTCGTCCTTGGCCAACAGTGCCTGGTAGACGGCCAGCGGTGGGGTGTACGGCCAGGAGTCCGGGTGCAGGTTCGCCCAGTCTGGCTGCTCGGTCTCGGTCGCCTGCTCAGTCATCGTCGCTCCAAGAAGCTACGCAGGGTGCCGACCATGGCAAGGGGGTCCATGTCCCTGGTGATGCCGGCAACGAAGTGGTCGAGGGAGGTCCGTAGCTCGGCCAGCTTCTCCTCGGCGCTGCGGTCACTCCTCTTGGCCGGCGGGGCCACCAGGACACAGATGTAGCCGAACTCTCCGAGACCCACAGACACCTCGGTGGGCTCGTTGTCGAACATGACGGGGGCAGCACCCAGGTAGTAGGTGCCGTGGTCGGTCTCGCAGTCACCGACGCCGTTGAGTGCTTCAGCGACCTTGGCGGCCCAGGTGGCAACAGCCGGGTGGACTTCGATGGGGTGTTCGCTCATGACCTGATGGTGTGGCGTGCTCACGACAGGTTCACCACGCCTGTGCCATCGAGGCGGGCCAGGTAGCCGGTCTCCCCGTAGTCGAGCAGGTGCGCCACGTCGTCGCTGTTGGTCGGAAGCCGGAAGGTCGCCTGCATGGGTCGCGGGTCATCCAGTGAGGTCTGGGCAAACCACTCGTCCAGGGCGTCGCGGTCACCGGCGGCCAGGGCGTTCCGTACTGCCTGCAGGTCGCCAATCGTCTGGTCGATGGCCTTCGCGACCCGGTCCCGGTTGGACCAGACCAGCTCAGCAGGGAACGTCGGGCTACCGCGGACCACACGGGTCGCCCCGTTGAACGAGCCGGCCGCCAAAGTGCCCGCCAGTGCCACATTAGTGTCATCGTCGGCGAGCCGGACCAGCGCCTGGCCCAGGACGTGCGGCAGGTGAGAGGTGATGGCGACAACCTGGTCATGGACCTCAGGGCGGATGATTGACGAGCCGGTCTCGAACGTGCCGGACACGAACTGTAGGGCCTCGGTCAGCCTGGCGGGCCTGGTCGCCGAGTCCGGGGTCAGTACCCAGGTGGCACCGACCAGCAGACCTGCCTCGGAGTGCTCGAATCCGCTCTCGGCTTTCCCAGACATCGGGTGGGCACCGACGAACCGGTCAGCCAGTCCGCCAGCTGCAGCGGCCGCCACCACGTCGGCCTTCGTGGCGCACACGTCGATGACCAGGCCGTTACCGTCAGGGACCTCACCGTCGCGCAGCATCGCGGCCACAACAGGCGTCGGCGCGGCCAGGACGGTGACGGCAAAATCGGACAGGTCACCGGCCGAGTCGACGACAGCAATGCCTTCCTTCCGGGCAACCTCGCGGACAGTAGGGTCAGCGTCGTAGGCCACACAGCGCCCGCCGAGCTCGGTGACCCGGCGGGCAATAGAGCCACCCATCAGGCCGAGCCCGACGACCGCGACTGACAGGTTCACGATGCTTCGCCCAGGGCAGCCAGATACGGGCAGTCCTGCTCATCCAGGTCCGTGCCGCAGCCCTGGCAGTACGTGACCGTGTCCATCCCACCGTGGTCCTGGATGGTCTCGGTGACCGGAGTGTGCTGGGCGCGAACCACGGCCTCGAGGTCGGCCAGCGTCGCCTCGGCCCTCTCGGCGCGCACGAAGTCGGCGTAGTTCTGGTCAAGCAGGGAGGCACAGTTCAGGCAGGTCGTGTCCCAGGTGATGGAGCTCTCGTGCTCGGCGATGGTCTCGCGCAGCCGGCGGATCTCGGCCCTCAACTCGTCCTCATCGGGCCAACCGGATGCGACAGCACACGACTCGACCTTCCGTAGTGCTGCCGCCTCGGCCTCCCGCTCGATGGCAGGACGGGCAGACAGTGCCAGGACCGCTCCGGTGACCCAGGACTCGAACTGGTCACAGTGGGTGTCGCCCTCATCCAGGTAACCCTCGCTGTGCCCAGCGTCGCAGACTTTGTCATCGCCATCACGCACGCATTCGCCGTACTCAGCCAGCACCAGCGCACGCGCCTCGGCCACGGCCTGCACCGGATCCACAGAGCTCATGACTGGCCCTCCTTGGTGAGGTAGGGGTTGCAGTGTTGCTGCCCGTGGTCGCCGGTCGCGCAAGTGTCGTAGTTGCCGTGGTCGCGACAGGCGAGCCGGTAACCCTTGTCCCATGCCGCAGCTTCACGCTCAGCCAACTTTGGGGCCAGGTTGCGGGCCTGCTCGATGCACGGGCTGCAGGCGACGATCTTGGCCGCCGGGAAGATCGGGTGGCCGGCAGCGCGGTGCAGCAGCTCGGCCAGGTCCTCCAGCTCTGGGTCCTGCCCGTGGACGAGACGCTCGGTGTCGGTACTCATGACCTGGTGGTGTGGCGCGGCGGACCAATCAGTCCGGTGGCAGCTAACCCCGCTCGATGATCGCCAAGAGGTCCAGCCATTCCCGGTCGTCGCGCCCGAGCGCCTTGGCGGTGATGGCCCGGCCCTGCGCGAAGGTGCGCACCTTCTCGAGGGTTGCCGTGGCGCTCACCGGTTCGTTCTCGGGGCGAGGTCGTTCGAAGCACTGGAACTCCGCGGAGGCCAAGGCCGCCTCGGCTCGCAGGGCACGGATGGCCACGGAACGCAGGATGGTCCGGACATCCTTCTGGGCGACGGTCAGCAGTTGGTCGAGCTTGGCCTCGCCCTCGCCGTCTCCGTACAGGTGGCTGTACGCCTCGGCGACCTCAGCGATGAGCCGCACGTCTCGCTCAGCAATCCGCGGGTCGGGCTTCGGCACATCGTCCAGGGCACCGGCAATCACGGCATCGATCTGGTCCTGGGGCGGATCGAACGGCTTACTGGGCTCCCAGCCGTCCAGTTGGTGCTCGGCACGCAGGGCGCGGACCATCACGGCACGGGTCGCGGCAGAGATCGGCTTGATGGAGTCGCTGACGATCATGGCGACCACCTCAGCGCCCTCGCCGTAGTCGGTCGCGTCGTCGAAGGCGGCACCCAGCTCGTCCTTGAGCCGGTCGAACAGCAGCCGGTCCCGATGGGAGCCAGGCTCGTCGACGAAGCGCAGGTCTCGACCGGCAAGGATCACTTGTGCGGTGATCTCGGCATCGGACGGTTGATACGGGTTGGTGCTCGCGGCAGTCATGCCCTGGTGGTGTGGCGCCCTGCGAGTTCTGCCAGCGGGTGCAGCTACCGGAGGATCAGCAAGCCGACCAGCGCGGCAGCACAGAACAGGAACATCATTCCGACGTTACGCCGCGGCAGGTAGAAGTCGTGCGCCCACGGATCCCGGACCCTGGGGTTGGCCGGGATCTCGGGTGTCGGGTCCAGAGGGTGCGTGCCGCCGCGCACGTCCCTGCTGATCCGGGCCGTCATGAGCAGCCATGTGACGGCCAGTGCGCACAGGACGACGATCAGGACGGGGATCACCCAGTTGGACAGGTGGATGGACATCATTCATGCCTCCTGGTTCAGGCTGGTGCGCTCGATGCCATGAAACTCAATGTCCATCAAATCAGCCCCTTGTCGGTGCCTGCGTCTGCGAACTGGTCGAGGTTGCACTCGGCCGCAGCCTTGTCGTACCGCTTGCACGCGAGGCGGGGCTGGAACAGGCGCGGGTTAGCCGGGTCGGTGACGTACAGGTAGGTGACGGTCCAGACATCCCCCACCTCGACGCTGCCCTTGCCGATGGTGGACGCATTGCCGACCTTGACCAGGGTGCCGTCAGCACCGTGAACGGACAGGGTGGCCGAGTCCTTCGTGGAGTGCAGCTTGGTGACGATGACGTCGGCGTCCTTGATCAGCTTGTGCTTGACCAGGTAGGTGGAGCGACGGCCTGACTCATACGTGCCCTTGCGGTAGCGCAGCATGATGCCCTCGCGGTTGCCCGCCACGGCCTCAGCCAGCAGGTCGGCCTTGGCGTCAGAGTTGCCGACACTGTCCGCGAGAGGGGCCACGATGACCGCCTCGGCGTCCAGGTCGAGCAGTTCGGCGATGACGGTCAGAGCCTCGTAGCGGTTGATGAACGTGGTGTTCTCGTCGCAGAACGTCTGGTGACCGTCGGTGGCGACGACCAGGTCGAACAGAACCAGGGTGCGGCCGACGACCTCACCGTCGAAGACCCAGCGACCCTGGCCCAGGGCGGTGAACGGGGTGGTGTGTGCGAGGCCGACGTTGCGGGTCTTCGCCTGACCCTGACGATTCAGCGCGGTGACGACACCGTCGCGCACCTCGATGACAACACGGTCACCGTCGTACTTGAGCTGGGCGCACCAGTCAGTGTCGCTCATCATGTGCGACACCTCGACCGGGCTGAGCGTGGAGGCCAGCATCGGGCGGGTCGGCAGCGCCGGGTCGGTGTCGTCGGTCGTGGTCGGGCGCCAGCCGTAGTCGATGAGCGCGTGGCCGATGTCGGGGGTGACATCGGCCAGGACGGTGGCTACCTCAGCGGCAGCGACCGGCTCGCCAGCGTGGGTGATGTCGGAACCGACCTGGGTAGCCAGGACATCCAGTACGGCCTGGGTGTCTTTCAGGCGAGCACCCTCGAAGCTCAGGTCCCCGTCGTAGGTGAGCGTGCCCTGCCGGGTCGGGTTGTAGCCCTTCTTGACCTTCGAGTCGAACTTCTTGTCGGCGGCAGCCTGCGCGGTGGCCTCACCCTTGACGAACTCCGGCTTGGTGAAGGCGCCCGCGGTGCCGTTGCGCCCGTACTGGGAGAACCAGACCGCCGGGCCGTCTCCGCCGTCACCAGCCACGACGAAGGTGCGGTAGAACTTGTCGTTGCCGCTGCGGGGGTCGATGTAGGTGGCCTCGCGGACAGTGATCTCAGTCTGGTTGCTCATGCCCTAGTGGTGTGGCGGATGGCTCAGTTGCGGGCACTTCCTTGGGGCGGGCATTATCGGCTCCATGCCATCGGAAGCACGACAAGCCCTAGACAACGCACTGGCCGACGTGGACGCACAGATCGCCCACGCCAAATCGTTCACGGGAGGGACCCGAGGAGCTCCGGCCACCCACAATGGCCAGCCCCGTCCCGGACGACCGTTCACCAGGGCGGGAATAGTTATGCTGTCCGCCGCGGTCGAGGGCTACATCGAATCCCTGGTGGTCGAGACGTCCACGGCACTGAACCTCACGACCCAGCAGCAGAAAGACATCGCCGACCAGGCCGGCCGATCTCACGGCATGAACGTCCACCACGCACACACACTCTTCGCCTCAGTAGGGATGCCGTTCGTTTTGGATGGCATCAGCTGGCAAGGGCTGCCAAGCGGTGGCGTCAGGGATCTCCTCAAGAGCCTAGCGAAGTCTCGGAACCAAATTGCTCACGGTCGGGCACCCGCTGCGGCACAACTCACTCCGCTGGAACGGTCTCGCCACCTGGTCGCGCGGCTTTCTGACCGACTCGACCAGGCGACATCCGACCACGTCAAGGAGGTGACGGGCACCAAGCCCTGGTAGGTCTCTCCGTCCGCCCGCTCTTTCGTCCAGGGCGAGTCCATCAGACACCTAGCAGGCCGAGGCTGCGGGCGTGCCGGTTGTAATTTGCGCTCCACATCGAGTGACGGGACGGGCGGTCCTTGGGGGTGAAGCCGCACGAGCAGGAGGTCCCCGTCGGGTTGTCGAAGTTCGGCTGGTGGTCTTCCGCGCTCACCGTCGGGACCTGGTCGGCAGGTAGGACGGTCATCGGGGAGTCCGGCTCGGTGCGCAGGTCCATCATCTGCCCGCCGACGTCAACCATCAGAGACCACTTCTTGGAGCGGGCTGCCTTGCTGGCGGAGACGACGGTGCCGACGTAGGAGCCGACCTTGACGACCTGGCCTGGGGCGAGGTCGCGGACGAAGGACAGGGTGGCGGTGGCCTGGGTCGTGGTGTTCATGCACTGGTGGTGTGGCGTGCGCGGTCGTCACGTGCCACCGTGAGCACGTCAACAGCCTGGACCTCTGCGCGCGGGTCATCCGGGACGTCAGACATGTCTTCCGTGTCGGAAAACGCCTCGGCTGTGATGGCCGGCCCGCAACCAGAACTGAGTGTGCCGTCGTTCCCCCGAAACCCGAGGGTGAAAGCGGAGTAGGTAGAGGCGTAGTCCCCGATGAGAAACCCACAGCCGGCAGGCACCGATGCGATGGCGTCAGTGAGGTCCTCGTCATGGCGGCACAGGGGCTTGAGCCCTTCCGGCGCAATCTGCCAAGCGAGGATGTCGCCGTGCCTGCTGTCGAAGGTCACGCCGGAATCGTTCACCAGGTCTTCGACTGAGCTGTGCGACCCAAGCTCTGCCAGGTACGCAGACGGACTGACGACGAACTCTCCGGCCGCGGTCTGGCCAACAGAGTCGTGCGCGCGAAGGAACACTGTGCGGACAGTGCCGTCGTAGCGAACGAGTCCGATCGCTCCGAGAGGCTGCGTGAGGACCGCCTTGGCAGCGCCGTAACTGCCGATCAGGTTGTAGATGTCGTGCATGGGTCGGGCTCCTTCTTGGCTACTAGTTGGGGTGTTGCTCGAGAGCCAGGTCAGGCTCGCAGGTTCTCGAAGATGGCCTCGGCGGGTGTGTCGTCCAGCTCGTCGGCGGTGAACACCCCGGACAGTGACTCCGCGAGCAACGCGATCTCGTACACCAGGTCGCTGCCCGGCTCGGAACTCATCGGCGGGCGCAGCGTGACGGTGCCGTCCGAGTAGGTGTTATTTCGCATCCGGCCGGTGGCGACCAGACGCAGGTGCTCCCGGGTGGCACTCTGGGCAGGGATGTACTCACCGACCAGGCACTCGGTGCAGCCACAGCCGCGCGGGTCGATTGCCAGTGGCGTGGTGTCGTCCATGTCCAGGTGGTGTGGCGCGACCGACTACCAGCCACCGTGTCGGTCGATCGCCTCGTCCCACGCGCGTCCAGACGACGGTGGCCAGGACTGATGGGCGTCACCAGGTCCACCACTCCGACGGCCCGGGCAGTGATCTACGCCGACGGAAGACGAGGGCAGGTGGCTCGCCCAGAGACAGCCCGGCGCCACACCACCAGGTCATGAAGCACCCACTGGACTCTGCGCCTGTTCTAATCCACGCGCTCACCGGTTCCCAGGCCCACGGCACCGCCACCGAGTTCAGCGACGTGGACATCACCCGGGTGACCTCCTTCCGTACCGAACAGCTCGCCGGCCTGTCCCCGGTTCCTGTCGCCGAGCACCAGCGGCAAACCATCAAGGGCATCCTGGACGTCACCGACATCGACGTCGCCACCTTCCTGCGGCACGTCGTCAAGGGCTCCGCCAGACACTTCGAGGTGCTGTACTCACCGTTGGCCGCACCCCGTTGCGAGACGGGCGCCATGATCCTGACCGCCCGCCCCCTGCTGGTTACCCAGTCCGCGGTCCGGCACGCCTATCGCGGCTACATCGCCTCCCTGGCGGCGAAGGTCGTTGACCCCGGCCCAAACGTCACCAAGGAGCTGGCCGTCCTGCACCGCCTGCTCGCCCAGGCCACCGAGCTGTGGACCACCGGCGACCTCGACCTTCGCATCGCTGACCCGGGAGGCGTGGAGGATTTCGTCGCCTCGTTCACCGGCGGAGATACCGAGCCTCTGGCCGACTTGATGAACGAGGCGTCCGACATGTTCGCCGGGCTATCACCGTTATCGTCCGACACTGCCGCTGCCCGGGGTCTGGCCGCCGACCTAGTGATGGCCGCCCGTGCCGGCGCCGACCAGAAGGCGCCGTCATGACGTGGCGCTTCACCCCCGATGACAGGCCGGCCGAACCGGTGGCTGGTGCCTCCGGCCTGCGTGCCGCCCTGGGAACTGCAGGCCGGGTCGAGGCGATGACCGCGTGGCTGAACCTGGCCCACCGAGCCGACCCTGGCGCGGCAGCGACCTACGCCCGGGTGCTGTCCGCCAACCCTGACCTGACCGATGCACAGTCACACCTGGCAACCCGCGCCGGCAAGCGTCCCAGCCCCGCCCGGCTCGAGGACCTTGCCCAGGCAGCCCGTGACGTCAACCGGTCCGGTGCCACCATTCACCGCCGCATCGCCCGCAACCTCGAGGCGTTCGGTGACGTGATCATCGCCGGCTGCCCGACCGACGCCGACCGCCACCGGCACCAACGCACCCCCGGCGGCTGGCTCTGTGGCGACACCGTCAAACGGGGCGATACCCTCATCGACCCACGCCCCGACGACCGGTAGGTCCACCCACCACCACGGCGGGCGAGCGTTGCGAGCCGGTGTCGATGGCCGCTAGGCCGGGATTGCTGGGCGAGCTGGCCGGTCGTCGGGGCGAAACTGCAGGAACTCACCTGACTGCTGCGACCTCACCTGCTCTGTGGCTGGCTTGATGATGGGCTGGTCCTGGTTCGCTCTGTTTCCTTGTTCATTGGGGATCTTGGTCTGTGTTCCCGTCTCGTTCCTCGTCTCGTTCTCTGTGTGTTCTCGGATGGTCCAACTGTCGTTGTCCCTATCTGTCTGCCGGTATGTCAGCTCCTCGTGGTCGTTCCGGAACCCTGCTCCTCCTTCGTCGTATGGTCTGGTCGTTCACGGTCCTACTGTCTGTCTCTGCCTCTGCTTCCCCCTTGGTCCTTCGGTCCCGTTGGTCTTGCCCGTTCACCTGGATCTGTGCCCCGCGATGTTTCCCGTGTCGTTGTCGTGGCGTGCCCGGACCGTTCAACCCACTCGTTCGTCTGTGCTCACCGCAGGTCAGGGGTCATCTGCTCCACTGTGCCTGCACTAGCAACCACCGTCACTGGTCACCTTGACGCCCGAGCTCACTGGTCTGTTGGCCGCCGGCCCTCATCGACACTGTCCCTTGAAGATCAACTCGGCCATGCGCCAGCCCTAAGAGTTCCCCGGGTCGTTGACGAAGCGGACACGTCTCGCCTCCTGGCCAGATGGTCAACCATGTTGGGCGGGTGCCGGGGCTGTGGCGGCTCGCTTCAAAACTCTTAGCTATCACGTTCCACGCAAAAAGGGCAGTTTCACCGGATCCTTGCCCAACCCGCACAGTGAGTGCAGTAACAGCCACCCGTCCCCCAACAGTCAGTACGCCAACACTCACCACCCATAACTCACTGTTACACCAACACTCACCTCACCCCTGGCTGGGCCACCATCACACCCAACTCGATCTCCACCAGCATCCATAAACACACGTAACCGAACGCAAACAGCCACAAAACCACCCAGCCAGCAAGTCCAGCACCACCACCAAAGGCTCGACAGACAACAAACTGGACCTTGCGACTGCTGACGGGGGCTGCTGAGTTATGGGACATCTGTCCCAAGCGCCGTGCCGGGTTTGCCACCTGCGCCCGGCCGTCTTGGCATGTTCACTGGTATGAGGCGACAGATCTGGAAGATGACCCGTGCCCAGTCGGGTGCGATGGACGCTGCGCAGTACGCGTCGCGCGTCAAGCCCTTCGGTTCGGCGATTCGCGACCTGCGCGAATCGACGCTGCTGACAGTGCGCACCGCCACGGGCGTGGAGTCCTACATCCTCACTCCTGGGGGCCGGGCCGACCTGTCTGCCAAGGCCGCCGACGTCCTCGGCAACGCTGTCGGGGCCAAGGCAGTGCGAGTCGATGAGACACCCGACCTGTCCGGCGGTCCGGAGATCGCCCGCATGGTCGCCCGACCGAACCAGTCCGCCTCCCGCGACGCCCAGGCCGGTGCCGACCCCGCCGAGGTGGCCCGCACTATCGCCCGTGTCGCCGAGCCCGGATCGTGGGTGGCCGTGTCCCTGCGCCGCCCCTCCGGCAAGGAGGTTGATCGGACCCGCGAGTGGAACCACAAGCGGTCCGCGTCGGTCACCCACCACTCGCTCGACTCCGAGGTGCTCGTCGCCTCCTTCTTCGCCGGTGCCGCCAGCGCCTCATCCGCGACCTTCCTTCTCGGCCAGGTCGTCTCCGCACTGCCAGGCATGGACGTCGACGCGGTCGCCAAGGCACCCTCCGACCTGGGCGTCACGGTCGGAACCGCGGTCGGTGCGTTGGCCCTGGGTGGTCTCGGTTTCGCTGGCGAGAGCTACCTGCCGGGTCTGCTGGCTGAGCCGCTGCCGGACCTGGCCACCACCGTCGAGTCACTGCCACTGTTCACATACGGACTGCTCGGTGCGGCGCCGTTGGCCGGAGTGTCCGCGCTGGCCGGGTTTCATCTGCTACCGACCGCGCGCCAGCGACTGCGGAAGGCTGCCGACAAGGGGGTACTCCCCCGCCCGGCCACCGGCGGTCGATCCGCCCCGAAGCCCAAGCCGACCCAGGACGGCCAGCCTCCGGCCAAGGTCGACAACCCCTACCCACTGGCCAGCACCAGCTTCCTGGTCGGCCCCTCGGTCGTTGCTGGTGTGGTCGCCCCACAGGGTGGTGCCGAGGCTGGTGCCGCCACGACGGGTTCCCGCGGTGCTCCCCCGGCTCTGCGCGAAGACATCGGACCGATGATCGGTACGGCCGGCGGTGACAGGTTCCATCTCTCGGCCGCCGACTTCATCGCTGGCGTCGGCATTTTTGGCGTGCCCGACTCGGGCAAGTCAGTCGCCATCCGGGGCCTGTACGGCTGGAACGTCCTGGAGCGGGTCTCCCCCTCCGGCAAGCCAGGTCGCCCGGGCCGCAGCAACACCCTGATCGCCTTCGAGAACAAGGGTGAGGGTGCCGGTCAGTACATGGCCTGGGCCGAGCAGCTCGGTGACCACCCGCACCGCATCGACCTGGCCGACCCGTCCACCCCCGCCATCGACCTGTTCGCCGGACCGGCCACCGCCTCGGCGAAGGCCAAACAGGTCGCCGAAGCCATGCAGTACGCCTTCCCCGAAGGAGACATCCGGCGCCAGTCGCTGTCCACCATCACCCTGGTCCTGACCGTCTCCCAGTTCGTCACCGACCAGATCGCGGGCTGGGCCGACCTGCCCGCCGGTGGCTCCGTCGTCGAGCACGCCGCTGTGCTGCTCGGCGCCCAGGGGGATGAGGCCGGGATGAAGCTGGCGACCGCCCTCAAGCGTGCCGAGCTGGAAGGCGACGACCCTCAGCTCGCCTCCGCCATGTCCGAGCTGGCGCCGCTGTACGGCGACAAGGTGACCACCTCTCAGCGCCGCCAACTCCAGGAGGCCCCGCGCACCAAGCTGGAGACGCTGGCCGAGGCCTCCGACTGGTTCGCCCCCGACCGCCCCAAGCTGTCCTGGGCCGACATCCTGACCCGGCACGAGAACGTGGTCGTCAACACCGGGGTCTCGGCCAGTGGCGAGCTGGTCTCGGCCGAGGTCACGACCGTCATCGGGTCCATGCTGCTGTACACGCTGCGCGACGCGATCATGCGCCACTGCTCCGGGTGGAAGGACCAGGGCCGGTTCGTCTCCATCTTCGTTGACGAGCTCGCGCTGCTGGCCGCCGGGTCCCCCGAGGTCGTCACGTGGCTGCGTAACCAGGGACGGTCGTACGGCATCTCCCAGAACCTGGCCACCCAGTACCCCGACCAGTTGCACGAGCAGGTCCGCAAGGCCGTCCTGTCGTTCGGCACCATCTACTGGTTCCGCCAGTCCAACCCGCAGATCGCCGAGATGGCCGCCGAAGCGCTGTCCGTCGACGGGTCCGATTGGTCCAAGGCCGACGTGTTCAACCTGCCGGCCCACACCGCCGTCATCTCGGCCCAGGTGAACAAGGTCGCCCAGCCAGCCGTACCCGTGGCGATCGGCTTCTGGGAGGACGACCGCTCCGCCTTCCCCGCCGCCCAGGGCTACCCCACCGGTGGCCGCCTGCCCGAGCCCGAAGACCTACCGGCCCTGGCCCAGCTCGAGGACGACGAGGCCAGCGATGACAATGTCGCCGTCTCAGTGCCGACCCAGCCCGAGGTTGGCGAGGAGGCAACGGTCCCCGCACCGGAGTATGAGGGGGACCCGTTCGCCCCTGACCGGTTCGCGCAGTGAGCGCCGTGGTCGCCGAACCTATCCGGCACGTCCTGGCCCAGGACCTGGCCCCACCGGTGCGCCTGGACCAGGTGGCCAGCCGGGCTGGGCTGCCCATGTCGCTGCGGGCCCACACCCGCGACGACCCGTACTACTCGTCACTGTTCACCCTGTCCTCCCGTGCCGCGTGGACCGGGCGAGACCTGATCCTGCGCGAGATGGCGGCCGGCGCAGACCTGGCCGTGCCGTGGCAGTTCCGCAAGTCCGTCGAGGTCCTGCGCAGTCCTGACGACGACCCGATCGGTGACATCCTCGCCACCCACCGTCAGGATGCGATCCGGATGCTGTCTGCGGTCAACATGTGGCGCACCATGACGGTCCCGCAGATGGCCGCGATGGTTGGTGCGGCCCGGTGGGCGAAGTCCGGCTGGCCCACCCCGGTGGCACGTGCCCACGGTGGCGGTCTGTTGCAGGCAGGTGTGCTGACCTCCCTGGTCCGCGCCGACCTGCCGACACTACTGCGGGTCGACCCGGACGGTGACCCGGGCCCGCTGCTTGACCGCCTCACTTTCGCCGAGTGGCTGGGGTTGACCTCCGGGCAACTGTGGCGGGGCTCGAACACCCCGGACCGGCACAACATCATGGTCGTCGAGATGGCCCTGCGGATCGCCCAGATGTGTCCCGGTGCCGGTGTCGTCCTCGGAGAGATGTGCGGCAACCACGACCTGCTGCTCGGGGTGGAGAGTAAGAGGCTGTCTCGCCGCCGCGCCGACTCCGTGGTCATTCGCAAGGACGGTCTCAAGATCGCCCTGGAGGCCACGGCCAGCGACCGGTTCGCAGGCAAGATGGAGAACTGGGTGGACTTCCTAGTGGCCGACAAGTCCAAGTCGACCGTGGTGGTTTTCGTCGAGATGGTCCGGCCCGGCTACTCCTCGGAGGCGACCTACCAGGCGATCTTCCGTGGCATGGCCAAGGCTGTGTCCTCCTCCATGTCCGCGGTCGCCGCCGGCGTGCTCGAGCGGATGTTCCTGGTCCGCTGGTCCGACTGGTTCCCTGCCGCGGGGGTGGTCACCCCTGACTTCGCAACACTGCCCGCCACCCGGTACGCCGGCGACGGTATCGGCAGCCACGCCTCCTGGGCCCGTGTGGACCTGCTGGACCCAGCGTCTCTCCCCTTCTCAGCGGGCGCCACACCACGTGACCCGATGACTGCGCTATCAAACGCCCGGCTGCTGACCGGCGCCCCGAAGGTGCTGACCGACAAGATCAGCGCCCCGATGCCCGACGTGGGAGCTGCCCTGCGGGCCACCGCCGGCTTCCCGACGATCCCCGGAGTATGAGCCGTGCAACACAACCCGTTCGCGCAGCCGGTGCCGACCCGAGAGAACAGGCCACCGGGCCAGTGGGTCACTCGTGCCCGCAACCGTGCCCAGCGCCGGGCGATAAGGGCACGAAGGACCAACACCGTGGCGGCCACTTTGCTGCTGGCCGTTACCGCCGGAGCCATCGGTGTCAACGGGTACCAGCTGTGGTGGACCAATGTGGTCGCCTCCCAGGAGCAGGCATCCACCGTCGAGGACCTTCGCGAGGCGTTCACCCAGAAGAAGGAGCAGGACGCCTTCGTCGCTGCTGCCGCCGCCGAGATCGCCGACCAGGCCATGCAGTCCTCATCCATCCTCGGCGGGGCGATCCCGGGCTACGACCGGGAGGCCGCTGCTCGTGACGCGGAACGTCGCCGCGAGGAGTTCCTGGCACAGTCGCTGCTCGCCGAGGGAACACCCTTGGGGGTCGTCCATATCCCTCGGTTCTCCGACGGCTTCGCCGTGCCGATGATCTCCGGGACATCGTTGTGGGTGCTGGAGGACGGCATCGGCTGGAACCCGACCGGCGCCCGGCCTGGCGAGAAGGGCAACCTGGGCCTGGCCGGGCACCGCACCACCTGGGGCAAGCCACTGAACCAGATCGCTGAACTGGTCCCGGGCGACCTCGTCATCGTGGAGACCGGCGCCGGCTGGTACACCTACCGCGTCGTCGGCCACGAGATCGTGAAGCCGACCTCCACCGAGGTGTGGGCCGAGGTGCCGCGCCAGCCGGACGAGATCGCCACCGACGCCTGGCTGACCCTGGTCGCCTGCCACCCGCCGGGCTCCCTGGCGCAGCGGTGGATCACCTACGCGCAGATGGACTCCTTCACCCCGCGTGATGAGGGTCCGCCGTCCAGCCTGGACGGGAGGTGACCTGGCCGGCTCTCTGCTGGCACAGGTATATCTATGGCCCAGAAGTCTCGGCGAACCACCAACAACGCGCCACCGACGTCGGTCGCACCGGTGGTCATCCCGCTGTCCGTGGTGCTGGCCGCGGTAGCGATCTATTTTGGCCAGCCGGGCACCGTTCTGGTCTGGTTGGGGCTCCTTGTCGCGGCGATGACGCACCCACCCGTGGAACTCACCGGCAAGAAGGACGACTACGGACGCCCTGTCCCCGGCAACCTGGCCGAGAAGCAGAAGCTCGCCGACTACCAGGCAGCCAAGTCGATGATCGGCCGGCTCATGATGCCCGGCGGCCACTGGCTGCCCGGGTGGCCGCCGCTGGGCTACTGGCTGTTCTCGGTCGCACTGGCGGTGCTGGCGCTGGCCATCCCGACCTGGCCGCTGGAGGTACTGGCCGACCATGAGAATAAGTCGCTGGTCTCCACCGTCACCGCGCTGGCGGCACTGGGACCGATCATCAACTCCGTCACCGTCTTCGTGTGTGCCACCGCACTGTTCGCCACGGCACGCCAGAAGGCCGGTCCTGACTGTCCCGGCACCAGGATGGGCGAACTGTTTCCGCGCTTCCGAGACCAGTCCCTGCGCAGTGTGCTGCTGACCCTGGGCGCCCCGCTGCTGGGGGCCGCGGTCCTCTACGGCCTACTGGTCTACGAACCGAGCCTGGTCCGACTTGCCGCCGACGTGCCACTGATCGTCTGGTTGGCCCTGGTGCTCACCCTTGCCCTAGCTGTGCACACTCCGTTCCTGCGGGAGGCGTCCCTGGAGCCGTGGCGCAAGCTCGTGGCTGCCCGGGCCGTGTGGGAAGCCCGCTGGCCCGCCGTGAAGATGCACGACCCGATGGCCACCCTGGTGGACCGCACCAAGGTCGGGGAGAACACCGTCGACGTCTTCGACGCGCCCACCTCGGTCGGGGCAGGCGGCTACATGGCCCTGGCCCCCAAGTTGGCGCCTGTCGTCGGATCCGGGCACGCAGTGGTGATCCTGTCCCACCCGCAGCTCGACCCCGACGGCGCACCGATGCCCGGAACTGCCGACCCGGTGCGCTTCCGGGTCATCGACATCGACGAGAGCGCGCCGGTGGACCTGGCCGACCCGTCTGTGGAGACCGGGGTGGTTGAGAACATGGTCGAGGCCGCGATGGCGCGGGCCACTGACGCCCTTGGTATCGGTCGCGCGCCGCTGGTGTCCCTCGAGTCGCTGCACACCGACGACTCGCCGCAGGCCGCCTACCGGGTGGAGTTTGCGGGTCTCTCCTGGGGTGGGTTGCGTCCCCAGGTCGCCTCCCTGCCGGGGTTCTTCGGCTGTGAGGTGCTCGTGGACCACAAGGCCGGGCAACTGTTCGTCGGGGCGCTCCTGGGTGAGCCGGCAAGCTTTGAGGACCCCTCAATGTCACAGGCCCTGGAGCAGCTGGCCGTCCAGGACCGGTGGAACGTCTTCTGGGGTGCTGCCTCCCTGGCCCGCCACAAGGTCTCCCAGCCGACCGTGTCCCACCCACAGTGCGCCACCGGCAAGCTCGCCGACGGCACCGTAGTGGAACGGACCGTCTTCCTGACCCGGGTCGGCATCCCGCCCAGTGACTACTTCGGCCGCGAGGAGGCTGCGGCCTCATCGCTGAACGGGGCGCCGTTCGTGGCAATCACCGGCTACCCAGGCACCGGGTCACGTCCGGGTGAGAGGCACGCCCAGGCCCTGTGCCTCTACCACTCCAACCGCCCGGTCCCCTCCACCCTGGAACGACTCACCCCCGTCGAAGGCGCAGGGGTGGCTACCGTTGACGCCCGGGACAGTGACAGTGGACGGCCCGGCCGGGGCGAGCGGCGCCGCCCGATGGGCAGGCGCGGCAGGCCCGCACCCTCGCTTGAGCTGCCGACCCACTGGGTGATCGCCGGCATGATGAACAAGGCGTTCGAGTCGGCCAAGCTCAAGCGCCCCGAAGTAGTAGAGGCCCGCGCACTGACCCTGCCGGAGCCTTCCCGCGGTCCGCACCTATGGCGCATCCATCTGCGGCTGCACGACGTCACCCTGGCCGATGTCCGCTCCGCCAGTGGCAGGCTGCGTCAGGCTCTCGGCGTGCCATGGCTGCGCGTCGCTGAAGCCGCTGACGGCGTGACGATATTCGCCGGCGGTGACCCAGCCAAGGTGCGGCTCATCAACCCGACCACGGACCGGGCCACCCTGGTGTCGCTGGACTGGGAGGAGACCTTCCACGCAGTGAAGCTGGTCTCCCCGCACGGTGAGACGCCGAAGCTACTTGACGTCGGGCACCTCGAGCACAACGAGAAGGTGGCTGTCCTCGACTTCACGATGCCGAACACTAAGTCGACCGAGCACGTCAAGGGCACCCTCAAGAAGTTGCGCGGCGATACCGGCAACGAGTTCATCGAGCTGCGGCCATCCCCGCACGGTCCGTCGGCGTTCCGGCTGTACGCCTCGAAGATCAATCCGGTGCCGTTCCCCGCGCCGTTCCAGTTCGACCTGGCCACCAGGACCGCGCAGACCGCCGACGAGCTGATGTTCGCCACCAACGTCGAGGGCGAGCCGGTCGCTGTGGACCTGATGGACGGAAGTCACGTCCTGGTAGCTGGCACTTCAGGCAGCGGCAAGACGGCGCTGGCCCAAGGACTGCTGTTCTCGGCGGCGTCCGGCGGTATGCAGATCGTGGTGTGTGACGCCCAGAAGGAGGCCGCGGACTTCGAGTTCTTGCGGTCCCACGCCTCCGCCTACGCCATCACCCTGGAGGAGGTGGCTGCCGCACTGCAGGCCGCTTACGCCGAGGGCAACCGTCGCATCAAACTGAACCGGCAGTACAAGGTCGGCCACAGTGTCGAGCTGCCCGAAGATGTCCAGCCGCCACGGCTCGTGGTGTTCGTCGATGAGTTCACCTCTCTGCTGGACAAGGAGACCGTCCCTGCCAAGGGTGACGACATCGAGTCGATGGAGGCCCATCAGGAAGCCGTCCGCATCAACATGCTCAAGAACATCATCGGGCGCTACACCGGCAAGATCGCTCGTGAGCTCCGGTCAGCCCGGGTGTCCCTGATGCTCGGCACTCAGAAGCTGTCCAGCAAGACCCTCGAGTCCATCCCCGGCGGTAGCGACCTGAAAGACCAACTGGCCCGGATCCTGCTGGGCAACCCCTCGGTGGGCGCCACCATGTCCACGCTGCGGAACTACGAGTCGATGCCGGACCTGGGCGAGACCATCCCCAAGGGCCGCGGTGTCTTCGAGCCCCTGTCCTCCCCCGCACCATTCACCATCCAGGCGTGGTTCGCACCGCAGGGGGCCGAGACCGACACCCCGCCGGAAGGCACCTACGCCCACGCCATCTCCTCCGTCCCGGTGGCCGGGCACCTGCCGCTGGACATGGACCGCTTCATGCCCAAGAGCACCGACGACGAAGGCGAGTACGGACCGCCGCCTGGCTTCGGTCAGGACGAGGACGTGGTTGAGGAGCCAGCAGACGTCGAGGCCGCCGAGGTGACTGACCTGGGCGAGCTGGACCTGGAACTGGATCTGGAAGACCTGGAGATTGAGGAGATCAACGATGAGCTCGACGACGAGCACCACGAGGCCGAGGACGGCACCGAGGCAGGTGGTGATGGTGCGCCGGACATCTTCGAGCCCGTCCGTGACGAAAGTGAGGGTTCCGGTCTACCGCCGCAGGGTGGACCCGAACTGGTGGGTGCCACCGACAGCGGAGGTACCGAGCTTCCCGTGGGTGGGAGTGTTGCTGATGCCGGTGGTAGTGACCCTGCTGGCGATGTTGATGGCGACCCTGGTCCTGGTGGCGACGCTGACAGCGGCAGCCATGCTGGTGACCGCGACGGGCCCGATCTGGCTGCCGATGGCCCCGGACATGAGCGCCCTGTTCGAGTGAGCAACCCGTGGGACGACGATGACGACTTCGAGGTACCGGCCGGCGGTGTCGCCCCAGACCGTTCAAAGATGACCGCCGAGGACCTATTCGGCTGAGTGGCCTCGAGTATGGGGGCAGGTCAACTGTCAGCGCTCAGACCCCACTCGTCGACAACCTGGACGGCAACTGCCCTGAGATGTTGCATCGCTCTGGACACCTGGGTGGGTGAGATGCCGTCCAGCTCTGCGGCACTCGTGGCCTCCAGGGATCCATCAGGCAGGCCGTCGAGCCCCTCGCCCAACACCGCCTGCGCGAGCTTACCCACCAACTCGCCCTCTAGCCGGCACCTGCGAACGATCTCAACGACCAGCCCGCGTACCTCGACCTCAGCCATCCAGTCGGTACTGGCGGCCACCTCGACAGCTACGTCAAGCGTCGTGATAGCCGGTGGGCGCAGGTCGTCACGGCTGGCCAAAGCAGACTGCCGCCTGGCCGCCCCCTCACCCCTGGAGGTGGTCACCTTCGCGTTGTAGGAGGCAATCAGGGTCTCGTCATCCGGCTCCCAGCCCAGGGTGCGGATCAAGTCCATGCGGTGCTTGGCAATGGCAGACTCCCGCCGACGGGAACTGACCGCCCCGGAGATGCCGGTGTAGGCCGATGACTGCCGCATCCGCTGTACCTCCGCGCGGGCTGCCCGACGGATGCACGGGATGGTGGCAGGCACGTCGAAGCCAGGCTTGAGTGGCCTGGACAGATAGCGCCAGGCTTCCGTGCGCACAATCTGGCGCACATCATCAACCCAGTCCTCGTTGACGTTGAACCGGAGCATCAGCTCGCGCGCCAGCCGGGTGAAGACCGTGTGGTGCTCGGTCAAGACCGTCTCGATGAGTCGTTCCCGTGCACCGTTGTCGGTCTCCTCGAAAATCTCACCGAAGATCGCCTTCAGGGTGTCTGCTTGCTGGCTCATACCTGCCCCAACTCCACGAGCGACGGGACGCGGGGACCGGGTGCCGATACGGCTCTGATCATGTGGGTCAGTGCAACTGTGCGAACCATGAGGCGAGCTCCTTCATGCTGGGACCGTGATGGCAGACCACGTTCCGCACGGCCCCTTGCCTCCGACCTTGGTGATGTGCATACCTGACCGTTGCCGACCCCTTACCGGAGGCGGCAAGATGAGCGTTTGCCCAGGTCAGCGGGCACTGAAAGCAACAAGGGGGTGCTCCTGGCGCGACGTGCCTCCTGACCCCTTGATAACGAACCGGAAAAGATTCGATTGCCCCCTGGCAGTCCCGCAAAACCTCGACTAGCGTGCGTCACCTGGAGAGCGTTGTGACGGAGCAGTCTCGACGGATCGAGCCGGAGCACACGATGGGGGTCTCGTGCCGACAAGAACAGCCACACCCGCAATCCGGGCTGCCCGTAGAACCACAACTGCCGGCCGGCTATCCAACGCACCAGACCCGGCACCCCCAAGGCAGCAGCGTCGTAAGTCGATCCTGGGACTGGGTATCGCCCTGATTGTTCTCGGCGTGCTGGCCGGCGCCTGGTACGGGGCCCGGAACGAAGAGGCGACCCCGGTGCTGGTGCTCTCCCAGTCGGTCCTGGCCGGCGACACCCTGTCCAAAGACCAGTTGCGGGCCGCACCACTGAGTAGCAGCGACAGCCTGGACGCCATCCCGGTCGACCAGGTCGATGGTTACGTCGGCAAGCTGCTCACCGGAAGCCTGCCCGAAGGTGCCCTCCTGACCCCTTCCATGCTGACTGATGCCGTGGACATCCCCGACGGCACGGCACTGGTCGGCGTACCGCTGTCCTCATCGCAGATGCCCTCTCTGGCTCTACACCCCGGTGACCGGGTCACCGTTGTCATGGGTGCCTCCCCAGGAAACGGTGGGGCGGGGACAGAACTGGGCCTCACCACTCCTGGCAGAACCTGGCCGGCGCAGATCGTGGCGATCGGCCCACTGCGCGAAAGCGGACTGGTCACCGTCGACCTGGCAGTGCCCGACGAAAGTGCAACCGACCTGGCCGCCGCTGCTGCGACCGGCAACGTCTCTGTCGTCCTGCACCCCCAAGAAGCAGAACCGGCACAGGAGACCCCCGCGGGAGGTGAGACCAGCAGATGATCTACGGCCTCACTTCCCTGTCCGGCAGCCCCGGGGTCACCACCACCGCCGTCGCCTGGGCCACAACAGCCACCACACCGACCCTGCTACTTGAGGCGGACATGACCGGTGGGTCAGCGATCCTCGCCGGTCGCTACCGTTCCGAAGTCCCGCACGAGCACACCATCCTGGCGATGGCCACACGTGACGCCGACATGACCGTCCTGGAAGTTCTGCAAGCACAGTCAGTGCCGTTGCCAGGTGCCGCCGCCGACAGTGCACTGATACCCACCATCGCCGAGCACCAACAGGCCACCGTCCTCCAAACAACCTGGCTGGACACCGCGGAGGCACTGGCCGAACTGAGCCGTGACGGTGGTGTGGATGTCGTCATCGACCTGGGACGCGTCACGACCGACGGCCTGCCCTGGGGTCTCGTCAGCCAACTGGACGCCCTCATCGTCATGGCCTGGACCACCCTCCCCGCCCTGATCACCCTCGCCAACGGAATCCCCCGGCTACAAGACCAAGTGCACGGCCCGCACCTTGGTGTCCTATTCGTCGATGCTGACATCGGCAGCTACCCAGAAGATGTCGCGTCACAGGTCAGCCCCGCACCGTCCCTCGGTGCCCTGCCGTACAGCACGAAAGCTGCGGCCGTCTACAGCCAGGGATACAAAATGGCCCGCGCCAACACCCTGCGCACCTACCACCGTGCAATCGACCGGGCGCGGGCCACGATCGCCCAGCAGGCGACCCGTCACCGCAACGAACTGCTCGGTGAAGGGAGCACAATGTGAGCAGCCACAACGACCTGACCTCCCCGACATCCCCAACGTCCCTGCCGTTGTTCCGCCAGACTCAAGACCCCTCCGTGCGGCCCACCCGCAAACTCGCCGGGCCAAGCACCCCAAGAGTTAGGCGGGCGCCGCCACAAAAACGCAACGGCTCGAACACCACCCCAAAGGCGGGGCCACCCCTGGCAGCCGAAGACGGCGACGTCGACTGGTCGCTCGTGCAACGCATCCGCACCGACGTAGCCGAGCAGCTGCGCGAACGGCTCGAGGACGGCCGGCACATCAGCCGGGACCAGCACGAGGCCTCGGCACGACTACTCGTCGCCGACCACCTCGCCAACCTGAACGCTGCCGGTGTCCAAATCGGCCAGACACCCCTGTCCAGCGGGCTCCAAACGCGGATCACCATCGCAGTCATCAACTCGACCTTCGGGATGGGCCGGTTCGAAGACCTACTGGCCATCAAAAACGCTGAAGACATCTACGTTCGCGGCTGCGACAACGTCATCGTCGTCCTGGCCGACGGCACCAGTTTCCGGGCGCCACCAGTAGCTGACAGCAACGAAGAGCTGATCCGGGAACTCCAACACATCGCGGCGAACAACCCGGCCGGCGAGGCGAAGTTCTCCCCCGCCGACCCACAAATGGACATCACGTTGCCTGACGGGTCCCGCCTGTCAGCATCCGCATGGTTCACGCCCTACCCGACCGTGACAATCCGCAAACACGGGTACGTCGACATCGACCTGGACGAGCTTGTTGAGCTCGGGGCCATCGACCAGGCCCTGGCACAGTTCCTCACCGCAGCAATGCAAGCCGGCAAGTCGATCGTCGTCGCCGGTGTTCCAGGTTCAGGCAAGACGACGTTGGTCCGTGCCCTACTGAACGAGCTCGACCCGTCGGTGCCGCTAGCGACCATTGAGTCCAACTACGAGCTGCACGTCCACGAACTGCGGGAGCGGCACCACAACGTGTGGCCCGCGCAAACCCGTGCCGGTGGCGAAGGCGGTGCTGGCGCGATCAGCTCCCAGGACCTAGTGAAGTTCTCACTGCGCCAATCGACCGCGTTCGTCGTTGTTGGTGAAGTCCGCGGAGACGAAACACTCGACATGCTTGATGCCATGCAGATCGGCAACGGGTCGCTGTCCACCGTGCACGGCGCCGACCCTGAAGATGCGGTCACCCGACTGTCCACCATGGCAATGCGTGCCGGGGAACACATCACCCCCGAACTGGCGTACAGCATCGTCGCCAACAGTGTCGACCTCATCGTGTCCATCCGGATGCTGGACCAAACTGTGATTGGCGGCAAGAAGCACCGGTTCACCCAAGCGGTGTACACGTTGGCGCCCCGCACCGAGATGGACGGGCCGCTGTACGGCACCGGGAAGATCTTCGTGCCCGGTCCTGACGGTCGTGCCATCCCCAACCCGGACGGGACACTGCCCGCGTGGATAGATGACCTCGTCAACGTCGGCTTCGACACCAGTTGGCTCACACCGGGCCAAGGTCGCTGGACCAAACCGTTGAACCTGATCGCAACCCGTGGGCGTCAGCGTGATGCGTCATGAGTGTTCCGATGGCGCTTTGGGCGTTGGTGGGGTTGCTTGTCAGCAGCGGACTCGTACTGATCTATGTCGGCACCCAGCCGCCACCACCACCCAGTGGTCCGCGACCACCCTCACCGACGTGGACGCGGATCAAAGCCAGGCTGCCCAGGCTGAGCCGCACCGAACGGGCCGTCCTTGTCATCACCAGCGCCGCCGGCCTGGCCGTAGCGGTCCTCACCCCGTGGACGACAGCACTCTTTGCGTTGCCACTCGCGGCCATCATGATCCCGCGGATGTTCGTGGGCGGCGGTGAAGACAAGGTGCGCACCGAACGGCTCGTCGCCCTCGAAGAGTGGGCGCGCGGGTTAGCTGGCCTGCTAGGCACCCGGGCCCGCCTCAACGACGCCCTCGTCGGCACGCTGCGCTCAACACCAGAAGCCATCCGGGAACCCGTCTCCAAACTGGTGGCGCGCCTCCAAGCGAACCGGCCCGCCGACGAAGCACTGCAGGCGTTCGCAGACGACCTGGACGACCCGACCGGAGACCTCGTCGCATCAGCGCTGATCCTTGGCTCTCGCCAGTCTGGTGCTGGGCTGCGCCGGATCCTTGAGCAGCTGACCAACGAAGTCGCCAACGAGGTCCGTATCCGACGAGAGATCGAAACTTCCCGTGCTGGTGGGCGAACAGAAGCCAAGTGGATGATGATTCTGGCGCCTCTGGGCATGTTCGTCTTCCTGGCGTTCACCACGTACGGCCACTTCTACGCCTCACCGTTCGGTCAGGCCATCCTGTCCCTCATCCTGGTGGCCTTCTTCGGGTGTCTGGTCTGGATGCACGCCGTCACCGTCACCAAGCCAGAGCCGCGTTTCCTGGTAAGGGCTACGGAGTCCAGGTCATGACGGTGTACGCCCCTTACATGCTGGCCGGTGCCGCCATCGCCACCGGCCTACTGATGTTGCTCCGCGAGCTGTTGCCCACCCAGCCGGACGTGAAGGACGCCGTCGCCAGGCTGGCACCGCACAACCTGCAGCTACTCACCCGAGCCCAAGGCGACAGTCCGGTCGCCTTGAGTCGGCTCGCCAGCCTCGCAGCCAGGATTGACCGGGTCATGGACCGGATCCCAGGGTTCGCGGTCTCCCCCCAGGACCGTGCAATCTTGCGGGCACGACGACCTAACTCACCGGCCAACGACCCGTGGGCGCTGAAGTTCGCGTGCGGGTTGACCGGGCTGCTCCTACCGACCGGCCTCGGGTTGGTGCTGCAAGCCACCGGGTCGGGCATCCCCTTCATCGTGCCTGCCGGTCTCGGGGTGGTCCTTGGGGCGTTGGCCTGGGCCTTGCCGAACGTCCAACTGCAGTCTGAGGCGGCAGTGGCCCGGGCTGAGTTCCTGCGGGTAGCGATCGCCTTCTTGCGGCTGGTCGCCATCCAACGACTGGCCGGGGCCTTCCCCAACACGGCACTGGTTGGTGCCTCGGAAATCTCTGAACACTGGGCTTTCAGGCGGCTACGGCAAGAACTGATCCGCGCCGAGTGGGCACGTGTCCCGACCTGGGATGCCATCACCTCACTGGCCGAGCAGGTCGGTGTTCCTCAACTCGCCGACGTGGGCGACATCATGCGCCTTGCCGGGGAAGGGTCAGACGCGGTCGCCGATAGCCTCCTGGCCCGCGCCAAGAGCCTGCGTGAACAGATCCTCGCTGACGCACACGCCGCAGCCAACAGGTCAACCACCACCATGGCTGTGCCGCGCACTTCACTGCTCCTCATCTTGATGTTTGCGGTTTTCATCCCCATCTCCTCCGTACTGCTGGGGTGATCGCTGCAAATCGACTGACTGACTCAGGTAGCACCACGAACTCGGGACACCAGTGCCCGCAGATGAAAGGAAGACCGATGCTCACTCACTACAAGCGGTGGAAGCGATTCCAGGACCATCTCATTCATGTGCTGCGGACAGAGGACCCGGAGAGAGGCGACGCGCACCCAATCGTCGTCGGCCTCATCGTCGTCGCGGGCATTGTGCTCGGCGTTGCCCTCGTGGCACTCCTCAACGGCGCGTTCGAAAACAGGACCGCCGGCCTGGTATGACCAACGTTGCGCAGACCGGGCCCCACCCAAACGGAATATCCGTGCTGGGTGGGTCCTGGCCTTCCAAGGACCGGGGGTCGGCCGAAGTGTTAACTGCGGCCATTGTGATCCCCGTACTGATGTTCACCCTGATCTTCGCCATCATCCAGACCGGACTGTGGTTCCACGCCCGAAACGTCGCCACCTCAGCCACACAGGTGTCCGTGGAAGCAGCCCGCACCTACGACGGAAGCGCCGGGGCAGGCCAAGCCGCCGGCAGCTCCTACCTGTCGAACAACCCTGGACTCGACCATGCCGCCGTCCAGGTGGACCGGACCGGCGCCGTGGCGACAGCCGTAGTGACTGGCGAGATGACACGCATCGTCCCTCTGATCCCATTGCCTGAAATCCGGGTCAGGGCCAGCGCCCCCGTAGAGAGGCTCACCGGATGATGGCGGCCGCACTGCGCTGGTGGAAGGGCCAGGATCGTGGCTCTGGCCTCGCTATCGAAGGGGCCCTACTCGGCACGGCGCTACTGGCCCTGCTGGTGTTGGTCGCAGCAGCCGGGCGAGTCAGCGGTGCCCACGTCCCCATCGACAGTGCCGCCAACAACGCCGCCCGTGCTGCCAGCATCTCCCGAAGCCACGACCAGGCCCACGCGGCAGCCATGGACGCGGCCACCACCACCCTGTCCGGGCAAGGAAGCTCTTGCCCCGACCCAGCTATCACTGTCGACACCTCCGGGCTGAACTCACCCCCGGGCCAAGTCGGGCTGGTGCACGTCACCATCAGGTGCACCGTGCAACTTTCAGACCTGAGCGGACTGGACTTGCCCGGCACCCGCACCATCACCGCCGAAGCAACCAGTGTTGTCGACGCCTACCGGGCAAAAGGTGGCACGCCATGACCACACGGCTCAAGACGTGGGCTGCACGAAACGGGGAACGAGGGACCGTGTCGATCATGGTCGCCATCATCTCCGTTGCCCTATTGCTGATGGTTACCCTCGTGTACGACGGTGCGACCAAACTGCGCGCCTCACGGGACGCCACCTCCATAGCCACCGAAGCCGCCCGGGCCGCCGCCCAAGAACTGACCGGCGAAGCGATCCTGGGACACCAGGCCCCACTGCACACCTCCCGTAGTGCTGCCGCCGCCCACTCCTACCTCGCGATGGTGGGCGCTAACGGGACCGTCAGTGTCTCCGGGACGAACGTGACCGTGACAGTGACAACAGGGTGGGAGCCAACGTTCGCCGGCCTATTCACCAACGGGACGGTCACAGGTTCAGCGACCGTCTCATCAGTACGCGCCATCGGAGGGGTCGAGCAGTGAGATTCATACGTGGGCTGCTCGCCCTTCTCGTCCTGGGAACCCTCGTCGTCGGGCTCCCCGCGGGTCTTCTGGCGTTCGGGACTCTCGATGGGATCCCAGCCCTCAGCGACGTTTGGGACACACTCACCGGGCCAGACGACGGGTCCCTGTTGCTGTCCATCCTCACCGTCATCGGTTGGGCAGGTTGGGCATCTTTCGCTCTCGGGGTGCTCATCGAGGTGCCGGCACAGGTTCGGGCAGTCCCGGCACCGAAACTGCCTGGCCTGAGTGTCCCCCAAGCAGGTGCACGCGTCCTGATCGCAGCGGTCATCGCAATGTTCGCTGTGGCAGGCACACCCGGCGGTGCCGATGCCCAGACGGACATTGCCGAACCTGGGGACACCATGTCGTCCCTGGCCCAGGAGCACCTTGGTGACGGCAGGCTGTGGCCGCAGATCGCGCAGGCGAACCCGGACATCACCGACCCGGACATCATTCATCCCGGTGACGAACTGGACATCCCAGGCGGTGACGCCGACCAGGTGGACACCAACTACGACACGGTGACGGTGCAGGAGGGTGACACTCTCTCCGGACTGGCCCGGGAGCATCTCGGCGACGGCAGACTGTGGCCCCAGATCGCGCAGGCGAACCCGGACATCACCGACCCGGACGTCATCCATCCCGGTGACGAGCTCGCGATACCCGGCGGCGATGTCGTCGAACAGAGCGGCACCGACGATGAGGTACCTACGGTCCGGCTCACACCAATCATCCCGACCCACGAGGAAGTTGTGGAGACCCCCGGCCCGACTCAGCCATCCGCGGCCAGCGTCGAGGCCACACCCGTGGAAGTCGAGACCGTCCTGGAACTGGCCGCCGAGGAAGGAGCCTCGTCCGCGCCTCCCGACGCCGCAACGGACAGCGCCGACAGGGTCGACACAGCTGTTGGTGTCGGGGCCTGCGCTGCTGCCGGAGTGCTGCTCCTGCTGGCAACCCGCCGCGCCGCACAGTCTCGTCGTCGTCGACCTGGTCGTCGGATCGCCATGCCGAGCGGCCGAGCTGCTGCTATCGAGCCGCGGCTACGGGAAGACAGCGACTCGTTGGCAGTCAGTGACCTTGACCGGGCTCTGCGCACCATTGCCGACTGGTCACGCAGAAACGACACACCCATGCCCGCTGTCCGTGGCGCACTCATCGCACCCGATGCGATTGAGCTCTACCTGATTGACGAGGACGCCGAGCTGCCCACACCTTTCGAGGCTGTCGACGACCAAGGCACCTGGGCACTGCGACGTCGCTCCGCCCGGTACCTCCTGACACCCGAGGAGACCCATACTGTGCCAGCACCGTGCCCGACATTGGTCACCGTGGGCCACGACCAGGAGGATGGCTGGGTACTGCTCAACCTCGAAGAAGTGGGGGCACTCAACGTGACCGGGAGCCCCACCGCCTGCGAGGCCGTACTGAGCGCGATGGCACTCGAACTGGCTGGGACCGGGTGGGCAGACGACCTGAGGGTCACGCTTGTGGGTGTTCTGCCGGAACTTGCCTCCGCACTCGGTTCTGACCGTGTCGAGCACGTCACGTCCCTGCGCGATGTGCTGCCAGGACTCGACTACGCCAGCCGTGTCCACGGTCGCACCCTGAGCGATGCCCGGCAGCCGTCAGTCACCACGGCCAGGTCCTCCCGGGTGGCCCCCGAGACATGGACTCCGCACCTGCTTGTCCTAGCCACCGACCCAAGCGAGGACGAACGGACACTCCTGCGAGACGTCCTGGCCCACACTCCCCGACTGGCCGTTGCGGCGATCACCACGGTCACCGACCCGCTGTCTCCCTGGGTGCTGGACCTCTCACCTGGGGGTGCCGTCCTGAAGCCTGCGGACATTGACTTGGCGCCACAAGGAGTCAGTCCAGGCGACTACGCAGACATTGTGGAGGTCTTCGAGGTCACGGAGGCCGCCGACGTTCCGGGTCCTGCCTGGACGATGACCCTTGCCGGCGAGAGCGACATCACCGAACTCCCGCAAGCCGACATCGTCACACCCGTATCCGCCACGCCAGCAACCACAACGGACCTTGCGGACACGGAGGTTCCGGAGAGCGAGGTGGACATGGGCGAGGTCAGGGTTCAGGCCGCTGACACGGTGGCAAGGGACGACGGAGATGTCCAGCCCATCAGGCACCCCGGCCCGATCGTGCGTCTGTTGGGGCCTGTGCAGATCCAGCAGGCACCAGGGAAACGGCCGCAATCTCCAGGGCGGGCCACCGAGCTCATCGCTTTCCTGGCCCTGCATCCCTCGCAGAATCACAAGCCGTTGGACTCGGCGCTATGGCCGGGCCAGACGGTCGACGCCAAGCGACGCAACCCGCTGGTCACCCAGTCCCGGAAGTGGCTGGGGACCGCCAAGAATGGGAGCCCACACCTGACCTACGCCGACGATGGCGGTTACCGACTACAGTGGGATGTCTTGGTCGACTGGCACCAACTCACTCAAGTCCTTGGGGACGACATCTCCGAGGTCGCCACCGGTCAACTCGTGGCGACCCTTCGGATGGTGGACGGTCAACCTCTCAGTGGAGTGACGGCTCCTTATTATGCGTGGGCCGAGGCGGATCGCCAGGAGATGATCCAGACCGTCGCCGACCTGGCTCATGAGGTCGCCGCTCGCTCCCTGTCCGCCGGTGACCCACGCACTGCAGCATGGGCTGCGGCGAAAGGATCTCTGGTCGCGCCCGAGTCCGAACTGTTGTGGCGCGACCAGCTTCGTGCCGCGTGGCTTTCCGCGGTGCCCGGCAAGGTCCAGGAGGTGGCCGAGCAGATGGCCGCCGTCCTCGAACCAATCGGCGGCGACATGGAACCTGAGACCACTGAGTTGCTCCAGCAGCTCCTGACCGACCAAGGCCCGCGCAGGGCCCACGCCTGAGGAGGCTCAGATGAGCAGGAACCGCTCCCCCAGACATTCCGCTGCCACCCTGTCGGTGCTCGTCGCCGGCCTGCTGCTAGCTGGGTGCAGCGGTCAGGCCGAAGACCCGGATCCGTCCAGCGAAGACACATCCACAGCCTCGAGCGAGCCAGGACCTTCCGAGCAGGAACGTCAGGAGGTCGCACAGGCGCAGGTCGTCGACTTCTTCGAGCAGATCAACGGCCCGACCTTCAAGGACGAAGACGGCTACCTCACTGAGGCTGCCTCGGCCGTGGCACATCACGAGCTGATCGACCAGTACAACGAGGCGGTCAGGGACCTGCGCGCCGGTGACCGAACCTACCGCGAGGTGGACTCAACAGTGGTTGGTTCGCAGACAGACAGCTTCACCGAGGCTGACGGGTCAGAGGCCGAATGGACTATCGAGGTCACTATGTGCGTGGAGTCGCACGTGGAGTACATCGACTCGGACGGCACCGTCCTCAGTGACCCGGATGAGCTGGTCCAGAGCGCCTCCCTGGTGACGGCGAACTACGACGGGGTCAACGACGCGTGGATGCTCAGGAGCTTCGAGAAGGGGGATGAGGGGTCGTGCGCGGAATACTTCGACAGCAGCGACAGCAGTACGTCTACGGGCTGATCACGCTTCTCGCAGCACTGGTTGCCTTGGCGGTAGTCGTCCCGCAGGGTGCTGGGGCCATTGAGGTGCGAGCACTGGCTCCCGTGATGTCAGACCAGGAAAAGCCTGCGGATTGTGACCCGGAGACGAACTCAGACTGTGTCTGCAACGTCCTCGGCCGATGCTGGATCCAGAAGCCAGTCCCGGTGGACCCTGACCCTGACCCTGACCCTGGCCCTGGGAAACCACCGCCTGTCGATCCGGGCCCTGCCCCGGAACCACCCCCCGGAGAATGGCAGCCGAGATTTGCCATGTGCATCGGCCTCGGGCTTGAGCCAGGCACCCCGGAGTTCGAGGAATGTCTCAACCCGCCAGAGCCTGACCCCGAGGAACCCGAGCCCGTCCCGCCACCGACCGAGGGCGAGATTATCTACCTCATCGCGCAACTGCAGCTGCCCACACCCGAGATCGGTTCGGCCCCCTGCTCGGGTGCGGGGTGCATGGGTGCCGTGGGGCTACCTGTGTGGCTGTGGACGCAACCCTGGCAGAGCTACACCGACTCGGTAACGATCCGCGGCTACACACTGACTCTGACCTCCACCCCGATCAGGGCCAACTGGTCGATGGGGAACGGAGACCAGGTCACGTGCACCACGTCGGGTAGCCCCTACGACCCTGCCTTCGGCATCTCGGAGTCACCGGACTGCGGGTACGTCTACCAGGTCACCTCCGCCGACCGCCCCGGTCAGAGTTTCGCGCTGACCGCAGACCTGACCTACCTGGTCGAATGGTCAGGTGTCGTGTCCGGCGCCACGGAGCACACAATGTCCTCCACTGTGCCGATCCGGGTGGGTGAGTACCAGTCGGTGGTCACCGACAACGACTAAGGAACGGTTTCAAGATGTCGATGCTCGTCTGTGCTTCCGAGCACCGTCGATCCGCTGAATCCTGTTGATGAGTTCGGCGTCACGCTCCCGATGACGCATCCGGGCGGGCTCCAGCGCGTCGTAGGCGATGCGGAGAATCGTCTTGTCGGTCTCCCGCGAGGTGTTCAGCGTACTGGCGGCCTCCCACATCACCTGGTGGATACGTGCGTGCTCGTCCTGTGTGATCAGGCCCTGACCGGCCAGGTCCTTGATCTCGCGTGCCAGATGGCCGGCGCTGTAATAGGCAGTCCCGTCTTCGGATGTGAAGCTTCCTCCGGTGAGCGTCTCGACCTTCGGCAGCCTCAGTGCCAACGGCCAGAGGAGGAAGGATGCGAGAGCGACGGCCACCGCGATCAGAGATATGTCCATACCGAGTGACGCCCCAGTCGTGGTCACGAAGGTAACCGTGCCAGCCACAAGGACTGCGGTGATCAGGGCAGCGATCTCGGTGAAGGACCTGGTGCTCTCCTTGTGCAGTGTCAGCGCCAGTCGGGCTCGGGGCTTCTTGTCGGTCGACGGGTCGACCACCGCGAGCGACACTGAGCCTGCGGACTCGATGCCGTAGAACTTTGTCGGATTCCTCATGACGTCCTGGTGTGGCGCGGCGCTCTTCACGAAGCCGTTTCGTCGCAGGGTTCGCAGAGGTCGCCGTTCTGGAAGCGGCACCACACGTCGTGGTCTCCGTGCTGGACGCAGTCCGGCCAGGTCGCCTGGGTGTCAGTGTCCCGGCCGCATCGTGGGCAGCGTTTGCTGGCCAGCCTGCGGAACCCCGCGACTCTCGACCAGTCGCTGGTCGAGACCGGCGAGACCACCGAACCACTGGGCAGCAGTACCTGGCCCGCAACCAGACGGCCCTCGTCGATGACCTCAGCCAGTGCGAGGCTGGCCTCCTCCCCGAAGGCCTTGTCGTCCAGGTCGTGCATCAGCAAGGTCAGCCGCTGGAGCAGCCGCTCGAGCTTCTTGGGCCCTGGTGCTTCGGTCAGTGCAGCCCAGCCGAGCATGGCACCGGCGGTGTTGCCGCACCGGCAGTCCGGGTTGTGCCGTGCCGCGGACTCGGCGCACTCGGCCAGCCGGGCCCGCGCGTGCTCCCGGAGTTTGCCGACAGCGGCCTTGGTGGCTGTCACAGCCCAGCTGCCGTGATGAGCCGGTCGCCGTGGCGCAGGGCCAGGTCACGGGTAATGACCGCGTCAGAGGTCACGTAGGCGTCCAGCTCCTCCTTCGTCAACTCGTGCATCTGGGTCCGGTCCACCTCCACCGGGTCCATGCCCAGGTGCTTTGCCCACGGCTTGAGCGACCAGGAAACGCCGGCTGCCAGGCACTCGTCCCGCTCGACGTAGGCCATGTCAATGTGGCGCAGACCGTTCCACGTGGCGGCGTAACCACCGTCGTGGCCGGGCAGCGGGTCGTACTTCGGAGCGAAACTCGCGTCCGGCGTCAGTTCCATGCCGGCGTACCAGTGCTCCGGCAGGCCGACGATCCGGGCACGGTCGGCCAGGAACGGCAGGTCGAACACTGATCCGTTCCAGGTGACCAGCAGTGCGTCCGGGTTGGACTCGGCGAAGCGCTTCACGATGTAGGCGATGACAGCCAGTAGCCTGCGTTCGTCACCCTGCGGGTTCAGGTGGTGAACGCTGGCGTGCGTCTCGAACGCGAACGCCACCGCCGTGATCGGGGTGATCTCCGGGACCAGGCCGCGGGCGGTGAACCCGGCAGTCTTCTCGGCCTCGGTCAGCGGGGAGGTGTCAGTCTCTATGTCAAGGGCGAAGATGTTCATAGGGCGGTCTCCTCGGTTGGCTCGCTCAGTACTGACTCCCAGTGGCCTCTCTCCATCCCGAAGGACGGGACGCGCAAGGTCAGTGGACGGACTACGTCGACCGGGGTCTCGGGTGGGTAGTGGTGCTCGACTGGTGTGGCGTCCGGGTCGTTGGTCCGGGCGACGGTGATCACCGTGGCGTCGGCCGTGCACTCAACAGCCAGCGCCTCGACGTAGCCGCCGAAGCCACTGACCCCAGGCAGCGGGTTGTTGGTGCGCAGGAAGTCGCCGGGGCGGACGTGTTCGGCTGGGAATGTGCCCGAGCTCGTCATCCAGTCGTCGATGTTGCCGGGCTCGGCGACCTGACGGGCACGGTCGATGCTCCGCCTGCGCCCGTCTGCCGCCCGGTGCCAGCAGCGGTCCCAGGACGGGCAGTGGTCACACTCGTCGTAGTCGGGGTCGAAGCCCGGCTCGTCAGTGACCTGGCCGAGCTGGTCGTAGGTCATGAGGGCAACATCTGCGACCAGCCGTTCGTACTCGGCACGCTCGGCGGCGTCCAGCTCGGCCCTCATCCTGTTGAGCTCGCTCATCGGACAGGCACCTCTCTATCTGTGGTGTAGCGGGGGAAGGTGTCGACTGTCGGTGTGTCGATGAACGTGGCGAGCACGAACAGCAGAGCCACGGTGATGACGAGTGCGAGGACAACACCCCGCTCGGTCCGTTCGCTGAACCCGTGCGCCGGGGTCAGTACGTCCCTGGGCCGGCACAGCGTGTCCATCTGGTCATCGTCCAGGTGCTCGGAGCGTTCAGCGGCGGTGGCGACCTCGAAGATCTCGCTCAGGTCCGCGGTGTGTTCTGGGTGCTCACGAGTCAGGCGGTCCAGGGCCAGGCGGTCCTCGCCGCTCACCGCAGGCTCACCGACCAGGTCGCGGTGCACCGGACCGAAGTGTGTCGTCACGGTTGGCCTCCCGGGCCCGTAGTGCGACACCCAGGCGGCTCATGACTCGGCCTCGACTGACTCAGGCTTGGCGGGCTTCTGGGCCAGCCACTCCTCGAAGTCGGCACGGGACTCGGGCTTGAGGGCTTCACGGCCTTCTAGTTCGTCGCAGACCGCCTGGGCGGTCAGCCACGCCTGCGACCACGTCGCGAACTCGAGCCGGTCGACGTCGGTCAGCTCCCAGTGCGGTGAGAACGCCGCGGGCGGGTCGAAGTCGGGCATGACCCGCTTCCAGGTCTCGCGGCGGTTCTCCCACTCGGTGCCCGTGACGTCCTCTGGCTGGTCGCTCTGGTCCTGGTAGTGGAAGTCGGTGGCCCCGGTGGCGGCTAGGAATGCCTCGATGTACTCCTGCCGTACCGTGAACAGCTTGGCGTAGTGGTCGTGGGCACCTGCGGAGTTTGGCTGCGGGTCGACCATCCAGGACACAGAGAACTGCAGGTCGACCGCGTCGATGACCCGGGTGGTCGTGGCACCGCCGTTGATGGCCTGCACGATCGCTGTGGCCAGTCGCAGGTTGGACACCCGGTGGTCCTCGACGTCGTAGGGGCGCAAGGCCAGGTTGACGTCGTCCAATGTGACGCTGGAGAAGCCGTTGAGGATGTCCACGACTGTGGTGACCCGCTCGGTGCGCGTCGCCACAGTGTCGTCACGCAGCAAGGCCGCAGTCAGGCCCACGGCACTCAGGGCGAGCTTGCGGTAGGTGGCCCGGACAGCCTCGGCGACAGCCAGGTTCGCCACCAGGGCGTCAGAGCCAGCGGGGAGAGTGTACGCGTTGTAAATCTTGGTGCTCATGGACTGGTGGTGTGGCGGACCGGGGTCCGGTCGTTCTCGTTATCGCTGTTCGGTGCCGTGGCTCGCCAGCCGGCCAACAGGTAGGTGGCGAACAGAAGCGCACCGCCTATCCCTACAACCATGACGGCAATGGGGCCGACCCAGGTGGGCAGGGCGTCGATCAGTACGCTGAGCATCTCGGACTCGTTCATGTCCTGCGGGTGTGGCGTGACCTAGGCAGGGAGGTCCAGTCCGGGGAGGGTCTCCTGGGCGGTGACGCTGCGTGCCTTGCCGGCCAGGCAGGCAGGGCAGGTGCCGAGGTGGACCCCGGAGGCGACCGCGACTGGGCCACGGACCGCCCAATCGCTGGCGTCGCCGGTCGTGTTCGGGCACCCGGTGCAGGCGGTCGTGACGATGGCGGTGGCCGTGCTCATCGTGGGCCCTGTCGAGGACCGAACCGTCGCGTGACGCCGCGCTCGATAAGCGCATCGGCGACTAGGACGATCGCTGCCACGATCAGCGGCAGCCTGGTCAGGAACCACACCGCCTCGAACATCAAGTGCTCACTGGGACCGGGACCGGGTTGCGCGCGTAGTTCAGGGCCAGTGCGACACCCTTGCTGATGCCGAGCTCGGTGGTGTCCAGGCTCTCGGTAATGGAACGGCTGCCCGGGTCCAGGTTGGCGAACAGGGACTCGACGTCGGGGAGGTCAGCAAGGAAGCCGAACTCTCGCTGGACGGCCTTGGCGCACCGCTGAATGCCCTCGATCTTGGAGGCCAGGTGGGTGCGCTCGGAGCCGAGCGCACCGTCTCTCATCTCGGTCAGGAACTCGGTGGCGATGGTGAGACGCGCGATGAGGTCGCTGACGTCAACGGTGGTGGTGGTCTGGCTGGTCGTTGCTGTGGTCATGTCCCCCTGGTGTGGCGCCAGCGGCAAGCAGGTCTTCCCGGGTCAACCGCCGGTGGGCCAGGCAGCACGTCGGGTGGTTCCGGCCGTCGACGATCAGGGCGAGCAGGAGGTGGTTGGCACCGTGCACGTCGCCCCGTTCGGATGCTCGCCGGGCCAGCCAACCGGTGAGTGCCCGGACGCCGCGGTGGGCCAGGACGTCGATCTTCGGGGGCGACATCAGTTGACCAGCTGGGCCAGGGCGGAGGTGATCGCCGGGTCGGCTGGCTTGCGGGGCAGGTACCGGCGCGGGTTGGCGGCCAGCTTCAACCCGGGGATGACTCGCGCACCGGGTGAGGCCAGCGCCCAGGTCGACACCTTGCCCTCGCGTCGGCTGCACCAGACAACAAGGGCGCAACGGATGTCGATGCCGGTGACGCCGTGACGTGCCAGATGCTCGGTGTAGGTGTCGAGGGCCATTGGCAGGGTGCGCTTGGCGGCAGACGGGAACGGCTTGAGCCCCCGGTAGCTGCTCTGGCCCAGGGACCACACGAAGCCTGGTGCCCACGACTTGGCGTCCAGGAGCATGACGGAATTTCCGGAGACGACGACATGATCAACATTGGCGGTGTAGCCCGCCCGGGGCACGTCCAGGTCGTGCAGGACGGCGACACCGGGGTTGTTGCGGGCCCACTCATCGAGCACCGCCGCGGTGGACAGCTCGGCCTGCTTACCGGCGCGCGCGTGGCCGGTTGACTTCGCCCAGGTGGCGTTGTCCAGCCCTCCTCCTGCTCGGCCGATGATGGTGACAGGGTGGGTGGTCTTGGGACCGGCCATCAGAAGATCTCCCCGAGGAAGCTGACCAGGAGGCCGATGGCGATGACCACGATGACGATGGCCGCGACCACTCCGCCGGGTCCGGCCATCCAGTCGCTGAGGTGGTCGCTGTCGTTGTTGTTCATACCGGTGAACATGCCCAGATCTCAGCGGCCAGTGGTCGGGTCGAGGCCGACGTCACTGAGCATCTGAGTGACCTCGGATACGACCCGGACGCGGTCGGCCTGCCGTGCCACGGACAGGACGTGGTCACGGGCAGCGACCATCCCGGCCTCGTACCCGCCGGCATAGGCGGGGTCGATGTCGCGCAGTCGTCGCTGGGCTGCCAGGGACATATCGCCGAGTGAGTCGGCCGCGGCGGTCAGGACCCGGAGCTGCCGCCGTGCCTCTTCGAGCTCGGCGTGCAGGACATCATTTCGGGTCCGCAGGTCCTCCTCGGCCAGCAGATCGTGGATGATTCGATGGGTGGGAAGCTGGTGGGAGTAGGGGGTCTGGGTCATGCCGCAGGGGTGTGGCGGGCACGGAGTCAGTGTCTAGGGTCAGTCCTAGACAGATCTCGAGGCGTCCTAATGACGGGTTCCCGACGCCCGTCGCGGCTTCCCGTCACGTCCACCATACTGATTGTTGCTACAACCTCCGACGGTACTGAACGCTACTGAACGCAAACGCATAGGTCCGGCGCAGGCGTTTTGCCCACGGCGCACCCCGGCTCGGATCGGCCGGATCGGGGCATCGACCCTCTGACCTGCGGGTTTGCAAAACGGCCTCGAAAAAAGTGACTGAATTGACTCGCGTTGACTCAGCGCTGAGTCACATGAACGTATGTTCGAACGTGCAGGTCAGAGGCCTAAAAACCCCCTACTACTACTACTAGTGACTGAATGACTCCAAAATATGTATACGTGTATAGGGCAGGGCATACATACTTCTCACCCTCGACATATATATACCTTCTCCCCCTGTAGGTAGTTACGTACACGAGTCAGTGAGTCAATTGGCCGTTATTCAGGGTGTTAGCACAGGTCAGAGGCTTGCGAGGCACTGCCTCAAGCTCGAGTCAACGCGAGTCAATTCAGTCACTTCTGACAAACCCGCAGGTCAGAGGCTTGTGCGACGACAGATCGGCCACGGCACCCAGATCGCTCCAGCTAGCAGAATGCTAACTGTTGCAAGCACTCTGAAGGCAGTGTCCGAGGACCTACCAGGGACCAGGGCGGGCGTGCCGTGACGCTTTCAGAAAGATCTTCGAGAGGTACGTCACGTTCGGCTCCGACCCCGCTCCAGGTAATTGAAGGGAGGGTACTGGCCAGTCGCATCCCGGGACTGGGTAGCCGCCGGAACCACCTGCGCGCACCTGGGACCAGATCAGGTGGCACAGGTCTAGTGCCAGTACTTTCCGCAACAGCCTGAGAGCGAGCACCGATGGACGAGACCAAGATGGACGACCTGTTCCTGGACAAGGACCCGACAACGTATGTGCCAGGAGCCTTGGCGCCCGTCGTCCTGGTTGCCGGGTCCAAGGGCGGCGCAGGGGCGACCACCGTGGCCATCACCATCGCCGAGCTCGCCCGGACTTCCGGTGGGGTTCCGCGGGTAACCCTGGTGGATGCCGACCCGACCAACAGCCACATCGCCACCTACCTGCGAGCCAAGACCTCCGGCCAGGGCGGCAGTGTCCCGACGATCCTGGACGGCGCCCTGCGCAAGGACTACCGCCGCGCGGTCGCCCAGCCGGGCATCGTCAACGCCGGGCACAGCGCCCGCGTCCCGGACATCTCGATGCACACCGTGCTGGCGCCGCCGACTGTGCAGTACGACCCGACCGCGGTCTCGGCCAGCTCCTACAGCCGCGCGCTCAAGCTGCTGCAGCCGCACTTCGACCTGGTCGTCGTGGACATCGGCACCCTGAACGCCCACACCCCCACTGCCCTGCAGGAGGCATTCGCCTACCCGGCGCTGCGGACCGGAGGCTGGCTGTTCCTGGTGTCCAACAGCTCCCGGCTCTCGGTGCAGAGCGCGATGGATACCGCCCGGCTGCTCGACAAGAACGACGTCGTGAACTCCCAGCGCATCTTCTCGATGATCAACGCCCGTCGCGGTGCGGTGGACGCCGCCTCGGTGAAGACGATCACCGAGCGCATGACCCAGTTCTCCACACCGCTGGGTGCCGTGGACTACGACGAGGAGGGCATCGGCAACCGCATGGAGTCCGGGCACATCCCCTCATCGCACCACCAGATGGTCGCGTCGCTGTCCGAGGCGCTGCACACCATCACCAACTACCAGTCCTTCGCAGACCTGGCCAGCGGCAAGCGCAAGCCGGGCGAGCGAGGAGCCACCGTGGTCGACAGCAGCAGGCGTCGGCGCCTGATCCCGAGCCTGGGCCGGTAAGGAGAACAACCCGATGAGCTGTCCGTCCCCGCAGCCCGTGACTGGAGTCCACTCTTCACCGGACTCCCAGAAGCACCCGTGGCTGGACTGGCTGTGCACGCAGCTGGCCCACAGTGCCGTCGGCCAGGCCGCCCGTGACCTACTGACCTCCGGCGACCTGCCGACGCGTGGATCCCTGGTGGTCCTTCCCGCCTGGTCCTGGGCCCAGTCGTGCATCGACGTAGGCCGCAAGTCGCGCAGCTATGCCGGCGACACCTTCCGCCTGCCCATCCGCCTGGCGTGGAGCTGTGGTCCGCTGCTGATCATTGGTGAGGGCCAGGAGGTGACCGTTGACTGGCACGGCACCGGCATGGGCCGCACCGACCAGGGACAGGTCACCTTCGGCGCCGCCGGGGTGCTGGCCCAGGACCTCAGGGGCTGGGATGACGAGCTGCCCGAGACGGCGATGGTCTCCCCCGAGTCGCAAACTGCTCTTCGCGTCGAGCTCACGCACCTGGCCCAGGAAGGCGAGCAGGCCCGCTGGGACCTCATCACCGAGCTCGAGCAGAAGTACATCGCCAAGGAGATCTACTCCTCGGCCGCGCGCATCGTCACCGAGATCACCGATGGGCAGTCCTCCGGCCTGGACGAGACGACCCTGGAGACCCTGACCACTCGCTTCGTCTACGGCGAGCCTGGACAGGAGACTCCCTCCCCGCTGTCCCGACTCATCGACCACGCCATGGTTCCCAGCAGTCAGTTCCACCGGGTCGACCCGGGTCGCTGGCTGACAGTGGCCCTCAAGCGCGACACCGAGCGTTTCATCCGGCAGTACCTGGGTGACGTCCCCAACGTCGGTCCCAAGATCCGTCGGATGGCCCGTGAGATGAGCCCGGAGTCCCTGGAGGCACTGGTGAGCGCCTACCGCGAGCAGCACCCGGCCGACCGCGTCGCGCAGGGCAGGGCGGTCCACGCACTGTCTACCACCGTGGAGATGCTCCTGGCCTGCCCGACCGTGGCCTACGAGCACGAGGAGGCTTCATGAGCAGCGTGGTGGACGAGGTGCGCCGGCGCACACCGGGTGAGCTGTCACGCTCCCGGCAGGAGGCCGGCCGGATGCGCGCCCAGTGGCTGATGGCACTCTCGGAGGGCAACGCCTCGCTGCACGAGCTGTTCACCGCGGCCACCAGGGACGGCGGCCAGCCACTGCGTGCCCTGAGGCTGCGCATGGCCATCGAGCACGTGCCGGGGATCACCCGTGCCCGCGCCGGTGCGGTCATCGCCGAGCTGCGCCACCTCGCCGGGGTGGCGCAGGACGTGCCGGACCGGGAGCTGAACGTCGCCTGGCTGTTGCTGGACCAGCGCACGCAGCCTGGCGCTCGGTTGACGGGTCTTTCCACGGCGCTGCTGCGTCAGACCGGGGGGCTCGAGCAGACCACTGTCGGTGGCTTCCCCTATCGTCACCTCGGGGGCATGGAGGAGGTGGTGATCTGATGAGCGAGGAGTCGGACACCCTGCAGGCAGTCTTCCAGGAGATTTTTGAGGAGACCAGCGACAGCGCGCGCGTGCGTCTCATCGAGCGCGTCCTGGTGGAGCACCACACGGTGTTCACCCACCTGGCACGCCAGATTGTCCACCGGTTCGGCATCAGCCCGGACTGGTACGACGAGGTTCAGCAGATCGTGCGCACCGAGGCGTGGCGCTACCTCAGCGAGCCTCTGAAGCCCGGCTTCGACGTCAAGGCCACCATGCCGTGCATCCGTGTCGCCGCCCGCGCCGAGGTGCAGCGGATGAGGCAGTCCTCGGCCTATACCGGCATCTCGGGTGCGGTCAGTGCCCGCCGGCGCGAGTCTGCCATCGCCAAACACCGCATGGACCTGATTCGCACCCTGGGTTGGGAGCCGGACGACCAGTTCATCATCGACTCCTACAACGAGAAGGTGACCGCCAGCAGGTCCGCGGAGCGTGCCCGGACCCAGGGAGCGCTGGTGACCAAGGCCGACCTGGAACTGCCGACCGTCGGTGAGCTCGAGGAGGGGACCGAGGGCACCGTGCCTTCCGGTGAGAACGAGGTGGAGGTCAAGGAGGTCCTGGCCGAGATCCTGCGCCGCTGCCAGGGCGACTCGGAGCACACCGGTCAGGTCGCTCAGGTCGTGCTCGGTGGCTCCCTCGGTGAGTCCGTCGGAGAGATGGAGTGGAGCGCCCGGCACGTCTCCAAGCATGTCGAGCTGTCCTCGGCGAAGGTGTCGCATCTGATGCACCGGGTGCGTGCCATCGCCGTCGAGGTCGTCGACGAGTGGGGCATCGCCCAGTAGGACCTGGCACCGAATCAGGTGGCACAGGTATATGTGTGACTGCAACTGTTGAGACCGACGCTGCCGCCGTCCCCGAGCTGCCCCCGAAGGGGTCGATGAGCTGGGACGGCGACACGTTGGTCGTGGACCCGAACGAGCCGATGTTCAAGGCTGTCACTCGCAAGGCCCTGTCTCCCTCGACGAGCAACGCCATGCAGGACTGCCCCTCGCGCTGGTTCGCCGAGAAGCTGACGCCACGCGAGGACGACCCGTTCGACCCGGCACCACTGGGCACGGCAGCCCACGCGGTCATGGAAGACCTGTACGACCGCCCCCATGACAAGCGGACCCCGACCGACGCCTACGAGCTGCTGCTGACCGTCGGGGAGCGACACCCGGACGTCGTCATCCCCACCGCGCCGCTGGAGCTGGCCAGGTGGCGGGACAAGGTCATGCTGGTCATGTCCGGCCTGTGGGACATCGAGGACCCTTCCACGGCGATGACTGGCCAGCGCGAGCAGAAGTTCGACCAGGTGAGCGTCCGCGGGGTCCCCCTGATGGGCTTCGTGGACCGTGTCGACCCGGTGGTCACCGACGACCAGCAGCTCGGCCTGCGGATCGTGGACTACAAGGGACTGGCCCTGGACACCCCTATCCCGACACCGGCCGGCTGGACCACCATGGGCGACCTGCACGTCGGTGACCAGGTGTACGGGGCGACCGGGCTGCCGGTGACCGTCACAGTGAAGTCCGACATCCACAACCGACCCTGCTACCGGATCGCGTTCTCTGACGGGACCTCGGTGGTGTGCGACAACGTGCACCTGTGGACCGTGGTTGACGAAACCGGGCAGGCCACCACGGTGGACGCCGACCGACTCTTCGACATAGTGACCGCCGGCAAGGACATCGCACTGCCGACGGTCACCCTTCCAGGTGGTGATGAGGTCAGCTTCACCGTCACCACCGTCGAGCAGGTCGAATCCGTGCCGACCCAGTGCATCCAGGTCGACGCGCAGGACTCGCTGTACCTGTGCGGCGAGGGCATGGTCCCGACCCACAACACCGGCAAGTGGTCGACCGCCGCGAAGCTCAAGATGTACGGCGACGACTATGCCGAGCAGATGCGGACCTACGCACTGGCGCTGCAGGAGCTGACGGGCGTCCTTCCGGTCCAGGCGTCGCTGTACTACACCGCTGTCGGTAAGTCCCGTGACATTCCGCTGGGTCCCCGGTTGCTGGAGAGGACCGCCGAACGGCTCGTCGACTCCTGGGACAAGCACAACGAGTACACGAGCACCGGGAGGTGGCCGACCAAGCCCTCCGGCCTGTGCAACTTCTGCCCGCTGGCCACCGTCTGCCCTGCGGCCGCAGCCAGGGACAAGCCGGTACAGCCGCGCAACGACTCCTACCTGTTCGGCGAGGCGGTGTTCGAGTCACTGGCTGACCTGCTCACTGAACCCGCCGAGCAGGAGGCGGACGACTACCCGCCGCCGGTCGAGCCACCGGACGAGATCGCCCTGGGTATACCTGGCCCGGACGACGAGCCGGGCGTGCACGAACCGCCCGCACGCCACACCAGCCAGGTGCACACCAACGAGCACGAGGAGAGCAGCGAGATGGCAGCAAACAAGGGGCCCTGGTCGGGCACCGAGGACAAGGCATGGGAGGAGACCGCCCAAGGTGATCTCCAGGCCGGTAGCTACGCGGCGACTGCGGCGTTCGGCCTGTCCGCCATGGCAATGGAGGAACTGCACGCGGCCGGTCAGCCGATCACCGGCGACACCGTCCCAGCGCTGGCTATGACCCTGTCGAGCCTGGTCCTTGAGGTCCAGACCGACCTGTCCGGGTCCGCGAACTTCCAGCGGTCCCTGAACACTCGTCTGCGCGGTGCCCTGCACGCCACGCTCCTGACGATGCCGATCCCGTTCGGCGCTGACGGTGAGACCTGGGACCAGTGGGCCCACGAGGTCAAGCGCCGCATGAAGTCCATCGCGATGGTGGCCCACAAGTTGTGGGACAACGGCGTCGTGGACCGCCCCTACGCGGTGTTGGTCGAGAAGACCACTCCGCGCCCTACCAACCAGACAAATAGTGAGGTGTCCGCGTGAGCGCACTGGACAGCAAGACCCGTACCGACCTGCTCCTGGCTGCGATGAACGCGGTCGGGGCGGTGGCCCAGCCGACGACCAACAGCAACGGTGCAGTGGTCGCCTCGGTGTCGGAGACCTGGCAGCACAAGGTCGAGCAGAAGGCTATGGAGATCCTGACGATGGGCTCCGAGGGCTCGCAGTTCGCCCGCGCCCTGGACGTCGTGGCCACCGCGCACGACAAGCAGATCGACACCAGCAAGGCGTTCTCGGCCGTCATCCAGAGCATCGAACTGCACGGCAACAGCAAGCGCGTCCTGGTCACCCTGCATGCCAAGGGCGCCGACGAGGACGAGACGGTCCGCACCGACCGCACGGACACCGGCCGCGGCGCCCTGATGGCCCGTGAGGTCAATGCGCTGGTCGGCCACCGCGTCATGGTCTACATCGAGATGGAGAGGATGAGCAACGGCAACAAGGTCCGCATCCTGCGCCATCTCACTGACCTGGGCCCGAACCAGGAGTAAGGCCCCGAGAGCCGAGAGGTCCGTCCGGAATCCGGACGGGCCTCTCGTGCGTCTTGGCATGTTCACCTGTATGAGCGAGTTCCCCACCCACAGCCAGCCCGAGAGCCACTACCGGGACAACGAGCAGGCACGTCCTGAGCCCAAACCCGAGCCCGAGCGCAAGACGGCCAAGGCTCCCGCCGCCAAGCCGCCTGCCGGGATGGACACCCGCAGCGCCCGCGCCTTCGCCCGTCGGGTGTTGAGCACCCGCGCGGTACTGGACACCGTCGAGTCGGGTGACGTGGCGATCCTCGAACGGGTCAGTGGTGAGCGCAAGGCCACCAAGGGGAATCTCGACGAGCTCGCCGTGGTGCTGGCAACCAGCACTGGTGGCTCGGGCAAGGACATCCTGACCGCCACCCGTGACCTGTTGAGCAAGGTGACCGACAGCCCGATGGAGGCGGTCGTCGAGGCCACCATGCTCGCCGCCGAGTCCCCCGAGGTCTTCCGCGAGGTCTTCTCCCTCACCCGTGAGCTCGGTGTCCACGACACGCCCCGGGCGCCCTCCGGTCACGAGGTGAAGGCGGCCAGTGCTCTCGTCCAGGCAGCCCAGAACAGCAACACCGCAGCGGCCATGACCCGGCTCGAGGCGCTGACCGACCTCCTGGGTTGACCTGGCCCGGAAGCAGCTGGCACAGGTACTACGACACACCTCGATTCCAAGGACAGATATGGCAAAGGGAATGAAGAAGGGCTCCGCCGCGACCAGCGAGAACTGGTTCGACGACGGGAACGCCACCGCACTGCCCGACAACTCAGTTCCCGAGCTGCAGGCGAAGGCCAACAAGAACAAACGGCTGAGCAAGGCCATCTGGGCTGCTGCTGTTGCTGGACCGGTCGCCGCAGCCCTGGCTTTCGGGGCCATCGTTGTCGCCGCGGACGCCAAGACGGCCGTCGAAGGTATCGAGGTCACCCCGACCGCTGCACCCATCCCCCAGCTGCAGGTCCAGGAAATCACCTCCCCGGGAAGGTTCGCTGCCACCCAGGCCCTTGAGTCCTGGCTGGCAACCGTCCCGAACCCGCTACCGGGTGGACGGCTCGTCTCCTGGGACGGAGCCACCGAGCAGGACCACCTCGACTCCGACGTCGCCGCGGGCGGGAACATCGCTGTCACCCTGGAGCAGTTCACCGTCGTGGACGGGGCCGGCACTGCCTACCGCGTCACCTACCAGGTGGGTTCTGACCCTGTTGGCGGTGGAGCGTCCGTCCTTGCCGGTCCTTCCCTCCAGGCCAGGCCGCAGCCCGTTGACGGAATCGAATCGGATGGTGATGCCTGGCCGGGCATCGAGTCGGCCGACGCACCGCCAGCCGTGGCTCAGGCCGTGCAGACGTGGGCTGACGCCTACATCTCCGGCTCCCCGGAGCGGCTGCACCTGGCTATCGGCGACACCAACACTGACCGGACCTACGTCCCGATCTCCGGTGCGAGCCACGTCGAGACTTCCGTGACAGCCGGTGCCGGAATCGAGGTCGATAAGGCCGCCCCGACCGATGGCGATGAGGCTGCCTCGGCCGAGATGATCGTCCGCGCCGAGATGCGGATCGGCTGGGAGGGCCGTGACTCCGACCCCTCCCCCGCAGCCATCCAGATGGATCTGTTGGTCCTGCGCGCTGACACCGGCGCCCCAGTAGTCGTCGCCTGGGGTGCGCCCGGCGCCGGACCCGATTTGACCCCGTACGAGAACGCAGTGCCGGTGCTGGACCGCGCGGCACCAACCACTGATGACGGCGAGACCGGGTACGACGACTCAGGCACCGCACCGGAGCCGGCTCCCACCGGGTCCCCTGACGACGCCGAGCAGACCGAGTCCCTCG
This sequence comes from Ornithinimicrobium murale, assembly GCF_003352835.1. GTDB lineage: Bacteria > Actinomycetota > Actinomycetes > Actinomycetales > Dermatophilaceae > Ornithinicoccus > Ornithinicoccus muralis. Next base: position 264,462 of record NZ_QLVD01000019.1, on the reverse strand, counting down.
AGAGCACTGAGGAGAGCAACCGATGAGCAAGAAGGACGCCCAGCCCTCCTGGTCGACGAAGCTGGCCAAGCGCTGGCCGAACGGCATGTGCCAGGGCGTCGACGGGTCCATGTGGCTCTACCGCAAGTTGCCGCTCGGCCCGGTCGACGACGCGGTGGACACCCGGCAGATGCTGGAGGTGGCCCGGCCTCTGAACAACGCCTTCTCCGAACTGGAGCGACTCACCCGTATCCGCTCCACCCGTCGACGCATGGTCAAGAGCCAGTACCGCGAGGTCCACGCCCTGCTCATCAACGTCCCGCAGCTGTACGTGCCCGACGAGAACCAGCCACTACGCGCGTTCCTGGCCCAGCAGCACCCGAAGCAGTGGGTGGACCGCCGGCTGCTGCTGTTCGGCGTCAAGATCAAGGACGACTTCGGCGGGCACGGCGGAATCAAGGGCCGCATCGAGTCGCTGGCCTACACCCTCAACGAGGGCGGCGGTGTCCCGATGGAGGACTACCTGGCCGACTACGACATGGTGGATCGCGGCATGAAGCGCTCCGGCCTGGAGTTGGCCACCGAGGAAGACTTCGCGCTGGCTGACGCCTGGTGGAACCTCGGCAAGGACTCTGCGACGCCGATCCTCCCCCACGACGACCACTTCCACGTGTGCGCCAACGCCTCAGCCATGTCGACCGCCCGCGGCCTGGAGGACGACGAGGTTCCGTGCGAGGACTGGCCGAAGATCCCCGGCCACCACAAGCTGGCGATGATGGCCTTCCGCAAGCTGGAGTTCACCGAGCGGACGGCCGACAACCCCGGCGCGCGCTGGGCCTCCCTCATCCGCCAGGAGGGTGCGGCCGCGGTCTCGGTTCGGGGACTGCTGGAGCCGTCCAAGGTCACCAAGGACGAACTGCGCCGCAACCGCAACCGCTTCCGCTCCGACATCCGTGAGCAGGCGGCCGCGGACAAGATGGAGCGCGCCGAGATGCTGGACACCTCCGAGGCCCTGCGCCGCCGGGAGGAGCAGTACTCCCAGGAGGATGCCTCCCCGTCCCTGATCGACACCTCGGTCATCGTCGCGATGAACGGTGCGGACTCCTCCGGGCGGTTCGACGCGACCGGTGTCACCTCCAACGTGGCGGCCTGGTCCAACATGCTCGAGGTCCAGGACCGGGCACTGGAGGAGACGATGCTCTGCTCCAAGGTGCGGGCCAACCCCCTGCTCAAGGACGTCCCGGTCTCGACGGTCTCCTACTCCGGCCTGCCCTCGCTCTCAGTGGTCGGCGACCGTGAAGGTGCCCTGCTGGGCTTCACCGAGCGGGACCACCGACCGGCCTACGTCAGTCACAAGGCCGCCTACGTTGCCGATTCTTACCCGATCTTGCTCGTCGCGGGGGCCGTCGGCAGCGGCAAGACCCAAGTCCTCCAGTATCTCGCCTGGCAGTGGGCGCAATTGGAGCCGTCCATCCCCCAGGTAGTGCTGGACCCAAAGACTGGCTCCGATCTCAGCGACATCGCTGAGTTGGTCGGTGGGGAGGTGTTCTCCCTCGATGACCTCGCTCAGGCTGACGGCGTGTTCGACCCGCTGCGCTTCGCGGGGAACTCCCAGTCCGGCATTGAGGTCGCGACCTCAATGCTGCTCCAGGTCGACCCGTGGCCGGACGACAGGAAGAAGTACGAATCGGCGCTCCAAGTTGCCCTCAAGTACGGCGTGGACAACGGCGCCACCTGTATCGGCCAGGCGCTGAATGTGGCGCAGGAGGCTGGCCTGACCACAGACGACTTGATCGACCCCATCATCAAGCTGCTCGAGTCCAGCGCCATGTTCCGGGCCTGTGTCGGCATGAGCCCGGATGGTGAGGGCTTGAGGGTGTCCAACGGCTTGACCTACATCAAGGTCGGCAACGCCCACCTGGACCTGCCGCCTCCTGGTCGCGACCCGGAGAACCTGAACCAGCGGCTGGCTGTTGCTCTCGTCCGGATGATGGTATTCGGCTCTGCGATGGCCATGACCGGACGTAACGGTGTCCTGCACTTTGATGAGGCGTGGGTGGCTATGGCCGGCGGTGCTACCGAGGTGGAGCGCCTGGGTCGGCTGGCTCGTTCCCAGACGGTCCTGCCGGTGCTGTACACCCAGCGTGTCTCGGACGCGGTGAACAACGGCCTGGCCGGCTACATCTCTCGCGGTCTCATCCTGCACATCGCCGACCCGGAGGAGGCCGAGGCGGCCTGTGCGCTGTTCAAGCTGGAGCCGGACCTGTTTGTACCGCGAATCACGATGGGCGACAAGAAGGGTGGTTCCACCGCTGACATCGACGGTGCCCCGGAGTGGTCCAGCCTCAAGCCGCTGAAGGAGAATGGAAAGGTCGTCCGTGGCTCAGTCGCAATCTACCGCGACCTGATCGGTCGTGCCGTTCCAGTGACGGTGACGCTGCCGTCGGACTTCCTGGAGCTTTCGTCAACCAACCCGGACGACATCAAGAGGAAGGCGGAGAAGAACCTCCGCGAGTCCTTCGACGCCAAGCAGCGTCAGCAGGAGGCCCAGCGTCGCTCCGATGAGCTGGGCAGCGCCGAGTACGAGCGGATGACCAGGCGCGCGCAGATCACCGACGAGACGGAGTTGTACGAGCCAGCGGAGACCGCCGCACAGTCTGAAGGTCAGACCGGTTCTGCGGCGGAGGTCACCGACACCACCAGCGAGACTGCGGGCGACTTCGACGACATCTTCGCTGGGTAGCACAAGCCCTGGAGTACCAAGCTTGGTACTCCAGGGCTTGTGCGCCACACCACCCGGTTGAGCGGGCACGACTGTGCCTGCTGCGGCATACACAACTGCGGGAGGCGGCCGGGTGGCGCACAAGCATGAGGACACCCCTGAGGAGCAGGAGCTCAACAACAGGGTGGACCGTGAGGCCATGGAGGTCGCACTGGAGTGGCGTGACGCCGGACTGCCCGAGGCCGTCGCGCGTCACCGTCTGCTGATACTGATCCTCCAGACGTCCATCCTCGACAGCTGCTCCCACCAGCAGGCCCTCAGGCCGACCAGTCCGTCGCGTGAGGACATGCGTGATTGGATGTTCGACCTGCTGCAGCGCAAGTGCCTCATCAACGAGAAGGGCTCCCAGTCCCTCGACCTGACCCGCATCGCCGACGGCAACTCCCTGTCCGGGTGGGCGCGGGTCATGCTGACCAGGGCCGGTGACTTTGGGCGCAAGCGACTGGTGAGGACCCGCGCGAATGACGTGCGCCGCGTTGCACGGGCGGCGGACGGCACCGAGATGGGACTCACCCACCCGGACAGCATCCAGAGCGAGGACGCCTCCGCCAAGCTCATCTGGGCACCGACGACCACCTCCACCGAAGACGACGCCATCGCCGCCCTGGAAGAGAAGTCGTCGGCGCTTGACCTCCCGGCCGCGATCGAGGTGCGGGAGAACGCCGTGACGGACTTCCCCGACCTGCTGGAGAGCGGGAACCGCAACGTCGCCCTGGCCGTCGCCTTCGACGCCAACCGCTCCCGCTACCGGGGGGCGACACGACTGCACACCCAGGTCGCACTCTTCACGCGGCTCATGGAGGTGACGCCACCACCCCGGATGCCGCTGTCCCGCCGTGAGGACCGCGCGCTGATCCGAGCGTGGTGCCTGGACAACCCTGGTGGCGGACGGCTGATGTTCCTGCTCTCAGAGCTCCTGGCAGGACGGGAACCGGGAGACGTCACCGAGGTCGAGCAGCTCCTGGTGTCCCTGTTCGAGGGGTACAGCATGAGCGAGGCGGCCGCCCTGATGTCCAGCCAGGGCTACGTGTTGGTCCACCTGGCGCAGTCGGCCGTGGAGCCCGTTCCTCCGCCGCAGCGCAAGATCGTCCGCAAGATGACGACACGGGTCACGGAGATGGTCGGCGCACCCCGTGCGTCCCGCCTGGTTCGTCAGTGGGCCGCCGCCCACGGTGAGCTCACGGTCAGCGAGTACGCCGGTCGTGGCGCCGAGCCGGTCATGAAGTCCGCGGAGCAGGCACAGGCCGATGAGGACCTGTTCAACGCCGAGGTCTCCAAGCTGTTCACTGACCGTGTCGCGGTCCTGGGCCAGTCGCTGACTGCGGTCCGGACCTACCTGGACCAGCTCCACGAACAGCTGATGCTCGACGAGCTGGGTGCCCAGGTCGATGAGTGGATCGCTTCCCCTGGGACCGAAACCGGCGACTTGCAGGAAGCCCGCTGAGCGTCGTGAGCTATCACGTTCAGTCCAGAAAGGGTAGTTCCGCTGTATTCCTGTGACGCCCGTTCAGTAAGCCGTTTACCCCAACGATTCGACCGGGGTGCCTGACCGGCAGACGAGAACCAGCCACGGACCCGTCTCACCGCTTCGTGCGGCCGCTCAGGGCACCTCGCGTCACGAGACAAGACAGAGGTTCACAGCATGACTCTAACGGCCAGCCCCGAGACGTTCGCACAGGAAGCGGCACCAGCACCAGCCCCGACCTTCACGATGACCGAAGCGGACATCTTCACGTCCTTCCTCAACGACGAGATCGGTTCCGAGTGGCTGCCCGAGCCCAACTGGGGCCCGGTCGGCGAAACGGTGTACGAACGCACGTACGCCCGCCCGATCTACAAGCGCGATCCGGTGACCGGCAAGCCCGTGACCGACGGGTTCGGGACCAAGGAACTCGAGGACTGGTGGACCTGGGAGCGACCCACTCACGACCGCGACAACGAGCACTTCGGTGAGATGTGCCGCCGTGTCGTGCAGGGCAACCTGTCCTACGCCCCGCGGAACACGCAGCGTCCCGGCGAGGAGCTGGAGATGTTCACCCTGATGTACCGCATGGGTGGGACCCCGGCTGGCCGGCACCTGTGGGTCACCGGGACCGGCTTGAGTTTCTCCAGGAACTGCTGGGCGGCGGGGTGGGCCCCGGACACCAGTGAGCACTTCCGCTTCGCCGCGATGCGACTGTTCGAGGGCGGCGGTGTCGGGTCCAACTATTCCAACGACCTGCTGGCCGTCACTGCGCCGCTGGACACCACGATCGGCTTCTTCTTCACCGCTGGCACCGACCACACCGACTTCGACCAGATCGCGGCGGCTGCTGGCGACGCCCTCGTGACTCGTCCTGACGGGACCGGCCAGGGCCTGGAGCAGGCCGTTGGCGAGTTCGTCTTCGACAATGTGGATGAGCACCTGGTGGTCGACGACTCCCGCGAGGGCTGGGTTGCCACCTGGTGCGCCCTGGTCGACCTGGCCACCAGCGGCCGCGGCCATGTCAGTGTGCTGATCGACGTCTCCGACATCCGCCCCTACGGTGCGCCGCTCAAGACGTTCGGCGGCCAGGCCTCCGGTCCGGCCCCTCTGGTTCAGGCCTGCGCCGGGATCGCGAACGTCCTGAACGCTCGTGTGCAGGCCGGCGAGAACGCGGCTGCCCCACAGCGGCTCACCTCCGACGACGCCATGGAGATCGACCACTTCCAGGCTGCTGCAGTCGTCGCCGGCGGAACCCGTCGCAGCGCCCGGATGAGCCTCAAGCACTGGGCCGACGAGGACATCTTCGAGTTCATCAACTGCAAGCAGGACCTCTCCGCGCACTGGACCACCAATATCTCCGTGGAGACGGACAGTGAGTTCAACCTGGCCGTCGAGGACCAGAGCCACCCGCTGCACACCCACGCCCGGGCGGTGCTGCGTGCGGTTGCCGAGGGGATGACCCGTGACGGCGAGCCGGGCATCGTGGACACCGAGCGTCACAGCATCGGTGAGCCGGTCCGGGTGCGGATCGTAAATCCCTGCGTGACGGGCGACGCCTGGGTCCAAACCGTTGACGGCCTTCGGCAGGTGCGTGACCTCGTTGGCAAGGGCAAGATTGACCTGCTTGTGGATGACAAGGTCTGGTCGACTTCTGATGAGGGCTTCTTCGCCACCGGACACCGCGAGGTGTTGTCCCTGAACGTAGACGGCACCGAGCTGAAGGTGACCCCGGAACACCTCATCTCCACGCCGGACGGCTGGCGCCCGGCCGGCGACCTGACGCCAGGGGACGTCGTCGATCTGACCGACTCGCTCGGCTCGCACTGGACTGGCGAGGGCACTGGGGACGAGGGCTACCTGCTCGGCCTCCTGGTCGGTGACGGCTACTTCGGGCCGGAGAACGCCAACGGCGTCCCAGGTTCGGCCATTCTTTGCGCCTGGCACACTGACGCAGGTTCAGAGTCCGTGAAGCAGAACGCCCTGGACTCGATCGAGCTGGCTGGACTGAACCACCGCACCGACTGGGTGGGGTGGCGCGATGTCCACGGCGGCAACAAGCAGGAGCTGCGCTCGACCGCGATCCGCGACCTTGCCGCTCGCTTCGGCATCGTCCGGGGCAACAAGACGATCACGCCAGAGGTGATGGCCGCTAGCTCAGACTTCCAGAAGGGGTTCCTGTCCGCTCTCTTCGACACTGACGGTCATGTGGAGGGCGACTCCCGGGGTGGTGGCACGTCTGTCCGACTGTCACAGTCCGACCCGGAGATGCTGGGCAAGGCACGCACCATGCTGCTCGGCCTGGGTGTCAAGTCAGTCGTGCGCGGTGGTCACCCCGAGCAGACTAAGACCATGCTTGGTGGTTCATACGTCTGTCGCGCGGCCTACCGCCTCATCATCTCCGGCGCACACGTGGAGCGGTTCGACAAGACCATTGGGTTCTCTGACGGAGTGAAGGCGCAGAAGCTCACCCAGCGGATCGACTCCATGACACGCGGGCACTACACCAAGCCGATGGTCGGCACCGTGCAGTCCATCACCGAGATGGCGGCCGAGGACGTGTTCGACGCCAAGGTCCCCGGACTGAACGCTTTCGTGGCGAACGGCACCATCATCCACAACTGTGGCGAGGCGAGCCTGACCTTCGACGTGGACGGCAACGGTTTCGGGTCGCTGGCCGGGGAGTCCTGCAACCTGGGCTCGGTCAACCTGGACGACTACGGCACTGACTTCGCGGGGGCCGAGCGTGCGATGGAACTGGTCTCCCGGTTCCTGCTGCGCGCCACGATGAAGCCCTACCCGGGTGAGGACGCCTCCCGCATCGAGGCCAGGAACCGTCGCATCGGCGCGGGCATCATGGGTCTGCACGGCTGGGTCCTGGCGCACGGGGTGAAGCTGTCCGACCTGCACCGCACGCCGCGACTGCTGGCCCGCCTGACCGACCTGCGCCTGGCCTCCCGCCGCGCGGCCGACGAGCTGGCTGACGCGATGGGGGTGCCGCGCCCGGTCAAGACGACCGCGATCGCCCCGACCGGCTCTATCTCCAAGATGTCCGGCACTGACCCTGCGACCAACCCGACGATGTTCAAGTACTTCATCCAGAACATCCGGTACGAGTCGAACAACGAGCAGCTGCCCGAGCTGGGTCGCCTGGGTTACGCCATCGAGCCGGACAAGTACGCCGCGAACACCGTGGTGGTCTCCTACCCGATGCGTGGCGCACTGGTGGACCGCTTCGGCGCCGACCTGGTGGAGGACTCGACGGACCTGGATTTCGCCGACTACCTGCGACTGAACGTGGCCGTCGAGGAGACGTTCTGTGGTGGCGAGGACGGCATGGCGGTCTCATCCACCTGCCAGCTCGCTGAGGGTGTCACGGCCGACTTCGTGGAGGCCGAGCTGCTGAACTTCCTGGGCAAGACCAAGGGTGTGACTGCTTTCCCATCCATGAGTGGACGTGAGCAGGCGCCGTTCATCCCGCTGACCGAGGATGAGTTTGACGCCGAGGTCGCCAAGCTGACCCCGGAAGCGCAGGCCCGTGTCGGCGGCGGGGACAGCAACGACGAGAACTGCTCCACGGGAGCCTGCCCGGTAAAGTGAGGCCGGTTCTCGTCCTGGGGTGATGCCCGCTTGAGGCGTCAAGGCCCGGTTGTCGTGTGGCTACGACAACCGGGCCTTTCCCATCCCGCCACACCGAAGGGATATGTCGGCCTACTACGTGACGCTGCCGGTGCTGCCCTGGTGGTACCTGCCGACGATGGTGGCTGTGCTCGCGGTCGGCGGCGGCATGGTTGCCGTGGTGGTGTCCACGCTCCTGGACAAGCACCGCCCCGAGCGCTACTGGAAGGTGGCTGGGGTCATCGTTGGTGGATCCACTGTCCTGGTCGGTGCGTTCGGGCTCTGGATGTACCTGGCCAGCAACCAGCCCAGTGACACAGTGAAGCAGTCGGTCATCGACGACGCCTGGCCGCACCTGGCACCGGCCACTGTCACCGGGGAGTCTGTCGCCACCGGTGGCGGACAGGACTGCGAGCTCGAGATGTGGAAGGGCCCCGGAGCCCACTATCTGATGGTCATCTGCGACGGTGGCCCGGTGAGCCGGCTCGGTTAGCGGGAGAAGTGTTCGCGTGCCCGGGTCAGGACCAGTGCGCTGAACCCTCCGGCGGCTCGTGACAGCCCAGTCTCGGTGCCGCTCAACGGCATACGCCCACCAGAGAGCACCAGCCTGGACGCAAGTTTCACCAAGGCGGCAGCCGGATTAGTTGACCGTCCGATCCGCCGCACCATCGCGGCCTCAGTCTCGTCACCTACCGGCTGGAGGGTCTGGACCAGGGTGACGATGTCGCGCGAGACTCCCAGCCGAAGCAGGTCGCGGCCGCTGATACGGGCGGCACTGGGCACGTACTGCAGCCACGCGGTGCACGGCAGTACGGGGTCCTCGAAGTCCTGCAGGAGACTCACGGTGATCGCCAGCCTGTCCAACACCGGTGTGCCATCACCATCCAACTGGCCCCGATGGACCACGGTGGCGATGGTCTTGGCGTGGGCGATCTCTCGGTCGATTGACACTGCACATCCTCTGTTTGCGGTGCGGACTACTGCTGACGCGCTGCTGGTGTGGCGCGGCGGGAACATGTGTCCGACTCGAGGCGTTGTTACCGATTTGTGACCTGGCCTGAGATCAGGTGGCACAGGTATTGGTGCGAGGTGCACGCAGCAGTGCGCCCACCAACCCCAATCCCCTGCAACAGGAGATCCCCATGTCCATGCGGACGAGCACTACCCGCGCCCTGGCAGTCACTAGACGCGCAGGCGCAGAGCAGGGGGATCAGGAGACACAGATTCGTCCGGTCGGCGAGGAGCGGCGGGCTGGTGAGGGTCGTGGGTCACCGGTCTCCAGTTGTGCTGCGGAGCAGGTGCAGCACGGTGACGTAGTGCTCGGTCACCGGGCCCGGTTGCGCCGCTGCGGCGGCCTGGATCGCATCGAGTTCTCCTGGGTCCTGCCAGTCGCTGAACGTTGCGAACAGCGCGCGCAAGTCGTGCGCGTCCAGGTCGATCTGCCACGGCCACTGCCAACTCCGGACCAGGCGGAAGTTTCCCATCGCTTCCAGTTCCTCCACGCTCGGTCGGGGGTCCAGCGGGTCGTGGGGTTGGTCGCTCGGGCTGCGACGGGCGACGATCTCGCGCACAGCCTGCCGGAACGGCGTCCACACCCGCGGGTCGCCGTAGACCGTGCGCCATACGGCCATCAGCCCACTTGGCACCAACGCCCGGTCGAGCCGGGGGAGCATCGTCGGAAGGTCGACCCAGTGCATCGACGTAGCTGCCACCACCGAGTCGAACGAGCGCGCCGGCAGGTCCACGTCCTCGATCCGGGAGACGACGACGCTCGACTCGGGGCACGTCCGCTGGAGCCGGGCGGCCAGGCCGGGGCCTGGCTCGACCGCGACCACCGCACTTCCGCGACGGACGAGCTCCTTGGTGGCCTCACCACTGCCGGCCCCGATCTCCAGGATCCGCCGACCCGCCCCGATCACGCCGTGCTGGGCAAGGGTGTCGTACAGAACGCTCGGGTAAGGCGGGCGTGCCGACCCGTACGACGCGGCCACCGACTCGAAATGGTTCCCATCCCTCACTCGCACCATCCTGCCCCCAGCGCACAGGCCGGTCGTGTCAGAATGCCCGTCGTGGACTCCGAGCACATCACAGCCGACGACGGCGTGTCCCTCCAGGTCCTGACGTGCGGTGCGGGGCCCGATGTCGTCGTCCTGTCGGGCGGCCCGGGAATGGTGCACTATCTCGCGGAGGAGTCGCTGGCACCTGAGGGCTTTCGCTGCTGGTTCCCTGTCCCACGAGGTGTTTCGCCCTCTGAAGGCGGTCCGCACGACATGGCTCGCGCGATCGAGGACCTGGAAGCGGTGCGCCAGGCCAACGGGATCGAGTCATGGATCGTGCTTGGCCACTCCTGGGGTTCAGATCTTGCCGTGCGCTACGCCCTCGACCACCCTCGTCGCGTCAGAGGCCTGGTCGGCATCGCCGGTCACGGGTTGCACCGCGACCGCGAGTGGTCCGCTGCCTACGAGGCGGGCAAGGCGGCAGCGCCCCGCATCGACGTCCCGTGGGTCCGCGAGGTGCACGCCGCGCTGTGGGGCTCCTTCAAGAAGTGGATCCACGAACCCACACTGTGGCGCGATCTCGCCGACAGCGCTGTCCCCATGCGCTTCATCGCAGCCGGCGGCGACATCCGGCCGAACTGGCCGCTGCAGCAGCTCGCAGTGCTGGTCCCCGGAGGGTCTTTCGAGGTGGTGGCCGACGTGTCCCACGACTTCTGGACCACCGATCCCGAGCTGTGGCAGACGACCTGCACCACCGCATGCGACCACCTGCTCTGACTGACCGGAGATCGGCGGCAGGCAGTGTCACCAGGCCGTGGGACGGTAAGGAGGTGGAGACCGACAGGCACTACCCCGCCGAGCGGGTGGTCTCGTATGACGCGCACTGGCCGAGCGCATATCGAGACTTCGCCGCCGGGCTGCTTCACGCCTTAGGCCTGGCATGGGAGGTCGAGCACGTTGGCTCGACCTCCGTGCCCGGACTCGTGGCCAAGCCAGTCATCGACCTGGCATTGCGCCTCCCAGCAGAGCAACCCCTGACACATGCTGCCAAGACCCTCGTGCGCGCGGGGTGGACAACACCGGTCAGCCTCGGCGACCACTGGGCCACATTCCACCTCCACGACCACGTGCGCACGGGGATCGGACACATCTTCACCGCTGACCAGTGGGACCAGGCCCACGTGCGGCTCTTCGCCCGTTGGCTCCGCGAGCATCCCGACGACCGCGACCGCTACGCACGGCTCAAGGTCGACCTCCTCGACCGCGGACTCTGGGGCGGCGACTACACGGCAGCCAAGACCCGATTCGTCCACGAGATCGTGAACCGCGCCCGCGCCGAGGACGGACTTCCACCCCTGACCCATCTCCGAGGGCGTGGCCGCTCGGAGTCGCGGTGCCCGGTGAGGATTCCGACAAGATAGTGACAACGCAAGTCGATCACCTTCTTGTCAACATGCAGGCCAGCGCCCTGCACGGATGACAGATCGTCGGGGAACCTACATCACTGCCCTGGGTGCCCTCGGTCTGTTCGCACTGGCTCCCGCGTCGTCGGCTGACTCGGTCTGGGACCGTGTCGCTGCCTGTGAGTCCGGTGGCAACTGGTCGATCAACACCGGCAACGGCTACTACGGCGGTCTGCAGTTCCACCCGCAGACCTGGACCGGCTTCGGCGGGCACCATCATCCGCAAGGAACTGCACCGCGCCGTCCGCGTCTGGCACGACGACCCACGCACGGTCACAACGGCCCAGCTCGACAACATCAGCACGGTCCGGACACGTCTCCAAGAGACCAGGCTCGCCGCATCTGAAGACAGGGCGACGAAATTCAGCCAGGTCGAATGTGTCGAGGGCGTCGATCTCCTGCCAGATTACGTTTACGCGGGCGAGCTACACCGGGGTTGGGTTGTTCTAGACGTCGGGATGGACCCCGAGCGGGTACTCGTGGCTCTAGAGCCCTGGGAGGAAGGCGGCTGGTACTGGTCAGTCGACTGATGACTCTGGGTAACCTATTCGGCGCCCTGGCGGTGGGCAGACATCGCCTCAAGACTGACGGTCACGATCCTAGCCAACAGGTCAACGATGTACCGGGGTCCTCGACCTTCCAGGACCAGTCGTTGGGGTCATTGCCGATGCTTTCGCTGGGGAGCAGCGGGCCGAACAACGTCTACACGCTGCGGTGGATCATGTTCTACACCGGAACGCATCTCCCTGGCCTTCGTCGACACGTTTGGTGACACCGGACTGAAGAAGCTGGGGTGGGGACTACACGCTCGCGGCACGCGTCAACGGAGTCGGCGGCACGTTCGGTGCGGACGGCGGGGCGGGGAAACGGATCGGGAGCCATCTCGGCACTGCGCCCCGGTCCGACCTCCACAGCATCGGGACAGGCCGGTCGGCGATCGGCACGCTCGTCGAGCGCAACAGCCGCTCCACGCTCCTGGTCCATCTGCCCGTTGAAGGGCGGGGCGAAACGGCTCCGTCGCTGTCGCGATGAACCCCGCGCTGGCGACCTCGATGACGAAACTGCCCGAGTAGCTCCGCAAGAAGGTTCATCCTCTTTGAGGGCGGGTCATAGGTTCAGCCGCCGCCGATGAGGAGCATTCTCAGGCGGTACTTCTCGCATTTGGTACCAACGGAAGAATCAACCCACCCAGAAGACCAAGGCGAGGTTTGATCACCAGGCTTCAAGCGGACATTAACGCAAAACACCTCACCTCCTGCGAAGACAACGGCCGCGCCTTCGAATCTTCGCGCCCCATGGTGCGCCGAGGAACGAAACGCCAGCCGCTGACGCGAAGATTCCCACCTGGTCGACCATCCGTGTCGGCCAGGTGGTTCTGCGTGCCCGGCCGCCACACCAACCTCGCATGAACACCACCACCGCAGACCCCTACGTCACTCTCGGCGTTTCGCGTGACGCCGAGCAGGACGCGATCACTGACGCTTACCGGTCCCTGATGCGCAAGCACCACCCCGACATGTCCGGTGGTGACGAGGCCAAGGCTGCCACCATCTCCGCCGCTTACGAGCTGCTGAGCGATGAGGGCCGCCGTGCCGGGTACGACCTTGACTCCCGCCGTGGCCCGGTCACGACGGACAGCACCACCCGCACCCGCACCGCCCCGGTGACCCACCCCGAGCCTGGGCCGATCAGCTTCCGGACCCTGAGGTGGCGCGAGTGGTTCCTGATGGTCCTCGCGCTGGCCGGTGTCGTCGTCTCGCTGTTGGTGAACGCGACCATCATCCCGGTCTCACTGGTCGCCTTCGGTGTCTTCTTCGTCGGCATCTACGCCGCGCGCGGCTGGGTGGGCCGGCGCTACATAACGGTCTTGCTCCCGGTGGTCGTCATGCTCGCCTCGGTGGACCCGGTGGGACGCTGGCTGGGTACGGGTACCTGGCCGCTGGTGGGTCTGGCCGTGCTGGCTGCCCTCGTCACGGTCGGCTCGGTGCTGGTGTCAGCCCGCCGGATGGCCAAGCTGGTCGGTGTCACCCAGGAGAAGCGGTGGATCTTCACCAGCGGCACGAGCGCCCACGACTTCCTGCTTTCTGCCGGCAACGCTACCGGCTGGATCGGCCTGACCGGCGACGGCCCGTTCGGGACCATGCTGATGAACGGCAAGAACATCATCCTGTTGGCCACCGCGGCGTCCACCTTCCCCGGTGAGACGCTGTCGGTGGAGCTGGGTCGCCTGATGCGCACCCGGCCGGGGTCGAACATGTCCCTTCCGGACCCCGCCGTGGACCTGCCGATCGGGATGCCGACGGTACCCGAGGGCTTCAAGGGCCGTGCGGCCGTGTTCGTTCCGGGTGTCCCCGCAGGCACCGGGCAACTCGGTGACCTTCCTGTCATCGGTGAGGCTGACCTGCTCGCGTGGATGGACGCCACCGACACCTCCGCCCTGGACCGGCGCGACGTTCTGCGCGTCGTCGACCTGGTCCGCAACCAGGTGGCACAGGTATAGGTGTGAAGCCGACGAACAAGCCTGACCCGCACGACATCCTCGACCAACTGCTGCCTGCCGCCGTGCGGGAAGCTACCGGCCGTCCCGATGTCGAGCCCCGACCTGGCCAGGTGGAGCTCTCCCACGAGGTGCTGGACCGGATGCTGGCTGTCGGTGAGCCGTCCCGGTCCGCCTCCGACGTCGCCACGCAGTCCCTGGCAGGAGCGCCAACCGGGTCTGGGAAGTCGCTGGCGTATTTGGCCCCGCTGTTCCTGGAGGCTGCAACGTCCGGGCGCCGCGGTGTCGTCTCGACCGAGTCGCTGAGTCTGCAAAGCCAGGTGGTCGACAAGGACGCACCTGCCGTTGCCCGGGCCGTCGAGAAGGTCCTGGGCAAGGACGCGCCGTCGTTCGCGATGCTTAAGGGGTGGAGCAACTACGGCTGCGCCTCTCGCGCGGCCGGCACGGCAGCCCAGCTACTGGGTCTGTCCGAGGAGGCACAGTCCCCCGGAACCATGAAGAACCTGGTCGCCGCCCTGGACGCTCAGATCGCCAAGGGTGATGAGGACCCGGTGGTGGTGGATGACCGCGAGTACGACTCGGCGACACTGCTTCCCCTGGCCCGGTGGGTACTGGACTCGGCCGAGGCGATGGATGCCACCGGCGACCGTGACAGCTACCCCGGCAACCGTGGGCCGACTGACTGGCAGCAGGTCTCGGTCACCCCCGATGACTGTGTGGGCGCCGACAAGTGCTCGTTCGCCGCGGTCTGTCTGCCGAAGAAGGCCCAGGATGAGGCGTCGGTTGCTGACGTGGTGGTCACCAACCACGCGATGCTGGCCGTTCAAGCGGCCAACAACGTGCCGGTCGTGCTGGGCAACAACAGGCTCGGCATCTTCGACCACCTGGTGATCGACGAGGCCCACGCCCTGCCGGCGATTGTTCGTGGCGCGGGTGCTCGCAGCATCTCGGCTTCGACCGTCATGCGGCTGGTGCGGGTCATCCACCGTCACTGCGCCACGAGTGAGTCCGCAGCACCCGGCGAGAAGGTCGACCGCGAGGCTGACCAGCTCGTGCAGTTGGGCGAGTCGCTGGCCCTGTCGGTCGACCAGGTGCTGGACCGCAAGATCGGTGAGCTGCGGCGCAAGTCCCGCCACGGTGCCGCCGTCATGGGTGTCGACCCCGATGATAAGGAGCCGCTGGGCCGCCTGGGTGACTCCCTGGCTGCGTGGGCCAAGCAGGTCGCCCGAGTGCTGCCTGCTGACAACCCGATTGCGCCCCTGCCGCCGACCCAGGCCATCGCGCTCAAGCGTGCCCGGGCCGACGTCACCCGCTTCGCCTCCGACCTGACCACGGTGCTGACCCACGAGGTCGGTCACGCCCGGTGGATCCAGGACGGAGACTCCAAGGGGCGCGGCCGGTGGATGGGCGCGAGCCTGCGGTCCTCCCCGGTCGACGTGGCCGGTGACATCTCCGCGAACCTGTTCACCGCTGACGTGGTGAAGGACAGGGACGACGACTCCAACCCCTGGAACCAGGTCCCCGAGCACCGGTGGGTCAGCGACGAGGACGCGGAGAACAAGCGTCCACCGCGCTACCGGCTCTCGGCCACCGCGGTCTCCGCAACGCTGCCCAAGTCGTTCGCCTTCGACACCGGCATGGCTGTGAAGGCCAAGCCGTACCCGAGCCCGTTCATGGACGCCTACGAGGGCTCTGCGCTGTACATCCCGATGGTGAAAGACCTGGACGACGCTGCTGGCTTCACCAGGACCTGGCCCGGCGCCCGCAAGCCGAGCTTCGACACCGGCGCCCACCCGGAGTGGGCGGTCGGGCAGATCGTGAAGTTGGTCTCTGCCAACGGTGGACGGGCGCTGCTCCTGGCTGCCACGGTCAGTGCCGGTCAGCGGTATGCCGAGACCCTGCGGGTGATGATGCCGGGCCTGACCGTGTTCTCCCAGTGGGACGGACGCCCGGTGCGCCATGTTCTGGCCGAGTGGCGCGCGGACGAGACGTCGGTGATGGTCGGCACCAAGTCGCTCATGACCGGCGTGGATGCTCCCGGCCAGACATGCTCCCTGGTGATCCTGGACAGGGTGCCGCGCGACGCGGGCAACCCGGTGGACGACGCGCGGGTCGAAGCGGTCATGGAGCGTGGCGGCATGGACCGCTGGGGCGCCGACCGGCACGTGTACGTCGCCGACGCTGCCCTGCGGATTGACCAGGCATCTGGCCGTCTCATCCGGGCGGGATCTGACCGCGGAATGTTCGCACTGCTGGACCCTCGGATGCTCAAGTTCGGGGTGGTCACCTACGCCGAGCCGTCCCGCAAGGCGCTGATGGAGCCACTGCAGGACTTCGGAACCAAGGTCGCCCGGCTCGACCAGGCACTCGACTGGCTGGGAGCTCACCGTAGGGCTAGCGACGGCAGTAGCCCGTTGGCCTCCTGAGCGCCACACCTACAGGCAGTACCGCGCTGCTGGCCTCGAGCCAGTTCCCCCAGCGACCAAGGAGTCCCCGATGGACGAGCAGGACCTGCTGTACCGCCAGGTTGCGGGCCACTGCATCAACTGCGGCCACCAGGACGGTGACGCCCTGTGGCTGCGCTTCTCCGGCGGCCACGGGCAGTTCATCGACCCGATGGGCGGGGCGTCTGGCCAGTGGGTCGCCCTGTGCGGTACCTGCCTGAGTGATGCACCCGGCTGGGTCCGTGCGCAATGGCCGTGGGTGCCTGCCGCTGCCGGTTGGATGCCGCTGGGTGAGTGTATCGACTGCCAACGAAACCTGCCGCTGGCGACAGTCACCACAGGGCCTGGCCTGCGACTCATCGAGTCCGACAACGTGCTGGAGGTCACCCGGGCACTGGGCATGTTGACGGTGCATCCGGAGCCTCACCGGCTGGAGCCCTCACAGGTCGCCCGGCTGTGCCACGACTGCGCCCACGACTTCTGCGAGCAGCACGATGCGTTCGACGCACTCCTGCTGCCCCACGAGTCGCACACGCACACCGCTGAGTTCTGGACCGCTAACCCGCATCATGTCGGGCAGGACGCGCCGGGGCAGCCTTGAACCAGGAGGAGCGAGACCAGTTGATCCTGGACATGAGGCTCCGGGGCGCCACCCTGAGTGCCATTGGTGTCAGGGTGGCGCTCTCCCCTGCCCGCGTGCGTCAGATCCTGGTCGCTGCCGGGGGACCGAGCCGCGACGAGCTGGCAGCGATCCGTCGAAAGCAGCAAGAAAGGGATGACGCCGCGTTGGCTGATGAGATCCGTCTCCTGGCGCACACTCACCCAGCGGCCTCCGTGGCAGGACTGGCGAACAAGGCGGGCGTTCCCCGTAGTCAGGTCATTGCCGTGCTCGGTCGACAGGAGGCGCTCCGCCGCAAGTCAGCCGTCCCGGCGATCGCCTCCACCGCGCTCTACACCCGGCCCATCCGTGAGGTCGCCACCCGTTTCGCGATGGACGAGCTTTCGGCCCGTACCTACGACCGGTTGCGCGCGGCCCGCCACCCGTCGAGCTCCCGGATTCGGCAGGTCGTCGGGACGTGGGTGGCCGCCTGTCAGGAGGCCGGTGTGGTCCCCGTCGGGCAGGGCAACGGGCCCGGCTCGGCGTGGAGCACCAGTGAGGTGGAGCGCTGGGTGGACGACTACCTGACCAGCGAGTCGCCGACGTTCAGCTACCGCGACTTCGACGTCTGGCTCCGGGCGCAGGATGGTGCCCCGTCGGCCCAGACCGTGCGCAACCGGACCGGCATGAACTGGACACAAATCCTGGCGGCCGGTAACCGCCGGACATCGAGGGAGGAACCTGCGTGAGCTGGCGACCGAGTGCCTACCTGACCACGGCGGCCGGCGACAGCCCACGCAAGGCACCTGCTGTCGCGCTGCGCTTCGCTCCCGGCCGGCCGCACCCATTCCGGGCCGGTGAGCGGATGGTGGAGTGGGTCAAAGACCTTGGCCAGGCGACCTGGGACCACGACGCCAAGCGCTGGTTGGTGACAGAGTTTGACGCAGACGACCCAGATAGCGACCTTACCCGCGCCGGCTTCGTCCACGTGTACGGCGATGATGGGCACCCGGTGCGACTAACTGGTCTGCGTTCGGTCCTGGTGGAGCCTGCCTGGGACACACCAGGAATGGTGGCGGTCTACCCGCGCCTGGTGCCCGAGCCCAGGGTGCGTTCCAGGCTCGGTGACGACGCGGTCTGGCAAGCCGGTCATCGCCGCTGGGTCGTGCCGGGCAGCAGGATCTCCCAGATCGGACAGCGAGCCCACTGGGGTGACCTTCCTGCTCAGATCGAGCCTCTTGACAACGTGGACGCGACCTTGGCGCCGGTCCCCGAGGATGCCCGCAGCGGGAACCTGGGCACCGACGGCACGTTCGAGGCGCTGCGCGGCATGGACATCGGCCTGCTGTCCTCCGTCGCTCCGCCCACCCTGGCATCTCTGCGCAAGGCCGGGGTCAACACCCTGGCTGACTTGCTGATGCGTAAGCCGCGCCGCTACATCGACCGGTCCAACCCGCTGCCAGTCACCTCGGCGGCCGACGGGGATGAGTTCGCCTTCCTGGGCACGGTGGTCTCCACGAAGGCGCCACCACCCTCGCGGCGCGGCAAGGGGCTGTCCCTGGTGGTCGTGGAGGACGCGGAGGGCACGAAGGTGACTCTGCGGTGGTTCAACGCGCCGCGGATCACCCGCCGCTTCCACGACGGCGCCAACGTCCTGGTGTTCGGCAAGCTCGAGGCGTCCGGGGCGAGGTACAGCATGACGAATCCGATGGCTGACGTGATCGCCAGCTCGGACGCGGCCGGTGGCGGAATCGGCCTGGTCGGGTCTACCGCGCTGATCCCCGTCTACCCCGCCTCCCCCAAGGCTGACCTGACCACGTGGCAGACCCGGGCCGCTGTGGCTGAGCTGCTGGACCGGATGGGGACGCTCTCGGACGTCGTTCCGGCGGACCTGGTGTCCCAGCACGACCTGACCGACCTGAACACCGCCTGGACCCACCTGCACGCCGCACCGTCCCCGGAGGCTGCCCGCGCGGCCCGGGAGCGACTTGCCTACAACGAGCTGCTGCGGCTGCACCTGGCCCTGCGCCTGGCCGGCAGTGACGGGACCACTCCGACCGGCTACCGACACGAGGTCACTGGCAACCTCACCAAGCAGATGCTGGGCGCGTTGCCGTTCCAGCCGACAGGTGCCCAGCGGCGTGCCCTGAACGCGTTCATCAACGACCTGCGCACAGACACTCCGATGCACCGGCTGTTGCAGGGAGAAGTCGGCGCGGGCAAGACGCTGTGCGCCGCTGCTGCTGCACTGATGGTCGTCGAGGCGGGGCAGCAGGCGGCCATCATGGCGCCCACCGAGGTGCTCGCCTCCCAGCACCACAAGGAGTTCATCGCGCGGTGCGAGGGGCTGACGAAGAGCAACGGCAAGCCGGTGCGCGTCGAGCTACTGACGACCAAGTCGGTCACTGGCAAGGCCCGAAAGACGCTGCTGGCTGACATCGCTGCCGGGGACGTGGACATCCTGGTCGGCACCCACGCACTGCTCTCGGCGGGGGTGGAGGTCCCGCACCTGTCTCTGGTGGTGGTCGATGAGCAGCACCGCTTCGGCGTCGAACAGCGTCACCGGCTGCGGACCCCACGGGCCAGTGACGGAACGACCCCGGGTCTACTGGTCATGACGGCCACCCCGGCACCCCGGACGGCGGCCATGATCTCGTTCGGTGACCTGGACGTCTCGATACTGGACGAGATCCCCGCCGGGCGCTCCCCGGTGGCCACCCAGATCAGCACGCAGGCAGACCTGGGCGAGACGAACGCACCTGCCTGGGCTGCGGTCCGTGAGGCACTGGGCCAGGAGCGGCAGGCGTTCGTCGTCTCACCCCTGGTCGGTGAGTCCGAGGCGAAGGCTGCTGCCGGTGCCGAGTCGATGGCCACTCAGCTGCGCGAGGGCGCCCTGCGGGGCCATACCGTCCAGGTGGTCCACGGCAAGCAGAAGGCAGATGAGCGTTCGGCCATCATGACCGCCTACGCCGCCGGGAAGGTCGACGTCCTGGTCGCCACCACGGTCATCGAGGTGGGCGTGAACGTCCCCAACGCCACCGTCATGGTCATCACCGGCGCCGAGCAGTTCGGGGTCACCCAGCTGCACCAGCTGCGGGGTCGGGTCGGTCGTGGCAAGCACCCTGGTCGCTGCTTCCTGGTGCCGTCCAAGGAGTGGGATGAGCTGGCCGAGACCTCACAGGCCCGGCTGCAGGCTGTGGAGTCCACCACCGACGGCTTCAAGCTGGCGGAGATGGACCTGGCGATCCGCGGACCTGGACGTGTCCTGTCCGGGGTGCAGGCTGGCCGGGCCTCGGACCTTGTCTTCGCGGACCTGCTGACCGACACCGAGCTCATCGCCAAGGCAGGGGCCGACGCCACCGAGCTACTGACGCAGGACCCGAAGCTGGCCCGGCGGCCGACGCTACGGGCCGACGTGGTTAGTGCGCTGGGTGAGGCCGCCGGCCAGTGGCTGCGTTCGAGCTGAGCACGCCACACCAGGGGGGCATGGCTACGAACCAAGAGACAGACGACATGACCGTCGGCATCACGATGCACCCCGACGACGCAGCGATCGTCCGGATGCTCGGTGCCCTCCCGTACATGCTGGTTGAGGTTGGCAGGGGTGAGGACGGTGGCTTCGAGCTGTCCATTGAGACCGGTGGCGGAGTGCCGCAGGAGGATGAGGCGCTCGACCACCTGCTGAACCTGATGCAGATCGCCCTGGAGCGCGGCGAGGAGACCGCACGGACCGCACAGTAAGCAGGGCATGAGCCAGCCATTCGATGAGTCCCAGCACCCGCGTGGCGACCAGGGGAAGTTCGCCACCAAGTCCGCGTCCGAGTCGAGCGTCGACCTGGGCGACCAGCAGAGTGGGCAACTCGCTGACATCCCGGACCCGCTGGATGGGCAGACCCTCGCGGACGGTCGTCCAGCCGAGGCGACGTTCGAGCAGTCCTACACCGAGTACTTCCGCCCGCTGAGCGAGTGGGAAGAGGAGCACGACCGGGAGTTCGCCGACGGTGACGAGCCGCAGCCGAAGGAAGTGATGGAGACGCTCGGGTTCACCGAGGCCGACCTGGGCCGGTTCCGCGGCGCCTACCTGGATGTCGATGATGACCTTGACCATGGCGAGGCCAGGCTGGTCGTGCATACCCGGAACGGTGCTGGCAACCGGGAGTGCTGGCAGGACGAGCCGTACGCCGATGGTTGTGACTGCACCGGCTGCACCATGGCCAACCGCATCCCAAAGCTGACTGGCTACCTGTACGACCGGGACGACGACGGAGACCCCACGTACGCCAGCATCTACTTCGAGCTGCCCGACGACCTGGCACAGCGCAAGCGACTGGCCGACATCGACAGCACCCGGACACTGATCGAGGACGGCAAGGCTCCGGTCTGGTCCGTACTGTCTGCTCGCGCCGACTGGTCGCCCGCCTACGTCTCAGCCCCCTACTCCCTGACCCGCGAACTGGTATCAGTCAGGGAGAAGGTCGCCAAGCTCGACCAGGTCATCGGAGACGCGCCTCGCCCGGCGAAGCGGCCCGAACCCCGGACCCGAACCGTCACCCGTGGCGCCAACGGCCGCAGGCTCCGCAAGCCGCGGGAGGTCCCGGTTCACATGGCCTTCCCCGACACCGAGTACCAGGTCGCCAGCAAGCTGCACGCCACGACCAAGGCCGAGATGAAGGCCGCGCAGGCAGAACTTGACGAACTGGACCAGGCAGACGTCTCCGGTCAGCCACCGGCAGTGCGTGCCCTGGTCGCCGGCGCCGCTGCCGATAAGACGGCTGAGCTCGAGAGTCTGCGGCAGTCCATGGACGACCGGGCATGGAAGCGGGACACGGCCCTGTGGCTGTTGCACGACCAGCGTGAGGAGGCCACCGCTCGACTGGCACAGATGCAGGCGGACGTGGACCGAGCAAGGGAGGAGAACCGACGAGCCCAGGAGCGGGACCACTGGACCCGTTCCTGGCCGGGCGACCCGAACGAGGCACCGGACCGCGCCGCACAGTAGGCCAGGTATGAGCACAGCAGTAGCGACATACGACGAGACCCAGCACCCGCGCGGTGACGGTGGACGTTTCACTATCAAGCCAGCCTCGGAATCGGACGCTGAGCTGGGCGCCGCGCTGGCCCCGGCGCCGATGAGCGACGAAGACCACCGCTTCCTGGTCGGTGAGTTCGGGCGGTTCGAGAACGGCTACGACGACCAGGACATCGACTCCGTCCTGTCCAGCATCGAGGGCGCCGAGATGGTGTGTGTCTGGGACAGCAACGAGGACGGTGACTTCACCGGCGACTCAGAAATCGTGGGCCGGGTCGGTGACGGTCCGTGGCGGCGCATCCGACCGGAGCTGTGGAACCACCTGAGCGGCGAAGACGGCACCCTGGGCGGCGGAACCTGCTCGGACTGCGGCGGT
The DNA here is from genome assembly GCF_003352835.1 of Ornithinimicrobium murale. GTDB lineage: Bacteria > Actinomycetota > Actinomycetes > Actinomycetales > Dermatophilaceae > Ornithinicoccus > Ornithinicoccus muralis. Next base: position 242,217 of record NZ_QLVD01000019.1, on the reverse strand, counting down.
GAGTGTGTCGTGGCCGAGGACGGAACGAGCAACCACCTGAGCGTCAGTGGCGAGGTCGACCATGACGCGGACGCCGACCACGTGGCACTGGATGAGTCGCTGGTGGAGAACCCCCTCGACCCGGCTCCGTTGCTGAGCGAGGGCACGCCGCTGCTGTCCGACGAGCCGTATGAGGTGCAGGACCTGGACGACCGCTACCGCTCCGGGGCCAACATCGCCTTCGAGTCCGATGGTGACGACGAGGACGTCTGCTCGTGCGGTGCCAGCCTGGACGACGGCGAAGGCTACGACGGCATGTGCGGCAACTGCGCCGACCGGGCAGACAACGATCTGCAGTACAACGATGAGCCGCGCGACTACGACGAGGACCGGGCCTATGAGGCACTGGTGGACGCCGGGCACGACAGCGACCTGGCCGATGAGGTGACCCGGAAGGTGGCCACCTTCAAGGCCGCGTTCGAGACGGCTGAGGCCGGGGTTCGCTGATGGCCTTCGTCACCGTCTATCGAGCTGCGCCGCGGATGTCTGCGTGCAGACATCGCGGGCAGAAGCCGTTGAAGACCGGCCAGGTTCGCTGCGATCACTGTCGGGCGGGCGTGCGACTGCGCGAGGATGGTGTGATGCGTTCGCACTCCCCCAACGGTTACCAGTGCTTCGGCTCCCGGACGGAGCAGCGCATGAGAACGGCTAGGCCGTGTGAGCGGTCACCAGGGACGTGCCAGTCGAGGCGTCCACCTTCACCTGGTACGGGAAGGACGCCTTGACGTCGTCGACGTGGGAGACGGTCAGCACGCCGAACTGTCCTGTCAGAGAGGCGAGTACGCCGCTGACGGCCTGACGTGTCGGCTCATCCAGGGCACCCCACCCTTCGTCGAGCACGATGGTTCGCACGGGTGTCCCGGTCCGCCGGGCGATGCACCGTGCCAGCCCCAGACGGATCGACAGCGCCACCCGGAACTTCTCCGACCCGGACAGTGTGGCGAAGTCGGCCTCGCCACCTGAGGTGACCGCGTAGACCATGACGGCCTCGCTGGTGCCGCCCTTGGCGTTGGTCTTCTGGGTGGAGACGCGAACCCGTAGACCGTCGGTGCCGGTGGCGTCCATGATGGCGTTCGCCTCGGTGTTCAGCTCGGTGACGACCCCGGCCAGGACCATGGCCGGGATGCCGGAGGGCCGGAACGCCTCCACCAGGGTGGCCGCGGTGTCCAGGTGTCCGGCGGCGCGTGCGTGCTCTTCTACGGCCTTCTCCACGGCGGCCGCGACACTTTCACGCTCCGTGAGCAGCCGGGTGGCGGTGGCGACGGACGCCTCAAGATCACGGGCCCGCTGCTGGGCACCGGAGAGCGCCTGTTGTGCCGTGTCATCATCAAGGTCGCCTTCGACTGCCGCCCGTAACGTGCCGGCCCGGGTCTCGTCCAGGACCGGCGCGGTCAGGCCTTCGAGCTGCGCCTGCGCATCGGCTAGGTGGGCGGCCGCGTCGTCACGGGCCTGTGTCAGTGCCGGCACCCGCCGGGCGACGGTCTGTGCCACGGCGAGGTCGCGATCTGCCTGTGTCAGCGGTTCACGCAGCGCGGTGCACCTGGCCCGGGCCTTGTCCCTGTTCTGCTCGGCCACACCGATATCCGCGGCGGCCCAGGCCGCCCGGTCGGTGTGGGCGGCCAGGGCGTCGGTGGCCACGTCAAGCGCGCGCCGGGTCTCAGCCTCCAGGCGCGCAGCGTGCTCGGCGGTCAGCTCACTGGAACAGACGATGCACCGGCCACCCTCGGCGCCAGCAGCTAGGGCCTGGAGTCGCTTGGTCATCTCATCCTTGGTCGCCTCCGCAGCCTGGGCCTGAGCAGCCGCCTCCGCCTTGGTCTCTAACGCGAGAGTGATCGTCTCGGTGTGCTCGGTCTCGAGGGCGGTCAGCTGAGAAATCTCGGTCCGGGCCTCCTCGATCGCTGACTGCTGGCCGGACAGGGACTCACGGGTCTTCACCGCGTCGGCCAGCTCAAGCTCGGCCCGTTCGGCGCCGTGACGTGCAGCGGACAGTGCGGCCTCGGCACGGGTCTGCTCGGTCAGGTGTGCGGCCATCGCGCGGTCATGGTCACCCAGTAGCCGGGTCAGCTCCGCGCGTGCAGTACTCAGTCCGGTCTCACCGCTGGCACTGAGGGCGTCGGTCAGTGACCGCACCTCATCCCAGGCGCGAGCGGCCTCGGTGCGCAACGTCTCGGGTTCACCAAGCTCGGCCAGCGCGGTGTTGATGCCGGCAGCCCGTTCCTGTGCCTGCTCCAGAGCCCAGGTGGCCCGGTCCATCGCGGACGCAGCTTCCTTGCGGCGGACGTCTGCTTCGGCAGCCAGGTCCGAGTAGACACCGAGCCCGAAAGCCTTGGCAAGGGCGGTGCGCCGCTCGGTCGGCTTCATCTCGCAGAATGAGGACGCCTGCCCCTGTCCGACCAGCCAGGTCAGTGCCGACGTCTCGGCGTCCATCCCGATCTTCGCCACGATGTCAGCGTCGGTGACTGACGAGTGCTTCTCGGCCAGGTTCCGCCAGCCACTGGGCTCGCTCTGGTCAGCCACGGATAGCAACACCTCATGACGTCCTCGGCGGGTCCGGGTCCGGGCGATGCGGTAGGTCCCGTCGGCCAGGTTGAGGACCGCGGTGACTCGTGCGAGCTGGCTTCCGCGGTGGATGACGTCAGTGACTGCCGCGCCGCGGGTCACACCGAGGACACACCAGGTGAGCGCATCAACCACGCTGGTCTTGCCAGAGTGGTTCTCCCCGACGATCGCGACCAGGTCACGTCCGGTCAGGTCGATGGTCTGGGCGTCCCGGAACGACTGGAAGCCCTCGATCTCAAGGGTGCGGACCCTCACGCCGACACCGCCTCGACCAGCTCGCCGGCCAGTTGAGTGACCTTGGCCGCGTCAGTGTCCGGCCGGTGCGTGGACAGCCAGGTCGACAGCGCGGTCACGGGGTCAGTCCGCTCGGCCACGACCACCGTCTCGCTCTGCGTGACCTCCGCCGGTGCGATCTTCGTGTCGACCAGCCGAGCACCGGCGGAGGTCAGCGCCTCCAGGACGTCACCGGGCACCTGCGTCTGGCCGGCAGGAAGACGCAGGCCGACCAGGGCACCAAGGTTGAGCGAAGCCAGCCGGGCACCAGCGTCCTTGGCTGCCAGGTCGATGGAGTGCATGGCCCGGGCGTCGGTGGCCAGGTGCTCCACCGAGACCAGGGTGTTGCCCGGCCCGAGGGTCACCAGGTTCACCGACTTGGGGTCGTCGGCGTCAGTAAGGGTCAGCCGGTTCGGGGAGCCGGAGTAGTAGCACTTGCCGCCCAGGTGCTGACGGGCGTGGATATGCGACAGGGCGGCATAGGCCACCGGGGAGTCTTCAAGGGCGGCACGCGGCAGGATCGGCTCGGCGAAGACGTGGGTGATGTCCAGCTCGGAGCCGCGTCGGGCACCAGTGGCCAGCGAATCGATCTTCACGTCGTCGACCGTGACGTGGCTAGCCAGGATCAGCGGCATCGAGCCGTCAGCGGAGGCGCACATCTCATCGAGCCAGCGCAGCGACTCCGAGACCACGATCCTGTCGCCGGCCACCGGGTCGACGTCGGTCTTGCCCAACTCGGTCAGGACGGTGGCCTTCGAGAGCCACGGCAGGCCGGCGACCTGGACCCCGGTGGAGGTGGTGACCAGTGACGGCTCGCGCTCCACCACGTGCACCTCACCGTGCGGCGCAAGCAGGGCGGCCAGCACGGAGGTGGCCGTCCGCTGGTTGGTCGGCACGCGAAGCCGCTCATGGTTGCCGTCGATCAGGACCAGCGCGATGCCCTCGTTAACCAGGGGCAGCAGGGTCTCGGCCAGCAGCAGCACCGACTCCATGCTGGGCCGCCCGTGGGTGAAGGCGTCGCCGCAGTGGACATAGGCAGCCACCTGGTGCTCCAGGGCATGGGCTACACCGGAGGCCACCGCGGCAAGGTTCGCTTCCAGGGCACGATCCAACCCGGTGGCAGGGTTGACCCCGCCGTGGGTGACCGTGTCGATGTGGCTGTCGCCGGTGTGGATAATCTGCAAATCGGGCATACCTAACCTGTGCCAGCTGATCGAGCGCCAGGTCGTCGTCCAAGACCTGCCTCGAGGCCAGGTGGCACAGGTAGGACGTGGAAGAAATTACTGAGCCCGAGGCGACGGTTGCCCCCGTCCTCCCGTGGCCCGAGCCGGGTGACCCGCTGTGGGTCGTCGATGCCCTGGCCCGCCCCACCGACCCGGGCGTGCAGATGCTCTTGGCCGCAGACGTGGCCGAGCGGACGCTGGACATCGCCAGGCTGGCCAGCACGGGAATCGCTCTGCTCACGTTTCTGGGGGCACCATCATTTCAGGATGTGAGCGCCGCCGACCTCGAGAATCTGACCCTCACCCCAGACCAGGGTCGCGCCTGGCAGACGGTCCCTGGTGTCCTGTCCGTGCTGCGCATCACCGTCTCCGGCAAGTCCAGGGGTCTCAAGTTCGTCGTCTGCACCGGGTGCGGGCGGTGGATGGTTTCCAAGAAGGTTCCCACAGCGAAGTCCTGCCCGCTGACAATGGACTGCACCGGCCCACTGGTGGGTATCCCGGGCGGCACGCCGACCACTGCACCAGCCGTGCACTTCACGTAGGTCCATCTGGCACCGGGACGGCTGGCACAGGTAACGACAGGACGACAGTCCGAAACGGACAACCGAAGGAGCATCATGCAGGCCACGCAGGAGCGCCAGGAGGTCACTCACATCATCGAGGTGGAGGACCCGACCACGGGCATCTCACGCATGTTCACCGGCACCGATCTGGACGCCGTGGTCGATGAGGCCCGGGTCTGGCTGGACGGGGAGTTCGGCGGGGAGATCGACGAGGACGAGTTTATCTGGGAGTGCTGATTCGACGCCCCGCACAGTGAGCGGGGCATGACGACGGTGCACAGCTGGCGGGGCGACTGCCTCGACGTTCTCCCTACCCTGTCCACCCGCCCAGTCGACCTGGTGTACATCGACCCGCCCTACAACGTGGGCGTCTACGGGCACTACGCCGACCGGCGAGGTGACTGGCAGCAGTTCATCACCGACCGGCTGCGAGCCTGCCGGCCACTCCTGTCCCCCACCGCCGTCGTGGTCATCAGCATCGGAGACTCCGAGCTGCACCGGCTGCGAGTGGCCGCCGATACGGTGTTCGGGCCGCAGGGCTACCTGGGCACCGTCCACTGGGCGGGAAACGGGTCTCCGCGGGCACGCTTCGTCGCTGGTGGTGTCGACCACCTCGTCCTGTACGCCGCCGACCACGTTGCGCTGGAGTCCTCTGGTCGCTCCTTCCGCGTCCCCAAGCCGGGTGTCGGCGCCGTCCTGGCCGGTGCCGCGCAGTGCTGGGCACAACACCCGGGCGACCCGGTCGCCGCCTCGAAGGCGATGCGGTCCTGGTGGGCCAGCCTGCCGTCCGAGCACCCCGCCCAGAGCGCGCCGGGGCTGCGCAGGTACATGAAGATCTCCCCCGATGGTCGCCTGTACCGCACCACCCCGCTGAACAAGCCACTCCCGCGCCCCGGCCACGTCTACGACATCACCCACCCGGTCACTGACCAGCCGTGCCAGATGCCGACCAACGGGTGGCGGCACACCGAGGCGACCCTGAGGGAGTTGTTGGACGCCGGCGGTGTGCACTTCGGCCCGGACCACGGCGAGGTCCCTCAGGCCCGGGCCTACCTCGATGAGCTGGGCACGACGCCTTTGCCCTCGGTCATCAACCACCGTCGGGAGGGGACGAGGGTGCTGACCGAGCTGATCGGAGCGCACGACTTCCCCTACCCCAAGGACCCGCAGGTGCTGACCTGGCTGTTCTCCGCGCTGGCCGGGCCGGACGCGGTGGTGCTGGACTTCTTCGCCGGCACGGGCACCACCGCCCACGCCGTCGCCGACCTGGACGTAGAAGACGGTGGCGACCGAACGGTGCTGCTGATCACGAACGACGAGTCCTATGACCGCTACCTGGCGCGGCGCCTGGGTGCACTGTCTGCAGCCGGCCGACTGGACTGGGCCGACCACGCCGTCAGAGAGGCAGCCAGCGCCTGAGGGCTGTTTACGCAGGTCAGCGACCTGGAGCGGCCAAACTTTTCGCCCCGCACAGTAGGCGGGGCATGAGCACCCAGATCAGTGACCAGGCCAGGACCGCCAGGGAAGACGCACGCCGCAGCGACGGACGTTACGGCTTCCAGACAGCGGCCGAGTCCGGTGTTTCCCTAGATGACCCAGCAGCCAACGACTGGTCGTTCAACGGCACCCTGGATGACCGGTCTGTCCTGGACCTCTGCCGCAAGTACGCCTCCCGGACCGGGCACCGTTTCCAGGTGGATGACCGTGACGATCTGGAGGGGTTGGGCGCCGAGCACTTCGTCCGTTACGTGCGCAACCGCCAGGAGAAGGTGCTCGCCGGCGACGTCGAGCCACAGCCGGAGTTCAAGTACGAGCAGCACATCCGGTCGATCTTCCACGGCCTGGGGCAGCGCATCGCCAGCGGCCTGCCCAACGGTGGCCGCGACCTGACCGCCCTGACGAAGTGGCTGAAGACCCGCGAGACGTTCGAGACCAAGTACGGCCGCCCGATGACCCGTGCCGAGGAGGACGAGCTGGCCGACGGTATCCGGGCCAGCTTCCCTCCGGGCAAGCGCCCCATCGACGGCTTCCACCGTGCCCAGAGCAGCAAGAGCATCATCTCCCTGGACTCGGCTCGCGAGGACGGACAGTTCCTCGACCCCTCCACTGCCGACCAGGCCCCGGCCCCTCAGACGCAGGCATCGGATGACGCTGCCCACCAGGCACTGGACATTGTCGAGGCAGGTGGCCGCGGCTCCCAGGCACGTGCCAGCCGCGCCATCTGGGAGGTCGTCTCCGCCGAGTACTCCGCGCCCCAGGTGGCCCACGACTCGTTCACCGGCCCGAAGGCGAAGGCCCTGCGGACCGAGATGGAGTCCCTGGGCGGTGTCGAGGCCGTGCTCGACCGCTACAGCGAGGGCAGCGAGACCGACCAGGACATGGACACCCTCCTAGCCCCGTTCGGTGGCCGCGAGCAGGTTGACGCCACCGGTATCGAGCGGGTCGTCCAGACCTTGGAGCGCAACCCCGGAACTGAAGCCGGAGTCTGGGACGCCGCCGTCCTGACCGCCACCATCGACAGGAAGAAGGCCACCGCGTGAGCGACCCGTCAGCAGAGCAGCCCCGCGACGGCGGTGGTCGGTTCTCCCACAAGCCCGCCGGGGAGGTTGAGCTCGACCTGAGCCAGCCCAACCACGATGAGGGGCTGCCCAACTCGGCTGAGGTGATCACAGCCGGGCCTGATGAGCTGGACGAGTACGTCTACCACGATTCCTGGCAGGTGCGGGCCGACGCCACGGCGAACCCGCACCTGAACGACGAGCACGTGGAGTTCCTCACCGACCCCGACCAGCACATCGGTGTCCGCTCCGGTATGGCGCTGCACTGGCGACCGGGTGTGGCCGATCGGCTCAGGAACGACCCTTCCGAGACGGTCCGGGCGATGGCCGCGGGGTCCTGGGAGTACACCGCGGCCGACCGGGAACGACTGACCCGGGACCCGGCCGTCGCGAGGATCCACCGTCTCTTCTTCGCCCCCGCACAGTGACCCCGGTGTGAGCAGCGATAGCCCGGGCCGACCGTCTGGGCATGTTCATTCGTGGGAGGCCAACAGGGCCGCCCGTGTAACCAGCCAGGGACGTCCCTGGAAAGGAGAAGTACACGCATGATCACCAACCTCGCAACCGCGGTGGACTTCGTTGGTCCCTGGGACAAGTTCTGGGGTGCCATCGCAAGCTCCGCCGAGGGCATCGTCACACTCGCCGCGGTCGTCGGCGTCGTGCTCGTCGTCTCGTCCATCTTCATGTGGATCTTCAAGAAGGCTCGTGGCGGTGGCGCGAACACCTCGACCCTCGTCTGGATGATCATCGTCGGCGGCATCCTGTGTGCGCCAACCATCCTCATCCCCACGATCCTGCGCATCCTGCAGTTCGTCATCAACGGCATCGAGAAGGTCGCGGCTCTGGGCGCAAGCTGACCCTCAGTCCGGGGAGAGTCATTCGCTTTCCCCGGACTGAGGCTCCCCCACCAGCCATCAACCAGGAGCACTCATGGCAGGCGTCCCCACGCTGTTTGACCTCACACCGCTGACCCGCGAAGCGGCCGACAAACGTCGCGTTGTCGTTCAGGGGTGGGACGTTGACCGCCGCGTCTTCATCCTGTTCCTGATTGGGCTCGCCCCGGCCGCCATCCTGACTGGGGTTTCGTTCCCCTTCATCGGGCAGTACGCGCTGCTCGTCTTCTTCGCGACCTACGTCCCGATCTTCTGGCTGATTCTCGGTCGGTCCAGCAAGGGCATGGAGACAGCCAACTGGCGGAGCCTGCTGGACAAGAGGCAGTCGAACAAGGGCCACTTCATCCTGCGCGGCAACCGGCTTGAGAAGGACCGCCACCAACCGCGCCTCCTCGTCGGTGCCTCCAGGCCCGGGCCTGGCCTGGCCTCGGTCACCGACACCGACACGTCCACCACCACCGACGACATCTTCGCCTGACCCAGGAAGGCCCAGCGTGCACACTCAGGACGCCAGCCCAGACATCAGCCGGACGCAGAGCGCCAGGCTGATGCTGCGTGATGCCCGTGCGCGCGCATTGAACCTGCTGACGATGGGCCTGACCGCCCTCGTCCTGGCGATCGTCACTATCGGCGGCATCGCGGGTCCGGCCAACGCACAGGTCGTCGTCGAGGACAGCGCTGGCTCCGTCGTGGCCGCCTATGCGCCGTCGATGGCGGAGCGTGCTGCCTTCGGCTTCCAGGACCTGACCGGCCAGTCCATCGTGAACGTTGACAACTGCATTCCAGGCGTCGACCCCGATTGTGGCGAGGACAATCCTCCACCAGACTCCATCTGCAGCCAGATCAATCAGTGGGGCAACACCGACAAGGGAACGCTGCCGGTTCACCGCTGGACGGACGCGACGAGCAGCCTGCACTCACGCCTGGGCGCCAAGTTCACTGACGACATCTACCAGAAGCTCGCGCGTAACGGTATGGCGCAGTCCTACCTGAGCGTGGGCAATGCTGCCTGGTCGACGTCCGTCACGATGACCGAGTCGGCCAACCAGTTCTGTGTCGGCGACAGTATCGGCGCAACCGTCGACAAGGGTATGGGCGCGGTCGCCAGGGCCATCTTCTTCGACGCCTGGATTGGTGTCATCGTCCTCGTGGGCGCTGCCGTGGCCATCATCTACCGGGCAGCTCGCAGCGGGATGCCCAGCCTGGGCGCTGTCGGCCGTCTGCTGGGTGTCACCGGGCTCGTCGTCGTCATGATGAACGGCGCCGCCAACTCCGACGGTGCGACTGGCCATTACGGCACGATGTCGCCCGGCTGGATGATGAACAAGGTCAACTCGGTGATGGCCTCCACCAGTGGTGCTCTCAGCAAGGGCCTGCTCGACGGCATGGATGCGATCGACGCGGGTGGCACCCCTCCGGCCGGCGAGCAGTATGCCAACGAGTACAGCTCTCACTGTTACAACTACATGGACCAGCTGGTCGAGCATTACGAGGCACAGCACGTCATGGCAGACATCAAGGGGATGACCGCTGCCCCGCTGGCGCTGAACTCCGTCTGGACCGAGTCTGCCCTGCAGTCCTACATCGGCAGCCAGTTCGGATCCGGTAACGCATACGGCCAGGCATCGTTCTGTCACCAGCTCGAGTTCAACGCGCAGACCTCGTCGGCTGAGCACGCCTACTTCACCCTGGCGGCCATCCAGGACGCCGATGCACCGGCCTCGGCGGAGGAGCAGGCGGCAATGATCGCAGCCCTGGCCGCACCGGGCAGCCCGGCCTACAACGGCGTATTCAACCCGACCGACAACAACCGCGAGGACAACATCGGGGCGTTCTGGGCGTCCTGTGTGACAAACAACGGCACGTCCTGGTCTGTCGCCCTCGGCTGGGAGAATGTCGGCGAGGGCAAGATTGAGGACAGTGACTGCGCGGAGGCCTACGGGGCGAGCGGCGACTACGACTGGGGCGGCTCGCCGTTCAACTGGAAGAACCGCGACCACATCCTCGAAGACACCTCGGCCAGTGCTGCGACCGTTCCCGCCTTCTCGAACGCCGGGAATGCCTTCCACCCCCGCCAGTTCCTGGAGAACTACCAGGGCTGGGTCGCCAGTGACGGCATGGTCGCCGCGATCGTCCACGCCCTCACCGCGATCATCTTGTTCGTCCTGTTTGGGGCCATTTCACTGTTCATCCTGATCGCCAAGATGGCCCTGGTGGTCCTTGCCGCGACAGTGGTCCTGGTGGGTATCGCAGACATGTTGTTCGGTCGGACGTCCTCCCGCCTGGTCAAGTTCTTCAAGCTCCTGGTGGGCATGGCGATCATCACCTGGGGCTCGAGCTTCTTCCTGTCCTTCCTGGCCGTCATGACCAAGATCATCAACGACATGGGTAAGGCCATGGACCTGAACGTCATCGGGGCCATCGTCTGGGCCGGGCTGGCGCCGGTGCTGGCGGTTCTGCTGCTCAAGTTCGTGTTCTCCAAGGTCCTCAAGATGCCGGACCCGCTGTCCGTCAGTGGCGCCAAGAACTACATGGGCTCCGCGGGCATGATTGGTGGGACCGCAGTGGACCGGGCCATCAGTGCACCGACCCGGATGAGCCAGGGTGCTTGGGGCCGGCTCACCGGTAGCCCGGCGACTGCTGGTGCTGGCGCCAGTGCTATCGGCGGGAGCACGAGCCGCGGCAGTCTGGGTGCACACTCGGCCGGACGTGGTCGCGCAGACTCCATGACCCCCGAGACGGACCTTGGGACTGTTGGTCAGGGTGGCGCGCAGGCTGCCGCGCCTGCTGAGCGCCGCGCGGCCGGGTCTGTGGCGGGTCGCGACTCGGGCAGCCTGCAGGAGACCGCAGCGGAGAACGCCGCTGGTGCAGGTGCAGGTGCAGGTGCAGCGGTTGCCACAGCGAAGGCACGCAGGCCCCGCTACGGCAGGGACGGCGATGCCATGCCAGCCGAACTTGCCGGGGCCTGGAAGAAGACCGGCGCTGGTCGTGACGTCGAGCACGCCCGGATGGTGCGTGAGGGCCGGACCATGGAACGCGAGGCACTGGGCGGTCGCCACCAGGTGCGCAAGGTGGAGAAGCAGATGGAGCGTGCGGCTGTTGCTGGTCGGCGCAGCGAGATGGGCATGGTCGGACGCAACGCGGACCGGGTGTCTTCAGCGGCCGGTAAGACCCTGCGCGGCGTCACCTCTGGTCGCGCCACGGCTGCCACGGTGGGTGCCGCTGGTCTTGCCGCAGTCGCCGGTGCCAGCATCGCCCCGGCCCTGATGGTCGCCGGTATGGGCATGGGTGCAGTCGCCCTGGCCCGCCACCGCAACGCTCACAAGAGCGGTACCCACAGTGCTCGTCGGGCGGCTCGCAACCAGCGCGCGCTGCAGACCTTCATCAATGAGCGGAACCGCCAGCTCGGCGACGATATCCCGAAGGAGGAGGCAGAGGCCCGGGACCTGCCCATTGGCAACCAGACTGGCGCCGACCAGGACCTCGACGACCGCCAGCCGACCACCGACTCACACACTGGCACTGACGACACCGGGGCCCTTCAGGACGGTAGTGACGCCCCCCGTGACGCTCAGGGCCAGGAGTCCTCACAGGGCAGCAGCGCTGGTCCGGCCGGCGAGCAGGCCACCGGTCACACGGATCAGACCGACCCTGACGGCTCCCACGGGCAGGACGGAATGCGCGACGGTGACGACGAGGATGAGGAGGATGGTGGTGGCGCCGGTGACGGTGACCACCGCGGGCCGCAGGGCCCCGAGGATCCTCGTCCTGGTGGACCGGCCAACGACCAGGCCACCGGCCACACGGGACAGGCCGACCCTTCCGGCACCTACGGGCAGGACGGAATGCGTGACGGTGACGAGGACGACGAGGACGATGGTGGCACCGGTGGCGGTGACCACGACGACCCGAAGGGTCCCGGTGATCCTCGCACTGGCGGCTACACCGATGGCGAGACCGAGCCGCAGGGCGAAGGCGCTGTGCCGAACCAGGAGAACGCTGGGACCGACCAGGGCAAGCTGCCCAGTCAGGCAAGCACGACTGGGCAGGTGACCTCCGATAATCGCCCTAGTGACGACACCGGTCAGCCCACCGACGCGGGCAGCTATGAGGGTGGACACTCCGCTCCGGCGCCTCAGGGAGCCCCGCGTCCTGGCGGCTTCACGGACGAGGCTACTGCACAGGACGTCCCCGACGGCCGCCCCGAGCCCGAGCGGCAGCCGACCCCCGTGAGCCAGGAGTCTCCTCGCTCTGGTGGGTGCGCGGACGACAGCGCACCCAGTGGGGCAACGGTCTACACCCCGGATCCTGAGCCCGCCACTGAGCCTGAGGTTTCCCCGAGCCAGCAGCAGCCGGTGCAGGACGCTGGCCAGGGCGAGCCCGCGGCGCCTGCGAGTAGCGAGCAGCCTCCTGTCCAGCCGGACTCGCAGGTGGAGACACCGGCGACGGAGCGTGAATCCTCGCAGGGGGAGAAGACTTCCGGATTGGGTCGCGGCCAGGGGGGTGGGGACGCTCCTGCAGCCGCGCCCGGTCCGGAGGGTATTCGTGAGAGTGACCGCCAGGAGACCCCGCCTACTGAGTTCGAGGAGGTCACCCGCACCTATACGAACGCCCCGCCCGCGGCGCCGACTCGCACCCCCGAGATGTTCACCGACCGCGGCGAGAACTGAGCCCCGCACAGTGTCACCGGATAAGGAGGTTAAAGACGATGACAGACCAGGCCAGGATCCCAGCAGGGCACCCCAGCGGCAACGGCGGTGAGTTCGCCGCCCAGCCGCGCTCGGAGGCAGACGTCGTGCTCGAGGAGCTCTACCGGGAGGATGAAGGGACTTTTCACTACCCGCCCGTGTGCCGGACCTACGAGAACCTGGTTCGGTTCTGGTCCACCGTGGAGGTGCCCGACGAGTCCATGGTGCGGTTCCAGAACGGTTACGGCAAGTTCCGTCGGCGTCGTGTGGAGGCCGGACTGGCGCAGTGGGACGCGGCCAACCCGGCCCCGTCGACCAACCACCGCAAGTACCCCGCCTGGCAGGAGGCACGTGCGGCCGCCGAGCAGCAGCTGAGGCAGCGGGAGCCGACGATGTTCGCACCAGACGTCCGCCCCCTGGTGCGACTGAACCGGATGTACGTCTACCGAGCAGGGCTCCGGCCCGAGGAGCGCGAGAAGTTCCTGTCGCAGGTGTTCAGCCTGCCCTCCAGTGGGCACCGGGGCACCGTCGCCGAGCTCATGGCGAAGTACTCGGTGAGGGAGTACGAGGGCACGCTGATCGCCTCTCGCGTCGATGAGCACACCGAGTCACTGGAGGCGATCAAGCGCCTGGACGCAGGCATCCAGGCGCAGCTCCGGATTATCCGCGAAGGGGTCTGATCCGAAACCATGGCAGACAAGAAGCCCGGCAAGAACATCCCTGGAGGTCAGGTTCCTGGCCACGGGGATGCGGCTCGTGCTGCTCTGGAGCGACTGCGCGGCAAGCGTGCCCAGAAGTCGGCGGACGACCAGGAGACCAAGCCCAAGGGCACCGCTCGCCAGGCGGCCGGAGATGCTGTCAACGTCGGCTCCCGTGCCGCCAAGGGTGCGGTCGGTGGGACCCTCGCGAGCAAGGCTGTCGGCGGTGGCGTCCAGGGTGCCGTTCTTGAGGGCACTGTCGGGGCGGTCAAGTCGAAGTCGGCCAAAAACGCCTTCCTGGCTGGCGTCGCGTGTGCCGCCATGCTGGCTGCCCCGATGCTGACCTCCGGTGGCGGGGGTGGCGGGGGTGCCCGGGCAGGCCTGACTGACTCCGCCGTCAACTACGACCTGGCCACCACCGCAGCCGAGGCATCCGGCTACAACATGGAGAACCTCCAGACGGTCTACGAAGCGGCTGGCGGCGACATGCTGGACTGGGAGATGGTCGCCGCCATCGAGCACTGGCAGGCCAACCAGAACACGCAGACAGCTTGCCCGCCCGCTCCCCCTGTCGAGGACCCACCAGAGGATGGCGAACCGGAGGACCCACCGGAGGACGAGGACGAGCCAGAGGTTCAGCTCAACGAGGCGGGAGACACCGCCCACCCTGTCACCGGTTCCACCTACCGGGTGACTTCCGCCTACGGCACGCGCATCGTGACCGAGGGCCAGGAGGGGACCAACCAGGGCCTGGACTTCGGTGACGAGGTTGGCGTCGACCTGGTGGGTGTCGGCGCCGGTGAGGTCTCCTACTCCGGCTGGAACGACACCGGCGGCAACATGGTGTGGGTCAAGCTGTCCGGCACCGAGGTCGCTACTCAGGTCCGCTACATGCACATGGAGTCGGTCAACGTTGCCGTCGGTGACCAGATCGAGCCAGGTGACGTCATCGGCTGGATGGGCGACACCGGTTCCGCCGAGCAGGTCATCCTGCACCTCGAGATCCTGGAGGACGGCGAGTACGTGAACCCGGCCACCTGGCTGGAGGACCGTGGCATCGAGGTGAATCACGGCCTGCCTGTCGACCCGCGCTTCTCCGACCCGTGCTCAGCACGCGGTGGTGGTGGTGGTGGTGGTGGTGGTGGTGGTGGCGGTGGCGGTGCCCCGGTCTACGAGGGCAGCGAGTTCTTCCCCGGACCGCCCGCCGCCGCGTGCCCCACTATCCCTTCGGGCCAGGTGGTCGGCGCGATCCTGTCCCCAGCCACGCCCGACCAGAGCCGCGGCAGGGACTGTGTCGCACAGGCGTTCCCGCAGCTGCTGTTGACCTCTGCCTACCGCACCGTGTGGATGGGCTACCCCTCCGACCACCACCAGGGCAACGCGCTGGACTGGTCGATCAACCCCTACAACGAGGGCAGCGGTGGCTGGGCGCTGATGTACACCCTGGCCCACTGGGCGCAGGTGAACGCCGACAACCTGGGCGTCAAGTCGATCATCTTCGCCGACTGGCGCTGGGGCCGGCAGACCGGCTGGACGAAGTACACCTTCACCGACCACAACAATCACAACGCCCGACACATCAATCACGTCCACCTGTCGTTCTTCGGCACCTCCGCGATGCCGGACGCTCAGAACCTGGTGCCGGCCTTCGCTGACGGCTCCGGGATGCCCTACCAGCCGGGGTTCAACACCAAGTGGGCTGACGGCAAGCGGTTCTTCCCGATCGACGACCCGGCCCTGGACCTGTCCCAGT
The DNA here is from genome assembly GCF_003352835.1 of Ornithinimicrobium murale. Lineage (GTDB taxonomy): Bacteria > Actinomycetota > Actinomycetes > Actinomycetales > Dermatophilaceae > Ornithinicoccus > Ornithinicoccus muralis. The sequence continues at coordinate 226,970 of NZ_QLVD01000019.1, read as the reverse complement.
TCCCGAAGGACGGCTCGGGCGGCATCATCATCGGTGGTGGTGGCATCGGACCCGTCCAGGGAGACTTCCGCAGCCCCTACAAGATCGAGCGGGCGGCCTTCGGTCCCACCGACGAGGAGTCTGAGGTCGAGCTACTCAGCAAGTTGGAGACGGACGAGGACTTCGCCCGTGACTGGGAGTACCGCGAGGAGAAGGGCTGGGTGGCCCGGCACACCGAGGACGCCGAGGCCCTGGCGGTCAAGGCCGACGATGACTTCGAGTACGCCACCGGCTGGGTCTCCTTCGAGCTCTCTCGCACCATGCAGAATCAGGACACCATCGACTGGGCTGACCTGGACTCCGGGCGCATGGTTGACCCCGTGACAGAGACCGTGATCATCCCTGAGGACACCCCGATTATCGCGGAGAAGACCAAGGCCGCCTACGTGGACGCACTGGCCGAGCTCCCTGTCGCTGGGATGGACCCATCCGGCGCCGATGCGGTGCACGCCCTCGCCCAGGGCTGGCACTTCGGTGAGGTGGCTGCTGGTGGCGGCGGTAACATCCCCGGCGTCATCTGTGCTCCACCTGGTGATGCGGTGCTGAAGGTTGAGGCCGTCGGTGGCAGCCGGCACGGTGAGGTCGTCGTCATGGACTCCAAGAAGCTGGGCTACGCGGCCACGGCGGTGCACATTGCCGATGCGGCCGGGGCCAACGACAACGGCAAGGTCGCGATGCTCATGACCATCTTCCAGGAGTCGACGTTCCTGATGTACGCCAACTCCAAGTACCCCGAGACCCTGGCGCTGCCCCACGACGCGGTCGGCAGTGACAACAGCAGCGCCGGCCTCTACCAGCAGCTGGTGACGCTCAAGGCGTGGGGTCCGGTCGAGTCGATCATGGACGTCTCCCGGTCGACCAAGGCGTTCCTGGGGGTCAGCGACGAGTCGACCGCGCCGGGACTCATGGACATCGCCGGCTGGGAGACCATGCCGCCCGGAGCGCTGGCCCAGAAGGTGCAGGTCTCGGCGCATCCGACCCTCTACGGACAGTGGGAGCAGGCAGCCAACCAGGTGCTGGGAGCGGTCAAGGGCATCGAGTGCACCCCGGAGCGGGACCCGACCGACCCCGAGGAGCCGACCGAAGAAGCCGGACGTAGCAGGCAGGAGATCTCATCGTGAGCTCAGAAGGCAAGACCGGCACCCGGGAGATCCTCATCTTCCTGGCGGGCCTGGTGATCGCCGGAGTGGCAGTCTTCATGGTCCTGCGCGGGGGAGATGAACCAGCCCCGTCACCATCGGACCAGGAGACGGCGGCCCAGACCGATGAGTCCGAGCAGACCGCCGCCCCTGAGACCTCAGATGAGCCGGCACCCAGCCAGGAGGCGACCGAGGCTGCCCCTGAGCCAGCGCCGGTTGTCCCGGTCGAGAACGAGCCTGACGAGCCTGCCCCGACCAGCGACGGCGGACTCACCCCGGACGCCGAGCTGGTCGCTGTTCCCTCCGATGAGGGCGACCCCCGTGCCGTCGCGGCCGCCTACATCGCCGGGTCTCGGTCCATCGACTACCGCGTGGCTCCGGGTTCATGGCTGGAGGAGGCGGACTACCTGACCCCGGAGTTCGCCGCCCAGCTCCAGGACAGTCAGGACGTCACCGCTGACGAATGGGACCAGGACTTCATCGACCGCCAGTTCATCATGGGCGTCGAGGAGGTCCAGGTGAAGCTCGATGAGACCGACGATGTGGCCGGTGCCCTCGTTCTGGTCCAGTGGAAGAGCTACGTCATGGAGAAGGACAAGACGGACAGTCGCGGCGCCGAGCAGGCCGTGTGGGTGATCGTGGAAGACGTCGACGGCCAGTGGCTCGTTTCGGGCGAGGGCCACTCCCACTGATAAAACCGCAGGTCACAGCGTTTGGGCATGTTCACTATTAGGACCATCCAGAATCACAGGAAGCGACAAACCATGAGTCTCCCCCGCACCGCCTCCCTGGCGGCCACCACCGCACTCGGTCTGCTGCTGCTGGCGCCGGTTGGAGCCGCGAACGCCAGCGGGACTGCCCCAGTGACGCCCGCACCGCCCGTCTTCACGGACGCCTGCGGAACGGACAACGACCAGGTGCTCATTCCGTTCACTGAGGGTGTTGTCTACTACCTGGGCGGGGTGAAGGTCAACCCTGGTGTGCGCGAGATCAACCCCAGTTCACCGCGCGCCCAGGTGTTCACTCGCGCGGCCGACGGCTACGAGCTGACCAGCCCCGCCACATGGGGTCACACCTATGACGCTGAGCGCGGCTGCGACGGCGAGGCCTACGTGAAGACCGGCAACGAGGAGCCTGAGGCACCGGTCAAGGATGATGACGAGGTCTTCTACAAGGACTGCATCGCGGTGGAGGACGCCGGGATGAACCCGCTCAACGCCAACGACCCCGGCTACGGCGCGCACCTGGACCCCGACGGTGACGGGATCGCCTGCGACGAGGACTCCACCGTGATTATCGGCAACGACGGTGACGACGAAGACGAGACCGTGGTCATCAGCGACGACGATGAGCGGCTGCCCGACACCGGCTTCGCTTCGGACGCCATCACGCTCATCGGTGCGACTGCCCTGCTCGGAGTAGGCGGCCTGGCGCTGAACAGTCGCCGGCTGAACCGCATGGCCAGCTGATTACGGGACGAGCAGCTCGAACTCTCCGATGACCGCAAGCTCTGAGGCCATCGCCTGCGGTGAGTCTTCTCGCACGAGCAGGTACCCGGGCACACGACCTCCGGTGTCGGCCATCCACGGGTACTTCTCATAGATGTTGGGATCTGCGTTGAGGTAGTCGCCCCAGAACAGCCCGTAGTCACCGGCCTCAGCTTCCGCGACGGCATCGGCCTTAATCTGCTCGATGTCTTCCTCGGACAGGGCGGGGCTCAGGACGTAGAGCTTGCAGGTGTCCACGTCCAATGACTCCGAGCGGTTCTCCTCCCGCGTCACCAGCTCTGTGAGGTCTGTTTCCTCGTCGGTGACGCACCGTTCGGCGGGCTGGATGCCCTCCTGGATCCGCCTTAGCTGGGCCAGGGTGAAGTCTTCCGGCGCGTCAGCAGCCATCCAGGTGCTGATCTCGCCACCGATGGCCTCCTGAATGGCTCGCGGGTCGGTGGCCTCGTCGTTGGCCACAACCACCCATCCGGCCTCTGCATCCGCGATGGTGGCGTAGGACTCGAACGGCTGCTTGCCCTCATACTCGAGATCCCCCGCGCCCAGTGCCTCGCCAGCTGAGACAGCGGTCAGGTCAGAGGCCATGATCGTGCAGGAGCTCGCCCAGGCGGCGCTCACCTCCGGGTTGGAATCCTCGGGGTGAGTCACCGACTCATCGCCCGTGGTGCCGCACAGGGCAGGGTCAGCGGCGTGCAGCTTGTCGCGTAGCTCCTCAGCGGGGGTGGCAGGCTCTGAGCCCTCTGCTGGGTCCTGGGCACCCTCCTGACCGGCAGCAGCCTCCTGTGTGGACTCGGGCTGGTCATCGCCACCATCGTCGCCGCTGCAACCCACAAGGGTGACGGCCATGACCGTGGCGGCGCCGATCCACGCACGTGTCTTCATGACAGGCACGGTAATGGACAGCGGGTGTGGCGCGCGAACTTTGCCGGCGAGTCCCAATCCGGGATCAGGGGTGGATCAGGAGGCGGTCATCACCAGGTCAGTAAACGGTGGCCGCCGGGCGGCGCGGCTGCACCTTGCGGGGCACGCCGGGCGGGTAGTAGGCAACCCTGCGGCGGGCCAGCCGTGCCCTGTAGAGCCGACTGGGCACCCTGCCGCCCTTGGACAGGTTGTGGAACGCACAGAGGCCCTGGCCGTTCTCCATGGACGTAGAGCCGCCGCGTGAGTGCGGGTAGACATGGTCGGCGTGGCTGGCCTCCTGGCGACACCGGAACCAGAACATGGACTTTTGCTCACATCGCCCACCGCACAGCTCGAAGAGGAGCCGGCGCTGCTGAGCGGAGTACATGCGCTGAGGGTCGCGCAAGCCTTCCCGGCGACGTGCCAGGAACGCGCTGGTGGCCAGGAGCAGTATCCAGGCGGCAACGATGAGCGCGACCGTGTTGAGTGCGGCCGGCGTCAGCAGATAGTCGCCGAGGTTCTTGATGTCGAGCATGTCGCCTCCGGATAGGCCACAGGGCGGCAGTCGAGAAACTGCCGCCCTGTGGTGTTGCTGACCTTCGGATCAGAACGGGTTGTCCTCGCCGCTGCCCTGGGCGGCAGCCTTGCCACCACCGTTGGACTTGGGCTCGGACTTGGCAGCGGCCTTCTCGCCGTTGCCGTTGCCGCCACCGTTGCCGCCGTTGCCGGAGGTCTTGGTGACCTCGGCGGTGGCCATCAGCATCGACGGACCGATCTCGTCGATCTCCATCTCGACCACGGAGCGCTTCTCGCCCTCCGGGGTCTCCCACGTACGGGTGGTCACGCCACCGACGGCGATGACCCGCATACCCCGCTTGAGGGACTGGGCGGCGTTCTCGGCCTGCTTGCGCCACACGGAGCCGCGCATGAAGGTCGTCTCGCCGTCCTCCCACTCGTTGGTCTCGCGGTTGAACTTGCGCGGGGTGTGGGCGATGGTCACATTGGCCACGGCCGCACCGGAACCGGTGAAGCGAAGCTCGGGGTCGGCAGTCAGGTTGCCGGTGATGCTGAAGGGAAGGGAGTTCGCCATTGTCATACCAATCTGTTCGTCAGCCCATCAACAGGGCCTACTTTCAGCGAGCCACACGGAGCGGGAGCCCTGTGCGGTGACCTCCCCGTTTGGGTCGGTCTAAATACCTGTGCCACCTGATTTCGTGCCAGGTCACGTTCTGCCGAGTTGTCCACAGAAGCCGGGCCAGGTTGTCCACAGGAGGGTCAGGCCGGGGACCGCAGGAGCACCGGGACAGTCCCCCCACCAGCGGAAACGGGCAGGGTGACGGTCATCTCGAGCTCGTAGGCGTCCATGCCGCGACCGGGCAGTTGCTCCACCCGCTTGCGCATCTGGTCCAGCAGACGGTGAATCTCACTGGCCGACGCACCGGGGGCCAAGTCCACGATGTCGGCCACCCGGCGGTTCAGCCGGCCGTCCGGGACGCGGATGACGCGAGGGCGCACCACGACAGGCTCAGGCTCCGGCTCGGGGTCGTCCTCGGGCGCCGGGGCAACGCGCTCCAGGGTGGCCGTCGGTGCGCGGCCCTCGCCGTTGTAGATCCGCGGGAGCGGCAGGCTCGGTCCGCCGTCGAGACCGTCCACGGCCCCCACGTCACCCGGGAAGACCCACATCTGCTCACCGGAGAGCTCACGCACAGTGACCTGCTCGGTGACCTGCTCGAACTCCTCGCCGCTGACGGTGTCCACCAGGGCGTCCTCGGGAGTGACCGTGCGGGTGAAGGTCCGGTCCTGCGCCTTGGCAGACAACATGACGACGTCACCCTTGCGCGGGCTGATCCCGGCCTCGTCCAGTCCCTCCACCCCGGCCTGCCACAGGGCGCCGTCCATCGAACCCTTGGAGTCGGACATCGAGAAGTTGGCCATCTTCCTGCCCTTGCGGTCATAGCGAAAGGAGAACCGGTCCAGCACGCCGCCGACCAGGTACCAGCCGGGGCGGTTCACCCGGTGCACGCCGACCCTGGTGCCCTGGCGGTCCGGGTCCGGGTCCTCCCAGTCCAGGATCGCCCGGCCGAGCTCTGAGTAGCCGAACGGGCCCTTGCCGATGGTGACGCCGAGCTTGGCCGCCGCCACCCGCTCCTTCTCGATGATGCCGCTCTCGATCTGGGGCACCGGCAGGTCCGGGATGTCCCGTAGGGCGCGCACCACGGCCAGCTGACCCAGGCGTGTCCCGAAGTCGTCACACGCACCGGCCTTGATGAGGGACTCCACGATGCCCAGCGACAGGTTCGACTCGACCATGACTGGCTTGCCGTCCTCGTCGAGCACCGGGGTCCACTCGGTCCGTCGCAGCTTGTAGTTCTTCCCTGCCTTGATGGCCTTGACCTCCACGCGGGAGCCGGACGGCTCGTTCCACGTCCTGACGACCGCATCCTCATCAGGGTTCGGCGCGCGCAGTGCAGAACCACAGTCACAGGCCCCGAACATCGCGACGTCGTCCTCGGGGGTGCCGTCGTGGACGTCGAGACCCAGGCACCGGTGGCAGATCCGCGTGTCGGCGCTCTTGACCTCAGTCTTCTGCTCCGACTCCCGGGTCGTGGTGACCTTCACGCGGTTCACCAGGTCGGACAGGGAGGTGAACGGACCGCCCGCCTCACGCTCGGCGACGATCGCGGCCGCGTTCTCACCCACGCCGTCGACCTCACCCAGCCCCAGCACCACGGCACCGTCACTGGCGACCCACGTGCTGACCTTGCCATCGGTTACCGACGGCGGCCGCACCTCGATGCCCTGACGCCGCAGCGAACCAAGGATGTCGGCCCGCTTCGCGTCGTCGCTGGTGGTGGCCAGGGTGGCGGCGCCGAAGTGGGACGGCCAGTTCGCCTTCAGGTAGGCCGTGATGTAGCCGACGAAGCCATAGGCGGCGCTGTGACTGTTGTGGGAGACCAGTCCGTTGGCGACGAAGTTGTGCTCGGTGCCCTCGGCCATCTCCACGTCGTAGGTCATCTGCTTGCCAGCCGAGACGATGGAGACGATGGGGTCCGTCCCGGCCAGGTGGCCCTTGCCCCAGCGACGCCGGCGCTCGTTGGCCCGGTAGTCGTGCTCCTTGTGGTGGGAGACGCACATCCAGGCCAGGTTGGACGGGGTGTTGTTGGTGCGGTCACCGTCCTGGTGGGCACGCTCGAGCCGGCCGTCCGCGCGGGTCTTCCCACAGACCGTGCAGGCCGCAGTGTCGATCGTCTGCTCGGTCCACGTCTTGAGTGCAACGAAGCCACCATCGACGTATCCGACGTTCTGTTCGCCTCGTGACCAGGTCGTCCTGCCGCTCCCACCGCCCTGCCGCTCCCCCACAGTCGTGCGGCAGGATGGCTCGTACACCTGCGGCTCGTAGCCTTCGTGCGACACCAGCTCATCGCCAACGGTCAGCTCGTCACAGCGGCGGTAGCCGTCCGGGGTGAGCATCTGGTGGTTGCCGGTGATCTTGATGCTGCGACCCGATGCGGTGGTGACCTTGAAGACCTCACGGGTGCCGTTGCAGTGGACGTCGGCCACCCGGGCAGGGCGGATGCGGCCGTCAGTGCTGTCATGGGCCAGGAGGTGGAAGCCGCGGGAATCCCGGAACTTGGTCTGCCAGGACCGGCACCGCCTGCACATGGGGTTCTTCGGCCCGCGCGGTCGCTCCTCGCAGTAGGGGCACAGGTCCGGGTGCGCGTCGTCGTTGCCGTACAGCCGGAAGTACAGCTTCTCGATGGTCCAGGACTCTGCCTTCGGACCGATTCCGCGGCCTGTAGTGAGCACCGTATCGCCGGTCGTACAGCGATTGAAGAGGTAACTGGCCGAGGCGTCGAACGTCCTCCAGAGCTCGATGGCGGTTGACTCAGCGAACGCCATCGAGGCCGTCGAGTCCTCCCCGTCCTCGGTGACGGACGTAGCACCAGAGATGAACAGGTCCCGCAGGGCGTCCATCTCCTCCTTCTTCTTCTTGGAGAACGCCTTACGGAGCTTGTTCTTGAGACCGGGGCCGAACCCTGCGATGACACCGGAGAGAGCCATGATGCTCTCCTGGTAGATGATCAGGCCCAGGGTGTCGTCCAGAATGGAGGCGATCACAGCCTGCTCGGCGGGGTCGGTGGTCAGGTAGTCGTAGGACACCGGCTCACGCCCGTGCTTGCGGTCGCCATACTTCTCGTGCATCCCGGCACCCATCGGGCCGGGCCGGTACAGCGCGGCCAGGGCGGAGAGATCGTCCAGGGACTGCGGCTGGACCTGCTGTGCGAGCTTGCGCATCCCATCGCTGGCGAACTGGAAGATGCCCTCGGTGTTGCCGGCGCTCAGCAGGTCCCAGGTCGCCCTTGCGCGCGGCAGGCTCGGGTCCATCTCCATCCCGCGGTAGGTGATGTCTGGGGTCTCGATGCCCGACTCGCGCATCATGTCGAGCGTCATCGAGATGACGTCCAGCGTCCGCAGACCGAGGATGTCCAGCTTCAGGTAGCCCATCGACTCGAGCTCGGGCCCCTCCCACTCGGTGACCCACATGCCGGATGAGCTGTCGCGCCGCATCGGCACCTGGTCGAGCAGCGACTCGTCGCACACCAGGACACCGCAGGCGTGGATGCCGACACCGGCGCGGGTGCCTTCGATGGCGGCGGCCAACGGGAGCAGTGCCTGTGCGTCCGGGTGGGTGTTCAGCACCTGCCGGAAGCCCATCGACTCAGGGGCTGCTGGGTCGGTCAGCTGGGCAAGGGTGGCGTCCTTGCCTGCGGCCGACCAGACCTCGCTGGCCAGTGCGGCACCGGCGTCGGTCATCTGCGTGAGCCGGCCGACGTTGCGCAGGGCGCCCCTGGACTTGTACGTCCCGCGGGTGCCGATGAGGGCGACCCGGTCCGCGCCGTAGGTCCCCTCGATGTGCTTGAGGACCTCGGGCCGGCGGCGCTTCTCGAAGTCGGTGTCGATGTCCGGCATACCCACGCGGGTCGGGTCCAGGAAGCGCTCGAACAGCAGCCCGTTCTCCAATGGCTCGATGTCGGTGGAGCCGTTGGCGTAGGCGGCCGTCGAACCGCCGGCCGATCCGCGGGCCGGACCGACGCCGATGCCCTGCTCTCGCGCCCAGTCCGTGATGCCACCGTGGATCAGCATGTAGTCGACCATCCCCGCGCCGTCGATGACCTTGACCTCCCAGTTGAGGGCGTCACGGACCTCCTGGGGCAGCGGCCAGCCGTAGCGGCGCCTGGCACCCTCGGTGAGCTTCTTGACGTAGTGGAAGTGCGAGGGGCTGGTGTAGGTCCGGTTTCCCTGCGCCTTCAGCCGCTCGTACTCGGCGACGTCGTGCTCTGGTACCGGGAAGGTCGGCAGGTGGTAGCGAGACTCGGGCAGCACGTTCGCCTCGACCATCTCGGCGATATCCAGGGAGTTGCTCACGGCGTCCTGCGCACCGGGCAGCTGGGAGAAGATCGCGTCCATCTCGGCAGCGGTCCGCAGGTGGTAACCGTGGCCGTTGAACCGGTAGCGCCCAGGCTCGTCACGGTCGGCGTTGGTGCCCAGTGCCAGCAGCAGGTCGTGCGCCTCCGGGTCGCAACCGTGGCCGATGTGCGTCTCAGGCGGTCCGTCGTGCTCGCAGCCGCTGGTGTAGTGCGCGTCGTTGGAGGCCACCAGGCGCAGACCGAAGTGGTGGGCCGCCTCGATGAGCTTGGGGGTGACGAGAGTGTCTTCCTTGGGGAGGCCGTGGGACATGATCTCCACGAACAGCCGGTCCTTGTCCCCCTCGACGACAGCCAGCAGGTCCTCCAGCGCCGCGTAGGCACCCTTGTCGTCGCCGGACAGGAACCGGGAGGCGACAGGGCCACCCAGGCAGCCGGAGCCCAGGATGAGGCCCTTGTTGTACTGGGTCAGGGCCTCGAAGTCAGTGCGCGGCTTGTGCCAGAAATGGTCGGCCGCGTCGTTGTTGACTCGGACCAGGTTCTTCCAGCCCTCGGCGCTGGCGGCCAGCAGCGTCAAGTGGTGATACTTGCGCTCCTTCTTGCCGTCCTTGGCGTCCTCGTCGGCCTCAGACCCGTCGTCGGAGTCGCCCTTGAGGCTGTCCTTGTCCTTGCGGGAGCCGATGGCCAGGTAGGCCTCCATGCCGAAGATCGGCTTGATGTTCGTGTCGGCCGTTGCACTGACCAGGGCAGGCACACCGGGCAGGCCACCGTGGTCGGTGATGGCGATGGCTCGCTGACCGTCTGCTTCGGCGGCGGCGACCATCGGCCCCATCCGCTGCAGACCGTCCTGGCGCGAGTACTCGGTGTGGTTGTGAAGGTGGACGTACTCCGGCTTTGCTCCCATGCCTTACCTGTGCCAGCTGATTTCGGCACAGGTGCGCAGGACCAGCGACTACGGCCGCTTCATGCCGTGGCCGAGTCGGCAGCGAGCTCGGTCAGGGCATGACCTTCCTCGCGGGCCGAGCCCTGGCCGTACAGCTCATCCAGGGATCCCTGGTACAGGTGTCGGACCAGTTCCAGGACCTCACGGAAGGCGGAGATCGGGCCATTCAGGAACTGGTCGTCGGTGCCGTCGAAGGCCTGGACCTGCGACTCGAGCGCCTCCAGGGCACCAGTGTGCTCGGCGCCGTTCAGGAAGTCGCGGGTCAGCCGAATGAACGTCACCGTCAGCGACTTGCGTGATCCGGGCTTCCAGACGTACTCCGGGGAGTTGATCGGTGCGTACGGGTCTGGCTCGCCGACCTCGCCGAGGGCCAGGTCGTCCAGTGCGTCCAGCATCGCCTCGGCGGCCATCGCGTAGCCACACTCGGACAGGAACTGCAGGGAGTCGCGGGCAGAGCGGTGGGCGTACAGCGGGTCGTACTCATCACGGGCGGTCTGCAGCTCGTCCAGGGTCATCTCGAGGTGGTCGGCCAGCTCCGGGGATACCTCCGGCCGCATGTCCAGGAGGTTCCCCACCGTCTCGGAGAGTCCGTCCAGCAGGGCGTCGGGGCCGCCAGAGAGCCACAGACGGACCCGCTCGACGTCAGCGGGGTCATCCACGTCGAGCCCACCCACTGCCAGGACGTCCAGCCAGGTGCCGCTGGCCGGGTCATAGAGGCTGGACTCGGTCACCTGGATCGCCACCCGGAGAGCGAACTCGTCCAGGGTCTCGGTGCGCCCGTCGAACTCTGCCCGCGAGGCGACATCGTGCGGCAGCCACATCAACGGGTGCCACATCAGTTCGGGGCGGGCCGTGGGCCACCGGGGCGTCTCCCCGAAGCCATCCTCGGGGCGAACCGGGATCGGGACGGCGACCATGGTGGAGCTCGCCAGGTGCTCATGGGGCACGCCGGTGGCCCGCTGGTAGTGGGCGTAGGTGAACCCAGCTTCGATCGGGTTGCCCGGCAGCAGCAGGGAATCGCCCGGCTCGCTCTGGTATGGCCGGCGAAAGCTGCTGACCTGCTTGTCCATGGTGAAAATCCTTAGTGTCTGGGCGGTTTGTAGGTCTCCTACCCGTGAACATGCCAAGGCAACGGCATCACCTGGCACGCCAGCAGCTGGCACAGGTACTTCATGGCCAATGCAGCGAAGAACAAGGGCGACAAGGGCGAGCGGGACGCCGTGGTCGCACTCATCCAACGAACCCCGCACCTGTTGGTCCAGGACCGCAGGCCGATGCGTGCCCTCGGCGCCGGACGCAAGGACGACGAAGGGGACCTGCGCGTGCTTCCCGGAACGTCCATCCAGGTGAAGTTCTGGAACAACCTGACGCGGGCGTGCAGGGAGGCCGCCGACGGTGCGGTCCGCCAGGCCAAGAACGCGCAGAACCCCTACGCGATGGGTCTGGTGCCGATCCCCCGCGCCAACACCGCGGTCGGCTCGCTGCGCTGGCTGGCGGCCGGTTACTCCTGGCCGGGAGGTATCGACCAGTGGGAGCCGGTGCCGACGTTCGGGGGCGCCCAGATCGCTGTGAAGCACCTGCAGTCGGGGTTCGGTGGTCGGGTGCCACTGTCACTGCGGATGACGCGGGTGAAGGCGAAGGGGTCCAAGACGTTGTACATCGCGCCCGTCGAGGCGTGGCTCGAGTCCTACGCCGTCGACACCGGCCAGCCCTTCCACGCCCCGGCCGACTACGTCACGCCGGCCATCTGGGAGGACGACCCCGAGCTGGCGGTCGAGCTGGGTGGTGACGTGAGCCAGTTGCTGGCCCCGGTCAGCTAATCCCGAAAGAGCTGTGCCCCGGTTAGGAGATGAACACCACTTCTTCTCTAACCGGGGCACAGCCGTCTTTGGGCCCTTTAGAGGGCGTTGCGGGTCAGTGCCTTGCGCACCTTCCGGGACGTACGAACGGTGGCTGACTGCTGCGGTGCCTCATCGAGGGCGCGAGCCCACTGACCGTCGTGCACCCATGACAGGTGAGTGGTGTGCCGTGAGGCCATGACGCAGAGCCGACCCGGTGCCATGTGGTGCTCGGAGGCGGACCCGCCGGCCATGGGGTCCAGCGCGACGACCGCACGCCACTCACCGCCCTGGATCTTGTCGGCAGTCCCGACCAGCACATCGTCGAGCCCAGCGGCAGCGAGCATCCCCGAGAGCATGGTGACCTGGGTGTTGAGAGCGACCACCACGGTCACGTCAGTCTGGGTCAGGACGCTGCTGGTCCGCTGTCCGGTGCTGTCGGTGTCCACGGCGGTGCTGCCCACCAGGGCGGCGACCCGCTCGACGATGACGCTGAGCAGCCGGGGGTCCATCGAGTGCTTGCCGTCCGACACGGTGACGTGACCCAACTCGGGCAGCACCTGGCCGTTCAGACCGATGAGCCCACGCTGCGGGCGGGCCGAGGCGAAGTCGAAGGGGTAGAGCGGGGCGATGGCAGCGACGGTGTCGGGGCCGAGCCGGTAGGACTGGCCCATCGACATTCGCGTGGCGAAGTCCATCGTGGCGAACGCCTCGGGAGCACGACGGTGCGGAGCGCGGCGCAGGGACTCCCACGCGCCGGTGTCCACGGTCACCACCGGACCAATCTGGCCGGGGTCACCCACCATGACCACCTGGTCGAAGCCGGACGCAGCAGCAGCAGCCTCAGCGAACGTGACCTGGTAGCCCTCGTCGATGAGCAGCAGCTTGCGTCCGGCTGTCTGCTGCTTGCTCGTGCGGGACCGCTTCAACGATGCCACGGTGCGGATGGACACCCTTCCCCGTCCCAGCTCCTTCACCTGCGAGGCGGTTAGTGCGCCTTCCTCTGCCTTGGGCGCCTCCATGTTGCGCACGGCCAGCGAAATCTGGGCCGGGTGCATCACGTCGGTGAGGCGCTGGTAGAGGTTCATGGCCTGCTCGCGGCGGGGCGTGGCCACGGTGATCTCCGGAAGGTCCTGGCCGAAACGGTTGGCCAGGTGGGAGATCACCGTGGTCAGCGTGCTCGTCTTACCACCGCCGGGAGGGGAGTCGATGAGGATGACCCGCTGACCGCTGATGATCTGGTAGAGCGTCTGGGCAGCAATCGAGTCGCGGACCAAGGGGCGGTGCGTGTGCGGCTCGTGACCCTTCTCGGTGGGCTCCTGTGGAACCGGGAGTTCAGCTTCGTTACGACGGGAGTCGAACCCGAAGCCGTCAAGGATGGAGGGTGAAGTGGTGTTCATGGTGGTTGGGTGTGGCGTGGCGAGCCGTTGGGCCTCAGTCGCCGACCGGGGCACCGGCAACGGCGACGTCCAACGGCATCGAGATCGGCGCCAGCGGGTCCATCGACGTCTCGTCCGCCCGCGACCACTTGACCGTGGAGGCCGTGCCGAAGCTACCGAAGGGGCTGATGGTTATGTATACGGGACCGGAGTGCTCGACCACGTCGGACAGGACCGCCAGGGCAGCAGCCGAAGGCCCACGGCCCTTCTCCTGCGTGCGGATCGTCCGACCGAACACGCCGAGCAGCGTCTCGCTCTGCTCGTCGTAGCCCAGGTCAGCCAGACGCAGGTCCACCACCCGTCGCCCCAGGATGGCCAGCACGTCACCCGTACGCACCTTCGACGGCGTGGACAGCGCGCCCACGACGCTGCCGCCCTCCCAGCGCCGGCCACTGACCTCCACGACCTCGCCACTGAGCAGGTAGAACGGGATCAGCAGTTCGTCGGTGCGGCAGATCGCGCCAAAGTGCTCCTCGACCGAGGTGGCCATTTCGAAGCCGGTCGCTGCCGAGGTGGCACTGCGGCGGCGCAGGACGTCAGAGGCGATGCGGTCCTCGGTGTCCCGGATGATCTTGCCGTACTCGCGCACCGAGGCCATGCCGCTCTCGTCGGTGTGCTTGGCCTGGTAGTCGTGAGCGGGGGTCATCGCGTGACCTGCCAGCTCGCGCCAACCGTCGGGGTCATCGCTCGTGCCCAGCGCAGCGGCCCAGGCAGTCACGTCGTCGTTCTCCTGCTCGACCGGCGTCCAGAAGGTCCGTGACAGGGCGGCGGACAGGACCAGCATCTTGGAGCTGGCCGTCATGCGCCGGAGCACACCGACGTGCTGGGCGACCTTGCGAAGCTCCGGGTCGCCGTCCCGCTCGATGGCCGACTCGAGCGCCGAGGCAGCCCGCGGGGTCAGCGGCATCAGCAGGTACTGCGCACTGTCCAGGATGGTGCGCACCTGGCTGGCTGTGGCCCGGACCGGCGGCAGACCCTCGCCCGGCATGGACAGCATGGTGCCTTCCTTGCCGATCCAGACCGGAACCGTGTTGCGACCGTCCGGCTCGGTGCCACTGCGGTGCAGCCCGCCCGGCCCGGCCATCCGGCGCAGGGGACGGCCCCTGTTCACCAGGTGACTGGCGGAGGCGGCACGCATATGAGCGGTGAAATGCCGGGTCGATGGGTCGTGACCGGCGCCGCGGTAGGCGGCCAGGACGTCACGGGTGGGCTGTGCAGAAGTGGTGTTCATGGTGGTTGGGTGTGGCGTCCGCAGACTTGTGCGCAACGACTCGGACGCCACACCAGGGGGCCATGACCACCTATCGCGTTGCCCCGGCCGTCTCGGGCGCCGACCGCTTCACCCACGTGTGGAAGGTCACCCCGATGGGCAGGTACGGCGCGCACGAGCTGGTGACCATCTGCCCGCCCAGCCCATACGGCGTGCTGTTCGCCAACCGGCCCGGTGAGCACACCGGCCTGGCCGACGCCATTAGGGCCCTGTCCACCTCGGAGGCACCGTGCGGTGAGTGCGCGGACCTGGCGGAAGAAGGTGCGAAGTGAGCGTCAGTGTCTCCCTGAACAGTGGCTTCCTGGTCGCCGCGGTGGTCCTGATCATCGCGTCCGCCGTCGTGGGCTACCTAGCCCGGTCCGTGTCAGACGAGGACGACCAGACCGAGACCAACGACAAGAACAACGAGGAGCAAAACAATGACCACGACGACTGACCGCCCCATCCTGCTGGTCGACATGGACGGTGTCCTGTTCGACTGGTCATCGGGTTTCTACCGCATCCTGGACGAGCTCGCGCAGGCCCGAGGCGTCGAGCACGGTCTGCCGCCGGCCACCGAGTTGCGAGCCTTCGACTTCGCCAAGGCTGTGCCGCAGGGCGACGAGCACACCCTCGACATGGTGTGGGAGGCCATGCGTCACCCTGAGCTGTACACCAGGCTGGCGCCGATGCCCGGAGCCGTGGAAGCACTGAACGAGGCCGCCGAGTCCTACGAGACGTTCATCTGCTCCACGCCGGAGAAGAACAACCCGACGTGCGCCTCGGACAAGATCGCCGCGATGACCGAGCACTTCGGCGACCCGTGGCGCAAGCGCATCATCCTGACCCACGACAAGACCATCGTGCACGGCGACGTCCTGGTCGACGACAAGGACTTCATCACCGGACAGATGGCGGGCCGCACGTCGTGGCAGCAGGTGTTTTTCACCCAGCCGTACAACGCCGCCCTGCCCGGCCCCCGCCTGGACACCTGGGCTGAGTGGCGCGAGGTCGTTGAGCCCCTGATGGGACGCCGCGCAGCATGAGTACCCCCACGCTGTTCCACGCCATCACCGACCACGGCAACGGCTGGTGGTTCACCGGCACGCGCATCGTCAAGGTCACCGAGCTGCTGGTCGAGGGCGGCTGCCGTGGCCTGGTTGTCGCGGACATTCCGGCCATCGACGACGAGGCCGCGCGTGCCTACGACCCGGACCACATCAGCAACCGGGTCGACTTCGTACCCACCGTCGGGCTGAGTCCCGCTTACCCGATCGAGCTGCCCCAGGGCACGATGATGCACACCTGGGATCAGGAGACTGCCAGCCGGTTCCGTAGCTTCCGGGACACCTACCGACGAGCAGAGGGCATCCCCCGCGCCATCCTGCACACCGGCGAAGTCCAGGCCAACGACTGGCCGAACGGTGCCTACGTGCAGGGTGGAACGTCCGGGGTGGTGTTCAAACGCAGCTGGGGCAGTTACAGGACGGCGTTCGTCGAGGCGATGCTGCCCGACAGCGACAGCGGCGAACGTGGCCCGTTCATCCGCGGCGAGGGCGAGACCGTCGCTGTGGCCGAAGACGCCGCCTGGGCCAAGTGGCAAGAGGTCGACGCCTGCCCGGGCCACGAATGGGAGCAGCGCGGCTACCGCAACGGTGGCGGCATCTGCAAGCACTGTTCCCGGTTCGGCATGAACGTCTTCGACGTCAAGGTGGTCGGCCACCCTTGCACCGACTGCGGCGTCGGCACCAACCACTTCTGCGACGATGACGACAACTGGTTCTGCGAGGAGCACTTCGGTCCGCACCAGCCGCACTGCGCACACGGCCAGCCGCAGCCGTCCAAGACCTGGGCCAAGTACTGCGACTGCGACGAGGAGGCTGCCCGCCACACCACCAGTCCATGAGCACAACAATCACAGGGGCCCGCCCCCACAAGCCGTCACCGGAGCAGCTGGAGCACCTCGCCCACTGGCTCGCGCTGGCCCTGGACAAGATGCCGTACTTCGCGAACATCCTCTACGGCCTGCGGCCCCTGCACGCCCCCGGTCTGCGCACCTTCGCGGTCGATGAAGGGCTGCGGCTCTACATCGACTTCGACGCGGTCATCAACGAGATGGGCTGGACCGCCGACCAGTGCTCCCAGGCGCTGCTGCACGAGGCTTCCCACGTCTGGCGCCAGCACCTGCTCCGTGGGCGCGAGGCTGGCATCACGCGGACCGAGGGAAAACTCAGCAATATCGCTGCCGATTGTGAGATCAACGACGACCTGGTGGCATCCGGCTGCGCGTGGCTCGGTGAGTTCGGCGTCGTCCCGTCAAAGATCGGCCAGCCCGACAACGAGACCTTCGAGTTCTACCTGGCGAGCCTGCGCGACCAGGTCCGCAAGCATCAGCAGAACATGTGTGGCACCTGCGGCTCCCCCAAGCAGCAGCAGCCCGACAGCCAGAACGAGGACCAGCAGCCAGGTGACGAGGACGGCGACCAGGATGGTGGGGATCAGGACGGTGACGCCTCTGGCAGCCAGCCGGGCGACCAGCAGGACGGCGACCGGGACGGCGACCAGTCCGGTGGTTCGGGCGGTCAGCCCTCGACTGCCTGCCCCGAGTGCGGTGACGACAGCGACTACTCCGGCTGCGGTTCTATCGGTGGCGGCACCCCTGCCCCCTTCGAACTGCCGGTGGGCGACGACGCGGACGGGTCGGCCCCGGCGGTCAACCCCAGCGAGGTGGACGGCATCCTGGAGCGCACCGCGAACAGCATCATCGAGACCGCCAAGAACCGTGGCAACGTTCCCGGTGGCCTGATTGAGGAAGCCCGCCAGATTCTCGCTCCCCCGCAGGTGCCCTGGTACCGCACCCTGAACCGGGTCGTGAACCGGGCCGTCGCCAAGGCGATGGGGCGAAAGAAGGCCACCTATGACAAGCGGTCCCGTCGTCGGCACAACATCCGCATGGGCGGGGCCGGTAACAAGGTCATCTATCCCGGCCAGTACAGCCCCAAACTGCGCCTGCTGTTCGCCCGTGACACCTCAGGGTCGATGAGCGTGGCCGACCTGAACGCCCTGGGTAACGAGATCGTCGGTATCGCCAAGGTCATGGGCATCAAGGACGAGTACCTGCGGGTCATGGACGTGGACGCACAGGTTCATGCCATCACCTCCTACCGCGCCGCGTCTACCCTGACCGACGTCCACGGGCGCGGCGGGACCGATATGTGCGAGGCGATCCGGGTCGCGGTCGAGCTTCCCAACCCGCCGGACGTCCTGGTCGTCGGCACGGACGGCTTCACGCCCTGGCCAGAGGCCCCGGTTTCGTTCCCGGTCATCGCGTGCATCGTCGACCAGAACGGCTCAGCCGAGCAGGTCGTCGCCAACGTCCCCGACTGGATTACCACCGTGGTGGTCGACCCCAGCAAGGGACGCGACCAGGCAGCCGCCTGAGCAATAGCATCACAAGCGCACCGGACCTGCCAGTGAGGTCCGGTGCGCTTGTGTCTGGCAGCGTGCACGAACGCCTGGGCACGCCACACCACCTGGTCATGAACACCACGACACAGACCCTCCCCGGTACCCCGATGATGCGCGCGATCGCTGCCTGCGTCTCCGCGCGAGTCCCCGCCCTCCTGATCGGTGCGCCCGGTCAGGGCAAGACGGCCAAGCTGGAAGCCATGTCCCGCTCGTGGGGCTACTACTTCGAGTCGCTGACCGGCTCCAACCGTGAGGCCACCGACTTCCTCGGCCTGCCTTTCGAGGGCCAGTTCACCAGCCCCCACGACGGCTCGGAGTACAAGGTCCAGTCCAGCCTCTCCCTCGATTGGGCGATCCGGCTGAACGAGCAGGCGAAGGTCCGCCCGAACGCCGGCTCCGTCGTGCTGCTCGATGAGTGCAACCTGCAAGAGGACGTCATGAAGGCTTTCCTGCGGGTCACTGAGGAGCGCATCGCCGGTCCCGACCGTTTCGAGGACAACGTGGCGGTGCTGCTGGCGATGAACCCGACGCACCTGTCCACCGGCGGCTACGACCTGCCTGCCCCGTTCGCCAACCGCATGATCCACTTGACGTGGGAGCACGACCACGACGCCTGGACCGACGCCTTCCTGAGCGGCTTCGCGGACGTGGCCTACCCGTCCATGGACAGCCTGCTCGGTCCGCGGGACACCGAGACCTCGACCCGTGTCCGGTCCGCCATTGCGCAGTTCCTGAACGTCCACCCGCAGCACCGCAACGACTGCCCCGAGAACGACATTGACGCCGCCTCCGGCCCCTGGCAGTCCATCCGCATGTGGACCAAGGCAGCGCAGGCGTTGGAGCAGCTGCACCACGGTGACGACGCCGCCACCCGGCTGCTGCTGCGCGGTGCGGTGGGCAAGAAGGCTGCGACTGACTACATGACCTGGCGTGACCAGCAGGACCTTTACGACCCGGCCGCAGTGCTCCGTGGTGACGTCGACGTCAACTGGAACGACGGGCGGCTCGACCGGCTGTACGTCCTGACCCTGTCGTTGAGGGCGCTGGTTCAGGCCACGGGCGACGCCGACCAGTGGGCCACCGCGATGAAACTCATGGCTCAGGGTCAGGCAGTCCGGCCCGACGTGGCCTGGCAGGGCGCCCACGGACTGTTGCAGGTCCGGCCCAGCGACGCCACCCTCCCGCGTGCGTTCAAGGATGCCTTCTCCGAGCAGATGGACCGGGTTGGCCTGACCACCTCACAGTCTGCCGCTGCCTAAGACCAGGGTCTCGCTCTCTCGCCGCACAGTAAGCAGGGCATGAGCACCCAGCCCTACGACGAGACCAAGCACCCTCGTGGCCCCGGAGGCAAGTGGGCGACCAAGCCGGCGTCCGAGTCCGATGTGGTGCTGGACGCCGGCGTGCGGGCGAGCGAGATCGATGATGCGGCAAGCACCGGTGTCTACGTCGAGCCCGCCACAGCAACCTTCGACCTCACCGGCCGGAACCGTGAGGTCGAAGGTTTCCGGGATGCGGCTGCTCTGGCCGGTGAGTACAACCACCCCGGCGGCGACTACCCGAAGCTGTCCGGTCAGACCCCACGCCGCACCTACACCGGTGCCACGGGCAGGCTCAAGATGCCGAGCCGGGCCGCGATCACCCGGTTCGGCCAGGCGCAGCACGAGACGTTCGACGTCCCGGTCAGCATGAACGGTGACGTCTCATGGATGCGTGTGACCCCAGGCAAGCGAGGAGTCTGGGAGGTCGAGCCGGTCGCCGGTCATGACCCGGAGCAGGTGGCGACAGCCGAGGCGGTGTGTGCCGTCCTGGAGGCGCGTCGCCCGACCACGGCGCTGTCCCGGCACAGCGCGGCGACCCTGATGCGCAGGCGCCGGGAGCGTCTCGAGGCCCGCGGCGCCCGACAGCACGACATCGCCAGCAGCTGGATCCGCTCAACCGGCTACCAGGAGCAGGGCCGCATGATGGTGATGCGGACCAAGGACACCTGGACCAAGGGCGGAGAGCACCGGCCGGGACGGGTCTACGGGTTCCGAGACGTGCCGTCCAACCACTACAGCGCCATGGCCAAGGCTGACCGTCCCGGTGCCGTCTTCAACGACCTGATCAAGGGCCAGCACCAGCGGGTCGCCGTCGACCAGTGCGGGTCCTGCGGCGCCTACTACTCCACCGACGCCGCGACCGGACACACCTGCACGACCGGTGTCAGCACCACCGCACGCCGAGGCGGCAGCGACAGTCGTGGCACCGCACAGGAGGCCAGCAACCGGCTCAGGCGTCTGCTGACTCGGGCGTGAACCACCCGATCAGTCCGAGCTGACTCATCGAGTTCAGCAGCGACAGCTCGTCACGGACCTCCACCCACGCAACGTTGCCGGTCGGTGCCGGGGTGTCGGTGAACGGTTCGTAGGCCATGTCGAGGCACACCAGCGGGACGTCCCGGGACCACTGCCCCACGTCGACCCCGGAATCCTTCGCTCGGAACCAGGCGTCCACGTCGCGCGGGTCTGCCTGGCCCAGTTCTAGGGCGCCCTCGGTCACCGCGGAGGCCAGCCACGACTCCTGGATGCCCTGGGCCAGACGGATGCCGTAGTCGATACGGGCCGCGTCCAGTTCCACCAGGTCCTCAACCGAAGCATCCCTGGTCGGATAGTCGTCGATCACCAGCGCCAGGAGCTCGCCTGCAGTGTCAGCCACCGCCATCTGCATCTGTCCGTCCTGGGAGAACACCATGGCGTGGTTCCAGGACGCTCCGTCAGGCTTGGTCGGCATGTTGCCTCCAGGGTCGGGGAGGTTAGTTATCGCGATCACAGCAATGCGTCCTTCCGTGCGCGGGCAGGCAGGTCCAGCAGCGTGCTCAGCTGGCGGTCCAGGCGATCGGGGTCCCCGCCGGCGGTTGCCGAACCGTGGACCAGGTCGTCAGGTAGCTCGTCCCTCAGGTCGTGCGGGAGCGGGCGGACGGCGGGCTGCACGACACTGATGACGCGCCCGCCCAGACTGGTGATGAAACGCGCCTCGTCGGCGAGCCGGACATCGCGGACAACGACCCGCGCGCCGGTCAGCTCAGGCCCGTAGTCGTCCAGCAGCTGCTCGTGCAGTCGCCGGACAAGCAGGTCAGGCCCAAACTGAGACCGCAGCGCAGCACCCAGGGCCACCATGTAGCGCCGGATGGTCGAGCCGTACCGCTGGTGGGCGGTGGCCGACTTCCAGCCCATCTCATCGACCACCGAACGCAGCCTGACCCTGTTGTCGACGAACGGGTCCATCTTGAGCAGACTGTCCTGCAGCGGGGTCGAGAAGGCGTAGGCGGTGAAGTCGTGACGGCTCACCAGGAGACTGGCGGCGGTGTCCTTGTCGCTACCAGCCCTCCCGCTGAGCCCCACGAGCACGGGCGTCGGTTCGGTGTCCACGTCTTACCTGTGCCAGCTGCCGTACAGCCAGGTGTCCCAGCACGCCGCTTCTCCTTCGACCTGGCCTTCGGTGAACTCGTCTTCGAGGGCGACATGCAGGGGTTCCCGATCGAGCAGGTGCGGTTCACCGACGCCGAGGACCAGAACATCTGGGACTCCTCCCGGCTGTATATCGACGGCGCGTCTTGGGTCTGGAGGTACGCGGTGGGGGTCTGCCGGGCCTACACCGAGCAGACCTAGAGGCCCAGGGCGCTGCTGGTCGTGTCCCGCAGGGTTTCGGCCGGCCGGGTGTAGGTCGCCAGGGTTGCCAGGTTCTGGTGCCGGGTCGTCCGTGCCAGCTTCTCGGCCGGGACACCCGCCTCAGCCGCCGTGGTCGCATGGCCTGCCCGCAGCGAGTGGCCCGTGATGTTCAGGTGCCCCAGCCCTGCCGCGTCAGCGCGGTCGCTGATGACCTGGCCGATCGCCGCACCGGACATCGGGTCCACCCCGGGGCGACGGTCCGACCAGGAGATCGGGACGAACAGCGGGTCGGACCCCTTGGCACCGGTCATCGCCACCCAGCGGTCCACAGAACCGACCGGGTCAGTCAGAGGGTGCTCGCCCCTGGTGACGCCGACGTACTGACCCGCCCCTTCCTGGTCCCCCTTGGAGCGGCGCACCACCAGGACCAGCCCGGCCGCCCGGTGCAGGACGTCCTTGACAGCCAGGCCGGCCAGCTCCGAGCGACGCAGTGCCGCGGCATACCCGAGCAGGATGATGGCCGCGTCCCTGGCCCCGCGCAGTGACGCCGGGTCGAGCGTCGTGACTATCTGGCGGACCTGGTCAGTGGTCAGGGGGTGGGCCTGCCGACGTGGCGCGGTCCCCAGTCGCCGTCGCAGGCCCGACCGGACCCTGGCCAGTCCCCTGTTGGTCGTCGGGTCCTCCAGGTGGGCGTCGAGGTGGGCGTTTCGGATAGCCGCCAGTGCCCGGTCCAGCGAGCTGGGCGTCAGTCCGCGGTCGGCCAGGTGTACCAGGTAGGCGGCGACCGTCGCCGGGTCGGCCCCCAGTGCGATGTGGCCGCTCTCTGAGCACCAGGACAGCCAGGACCGCCAGGC
The DNA here is from genome assembly GCF_003352835.1 of Ornithinimicrobium murale. GTDB lineage: Bacteria > Actinomycetota > Actinomycetes > Actinomycetales > Dermatophilaceae > Ornithinicoccus > Ornithinicoccus muralis. The sequence continues at coordinate 204,523 of NZ_QLVD01000019.1, read as the reverse complement.
CGAGTCGTAGGAGCGGCGGGTCGAGGCCGACAGGGACTCCGAGGCCGCCGCGGTGATCGCCAGGCGAGTTGCCGGGTCCAGGACGGCACCGGCCGGAGTCAGGTCGGTGATGGTGGACATGCCTCCATCTTGGCACTCACCTGGGACGAACCCGGCTGGCACAGGTTATGTATGCCAGGAATCAATGCCGCGGTAGTCGACTTCGAGACCGCCAACCCGCACCACGCCAGCCTGCTGAGCGTCGGGGCGGCCAGGGTGGTCGACGGCACGATCATCAGGAAGTACCACCAGCTGGTTCGTCCTACCGCGCCCTACGACGCCTTCTACCGCCGCAACGTCGACATCCACGGCATCCGCCCCGAGCACGTCATCGACGCCCCGGACTGGGCCGACGTGGCTCCCGGGGTGCTCCGGTCCCTGCTCTCGGGAGGCCCGATTGTTGCCCACGGTGCCATGTCCGCGGACCTCAGTATGCTCAACCAAGCACTGACTGCGGCCGGGCTGGCCATGCCGACCGTCCCCTACGTCTGCACGCAGGCGATGGCCCGACAGTTGCTGCCCGGCCTGCCCTCCTACCGGCTGCCCGACCTGGTCCAGCACACCCTGGGCCGGACCATGGTGGGTCACCATGACGCCGGTGAGGACGCCGCAGCGACAGCCGAGGTGCTCATCGCGATGTGCACAATGGCCGGGGTCGATGACCTGACGCCGTTCGTGAAGTACCGCCGCCCCAAGAACACTCCCCTGGCCCCGCCGAAGACCAACCGCTGGGCCATGCTCGCGCCGGTGCCGATCGGCTGATGAGGACCTGCCACGGAAACAGCTGGCACAGGTAGATCATGAGCACGCTGCCAGTCGACATCCTGCCGTTCACCGTCCTGCTCCCAGCCGACGGTGAGACCATCGACGTCATCGACCACACCACCAACCTGCGGATCGGTCTGATGAGCACCACGTCGTGCGCCGAGCTCTCCGAGGACTGGAATGTGCCCGGTGTGTACGTGCTACTCAAGCGACCCCGGGCCAACGGCACCTACTTCTGCTACGTGGGCCGCACCGGCTCGCTGATGAAGCGCCTGGCCGACCACGCCGAGTCCCGACACTTCTACCGTGCCCTACTGGTCCGCCGGGAGTCCCACAACAGCCTGCACTCCACCCAGGTCAACTGGCTGGAGGGCGACCTGTACGAGATGTTCCGGTTTGCGCGATTCGCCCGGCTCGAAAACAAGCAGGTGCCCCGCGAAGACTCCGTCCCGGACTACGAGCTGCCGGTGCTTGCTCGGTTGCGGGACCCCGTCAAGCGCGTCCTGGCACTGGTCGGTCATGACGTCACCGTCGGGCCCAAGCCGGTGAACATGGCCGACCCTTCCGAGACCACCCTGTTGGACCTGGTGCTCGGCGGCCAGCTTCACCCGGGCTGCCCGCTGCGTCCCGCCGACGAGGGCCCCGGTCTGGATGCCGTGGAGGCCGAGATCACTGACGACGGGCGGATCGCCTGGGGTGGCCGCACCTGGAACTACCCGTCCCAGGCAGCTCGTGCTGTCCTGACTGAGCTCAGTCAGGACAGCACGGACGTCTCCGGCTGGCGCTTCTGGGCGGTCCCGACCAAACATGACGGTCTCGTTCCGCTCGCCACCTTCCGAGACCGCTACGTCCGAGGCGACATCCAGTCGGAGGTCAACGACGCAGTGGAGCCGGCCGCGTCCTGAGGTGCGAAACCGCAGGTCAGGACCGAAAACCAGTGGCTGTCACAGTGTCGTGGCATGTTCAATGGTGAGGCCCCGGCGAAAGTCGTGGCATGTTCAAGGGTGAGCCGGTGTTGCACGAACAAGGAAGACGCCACACCGGCACAACAGCAGGGTCGACGTAGGCCCCGCACAGTAAGACCGATAGGTCACCGCAACTAGGTAGGAAGGACGAGCCATGGAACGCAAGCCCATGCTCAGCGCGACGTCGTATGACGCCGCCATCTTCTCCTGCCCGAAGCACGTCGTGAACAACGATGAGCAGCTGCGCTGGGGGAACCCCGTCGAGAGGCCTCACGTGACCTGACAACAACCAGGACCACGTAGAGGCCACCGGAGGGGAACACCCCGACCAGGTGGCCTTTTTCGTTGCCACACAACACAACTCCATAGGCGCGTAGCTCAACTGGAAGAGCAACGGTCTCCAAAACCGTCGGTTGGGGGTTCGAGTCCCTCCGCGTCTGCTCGGCCGACACCGGCCAGGCCAGCACCACCGGCCGCACATTGATATCTGAACAGAGGAACCGCACACCGCACCAGGCCACCACGGTCACCGGCGCGGCCACGGGAGAAACCAGCATGGCCTGGTAACGCTCTCGTCCCGCCACGACCGCCAGGTCCGGAGCATCAGGTGTGCGACGACGACACGGAAGCCAACCCGCCGATCCTGGCGGTGCCGTGTCGTGACCGGTCCACGCAGTACGGATCGGTCAGGCCCGAGTAGCTCAGTGGTAGAGCGCGCCCATGGTACGGGCGAAGTCGCCGGTTCGACCCCGGCCTTGGGCTCCCCACCGACCCGGTTCGGCCTGTCCCGGGTGCACACGTCGGTGCCCGCCCAGGGGAGGCGGGAAGACAGGCCAGCCGGGTATAGCTCAGCTTGGCAGAGCGCCCCGTTCGGGACGGGGAGGCCGCAGGTTCAACTCCTGCTATCCGGACCGACCGTGGTTGGCACACCGCGGACGAGGGCACCCCTGCCCTGCTGGACACCACGATCGAGGAAGGTCGGCGAACGGGGCGTGGGCACGGACACGCGGACACCGTGCACCACCGGGCCAGGGTGCCACCTGGTCCGGCTCGGGCTTGTAGCTCAGCTGGGAGAGCGCCTGCCTTGCAAGCAGGAAGTCGCCGGTTCGAGACCGGCCAGGTCCACCAGAAGGTCGTTGTTCAAACCAACGACATCACCGGTTTGAGTTCCAGACTCAGCCGTCCGTCCTTGCCGGCGGACGGCGAGGGTCTGGACGTCGGGGTTGAAGAAGACGTTGAACGGTACGCCGGGGTCGCCGTCGATGGTGTCGTCGTCGTGGACGATGAGTTTGTCGAAGAAGGCTTGGTTGGCGGTCCGGCGCAGTGAGTCATCGATGCTCATGTAGATGGCGTGCATGTCGCCTGCGAGGGCGAGGCAGTCGTCCAGGTGCGCTTTGGCTCGTTCGTACTCGATGTCTCCGGCGCTGATCTGCGCGTCGAGAAACGCGAGCCGTCGAGCGATGCGGTCCTGCTCGCTTCCCAGGAGGTCGAGGGGCACGGCGCCGGCGTAGTGAGCCTGCATGAGCTTCTGGCGTTCATCGCGGAGCGCGTCGCGTTCGATCTTGTACGCCTGGGCTTCCTGTCTGGCGACGTCGTGGAGTCGGTCGAACTCACTGGTGACCAGCTCGCGCAGCGCGGGCAGGATGTGTTCGGGTATCTGTACGCGCCGGTAGTAGTCCTCGACCGCGGCTTCGATGTCGGGCACGAACATGGACTTGCGTTCGCAGTTGGTGCGCTTGGCGTGCCGTCCGGTGCACATGAAGTAGGGGTAGACGACCCCGCGGCGGCTCTTGGCGTTGGTCAGCGTCAAGCGCGACCCGCACTGCCCGCAGTACAGGGTGCCTTTGAGGTAGTGGTCGTGGCTCTGGGTCTTCTCTCCGGAGGTCTGGTGGGCGGTGAGCACGGCCTGGACCCGGTACCAGACCTCGGGCGCGACGAGCGGTTCGTGTAGGCCGTCGTAGCTGGCGCCGCGGAACCGGACGCTGCCCTTGTAGTAGGGGTTGGTCAGCATCTTGTGGATCGTGGACAGCACCGGCGGCTTAGATGGCCGCTTCGGGGTCGGCACGGTGTTCAGGCCACGATCGATGAGTTCCTCGCGCAGGCTGATCGTGGAGTAGTTGCCGGTGGCGTAGGCCTCGAATGCCCACTTGACCAAGGGAGCACGCTCGGGGTCGACCTCGACGGTGCGGACTTCCCGGCCGAGTTCGTCACGGCGGGTGACGTTGAGGTAGCCCATCGGGGCTTTGCCGTTGGTGCCGCCGCCCTGGGCTTTCTGGTTCATGCCCTTGGCGACTTCACCGGCCAGGTTGCGGGAGTAGAACTCCGCGATGGTGGACATGATGCCGTGCAGCAGCATCCCCGAGGGGGTCTCGTCGATGTTCTCGGTCGCGGAGACGAGCATGACCCCGGCCTCTTTGAGGGCCAGGTGGATGGTCACGTCGTCGGCGCGGTTGCGGGCGAGCCGGTCGACCTTGTGGACGATGCAGTAGGCGACCTGGTGGGTCTTGACGTACTCAATCATCCGCATCAGCTCGGGCCGGTCGGCCTTGCGTGCGGACTCGCCGGCGTCAACGAATTCGTCGGTGATGATCGCGTTCAGCTCGCGGGCCTTGCGTAGGTTCGCCTCCCGCTGCGCGGGGATCGAGAAGCCCTCGTCCCGTCCGCCCTTGGAAGCCTGCTCCTTGGTGGACACGCGCAGGTAAGAGACCGCGAGGGTGGTGGTCTCACCGACGCGATCCAAAGCCTCGGTGGCAGATGGCCGTTGTGTCGTGGTGGTCATGGGTCGTGTTTCCTTCCCCAGTGAGTTGGGGCCAGCACGAGCGGCCGCATGAACCGCGGGTGCGGTGCGACTCGTAAAGGGGAAACACGACCCGGCGGCTCCGAGGGAGCTGGCCGGGTAAGCCACGAAGGCCAAACAGGACTGCGCACCACGACCGAACCCGCGGGTTCAGCCGTTGGCTTCTTGCTGCTCTGATTCTACCTCGTCGCCTCCGACAGGCCCATGACCGTGACGGTGGGGCGGGGATGCATGCCCGGTGCTGCCTGGTTCAGGGTGGTGTTGTTCGGTGCGGGCGAGGGCCATGCCGATGAAGAGCTGGGCGAGCTGATGCAGGTCCGGGCTCTGTCGCGGCTCGGCGGCGATGCGGTAGTCGCGCATCCTGGCGGGCAACCGATCGTCCCTGCCGTGTATCTCTCGGCGGGTCATGTGACTTCTCCTGTCTGCTCATCGAGGGTGCGGAAGAACGCCTCCTCGGCTTCGTGGCGGGCTTCGACCTGCTCGAACACGAACTGCACGAAGTCCTCGCCGCGGTCGGCGATGATGAGGTCCTCCACGGGTGGGGCAGGTTCTTCACCGGGCCATACGCTCTGGCGGGTGCTCCGGTCGCGATCCAGGCGGGTGCCAGAAGCGGCGACCCACTCGCGCAGCCGGTTGCGGGCGTCGGCGAAGTCGCGGTGCCACCCGGCCGGCGCGGACCCGTTCTGCTCGGGGTCGTAGGCGCACAGCCAGTGGATGTGCAGCGCGGACAGTTCCCACACCAGCTCGGGGTGCCGGTGCCAGAACGGCGGCAGCACACTAGCGGGAAGTCCGTAGGTGCGGCGCAGCCACGCCACCCAGTCGTTCAGCGCCAGCCACTCGGCTTCTAGGTCGTCGGCGTTCAGCAGGTTCCAGTTCACCGGGTGCGGCGGCTCCGCCACATCATCGACGGAACCATCGGTCTTGGCGTCGGACTCGTGGTCAAGGTAGTCGGGTTCGTCCGGCTCGGGGCTGTACTCATCCATCGTCAGCATCCCCTTCCGGTCACATGCTCACGGCCGCGGGCGACTGTGAGACCGGGCGGTGCTCGGGCGAGGTAAACGCGGCCGCGTCTCGATCGGCGGCGCGGCGGGGGGTGCGGTCGACGTCGTAGCGAGTGCGGGCCATGTCGTGCCCGAGCCGGCGGGCGACGAACTCCTCACCATCCACGGCCTGCCCGCCGCGCTGGTAGGTGTACTCGCGGACGTACCCCTCGGCGACGAACTTGTCGCCCTTGGCCAACCTGGCGTGACCCTGCTCGGCGGCGGCCTTGAACGCGACCAGGTTGTGGAAGGTGGTCTCCAACTGCGTAAACGACCCGTCTTCCTCCTGCCGGTAGTGCTCCTTGCCGACCTTCATGAACAGCCGGGCATCACCGTTCTCGGTGCGAGTCAGCTGCGGGTCCGACGCCACGAACCCCGAGAACGACTCCTGAGTGCGGATAGCCATCAGACTCTCCTCCTGACACATCACGCGGCCCCACGTTCAGGACCGCTCGTGCCAGACAGGTGCGCCCACCCGACCACGCGCGGGTCAGGAGCCCGGCCGGCGCAGCAGCGCTTCGATCTCGGCACGGTCACCCTTGAGCTGGGCGGCATCAGGACGCGAGGGCCAAGGACGTAGATCGGTGACGATCGGTGGCGCAGAGCGCAGCAGGGTGACACCGGTACCGAACGGCAGCGTCCTGATCCGGTCGGGCGGCAGGATCGGCAACCGGCGTATGGAGCGCTGGTTGGAGCGGGTGCCGTGATCGCCCAGGGTCACTGAATCGGTGTACTCGTCCCTCTCGCCGATGAGCGTGCTCAGGTCTTGAAGGTCACGGGAGTTGGAAGCGCCGCCGAGGATGATCTTGACGATACTCGCGTCCCAGATCGCCCCGGCGGCGTTGTCCGACCACTTCTCCCGCGCCTGGGCGAGGGACTGTAAGACCGGGAGTGTGGTGATGCCGGTGCCGCCACCCTCGGCCATCAGCGTCGGCAGGGATGGCAGCGGTGCGAGGTTGCCGATCTCATCGAGTGCCAGCAGCAGCGGTGGGTCCAGACGTGCGCCGGGTGAGCGTGCGGCGATCCGGCGGGCGGTCTCGATCAGGTCTTCCACGAACGCCGCCACCAGGGCCGCGGAGGCGCCTGCCCCCGCACCCGTGGCAAGCAGATAGAGGGTTCCGCGCTGGCGGATAAAGGTCTCGGGGTCGAAGCCCTCACCCGGCCGTGGTGAGACGGCATCGAGCACGCGGGGGTCGGCGAGGGCACCCAAGGCGAGTGCGACGCCTTGCCAGATGGAGTCGCGGGTCTTGGGGTCGGAGTCGATCATCGCCCCCAGCGAGTCGGCCCACCCGGTGGCGGCCTGCGTGGTGTTGGTGAGGATGGCCACTGCCTCGGCTGCCGCGGTGGGGTCCAGGGTCCAGCGGAACAGCTCGGCCGGTGGCCGGTGGTCCAGTGCTGCGGCGTGCAGCAGGGATTGGAGGGCGGTGCGGGTTTTGCCCTCCCAGAAGCCCCCGGACTCCACCCCGCCAGCGGACAGTCCGGTGGCGGCGGCCAAGCCGGTGGCGCGGATCATCGCCGTCAGCGGGTCCTCGCAGCCCCGGATGGGTGACCAGCGCATCCCGGCGGGGATGCCCTCGGCGAGGTGCTGGGGGTCGAACACCGCCACCGGCCGGCCATCACGCTCACGGGCACGCAACGTCGCAGTGAGATTGTCCGGCCGCGTGGAGGTGGTGACCACCGCGCCGGGGGCGTCCAGGATGGCGTTGATGACCACGTGCAGGCCCTTGCCGGAGCGGGGCGGGCCGATGAGCAGGATCGAATCCTCCACCGACGCCCACACCTGCTTACCCCGTGAACGGCCGAGCAGATAGCCGACATCCGCTGGCTCGGGGGCATCCAGTGAGGGTCGCAGTGTCCCGGCCCGGCGTAGCAGCGCTTTGCCGGAGGCGGTCTGAGTGACCTCGGGACCGGTGGCGGTGCCGGCCAGGCGACGCGGGTCAGTCTCGACCTTGCGCGAATGGCGACGCAGCCGCGCCCACACCCACGCCCCGGCGAAACCGAGCCCGGAGAGGAGGACGGCGGTGGTGATCCAGTACGCGACCGGGTTCAGCCCTTCGGCGTCCAGCGCTGTCGCGGGGTCGGCGGGGTTGAACAGCACGCCGAGCCCTGATGCTGGGCCAGCGGCGGGTTGGGGTGTGCGGGTGAGGAACGCCGCCACACTACCTGCGGTGCGCAGGATCAGCGCGACCCCGAACACCCCGATCAGTGCGATGAGGGCCGCGTTGGTCAACTCATCGCCCATGCTCCCGCTCTGCCGCTGTCCGGGGGTGCTCATGGCAGCTGCCGAACCACGGTGGTGCCGGAGACGCGGCCGAACAGGATGACCTCGCCGGTGCCGTCACGCAGCGCCGACTTGAACTGGGCGGTGTCGAGCAGCGCACGGGCGTGACCTGTGCCGGTGGCGTCGGTGTGGGAGGCGACGACCGCTACCGCGGTGTCTTCGCCGGGCACGAACCCCTCTGCGGTGACCTCTATCAGCGGCGGCAGCTGCCTGTCCTTGTTCTTGGTGTGCTTACCCGGCTGGGCCTCGGGGTCGTTCTTGGCAGGCGTGGGTCGGGTGGGTCGACGGGCGTGGATGATGTCGGTGAACACGGACCCGTCGGTCTCGTGGACCTCGATCCGCACGGTGATGGTGCGGTCGGCGGTGATGGCGTCCAGCAGCGGGCCGAAGGTGCTCCGTGTCCACGCTCCGCTCTCCGGTGGCGGGAACGCCGTACCGTCAACAGTGACGTCTAAGGCGCCGGCCTCGGTGACGGTGATGATCACATGCGGCAGCACGACCGGGGTCTCTGAGAGTTCTCGCCGGGACGGGTGGCGTGGCTTCTTCGAGGGCATCACTTCACCCCCTGCGTGAGCCGAGAACTGGTATCGAACAACTCCAACTCAGCCGGATGGAGCTGGTGCTGGGTCACGAAGGAGCGATCCTTGATCCGCCACAACCCCTGCCCGACTCCCAATGACGGCAGCAGCTTCTGTTCGGTGCCGGTCAGCCCGAGGGCCTTCGCGGTGGGACCGAGCTGGTCGGACTCCTGCCGGTAGACGATCCTGGTCTCCGCGTTCGCGAGGAGGCTGTTGGCGAGGGAGCGCATGGCCGAACCGGCATCGCCCACGTTGTCCAAGTCGGAGAGCTTGTGGAAGATCAGCATGTTCGCGATCCCGTAATGCCTGGCCAGCCGCCAGTGCGCATCCATCCGCTTCAACAGCGCCGGATGGGACATCAGGCGCCAGGCCTCGTCGTAGATCACCCACCGCTGCCCACCGGCCGGGTCCAACAGCGCCGACTCCATCCACGCCGACGAGCACGTCATCAGCACCGAAATCAGCGTGGAGTTCTCGGTGACGCGGGAGAGGTCGAGGCTGATCATCGGCAGCGACGGATCGAAGGCGACGGTCGATGGGCCATCGAAGAGCCCCTGGAGGTCACCTGCCACGAGCCTGCGCAGGGCGTGACCGACGAGCCGGCCGTCCTCAGCCAGACGCCCGCTGTCATCGTCGTGGGTGGGGTTGAGGATGTGGTCGACGACCATTGGCAGGATCGGCACGTCGTTCTCCTGCACGGTCTGGGTGAGGGCGAGGTCGATCGCCGTGTGCTCCAACGGCGTCAACCCGCGCGCCAGCACCGTCTCGGCCAGGGCGCCGATCAGGTCCCGGCGACGCGAGGCCACGGTCGTCATCCACTGCTCATCGGTCAGCCCGCCGGGTCGGTGGCCTTCATCGAGGGGATTGAGTCGAGTGTTCAGCCCGTGACCGAGGACGATCGCCCGCCCGCCGACTGCCTCGGCGACCGCGGTGTGCTCGCCCTTGGGGTCACCGGGGACGTAGACCCGGCGTCCGAACGGCAGCGAGCGGGTGTAGAGGCTCTTGGCGAGGGAGGACTTGCCGGAGCCCACGATTCCGGCGAGCACCACGTTGGGTGCGGTGATGATGCCGCGGGCATACAAGACCCAAGGGTCGTAGACGAACGAGCCGCCCGAGTAGAGGTCTTGGCCCACGAACACGCCATCACTACCGAGGCCGCCTTCGGCGACGAACGGATACGCCCCCGCCAACGTGGCACTGGTGTCTTGGTGGCGCGGGAGGCGGAATCGGCCCGGCGTACGTAGCGCTGCTGGGCCGGCTTCACCGGCCGCGGGCAGGTAGGTGGTGGCGCGGCGTTCGGCCCGATCCGCCTCCGCCTTCGCCTTCGCTGTGGCTTTCTCGGCGGCGCGTTGCTCCGCCTGGAGCCTCGCAGCGGCCTGGCGACGCTGCTTGCGCAGCCGTCGGCGTTCCTTGGCCGGGGCGACCAGGACCGAGGTGTGCAGCCGTTCCCGCTCGATGCCGGTCACAGCGACAATCCATGCGATGGACTGGTTGAGGTGCGGGTCGGTTGGACGAACCAGTCGCGGTCCGCGCCCAATGCCGCACGCCGCGCCTCACGACCCCCGTGAACCGGTGCTGCCTGCTGCGCATGAGGCGACGGCCCCGTACTGATGCTGGCCGACACGGGCGGGTCGTTCAGGAGTACCGGGTCGGACGGGGTGTCGAATTGCCGATAGAGGCCGACGTGGCCCAGGGCGTGGTTGTAGGTCACCGCGTACTCGCTGCTGGTGAGGGTCCGGTCGGTGCCACTCGCCGGCGGCTGATCGTCGTAGACATAGCCGTTCTCCAACGCCGCATCGGTGGTCTCATCGCCGTAGTCCCAGCCCTTGAGGTGTTCGATGGCTGCGTCGGCGCCGCTGCGGTCGATCAGGTCGAGCACCGCATCGGCTTCGTCGCCTTGGAGGAAGACCACGTTGAGCCACCGCCGCCCCACCCGCGCAGGCCCGGGGTCGGAGGAATCGGTGGGGCCGTGCTCGCTCAGCTCGACCAGGACGTCGGTGTTGGTGCGGGCGGCCTCAGCCACCCAGGCCGGGAACAGACCCTCGTGCTCCGGGCCGCTGCCGGGATGATCGAGCGCGTACTGGTGAGCTTCGCCCGCCGCGCTCAGGAAGGTGGCAAGGTCGCGGAGGGCGCGGTCGGGCTCGACAGGGGTGCCGGCGCCGGTGAACAGGTCGCGCCCTTCCAGCTCTTGGCCGGTGGTGGTGTCGGTGATCCGGTAGGCGTAGCGCTGATGCTCACCCACCGGCGTATCGGGCCACACCGCCAACGTGAGCGTCCCCGCCTGAACGGTCGTGATCGCGGTGGCGGGGTCGCCGTCGAGGCGTGCAGCCAACCGCTCACGCACCGCCGCCTGTTCTGGCGTGGGTTGGGCGTGCCAGGCGATGCGCCCGGAGTGAGAGAACGCTGCGCTGAGCCGGTCATGCGCCTGATCCAGCAGGGTGCCGGCTTCGTGCAGCTCGTCTGCTGCCGCCAGTGCGTCGGCCGCACCGGTGGCGGGGTTGCCATCGTCGTCGAACGCCCGGCCCTGGTGACTCAGGTGGGCGTTGGCGAGCTGATCGAGTACCTGGCGCAGGGACCGGAGGCTGGCGGTCAGGTCGCCGAACACGGTGTAGGTGTCGGCCGGGTCATCGAACACTCGGGAGGCGTGGGCGAGGCCGCGCAGCGCCTCGGAGGCTTCAGCCGCATCGGCGAGCGGGTCGTGGAACGTGGGCATCGTGGTCTCCCGTGAACGCGAGCGAGTGTGGGGTCACGGGTCAGGTGCGCCGCCCGCACCCTTTTCACTGCGGTGATCAGACACGGCGGCACAGCGGCAACGCGGCGGCGGTGAACGCCGCGGCCTGCTGACCGACCAGGAGTCGGGTCTCGCAGGAGGCTTGGATGGCGGCCTGTTCGATCGCCGCGACCCCAGCTTCCAGCTCCTCGACCGTGGGGGCGGAGACGGAGATGAGGCCGGTGTAGCGCAGCACGCCGTGTCCGGCGGTGAGGTCGGCCTCCTGTTGGAGGACGTCTTGGTACTCGGCGGTCTGGGCGGCGTCTTCGATCTGCCCGATCTTCGCCCGCTGCGCCTGATCGGAGATGTGCTCGACCTTCTTCTTGCGGATATCCCTCGCGGCCTGGTCTGAGCGCATCGGCGTGCAGATCAACGAGAACGACCGCTGAATCCCGGTCGACAAGAGCACCGGCGACAGGAAACCGGGGTAGACCATCGAACGCGGCCACTCAGAGACCCACAGCACCGCATGATGCGCCGAATCGGTGCGCAGCCGGGTCCAGGACTCGTTCACCGCGACCGGCCCAGCCGTCGCGAGGCTCTGGCCGAGTTCGCCGTGGCGCTCCAAGGTGGCGGCGATCGCCGGGTCATATGCCGAGCGCAGGATCACGGCGATCTCGCCCGGGCTCAGCCAGCCCGAGGGCGTCAGGTCGGCCGACCGCAGAGCAGCCACGAGAGTCGACATCTCTTGACGCAGGACGGCGGCGCCGCCGCGGATACCACCACCAGCGGTTCTGATCTGCCGCGCCGCATTTCTCATGTCCAACGACAGCGACAGCGTGGTCGCATGGCGTTCGCCGGCCGGACCGGCGCGATCGATCAACTCGGCATACGTGGTCGCGGCCCAGGTGTCGTCGGCGGTGCCGTGGCTGGCCCACCATTCGGCGAGCCCGGTGCCCGAGTCCGGCAGGGTCCGTTCCAGCACCTGCAAGGTGGCGATGCGGCCGGAGCGGCACACCGTGGCCAGGACGCGCCCCCACGAGGTGACGCGGCGCTCCTGCTCACCGGGATCGAGGAGCACGAACGCCGGGTGCGAGACCTCGCAGACGACCGTCAACGTCTGCTGGTGGGGGTCGTGGATCATCCCGGCGCCGGTTTCGGGGTCGGTGTACTCGCGCAGCCGCGCCATGTCACCCGGCAGGGCGAGGGTGCCGACCGGTCTCGGTGTGACGACTCGGCGGCGGTAGAGGAGTTGTCCGCCGGTGGTGCGCCAGAGCCACCAGAAGGCCACCGGCAGCCACTCCACGGCCGGCCGTCCGGCGATGGGTATCCACGTCAAGGCCGCGGCGAGCACCCAGACCGGTGCGGTGTACGCGAGGAGGATGCCACCCCCGGCGTACAGCGCACCCACGACCGAGAGGACACCGACCGCGAGGGTGATGAGCTGAGACAGCGACAGCCCCAGGAGGACGCCTCGGCGGGTGAGACGGGAGAACTTCACCGGCACCAACTCCGCCGACACTGCGGCGCGCTCGTTCTGCTTCGTGGGCACGGCGGCTCACTCCTTCCCGCTCGGCTTCGGCGCTGGCGGCGGGGGCTGCTTCGGCGGACGCGCCTCCGCCCTCGACGGCCCGCCACTGGGTGTCTTCGGTGCCGGAGTCGACGGCGGGGGCGCTTGCCCCGCCGGCGGCGGCGTGTTGCCGGTCTGGGAGGCCGAGTCCGCGGCGGACTCGCCCTGGGCGCCGAGAGCCTTGCCCGCTTTCGGTCCGGCGGTGGCGGAGTCTTTGGCGACCTTCGCCCCGATCACCGCCGCAGCAGCCGGACCAGCCGCCGCACCAGCGCCCGCGCCGGCACTTTCTCCTGCTCCGCCGCTCGCACCAGCCCCTGCGCCGGCTCCGGCAGAGCCACCAGCGGCGGCTTTACTCCCGCCAGCGCCGGTCGAGCCAGCAGTGCCGCTGGATGCTTGCGGTGCAGCGTTTTTCGGCTCCGGCGGCTTCTTCCCACCACCACCGCCGTCACCGTTGCCCCCGCCGCCGGAGTTGCCGCCACCTTCATCGAGGACCTTCTTCGGTCCGTCCCCGGCCGGCTTGCTCGGTGTCGGGACGGGCCGGTTCAGGGCGTTCTTGGTGTCTTGTTCGGAGCCGATGGCGTGGTACATGTCCAGGCCGACGAAGTTGAGGAACTTGTAGGTCATGTAGGGCGCGAAGGCGGCCATCGCCATCAGCACGATCCCGGCCAGAGGGTCGGCGACTGAGGAGAGGTCACCGTCGATTGGCGCCGACACCTGGGTGATGGCCACGAGGAACATCACGACCAGGACGAGTTTGGAGACGATAAGAGCGATGACGAACATCGCCCACTTGCCGACCCACCCCCGCGTCGCATCCCACGACGCCCCGGAGAACGCAAGCGGGGCCAGCACGATCGCCACTAGCAACAGTGCCTTCCTGACCAGCAGGCTCAGCCAGACGATGGCGGCGGCGCTGATGGCGAGTCCGGCGAGGAAGATGGTGATGATCGCCCCCACCCCGGGGGCGGCGATGTTGATCGCGGTCAGTCCTGCGGCCAGGAGGGTGATCTTGTCGCCCATGGATTCGGTGGTCTCGCCGGCGGCTTGGATGATCCCGATGCAGAGCTGATCGACTACCTCCAAGAGGAGTGCGGTCAGGGTGATGACGACGAAGGACCCGAGCACGCTCTTGGCGAGCCCGAGTGCGGCTCGACTGAGTGCGGTGGGGTCGCGTCTGATCATGCCGGTGATGAGTTGGAGGCAGAAGAACAGCAGCATCACGAAGACCGCGATGCCGAAGAGGATGTTGTAGACCGCCACGTACTCGTCGCGGGTGACGTCGACCAGGGTGGTGGTGTCGAAGACCGACCAGACGGCCTCGAAGAGCCACCCGGCGGCGGCGCCCATCGCACTGGCAAGCCAGTCGAAGGGTGCGGAGACGAGGGTGGCGGCGGCTTCGCCGGCCACGTCGCATACGGACGAGATGATGGGAACATCGCAGACACCCACCGCAGATCACTCCTTCACGCAGAGTCGAAGTTGGTGAGTGGGGTCAGACCTGCTGGCCGACGTTCCAGAAGAAGTTGATCAAGGTGACGCTGGCGCCGCAGATGATCGCGGCGCCGCAGGACACGAGGACGCCGATCTTGCCCCGGCCCGCCAGGTGCGGGTTGGAGGAGTTCGCGCCGAAGCCCCACACGATCGCCGAGACGATCAACGCCAGGACGGACAGGATCAGGCCGATGGTCATGATCGCCCCGACGATGGTGCGCAACTGGCTGATGCCCGGCAGGCCCGAGTCGTTGGGATTGATGTCGATCTGCATCGGCAACGCCGGCCCGAGGGCGGTGGCAGTTTCAAGGGCGAGGGTCAGGGTGTTCACGGCGGGTGCTCCTTCACGAGAGACGAGGGTGGTTCTCGCCCATCAGGTGCACCCCGTGCTCCGGGATAGCGTGGGAAACATGAGTGGACAGGTGGTATTGGCGGCCAGCGCGGTGATCACCGACGCGGCCGGGCGCGTGCTCCTGATCAGACGCGGCACCGAACCGGGCCGAGGATTGTGGTCTGTGCCCGGCGGCAGCCTCGATCCCGGCGAGACGTTCGAAGAGGCCGCAGCCCGCGAGGCGTTCGAGGAGACTGGCCTGATCGTGGAGGTCGGCCGTGAGCTGTGGAGACTCCGGGTGCCTGTCGGGGATGGGCGGGTCTATGAGATCCATGACTTCGCCGCCACCGTCACCGGTGGCACCCTGGTCCCTGGCGATGACGCCGAGGACGCCCGATGGGTGAGCCCCGAAGAGATCGACACCCTGGCGGTGACCGACGACCTGGCCGGCTATCTGCGCCGCGCCGGCATCATCCCGCCTGCGCCCTTGGAGCGCTGCGGGTTAAAGAGTGGAGCCGAGGTCGAGTAGCCAGTTCATCCAGGCCACTCCACCGCCGGCCAACACCGCGGCACCGAGGGCGGTCCAGGCTCCGATGCGTGCTTTAGTCGCCGCGCTGTGGTGGCCGTTCGCGGTGGCCAGCGCCCAGATCATGGCGCACACGATCAACATCAACACCGCGATGATGAGCACGAACGTCAGCAGGGCGCCGATGACCTCGCGGAGCTCGCCGATGCCGTCGAGGCCACCGAAATCGGGGAACACACCCATGGTCATCACCGCCCCTCGACGGCCGAAAGATGGGTGTGGTCGTAATGTCCGCCCGTGACGTTGCCGGGATCGTGCATGCCGCCGCCGTCGTAGTCGCGCCATCCTTCGTCGGCGCGACCGGCTGACCAGATTTGTCCCTGCCAGATCAGATAGTCGATCCCGAGGGTCTCGGCGTGTTCTTGGAGCCAGTTCGTCACGGCCCAACCGAGTTCGAGGGCCTGACCGGTGGCCGCTTCGCCGATGGCGTTGCCGAACGTGCCATCACACGCCCTGCCGAGGGGGTGGTCGGAGGCTTGACCCGGCCGTGGTGAGTAGCAGACCCATGAGCTGTCGGGGAACGCTGTCTGGACTTGGTCGAGGATGTGCGCGGTGCGGGCGGTGATCTGCCCGTCCGAAGTTGGATCATCGACCATCGCGTCCGGATTGTCTCCGTCGAAGGGTTCCGGAGCACCGGCCTGACCGGGGCCTGACGTGCAGCCGGGCTCAGGCGGGATTGTCGTGTCGCCGCCGGTGATGCCTTCAGCATCCTGGTCGAGCAGCCATTGCTCGGCGTCCACGGTCTCGGCGTCCTGACCCCCGGGGCGGATCTCCAGATGCAGGTGCGGGCCGGTGGAGCGGCCCGAGGAGCCGACGTCACCGATGTGCTGCCCGGCGCGGACTTCTTGGCCGTCGGTGACGTGGATGCCGTGAGACCACATGTGCACATACGTGCTCGTCACCGCCTGGCCTCGGACGTTGTGTTCCAGGACCATGACTCCGCCACGGGCCTCGGTGTAGGACGCGGAGAGGACACGGCCGTCAGCCAGAGCGAACAACGCTGTGCCGTCGGGTGCGGCCCAGTCCGTGCCGGCGTGGAAGGACTGTTCGCCGGTGAAGGGGTCGGTGCGCCATCCCCAGTCGGAGGTCTTGACCCAGGTGCCCTCCGGCAACGGGAACGCGACTCGGGAGGTCTCCGGCACCGTCGTGTCGCTGCTGCCGGTGCCGGTGTTGGCCGTGCGGGTGAGGGTGGTCAGGATGGTCTCGGCGACGGGCTGATAGTTGCGGTACCGGTCCGGATACGCGGAGACTTCGACGGCTTGGGCGGCTTCGCCGGGGTCCATGTCCTGCCACCCCGGAATGTCCAGCAGGCCCCGAGGTGAGGGGGAGTTGGGTCCATCGGGTCCGCCGTAGAACGCTTGGGCTTGATACTCGGCGCGCATCAACTCAGAGACCGATCCCCATCCCATCGAGGGGCGCATCTGGAACAAGCCGAGTGAGTCGTGGTCGGAGCCGTCGCCGTCGTTGGGATAGATGATCGACTCCGGATAGGCAGAGCTGTTGGACAGCATGCGCAGGTGCGACTCGGTCAGTGCCGCCATCAGCGCGATGATCACGCCCCGGTCGGTGATGTCCTCGGTCTCGGCCCCGACGGTGATGATCGTGGCGGCGTGCTCCAACTGGGTGCGGGTCAGCACGATGGTCTCGCCGTTGCGGGTGGTCGCGGTCAACGAGTCCGGTATCTCATCGACGTGCAGGTGCGCATCACCGGGTGCGCAGACGGTGGCATCGGCCCGGGCGGCGGGGTTCAGCAGCACGCCCACGCCGAGGAATGCCACGGCGGGGCCGAACATGACCGCTGCGGCCAGTAGAACGATCAGTGCCTTCTTCACTGTCAGATCACCTCCGGCGGCCTTATCGGAGGGGGTTGTCGAGCTGGGAGAGCCGCAGCAGGTGACAGGTCTCGTACGTCGGGCCACAGACCACAAAAACGGTGAAGGAGACCGGGTGTTCGCTGGTGACGTGTTCGTCGTTCCACAGGCCCTCGCGGTGGCGGGTGCCCTCGATCGTGTACGCGACCGTGCCCTCAGCGAGCTGCCCCGGCCGTGCCTGCTCCAAAGCCGTACTCCACGCCTCGGGGACGAATGCGTCCTCGATGGTCAGATGCTGGGTGGTCGCGTACTGGCGCAGCTCGATCCATGCCTCGCGGGTCGGGAGGTAGGCCGCGATGTCGGAGGCCAGCCCGGCCTGCTCGGCTCCGGAGGGGTCGCCGACTTCGAGGACCACCGAGGTGTAGTCCAGGGGCATGAACCCCGACCCGGTGTCCCACTCGAACAGTGCGGTGGCGACGTTGCGGGCAAAGGTCTCTGGATCGGCCGAGGCACGCACGACCGGTAGCCGCGGTGTCGTCGTGGGCGTCGGGTCGCCGGGTGCCGTGATGACTGGCCCGGGTCCGTTTTCGTTGGTGCGGTTGGTGTCGCTGGTGGTGGGTGGTCCGGTGATCAGGCCGTAGATGCCGACGCCGGCCAGCAGCAATATGAGGAGCACTGCGGCTAGGGCGGCGATCACCCGGCGACGAGTGCGGGGCTCGGAAAGATCAGGAGTCTTCATGCCCACCAGGTGCACCACCGCCACCAGAAACGGGTGGAGTGGCTAGAGGGCGCGCAAGTGTCCGCGTGCGGGCACGGATTCGCCGTCGGCTTCGCGATCGCAGACGGCGCGCAGCTCCTCGGCGAACCGGGTGGTGCCCTCAGCGGTGGTCAGGAAGGACTCGATCTGCTCATCGGACAGCTCAGCAGCGAGCTGGTCGGCGTCGTAGTGCATCCACCAGTCGGCCAGCTCGGTCCAGGTCAGGACGAACGCGCGCACCGGGTAACGCGCCGGCTCGCCGTCGTCATCGGTCACCGGCCTGGGCCGGGGCGCGCGCTTGCGGGTCTTCGTTGCTCTTGCGCGGGCGAGGGCGTCGGCGGCGAGCTGATGCAGGTCCGCCTCGCGATGTTCCTGGGCGGTTTCGGCCAGGTCGCGAATGTGGCGGTAGACCGGATCGACCGGGCCACCCGCGTCGATGCGCTCCAGTTCCGCGTTGACTTGTTCGCGCAACTCGGCGGGCTGAGCCGGATTGGAAGCGATCTGTTCTAGATAGCCGATCTTGTCCAGGGTCTTGTAGGAGGCGCCACTGGGAATCATTGCGGCGGCTTGTTCACGCGCTTTTCCGCGTGGCCCGGCGGACGGGGGTGGAAAATTTCCACCCCCGTCAGCTCCGGGCTGGTAGTCGCTGCTGAAACGGGTCGCCTGCTCGCGCCTTGTGGCGTCTTCGGCCATCAGTGTCTTCAGTTCGCGGTAGAGGGCGGCGGCCTCGGTCTGAGTGAGTGGCTTGTGGAGCACGTTGTCGTCCTGCTCGGCCAGGAGGTGGCCGAGGCGGTCGGAGATCCCGCTCCGGACCCAGACGTTGACCTTGCGCCAGCCGAGCTGCTTGATCGCCGCCAACCGCCGCGCACCGCACACCAGCACCCCGTCCGGGGTGATCGTGATGGGCTGCAACAGCCCGTCGCGCTCGATGGAGGCGGCGAGCTCGTCGAGGTCGCCCAGCTCGGTGCGATGACGACGCCCCACGTGGATGGATTCGACGGTGCGCTCCAGCTCGATGTAACCCGCCGGCGCGCTCACGACCCCTCCTCACCATCACGCTGGCGACCGTTGGGGGCGGCGAGCGAGACGGTCAGGATGAGGTCGTCATCGCGCAGCAGCACCGGCAGCGACTCGCCGATCAGCAACCGCAACAGCACACCCCGCCCCGCGCTCGTAGCGGCATAGGCGGGGTGCGGGTTGCCCAACAAGGCACGCAGCAACGCAGTCCACGAGCGGCGCGGGATGTCCAGCAGCGCGCGGGCATGCTTGTCCCGCCGCAACGCCTCGTAGGCGCCCTGGCGGGTGCCGGTCTTGGTCAGCGCCCCGCAGACATGCTCAACCCCGGCCCGGGCAGTCGCTGGCGGCCAGCCCAGCAGCGTGAACAGCGCGATCGCGTCCTCGGCCGCCGACCCGGCCGACATGCACGCCTGATCCGAACCGCGCCCACCACCGTCGGAGCCCTCACCGGCAGCGTCCGTCTCCGCGTCCGTGTCGTTGTCGTGGCTGTGGGCGTCGGTGACGTGGAAGGCGGGGTGGTAGTCGGTCAGGGGGTTCTCGCGGTCGGAGAACCGCTCCGGGTTGTGGAACGCCGAGACGTGCGGGCGCCTGGCTTGGTGGACCGAGCAGAGCAGGCCTTGGGCGCGTGCTTCGAAGATGCAGGTGATCCGCACCGCGTGCGTGATCACCGCCCACGGGTCGCGTGCCTCGCGGGCGGCGCGGGTGATCATCACCTTGAACGCCGCGCTGGCGGCCTCCCACGGGTCCAGGTCGTGCTTGCGCGCCAGCGGTTCGTACTTGTCCGCGGTGTAGGCCATCAGCTCCGCGGCCGTCGGATCATGGCTCCACGCTCCTGGCCCCGCGGCGTGGAGCCGGTACAGCAGGGCGCGCAGGCCGTCGCTGGTGGTGAAATCCTCACTGGTCGTGCCGCCGGGAGCCTGTCGGTTGATGGTTGTGGTCATGGTCGGGCACCTCCTGGCAGGTAGGTGCACGCGCGTCCCCACACCACCGGCTCCGCCAGCGCAGTGATGGTGGGGGTGCGCATGACGGGTCACCCCAGCCCGATCCCCGAGCGCGTCACCCACGAGGGGTGCTGGCCCCCGCGGCCGAACTCCGAGACATCCGGCAGGCGCCGCGCCCGTTCGCTGATCGCCTTCCCGGCCTTGCCGATACCGCGGCCGCTGGCCCGGGTGACATGGCTGGTGAGTTTGCGGGTGCGGCGGGCGAGTTCGACCTCGAAGTCGATACCCCGCCCCGCGACCGTCGCCGACTGCCGGGCGAGCAGGTCGGTGGGTCGCACCCACTCCACACCTCGCGCACGCTGCGCACTGTCCGCTGTCAGCTTGCCGGCTCGGTTGCGGTGGGCGGTCTTGGCGGCCTGTACCGCTTCCGGCGTCGACGGCTCCTCCGGTGCCTTGGCAACCCTGCGGCCGGTGTCCTGATCGGTCACCCGGCGCTCACGGTCGCGCGGATACTCGCGGGCGTGCCGGTCGTGGGTGTGGTCGGTGGTGGTGCTCATGGTGTTCTCGCCTCCCTGGCGGTCTCCTTGACGAGCGTGTCGTCGGGAAGGTGCGCGGCGGTGAACCAGCGGCCCACCGTGGAGGGATGGACCCCGAGGTGGCGGGCGATGCGCTTGTTAGACCACCCCTGCCCCCGCAGCTCGGTGGCGACCTCGCGCCGACCCCCACCCGCGTCACCCGCCCGAGTGCTCAGCGCGGGGTCGCTCCGTCGCGGCAGCTCCTGCGGTGCCTCATCCGGTGTCGGCGTCGGCGGGAGCCGACTCGGCTCCGCGAGCGGAGGCACGATGACTTCGCCTGACTGATTCGGCGCGGGCGTGGTTTCCTCGCGCGCCGCGCTGGTCGTGGTGGGTTCGGTTGCCGGGAGTGGGCGGGTGAGGATGACGGTCAGGTGGGTGATCGCCAGCAGCACCAGCGGCGGCACCGCCGCCACACTCGCGGCCAGCACACCGGGCACATCGGCATCAGCTGCCACCACCGCGTGCAGGGCATTCGCCGTCACCGAGACGATCGCCCCAGCCGCCAGCAGCGCCCAGGGGTACCAGGCGGATCGCTGGCCTGCGAGGGCGACGACGGAGACGGTGGCCACGACGATGATCCCGTCCACGATCAGCGGCCACGCCCACGCCTGCCCCTCATCGAGACCCGAGCGCCGGGCCAGGTCGGCCAACGCGGTGAAGGAGAGCCAGAACGCACCGAGGGCGATCAGCACCGTCCCGGCAACAGCGGTGATGACGGCGAGGCGTCCGCCACGACGCCGCACCACCGGACTGCTCAGCGGACTCATGACAGCACTCGCCCCGCTGCATGCTCTGGCACCCTGCGCGGTCCCGCCGCCGACCGGTCGGCGGATGGTCGCGGTGCTGGGTGGGTGGTGCGGTAGGCCGAACGGATCGTCGCCGAGACCTCCCGCGCCGTGAGTCCCGCATGCTCGGCCGCCGGGGCGAGAGCGGCGTAGGTGTCGGCTTGCGGGGTGTTGTTCTCTGCCAGGCGGCACGCCGCCCAGAACAGGCCACGATTCCGCTCACCCTCAGCCCGTCCGGCGACCCAGGCCGCCAGCCGCTCGGCACTCACTTCGTGGACCTGCCCGGCCGGTCGGGGTGCCGGTGTGGGGCGGGGGTCGAGGAAGTCCCGCAACCGTTCCGCATCCAACGACGCGGCCCGGCCGGAGCCGATCCGCCGCACCCGATAGGACGCGCGGCCTCGCTCACCGGTCACGGCTGAGGGTGGGACGATGATGTAGCCGCCGTCGCCGCGGAAGTCGATCCCCGCGCGGGCCGCCTGCCACGACCGCTGCTCACCACCGGGCATCGCTGGGTAGTAGGCGTGCATCCCACCCGAGGGCGTGGACACCAGGAGTTGCCAGCCGTCCACCAGCCCGGCCTCGTGCGCGCGACCGAAGGCGTCGAACCCGTTGACCGGGCTGTGGACATCGACATCGACCACCACGACCCCCGAAGTAGCTCCCGTGGGCACACCGATGTTCGCCTGCGGGTGCTGACGCCACCACGCCGCGACGACTTCCGTGTCGGTGGTGGCGTCGTGGAAGCCGTGTTCAGTCAACGGGCGCTTGCCACCGGGCATGCACGGGAACACCGGCACCCCGACGGCAGCGTATTCCCGTGCCGCTGCCGAGAGCGGCCATGCATCCGAGACCTGCGCCAGCACGCCGGTCAGGACATCCGGGGCGACCATCACAGCTCCCGTCCTGCCGGCGCCACCGAGGCGGGGGCGGGACGCGCCGCCGGCTCAGGCAACGACGCCGCCGACCGCCTTGACGCGGTTCGTTCGTTTGCCAGCTCGCTGCGCTGAGGGGCTTCTCGATCCAGCCCGGGCGGGGTGCCGTCGGCGACCTGGGTCGTGTCGAGCCGATCGAGGATCGTCAGGGCGGTCTTGCGGACCCGCTCACCGGTGGCCTTGACCACCTCGACCGGTTCCTTGCCATCGACCCGCGCGGCCCAGGTCGACACGTACGGGATCGTGTAGCCGCTGGTGTCCATCCCGTGCGCGGCGCCGACCATCAGCGCCACGGACTCTGCTTCGACCTCACCGATCCCGCGATGTTGACGGGCCTCCTCGGCATCGGGGCCGTGGAGGAGGACGTGGCCGAGTTCGTGGGCGAGGGTCTTGACCTGCGCGGCCGGGTCCATGCTCTCCCGCACCGCCACGGTGTTCCCGGTGTAGTCGGTCATTCCGTTCGCGCCGTGGATCATCTCCTCATGCGGCACCCGCACCACCGAGAAACCCGCCGCCTCGACCTGCGCAGCGAGCCCATCCCACAGCCCAGCCGGGGCCTGGCCCTCCAACAGCTTCGGCGCGGGTGGTTCAGGGATCGGGTCGCCGGCGGTCTGGGAGACGTCCCACACGTAGGCTGGACGGACCCCGACCATCTTGGTGCGCACGACCTCACCGGGCCGCGGCTTCTCGCCCTTGCTCAGGCGCCGCCAGGACTCCGCATCGGCCGGTGTGGCGGTGGCGAAGCGGCCGGTAACCGGGGCGAGAATCTGATACCCCGGTTGGCCCTTCTGCACCTGCCTACCAAGGCCCTGCCACTGCCGGTAGCCGGCCACATAGGACGGGAAGGGTTCTGGCACGAGGCCGGCCTCGTAGGCGCCCTGGTGCTGCTCCCAGATCAGCAGCGTGTTGGAGAACGATCTAGTCCTGAACCGTGCCGCGAACGCGACCGCGCGAGCCCAGTCCTCACCGGAGACGAGCTGTTCGACCGCGCCGGTGAGGCGCTCATGCAGCTCGTCGAGCTTGGCTTCCCGCCTGGCTTGGGTCTGCTCCCGTGTCGTGGCCATCGTCGTGTCCTCCCGATACCCTGAGCACCGGGCCGATCGGGCTCGGTGACCATCAGGTGCGCCGGGATCACCAGCAAGACGCGACGGACAACGGACGATGTGACCGTCAGGTGTGTGGTGAACCCGACGAGTCTGTACCGGACTATCAGCCCGTCAGCGGTCCCGGGCGCCGAGGCGGGCGATGATGCGGATACCTGTATCGGCGTTGCGGCGATCCGTATCGGACTTTCTCTCAGGCGGAAACCCTTTGCCGCACCAGTTGTCGATAGCGGGTCGGCGTCACGCTCACGGCCTGACGGAACAGCCGCGCGGTATGCCCACGGCTATGCCAACCGACTTCACGCATCGCCTCCTCGATCGGTAGGTCGGTCGGTCTCCCGCACCTAACGGACCGCTCGCTGCCCAGCAGCCATTCCTACGGTCCACCGCGCGTTCCAGACCTCACTTCCCTCCACGGAGCTGCCGATAACGGGTCGGAGTCACCCCAACCGCCTGGCGGAACATCCGGGCCGCGTGGCCACGGCTGTGCCAGCCGACCCGACGCATCGCCTCTTCGATCGGCAGGTCCGTCTCGCGCAGCAGGCGCGCCAACCGCTCAGCCCGCAGCGTCGACAGGTACGTCATCGGCGTCTTCCCATACGCATCGACAAACAGCCGTCCGAGCTGCGACGGCGACAGATGCACGGCGGAGGCCAGCTGTTGGAGAGTCCACCGTTGTTCGGGCGCACTGCGGAGAAGCTCGACTGATGTGCGGGCTTCGGCCCGCAGGGGTGAGAAGTGACGGCAGAGTGGTGGCCCCTCTCGCGTGGCCCTGCGCTGCGTCGGCGTCCGCCTCGCCTCGGTAGTCCTGACGTATGGCGTGACCACGTCGAGGACAGCAAACAGCAATGCCTGGAGACGATAGAACTTCTTCGGCGACGGTCCGTCGAGGCTGAGCGCGACCATCTCGTCCAGCCACGGCATCAACATCCCGACACGGCGCTCGCCGAGGTGCAGGATCTGGGCCGGTTCGGAGTACAACTCGTCGGCGAAGTCCTGGGCATCGAGCCGGTCGGCCAACAGGGCTGCGTGCTGCCAGAACACCTGGTCCACGACGTAGTCCCGGTCCAGGTACAACGTGGTGACCGTGATCGAGC
Organism: Ornithinimicrobium murale; assembly: GCF_003352835.1. Taxonomy (GTDB): domain Bacteria; phylum Actinomycetota; class Actinomycetes; order Actinomycetales; family Dermatophilaceae; genus Ornithinicoccus; species Ornithinicoccus muralis. The sequence continues at coordinate 180,352 of NZ_QLVD01000019.1, read as the reverse complement.
CCTCGGGCTCGCTCCCGCACAGCGTGTTCGACCCGAGCGCGACGACGTCACCAACCGTGACGGGTTTCTCGCCGAACTCACTCAGCAGGATCGCCGAGCCGTGCCGGATGAAGATCAACTTCACACAGTCGTACGCGACAGGATCGATCGGGCGATGAATCGTGCCTGAGCGGGCGAGGATCGGCGAGAAGCTCTCGGCCGGATGCTCAGATGATCGGGCTACGCGCCGCACACCCACCGGCTCACTCCTGCACGGGCGGGGGTGCGTCGGCGCTCTCGGCACTGCCCTCGCCCCACATGTTTGAACGATAGTTCTAGTTGTACTATAGTTCAAATATCTATCTCGGAGGAGGGTGTCATGTCAGAGGTTGCAACCCGACGGGCGGGAGCGCGCGAGTGGGCGGGCCTGGCCCTGTTGGCGCTACCAACGGTGCTGCTGGGCCTGGATGTCACCGCGCTGTATTTGGTGCTGCCGAGCATGTCCGCAGCACTCGACCCATCGGCGACGCAGACGCTGTGGATCATGGACGCCTACGGGTTCTTCATCGCCGGGCTTCTCATCACCATGGGGACCTTGGGCGACCGCATCGGCCGGCGCCGCCTGCTCCTGATCGGCATGACGGCATTCGCGATCGCGTCGGTGTTCGCGGCCTTTGCACCTAGCGCCGAGCTGCTGATCCTGGCTCGCGCAATGCTCGGGATCGCGGGCGCCACGCTGATGCCCTCGACTCTGTCGCTGATCTCCAACATGTTCGCCGAAGTGCGTCAACGCGCGGTCGCGATCGGGGTGTGGGCCACGATGTTCGCCCTGGGTATGGCAGCCGGCCCCGTGGTCGGTGGTGCGCTGGTCGACACGTTCTGGTGGGGTGCGGCGTTCCTGATCGCGGTCCCCATCGCGATCATCGTCCTGATCGGCGCGAAGTCCGTGCTGCCCGAATACGCCGACCCCCAAGCCGGGCGGCTGGACCTGGTCAGTGTCGCCCTGTCCCTTGCCGCGATCCTGCCGGGCATCTACGCCGTCAAGCACGCCGCCTCCTACGGCGTGGATGCGAGCACGGCGATCCTCCTCGTCGTCGGTGCGGCCGCGGGTGTGCTGTTCGTGCGCCGGCAACGGCGTCTGGCCTCGCCGTTGTTGGACGTCACGTTGTTCACCAACCGGGCCTTCTCCGCGGCACTGGCCGTGCTGCTGATCGGGCTCGTCGGGGTGGGCGGCACCATGTATCTGGTCACCCAGTATCTCCAGCTCGTCGAGGGCCTCAGCCCGTTCACCGCGGGTCTGTGGATGGGGCCGCCGGCGTTGGCAATGTTCGCCGCCGCTATCGGTGCGCCCTTGGTCGCCCGGCGTGTGCGACCGGGCCTGGTGATGTCCGTCACCCTGGGTCTGTCGGTTCTCGGCTATGCGCTGCTGGCAACGGCCGGTACCGGCGACACCGTGGCCGTCGTGGTCGGATTCGCGTTCGTCTACCTCGGCCTCGGTGCGATCGCCGCGCTGGGCACCGACATCGTGGTCGGCGCCGCACCGGCCTCGAAGTCTGGATCGGCTGCCGCGATGTCCGAGACTGTCCAAGAGCTTGGCATCGCTGTCGGAGTGGCGCTACTCGGCAGCCTCAGCACCGCTCTCTACACCGCCCGCATGACCGCTCCCGCAGACACCTCCCCCGAGATCGCCGAGCGACTCACTGGCAGCCTGTCGGGTGCCCTCTCGGTCGCCGACCAGGTCCCCGTCGAAGTCGTGCGTGCAGCGCAGGGAGCATTCACCACCGGTGTGAACATCGCCTCGGCAGTGGCCGGTGGCGCCATCGTCGTGGCGACTGTGCTGTGTCTGGTGGCCCTGCGGCATGTCCGTCCGCTCGGTGAGGAGCAGGATGTCGAAGCCGAGCGTCGGTGAAGGACTCGATTACCCTGGAAACCATGGGAGGGAGCATGAGCGACGGCGAGGATCACCACATCGATGGGCGGCGTGCCCGGGGCAACAAGCGCCGCGCCGAAATCATCGATGCCACCCTGGCTGTCGTCACCCGTGACGGTGCGGCAGGCGTCACTCACCGGACCGTCGCCAAACAGGCCGGTATCACCACCAGTCTGAGCACGTACTACTTCGCCACCCTCGACGATCTCCTCGTCGCTGCCTTGTCGAGCGTGGCCGATGCCTACACAGCCCACATCCGCCAGATCATCGACGCCCCCGGTGACAAGCTGCACGGCCTGGCTGAGCTGATCGTGAACTCTGGTGGGCCTGGTCGCGAACGAGCCTTGGCCGAACGCGAACTGTCGACGCTGGCCGCCCGCAGGCCTGCCCTAGCACCGGTGGCCCGGCACTGGCGCGAGAACGTCGCTGAACTCGCCTCGACCCTCACCGACGATCCACAGGCCATCGCCACGCTTGTCGCCGCCTCCGATGGCCTGTGCACCGCTATCCTCATCGACAACATTCCCGCCGACACCGACTACGTGCACCGCGTGCTCTGCCAAGCCCTCGGAGCGCACCACGACGCATCCACATCACGCTGAAACGCAATCCGAGCCCGAAGTTGCGCCACGTTGCGGTTGCGTCACTTCTGGTTGCATCTCTTCTGGTTGCGGCGACGGGAGTGGTCGGGCATGGCCTTTCAGTTCAAGGCGTTGGCGGGGTGGCGGCGAAGCCACCGGCGATGGGCTCGTTGATCTCGGAGAACCAGACGGTCTCCGTATTGAAGGCATGTTCGAGGGTGAGTCGAACGGGTCGATGTCGTTCAAAGGGGCTCCGGCTCTTCGGTGACACCCGATCGATCCGGGCCGACCCCGTTCCGGAGTCTCCGACCAGGCTGTTCACCTAACCAAGTCGCGATCCAGGACAGTCGCCACACGAGCCGATCCGCAGACACTTGGCAGTCCACGCAACACCTACCGGAGCCGAGCCCGATCCGACCCTGCTGACGCGCTCCTCGAATGGCCACGCGTCTTGCAGGTCGAGGTTGAGCGGGCTTTATCGCATCGGATGCAGCAGGCGGTGACTGCTCACCTGACTGTCGCGAAGGAGGCAGCGGTGACGGTTTCGATGCGGGTCATGTCGGCCGGGGACGGCTACAAGTACCTGCTGCGCACGGTCGCCGCCGCGGACGGCGATCGTTCACTGTCGACGCCCCTGACCCGCTACTACGCGGAGGCGGGAACCCCGTAGGGGAGCAAAGGTAGTCCGGTCTTGATCGGCTTGTTTCTGCGGTTCTGAGTCTACTGCGGCAGATCAGGCTCCCGTGGCCGTCTCGACTCCGCAGGTCACCGGGCAGCGTCCCTGGTGGTGTCCGCATGCTGTGGGGTTGCAGAGGCGGCAGATGTGGTAGGCGTCGAGGAGCGATGTGGGGGTGGGTTGGAGCAGCTTCTCCAGCAGTCTGGTGAGGGCGTCGCGTTCATCGCCGTCGAGGGCGTCCAGGAGGTCCGCGCACACGCGGGTGCGTTCTTCGAGTCCGGCTTGTGCGGCCGCTCGACCGCGTGGGGTGGTGGTGATGGAGACCTGGCGTCTGCTTGGTCCGGGTTCGCGTTTGAGCAGTCCTTCGTCGACCAGCCTCTCCACCAGTCGCGTCGCGCCGGAACCGGTAAGTCCAAGGGCTCGGGCGAGCGTGTCCTGGGTGGTTCCGTCGAGGGTGGTCGTCAGAAGAAGGAGTGCGGCGGTGTCGGTCGCGGGGCGCTGGGTCGCGGTGCTGCTGGCGGCGAGCACACGGTCGGCCGTAAGCAGGGCGAAGGCTCCCAACAGATTACTTGTGCGCGGATCAACTGTTGCGTCAGTCATGCGTTGATTCTACGGTGGTGGGACCGACAACCCAGGGAGGAACACATGTCCTGGCCCCACGTACGTGATGACCACCCCGCGGTCGTCTCGACGCGCCACCGATGGGTCGACGTCGAGGGGGTGCGTGTCTTCTACCGCGAGAGCGGCCCCGCCCAGGCGCCCGCGCTGCTCCTGCCGCACGGCTACCCGTCCTCGTCCTTCGCATTCCGTCGCCTCATGCCGGCGTTGGCAGATCAGTGGCGCACGATCGCGCCCGACCTTCCCGGGTTCGGCTACAGCGACACCCCGGATGCGTCGGGGTTCTCCTACACCTTCGACGGGTACGCCGCGTTCCTGGAACGGTTCGTCCAGACGCTCGGGCTGGAGCACTACGCGATCTGGCTCCATGACTACGGCTCGCAGTTCGGGCTGCGCCTGGCTATCGCGGCTCCCGAGAAGGTCACGGCGTTGATCATCGCCAACGGAGACATCTACGAAGACCAGCTCGGCCCCAAGTACGAGCCGCTCAAAAAGCTATGGAACAGGCCCGTCGAGGACAGCCGGGACACCCTTGAAGAGCACGTGAGCAAGGAGGGGTTCCGCGACGAGTTCATCGGCGAGGTGGACGAGCACCTGACCGAACGGATCACCCCTGACCTATGGACGCTCGCCTGGGAGCAGCTCGGAACCCCCCAGCGCCGTGAGAACCTCATCCATCTCCTCGCCGACCAACGGCACACGCTTGCCTGGTTCGCCCACGAGCAGGCCTACCTGCGTGAGTATCGACCCCCGACGCTGATCGTGTGGGGACCGCAAGACGGATACATGCCCGCCGGCGCCGCCCACGCCTACCACCGTGATCACCCCGACGCCGAACTCCACCTCCTCGACGGCGGCCACTGGCTCCTGGAGACAAACTTCGACGAGGTCGTCCCGCTCGTCCGAGGCTTCCTCGACCGCGTGCTGCCAGGGACGGGACACACGACATGACCTCCCACAACCGTGTCGCCTTCCTCGCCGCCGATGGCGTCGAACAGATCGAGCACGATGTGCCCTGGCGCGCCCTGACGGCGGCATCCTTCCGTCCCGAACTGGTCTCGATGTCCAGCGGCCAGATCACCGCGTTCACCTTTCCCGAGCCCACGGGGACCTACCAGGTCCACCGCACCTTCGATCACGTCTCCGCCGACGAGTACGTTGCCGTCGTCATCCCGGGCGGGACCGCCAGCCCCGACCTCCTACGCAATGACGCCGAGGCCGTGGCGTTCGTGCGATCGGCATCCGCGCTGAACCTGCCCATCGCCGCGATCTGCCATGCACCGTGGCTGCTTATCGAAGCCGGGCTCGCCCCCGGTCGGCGCTTCACCTCCTGGCCGAGCCTCGCGACCGACATCCGAAACGCCGGCGGCGACTGGGAGGACCAGCCCGTCGTCATCGACCACAACATCATCACCAGTCGCGGACCAGAAGACCTGGAGGCATTCTGCCGCGCGATCACCACCGCACTCCTTGACCGACGCTGGCGCCGAGCACAGGGCTGAATGCGCCGGCCGCCAACGGGGCGTGCACCTCAACGGCATGACGGTCTCGATACGAGTCATGAGCGCTGGCGACGGATACAAGTACCTCCTGCGCTCCATCGCCGCCGCTGACGGCGATCGCTCGCTGTCGACTCCCCTCACGCGCTACTACGCCGAGGAAGGTACCCCGCGGGGCGGCAAAGGTAGCTGCGTTCGAGCGTGCACAGCCGACTCGACGCTACTCCGACTCGTCATGAGTTTGAGCGTGGCGCGGATCGGTGGGCGGAGCATGGTCGCCGTGGTTACGCGGTTGCGGTGTGGGCGGCGGTAATGATGCCGGCCAGCGCAGTGCGAGCGGATTCGAGTTCAGCGATGCGCCCAGCGATGCGGGTCTCCTCCCGCTCGAACTCGGCGATGAGGTCCTCGCATGCCGGGATGAGGAATCTGCCATCGTCGACCATGCATGGCAGCACTTCGCGGGCCATGTCGGTGTTGATGCCTGCGGCCAGGAGGAACCTGATCCGGCGGACCTGTTCGACATCCTGGTCGTCGTAGGAGCGGTATCCGTTGGGCAGCCGGGTCGGTTCGAGGAGTCCTTGTTCCTCGTAGTAGCGCAGGGTTCTGGTGCTCACGCCGGCGCGACGACCCAGTTCACCGATCTTCATGACCACACCGCCCCAGGGCTTGACGTTCACGTCAACGTCAACCTTTAGCGTAACAGCATGACCTCCGAACCAGCCCCGCGGAATGCGTCCAATCCGACCGCCACGGCGGTGACGGTCATCGGGCTCGGACCGATGGGACGCGCCCTCGCCGGCGCACTTATGACAACAGGACAACGGGTGACGGTCTGGAACCGCACCCCGGGGAAGGCGGACGACCTGGCTGCCCGCGGGGCTGTCCTCGCGGGTTCACCGGCCGAAGCGCTGGGCCAGGCTCAGATGGCGGTGCTCTGCGTGGTCGATGACGATGCGGTTGCCTCCGTCGTGGAACAAGCTGCTGGGAGCGCGAACCTGAAGGGGTTGACGCTGGTCAATCTCACTGCCGACAGTCCCGCTCGCACTCGCACCCTGGCAGACCAGCTCGGCACGCACGGCATCACCCTCCTCGATGGGGCGATCATGACGCCCGCAGCCGCGATCGGAACCGAGGCGACCCGCATCCTCTACTCCGGACCACGACAGGCCTACGACGAGCACCGCGACCTGCTGGCGGCGTTCGGAGGCAGCGCGTACTACCTCGGCGACGGCGTGGCGGCAGCCGCGATCTACGACGTCGCGCTGCTGTCGCTGTTCTGGACCTCCATCGCAGGCCTGACCCAGGCACTCGCGCTCACCCGCGCCGAAGGACTCCAGCCTGAGGAGTTCACCCCACACGCGGCCGCGATGAGCCAACTCGTCACCGACCTGCTGCCCGGGCTCGCCGCCGACTTCGCCGCAGAACGCTACTCCGGCTCCAACAGCGCCACCATCGACTCCCTCGCCGCGAGCCTGAACCACCTGCGATCCGCATTCACCCACTCCGGAGTCACCACCGATGTGCTCGACGCGATCAGCTCGGTGGTGGAGAACGCCGTGCACGCCGGATACGGCGCGGACGCACCGATCAGGCTCGCCGACACCCTCCAAAGATGAGCGTTGAGCAAGGGGTGAAGCGTCAATCGATGAATCCCACAGGAAGCTGGTGAGCGCTCGCCTCTCGGGCGATCGCCGCAGCCGAGATGCCCAGCCCTGCGTAGAGTTCGACGATCCCCGCGCCTCGTGACTGCGCTTCACGGACCCGTTGTACAAGATCGTCATCGTCAGCGACGCCGGCGAGGAGAACGCCGTCATGCTGGGAAAGTGGGGTCGCCTCGGCGGCCGAGTAGAAGAACGCCGCATCGCCCGGCTCGCCGGACTCAAAGGCGGCCTTATAGGCCGCGACTTGTTCGAGCGACTCGAAGCCGTAGCGGTTCACTCGCACCTCGACAGTGTCGCTGACGGCCTCGCGCACTCTCGCGGCAACGTCGGTCGGCATGCCGCCGCACAACTCGACCCGATCGGCCGACTCGGCAGCCTGAACCGCCGCGCGCACGACCTCATCGAGACCGACGCCCTCGATGGCGACCTCGCCGTCCCGGGCGATCACCCCTGGCGCTCCTTCGAACAACACGTGTATCGCCATGCCCGATACAACGCCACCGGCGCGCGAGTCCTTCCCGTGGCCAACAGGTGACGGGCGCACCTTCTCGTCATGACGGTCTCGATGCGGGTGATGAGCGCCGGTGACGGTTACAAGTACTTGCTGCGCACGGTCGCGGCCGCGGATGGCGATCGCTCGCTCTCGACACCCCTGACGCGGTACTACGCGGAGGCGGGAACCCCGTAGGGCCGCAAACATCACTGCGCCTTCTCCGGTGTTCGTTTGTGTTGTGGAGTGTGTCAGTAGGCGCGGGCGACGATGGCGAGGGTGTCTGGCTCGCTGTCGGAGTCGGGGACGTCACCGTCGGGACGGGTGAGGCACCGCACCGTGATCGCGGACTCTGCGAGGGTGCGTTCGCCGTCCTCTCCGAGCGCGGCCCAGGGGATGCGGGCGAATCCGGCGGAAGCGGCCTCGCGTGCCTCGTCGATGGTCTCGACATCGGCGGTCCGATCGTCGCGGAACCGTACAGCGCGCTCGAACAATGCCTGCTGATCGGCGCCGAGCGCCTCGGTGACGTACCGGGCCACGCCGTCGACGGGCAGTGTCTCCTTGCTGCCGTCGATCCGCCGCACGACTGTCGCCTGGCCGGCGGCCAGGTCGCGGGGGCCGATCTCGACGCGGACCGGGATGCCCTTCAGTTCGGCGTCCACGACGCGGCGTCCGAAGCTGGTGTCGAGGTCGGCATCCAGCTCTGCCCGCACACCTGCGTCGGTGAGTTCCGCGACCACGCGTGTCGCGGCGTCGCGGACACCGTCACCGTCCTTGACGACTAGCACCAGAACCTGGATGGGGGCGAGCCTGGGCGGCAGGAGCAGACCGGCGTCGTCGCCGTGGGTCATGATCAGTCCGCCGACCATCCGTGTCGAGGTGCCCCAGGAGGTGGTCCAGCACAGCTCCTGCTGGCCGGACTGCGCCGAGGCGTAGCGGATGCCGAAGGCGCGGGCGAAGTTCTGGCCCAGCTCGTGCGAGGTGCCCATCTGCAACGCCTTGCCGTCACGCATCATCCCTTCCAGGGTCAGCGTGTTGATCGCGCCGGCGAACCGCTCCTGGCGGGTCTTGCGTCCCCGGAACACCGGGATCGCCAGCAGATCGGTCATGAACTCCTCGTACACGCCGCGGTGGATACGAGAGGCGTAGGCGGCGGCGTCCTCACGGCTGGCGTGGGCGGTGTGGCCCTCCTGCCACAGGAACTCGCTGGTACGCAGGAACAGTCGGGGACGCAGCTCCCAGCGCACCACGTTGGACCACTGGTTCAGCAGCAACGGCAAGTCACGGTAGGAGCTCACCCATTTCGCCAGGTACTCACCGATCACCGTCTCCGATGTCGGGCGCACCACGATCGGCTCTTCCAGCTCCTTGCCACCGGCGTGGGTGACCACGGCCAGCTCCGGGCTGAAGCCCTCGACGTGCTCGGCCTCACGGCTGAGGTAGCTTTCGGGGATGAACAGCGGGAAGTAGGCGTTCTGTGCTCCGGCGGCCTTGATCCGCCGGTTCATGTCCTCCTGCATCCGCTCCCAGATCGCGTACCCGTACGGGCGGATGACCATGGTCCCGCGCACTGGCCCGTTCTCGGCAAGCTCCGCCTTGGACACCACGTCCTGGTACCACCGTGGGAAATCGCTCGACTGCGAAGCGAGCACGCTCTGCCTGACCATGCCTTCAGATTCTACCGTTCAGAGGCCGAAGGCCCTCGTCCACCGATGGCGCGGCCAAAGCCGTCGATCCCCAGGCTCATCAGCACCGAGACATGTCGCCCATTGCGTACCTCCACAACGTGACAGTCTCGATGCGTGTCATGTCGGCCGGGGACGGATACAAATACCTCCTGCGCAAAGTCGTCGCCGCTGACGGAGATCGCTCCCTATCGACACCCTTGACGCGCTATTACGCGGAGGAAGGTACCCCGTAGGACGGCAAAGGTAGCTGCGTCTGTGTCTGCATCATGTGGTCTCGCGGTGGACGAGGTGCGGTCTCAGGGCGGTGGATGAGAGCGCGTCGCTCGGGGTTCGCATTTGCTCACGCAGGAGACGCAGGCCTTCGTTTCCGCTGTGGGCCAGAGGCTGGCTGATAGTGGTGAGGGAGAGAGCGCGGGCGGTCTCGGTGTCGTCGTAGCCAACGACGGCGAGGTCTTCGGGGATGGCGATCGCGAGGTCGTGTGCGGCGCGGACGATGGCGGCGGCGAGGAGATCGTCGGCGGCGAAGATCGCATCGGGTCGGTGCGGGGCGTCGAGGAGGTCGCGCGCGGTGGCCTGCGCGGTGTCGAGGTCGCGGGTGGTCCAGCGGGTGAGGGCGGGGTCGAGGGCGCGTCCGTGTTCGATCAGCGCCCGGCGGTAGCCGTCGAGCCGGCGGCGGGCGGGCGTGGTGTAGGCGTCGTTGTGCTGGGCTTCGCCGAGGAACGCGAAGCGGTGGCGCCCGCCGTCGAGCAGGTGGGCACCCGCGAGGGCGCCACCGGCGTCGTCGTCGATACGGACCGAGCTGAGACCCGGGTGGTCGGTGTCGACCAGGACGGTGGGCAGGTCGAGGGAGTGGAGGCGATCGACGAGGGGTTCGTCGAGGGGAAGGCTCACGATCAGTAGTCCGTCAAGGCGTCCGGTGCGGGGCAGGCTCGCCAACAGGGGTGCGGGACTGGTCGCAGCGGAGGGTTCGTCGAACACCACGACATCCACCGGTTCCCCTCGGGCGGCGGCGAGGACGCCGGCGAGGCGGATCATCGCCGCAGGGTAGCTAGAGAACGGTCCGATCACCCCGATGCGCTTGGCGGTGCGCCGGGCGCGAGCGATGGCCTGCTCCTTTGGGACGAACGACAGTGCGTCGGCTGCGGAGAGCACCCGCTCCCGTGTCGCGGGACTGACCCGGTCAGGATGATTCAAGGCCAGGGAGACCGTGGACACGCTGACCTCGGCGCGCGCGGCGACATCGCGGATTGTGACGCCTTTCCCGGGCTCGCGCATACGGTTATGCTAGTCGTCGAACTGTTTCGATCAAAGCGCGCAGGAGGGTGTGATGAGGACGCATGGCGTGGCCAGCGCGTGGCCGGTTGCGGTGGCGTTCGCGGTCAACGGCGGCCTGTACGGAGGGATGCTGAGTCGCTACGCGGAGATTGCCGCAGACGCGTACGCGAGTGCTGCGGCTTTCGGTGTCGCGCTGACCGCCGGTGCGCTCGGTGGTCTGACCGGTTCCGTCCTCGCACCTGTTCTGATGCGCGTGCGCACCGAGCGGTCCGCCATGCTCGTCGCGGGCGTGGCGTATGCCGTGCTCAGCGTGGCGCTCCCGCTGGCGCCATCCGCCGTCCTTCTCGGTGCGGTGTTTTTCGTGGTCGGGGTCGTCGACGGCGGCCACGACGTGGCGATGAACGCCCTCACCGTGCGCTACCAACAGCGCTTGCGCATCCCCCTGATGGGACGGATGCACGCCCTGTGGTCCCTCTCCCTCGCCGCCGGCGCGGCCCTCGGCGCGGCAGCGGCAGCCCTGGATGTCTCACCGATCGTGCACCTGGGAGTCATGGCAGGTGTGCTCGGTGCGGCGCAACTGGTGGCCGGCCGCGCAGCGTCCCTGCCCATCGGCGGCGATGACCCCACAGCCCGCGACACCGCGCACCCCGTTGACGGTGGCGGGCAGGCCACGGGCCGCTCCGAATCCTCGTCCATGCCCGGAGCGCGTGGACTGCTCGCTGTGATCGTGCTCGCCGCGATCGCCGCCAGCTACATCGAAGGACCTGGACAGGACTGGAGTGCCCTTCTCCTCACCGACACCTTCCACGCTGACGCCGGCACCGCAGCGGCCGCGCCGTTTGCGTTCTCTCTCGGACTGTTGATCGCACGACTTCTCCTCGACCCCTGCCGCACCCGACTCACCGCAGCACAGATCGCCACCGCTGCCACCGCTCTCGTCGTCTGCGGTGCCGTCGGCGGCCTCCTCGCCGCGCAGCTCCAGGGACCACCGCTCGCGGCGCTCGCGTCCCTCGCGCTGGTCGGCTTCGGCGCCGGACCCATCTACCCGATGCTCTTCGACACTGCCGACACCCTCGGCACCCGATACCGCATCACCCCGGCAACCACCGCGGGAATCATCTCCACCTGCTCCCGCATCGGAGCGATCACCGCTCCCATCCTTGTGGGAGCCCTCGCGCACTCAGCCGGTCTGGGCATAGTCCTCGCCGTGATCGCCGCGGCAGGAGCACTCGCACTCCTCGCGCTCCCACGCGCCCTACGTCACTGACCGGCCACCTCACAACCGTGACCGGCGGAGAGGCTACCGACGCACCTATTCACCGTGACAGTTTCGATGCGGGTCATGAGCGCTGGAGACGGCTACAAATACCTCCTGCGCACCGTGGCCGCCGCAGATGGGGATCGCTCGCTGTCGACGCCCCTGACGCGCTATTACGTGGAGGAAGGTACGCCTCCTGGTCAGTGGCTCGGGGCGGGTGTCGCCTCGCTCGGCAATGGCGAGGTCGCGGTGGGTGATCGGGTGTCGGAGGCTCAGCTCCAACTCTTGATGGGGATGGGTCGTGACCCGATCACGGGCGACCCCCTGGGCCTCGCGTTCCCCGCCTACAAGTCCGTCTCGGAACGGATCGAGGCGAGGATCGCCGATCTGGACTCCTCCATGTCACCGGGTGCGAAGGGTGAGGCGGTCGCCCAGATCGAGGCCGAGGAAGCCGAGCGTGGGACACGGCGGGCGGTGGCGGGGTTCGACTTCACCTTCTCGGTTCCGAAGTCCGCTTCCGCGCTCTGGGCGGTCGCCGACGCCGGAACCCAGGCGTTGATCGGTGAGGCCCATCATGCCGCGGTTGCGGAGGTGGTTGCGTTCATGGAGCGCGAGGTTGCAGCCACCCGTACCGGTGCAACCGCCGGCGACGGTGCCGTTGCGCAGGTCGATGTGACCGGGTTGGTGGCGACGGCGTTCGATCACTTCGATTCACGCGCTGGCGACCCGCACCTGCACACTCACGTCGTCATCTCGAACAAGGTCCAGACCGCGTTGGATGGGAAGTGGCGGTCGTTGGATGGTCGGCCGATGCACGCTGCCGTGGTTGCGCTGTCGGAGCTGCATGAGGCGGTGTTCGCCGATCACATGACCCGCACCTTCGGCGTCGAATGGGAGGCCCGGGACATGGGCCGGGACCGCAACCCGGCATGGGCCATCGCCAGCGTCCCGGAGGAACTAGTGGCCGAGTTCTCGACCCGTGCCCGGCACATCGAGACCGAGAAGGATCGGTTGATCGCCGAGTACGTCGACAAGCACGGACGTCAGCCCTCCGCCGCCACGATCATCAAGCTCCGTGCCCAAGCCACGCTCAGCACCCGGCCGGACAAGGAGGTCCATTCGCTGGCCGACCTCACCCACGAGTGGCGTACCCGCGCGACCGGCGTGCTCGGTCAGGACGCCACTGCCTGGGCGCGCACCGTCACCGATAACGACAAAGCGTTGCTGTTGCGGGCCGACGACGTGCCGCTGGAGGTGATCGCCGAACTCGGTATCTCGGTGGTCGAGGTGGTCGGTGAGAAGCGTTCGACCTGGCGCAGGTGGAACCTGATGGCCGAGGCGTCGCGGCAGACGATGCGCTGGCGCTTCGCCACCATGAGCGACCGCGAGGCGGTCGTGGGGATGATCGCTGACGCCGCCGAGAACGCTTCACTGCGGCTGACCCCTCCCGACCTCGCCACCAGCCCAGCCGCGTTCCGGCGCATCGACGGCACGAGTGTGTTCCGGCCCAAGCACTCCACCGTGTTCTCCTCCGAGCAACTCCTCGCGGCTGAGGACCGTCTGCTCGACCGCGCCCGCACCCTGACCGCACCAACTGTCCCGGTGCGCACGGTCGAGAAGATCACGAGCCGTCCCGACGTCGAGGGGCGGATGCTCGGTGAGGATCAGGCCGAGGCGCTGATGAAGGTCGCGGTCTCCGGCCGGATGCTCGATGTGCTGGTCGGCCCGGCCGGTGCGGGCAAGACCACCGCCATGAATGCCCTGCGCCGCGCGTGGGAGACCGAGCACGGCGACGGTTCCGTGGTCGGGCTGGCACCGTCCGCGGTGGCCGCGCAGGTGCTCGCTGACGATCTCGGTATTGCGACGGAGAACACGGCGAAGTGGTGGCAGAACCACCTCGTCCACGGCGAGGACTTTCGGGCGGGTCAGCTCGTCATCATCGACGAAGCCTCCCTCGCTGGAACCCTCTCGTTGGACCGCATCACCCACTTGGCCGAACGCGCTGGAGCGAAGGTGCTCTTGGTGGGCGACTACGCCCAACTCCAATCCGTCGACGCCGGAGGCGCCTTCGGTCTCCTCGTCGGTGACCGGGTCGATGCGCCCGAGCTGGTCGACGTGCACCGGTTCATCCACGAGTGGGAGAAGACCGCCTCCCTCGCGCTGCGCCACGGTCGCACGCAGGTGATCGACACCTACCTCGACCACGACCGCATCCACGACGGCGACGCTGAGGCGATGACCGACGTCGCATACGCCGCGTGGCGCGCGGACCGGGAGCGAGGGCTGATGTCGGTGCTGGTCGCTGAGACCCGCGACCACGTGAGCGCCCTCAACCAGCGTGCTCGTGCCGATCTGATCCTCGACGGCACGTTGAAGCCGGGTCGGGAGGTCGAGCTGAACGACGGCACCGCGGCAGGTGTCGGGGACACGATCATCACCCGCCGCAACGACCGCCGCCTACGCAACGGGAAGACGTGGGTGCGCAACGGCGATGCCTGGACTATCACCGGCGTCCGGGACGACGGCTCGGTCACGATCCGCAAGGTCGGCCGCCGGTTCGGCGGGTCGATCGTCCTCCCCGCCTCCTATGTGACCGACCATGTTGATCTGGGCTACGCGGTCACGGCGCATAGGGCGCAGGGCGTCACTGTCGATACCGCGCATGTGCTGGTGGAGCCGACCACGACGAGGGAGAACTTCTATGTCGCGATGACCCGCGGCAAGCACGCCAACCGCGCCTACGTGATCCTCGACCGGCCCGACGAGCACGCCCACCCGCATCCAGGCGACAACCCCGACGCCACCGGCTGGTCGGTGCTGTTCGGTGTGCTCCAGCACGTGGGTGCCGAACTGTCCGCGCACGAGACCATCACCGCCGAACAGGAGCAGTGGGGCTCGATCGCCCAGCTCGCCGCCGAGTACGAGACCATCGCCGCCGCAGCACAACGAGACCGCTGGGCCACCCTCATCCGTGCCTCTGGTCTGACTGCCCAGCAAGCCGAGGCCGCGATCGAGTCCGAGGCGTTCGGGGCGCTCACCGCCGAACTGCGCCGCGCCGAGGCCAACCACCACAACCTCGATACCCTGCTCCCGCGCTTGGTCGCCGCGCGCGGGTTCACCGATGCCGACGACATCGCCTCCGTCCTGCACTACCGGGTCGCCCGTGCCACCGCACGCCCAGCCGGCTCGGGCCGCACCCGCAAGGCGCCACGGCTGATCGCCGGACTGATTCCGTCCGCCGACGGCCCAATGATTCGCGACATGCGCCACGCCCTCGATGAGCGGCGCGAGATGATCGAGGCCCGTGCCGACGCCGTGCTCGACACCGCACGCGAGACCGGCGAGTCGTGGGCGCAGCATCTTGGCGAGCCACCCCGCGATCAACGCCAGGCCGCTGCGTGGCGACGTTATGGGCGCACCGTCGCGGCCTACCGCGACAGATACAGCGTCACGGATGACCGACCGCTGGGGCCGCCGCCGCAGTCCACGGCGCAGAGCATCGACGCCGCCCGTGCACGAACTGCCCTCGATCGAGTACATGGCTTCATCACCCAAGCGAGCGATGTACCGCAGCATTCACCGGGACGCGAGGACGTCGAGCGCTCGTTGTAAGTGTGGCGCGATTTCGGCACTTCCGAAGCTTGCAGTCGACTTGGTCGGACTGTGAGGATCAGCCATTGCCGGACGGCGTCGATGATGATCCTCCATCGCCATGTCCTTTGCCGGTCGGCCAAGGATACGCATTCCAAGCGTTCAACAGAATCGGATTCTCGGTATCAACCTTCTTACCGATGTCACGCAGGCTGACGACACCTCCTGCACTCTTCGCCATCTCTGCGAGGAGCAGCGGCTCAACCTCTTTGCCGTGCGTCACGAGCCACTCGACTTCACGCGCGCTCGCCGCGGCTACAGGAACATCTGGGAGCCTCCCGCCAGGGATGACTGCAACGTCATGGTCGAGAAGGTACGCGGCTCCGGTATAGAACGGCTCCGCCGTGACGATCAACCCCAACATGGGGCGGTCGGTTGGGATGTTCGTGAACGCCGGGTGATTGTCAGCAAGATGGCTGACCGTACGGGTCAACTGCTTCCGTGCGCCGCCTAGGGTCTCGCTGAGCGAGTTCGTCAGCGTCGCATCGCCGGCCCGTGCTGCCGGGCCGAGGCGGCGAGACTTGACCTCAACCAAGATGACCAAATTGGGCAGGATCACAAACCAGTCAACGCTCTTGTGACCGCCACCCTTGCCGAAGACAATCTCGGGTTCGACCTCCGCGTCTTCGATCAGCTTGAATTGTCGACCAATGTAGTGCTCGAACAGGCCTCCGAGGTCATCCGCGAAAGTCTTGCCGTGCTTGGTCATCCCGGCGTAGTACAAGCCTCCCGGCGTGACCGTCCGCATGATCAGACGCGTCGCTGGAGCAACAGGCTCCCCGTCGCCCATGTCCACGAACGGCGTCGCCATCAACGGGTTGTAATCGAATCGGCCCGCTGTGGCTGTTCCGACCGAGTGGTCGTTGAAAGCAGTCCGAAAGGCTGCGGGTGTCGTGGTGAGTCGAGAGGCGATCTTCTCTATGTTCGTCCGCGGATAGAGCTTCAGCACTTCAGTGAAGTTTGGCTGATCCAGCCAGCCGGGCTTGTAAGCTCCACCGTTCTGGAAGGCACCCACTTGGAGGAAGAACGTCGCGCCGATCGCCTCGCGGAACGGAATTCCGTCGAGCATGGCCGCCAGCGAGTCCTCCGTGATCACTCGGGTCTCGACGTCGGGCAGACCCTCGACCATCCAGGCGTGGGAGCGAGCAAGTTCCTCGAACATCGACTCCTGGTAGGGGAACTGCTCGTACGTGACCCGAGTCATCAGTTTGACGAGGAAGTCCTCGGACCCCACATCAGCATCGTCGATGTCCATCGCGATCTGGAACTTGTGCATCAGCTTCCGCAGCGCCTTCTCATCGACGGCCTTCGAGCGATACTCATTGCCGTAGAGAAGCGAATCTCGCGCGGCCGCAGCCAATCCCCACGGCGGCATCCGATGTTTCACAGCATCTGGATACGGCGGTTCGCCGAGCGATGCCGAGGCCTGCGCGATCGCCGGGATCAGCTCGCTGGGTTTGAAGGCGCGGCACGCTTGAGTGAATGCCGAGTAGGGCAAGCCCGGATCGCGCGAGAAGCTCATAGACGTCCGTGTCCTTCGGAGCGCCGTTGTCTAAACGTCGAGCGAATCCTCCACGCGAGAGTGACGCTCAACATGGTGTTACGGGCGACCGCAAGGTCGGTTGGCGCAGTCAAGACGCATCCGGGAGGAGCACATCTTCGATGACACCTGAGCTTGCAGATGTACGTAAACGCATGGTGGGCACGTACCTTGCGCGGTAGTCTTCACCGTCGATGGGGTCGGAGTCGTCCCATTCATGGACTACTACGCGCAGGGTGTTGGTCAATCGCCCGATGAGAAGCGCAAGTGGGAACGGGCACCGCAGCAGGAGGTGCACCTCGGCGTTGGAGTTGTCGTTCGACAGGGCACGGATGTGCGCGGCGACGTCGGCGGCGATCAGGCCTGCATCAGTGGGGTCGAGGAGCGTGCCGCTCGCACTTGTGAGATGACGCCAGGCCGCGAGAAACGGCCTATGGTCTTCGATATAGCGGGTGAAGGCGGTGTCGCTGCGTTGGGGCAGGAGATCGACATACACGGCTGCGGAGGGGCGGCCGGTCGTGATCGCAGATGGCTCGCCGCCTTGATTTGCGATTTGCACTTGCGTTTGCGTGATGAACCGCGCTTCGCCATCGCTCGACCAGGTGGCGCCCTGTTGGTCGATCACGTCCATGTGTCCGATTCGAGACGAAGGCAAGGCCGCCCCGACCGCGAAGGCCACGGAGAGATGAGCCCCTCCAGCAACACGTAGGCGATGTGCCCCGGAACGGGTCACGGCATCGGGGAGGAGACCGATGGTGTCCTTGAGGTCTCGGAGCCCATCGGCGCTCGGAAGCCGTTCGTGATCGGAGGGCATGAGCCGGATGTCCAGTTCGTCACCGGTTCGGTCATAGACCTGTGGCGTGTTCCTGGTTTGGAGGCTCAGGTGGAACGTCTGGTCGGTTGCCTCGATTCGCTTGCGAAGAGACGCGATCCGGTGCCAGACCAAACCGCGGATCAATGCCAGCAGACCATCGCGCTCGGCGGATTGCTGATCTACACCGCTCAAGGTGCCGGGACGAATCTCTAGGAGCCGGTCAGGAGCGTCGTAATTTGTTCCGCCGTCGTCTGTCTTCACCGAGTTGATGATGCCGAGTGCAAACACTTCGTGGTCGCGGTGTAGCTCAAGGAGTTGAGGTGCTTCCAACGTCTTCACGACTCTGCTGTTCACCACGTCCGGTGTCGTCACGAGAACGCCGCCGGAGATGCCGGCCGCTATCGCTTGCTTGAGTCGGGCCTCGGTGTCGCCTGGCGGCAGATCGTCTCGGTCCCGCCAGACAGGGATGCCGGCGGCCCGGAGGAGCCAGGCGAGCTCCGTAGCAACACCAGTACCGTCCTTCTGGCGGTACGAGATGAAGACAGGGTCTGCTGGGTCAGGGGCGGCGGAATCGGATGTCATGGCGTCTCCTTGTGTTCTTCAGTTACGAAGGTGGCGTGCCTCACCGCGTCACTGGCGTGCGGGCTGTTTACAGCAGGCGCCGTAGGAAGCCTCTCGGGTAACACTGCCAAGATGCGGTCCCGTTCTACGAGCCAAATTGCAACGACCACTTGTGCCGATGAATCGAATCCAGCGATGATCGCGACGAACTTGTCGAACCCCAGTTCGGGGTCGTGCAGATGGCGCATGTAGGAGTGGAGATCAACCTCGCTCGGGGAGAGTCCTCCGGTCGGGTGGGTGTGCCATTCGCCTATCCACTGGCTACGGTCCTCCGACCAGGCGTAGTCCGCGAGACGCCGGGCATGGTCGAGGTCTCGCATAAAGGTGCGTTCGCCGCGGGTGGCGTTGGGTCCAGGTCCACCGGCGTGTCGGATGTCGATCCCATCAGTCGCGTCGTTCCCGAGCAGGATGCCGCCAGTTTCGAGTCCATCGACGGACCGCAACGCCTCGCGCGCGATCGTGCTGAGTGCGACGTCAGTGATCGTCACCGGAGGCACCTCTCTTCGACCTGTCATCCTGGCGAGCAGGTCGGGCACGATGCACGAGGTCTGGGAATGGACGACCACCGAACATCGCCGGCTTGGCTGAGGTCGAAAGGGGCTGCGAGGTCGCCTGCTGGTCGGAGACCGATTATGGCGTGTTCGCCGGGAACCTGCTGGGTGTGGTCACCGTGAAGCGATTCCAGCAGTGTCGCGATCGCTACTTTTGCGGCGAATGTGCCGATGTATCGGAGATCAGGCGGCACAGCCGTCATTGGCTGGTGGACGCGCCCGGTGCCGTAATCCAACTCCTGATCCGCCTCAGCGTCCATCGCTCCCTGATCTGCAAGCTGCTGCCGTAGACAGAGGAGACATCCGAACCGGGGTGTTGGTCGCAGCCTGATGACTTCTCCGATCGAGCCATTGTCGAGCACGCACGCCAGGATCGCCGGCCTCCGTGCGCGCCTGGAGAGGTGGCTGACGACACGCCTGGGAGCAATACCGTCTGCGGCACAGAGCACCAGATCGACGCGGTCGACGATGCGCCGGATGTAGTGCGCCTCGGCAACCACGTCGCGTTGGTGGGCAAGCACTGTCTGTTGCGGCCAGCGCTGGGCGAGGTGATCTTTCATGGCCGCCACCTTGAACCGCCCGACGCTTTCGGCGCCGAGAGTGTGGCGGAGCATGTTGTGCCAGAGGAATCGGTCCGGGTCGACAAGTTCCACACGTCCGACTCCGTATCCTGCGAGCGCCTCTGCTGCGGCGCTGCCGATGCTGCCGCAGCCCACGACCATGACGCTGTTGGCGGCGAGCTGCTCGATCGGCCACTTGCCAGCCAACTGTGCCAGGCCAACAACTTCTGGCTCTATCTCGATAGCGAGCGGTTCCACACCGCTGCGCCGGACAGCCCATCCCGCAAACTCCGAGGCACCGGCCTCCACCAGCTCCGGTGGAAGATCGGGGTCGTGAGTGACGACCACGCCAAGGTGGTTGCCGGGATCGGCAACGCCCGGCACCAGCTCCCTGAATTCTTTGAACCCTATGGAGATATCGGGGCGTCTGGACAAGAAGAGATGGTGAAGATGGGCGTCGTTGGGTGCCACCCTGATCCACTGAGCGGCATGGTGAGGGTCGCCTGAACGAAGCGCGGAGTACTCGCGTGGGACTTCGGCTGGAAGACGGATGTCTTTGCCGGTTTCCACGGTCTGGACGACATACATATCGTCCGCGGGAACGCGGCGGAGCACCAGCGATCCGCCCGACAGGTCGGAGCCTGCGATCTTGGTGACCGCGTCTCTGGGCATCACGATGTAGGGGTTATGGGGAGACATCTGTGTCTCCCGCCTCGGTCGGGTCCGGTGTTGGAGCTGCTCGCTGAATCGCTCGGTCAATCAGGTGGTCGTGTGAGGGGTCAGAGACGATGCCATTGACCGACATCTCATTGATGACTCCAGCCTTCATGAGGGCGTACTCGATTCGCCACCCCGATGCCTTCGCCAGAAGCTCGGTGAGGCTGGCTTCGGGCTGCCAGCCGCCATCGCTCTGGAGCAGACAGAGCGATCCTCCTGGGGCTACGTGCCATGCGGACTGTGTCTGTTCCCAGATCGACGGCTCGGGATCGAGGGAGTAGATGGTCGGCGGCACCATCGGGTGCGCCGCGGAGTAGGCGACGAGCACCCGCAGTTCCTGGTCCCCGAGCAGCTCGTCGAGAGCATTGGGCTGCGGCCGCTCGAACGGCCAGCGGGGGAGCACGCCGATCCATCCGCCGTGCGGCAAACCGTCGTCTGCTGGACTCTGGTATTCGAGCAACGGCGCGAATGCCTGGACTTCATCTTGGTCGCGCGCCAGTCGCACAGGTTCACGTTCAGTCCAGAGCACGGGGTTGAGCGCCGCGGTGCCCGCGCCGCGATCCGGCCCTGTTGCGCGAGTCATCCCTGCGGAGTGTCCTTCACCGGTCGGGGCGCCGCTGGTACGACCGCAGGCGCCGGGTTGCCAGTGGAGGCGGGAGGCTTCGGGAAGTCGTCCCCAAACACCTCACCCCAGTGCTTGATCGCAGCGGCAGTGTCGTTGTTCGCCTGTGCCTGGAAGGCCTTGATCGCGTTATCTCGTGCAGATCGGAGGGAATCGGCGAACTCGCCGTAATCGATGTCAGGCTGAATCGGTCCACAGAGCCCAGCAGGATCGGCGACTTCGTTCCCGCCCTTAATGTGGTAGCAGGCGCTGACGAAGAACTGCTTGATCGCAGCGGGCTGGTTGACGTCCGTCGGCAGGAAGTCGAGCGCGAGGACCTCCATGACG
Organism: Ornithinimicrobium murale; assembly: GCF_003352835.1. Classification (GTDB taxonomy): domain Bacteria; phylum Actinomycetota; class Actinomycetes; order Actinomycetales; family Dermatophilaceae; genus Ornithinicoccus; species Ornithinicoccus muralis. The sequence continues at coordinate 159,294 of NZ_QLVD01000019.1, read as the reverse complement.
AGAGACTTGATCTTGGTGTCTTGCTCGGCGGCCCACCACTTGAGCATCCGAACAGTGCCGGCGAACTTGTTCCACTGTGCGTGCCTATCCGCGACCTCGGCGATCAGGGACTCGGGGTCGCAAGCGACCCAGTCTTCCGAGAGTGCTTCAGGAATGAGGAGCCGCCCATCGCGGCGAAGTGCTGGCATGGCATCAACCGTGAAAGCGTCAGGATCGTCGGGGTCATCTAGGAAGCACTTGACGGCATGGTTGCGCCACCGGGCCAGTCGGACGGCGTGGTCGTAGGTGCCGTTCGTCGCCCCGAGCAGCGCGTTGACACGCTGGCGCGTGTGATCGAGAGCGTCCGCGGCGGAACCTCCTGGCGCTCCCCACTCAGGATGCTCGTCCTGATCGAAGACGACGATCACATCGACGTCATGGATCGGGTCCTTGTGCGTCCCTCGCGCGAGCGATCCGGACGCGATGACTTCCTCCACATCGTCCTCGGTGCCGAAGGCACTCTTGAAGAGATCGCGCCGGGCGCGCGCTTCGCGGACGTGTGTGATGTCAGCGTTCACGACGTCCTGAAAGGTCTTGAAGGCGTCCGTCACGCTCATAGTCGTTCTCCTGGTTGGTTTGTCGTTCGATCACCGTAGTTACTGCCACCGACATTGCTGCGTCGAGCAGGTGCGGCTCGTTGCCTACTTCTTCTTGCTGCGCTTGCCGGTGGTCTCGTTGGTCGTGGTCTTCGGGTGACGCTTCACCGTGGACTGCTTCACGAACCGACCCGTGACCGCGCTGCGCCCTCGCTTGCCTGCCATGCTCCTCACCTCCTCGGTGTTCTAGACTCGATGCTGCGTTTCAATTCTAACACACTCCGTGTCGGAGGCGACGGACTGTCGCAGATGTGACACACTGGGGGTATGGCCAAAACCACGATCAATACGGCCGCGCTGTACTCCGCCCTAGACGCCGCGCGTCAAGAGCGCCAACTCTCATGGCGAGCACTGGCCGGCGAGATCGGCGTGAGTCCCTCCTTGCTCTCCCGGCTCGGCAACGGCCTCAAGCCAGATACCGACGGCTTCGCCACGATCATCGCCTGGCTCCGACTCCCGGCCGAGGACTTCTTCGAGCACGAGGGAGAACGTGACGCCGACGACACTCGCGAACCCGACCTCATGGCCCAGCTCGCACCGCTCCTGCGCGCCCGGAAGGACCTCAGCGAGACCGACGTCAGGTACCTGCAACAGGTGATCGGCGCGACCATCGAACGTGCACGGGCCCAGGGATGACTCGTGCGTCGAGGATTCAAGACCGAGGCGAAGAGCCTCGCGCTGGAGCTACGGGCCGAGATCGGCCTCGACGCGCATGCGCCTTTCGACCCCTACGCCTTCGCTTCTGAGTACGGCATCCCGGTCGTCCAGCTCAGCGACCTTGATGGTGTCGCGCGTGACCACTTCCTACGAGCGGACGGGAGCGCACTATCCGGGGCGCTGATCCCGAACGGCAGCGGGGTGGTCATCCTGGAGAACGATGCTCAGCCCTTGACTCGTCGGCGCACCACCATGTGCCACGAACTTGCCCACGTCGTCCTGGAGCACCAGTTCGGCGTTTCGCTTTCCGACGAGAGGAAGTGTGGGCTGGGCGGCGACCAAGAAGCCGAAGCCGACTGGCTCTCGGGGGAGATGCTGATCCCCAACGACGGAGCCTTCCGGCTCGCCCGAGCGAACGCCACCGACGAGGAGGCCGCGGATGCCTACGACGTCAGCCTCGCTGTCGCCCGCTGGAGGATGAACCACAGCGGCGCCCGCAAGGTCATGGAACGCGCTCGCGCCAAGTGGTCCAAGGCGCCCAGCTCCTACCGATAGTTGCGACCCAGCAGCGGGCGATCGGCCTGGGCTCGGTGCGAGTTCGCCCGTCCCTTCCTTCACGTCCGGCCCGAGGCGTAGACTTGGCCCTGAGGCCGGATTTCTCCTCTGTAATGCGCCGCTCGCGGCAGACCCTCGGGTCACTCTTCAACGCACCGCCTCGTCAGATGAACTGTGCGATGGAGAGGAAGACCATGATCCGTCTGATCTGGACCGTCAGCGTCCACACCCGCTACTTCCTGCGGCGCTACATGCCTACCAACATCCTGCTGGATGCGATCCGAACCCGCCGACGCGGCTTGAAGTGGGGTATCCCCGCGATGCTGCTCGCAGTCCCGTACCTGCTGATCGCGAACGTCTGTGTCCAACTCATCGACGACGGCGCCCCCGGATGGCTCCACCTCGCAGTGCTGTGGGCGATCTGGAACATGCTCAAGATGCTCTGGATCGGGCCGGTCAGCGCTGTGCTCCTAATCCGCGCCCGTGTCCGCGAGTCCATCACCGCCCGTCGCGAGCGCGCCAGCTCGCCCGGCGAAGCAGACGTCGCCGAAGAGCGGTCCGTGGTGGACGCGATAGATATCCGCTGAGGTGTGAGAACTCAGGCACCGACCCGGCGACGACCGCCGGCACGGATCGTCCCGCCGCACGCGAGCACAGCCGAGCGCACGGCCTCATGGCTGACTCCGAGTCGCGCGGCGACCTGAGCGAGCGTCATCCCACCCGCATAGAGCTGAGCGGCGTCCTGTCGGAGCGCGTCCGGCAACTCCGGGCGACGCGCCGCCAAGCCCGCCTCCCGAGCTATCTCCCGCACAGTGCCGCGGTGCACGTTGAATCGCGTCGCCAGCTCCCGCACGGGCACACCATCGGCGTAACCGGTGATCAGCTCGGCTCGATTGGAGACGCTCAAACGGGTTTGAGACTGCCGCGAATTCTCACGCACCGGACCGCGCTCATCGGTCATCCGAGCACCCCGAGCGCGCGGCTGACGAGCCCGAGAACCCCGTAGAACACGGGAAATCAGCGATCCGAGCGGCTTCCGGGGGTTTGAGAAGCTGCTACGGAGGTCCACTTCTCGTGCACGTCGTTGGTGCGTAGCTCAGTCGGTTGGAGCGTTGCCCTGATAAGGCAGAGGTCGCAGGTTCGAGCCCTGCCGCACCAACCGCGTGCACGAGCCCAGGTCGCGTAGCTCAGTTGGTAGAGCACCTGCTCGACGCGCAGGGAGTCGCAGGTTCGATTCCTGCCGCAACCACGCAACACCGCGGGGTATGGCGCAGCTTGGTAGCGCGTCCGCTTTGGGAGCGGAAGGTCGCAGGTTCGACTCCTGTTGCCCCGACCAGCACCAAATGCCCTCGTAGCTCAGACGGATAGAGCACCGGTTTACGGAGCCTGGTGTCGCAGGTTCGAGTCCTGCCGAGGGCACCAGAGCGTCGTTGTTCAAACCAGCGACGTTTCCGGTTTGATCTGCCCCGTTTCTGCCTGCTGTCTGGCGTGCGAGGGCGGTGGCCTGGACTTCGGGGTTGAACAGGGTGTCGAAGGGCACTCCTGGTTCGGCGTCGATGGCGTCGTCGTCGGTGACGGTGAGGCGTTCGAAGAAGGCCTGGTTGGCGATCCGGCGGAGTGAGTCGTCGATGCTCATGTAGATCGCGTGGGCGTTGCCGGCCAGGGCCAGGCAGTCATCGAGGTGGGCGCGGGCCTGGTCGTACTCGATCTCGCTGGCCTCGATCCGTGAGTCGAGGAACGCGATCTGTCGGGCGATGCGGTCCTGTTCGGTCTTGAGCAGGTCCAGCGGCACGGCCCCGGCGTAGTGGGCCTGGAGCAGCTTGGTGCGCTCGTCGTAGAGGCGGTCTCGTTCGGCGACCTGTGCCTTGCGTTCGGTCTTGGCGGTGGCGAAGAGCCGGTCGAACTCGCCGGTGATCAGCTCGCGCAGCGCGGTGACGATGTGGGCGGGTATCTGCACGCGGCGGTAGTAGTCCTCGACCGCGGCTTCCACGTCGGGCACGAACATGGACTTGCGGTCGCAGTTGGTGCGCTTGGAGTGTCGGCCGGCGCAGATGAAGTAGGGGTAGATCACTCCGCTGCGGCTGCGGGCGTTGGACAGGATCAGGCGGGAGCCGCAGGTGCCGCAGAACACGGTGCCTTTGAGGTAGTGCTCGTGGGCTTGGGTCTTCTCCCCGGACGCCTGGTGGGCTGCGAGCACGGTCTGGACCCGGTACCAGACCTCGGGTGCGACCAGGGGTTCGTGCAGGCCGTCGTAGGTCGCGCCTTTGAACTGCACGTTGCCCTTGTAGTACGGGCTGGCCAGCATCCGGTGGATCGAGGACAACGCGGGGGCCTTGGCGGGCCGCTTCGGTGTCGCCACGGTGGTCAGGCCACGGTCGATGAGTTCTTCGCGCAGTGTCGCCACCGAGTAGTTCCCGGTCGCGTAGGCCTCGAAGGCCCACCGGATGATCGGGCCGCGCTGCGGATCGACCTCGATGGTGCGGACCTCGCGGCCGAGTTCGTCGCGCCGGGTGACGTTCAGATAGCCCATCGGGGCTTTGCCGTTGGTGCCGCCGGTGACTGCCTTCTGGTTCATGCCCTTGGAGACCTCGTTGGCGAGGTTGCGGGAGTAGAACTCCGCGATGGTGGACATGATCCCGTGCAGCAGCATCCCCGAGGGCGTCTCGTCGATGTTCTCGGTCGCAGAGACCAGCAGGACGCCTGCTTCTTTGAGCGCGAGGTGGATCGCGACGTCGTCGGCGCGGTTGCGCGCGAGCCGGTCGACCTTGTGGACGATGCAGTAGGCCACCGGGTGGGTCTTGACGTACTCGATCATCTGCATCAGCGCGGGCCGGTCGGCCTGGCGGGCGGACTCGCCGGCGTCGACGAACTCCTCGACGATGACCGCGTTGACCTCCTGGGCCTTGCGCAGGTTCGCCTGACGCTGGGCCGGGATGGAGAATCCTTCGTCCTGGCCGCCCTTGGACGCCTGCTCCTTGGTGGAGACGCGCAGGTAGGTCACCGCCAGTGTCGTGGTCGCACCGATCTGATCGGGCGCCGTTGCCAGCGGAGGGTGCGTGGTGCTCATGGGTCGTGTTTCCTTCCCCAACAGGTGGGGCCAACACGAGAGCGCGGGGCTGCTCGTGCGGTGCGACGTAGGAAATAAACACGACCCGTGCCATCCGCTTGCGGACGGGCTGGGTAGGCCACGAAGGGCTAGTGAACAAGACGCCACACCACGACCACCTGGGTGGCCGCTGGCATGCGTACGCTTACGATTCTACGCTCTGGCCACCAGTGTGCTCAGGAGGACTCTCCTGCCCAGCGTTCTCCTGGTGTTCTTGGCGGGCGCGGGCCTGGGCCATCCCGATGAACACCTGGGCGAGCTTGTGCAGGTCCGGGCTGGGACGCAGCTCGGCCTCGACGCGGTAGTCGCGCATCCGCTCCGGCGGGACACTCGGGCTTTCGGCTCCGGTGGTCATGGCAGCTCTCCGGTGTCGAGGTCGAGTCCGGCGAAGAACGCGTCTTCGGCTTCACGGCGGGCCTGAACCTGCTCGAACACGTACTGCACGAAATCCTCACCGCGGTCGGCGATCGTGGTGTCCTCGATCGCGGGGGCTGGTTCCTCGCCGGGCCAGACCGCCTGCCGGGTGGGTCGGTCATGATCCAGTCGAGTGCCCGAGGCGGCCACCCAGTCACGCAGCCGAGCGCGAGCGTCGGCGAAGTCACGGTGCCAGCCGATCGCGGCCGAGGCGTTCTGCTCGGGGTCGTAGGCACCCAGCCAGTGCAGATGCAGCGCGGACAGCTCCCACACCAGCTCGGGATGGCGGTGCCAGAACGGCGGCAGCACGCTGACGGGCAGCCCGTAGGTGCGGCGCAGCCACGCGACCCAGTCGTTGAGTGCCAGCCACTCGGCTTCCAAGTCATCGGCGCTTAGCAGGTTCCAGTTCACCGGATGCGGCACCGCTGGCGTGTCGGCGTCCTCGAAACCGTCCACGTCACCGGTCTCCGGCGTCTCGTCTGCGTCCGCCGTGTTCTCGATGTCGTGGAAGTCCTCGTCGGACGGGTGCTCGTTCGGAGTCTCGTCGTTCATGCTCGTCTCCCCTCCTGCGGTCACAGGCCGATATGCGGCGTGGCGGACTGGGACTGCGGTACTCGCCGCTGGGCCTGGTCGACCTGCGGCGCCTCCGCGCTGGCGGCGTCCCGGCTCGGGGTCTGGCGTTCGAGAGTCCTGCGAGGGGCGCGCCCGCCGGTGTTCTTCGACGGCGGGGTCGCGGGCAGGAACCGGGTGGCCTCGAACTGCTCCTCGCGCTCGCCGGTGTGCTTGTTGGTGTACTCGCGCAGCGAGCCTTGGGCGATGAACCGGTCCTTCTCGCGCAGGTGCTCGATGCCGAACTGGGCAGCACCCTTGAACGCAACGACGTCGTGGAAGGTGGTCGGCTGGTTCTGCCATCCGACCTCGGGGTCGTAGTGGCGGTGGCGTTGGCCGGCCTTGAAGTACAAGCGGGCATCGCCGTTCTCGGTGTAGGTCAGTCGCGGCTTGGAAGCCACGAAGGCGTAGATGCTGTCCTTCAGCTCCAGCCCAGTCGTTGAATCGGTACTCATCGCACGTGCTCCTGCTCACGCAGCCACCGGAGCGGTGACCGCTGGGACAGGTAGGTGCACGCGCGCACCACCACGACCGAGGGCGGCGGGCTCAGCGCTGGAGCAACGCTTCGACCTCGGCCCGGTCCGCCTTCAACTGGGCAGCGTCGGGTCGGGAGGGCCAGGGGCGTAGGTCGGTGATGATCGGTGGCGTGGAACGCAACAGCGTTACCCCGGTGCCGAACGGGAGGGTCCTGATCCGGTCTGGCGGCAGGATCGGTACCCGGCGCACCGAGCGCTGGTTCGATCGGGTGCCGTGGTCGCCAAGGGTCACGCTGTCGGTGTACTCGTCGCGTTCGCCGATGAGGGTGGAGAGGTCTTGGAGGTCGCGGGAGTTGGAGGCGCCGCCGAGGATGATCTTGACGATGCTGGCATCCCAGATGGCGCCGGCGGCGTTGTCGGACCACTTCTCGCGTGCCTGGGCCAGTGACTGCAAGACCGGGAGTGCGGTGATGCCGGTGCCGCCGCCTTCTGCCATCAGCGTCGGGAGACTTGGCAATCGGGCGAGGTTGCCGATCTCATCGAGTGCCAGCAGTAGTGGTGGGTCGAGGCGGGCGCCGGGAGAGCGGGCCGCGATCCGGCGTGCGGTTTCGATGAGGTCTTCGACGAACGCGGCCACGAGTGCGGCGGATGCGCCGGCTCCGGCGCCGGTGGCGAGCAGGTAGAGGGTGCCGCGCTGGCGGATGAAGGTCTCGGGGTCGAAGTCCTCACCAGCTCGTGGTGAGACGGCATCGAGCACCCTCGGGTCGGCGAGTGCTCCGAGGGCGAGGGCGACGCCTTGCCAGATGGAGTCGCGGGTTTTGGGGTCCGAGTCGATCATCGCCCCAAGCGAGTCGGCCCACCCGGTCGCGGCTTGGGTGGTGTTGGTGAGGATGGCGACGGCTTCGGCGGCAGCGGTGGGGTCGAGAGTCCACCGGAACAGCTCCGATGGCGGGCGTCCGTCGAGGGCGGCGGCGTGCAGGAGGGCTTGGAGGGCGGTGCGGGTCTTGCCTTCCCAGAAGCCCCCGGACTCCACACCGCCAGCGGAGAGTCCGGTGGCGGCGGCGAGTCCGGTGGCTCGGATCATGGCGGTCAGCGGGTCATCGCAGCCACGGATGGGTGACCAGCGCATGCCCGCGGGGATACCTTCGGCCAGGTGCTGGGGGTCGAACACGGCTACCGGCCGCCCCTCGCGCTGGCGAGCCTTCAGGGTGGCGGTGAGGTTGTCCGGGCGGGTGCTCGTGGTGACTACGGCGCCGGGTGCGTCGAGGATGGCGTTGATGACCACATGCAGGCCCTTGCCGGAGCGCGGTGGGCCGATGAGCAGGATCGAGTCCTCCACGCTCGCCCACACCTGCCTGCCTCGCGAGCGGCCCAGCAGGTAACCGACATCGGAGGGCGTTGGCTCATCGAGTGACGGGCGCAGTGCCGTGGCCCGGCGTAGGAGTGCCTTGGCGGAGGCGTTCTGGGTGACCTCGTGGGCGGTGGCGGTGCCGGCCAGGCGTCGCGGGTCGGTCTCGACCTTGCGCGAGTGGCGACGCAGCCGCACCCACACCCACGTACCCGCCGCACCCAGAGCACCGAGGAGCACGGCGGCGGTGATCCAGTACGCAACAGGGCTCAACCCCTCGGCATCCAACGCCATCGCGGGGTCGGCCTGATTGAACAGCACACCGAGCCCGGATGCAGGGCCGGACGCGGGTTGGGGTACGCCGGTGAGGAACGCCGCCACGCTCCCGGCGGCGCGTAGAACGAGCGCGAAGCCGAAGGCGCCGATCAGGGCGACGATGGCGGCGTTGGTCAGCTCATCGCCCATGCTCCCGGTCTGCCGCTGCCCGGTGCTCATGACACCCGCCGGATGTGCAGGGTGCCCGAGACCCGGCCCAGCAGCACAACCTCACCGGTCCCGCCCGCCAGGGCAGGCGCGAGGTGGCCGGTGTCGATCACGGCGCGGGCCTGGCCGGTGCCGGTGGCGTCGGTGTGAGCGACGATCAGCGCGACCCCGACGTCCTCACCGGGCACGAACCCCTCGCCGGTGACCTCGACGAGTCTGGAGGCAGGCTGGTTCTCGCCGCCACGGCCCCGATTCTCGGCGTCCTCGACTTCGGCCAGCTCGGGTCGTGCGGGGCGACGGGCGCGGATGAGGTCGGTGAACACGGACCCGTCGCTCTCGCGGACCTCGATCCGCACAGCGATGGTGCGGTCAGCGGTGACGGCATCCATCAGCTCACCGAAGGTGCTGCGCGTCCACGCGGAATCCTGTTGTGGTGGCGGGAACGGTGCGCCGTCGACGGTGACGTCCAACGTTCCGTTCTCGGCGACCGTGACGACGACGTGCGGGAGTACAACCGGGGTCTCCGCGGGGTCCTGCAAGGTGGTGCGGCGTGGCTTCTTCGAGGCCCCCATCACATGACCCCCTGAGTGAGGCGGGAGCTGGTGTCGAACAGCGACAGCTCAGCCGGGTGGAGCTGGTGCTGGGTGACGAAGGCTCTGTCCTTGATCCGCCACAACCCCTGCCCGACCCCGAGGCTGGGGAGGAGTTTCTGCTCGGTGCCGGTCAGTCCGAGGGCGGTCGCGGTGGGGCCAAGTTGGTCGGATTCTTGCCGGTAGACGATCCTGGTCTCCGCGTTGGCGAGGAGGCTGTTGGCGAGGGAGCGCATGGCTGAGCCCTGGTCGCCGACGTTGTCCAGGTCGGAGAGTTTGTGGAAGATCAGCATGTTCGCGATCCCGTAGTGCCGCGCGAGCCGCCAGTGGGCGTCCATGCGTTTCAAGAGCGCGGGGTGGGACATCAGGCGCCAGGCTTCGTCGTAGATCACCCACCGCTGACCGCCGGCCGGGTCCAACAGTGCGGACTCCATCCACGCGCTGGAGCACGTCATCAGCACGCTGATGAGGGTGCTGTTCTCGGTGACGCGGGAGAGGTCGAGGCTGATCATCGGCAGCGACGGATCGAAGGCCACGGTCGATGGGCCATCGAAGAGCCCCTGGAGGTCACCTGCCACGAGCCTGCGGAGGGCGTGGCCGACGAGCCGGCCGTCCTCGGCCAGCCGGCCGTCAGCGTCCGTATCTGAGCTGTTGGGGTTGAGGACATGGTCGACGACCATTGGCAGGATCGGCACGTCGTTCTCCCGCACCGTCTGCGTCAGCGCCAGGTCGACGGCGGTGTGCTCCAACGGCGTCAACCCCCGCGCCAGCACGGTCTCGGCCAGGGCGCCGATCAAGTCGCGGCGTCGCGAGGCCACGGTCGTCTTCCACTGCTCGTCGGTGAGCCCGCCGGGTCGGTGGCCTTCATCGAGGGGATTGAGTCGAGTGTTCAGGCCGTGGCCGAGGACGATAGCCCTCCCGCCGACGGCTTCGGCGACCGCGGTGTGCTCACCCTTGGGGTCACCGGGGACGTAGACCCGGCGCCCGAACGGCAGCGATCGTGTGTAGAGGGACTTGGCGAGGGAGGACTTGCCGGAGCCGACGATCCCGGCGAGCACCACGTTGGGTGCTGTGATGATCCCGCGGGCGTAGAGCACCCAGGGGTCGTAGACGAACGATCCGCCGGAGTAGAGGTCTTGGCCCACGAACACGCCATCGGAGCCGAGTCCGCCTTCGGCGACGAACGGATACGCCCCGGCGAGGGTCGCGGAGGTGTCTTGGTGGCGCGGGAGGCGGAATCGGCCCGGCGTGCGCAGCGCTGCCGGGCCGGGCTCACTGGCAGCGGGCAGGTAGGTGGTGGCGCGGCGTTCGGCGCGCTCGGACTCTGCCTTCGCCCGCGCGGCGTGCTTCTCAGCGGCGCGTTGCTCGGCCTGGAGCCTCGTGGCGGCTTGGCGGCGTTGTTTGCGGAGCCGGCGACGTTCTTTGGCGGGGGCGACCAGGACCGAGGTGTGCAGCCGTTCCCGCTCGGTGCCGGTCACAGCGACAACCCCCGCCCCGAATCGGCCGAGCTGCGGGAGGGAGTAGTGAACCAGTCGCGGTCCGCGCCCAACGCCGCACGCCGCGCCTCATGACCCTCCCGGTCCGACGCTGCCTGCTGCGCACGAGGCGACGGCCCCGTACTGATGCTGGCGGTCTCAGGAGCAGGCGGATCAACGCGGAGTGCCGGGTCGGGCGGGGTGTCGAATTGCCGGTAGAGGCCGACGTGGGCGAGGGCGTGGTTGTAGGTCACCGCGTACTCGCTGCTGGTGAGGGTCCGGTCGGTGCCACTCGCCGGCGGCTGATCGTCGTAGACATAGCCGTTCTCCAATGCCGCATCGGTGGTCTCATCGCCGTAGTCCCAGCCCTTCAGGTGTTCGATGGCTGCGTCGGCGCCGTCGCGGTCGATCAGGTCGAGCAACGCATCGGCCTCCTCGCCCTGAAGGAAGACCACGCTGAGCCACCGCCGCCCCAAGTGCGCGGCTTCGGGATCAGGGTTGGTGGGGCCGTGCTCGCTCAGTTCGGCCAGGGCGTCGGTGTTGGTGCGGGCGGCCTCGCCCACCCACGCGGGGAACAGGCCCTCGTTCTCCGGGTTGCTGCCGGGGTGGTCGAGGGCGTACTGGCGAGCCTCACCAGCGGCGCTCAGGAAGGTGGCCAGGTCGCGGAGGGCGCGGTCGGGCTCAACGGCGGTGCCGGCGCCCGTGAACAGGTCCCGGCCCTCCACCGCTTGGCCGGTGGTGGTGTCGGTGATCCGGTAGGCGTAGCGCTGATGCTCAGCCACCGGCGTATCGGGCCACACCGCTAACGTGAGCGTCCCCGCCTTCACGGTCGTGGTCGCGGTGGTGGGGTCGCCGTCGAGGCGTGCGGCCAGCCGTTCCCGCGCGGCGTCTCGATCCAGGACGGGTTCGGGGTGCCAGGCGATGCGCCCGGAGTGGGAGAAGGCGGTGTCGAGCCGGTCGTAGGCCTGATCGAGCAGGGTGCCGGCTTGGTGCAGCTCATCGGCGGCTGCCAGCGCGGACGCCGCACCCGCGGCGGGGTTGCCGTCGTCGTCGGACGCGCGATCCCGCGCGTTCAGGTGGGTGTTGGCGAGCTGGTCGAGGACTTGGCGCAGCGACCGCACTCCGGCCAGGAGGTCACCGAACACGGTGTAGGTGTCGGCAGGGTCGTCGAATACGCGGGAGGCGTGGGCGAGGCCGCGTAGCGCTTCGGAGGCTTCGGCCGCGTCGGCGAGCGGGTCGTGGAACGTCGGCATGGGAGCGCCTTTCTGACCTGGGATGTGTCAGCCAGGTGCACGACGATCTCCCCGGAGATGTCCGTGGCTCGGCGTAGCGTGACAACCAAGGACGCGATGGGGCGAGGAGAAGTCAGATGAGCGCGAGCCAGTACCGAGGACAGCTCGAACGCAAGCGCAAGCAGCGGGTCGAGGCGGAGAGGAAGGCCGGGGACTACCGATCGAAGGAGTCCGTGAAACGCGCCGAGGCCACCAAGGCTCGCCAGGCAGCGGCGAAGACCAAAAGCGAGTCCACGATGAAGAGCAAACTTCGTGGGGCCGAGCGAAAGGACAAGGAAGCTGAGACCGCGGGGAAGGAAGCGGGTCGCTGGCAGACGAAGGCCGCCGGTTATGCGAAGGAAGAGTCGTCGTTGCAGGCCAAGCTCGCGCGGGCGGAGCGGTCCGAAGCCGATGCCGCCGAGCGACGGCGTCAGCGAGAGCAACAGCAGGCCGACCGCCGTGCCGCGACCGAGAAGGCAGCTCTCGACTCGCGCATCAGCCAGACCGAATCCGCCGTGGATCACGCGCTGCGCCAGTTGCCCGCACCGAAGCCCGAGAAGCTCCGGGTGCTCATCCTGGGGGCGTCGTCCGCGGGGGACCTGCGCGTGGGGCGCGAGCAGAAGCGCATCCGATCAGCGGTCGAGTCGGCATTGCATCGCGACCAGATCGACCTCGACGTGCGGCCCGCTGCTACGACGGCCGACCTTCTCGACGGGATCACGAAGTTCCGACCGCACGTGGTGCACTTCTCCGGACACAGTGACGACGACCTCATCGTGTTCGAGGATGAGCAAGACGAACCCCACGAAGGTGTGATCGTCACCGCCACGGCTTTCGCGAACGCCATCCGAGCCACCGACGACCCGCCACTGCTGGTCTTGCTGAACTCCTGCAACTCCGCATCGCAGATCGATGCCCTCGTGGAGCAAGTGGTGCCGTTCGCCATCGGGATGGCCGATGAGATCGACGACGGCGACGCGATCAACTACGCAGCTCAGTTCTACGCCTCTATCGCCAACGGTCAGTCCATCAACTCGGCCCACCTGGCCGGCAGGGTCCGCCTCGAACTCGACGGCCTCGATGGCACCGACCTCCCGGCCCTGGCCTGGGCTCCCGACGTCGACCCGGCCGCAACCATCCTCGTCAAGCCAACCAGTTCAGAGTGACGGTCAGACGCGGCGGCACAGCGGTAGTGCGGCGGCGGTGAACGCCGCGGCCTGCTGACCGACCAACAACCGGGTCTCGCAGGAGGCTTGGATGGCGGCCTGCTCGATCGCCGCGACCCCGGCCTCGAGTTCTTCGACGGTGGGGGCGGATACGGAGATGAGGCCGGTGTATCTGAGGACGCCGTGTCCTGCGGTCAGGTCGGCTTCCTGCTGGAGCACGTCTTGGTACTCGGCGGTCTGGGAGGCGTCTTCGATCTGCCCGATCTTGGCCCGCTGCGCCTGATCGGAGATGTGCTCGACCTTCTTCTTGCGGATGTCCCTGGCGGCCTGATCGGAGCGCATCGGCGTGCAGATCAGCGAAAAGCTCCGTTGGATACCCGTGGAGAGCAGCACTGGCGACAGGAAGCCGGGATAGACCAGCGACCGTGGCCATTCGCTCACCCAGAGCACGGCGTGGTGGGCGGAGTCCGTGCGCAGGCGAGTCCATGACTCGTTGACCGCGACGGGTCCGGCGGTCGCGAGGGCCTGGCCGAGTTCGCCGTGGCGCTCCAACGTGGCGGCGATCGCCGGGTCATACGCAGACCGCAGGATCACCGCGATCTCACCCGGCGACAGCCATCCCAAAGGTGTCAGGTCGGCCGACCGCAGAGCAGCCACGAGCGTGCTCATCTCTTGGCGCAGGACGGCGGCGGCGCCGCGGATACCGCCACCGGCGGTTCTGATCTGCCGTGCCGCGTTCTTCATGTCCAACGACAGCGACAGGGTGGTGGCGTGCCGTTCGCCGGCGGGTCCGGCGCGATCGATCAACTCGGCGTAAGTGGTCGCGGCCCAGGTGTCGTCTTCGGTGCCGTGGGCTTCCCACCATTCGGCCAACCCTGTCCCCGAGTCCGGCAGCGTCCGCTCCAGCACCTGCAACGCGGCGATCCTGCCCGAGCGGCACACCGTCGCCAGGACTCGTCCCCAGGAGGTGACCCGGCGCTCCTGCTCACCCGGGTCCAACAGGACGAACGCCGGATGCGACACCTCGCAGACGACCGTCAACGTCTGCTGGTGAGGGTCGTGGATCATCCCCGCCCCAGTTTCGGGATCGGTGTACTCGCGCAGCCGCCCCATGTCACCAGGCAGCGCCAGCGTCCCGACCGGTCGCGGGGTGACGACCCGCCGCCGATACAGCAGCTGTCCGCCGGTCGAACGCCAGAGCCACCAGAACGCGACCGGCAGCCACTCCACCGCGGGCCGGCCCGCGATCGGTATCCACGTCAGGCAGGCGGCGACCACCCAGAGCGGTGCGGTGTACGCGAGCAGGATGCCGCCCCCGGCGTACAGCGCACCCACGACCGAGAGGATGCCGATGGCGAGGGTGATGAGCTGCGAGAGCGAGAGTCCGAGAAGGATGCCTCGGCGGGTCAGGCGGGAGAACTTCACCGGCACCAACTCCACCGACGTGGCGGGCTCGTTCTGCTTGATGGGCATGGCGGCTTACTCCTTCCCGGTCTGCTTCGGCGCAGGCGGCGGGGGCTGCCTCGGCGGGCGCGCCTCGGAACCGGACGGCCCGCCACTGGGCGCCTTGGGCTGCGGCGTCGACGGCGGGGGTGCCTGCGCGGCCGGCGGGGTGTTGCCGGTCTGTCCGGCGGCGTCTGCCGCGGTCTCGCCCTGCCCGCCGAGGGCCGTGCCGGCCTTGGGTCCGGCGGTCGCGGCGTCTTTGGCGACCTTCGCGGCCACCACGGCCGCGGCTGCGGGACCCGCCGCCGCAGCGCCAGCACCCGCTCCTGCGCCAGCTCCACCGCTGGCGCCTGCTCCGGCGGAACCACTGGTGGCGGCCTTCCCTCCACCGGCCCCAGCAGACCCGCTGCCGCCGGGTGCTGGGTTCTTGGGCTGCGGCGGCTTCTTCCCACCACCACCGCCGTTGCCGCCTCCGGACTTGCTGTCCTCACCGCCGTCGAGGACCTTTTTCGGCTCCGCACCGCCCTGCGGCTTCGAGGGGGTGGGGACAGGTCGATTGAGGGCGTTCTTGGCGTCCTGTTCGGACCCGATGGCGTGGTACATGTCGAAGCCGACGAAGTTCAGGAACTTGTAAGTCATGTACGGCGCGAAGGCGGCCATTGCCATGAGCACGATCCCGGCGATCGGGTCGGCGACCGAGGCCAGGTCCCCATCGATCGGCGCCGACACCTGCGTGATGGCAACGAGGAACATCACCACCAAGACCAACTTCGACACGATGAGGGCGATGACGAACATCGCCCACTTGCTGATCCACCCCTTCGTCGCATCCCACGACGCACCCGAGAACGCCAGCGGTGCCAGCACGATCGCCACCAGCAGCAGCGCCTTCCTCACGAGGAGCGAGAGCCACACGATGGCGGCTGCTGAGATGGCGAGCCCGGCGAGGAAGATCGTGATGATGGCCCCGACGCCGGGTGCGGCGATGTTGATCCCGACCAGCCCGGCGGCGAGCAGGGTGATCTTGTCGCCCATCGACTCGGTGGTCTCGCCCGCGGCTTGGATGATCCCGATGCAGAGCTGATCGACGATCTCCAACAACAGCGCGGTCAGGGTGATGACGATGAATGACCCGAGGACGCTCTTGGCGAGGCCGAGGGCAGCGCGGGAGAGGGCGGTCGGGTCGCGGCTGATGAGTCCGGTGATGAGTTGGAGGCAGAAGAACAGCAGCATCACGAACACGGCGATGCCGAACAGGATGTTGTAGACCGCCACGTACTCATCGCTGGTGACGTCGACCAGGGTGGTGGTGTCGAACACCGACCAGACGGCCTCGAACAGCCAGCCGGCGGCGGCGCCCATCGCTCCGGCGAGCCAGTCGAACGGTGCGGAGACCAGCGACGCGGCGGCTTCGCCGGCGGTGTCGCAGACGGCTGAGACGAGGGGGATATCGCACACACCCACCGCAGATCACTCCTTCAGGAAGCAGAGTCGAGTGGGTGGGGTCAGACCTGCTGGCCGACGTCCCAGAAGAAGTTGATCAACGTGACGCTGGCACCGCAGATCACGGCGGCGCCGCAGCTCACGAGGACGCCGATCTTCCCCCGGCCGGCCAGGTGCGGGTTGGAGGAGTTGGCGCCGAAGCCCCACACGATCGCGGAGATGATCAACGCGAGGACGGAGAGGATGAGGCCGATCGTCATCACGGCGCCGACGATGGTGCGCAGCTGGCTGATTCCGGGAAGTCCGGAGTCGTTGGGGTTGATGTCGATGTTGGCCGGCAGTACCACCGGCCACGTTGTGGCAGCCGCGGCGGTGGTTTCGGTGATCAGGCTCAGGACGGTCATGGCGGGTGCTCCTTCGGGGCGTCGGCGAGACAGTGGTTCTCGCCGATCAGGTGCACCGCCCGCCCCACGCCCTGTGAGCCAATGAGGGGTCCGCTCGTGGCGGGGTTCAGAGTTGCTGGCCGAGGTCGATCAGCCAGTTCAACCACGCGACTCCGCCGCCGGCCAGGACTGCGGCGCCCAGGGCGGACCAGGCTCCGATGCGGGCTTTGGTGGCGGCGGCGTGGTGGCCGTTCGCGGTCGACAGCGCCCACACGATGGCGCAGACGATCAGCATCAGCACCGCGATGATGAGCACGAAGGTCAGCAGGGCGCCGATGACCTCGCGCAGATCGCCGATCCCACCGAGGCCGTTGAAGTCGGGGAATATGTCCATGCTCGATCAGCTCCCGGCCCGCACGGTGACGTGGAGATGGTCGGCGTGAGATCCGGTGATGCTGTCGGGGTCGTGCATGCCGCCGCCGTCGTAGGAGCGCCACCCCTCAGAATCCCGAGCCAGGGACCAGATGAGCCCGTCCCAGATCAGATACTCCACCCCGAGGGTCTCGGCGTGCTCCTTCATCCAGTTCGTGACCTCCCACCCCAGTTCGCGCTGCTCAGGGGTCGGGTACTCGCCGATGACGTTGCCGAAGGTCCCGTCACACGCGCGCCCGAGGGGGTGCTCGGAGCTGGTGCCGGGCCGGGGTGAGTAGCAGGCCCAGGAGGTGTCGGGGAACGCGGCGATGGTCTGGGTGTAGAGGTGCAGCATCCGCGCGGTGATCTGCCCATCCGAGGTCGGATCGTCCACCAGGCGGTCCGGGTCACCATCGAGGGGGTCCGGCTCACCACCAGATGTTCCACCACCGGGATCGCAGTCGCCGCCGGGTGCGCCGGTCTCGGGCTCGGGCAGGTCGGCGGCGTTGTGGGCATTCAGCCAGGCGGCGGGGTCGGTGTGCTCACCGTCGGTGCCGCCAAGGCGGACCTCGAAATGCAGATGCGGCCCCGTGGAGTTGCCCGAGGAGCCGGTGTCACCGATGTGCTGCCCCGCGGTCACGGTGTCGCCGGCTTGGACGTGGATGCCGTGCTCCCACATGTGCGCATACGCCGTGGCCACCGTGGCGCCATCGATGGTGTGCTCGATGACGATGAGCCCGCCGTACCCTCCGGAGAACTCCGCCACCGTCACCGTCCCGCCCGCAGCGGCCAGGAGTGGTGTGCCGTCAGGGGCGGCGAAGTCGGTCCCGGTGTGGAAGGAGCCCTCGCCGGTGATGGGGTGGATACGTGGCCCGTACTCGCTGGTGAGCACCCAGGTGCCCTCGGGCATCGGGAACACCACCCGCGACGACCCCACCGCCACCGGCTGCACCACAGGGTCCCCAGTCGGTCCGCTCGTGTCGGCCGTCGTCGTTGTGGTGGTGAGGGTGGACAGGATGGTCTCGGCGACCGGCTCGTAGTTCCGATATCGGTCCGGATACGCGCTGACTTCGACGGCTTGGGCGGCCTCACCCTTGTCCATCTCCTCCCACCCGGGAATGTCCAACAGGCCCCGCGGTGAGGGGTGGTTGGGTCCGGTGGGGCCGCCGAAGAACGCCTGTGCCTGGTAGACGGGGTCCATCAACTCGGCAACCGTGCCCCAGCCCGATTGGGGACGCATCTGAAACAGGCCTAGGGAGTCGTGGTCGGAGCCGTCGCCGTCGTTCGGGTAGTCGCCGGATTCCGGGTAGGCGCTGGTGTTGGACAGCATCCGCAGCGTGCTCTCGGTCAGCGCCGCCATCAACGCGATCTGAAGGCCGTCGCGGGTGATCCCGTCGATGCTGCTGCCGCTCTCGATGATCGTCGCCGCGTGGGTGAGCTGGGTCCGGTTCAGCGTGAACGTCTCACCGTTCGCCGTCGTCACGGTGAGTTCGTCGGGGACGTCGCCGACCGTGACGTTCGAGCCGCCGGGGATGGTGCAGGAGCCCGTGGCGCTCAGGGCGGGGTTCATCACCACCCCGATCCCCACCAGCACCAGCGACGGCGCCAGGAAGACCAAGGCGAGGGCGACGATGAGCAGTTTCTTCAACACGACCAATGACCCCCAGACCTATCGGAGGGGGTTGTCGAGCTGGGACAGCCGCAGCAGATGACAGGTCTCGTAGGTCGGGCCGCAGACCACGAACACCGTGAACGCCACCTTGTGTTCGCTGGTGACGTGTTCGTCGTTCCACAGGCCGGCGCGGTGGCGGGTGCCTTCGATCGTGACCGCGACAGTGCCCTCGGCGAGCTGCCCGGGCTGCGCCTGCTCGACCGCGGTCGCCCACGCGTCGGGGATGTAGGCGTCGTCGATGGTGAGGTGCTGGATGGTGGCGTACTGCCGCAGCTCGATCCAGGCATCCCGGGACGGGAGGTAGGCGGCGATGTCGGAAGCCAGGCCCGCTTGCTCGGCGCCGGTGGGGTCGCCGACGTCGAGGATCACGCTGGTGTAGTCCAACGGCATGAACCCCGACGCGGTGTCCCACTCGAACAACGCGGTGGCGACGTTGCGGGCGAAGGCCTCCGGATCATCCGAGGCCCGCACGACCGGCAGCCGCGGTGTCGTGGTGGGGACCGGATCGGACGGCGCGGTCACCACCGGGCCAGGAGTCTCGCTGTCGTCATCACCGCGGCTCTGGTCGGGTGGGCCGACGAGGAGCCCGTAGACGCCGACACCGGCCAGCATCAACGCGCCCAGCACGGCGGTGAGGGCGGCGATGAGTCGGCGGCGAATGCGGGGCTCGGAGAGGTCGGGAGTCTTCATGCCCACCAGGTGCGCTCCCGCCACCAACCGACGCAGGACGAACGGGAAGGGCGAAGGTGGCCGTCAGAGGGCGCGCAAGTGGGCGCGAGCTGTTACCGGCTCGTCAGCGGTGTCGCGGTCGCGCAGGGTGCGGAGTTCGTCGGCGAATCGGCTGGTGCCCTCGACGGTGGTCAGGAACGACTCGATCTGCTCATCGCTCAGCTCGACCGCGAGGTGCTCGGCGTCATAGTGGGTCCACCACTGCTCCAGCTCGCCCCAGGTGAGCACGAATGCCCGCACCGGATACTGGGCGGGCTCGCCGTCGTCGGTGACCGGTCGGGGCCGAGGCGGGCGCTTACCAGTCTTCGTCTGCTTGGCGCGGGCGAGGGCGTCGGCGGCGAGTTGATGCAGGTCCACTTCTCGTCGCTCTCTGGCGGTCTCGGCCGCGTTGCGGATCGCTTCGTAGATCGGATGCACGGGTGCGCCGGCGTCGATGCGCTCCAGCTCGGCGGCCACCCGTGCCCGTAGCTCGGCGGGCTGGGCAGGGTCCTCGGCGATCCTCTGGAGCCATCCGACTTGCTCCAAGCGCTTATAGGAGGCGGTCCCGGTGACCATGCGAGCGGCCTGCTCGCGCGCTTCTCCCAGTGGTCCTGACGGTCCCGGCGATTCGCCGGGACCGTCGTTTCCTGGCTGTCGTTCCCGGCTGAACTGCGTCGCGGACTTCCTGCGCTCAGCGTCCTCAGCCATGAGGGTCTTCAGCTCCCGATACAGGGCTGCGGCCTCGGTCTGGGTCAGCGGCTTGTGCAGCACGTTGTCGTCCTGCTCGGCCAGGAGGTGGCCGAGGCGATCGGAGATCCCGCTCCGGACCCAGACGTTGACCTTGCGCCAGCCGAGCTGCTTGATCGCCGCCAACCGCCGCGCACCGCAGACCAGGGCCCCGTCGGGGGTGATGGTGATCGGTTGCAACAGCCCGTCGCGGTCGATCGAGGCGGCGAGTTCGTCGATGTTCCCGAACGCTGTCCGGTGCCGCCGCCCCACCCGGATGGAGTCGACGGTGCGCTCCAACTCGATGTATCCCGCCGGCGCGCTCACGACCCCTCACCACCATGGTCGTGGTGGCCGGGGGCTGCGAGGGAGATGGTCAGGATGAGGTCGTCATCGCGCAGCAGCACCGACAGGGTCTCGCCGATCAGCAGCCGCCGCAGCACACCCCGCCCGGTGCTCGTGGCGGCGTAGGCGGGGTGCGGGTTGCCCAATAAGGCGCGCAGCAGCGCAGTCCACGAGCGGCGCGGGATGTCCAGCAGCACGCGAGCGTGCTTGTCCCGCCGCAAGGTCTCGTAGGCGGCTTGGCGGGCCCCGGTCTTGGTCAGCGCCCCGCAGACATGCTCCACCCCAGCCCGGGCGGTGGCCGGCTCCCAGCCCAGCAGCGTGAACAGGGCAATTGCGTCCTCGGCCGCCGACCCGGCGGACATGCACGCCCGATCCGACCCACGCCCACCACCATCAGACCCCGCGCTGGCGGAGTCCGTCTCCGCGTCGCCGGTGTCGTGGTTGTGGGGGTCCGTGATGTGGAAGGCCGGGTGATAGTCCACCAGCGGGTTCTCCCGGTCAGAGAACCGCTCCGGGTCGTGGAACGCCGAGACGTGCGGGCGACGAGCCTGGTGCACCGAGCAGAGCAGGCCTTGGGCGCGTTCCTCGAAGATGCAGGTGATCCGCACCGCATGCGTGATCACCGCCCACGGATCACGTGCTTCGCGGGCGGCGCGGGTGATCATCACCTTGAACGCCGCCGACGCCGCCTCCCACGGGTCCAGGCCATGCTTGCGCGCCAGCGGCTCATACTTCTCAGCGGTGTGAGCCATCAGCTCCGCGGCCACCGGATCATGGCTCCACGCTCCGGGCCCAGCGGCGTGGAGCCGGGTCAGCAGTGCGCGCAGCCCGTCGCTGGCAGTGAAGTCCACACCGCCCTCGTCCTCAGCGGTGTGCGGGTGTGTGGGTGTTCTCGTGCTCATGGTCGGGCACCTCCTGACAGACAGGTGCACGCGCATCCCCACACCACCGGCTGCGACGGCGGCGTCATGGTGGGGGTGCGCATCTGTGGTCACCCCAGCCCGATCCCCGAACGGCTCACCCACGACTGGTGCCGGCCCCCACGGCCGAACTCCGACACATCCGGCAGCCGCCGCGCCCGCTCACTGACCGCCTTCCCGGCCCTGCCGATACCGCGACCGCTGACCCGGGCGACATGGCCGGTGGCCTGGCGGGTGCGGCGGGCGAGCTCGACCTCGAAGTCGATACCGCGCCCCGCGGCCGTTGCCGACTGCCGCGCGAGCAGGTCGGTGGGTCGCACCCACTCCACACCCCGAGCCCGCCGCGCACTGTCCGCCGCCGTCGTCCTGCCGACTCGGTTGCGGTGGGCGGTCTTCGCGGCCTGAACCGCCTCTGGCGTCGTCTCGGCTGCCGGGTCAGGGGTCTTGCGGCCGGTGTCCTGATCGGTCACCTGGCGCTCACGGTCGCGCGGATGCTCGCGGGCGTGCCGGTCGTGGGTGTGGTCGGTGGTGGTGCTCATGGTGTTCTCGCCTCCGTGACGGTGTCCTTGACGGTCGTGTCGTCGGGAAGGTGCGCGCTGGTGAACCAGCGGCCCACGGTGGAGGGATGGACCCCGAGGTGGCGGGCGATGCGCTTGTTCGACCACCCCTGGCCGCGCAGCTCGGTGGCGACCTCGCGACGACTCTCGCCCGCGTTACCCGCCCGAGGGTGCAGGCCGGGTTCGCTCCGTCGCGGCAGTTCCTGCGGTGTCTCATCCCGTTCTGGCGTCGGCTGGCGCCGCCTCGGCTTCGCGGGCGGAGGCACGATGACTTCGCCTGACGGATGCTCCGCGGGCGTGGTTTCCTCGCGCACCGCGCTGGTCGTGGCAGGTTCGATTGCCGGGAGGGGGCGGGTGAGGATGACGGTCAGGTGGGTGATCGCCAGCAGCACCAGCGGCGGCACCGCCGCCACACTCGCGGCCAGCACACCGGGCACATCGGCATCAGCCGCCACCACCGCGTGCAGGGCATTCGCCGTCACCGACACGATCGCCCCAGCCGCCAGCAGCGCCCAGGGATACCAGGCACCACGCTGGCCAGCCAGCGCCACGACAGACACCGTGGCCACGACGATGATCCCATCCACGATCAGCGGCCACGCCCACGCCTGCCCCTCATCCACACCCGAACGCCGGGCCAGATCGGCCAACGCCGTGAAGGAAAGCCAAAACGCACCAAGCGCGATCAGCACCGTCCCGGCCACGGCGGTGATCACGGCGAGTCGTCCACCACGACGCCGCACCACCAGACTGCTCAGCGGACTCATGACAGCACCCGCCCCGCTGCATGGTCTGGCACCCTGCGCGGTCCCGCCGCCGACCGGTCGACGGATGGTCGCGGCGCTGGGTGGGTGGTGCGGTAGGCCGAACGGATCGTCGCCGATACCTCCCGCATCGTGAGCCCCGCGTGCTCCGCGGCCGGGGCGAGGGCGGCGTAGGTATCTGCGGGTGGGGTGCCGTTCTCGGCCAGCCGGCACGCGGCCCAGAACAGGCCACGGTTCCGCTCACCCTCAGCTCGCCCGGCGACCCAGGCGGCCAGTCGTTCGACGCTGACCTCGCGCACCCGGCCTGCCGCTCGCGGTGCCGGTGCAGGCCGGGGGTCGAGGAAGTCCCGCAACCGATCTGAGTCCAGTGTCGACACGTGGCCGGTGCTGATCTGGCGCACCCGATAGGAGGCGCTGCCTCGATCACCGGCCACGACTGAGGGCGGGATGACGATGTAGCCGCCGTCGCCACGGAAGTCGACCCCAGCGCGGGCCGCCTGCCACGACCGCTGCCCACCACCGGGCGCGGCTGGGTAGTAGGCGTGCATCCCGCCCGAGGGCGTGGAGACCAGGAGCTGCCAGCCATCCACCAGCCCCGCCTCGTGCGCGCGACCGAAGGCATCGAAGCCGTTGACCGGGCCGTGGACATCGACATCGACCACCACGACCCCCGAAGCGGTCCCCGTGGACATTCCGATGTTCGCTGCCGGGTGCTGACGCCACCACGCCGCGACGGCTTCGGGGTGGGTGGTGGCGTCGTGGAAGCCGTGCTCGGTCAACGGGCGCTTGCCGCCCGGCACGCACGGGAACACCGGTACCGCGGTAGCGGCCAACTCGCGTGCCGCCGCTGAGAGCTGTCCCGCATCCGCGGCCCGCGCCAGCGCACCGGTCAGGGCGTCCGGGGCGACCATCACAGGCCCCGTCCCACAAGGGCCACCGATCCGGTGGCGGGACGCGCCGCCGGCTCAGGCACAGGCGCCGCCGGCCGCCTTGACGTGGTGCGTTCGTACGCCGGCCCACTGCGCTGTGGTTCGGTGCGCTGAGGCTGGTTGTGCTGGGGTGCCTCGCGGTCCAGGCCCGGTGGGGTGCCGTCACCAATCTGGGCGGTGTCGAGCTGCTCTAGGATCGCCAGGGCGGCCTTGCGGACCCGCTCACCAGTGGCCTTGACCACCTCGACCGGCTCCTTGCCATCCACCCGCGCCGCCCAGGTCGACACGTACGGGATCGTGTACCCGCTGGTGTCCATCCCGTGAGCGGCACCGACCATCAGCGCCACGCTCTCGGCCTCGACCTCACCGATGCCGCGATGCTGCCGGGCCTCCTCGGCATCGGGGCCATGCAGGAGGACGTGCCCGAGTTCGTGCGCGAGGGTCTTGACCTGCGCGGCCGGGTCCATGTTCTCCCGCACCGCGACCGTGTTCACGGTGTAGTCCGTCATGCCGTTGGCGCCGTGGATCAGCCCCTCGTGCGGCACCCGCACCACCGCGAACCCCGCCGCCTCGACCTGCACCGCCAGGCCCTCCCACAGCCCGGCCGGTGCTTCGCCTTCCAGCAGCTTCGGCGCGGGCGATTCAGGGATCGGATCACCGGCGGTCTGGCTCGCGTCCCACACGTAGGCCGGTCGGACGCCGACCATCTTGGTGCGCACGACCTCCCCGGCCCTCGGCTTCTCGCCCTTGCCCAGTCGCCGCCACGACTCCGCGTCGGCCGGGTTCGATGAAGCGAAGCGGCCTGTCACTGGCGCGAGAATCTGATACCCCGGCTGGCCCTTCTGCACCTGCCGCTCGAGGCCCTGCCACTGCCGATAGCCGGCCACATACGACGGGAACGGGTCGGGCACGAGGCCGGCCTCGAACGCTACCTGGTGCTGTTCCCAGATCAGCAGCGTGTTGGAGAACGATCGCGTCCTGAACCGTGCCGCGAATGCGAGCGCACGCGCCCAGTCCTCACCGGAGACGAGCCGTTCGACCGCGCCGGTCAGGCGCTCGTGCAGCTCATCGAGCTTGGCCTCCCGTGCGGCCTTGGCTTGCTCCCGTGTCGTCGCCATCGTCGTGTCCTCCCGATACCCTGAGCACCGGGCCGAACAGGGCCTCGGTGACCACCAGGTACGCCGGGACCACCAGCAAGACGAGACGGACAACGGAACGAGCGATGTGACCGTCAGGCGCGGCGGTGAACCCGACGAGTCCCTACCGGACTACCAGGTCGTTGACGGGTGGAGGCGATCTGCCCATGTGACGCAGGACGATCGCGGCCAGTCACAGGACGATCGAGTTCACTAGACGCCGTTCAGGACTCTGCTCCGGTACCGGCTCGGAGTGACGCCCACGCTGCGACGGAAGACGCTGGCAGCATGACTCCGGCTGTCCCAGCCGACCTGCTTCGAGGCTGCCTCGATTGTTGCATCGGAGTCGCGCAATAGCCGCGCCATGGCTTCGGCACGCAGCATGTTCAGGTAGGCCAAGGGGGTCTTGCCGTAGGCCTCGACGAACACCGCCGATAGCCGTGACCGTGATAGATGCACTTCACTGGCTAATGACTCTAGGGTCCATCGCCGGGCGATGTCGGCACGCAGTAGGGCTGCTGCCTGATGCGCCTCGGCACGCAGCGGCGCGAGATACCGATAGCGCGGCAGGCCGGGCCCGTTGGCCTTCCTTTGGGTCGGGGACCGCCGTGCCGGGGTGGTTTTCACATAGGGCGTGATGACGTCGAGAACCGCGAACAGCAGCGCCTGCATCCGGTAGAACTTCTCCGGCGACGGACCATCGAGGCTGAGCGACACCAGTTCGTCCAGCCACGGCATCAGCATCCCAGCACGGTCTTCACCCAAGTGGAGTATCTGAGCCGGTTCGGAGTACAGCTCGTCGGCGAAGTCCTGTGCGTCCCAGCGATCAGTGAGCAGCGCGGCGTGCTGCCAGAACACCTGGTCGATCACGTAATCCCGATCCAGGTAGAGGGTGGTGACGGTAATCGAGCCCTCGGGTTCACTGCCGCACACGGTGTTCGCGGCCAGGGCGACGATATCGCCTACCGCGACGGGCTTCTCGCCGAACTCGCTGAGCAGGATCGCCGAGCCATGGCGGACGAAGATCAGCCTCACGCAGTCATAGGCGACGGGTGCGATCGGCGCGTGGATGGTTTTGCTGCGGGCAATGATCGGTTGACAGTCGCGGCGGCCTGCCAGGAGCGCTGCGTGCTGGGGGTGCGTGCCCGACGACATGACAGGGCCGGGTCAGACGCACTTCATCGCGCAGACGGACAGCGCAAGGTCGATGACGAGCCAGCCGACGATCGGGCCCACCTGGACGTGGCCGCATCTTCTCGCAGAAGCGGCCACGTCCGGGTAGGCATCGCGCTGAGGCATGCTCTGGCTTGTCGGACTCTATGCGCGTCGGTTGTAGGCGATCAGTGACAGTGGGGCGAACACGACGACGAATGCCGCCATCCACATCAGGGTGAACATCAGTGGCTCACCGACGGGGCCGCCCATCATCAGCCCGCGCACGGCGTCGACCAGGTGCCCGATCGGGTTCCACGAGGCGAAGGTCTGCATCCATCCCGGCATCGTCTCGACCGGCACGAAGATGTTGCTGGCGAACGCGAGCGGAAGGATGATGACGGCGCCGAGGCCTTGCACTGCCATCGGGTCTTTGATCGCCAGGGCGAGGAGGATCAGCGCCCACGACACCGCGAGGGCGAACGCGAGGGCGAGAGCGCATCCGGCGAGCACCGACCACACGCTGGTCTCGAATCGCACGCCGAGTAGCAGCCCGAAGCCGATCAGCGCGGTGAGCGAGACGAGCTGGCGGACGATGTCGCTGCCGATGGCCCCGATGAGCGGAGAGATACGGGCGATGGGGAGGCTGCGGAAGCGGTCGAAGATGCCTTCGGAGAGGTCGGTGCTGAGGGAGACGCCGACGCCCATGGTGGCGAAGAGCGTCATCATGCCGAGGATGCCGGGAAACACGTACTGGAGGTACTCGCCGGTGTCGCCGGAGATGGCGCCGCCGAAGACGTAGCCGAAGAGCACGAGGAAGATCGCGGGGCCGATGATGACGTCTGCGAGTCCTGCCGGGTGACGGCGGAGCTTGATGATGCCGCGTCGGGAGAGAGTCGCGGATTGGACCAGCACCTGCCCGATGCTGACGTGCTTCCTCAGCGGTGTGTGGCTTGCGGGGAGCGCCTGGGTGGTCATGCTGCTGCCTCCTTCTCGTTCTTCTCGTCGGCGGGGGTCGCACGGTGTCCGGTGAGAGTCAGGAAGACGTCATCGAGACTCGGAAGGCGCAGCGAGAGTTCGCTGACTCCGATGTCGGCTTCATCGAGGCTCCGCACGATGGCGGGCATCACCTGCCCATCGGTCACGGCCGCGCTCAACTGTCCGGTGTGCGCATCGACGACCGGGGCGGCGTCGATGATGCTCTGGACTCGGTTCGTTGCTTCTTCGAGCTGGCTGGGGTCGCTCAGACGCAGGTCGAGCGTCTGGCTTCCCATGCGCCGTTTGAGGCTGTCGGGAGTGCCGGCTGCGATGACCTTGCCTGCGTCGATCACGACGATGTCGTTCGCGAGGTGATCGGCTTCTTCGAGGTACTGCGTCGTGAGGAGCACCGTGGAGCCTTGCGCGGCGAGTCTGCGGATCATCGCCCACGTCTCGCCCCTGCGGGCGGGGTCGAGGCCGGTGGTGGGCTCATCGAGGAACACGACCGCGGCTTCGCCCATGATGCTCGCCGCGAGGTCGAGACGGCGGCGCATCCCGCCGGAGTAGGTCTTCGCCGGCTTGGTCGCGGCGTCGGCGAGTCCGGCTTCTTCGATGAGTTCGGAGGCACGGGCTTGGGCCTGTTTGCGGGACATGCCCAGCAACCGGCCGATCATGGTGAGGTTCTGGTGGCCGCTGAGGTCCTTGTCCACCGAGGCGTACTGGCCGGTGAGCCCGATGAGCTGCCGCACCTGGTAGGCGTCTCGAACGACGTCGTATCCGCAGACGCGGGCAGTGCCTTCATCGGCCTTCGTCAGGGTCGCGAGGATGCGCACCGTGGTGGTCTTGCCCGACCCGTTCGGGCCGAGCAGCCCGAGCACGGACCCGGGCTCCACGGTGAGATCGATGCCGTCGAGCGCGGTGGTGTCACCGAATCTCTTGACGAGGCCGCTCACCTCGATTGCCGGGCCGTTGCTGTACTGAGCCATGCGCTTTCTCCGTTCTTCGTCCTGCGCGGCTTGAGCCCGCGCCTTCTTGCCTGCGGCGCTGTCCGCCTCAGAGCCGATGTGCTCCCGCACCGCGTCAAGGAACCCCTTGGCCTCGTCGGTCCAGAGGTAGATGCGGTCGATGACCTGCTCGCCGCCCTTCGGTGGCAGACCGGGAAGGGTGATGGTCGTCGGTCGATCCAGGACGACCTCGATGTTGGTCTGGTCGGTGATGTTCATCACCAGGGATCGGCCTTCCTGGTCATCGATCACGCTCGGGGTCTTGGGCTCGTAGTTGCGGTTCTTCAGCCCGACCGAGTACACGTCGTCCCAGGTGACGTGAGCATCCATGTCGAGGCCGTCTCGGACCCGGATGCCCTCGCTCCCGACCGTGTGGGGTCGCATGAAGTGGGCACACAGGAGCCCGGTCATCCAGACCAGTCCCCATATGCCGATGATGAGCAGCGGGATTCTCACCCAGAGCCACTGATGCACGATCAGGTCGATGATGAGGATTTCGACTGCCGAGAGCACGATGAAGATGACGAGAATCGCGAGGCTCTGAGCGTGGTAGTGGAAGCCCTTGGCGTCGCGGGCTTTCCACGGCTTACGGGCGATCGCGCGACCGATGGCGGCGTAGACGATCTTTTCCATCCCCGCACCGCGAGCCAGGAGCGCTCGGGCTCGACTCGGTTCGGTCTGCGGGGTGCGAGTGGCGGTGTTCATCAGCCGTCCTCAGCGTCCGCCTGCTCCGCACTCACCAAGGTGGCGAGGCGGGCGATGATCGCGTCGATGCCCTGTTCGAGCGCATCGAGATGCTCCGGCGCGACGGCGTCGCGCAGTTCGGCCTCCAGATGGGCGTGTTCCTCCTGCATCCGGGCCATCGCCGTCTCACCGTTCGGGGTGAGTGTCACCAGCACGGCACGGCGGTCGGACGGATGCGCAATGCGCTGCACGTATCCGTGCTGTTCCAGCGCGTCCACGAGGCCGGAGATGTTGCGAGGTGTCACCGACAGCGCCGCGGCGAGGGTCTGCTGGGTGGATGGCCCGCTCAGTGCCAGCGTCCACAGGACAGCGACACGTGACTCGGTGAGCGGAGTGCCGGCGAAGGCTCGGTCCATGTCCTGCTGGAACATGCTCGTGATGGCCATCAACTTGTCTACAATCGAAGTGCGCATATCGTTACCTTACTACATCATGTAGGTAGGTAACCAAAATGAGATGCTGGTTCGGCTGCCAAGACCCCATTGAGGACGGCAGACGTCATGCGAGAGTCCCTGCTCCCAAGTGCAGTGAGTTGCTCGTGCGGTTGTGAGACCGTGTGAGAGATCGGTGGCCCCCACGAACGCCCACGAGCCCTCCGTGAACACTGGCGCCGCATGGTGGAGTTCAGGAGGCACAGGCGTAGGACTCGTTCTGCCTCATCCACGAGTCACGACGCCCGTCCAGCGAGTCCAACCACCTGATGCGACAGCGCGATCGTTCCGCGCCGCCCCGCATTTGTCCTTCCAGGGGCTGCCACGCCTCTTGCAGGTCGAGGTCAGAGCGGCTGACAGCGTGCCCTCAAGGGTTGTCGACGACGCTTGAAAACGAGGGTATCCGCGACGACGAAGCGAGGGGCTGTCCGTGCGCGCTGGGCGTCTCTGGGAGAGGCGCCTAGAAGCAACGAGGTCGTCGCCGTTCGACGGTAGAATCGGGTCTAGGGTCCGGGTTTCCGTCGATCCTCAGCGACGACACGATCCAGGAGCCCGACGATGAGCTACCGCAACAAGACCTATGTCGCCTTCGCCAGCGAAGACATCCACAACTACCGACTCATGACGGCCTGGCGAGCGAACAAGAACATCGAATTCGACTTCACTAACGCACACGACATCTACGAGGCGCGTGACACGAGCACGCCTGAGACGATCAAGCGGCGACTGCGGGAGCGTCTGAACAACACGAAGCAGGTCGTGCTGCTTGGCAGTCCTGCCGCCCGACGCAAGGGGGGCGACGGCTCCTCGTTCCTCGCCTACGAGGTCGGAGCGATCATCTCCCTTGGCCTTCCTGTTGTCGTCGCCAATCTCGACGGAGCCCGTCGCGGCAAGAGCGGCACCAACATTCCTGCCCCCTTCGCTGACAAGGACTACTTCACGATGTCCGTGTCGTTCGGGCCGACGATCATCAAGTACGCACTGGACCACTACGTTCCTGACTTCAATAGCTCAGACAAGACCGGCCCACACAATTACAACGAGTCCGTGTATGAGAGCCTGGGGCTGAATAAGTAGTGCGCCACAAGCGGTCACTACGACGGTACGCGGGAAGATTTGCCCGGCGCTTCTTGGAAGCCCTGGGTGCGTTGGCTGTTGTGGCCGGAGCCCTCGCGCTCTTCGCACCCGATCTTCTGAACGGTCAATGGTGGCTTCTAGCCGTCGCGGGAGCACTTGCCGTGGGGTGGGCGCTGTTCTCCCTGCGACAAAAGGACCCCGAGCAAAGTTTTCCCTCGGAGAGCATCAGCATCCGCTTGGTCGAGGGCGACCTGTTCGAGCAGAAGGCATCAGCCCTCGTCGGGATGACGACTACGTTCGACACAGAGCCGGGCATCATTGAAAACGGCAGCGTTCAAGGCAACCTGCTTCACAGGATCTACGGTGGATCACAGACGCGACTTGATGCCGAAATCGCATCCGCGCTGACAGGTACCGGACCAGTGGGCACTATCACGAAGCCCGGCAAGAAAGACGTCTATCCAGTCGGGACCGTCGCTGTCCTCAACGGAGAGGGCACGACTCGCTACTACTGCGTCGCGTACACCTGCATGGACGAACACAACCGCGCCCAGGGCACGATCCGAGGCATCCTGGACAGCCTCGACAGCGTGTGGGATGCGGTTGATCGCAACGGCAACGGAGAGCCGATCTGCGTGCCGCTGCTCGGCCAGGGGCAGTCCCGTATCCCTGAGCTGACGGCCGAGGTCGCCGTCAGGCTCATCGCATTCTCCTTCCTCCTTCGCGCCCGGCGCGGACGGTTCTCGAAGGAGTTGCGCATCGTCGTGCATCCGAACGAGATCGGCAAGATCGACCGTGCCGAGTTCCAAGCGTTCCTGCGATCCTTGGTCGCCGGATGAACGACAGCGAGAGCAGCCTCGACATCCCCGAGCAAGAGCCCTGCGCATTCTGCGACTACCTCAGTGGGGTGCGTCCATTCACGGTCCTCTATCGTGACGATCTGATCGCTGTGCTCGTCACAAGAGAACAACGCGGCATCGGGCACCTGCTCGTGTTGCCGGTGCGGCATTACCCGACCCTGTTGGAATCCGAGTCCGACGAGCGTCATGCGATGATGGACACCCTCGCGTGGGCCGCCGCAGCGATCGACGCTGCGTTCGAGCGGCCAGGAATCGCGGTTTGGCAGAACAACGGCACAGCAGCGCACCAGGCCGTTCCACACCTCCACTTTCACATCGCCGGCACTCTGAGCGGAGGAGGCACCGACTTCGGCGACGTTCCTGAACTCACCGTGGAGCAGACCGATCAGATTGCCGCACAGATTCTGGCGGCAATCCGCATCGCCCCCGATCTCGGATCAACACCCCGCTAGTCTCGTTCCAGGAGTAGCGCGGCCGTCCACCCCACGTCACCCCAAGGTGATGACGCCTGCGCGTCGTCGTCGCTCGCTCACCTGCCTACCGAAAGGCGGTGGCGCGGTGACGGTCTCGATGCGCGTGATGAGCGCAGGCGACGGATACAAGTACCTCCTGCGCACGGTCGCTGCCAGCGACGGTGACAGGTCGCTCTCGACCCCGCTGACTAGGTACTACGTGGAGGCGGGGACACCGCCGGGCCAGTGGCTCGGCTCCGCTATTACCGCTCTCGGGAGGGGTCAGCTCGCGGTGGGTGATCGGGTGTCGGAGGCCCAGCTCCAACTCGTGATGGGGATGGGGCGTGACCCGATCACCGGCGACCCCCTCGGGCTCGCTTTCCCTGCCTACAAGTCCGTGCCGGAGCGGATCGAGGCCCGCATCGCCGACCTTGACCGGGGCTTGAGTCCGGGCGCGAAGGGCGAGGCGGTCGCGCAGATCGAGGCCGAGGAGACCGAACGCGGTAGACGGCGGGCAGTTGCGGGGTTCGACTTCACCTTCTCGATCCCGAAGTCCGCATCGGCGTTGTGGGCGGTCGCCGACGCAGGCACGCAGGCGCTCATCGGGGAGGCGCATCATCGCGCGGTTGCGGAGGTGGTTGCATTCATGGAGCGCGAGGTTGCAGCCACCCGCACAGGCGCAACCGCCGGCGACGGCGCCGTTGCACAGGTCGACGTGACCGGGCTGGTCGCGACGGCGTTCGACCACTTCGACTCCCGCGCCGGCGACCCCCACCTGCACACCCACGTCGTCATCAGCAATAAGGTCCAGACCGCGTTCGACGGCAAGTGGCGGAGCCTGGACGGGCGGCCGATGCACGCCGCCGTGGTCGCCCTGTCGGAGCTGCACGAGGCGGTATTCGCCGACCACATGACCCGCACCTTCGGCGTCGAATGGGAGGCCCGCGACATGGGCCGGGACCGGAACCCGGCGTGGGCAATCAGCACCGTGCCGGAGGAGCTGGTGGCCGAGTTCTCCACTCGTGCCCGGCACATCGACGCCGAGACCGATCGGCTCATCGCCGACTACGTCAGCAAGCACGGACGGCGACCGTCTCCGGCGATGATCGTGAAGCTGCGCGCGCAAGCCACTCTGTCCACGCGTCCGGAGAAGGAGGTCCGGTCGCTGGCCGACCTGACTGCCGACTGGCGCACACGTGCTTCTGGCGTACTCGGCGAGGATGCGACCACCTGGGCACGCACTGTCACCGACAACGACAAGCCGTTGCTGCTACGAGCCGACGACGTCCCCTTGGATGCGATCGCCGAACTCGGGCAGACCGTGGTCGAGGTGGTGGGTGAGAAGCGCTCGACGTGGCGGCGGTGGAACCTGATGGCAGAGGCGTCACGGCAGACGATGGGCTGGCGCTTCGCCACCATGCAAGACCGCGAGGCCATCGTGGGGATGATCGCCGACGCCGCCGAACAAGCATCGCTGCGGCTGACGCCGCCCGACCTCGCCACCTCATCCGCGGCGTTTCGCCGTGTGGATGGCACGAGCGTGTTCCGCCCGAAGCACTCGACGGTGTTCTCCTCCGAGCTGCTGCTCGCCGCTGAGGACCGGCTGCTCGGCCGCTCCCGCACCCTGACCGCTCCCACCGTTTCGGTGGCGACGGTGGAGCGGATCACCGCCCGTCCCGATGCTGAGGGGCGGATGCTCGGTGGGGATCAGGCCGACGCGTTGATGAAGATCGTCGTCTCCGGTCGGACGCTTGATGTGCTCGTCGGTCCGGCTGGCGCGGGGAAGACCACCGCCATGAACGCACTGCGGCGTGCGTGGGAGAAGGCACACGGCGAGGGCTCCGTGGTCGGGCTGGCACCGTCCGCAGTGGCCGCCCAGGTGCTCGCCGACGACCTCGGGATCAGATGCGAGAACACGGCGAAGTGGTGGCAGAACCACCTCATCCACGGCGAGGACTTCCAAGCCGGTCAGCTCGTCATCATCGACGAAGCCTCCCTCGCCGGCACCCTCTCGTTGGACCGCATCACCCACCTGGCCGAACGAGCCGGAGCGAAGGTGCTACTGGTCGGCGACTTTGGCCAGCTCCAATCCGTCGACGCGGGCGGCGCCTTCGGGCTCCTCGTCGGCGACCGGGACGATGCGCCCGAACTGGTCGACGTCCACCGGTTCACCAACGCCTGGGAGAAGACCGCCTCCCTCGCGCTGCGGCACGGCCGCACCGAGGTGATCGACACCTACTTGAACCACGACCGCATCCGCGAAGGCGACGCCGAAGCGATGGCCGACGTCGCATACGCCGCGTGGCGCTCGGACCGGGAGCGAGGGTTGGTGTCGGTGCTGGTCGCCGAGACCCGCGACCACGTGAGCGCCCTCAACCAGCGCGCTCGTGCCGATCTGATCCTCGACGGCACATTGAAGCCCGGTCGGGAGGTCGAGCTGAACGACGGCACCACTGCTGGGGTCGGGGACACGATCATCACCCGCCGCAACGACCGTCGCCTACAGTCCGGGAAGACCTGGGTGCGCAACGGCGATGCCTGGACCATCACCGGCGTCCGCGACGACGGCTCGGTCACCATCCGCAAGACCGGCCGCCGGTTCGGCGGCTCCATCGTCCTCCCGGCCTCGTATGCGTCTGACCACGTCGATCTGGGTTACGCGATCACCGCCCACAGGGCGCAGGGCGTCACCGCCGATACCGCGCACGTCTTGGTGGAGCCGACCACGACGAGGGAGAACTTCTATGTCGCGATGACCCGTGGCAAGCACTCCAACCGCGCCTACGTGATCCTCGACCGGGCCGACGAGCACGCCGAGGCGCATCCGGGCGAGAATCCCGACGCGACCGGCCGGTCGGTGCTGTTCGGGGTGCTCCAGCACGTGGGTGCGGAGTTGTCCGCGCACGAGACCATCACTGACGAACAGGAGCAGTGGGGTTCGATCGCCCAGCTCGCCGCCGAGTACGAGACCATCGCCGCCGCAGCCCAACACGACCGATGGGCAACTCTCATCCGCTCCAGCGGCCTCACCGACGAGCAGGCCGACGCCGCGATCAAGTCCGACGCGTTCGGGGCGTTGACCGCCGAACTCCGCCGGGCTGAGGCGAACCACCACGACCTCGATCGCCTGTTGCCGCGGCTGGTCGCCGCGCGCGGGTTCGAGGACGCCGATGACATCGCCTCCGTCCTTCACCACCGCGTCGCCGGTACCACTGCACGCCCCGCCGGTTCTGGCCGTACCCGCAAGACGCCACGGCTGATCGCCGGACTGATCCCGTCCGCCGACGGTCCGATGACCGAGGACATGCACCACGCTCTCGATGAACGTCGACAGCTCATCGAGCACCGGACCACCACCGCCCTGGATAGCGCCCTCACCGACCAAGAGCCCTGGACTGCCTCGCTCGGCCCGATACCCGAGGGCGAGAAGGAAGCGAAGGCGTGGCGGCGCGATGCCAGGGTGGTGGCGGCCTACCGCGACCGCTATCGGATCACCAGCAGCCGCCCTCTCGGTCCCGAACCAGAGAGCGCGGCGCAGAGGATCGACCATGCCCGCGCCGATGCCGCTCTCCTCCGCGCACAGGCCATCACCAAGCCTCAGCAGGACGGACCGGGACGGCGTCCAATCGCAAATCAGCCGATCGGCCCGCGGCTGTGAGCCCTTCAAGATGTCAGAACTCGGGCGTATCGTAGAAGCGAGGCAGGTTTCTCCTCACCACTCGGCCGCACGCGGTCGGCCCGACTTCGGGCCCATCTCAACGCACTGCCTCCTCAGGTGAAACGTGCGATTGAGAGGAGCCGAACATGTTCCGCCTCCTGATAGTGGTCAGCATCCACATCCGGAACTTCCTGCGCCGCTACATGCCCACCAACATCCTCGCTGACCTCATACGGACCAGACGCGGCATGAAGTGGGGACCGGCAGTGATGATGCTGGCCATCCCGTACTTCGCCGCCGCCGTCTGGCTCGTCGGCCTCATCGATCAGGGAGCGCCAGGCTGGCTGCACCTGCTCGTCCTGCTGACGGTTTGGAGCGGCTTCAAGATGCTCTGGCTCGGACCTGCAAGCGTCGCTTGGCTCATCCGAGCCCGCCTCCGTGAGGCCGCTGTACTTCGACGACAGCAGCGAGCCGCCGCACTGAGTTCAGGCTCGACCGTCTAGACAGACGAACCCGAGGACCTTGATGCTGCGTCGCTCAGACGCCCGAGAACCGCAGTCATGTCGGGCACCTGCCATAGAATTTCACCTATGTCATCTGATCGACCGGCGCGGCAACCAGCACCGAGTTCTGCCGTGCCCGTCCTTCGGAGTCTCGGACCCGCGTACGAAGAGGACCTCCACGGACGCAACGCTGCAGTCCTCCTCGACGTCCTGACCGACAAGTCTGTGACGGCCGCGAAGAACATCGCTCTAGCGGGTCACTACGGCAGTGGCAAGAGCAGCGTCATCCTTGGTGTCCAGGGCGGTTTAGACGAACGCAAGATCAAGTGGGTCAATCTGTCGTTGTCGAGCCTGGGAATCGATGACACGAAGCGGGCACGCATCCGGCAGGACGGATCGCTTGCACCCTTGACGAACCTCATCCAGAAGGAGATCGTCAAGCAGCTCCTCTATCGGAAGCCGCCTTCGAAGATGCCGGGGTCGAGGTACTTTCGCATCGACTCGTTCAAACCTTGGCCAGCCTTGATGTGGGGCGGTGTTGTAGCAGTCGTATTCTTCGTAGTTGCCGTTCTTCTTGGCCTGGTCAATCGCATCCGGGACGTGGCACCCGCGCGCGTAGTCGACAATCATTCGTGGGTGGCTTGGGCCGCTGTCGGCGTCCTCGGCGCGTTCGTGGGCGGGGTGTGGTTCTTGGGCCTCCGTGTCCTTCAGAGCCGGATACGAGTGGAGAGCGTCTCCGCGGGCGGAGCAGCGGTCAAGCTGAGCGCGAAAGAGAACTCGTACTTCGACGAGTATCTGGACGAGATCGTCTATTTCTTTCAGCGGACGAAGACTAAGGTCGCGGTCTTTGAGGATTTAGACCGGTTCAAGGACCCGCACATCTTCGAGACCCTGCGGGAGCTAAACACCGTCTTGAACAACTCCGAGCAGATCAAGTCACGGCCGATTCAGTTCGTTTACGCAGTCCGGGACAGCATCTTCGAGGAACTTCAAGTAGACGCGGAATCCGACGGTGAGGATGCCAAGACTTCGGCCCTTCATGCGTCGGCGTTGGAGTCTGCACCTTCGGCGAACAGGACGAAGTTCTTCGACCTGGTAGTGCCGATGGTTCCGTTCATCACCCACCGTTCGGCACGGGACCTGCTCGCTGCCGAGTTCGCTAAAGCGGACCACCAGCCGTCTACCGCATTGGTCAACCTTGTCGGCGCCCATCTGACCGACATGCGCGTAATCCGCAACATCCGAAACGAGTACGAGATCTATCGCGCATCCGTGCTCGGCGAGAATGGGCTCAAAGGACTGACTGCAGACCGCCTCTTCGCGATGATGGTTTACAAGAACCTCCACCTGGAAGACTTCGAGGCCATCCGGCTCGGCACAAGCAAAATCGACGAGGCACACCGGGCGTTCCACAAGATGGTCGAGTATCAGACCCGGCATCAGGCAGTACGCAGCAAGGCGGCGCAGAACCGAGTGAGATCGAAAGCCCTCTGGGACAAGCATGCTCAGGCAGCCGGGGAGCGGCTGCAGGAGGTATTGCCGATCGTCTCCCGGGGGACGGGCCGCGGAGGTAAGCCGGTCCTTCGGCACCAGTCGGGCGACTACGAGCCGGCAGGCCTGACATCGGGTGATTTCTGGAGGTCGTTGTACGAGAACCGCGATGACGTGCAACTTCTCCGACCTGGACAGGGGACCTTGAAGCTGTCGTTCGACGAGTTAGTCGCGTTAGTGGGGAACCGAACGGATGGGCTGGACGACGCCGTGGACGTTGATGTTGCTCGCCTTCAGCGCGATTCCCGGGTGGCGCTGGAGACTAAAGACTTCGTCATGAAGGCCACAATGGCGGAACTAATGGCCAGGACGGACCTCGTCATGCCAACCGAGGATGGCGACGAACGCAATTTGGACTCCGTTATTAGCGAACTCGTGTCTCCTTTGGGTCGTGATCTGCTGGCTAAGGGTTACATCGACGAGAACTTCACTCTGTACTGCTCCGACTACCATGACATCGCGATCAGCGTGAGTGCGATGAACTTCATCCTTCACTGTGTCCAGGTGGATCGGGCAGCTCCGCACTTTCACTTCGATGAGGCAAGCTCGATCGAAGCAGTCGAGAAGGAGATGGGTTCCCGCTTCCTCGACGGCGAAAGTGTTTTCAACGTCGAAGTGTTTGACTACTACCTACCTGCGCACCCTGAGCGCCTCGATAAGGCCATCGATAAGCTCGCCGTGCGTTCGGGGGATGACTCCTCTTTTCTCGACGCCTACCTGATAGATGGCAAATCTCGCGATGTGCTCATAAGTCGATTGGCTCCGCGCTGGGACGGTGTTTTCATTCATCTGGTCGAGAAGGCACCGCTAGAACTCGAAGTAGTCGCGACCCTCGTTGATACGGCTATCACGTGCGCAGCGAAGGACACGGACTACGAAACATCTGACCAGGTCGCGGAGTTCGTATCGGAGCACTATGCCCAGATGCAGGCATTCGTTGGCGAGACGGATGCGGTGAAGGCGACCGACGTGATGGCTCTGCTGGGTCGGCTCGGCGCGCGGATAGGCGATCTCGGTGTGCTCGGAGAGACACAGTGCAAGGCGGCGGTGGCCGCAGGCCTGTACCCGGTCACGCGGATGAACCTGTCGGTCGCTCTCGACGAAAGCACCGGTCTGGCACTTGACGTGATGAACGCTGCCGATGGCTCCGTCTACGGGCATGTGCTCGCGAACCTGGACGACTACCTTGACGTCCTCCAAGACGACGAGGTGACCGTCGAGAGTCCAGACGCATTCGTTGCTGTGCTCGGCGATGTTGCAGATGCAGCCGAGTTTGCCGTGCGAACCGTCGCGGCACGTGCGGCGGACTCTTGCGAAGTTGCTGACCTGACGGACCTCGATGACGGAGCTTGGGGGCACGTGGTGTCGGCCGGTCGGTTCGCGCCGACTGTCTGGAACGTGAGCCAGTTCGTCAGCAAGTTCGGAGTCAACGAGGAACTGATAGAGAACCTCGGCACGCTCAACCTCACCAAGGCCGAGGAAGTAGAAGAAGAGCCCAGGCTGGGGCTTGCATATGCACTGGCCAACTCCGGTGCGTTGTACTCGGCAGCAACCGTCCGACTACTCGGGCAGCTCAACCTGGCCGACGGCTTGGACCCCGAACGCTTGTCCGATGTCGGCCTCGCCCTCCTTCCAACGCTGCTAGAGAAGGACCTGGTGCCTGATACCGCCGACACGTACGCCCTCGTGAGTGACCGCCCGTTCGCATTCCGCGAGGAATACTTCGCAGCGTCCAAGCAACTGGCGTCGTACGTATGCGAGTTGGAGTTGTCGAGCGACGATCTGGCTCAAGTGATGCGGAGTCGACGCCTGGCACCACTTGTGAAGCGCGCGATCGCCGACGACGTCGAGTTCGTCAGCGCCCGGCTGTCTCGGCAGAGCGTGATCGCGTTTTGCCAGTGGGCAAGCAAGGGCAACAACGTCTCTGTTGAACTACTAGTCAAGCTTGCCGAGGCTGGTGCGCCGGCCGAGCACGTTCTGGGCCTGCTAGAGCCGCATCTCCCTGACATAGAACTAGGGCTCCTAGATCAAATCCTGCTCGGATTGGGCGACGACTATGAGCCTCTGACCAGAACCGGACACCATCGTCCGCGTTTGAAGGACCGCGACGGAACTGAGGAATTGCTCAAAGCGTTGCAGAGTCGTAACAGAGTCAGTTCGTTCGGTCCAGCAAAATTGCTCGGCGGAATCCGAGTCAACATGCGGCACTGACAATGGCAGTCATCTTGACCGTAGCTGAGATAGACCCGGGTAGCTTGCTTGGCTAGAGACCTCGATGATGCCAGAGGGTCGAGAAGGATATCTGTATGCGGCTTGTTGATTTCACGGACCTGGCGCAACGATGCCGCGAGAGCGGCTACGGCTTCACAGAGTTCCAACGACAAGACATGGTCGCCGACCTGCGTTGGCCGGCCGACGTCATCGAGCAGTGGATCTACGACCACGCAGGAAATGCTTCCTTCCTCCGAGATTATGAGAACGTCGATCTCGCACAGGTCGGATGGCAGGTTGAAGCGCTGCCAATTGACACGTTCATGACGATGCAAACTGGACCATCGGACCGGAACGTTATTGAGGTTGTCGCGGCCGATCCGGATCATTGGATCTCCGTGCGTAACCAAGGCCACCACCTGGGCGTGGGACTCGCCTGGGAGGTCCACGGCACTTGGAAGCGATGGCCGATCGTCCTAGATCAGGCGCTGCTCAACCCCGCATCGAGCGGCGTTCAACTTGTTGAAGGACGCACTCGTGTCGGTATCCTGCGCGGTCGTCTGCGGCAAGGAGAACTCGTCGCCAACAGGCATCTGGCTTGGGTCGGTCGCCAACGTGGATGATACCGGCCCTCTCCGAACTCGACTAGGGAGACGGAAGACGGCCACGTGGGCGAATCATCCCGCCAAGAGCGACGACCGCAGAGCGCACCGTCTCGTCACCGACCCTCAGTTCAGCAGCGACCTCTTCGAGCGTCATGCCCTGCCTGTACAACCGCGCAGCTTCACGACGCCCAAGCTCGTCCAGGCCACGACGGCGCACCTCGACACCTGCCTGAGCGGCGAGGCGATGAACGGTGGTGCGATGTATCCCGAACCGCCGCGACAGCTCATCGACCGGCACCCCTTCGGCGTACTCCTCAGCCAGCGCAGCCCGATTCGGGACACTCAAACGGGTTTGAGGACGAGGCGAATTCTCCGCCACCGGGCCGCGCACGTCCTCGATAGGCTGGCGCTCAGGACGCGACACAGGCCGCCGTGATCCCCGCAGAACCCGGTGAATCAGCGTCATGAGGGGCTTGCGCGGGTTTGAGAACCACCCAGCGAGGTGCGCCGACGTGGCGTAGCTCAGTGGCAGAGCGCGGCCCTCATAAGGCCGGCGTCGGACGTTCGATCCGTCCCGCCACGACGAAGCCCGCTCCCCAGTCGACAGGTGCAGCCGAGCCGAGGAACCCCGCCCGCAGCTCACGAAGGGTGTGGTACTCGTCGACGAGCTGATCGTCCTGGTCGTACACCGTCCAGCCGAAACCGTGCCCGCCGTACATGAGTGTGTATGTGCTGCCCCCGTAGGTGAACCAGCGGCACGTTCCGGGTGCGTTCTTCTGGTGAATGATGATCCGTTCTGACTGTCGCTCCATGTCTATGTAAGGCCAGGTCTGGGGCCAGATTTCTCATCGCCAGCCAGTCCAGAACGAATTGCCCTCGTAGCTCAGCGGATAGAGCAGCGGCTTCCGGAGCCGAAGGTCACAGGTTCGAGTCCTGTCGAGGGCACTGCGCGGTGGAGGAGTTCGGTCGTCCTCGCAGGCCTCATAAGCCTTGAGATCGCGGGT
Source organism: Ornithinimicrobium murale (assembly GCF_003352835.1). GTDB lineage: Bacteria > Actinomycetota > Actinomycetes > Actinomycetales > Dermatophilaceae > Ornithinicoccus > Ornithinicoccus muralis. The sequence continues at coordinate 118,842 of NZ_QLVD01000019.1, read as the reverse complement.
TCAAATCCCGCCCGCGCCACTGGTGCGTCGCATAGTGGCTATTGTAGCGGACTGTAAATCCGCCACCTTCGGGTATCGCAGGTTCGAGTCCTGCCGCACCAACTCGGCCGCCTCGGAGTTCGGGCCGGCTTTCGCGGACGGAGCTCGATTGGTTGAGCATCTGCCCTCCAAGCAGAAGCGTGCGGGTTCGAGTCCCGTCGTCCGCTCCAACTTCCTCACGGGTGCTGCCGGTGGCCCGCGAAGTCGTAGCCCCTGACCCTCATGGGGCCACATCGGCACCTGCCGCTCTAGCTCATCAGGTAGAGCATCCGACTCTTAATCGGAGGGCGCGAGGTTCGAGTCCTCGGAGCGGCACGTAGAGGGCCCAGTCGGCCAGCGGGAGTCGCACGACCCGCAGCGAATGCAGGCAGGACCACCCGGTGGGCCAAGCCCGTGGCCAAGCCAAGTCCGGTAGCGCCGGCGCCGTACTGGGACTCCTCGACCTCTTGCATCAAGGCCTTCTAGCTCAGTTGGCAGAGCACGCGGTTGAAGCCCGCGGTGCCCTGGTTCGATCCCAGGGAGGGCCACCAGAAGGACACCGCGGCTGGTGGCGCCACACCCGAAAACCATGGAGGTCACGATGAACGACGAGCAGACTTCAACGCCAGCCCTGGACGGCTTCACCGACCAGCAGCTCATCAGCGAAGTGTTCCGTCGTCGAGGCGTCCGTCAAAGCGTCATCGCCCGGAGCAGGTGGCCGGGAGACACTGACGTCGATCTGTACGTCGACCCGTGGTCAGCACCCGAGAGGTCCGACCGTGGTGGCGGACAGTTCGGCGAGTTTACCTTCGATCCCAACGGCCGACTCACCCGGCTGTCGTTCTTCGAGACGGTGGCTCGATGAGCTGCACTGCCATGGCGACGTCGACGCGGAAGGCGCCAGCCTCGAGCAGTGCGCCCCTCCCCCGCTGCCTGCACGACGTGCGACGCGCCGTGCGACGGGGCCTGCTGACGCCCACGCCTTCCGTTCAGCGGCACCTCGCCCGCCTAGCTCAACTGGCAGAGCATCCGCCTTGTAAGCGGCAGGTTCCCGGTTCGACCCCGGGGGTGGGCTCGCAAGCCTCGGTGGCGGAACAGGCAGACGCCCCGGTCTCAAACACCGGTGTCCACGAGGGCGTGAGGGTTCGACTCCCTCCCGAGGCACGCATCAACCCTGGAGGGTGCCGCCGGTCGGTCGGCAAGCGGTCTTGAAAACCGTGGTGTCCATTGCGGGCAGGGGTTCAACTCCTCCACCCTCCGCTCAGCAACTAAGGTGCTGGCACCGTGCGACATCGGTGCACCAGGTCGCGTAGCTCAGATGGCAGAGCACCTCGTTCACACCGAGGGAGTCGCAGGTTCGATCCCTGCCGTGACCACTGTGGCCGTAGCTCAACTGGCAGAGCGCCTGAATGTGAGTCAGGAGGTTGCGGGTTCGATCCCCGCCGGTCACCCCGGCCCGTTGGTCTAGTTGGTCAAGACGCCACCCGCTCAAGGTGGAGATCGCGAGTTCGAACCTCACACGGGCCACCTCAGTTTCATTGCCGCACAACTCATTTCCCGTTCGTCCAATTGGTAGGACGCTGGAGTCTGGTTCCAGTAATCGAGGTTCGAATCCTTGACGGGAAGCCAAGGCCCTGTAGCTCAGTTGGTTAGAGCGCCCGGTTGTCAGCCGGGAGGTCGCCGGTTCGAGTCCGGTCAGGGTCGCCAGTCCCGGTGCCATCCGGGTCGCAGGCAAGTCCGGCCAGACCGGTACGCCTCATGTTGTCCGTCGTGACGGCTAGCGATCCGCCGGCACCAGGACGCGTGTCTCCGCGAGGGCCGGACGAACATGCGGCGACGGTCGCAGTTCGTGGGACCGGTTCGACTCCGGAGGCACGCACTCATTGCCCAGTAGCTCAGCTGGCAGAGCGTCCGACTGTTAATCGGAATGTCGCAGGTTCGAGCCCTGCCTGGGCAGCTCGCAGTACCTCGTGGACGTAGCTCAGTTGGTAGAGCGCCACCTTGCCAAGGTGGAGGTCGCTGGTTCGAGCCCGGTCGTCCGCTCCAGGGCACCCTCACAGGTCGCCCCGCAATGCCTCGGTGGCGGAACTGGCAGACGCGCTGGTCTCAGAAACCAGTGCCCGTACGGGCGTGAGGGTTCGACTCTCTCCCGGGGCACCACAACATCGCCAGCGACGAGGAGGTCGTCATGGACAGCAAGCAGGAGCTCGAGTGCGGACACCGACTGCAGGTCAGCCTTGGCAGCAGCGCCGTCTGGTGCCCGATGTGCGACGGCATGGTGATGGTCCGGGAGCCCGCGGCCTGAGCCCACGCCCCCGTAGCTCAGTTGGTAGAGCCACCGACTTTTAATCGGAGTGTCGCAGGTTCGAGCCCTGCCGGGGGCACCTCTCAGACGCGGCCGTAGCCGCTGACCCCGGAGAACACCGACCGGTAAATGACACCGGTGCCGGGGTTGCCCGCGTCGTAGACCATTCCGTTGCCGGCGTAGATGCCGACGTGGTAGGCCGGGTAGCCCCAGAAGACCAGGTCGCCGGGGGCCGGGTTGCTCACCGGGGTGGCGTAGGACTGCTGGGCGGCCGCGCTGCGGGGCAGGTTGATGCCGACCTGAGCGAAGACGTAGGAGGTGTAGCCGGAGCAGTCGAAGGCACCCGGGCCGCTCGCGCCGAGTGAGTATGGCGTGCCGACGTAGCTGGCCGCGATACCCAGGACGCCGCCACTGTTGGACGGGGGTGCCGGGGCAGGCGCAGGCTCAGGCTCTGGTGCCGGCTCGGATTGCACGGCCGGCGCCGAGGTGAGCTGGGCGGGCACCTCTGCGGGTTCGGAGACCGGCTCGTCTGCCTGGACGGGCTCGGAGACCGGCTCAGCGGCGGGCTCCGGGGCAGGCTCGGGCGCAGGGGTGATCCCGGTGAAACCCAGGGGTGGGGAGTAGACCGGCTCGATGTCGGCGGGTGCCTTCGTTGCAACGACCGGCTCAGCTACGACGGGCTGGGGCGTGACGCCCTCGGAGATGACCAGTTCACGATCCCGGCTCCGGCTGGCCGCGGGCTGGTCGCGCTGGGCGGCTGGCCCTGCGTCGGTCATCAGCATGGCGACGGGCGACTCGTTCACCTGGGCGGCGACTGTCTCGGCAGTAGGGGCAGGGGTCTGGCTGGCGCCGCCGGTCAGGCTCGCGGCCACCAGCGCAGTGACTGCCACGGTGCCGGCGAGGCTCAGGCCGAGGGCGCGGTTGGTGTTGCGCATGGGTTTCTCCAAGGTCGGGGACGCGCACGGGACGAAGGTGTCCAGTGGTGAACATGCCCACTTGGGGTGTGGCGCCACGGTGCCCCAAGGGGCCCGATCGACGGACCTGGGTGCATCTGCGCAGGTCAACGGCTGGTTGTGTCGTTCGTCAAAGCGCCCAGAGCAAGGAGGATTGGCCGAGAGGCAAGGCGCCCGCTTGCTAAGCGGTGGCCGGGGTGACACCCGCGCAGGTTCGATCCCTGCATCCTCCGCACATGGTGCTGTGCCCGAATGGCTAGGGAGCGGACTGCAACTCCGCGTACGTCGGTTCGAATCCGATCAGCATCTCCAGGTCCCCATCGTCTAGTGGCCCAGGACGCCGGCCTTTCACGCTGGTAACGCGGGTTCGAGTCCCGCTGGGGATACCAGCCCACGTTCGAGGGGCGAGGACCAGCGAACGCCACACCAGCAGGGCAGCCAGGTGGCCGAGTGCGTCCCCGATCCCCAACTCGGCCACCTGGCTCTTTGCCTTCGTAGCTCAGCGGAAGAGCACCCGTTTCCTAAACGGGGTGTCGCAGGTTCGACTCCTGCCGGGGGCACCGAGAAACGTCAAGCAATCCTGGTGCCGCACAGCGCAATCAACCCATTTTCTTGCCGGTACAACGAGGGAGGTCCCATGCTGCACGCATGGCATACCCGGACGGGACGGCGCGCCAGGTGCGTGGGCTCGGCATGAAACGGGGCGAGTTCGCGACCAACATGGACGTCGTGGACCTGGGTCGTCTGCGGTCGCCGCCGGTTAGTCGGACTGCTCGGCCAGGCGCTGGTTGACAAGCTCGTGGTAACGGGCCTCACGTTCCTTGTACATCGCCGACTCCTCCTCGCGGATCTTGGCGAGCTCCTCCGCGGATGTCTTCTGCCGTGCCAGAGCTTTCTGCCCGGCTGGCTCTGCCAGGGTCCAGTTCGCCTGGTGGCGCTCCACGTTGGCCGTCGCCAGTCCGTTCTCGGTGCGCGCCCTTGTCGCCTCCGTCGTGTGGTCGGTCAGTCCGGTCAGCGCGTCGTAGCTGGCCTTTGACACCGGGCGCACGAAGGAACCGGACAGGGTCACGTGGTGGGCGACCTTCTCGCCGTCCCAGTAGCAGGACTTCCCACGGGCACCCTCCCGAACCAGGTGCTCAGACAGGGTGTCGACGTCGCCGGCGGGGAGACGGCAGAGCTTGTTGAGCTCGGCGGTGGCCCGCTCTGCCTGGTTTGCAGTCAGGTGAGAGGTGTCGATGCCCAGTTCCTCGATGCTGGTGACCGGGGTCAGGTCATCCTCGGGGCGGCCGGTCTTCACCTCGGCGTGGAACTGCTTCTGGATGTCGGTCACGTCGACCATCGAGTCGGGGTCCAGCACGACAGGAGTGTCGGTCCGCTTGGTCCCGTTGCGCTCCCACCACCCAGAAGCCACGACAAAGGACTGCTGAGTGCCGGTGGAGCGCTGCTCGGCGGTGACTACCTGGTAGCCGGGAGGGCACCAGGCCGGGATGGAACCCTCGGTGGTCACGAAGTCGTCTGCGTGGGCCTCGCGGTACGCATCCTTATCGGCACGCTCCTTCCGCTCGCGCATGATGTAGGAGTTGGTCTCGTCAGCGGTCTCGCCGAACGCCTCGGTGAACTCGTCAGGGGACCAGTTCCGCAGCGACTCCTTCGCGTCCTCGTAGACCTCGTCGGCATCCTGGCTCCCACGGGCGAACGCCTCCGGGTGGGCCGCGGCAGCCGCCTGCCACTCACAGTCCTCCTCATACCAGCCGGACGATGAACGGAACACCGTGTGCACCTCGGCGTTGCGCTCACGCGACAGCTTCACGCCACCATGGCCCGCGCAGGACACCGACACGATCCCCGGAGCGATCTCCTGCACGTGCTGTGCCTGGCCCCAAGGGGTCCGGCTGCCCTCACGGACGTCAGGGGTCTGCCCCCATTCCTGGTTCTGGCCGGCGTCGAGGGACAGGTCGGACTCGGTGGCCGGCTGGGTGCCGAACTTGCCTGAGGGGTCACGGTGTGCTTCCCGGGCGGCCTCGGACTGTGCGGTCATCTGCTGGGTGCTCATGTCCTGCTCACTGTGCGGGGCCGATCAGGGGCGGTCGTCAGCCCACTCCCCGGTGCACGCCAGGCAGCAGCCCTTGACGTTCGGGCTACCCATGTCGTCCAGTGGTTGACCGCAGTCCCGGCACAGCGCGTCGTTCCCGGTGAGCAGGCTGACGTGACCATCCATGTCGACCCTGGCCACCGGGATGGCGTCCGGCGCCGACCAGGCGAGCATCGGGGTCGAGCTTGGCGGGGTCCAGGCGTTCGCGTCGTACACAGCCAGACGGCCCTTGTCGCCGCTGGCGCTGTACGTCTGGGCGATGATGCTGCCGTTGCGTGCCCCGACCCGCCGGACCCGGTGGGAGATCTCGATGTGGTCGCGGGCCGTCTTCACCGCGTAGTCCAGTGACTTCTGGTCGAGGTCGACGGTGCGGTGCGGCCAGAAGTCCTCATCGCCGGTCAGGGTGACGTCAGTCGGTGTCTTCGCGGCCTCGTCGGACTCTGCCAGGTAGTCGGCCAGGTCCTGCGACATCACAGTGCGCCCGTCCTCGCCCTCGCGCAGGTGGGCGGCCAGCTCGGTGGCAGACCCATCGGGACCGGACAGTTGCTCAACCGTCCTGGTCTGCAGGTCGGCGTGCTGACCGGGGGTCGCGTCCTCGTGCTCGATCTCCCAGGAGACTCGGGCCGACTCGACGTGCCGGTCCTCGCCGGGAGTCAGCTTCGCCCCGTAGTTGTCCTCAAAGTAGGCCTGGAGCCGGTGGAAGCGCTTGTCCAGGTAGGCCGGGTCGTCGGCGTGCTCGGCCGGGACCGCGGCGCCCAGGTACAGGCTGGGTCCCTGGACGGTCACCGTCTCGCCGAAGCGGCTCGGTTCCCAGGACATCTCACCGAGCATCTCGACGACTTCGGTATTGGTGGCCTCGACCGTGGCTGACGACTCTGCTGCCGGCTGACTGCCGAACTTTCCTGAAGGGTCGCGGTGCTGCTCGCGGATGGCCTCGGCCTGGCTGCTGATGGGGGTGCTCATGTCCTGCTCACTGTGCGGGGCCGCCACACCAACAGGCCATGAAGATCACCTGCACGTACTGCGGCTCGGAGGTTTCTGCCTTCTGGGACGACTCCGGCCTGGCGTGGGACGCGAAGGTCACCATCGAGTGTGAGAGCACGTCGTGCGGCGCCATCTGGGACGCCAGCGGCGACGTCACCCGGACCCCGCAGGAGTACCAGGACGAGGTCGACAAGCTGGCTGAGTCCTACCGAGCGAGGCACTAAAAGGGAGCAACCATGAGCTTCAAGGAGTCACTGTCCCGCTGGGGCGCATCCAAACTGTCCGAGGTCAGCACTCATAACCCTGGCGACTTCGCCCTGGACACCATCGACGTCGAGTTCGACTACGAGAAGCCCTGGTCCTACTCGGAGCACACCGGTGGCGGTGGCGTCGCTTCGGTCAAGGTGACCGGCTACACCAATGACGGTGATCTGGTGCAGAACGTGCTCGCCGAGGAGTCCGGTGACCTGAGCTGGTCCCTGTCGAATGTCGCCGGGCAGATCGCAGAGTTCGACGACCAGGCATTCGACGACTCAGCCAAGATGACGTGACCGTGGACGACCTCGATCTCGTGCAGCCCATCGTGCTGCTCGACGCTGGAACGCACGAGGATGCCTGCCGTGCAGTGGCCCTCGCCTCGGTGACCGCCTGGCTGACCCACCACGAGCACCCGAGTTGGGGGCCCTGGTTGGCCGGCCGGTTCACCAAGACCGTGCGCCGCGCCAAGAACGAGCACGCCCTGACCCGTGCACTGGACGCCGGGCCTGTCGTGGTGGAGCGGGTTGGTGAGGCCGCTGCGGCTGCCCTGGTGCCGGTCACCTACTTCGAGATGGACCGCTACGTCCGCAAGCTCCAGGTGACCGGACTGGAGCTACCTCGCTGCGGGTCCGAAGACGTCGCGACCGAAGGTGGCCCGACCATCCTGGTGAACACCGACCTGGGGATGTCGACCGGCAAGAGCGCCGCCCAGGTGGCCCACGGACTGTTCGCGTGGCTGCTGAGCCTGGACGAGGATGCCCGGACCGACTGGCTCTACGGCGGTCGGCGCTTCGACCTGGCCGAGGTCGCTGCAGCCGAGTTGGCCACCTCCCCCGAGTTGTCCATCCACGACGCCGGGTTGACCGAGATCGCTCCCGGCTCGGCAACCGTCAAGGTGCTCGAGCCTGGCCGCCACACCATCGAGGCATGAGCTATACACGCTGGTCCGACACCTCCGACGTCTATATCTACGGGTCCGACGACGGCTTCGTCATCCATGTTGCTTCCCGTAGGTGGGACTGGACGGACGAGCTGCCTGTCCAGTTGCCCTTTGAACCTGGCGACCCGGAGGCGGTCAAGGAGTGGCTCATCCAGCAGGCGAGGATCAGCGCGAGGGTCGGTAGCCCCGAGTACGGTGCCTGGCAGGCTGTCCCGGCACCGTACGGCGGGCAGAGCTACATCCTCGACACCAGCGGAGAGTGCGCCCAGATGCTGACTGAGATGGCCGAGGCCGGGGTCATGGTGCCCGACGGTCTGGTCGACGAGATGGCGGCCGCGTGAGGACCCGGCGAGACCGCCCGTTCCGACTCCCCGCGTGCGGCAACGCCCCCTGCCCGGTCTGCGAGGTGCAGGCGGGCAAGATGTGCCTCACCATCAACGACCGACTCGCTCGACCACCTCATCCGTCACGGTGGCGAGCCTGGCTGGAGCAGACGACCACGTAGTCTTGACGGCGGCACCTGGTCCCGGCAAAGGATCCCAGGTGCCGCCAAACTTTCACCTAGTTGCCTCGCCGCACAGTGATACCGGCATGAGCACGCAGACCTTCCAGGAGCACCAGCACCCCCGCGGCCAGGGCGGACAGTTCGCCATCAAGCCCGCGGCCGAGGCGAGCACCGCCGTCATCGAGAGCCCATCCTGGTCTGTGCGGCTGGACCGAACCGACCCACAGGACCGCCCGAGCTCGCTGGCCTGGACCTCCGACCTGCACAGTGGCGTCAGCGTCCCTGGCAGCCCGGCCGTGTTCGACACCGACGAACACTACGACGTGAGCACCGGGCACAGCGAGGTCCGAGCCGACGTGTTCGTTCCCGCCTACAGCGAAGGTGACCAGGTCACGACACCGGCACCCAGTGGCAACGGCACGCTCACCTGGGACGTGGACGAGCAGGACCGCCTCACCCTGGTCCACTCGAGCTCCGAGAACGGACTGGCACCTGAGGACGTCACCTGGAGCGAGTTCGTCGGATCGGTCGACGACGTGGCCAGCGTGCCGGCCCCTGACAGTGACTTCGACGACAGGTTCGCCGCCGTCGAGTTCGAGGGCGTCCGCCTGGTCCGTGACGAGCAGGGCAACCCGCTGCGGGCTACGGCCCGGAGCTCCTGGGTGCAGGTCGAGGACTAGGAGACAGCGGGTGTGGTGAAGGCAGCGCCCTCGCGCCCCACAATCTCCTTCATGACGCTCCGGCGCGGCTCGATTCCGGCAATGGCGCACCGGCGGGCGTAGGTGGCGAGCTGGTCGGCGGCCTCGTTAAGCCCGTGACCCTGGTGGCCTTTCACCCAGCTCGCCTGCACATCCATGACGGCCAGCCGGTGCAGCGTCCTGGTCGGGAAACGTGAGCCGAAACGCACAGGCTTGGCGTCCATCGCCAGCCGCACGTCCTCCAACACGGTCCGGGAGTCAATCAGCAGCTCGACCCGACGGTCGGTGTGCACGCCGTCCATGGCTGAGACGACCGCGGCGATCTCGGCACGCAGGGCATTGACCTGTCGCCGACCACGCTGACGCCACCCGCCAGCGGAGTAGCGGCCGTCGTCACCGACCCAGCCCAGCCCGACGTAGCTGTTGTTGTCGGCCGAACCATCTGTGGCGACCAGGAGCGTGGGCAGTTTGGTCACTGTCTCGGTCTCGAAGCGACCGAGCGCACGGTCGATGTCTGATGAGGTGCCGGGGGTCAGGTCCAGACACGCCTGCTCACCCATCTCTGCAGCGATCCGCTCGACCCCTGACCCACGCAGCACCACCGAGCCGGGGTAGTGCTCGGTGATCCAATTGGCAAGAGTGGCCGGGTCGTCGCGGAAGTGTCCGGACTGGACCTGCGTGCCGTCGTTGAGCGCCCAGACGAACAGCCCCCACTCGTGCATGACGGGACGCACCACCACATCCAGAAGGGCCGTCTGTTCGGCAGGCGGCACGGTCGGAGCACGTCGCGGCGGCGGGCACGGCTTCGGAATGTCGATGTTCATACCCGCTGGGTGTGGCGCGGACCACGCCCAGCGCCACACCAATCCAGTCAGACGGACACGAGCAACCAGAGGAGGTGCCGAGATGTCCACAGTGGTCGTGCTGAACGCTTCATATGAGGAGCTGCACCGCGTCAGCGTCAAGAAGGCCATCACCATGCTGGTTCGCGAGGTGGCTGTCATCGAGGAGGCCGTCCCGGACGCCTCCTTCGGCCCGTTCCCGATGCCTGCAGTCCTGCGGCTGGTGCGGTACGTCAAGACCGCTTGGCTGTACCGGCGCCGTTCCTCACCAGGTGGCCGTGTCGTCACCGGGGCGAAGGACACCTGGACGCCGGTGGACGCGCTGGCCGGCTACTCCTTCGAGGGGGTGAAGGTCCGCGACCATCACCAGTGCGCCTACTGCGGTCGGCCACAGGCCAAGGTCGAGACACCTCCTCCGGGCACGCCGGCGATCACCGTCGACCACGTGGTCCCACGGGCACACGGCGGACAGTCCACCTGGGAGAACTGTGTAGCGGCCTGCTGGATCTGCAACTGGGACAAGGCCGACCGCACCCCCGAGCAGGCCGGTCTGGTGCTGCTGTGGGAGCCGTTCGTCCCCACCACCTACGACCTGACCTGGACCACCTGATCTCAGAAGCCCCGTCAGAAGTTCTGGCGGGGCTTCTGTGCGTTCGGGGCCTCAGCGGTTGTCGCCGCAACCTTGCAGGCCATCGCGCTGGGCACGGCAGGCGAGCTTGGCCTGGGTGGCTGCGGCGACCTGGCCGAGGTCCGAATCGAGCAGCTCGGCGATGTGGGACAGGATCCCGGGTACGTCCGGCATATAAGAGGCGGTTGATGAAGGCGAAACTGACACGCAACGTACTCCTACGCGGTGAGCACCACGCGGCCCGGTAGGACGGTAGACGTCACCAAGGACGTCTATGACGAGCTGGTGAGCATGGGCGTCGCAGCGGAAGCCGCAGGACAAAGCCAGCGAAGAAGAAGTAGCGGCCCGTCACCGCACATGAGAGCACTCCGAGAGGGGTGCTCTTTCGTTGTGCCTACTACCCGGGTGGCGGTGGCGGTCGGTAGGCTCGGGTCATGGAACTTGGGCACTGGATAGCCATAGTGGCAGTCGTCGCCACGCTGGTACCTGCCGGAATAACGCTCTACCTGAGGCAAAGGGACAAGTCATCGACGACGCTAGATTACCAAGTGATCGCTCAGACCCCTATCGCCCCGAAGGGAGTGCGGGAGGCAGTGGAAGGTTTGAGTGTGACGTTGGACGAGCGCGAACTCCCTGATCCGCATGTGATGAAGGTTCGTATCGCAAATACGGGAAACAGGCCCATCGCGAAGGGTGATTTTTCTGTACCCATTACAATCTTTCAGGAAGGGTCCAATCCGATCTCCGCTTGGGGAGTTGCCGCCTATCCGGAAGCGCTGAGCGGTGGCGTCAAAATCACAACCGGGGGCGAAGCGGTCAGAGTAGTCCCTGCGCTCATGAACCCGGGGGAGTTCTTCGATTTGGCAATTCTGTGGGAGTCCCTGTCAGACGAAGAAATGTATATTGATGCGCACTTTACCGGTCAAACGCGCCCAATGAGTGCGGTCCGAGAACGTTTTTCATTAGAGATGCTTCGCTACCACCTGACGGCGAGCATGCTCGTAGTGGTCCTATTGTTTTTCCTGCTCGGTGCCAATCTTGGCATTGGCTACGAGTCGCAGACTGCGGCTGGCAAGAGCTTTATCAGCGTCGTGGCGTCAGTGGCTGTGGGACTATTCATTGTCGGCATTCCAGTGGTGTTTTGGTTTGAGTGGAGAAGGTATAGGCAGCGGCGATTGTTGAAGCCATTCTCAATGGTAGCCGGTTGACCAAGCCTTCACATTAAAGGCAACGAGTGGTTTAATGGTGACATATGGCAACAACCCTCCGACTAGAATCATTCGCCCGAGCAAACATCCGTGAACGATCGGTGTTAGCCCATGCAGTGTCAGTCGGAGACAGCTCCATCACAGTCGAAAGCGCCGAGGGCTTTAAGCGCCTGGCCAGGCCATCTACGTTGGCGAACTAGCCCGTGAGGGCATGCGCGAGGGCTGTCGTAGACGCGGTAGCCGACGCAACCACACTGACACTCACATCGCCGCTCCAACACGCTCACAGGGCGTTTGCTGCCGTCACAGCCGTACTTGGCGACCGGGTCTTGGGGCTCGCCAAGTACGGCGATGGCCTGGTCGCGGACAGCCGTCGGCAGGAAGGGAACCAGTGCGTTCCACGCCTTGTTGAAGCCGGCGCGCTCAGGGAAGTCCATGTCCTCGTACTTCGCCATGGCACGGGCCAGCGCGTCGGTCGGCCACTGGCCGGTGATGACCCACAGGGGGTCGCGCCCGGCGAACTCAGCGACCAGCGCGACCTCGAGGCTGCTCACGTCCCGGCCCGAGGCGACCCTCTCGGCGAAGTCGTTCTTGGGGATACCGGCGACCTGAGCCAGCTCGGGCACGGTCAGGCCAGCGTCGGCGGCAAGGGAGGCGATTCTGTCGGTTATCTCGCTCATGAGCGACAGGTGTGGCGCCGCTACTTGTAGACGATCAGCGAGGGCGCGCGGGAGAACTCGACCGCGGTCCACCAGCGACCGGACACCTTCGCGCGGGTGCCCGGTTCGGCCGAGCCCAGGAACTCAGCGACTTTGGGCGGGATGTGGACGCTGACCCAGGAGCCGTCGACCTGCTCGTGCAAGCGCAGGAACAGGTGGCCCAGGAACCGGCCACCGGCGTACTGCGCTGCGCGGCACATCACGACCAGCTGGCCGTCGGCCGGGTGGAGTCCGACGCCGATGACCGTGCTGCCGAAGCCGCCGATGTCGGTGCGACTGACCGGCCTGACCCTGACCTCGCGCTTCATGCCCTGCTGGTGTGGCGGGCCAGATCGAGTGCCTCGCGGTCCAGCCGGTAGGACCATGCCAGGGCGAGCTCGTTGGCCCCGCCGACTGGGTCGGCATCGTCCGGCTCGTGGATACCCAGGTGCGCCCGGTAGTCCTCAATGGTCTGGGCGTCCAGCGGGTGGTCACCGGGAAGAGCGGTCCCTGCCCGGACGTCGTACAGGTGCTCGGCCGCGCCCTGGTGGCGGGCGGCGAGCAGCCGTGTCGCCTCCGGGTCGTCCGGCATGACGCCTGCCATCACGGTGTCGTAGTCGGCCGGCGACAGGCCACCGCGGTCATCAATGGAGGCACGGACGCAGGCACTGATGGCGCGGGCCTTCTCCGTCGTACTGGCCAGCCCCGAGCAGCCACGCGTCATCGTCGCGTGGGCGGTCAACAGCTCGGAGGACGTGGCCTGCGAGCGGCCCGGGTTGCAGGGGTCGAAGTCGGACATGGTGATGATCGCCGCCTGCCGTACTGCGTCGCGCCCGAGACCGCCCAGCCGGCAGTCCGACTCGACCGCGGCACCGGCACCGAAGCGGCCACTCGGGTGGCGGTTCTGCTCTCGTGCGGCCTCTGTAGCGGCGGTCATCTGGGCGCTCATACCTGGCCTACTGTGCGGCGCCCGGTCAGTCCAGAACGACGGTCAGGATGGTGTCCCGGTCGATCCTGAGACCACCACCGGCACTGTCGACCATGACCGAGTCGTCGTCGTAGTCGAGCAGTCTCCCGGACACCTCAGACCCATCGTCCAGGGTAAGCTCGATGGTGACCGGACCGTCACTCAGGATGTCGGCCAGAAGGGCGCTCAGGAGAACCTGGAAGGTGCCCTCCCAGACGCCGGAAGTGCCGTGGGAGAGGGTCAGGGCGGAGCGAGATGTCGTCTTCATGACCTGGTGGTGTGGCGTCTGGAGCCATCAGGCGACGTCGTTTGGCTACTACTGAGCGTCGGTGTATACGACACTCTAAGATCAGTACTAGAGAATAGAGGGGCTTTCGGGCTCCAGATCGGCGAATGAACAGCGCTCTCGAAGTGCCCGACCTACCTTCGGCGCACCCCAGGTCGGATCGGGCCGAATGAGGCATCAACCCCCTGACCTGCGGGTTTGCAAAACGGCCCCGAAAAAGGTGACTGAATTGACTCGCGTTGACTCAGCGCTGAGTCACATGAACGCATGTTCAAACGTGCAGGTCAGAGGCCTAAAAACCCCTACTACTAGCTAGGGTCGTGTTGCGAGCCGGCTAGTGATGGTGCTGGGGATCCTCGGCGCCATCCTAGTGGGGGCGTTCGGGCCCGTTGCCTGGAGCGTGCTCGACCCAGCGAGCTCAGGCGGACCGCCGGTGTCCCGGTCTACCCGACGTGTTGGTGGACGTACTCACCGGAGGGCGGGATCGGGGTGATCACGTCCACAAGGACGCCGTCCGGCGCAGCCAAGATGAAATGCCGCTGGCCGAAGTCCTCGGTGCGCAGCGGTAGCACGACATCCACCGAGGGATGATCGGGCAGCGCGGCATGGAAGGCGTCGACGTCATCGACCTCAAGGTTGACCAGCACTCCCTCGGCAGGCCTTCCACGGAAGGCCTCTGGGATCGTCTCGTGGTCGGGATGGAGGATCGCGAGCTCGTGGCCCTCGCGGGCAAGACTGACGTACCACTCCGAGACGAACGTGGCGGCGAAGCCCAGCACCTGCTCGTAGTACTCGCGGGTGGTCGCGACGTCGCGGCTCATCAGAACCGGGTAGCTGCTAGTAATCACAGTGACTCCTTTGGTGGAAGGTGTGCAGCCGCCCGCGTTCGGCTCGGAGGACGATCTCGGTGAGCTGCTGGGTTCGGAAAAGACCGATGCCTTGATATCCACGGCGCGGTCAGGCACGACGGTCGCCAGGCCGTAGAGCGGCCGTAGAACACCACTCTATTTCTTCGCACCGCCACGCAACTGAAAGCCAGCTCCTTCGCCCTGGTCAGCCACCCGTGCGGCGAACGCCACCAGCCCCGCGGGAGCTCCCTGTCCACGATGGATCTCACACTCATCCTCATCCTCCCTTGCTCTGCTTACTTCACACCTGCCCCGAAGAAGAGCGCGCCCGGCGAGCGATGGTCAAGAATGAAACTGCGGCGGTGCCGACCCAATCGAATCCGCGCACCCACGGCCGCAACCGTAGGGCTCCCGTGCTGCTCGATGACGGCCAGCGTCGGCGTGGCGACGAACTTGACCAGGCCGATGCCGACGAGCCCGTCGGCCACGACCGAGCCACCGTCCGCTGTCACCTGCACAGCCCGACCATGTTCAGCAGCCAAGGTGCCACCCGCCCAGTAGAGGCTGGATCCCGCGTCCACGCACCAGGGAAGGCCGGGAGCCACCGCCACCGGATCCCAGGACCCGACGCAGGCCCTGCGTAACCAGCTCAACCGGCTGAGGAGGGTGGGCAACTAGGTGAGCCTCGGGGCCGTTGTGCTCTCAACTGCCCGATGCCTTCGCCTTCACGAGCTCCTCGACCGCCCGCGGGATAGTGGTCTCGAAGTCGAGCAGCTTGACCCAGGTAGGCGTGACCCGGATGACCACCATCTCGTCGTAAAGGCCCTTCACACCGACCTCCCACTCGACGTACTGCTCCGCGGTCATGAACCTGCGTCCGCCCTCCAGGTAGCCCTCGGGGACGCCGTCGACGATCTCGAGCTCGACGGCGCCGCGGATCAGCAGCACTTTCGGCGGGAACGCGTTGGTGTCGATGGTCAGCGCGACCTTCGGCTTGGCGCGCAGGGCGGCGACCTTCGGCGCGTTCGGCGTCGTCGCCATCACGACTCGGTCGCCCTCGGTCCAGAAGCCGATCGGGACGACCCTCGGGTCGCCGTCGAGGCCGTCGTAGGCGAGGCGGACCGGGTCGGTGCCGTTCAGCAGCTGCTGCGCGTACGGCTTGGCCAGGATCTCGGTGATCTGCTGCTCGTTCATGGTGCTTCTCCTTTCGGTGATGGCTGGACTCGCTCAGTGGACGGAGCCAGTCCAACGTTCTCGACATCGACCGAGCCGTAAGGCGTCCAGGCCTCGTCGATTACCTCCTCGACATGCCTAGTCATCGCGTCCAGGGTGTTGGTCCGATGGGGCAGCGTCCTTGACCATCGTGTCCAGTTGTGGTCGACGTTTATAAGCGCTCCTCGACCAGCCCGACGACCCAATGCCGGGTACCACCGGCCCGTGGAACGTCGACAGCTCGATCCGGCCGTGGCCGTCAGGGTCCGTATCATCGCAATGTTCGCTCGGACGCCGACGAGCCCGAGGAGCTGGTCCACCCACTCGCCCGCGACTGCGGCCTCGCCCTCCAGTGCCAGGCCGAGTTCGTCGAAGAACGCGATAGTAGCCGAGAGGTCCTCGACAACAACGCCGACGTGATCCATCCGGATCGGCATGGCGTTACCCATGGTTCTTGATCTCGTAGCGCAGAAGTGCCACGCCATGGTCGAACCCGGTGGCCTCGATCAGCGTCAGGTCTTCACGGTCCTCGAATACGCGCGTTCCCCTGCCGCGTGACGCCGGGCAGACCAGCATCCGGACTTCGTCGATCAGACCGACGTCCAGCAGGGAGTGCATGAGCTGCAAGCTGCCCCACAGCCAGATGTCCTTGCCGCTGCGCTCCTTGAGTTCCCGAATGGTGGCGGCTGGGTCGCGCATCACGATCGCGGCGGGAAAGTCGCCCCACGGGGCGTCATCCAGCTTCGACGAGGCGACAAACTTGGTGAGGTTGTTAAGCTTCCGCCCCCACTCGCCCTGATCCTTGGCATAAGGCCAGTAGTCCTTGCTCTGGGCGTAGGTGTTCGCGCCGAGGATCATCGTGTCGACCGAGTCGATGAAGCCCATCATGCTTGATTGGAACGGGCTGGTGGAGACGTCGTCGAACGGCTCGCCCGACACGAAGCTGAGCCCGCCGTCCTCCTCCGCGGCGACGTTGTCGACAGTCACCCACTGCTGGACTACCAGCTTTCGCACGTTTTCCATGTTCAGGGTCTCCCTTGCTTCGGTTGCGGATACATTTGGGTCAGGAGTCAGCGGCTGCTTGTCAGAAGGCGGACCGCAGCTGCGACCAGCCCCAACCCGGTCACCTGCTCGATGCGCGTCCGCACTCTGGGTCGTCGTAGCCAGCGGCCAAGCTGCTCGACGCTGACGATGTACAACGAGAACCACGCCAGGTAGAGCCCGGCGAAGATCGCCGAGAGCAGGAGCGCGCGGGCGCGCGGCGAGCCCCCGTCCGCGGTGAGGAACTGTGGCAGGAACGTGACAAAGAACAACGCCACCTTCGGGTTGAGCGCGTTCGATAGCAAGCCCTGCCGCAGATACGCCGCGCCCTGCGGCGCGACCGCCTGATTGTCCGCCTCGGAGGACCGGCGGGACCGGATCGCCTGGCGCAGCATCTGGATGCCCAGCCAGGCGAGGTAGAACGCGCCCACGATCTTCACGACAGTGAACGCTTGCGCCGAGGCAATAAGCAACGCGGACAGGCCCACCGCGGCGGCACCGGCGTGCACCGTGAGGCCGAGGGCGCCACCGAGGACCGTCAGGAAGCCGCCGGACCATCCGCCGACCAGGGCGTTGCGGGTTATCAGAGCCTGGTCGGGTCCCGGCAGCATGATCAGGAGCAGTGAGGCGATTGCGAATGTGGCCATGGCTCCGATGCTGCCCCCAACTGAGTCATGACGTCCAATGCCAATAGTCGCTGAAATACATAGATAAAGTGAATGCATGATGACGCTGACGCAACTCCGGATCCTGTACGCGGTCGCTCGGCACGGGTCGGTGACGGAGGCCGCCCGGGAACTGCACTACTCGCAACCCTCTGTCAGCCACCAGCTCGGCCGGCTCGAAGCCGCCACCGGGGCACGGCTCCTGCAGCGGGTGGGGCGTGGCATCCGGCTGACTCCCGAGGGCGAACTGCTGGCCCGCCGGGCCGCTGAGATCGTCGGCCGGGTCGACGCGGCCTCGGACGAGCTGGCCGCGCACGTGGGACTGCAGGCCGGTCGGGTCCGCCTCGCGGCCTTCCAGACCGTGCTCAGCACCTTGGTCCCGGGCGCCGCGTCCGAACTGGCCCGCCGGCACCCTGGCCTGGAGCTGAACCTCGTCGACGTGCACCCACCCGAGGCCCTGGCCATGTTGCGGGCCGGCCAGGTGGACGTCGCACTGATCTTCCGCCACCCCGACACCCCGCAGGAGGACGAGTGCTTCCGCCTCAGCCACCTGCTCGATGACCCGCTGCACCTGCTGAGCCGCGAACCCGACCAGCGGCTCGCCGACCACCGCGACTCCCTGTGGGTCGGCGGCTGCGAACGGTGCCGGGCCACCCTGGTCGCGACCTGCGCACGTGCCGGCTTCAGCCCCCGCATCGCCTACTCCACCGACGACATGGTCGTGGTCCAGTCGCTCGTCGCAGCCGGCATGGGGGTGGGGACCCTGCCGGGGCTCGCCCTGCAGGCGCACCGCGTACCCGGCGTGCAAGCGACGATGCTGCCGGGGGAGACTCGCCAGGTCTTCGCCGTCACCTACGGTGAGCCGCCCGACCCACCGGCCACCGCCGCCGTGGTGAGGATGCTGCAGAGCCTGGCCGGAGTACTGGTGAGCTCCGGGAGGTGAAGGGCTCGCAGCGCAGAACGCCAAGACGGCGGAGGTCTGGAGCGATGCCACATTCGATTTCGGCCCCGAGCGCCTCCTAGACGACTTCGCCGCCTCATCGCCAAACGCCCGAACTTGCAAGACCTGACAGCAAGCTCATCGAGAACCAGAGCCCGTGCCCTGGGGTCCTCGCTCGGCGCTGCGATGAAGCCGTAGACCGACATCGAGATCGACAGCACTACCGTGCTCACGGCCGTCCTCACGATCGTCCTCCAAGGCGGTCGCTGGCGGCCTCGGGAAGGAACAGGCCGTGATGGGCGCCGCGGTCTGCTTCGGCGTGGTTTGCGGCCGCGCGCACCGGGTAGCGGAGGTGAAGCACTCCCTGACCTTGGATAGCGACGTCGGGATCGCCAAGCACAACTTTCGGAGTCGGTGAATTCGCCCACGTACCGCTTGCCGCGGCCGAGCACGACCGGTACGACGTCGATCGCCATGTAGTCGACTAAGGAGGCCACGGCATACCCGGGCGGGCAAGGTGCCGTTGATGCATCGTGGACATGAGGGTGCATTTCGGTTGACAAACTGAAGGTGGGACTTGCCTATCGCGCGCATCGGGTATGCCTGTCGTCCGTTGTTGCACTCAGCGAGGACCAGGAGCGTGTCCGAGGACCTTCCCTTGGGGTAGAGCCCAGGTAGAGCCTCAGCTCGTTGCCAATTGAGGCCCCGATCTCGGACGCCACCACGCATCGAGTCGGCCTGCGACGTCTGAGGTGAGTAGCTCGTCACCCGACTGGCCGCCCGGGTCCGCATCACGCTGGCCACAACAATCGAGGTCTCGCGGCCGCCTGGGCCGCACCTATATCTACTGCGTGCGGCGTTCGCCTTGATTGCGACCTGGAGCCACTCGACTGCTCCCGGCCGGGCGTTGTTCTCGGTGCCGGCCCGAAACCGCGGGTCGTGCGCGTACAGGTCGCTCTTCTGGGCGTGGAAGTCGGGTCCATCTCGTAGAACCAGCGCGAGATACGCGCTCGCTGGGCCTCGGCGACGTCCATCGCCTCGGCACTGGTCGGGTCGACGCCTGCGTCCATCAGCTCACGGATACGCGTCTCGATCGCAGCGTCGTCGAGGTTGATGCGCTCCCACTCCGCCTTCCCGTAGCGGGCCACGCAGCGGGAGCACTGGTAGTAGGCCTCGGAGTTGCCCCACCGAGCCTTGACCTCGTTGAGGTAGTCCTCGTCCTGATCGGCGAAGTCCCCCAGGCCTCGCGTTTGTCAGCAGTGCTGATTGGTGATCGCGTCATTCTGCTCCCCATGGTTCATCGACGCTCTGGGCTAACGTCGCGTCAGTGTCAAGCAGTTTTCAGGCCTGGCGGGCGAACAGATGAGCGCGCTGCTGGCGTTGTGGTTGTCTCCTAGCCGATGATCAGGCCGATCGTGAGGAGGGCAAGTCCGCCGCCGGTCGTTCCGGCCACGGCCCAGCACCAGCGGGCGCCGGTGCGGTTCTGATAGGAACGGGCGGCTGCCACGAAGAGGGCGCCGGGGACTCCGAAAACCAACCAGGCGGCGGCGAAGTTGAACCAGCCGGTGGAGGTCATGTTCCCGATCCCGACGGGGGGCAGCTCGACGGCGCCGAGGAGGATGAGTGCCTTGACCATGGTCTCGGCCACGGGGTAGATCAGCTGGGCGGCCGCGCAGCCCCACAGGGCGGCCAGGAGCGGGCCTGCTGGGAGCTGACGCCCCCAGTGCTGGATGCTGGCCAGGGCGACGCCGATGGTCGCCAGCCGGAGCAGGGTGGCCGCGAGGATGACCCATCCGGTTGCGTCGACCGGTTCTGAGCCCAAAACGTGGTCGGTGACCCACAGGGCGCCAACGACTGCAACGAATGCGCCGATCAGGACGGTGATGGCCCCCGCTGGCCACCGGGCCGTGAAGCCGGACCTGGCGGTGTGGCGGGTAGGCGTCGGGTGAGCTGACGTGGTCATGGGCTTTCTCCCGGTAGTAGGGCACGTCGGGGCGACGGCCGGTAACCGTGTGGCCGGCGGTAGGTGGCATGGGCGTGGCGCGGTGCTGCGGTTGCACAGAGCGTGGCGCACATGCAGCCGGAGTGTCGTCACCCGGTGGGGTGTCTTCGACGTCCTCTCAGGGGATGCTTCGAGCCCGAGGGATGACTCATCGTGGACGCGGGCGGCGGGGGTCATTCCGCGAGACTGGTCCAGGGGTTCGATGCGCGTCCGTGGTCGAGGGAGGCGTGGCCGGTGGCGCTGGCCCGCCCACGCCGCTGGCTGGTGAGCACCCAACCGCGCCATCGCGTGCAAGCCGGTTGTGCTGTTTGGGCAGCAGTCCGATGTCGACGTGCTGGCCGGGCTCACCGTGCTCCACGGACTCGGTCGTTTTCTTCTCATCGGTCATACTCATCAGTCAACCTCCGTCAGGGTGGAGACCCTCCGCTGCCACAGGGCATTTGAAACGTCCATCTCGTCGTCGACCTCTGCGAAGCGGTCGATGTCCATGACCAGCTCGAGGACCTTGTCCGGACTCGCTTCGACCGTTACCTGCACGTGCACTCTCATGGTGATCTCTGTCTCCTTGGGGTGGGCCGGCCGTTCGTTCGGGCCGTGCGTTGGTTGGACCACGCTCACACGTCGCGAGGATCCCCGTGGCGTGATGCTCTTTTGGACGGCGGCAGGGCTGGGATCCCGGACCCATGTGATCGGGTTGCCGCGGGCTCCATCCACTCCCGCTCGATCCTGCGTACGAGGACCGGATACACGATGAGGTACCGGAGCGGCTTGATCGCGGTCATGTAGGCACGACCCAGCAGTCCGTTGGGTTGAACCAGGGCCGTCATCTGGCCGCGGTACCTGCCGGAGCCGTCGGGAACCCAGCCGATATGTATCACCGTGTGTACGGTCCGGTTGGCCAGCTCCGCCGCCCACTCGTGCTCCAGTTGGTACAGCGGGGCGAACGGTTCGAATTCCGGACCCGAGGGCGCATCGCGCAGATCCGCAGGCAGCCGGTCGCGAAGAGAGGGCACCCGGAAGCCGATGCTGGACTCCTTGCGGTCCCAGCCCAACACTGCGCCGAGGCTCCACCTGGCCTGCCATAGAAGCCTGACAATGAAAGGGGCTCCGTGTGGCCAGTCGTCGGAAGCGAACTGCGACACCAGCCGAGGGAACTCCTCCACGCCACCGGGCGTCCGTAGTAGCCACACATCCTCGACCTTGAAGTCCGGTGCCACCTCGTGTATGCGCCACAGACGCGACGTGTGGGCGGTGATCGGCAGCCTCAACGCTGGACCTCCCTGTCCTCGTGGGCCGGCAATGTCGAGGACCAGACGAGGCTCGGTGGATCAGTCGCGAGCGGGGTGGGCGTCAACCCGAGGACCCCCCGCGCAGCCCGGTCCATGAGTTCGATGTCGTATGGAGCGTGGCCAGCTAGTTCCATCCCGACCGCCTCGACGATGGCGGTGTAGGCGGCTGCCACCGCCGGGGCCGGAGGTCCGGGAGGGATCGAACCGCTGGCCCTGCCTGCAGCGATCAGATCAGCGCAGTCGGCGTCGAGGCGATCAATGATCTCCGCGATGGCCTTTCCGATCGGATGCTCTTGTCCGGTGAACTCGACTCTGAGGGTCATCAGCACTCGGGCCACGTCGCGGCGGCAGTAGATTGCGTGGCCCCGGGCGATCATCATCAGCGCATCGAGGGCGTCGGCTTCTTCGGCGGCGGGATCGCCCACCTCGGCCCGCCAGGTCTCCGCGACCCACTTCACCACCGCCAAGGCGAGCTCTTCCTTATTCGCGAACAGGTGATACACGGCCCCGCGGCTGTATCCCGCCTCGCTCGCAACCCGCTCCAGCACCAGGTTGGCGTATCCGTGGGTGGACATTCGCCGAGCCGCTGCTTCCAACAGTGCGCTCCTGGTATGCGCGCGCCGATCGGCCTGGGTCCGCCGCTGCTTCGCTCCCGTCATCGCTTCCCTCCCGCAAACATGCCTGCACGTCCTTGCTCTCGGAGCCACGGGCTGTCAGCCGATCCCTTGACGAAACGCCTTGGCCTGGCCCGCGATGGCCACTGTGGGTCTTGGCTTGGAGACCAGCCCTGCCGACGTCTGTCCCCGAGCGCGATCAGTCCCCCGATGAGTGGGAACGCCCAGCCCGGCGAGGCCGGGAGCACAATCACAAGCGGCGCTCCCCAAGCGAGAAGGGTCCACCCCAGCCACCCCGGTACACGATGGCCCTGCCGGGCCGACCACACGACGTAGCCACCGAACACGAGGGTCGGGACGCCCCAACTGCCGAAGGTGGTCCAGAACGTCTCGGCGCGCTCGAACTCGCTGAGCGTGCTGGGCGTCTTGAGGGTGAAGGTGTTCCACACTCCATCGCCAAGGACCTGCGACCAGACGTCCCCCCGCTCCAGCGGCGCGACAACGACATGCACGGCACCCATACCGATGGCGACCCAGCCGGCAGCCTGAACGAGGCGAACGCTCTTGCCATCAACCCTGTCTCTCTCCACGAAGCAAACATACATGCATGCGTGTATGTTAATCAAGGTCGCCCGTCGAGTACCGCCAGCCGGCCGCCCCACCTGACCCCTGCCCGTACGCGGAGGGCAAGGGTGGCAGCTGTAGACGGGCGTTAGGGTCGCAGGCATGCTGAACGTCGTTTCGACCACGGCTGCCTACCGGCTGCTCGCTGACGTGTCAGCCGGCCTGGAACGGGAGACGGCGTGGGTCGATGAGTATGAGGCGGCTCATCCCAGCATCTTCGCCGCGTACTACTCCGGTTTCGGTGATCTAGCTAGCCGGGCGCCGGGAAGCATGCGCCGAGGTAGACGTGGTTCTGGCGAACCTAGCTGCACGTGAAGACAGGATGCTGCGCGAGCTAGATGCGGCCAGCACGGACTTCGTGCGCCTGGGGCTGATCCCGGACGACACCGATCTAGATGTCGTCCTCATGGTGGGCGTGGGTGACTCGGACGCCTGGGTCGATGTTCTCCGCAGCGGTCCCACCCTGTTTGTCGCCCTGGAGATGCTGCGCGAACCACCGGCCGATGCTCTGTTGGCGGTGCACGAGCTGGTTCACGTCGCACACATGCGAACCCTGTGGTCGCGGTTCGCCACCGAACCCGAACTGCGACCACGTCGGGATGCGAGTGTGGGCAGAGGGTCTGGCGGTGGCGGGTACCCGGGCGCTGAGGCCAGGTCACCACGACGCCGCCTACCTCTTTGCTGACGGCGAGGCGTGGATCCGCGACTGCGAACGCCACGCGTCCCAGATCCTGGACGTACTGCGAGCCACCGTGGACAAGGTCGACGCCGAGACCACCTACGCGCTGTGTGGCGTCACGGACAGACACCCATGGCCCTCTCGCGCTGGCTACTGGCTCGGCGATCTCGCCGTACGACGGCACTTGGCAGCAGGCTATGACTTGGGCGAACTGTTGTCGTGGGACGTGAATCAGGTCGTCGAGGCTCTCGGTTCCTACAAGGTGCCGCTGCACCCAACCTCACCGGCCATAACGTTGCCTGATGCTCACTGCGGATCCCCATAAGGCAGCGTGTATGTTACATACGAGTCGGGGTTGTGACATCTTCGCTGCATCTCGACACCACCCGCCTGGTCTGCCACGTGATCGGTGGGGTCCGCCAGGAACCAGGCCGCCTCGTCGTCAAGCCGGACATCCTCGTGGTCACCGACCCGCGGGTCGGTTCGCTCCCCTGGCCCGCCAGCTGACCGTCACCGACCCCGACGTCCACCTCCTGTCAGCGGTCGCGCACCTGCATCATCTGGCTCGCTCCGGTTGCGTCGACGAGGAGACCGTCCGCGCAGCCATCGGCCCGCTGTGGATCCTTCGCCGGGGGCCAAACCCTGCGAGCAGACCCCTGCTGCGGTGGCAGTCACCGTCGGCGCCGTCGCGGGACCTGCTCTCCCCCGGGACCGACCAGCTGCGCCAACCTCGAAGCCCGGCGCACCGGGACCAGGATCGCCGGAACGCTGTGAGCCGAGGCGATGAGTCCGAGACCGCCGTGACCGGAACCAACGTGAAGACCTGCCCGACTGGAACCCTCGATAAGGGCCATTCACGCGACCATCACGAAGCCGGGGACCAAGAGAGTGCGCACCTGGCACGAAGGTAGGTGGCACAGGTACTCCGAGAACGTTTGACCGACGCACGAAGGAATCAGACATGGAGTCCACCGAGAACGGCTACGAGGACGAGCCCGAGTACGAGTTCGTCGACGCCGCAGACCTGCCGCGCAAGGCACCCAAGTGGGTCGGCTGGGGCCTCTTCGGTTCGCTGCTGGTCGGTGCTGCACTGGGCGCCGGCGGTGTCCTGGTCTCCGGGATGACCGTCGAGGATCTACGCGGCGAGCCCCAGGTGGACGCCTCCCCCGTCACCACCACGATCTGCTCGGCCGCCGCCAATGTGCGCTCCACCGGGTCGGTCAGCGGCGACATCGTCGACACCCTCGAGTTCGGTGACCACGTGGACGGGATGCTGTCCGGCGCTTGGCTCAAGCTCGACGAGGGCCAGTACGTCTCCGTCAGCGTCCTGTGTGACCTGGCGCCCCCGGAGGTGGCCGAGCCCGACACCGAGGCGACCACGGCCACCGCGGGCCCGCTTCCTGACAGCGAGCAGGTCACCGCCACGGCGCAGCCGGACCCCGAGCCCACCGACGGTCGGACCAAGGGAACCTTCGTAGCCTCCGGCACCGGGCCGCGGACCGTCGAGCTGCCAGATGACGCCCAGACCGGCAAGCTGGAGTTCGAGCACATCGGACCGGGGCCCATGACGATCACCGGGTCCGACGAGGCCGCCACCCCGGACCTCAAGGTCGACGGCGACGCCTACGGCACCACTGTCTTCGGCATGGACGCCCTGGTCAACGAGATCGAGGTCGACACGGAGGGCGAGTGGTCCCTGCGGGTAGCGCCCCTGGACACCGTTCCGGAGATGGTCGGCGGCATCGGCGCACCGTCCACCGCGGCGTTCTACCTCGGGGAGGAGCCCGGCATCTGGCGCTTCGAGCCGTCCTCGGCCATGCGCATCACCCAGTACGGCCCCGACGGCAGCAGCGCCAGTGCGGAGATTGACTCCTCCAGCCGCGTCGAGATGCAGGCCGGCGGCTCCTACGTCGTCGTCTACACCGCCGGCCCGTGGACCGCCGACCAGGTGCCGGACACCCGCCGGGGCGACAACTCGGAGGTCACCTCGGCGCCCTAGTGGTCACCGCGGCCAGGTCCAGGAGCAGGCTGAACCCGTCTGTCGACGACACGGTCAGCTCATCGACCCACCAGCCGTCGTCGTCCACGTGAGCCAGGGCACTCATGGCGGCAGTGAAGCCGGGCAGGTCCAGGTCGTCATCGCGCGGGACGGGCCGCATCCTGGCATCCAGGCTGTCGCCGAGCACCAGTCGACCGCCACGTCTAGGCTCGAGCCGCAGGTAGGCCACGTCCGGGGCCAGCGAGAGCACGTAGTCGGCCACAACACGCAGCGCGAGGGCCTCCAGCCGGGCCTGCGCCTGTTCGGCGGCGGCCTGTGCAGCGGTCAGGTCATCGAGGGTCGGCGTCACCACACCGCACCAGTTTGTCACCGATCAGCGGTTGCGGTCATCCCAGCGGTCGTCTCGGTGGTCGTAGCTGCCGGTGCCCAGGAACTCGTCCAGCAGGTCCGTCACGACCACCAGGACCAGCGGAGCGGCAACCAGGAAGCCGACGACGTGCCTCCAGTCGACACCACCCATCAGGTCATCGAGCTCGGCCCGGGCCTGCGCGATGCTGGGGACCACGCCGGATGACGACAGCGCCCACCAGGTCAGCAGCAGCACCACGATGAACACCACGAGCAGGGCCAGTGCCTTGAGTGCGCGGACCGCTGCACGCCTGAATGCTTCCTTGATTCGATCCAACACGGGCGACCACCTCCTGACCATGAACATGCCCCGGCTGCCCCGACCGTCTTGGCATGTTCATGAGTAAGCCGGTGTTTCCGTCCCCCGGCACCCACTCACGACCACGAAGGTTTCCGCAATGCCACCTGTCCAGAAGCAGCCCGCCGCCCGCCACCGCGAGCCCAGGCGGCTGCGCATCGTCCCCTCATCCCGCCGGCTGTTCGAGTCCCAGGTCGGCCCGGAGATTGTGCGCGTCGGCCCGAGCTCCGCCACCCGCTGACCGCCACACCAACAGGCCATGAGCACCAAGACGAAGGCCCGCAAGCACCGTGGTATCGCCAACCCTGGATACGCCCAGGGCATGGCTGAACTGCGCCGTTCCAACGCCGCCGGCACCCACGGTGACCGGCGTACCAAGCGAGCCCGCGACCGTGGTGCCCGCCGTCGTCTAGCCATCAGCGACCAGGACCGCTAGCCGTCTTGGCATGTTCACCAGTGTGGACGACGACGAGACCGACGAGCTGACCCAGGAGGCACCTGGCAAGGCCCCGCGCAAGCCCCTCATCACCAAGGGGCACGGTCGCCGGGCGCTGGTACTGGTCGTCGTCCCGATCATCGGCATCGCGCTGGTGCTCTTCATGGTCTCCCTGATCAAAGGCCTCATTGACGACAGCGAGGGCCAGGACAGCGACGCCGTTCAGGTCACCGAGTCGGCCACCAAGGACGAACCCACTGAGCCCGAGCAGGCTAAGGCCGCGGCACAACCACCGGCCGAGTCCACCGCTCAGGTCTGCTCCGACGTGGCGAACCTGCGAGCCGGGCCGAGCACTGACCACGAGGTCGTCGGCACCGTGGTCGCCGGCGATGAGCTCCTGACCACGACCACCGATGCCGACGGCTGGCTGCAACTGGCCGGCACGGACAAGTACATCTCGACCATCACCTTGTGCGACTAAGGAGCACGCAATGATCACCCTGGAAATCCACCCCCGTGAGGGTGGCGCGGACGCCGAGTCGTTTGCTGCAGAACTGGGCGACGCGATCGCCAAGCACACCGGCAGCACCACCTCCCGGGACGGCCGCACCATCGTCCTGGAGCGTCTTTGACCCTTCCCTGAGGTCACTGGCCGGCACGCACCGCATCCAACGCGTTCCCGCCACCGAGAAGCGCGGCCGCCGGCACTCCTCCGAGGTGGCCGTCATCGCCCTAGAGGACACCGGTATGCCCGCCCACGTGAAGATCGACAAGGCCGACGTGCGGGTCGACACCTACCGTGACACCGGGCCAGGCGGGCAGCATAGGAACAAGACCGACAGCGCGATCAGGATTACCCACCTGCCGACCGGGATTGTGGTGACCGCCGCCGAGGAACGCTCCCAGCACCAGAACCGTGCCGTCGCCTGGGACCGTCTGCGCACCGAATTGGAGCGCCAGGCAGCCCACCGGGCCCACGAACAGGTCAACGGGACGCGGACCGAGATCATCGACGGTGGCAGGTCCTGGACGTGGACGGGCTGGCGCGATGAGGTGAAGGGTCCCGGTGGCAGGAAGACGTCCATGTCGCGCGCACTGTCCGGGAAGCTGGAGCCCATACTGGGCTGAGCCTAGAACGCTTGGAGCCCGACCTGGTCGGCTGCCCGCTTGAACGTCTCGTTGTCCAGGTCGATCGTGAAGGTGCCGGTCAGCTTCGTTGGCTCGAGGTTTGTCGGGTGACCGTCATCCATCTTCCGCAACCATGCCGCAAGACACCCCAGGTCTTGCCCGTGCTTGGAGCCGAACGCGATGCCGTGCGGGAGGCTACCGTCTTGGAGGACCACGGCGTGGATGTACGCGGCCACCGTGGTCGTGATGCGACGACTCTCCCCGGTGAGGTGTCCGCGGGTCAGGGCGTCGACAACGTCACGTGAGTCCCCGGAGTCCGGGGGGAGCACCTGGGCGATGCGTGCGTTCAGGGCTGTCAGAGTGTCGCTGTGCTCGATGTCGACGAGCCACCCGTCCCAGGGGAGCTGCAGTTCGTACAGGCGTCGCTCATCTCGCCAGACCTGAGGAAGCTTGCCCACGGTGAAGCCTGTGAACTGGTCATCCCACTGAGATCGGATGACGTCCAAGAGGGTTCCGGGCTGTTCGGTCGAGTCGTCGTCAGGGAAGACGTCGCGAGTGGCGACATTCAGCCGCGGTGATGGGCTCAGATACTTGAGGACCTCGATGTAGGCCCCATACTCACTGTCCGCCGCGTAAGCCGTACGGTGACCGTCGACATCCCATCGGCCCCACGACTCAACCTGCCCCCCAGTGCGTTGCACTGGGTTCAGGGCACCGTAGGACGTCTTGGCTATCCGGTAGATGGTTTGCCGGCGACAGGCGACCAGACGTAGGCCCGTTCGAGCACATGTCGTTCCAGCCCGGTCGTCGCGGCTGAGGTCATCCGTCGGTGCCGTCTGCGAAGGCACCAGCGGCCAAAACCACCAGGTCGCTCTCGCCTTCTCGCAGCGCCTCCAGGGGGGAACGTTCCGCCAGTCGCGGGTTGGTGCCGATGAACCAGTTCCGGGCCACGTACTCACCCTCAGAGAGGACCAGGATCTGCCATGCACGGTGCGCCGCGAGCAACCTCTTTTTAGTAGCCGCACGAGGCTCGACACCATCCGGTCTCGCCCACCGTCCGGCCTGCTTGCGGTCCTTCGCATCAGCGAGAAAGGACACTGCGGTGGTACCGAGTGCCTGGTTCAGCTGACGCACCGTCTCGTGGATGTTCTGCCGCGTCGTGCCCGCGTGCGTCTTGGTCATCAGGTCGCTCATGATTAGCACTCCTTCCGGTTCACATCCCCATGCTAACACCCATAAAAGCCCCTTAAAAGCCCCACAAAAGAGCATCTCGGTCAACGAGCTGGCGAGTCTGCTGTTCGTGATGCTCTGCTACTTCGCCGTGACACTGCGAGCTGCTTCACAGCAGTGGGGCCAGCGCGCGAGCCCCGCACAGTAGACCAGGCATGAGCATCCAGCAGATCAGCAGCCAGGCCGAGGCAACTCGCGAGCAGGCGCGCTCTCCCGATGGCAAGTTCGGGGTCCAGCCTGCTTCCGAAGCTGATGGCGACGTCCTGACCGGCACAGTGGAGGACGACCTGGCCAGCGTCACCGACCCCGACCGTGCGCAGGACCGCAACGGCGAGGTGGCCCGGCTGGTGGCAGCGCGCGAGACGCTCCGTCAGTGCCTGCGCCGCAGCTTCCCCGGCGCGACAAAGGTGCGGCTGCGGCAGGACGAGGGCTACCCCGGTCCGCACCTGGCCGAGGCAACGGGTCCCGACGGCGAGTTCATCGACCTGACCGAGCCAGAGAACTTCCCGGCCGATGGCGCCTACTACTCCTACGACGCCGCCGTCGAACACGGCGCGAGTTCCTGGGATGCCACGGTCGTCGACGAGATCTACGGCCCCGAGGTCGACGGCGCCAGGACCCTGGAGCTCGAGGTCGACCACCCGGATGCACCGTGGGGCGAGGACTGGCACGACCCGGACACTGGACAGCCCGATCACTTCGACTCATTCTCGGAGGCGGCCAGTCATGGACCGCACCGGAGTGTGGCGCAGGAGCGTGATCGGCTGGTCCGTGGCCGGGAGGCGTTTAAGGAACTGTTCCGCGCCTACCAGCCTAGCGTGACCCGGGTTGAGATCTGCGAGGAGTCTGACGGCCCGTACATCGAGAGCGCGACCGATGCCGCCGGCGCCCGTGTGGAGCTCGAGTACGGCTGGCCCGAGGACGTCGACACCGGTGAGGTCAACGAGGGCCTCCGTCAGCTCATGGCCAGCCCCAACGACGGCGACCGGGCCCAGGTCTGGGGCTACGAGCGTGGCTCCTACTGGGTCGAAATCTGACGCCAGGAAACGCAAAACCACTAGCCGTTGCCCAACAGGAGCTATGAGTGAGCGGTTGCTTACCCTGGTCACCTGCGGCGGGCGCCTGTACCAGCTACCCAGCGGCAAGTGGTCCCACGAGAAGAAGATCGTGGTGACTGCTGTCCCGGCCAGCTCGAGCGCCCAGGCGGCCGGCTAGCCCCACACCCGCAGAAGGCCCGGTCGGCACTGTTCTGGAACGAGAACAGTGCCGACCGGGCCTTCTGTCTGCTAAGGACCTGGGCTACTGCGCGCGCCAGTCGTCCAGTGCGCGCTGGTAGTCCTCACCAGCAGGGCCACGAATAGCGTTGGTCAGGGCTGGGCGACCCGTGCGGGTGACCGTGTTGCTCAGTTCCTCGACTTCGTCCGCGCTCCAGTCCGGAGTCCGCGCGAGATGGAGGGCGAGCGTGTTGATCGCGTTGGTGTCCTTCGATGGCTTGCCGTGCCTGCCTCGGTCCGATCCCTCGTCAGCCCAGGCGACCAGGTCACGAAGGTAGGTGTCCAAGTCGGCGTCACCGGGGTGCGGGCGTCCGGTGGCGGCGATGAAGTTCGCGGCGTCCTCCAGGTAGTCACCGGTGGACTCTGAGCCGTCTGTGTCGGCCAGCATGATCGCGAGCCGGTCGATGGCGAGGGAGTCGGTCTCTGGTGTCCACGGGCGCTGGCGCTTCGGTACGACCGACGGCCCCAATGCGACCTCGGACTCCCCCGCAGGCTTGGTAGCGAACTTACCTCGCGGCCCGCGTGGGTGCTTGGTCTCGTCGTAGGCGGTGCTCATCGGCTTGGTGCTCCTGTCTTGCGGAAGGTGTTCATGAGGGTGTCGCGACGTCCGGCGATCTCGTCGAGCTCGGCCAGGACCTCACCGGTGCGGCGGTGGCCAAGCGGCTGGTCGTCGTAGGTCAGGGCTACGTCTTCGTGCTGGGCGCTGTAGGAGGCCTCGATCTGGCGGCCGTCGTCGGTGTGCAGTGTGGCCTCGCCGTCGCTGTGCCGGTTGTAGGCATCAGGCTCGATGGCGAAGCTGCCGCGCGGCGAGGTGACTTCGATTCCGTCACCGGTCAGCTCAGCCTGCACGTCTGGCCCGACGACTCCTTGGACTGCGTCACGGACGGCGACCTGGGCGTGCACGGCGCCTCGCACACGGGAGTAGACCCCGACGACTTCCTGGTGCTCCTGGGTGAGGCCGCCATCCCTCGAGGTGCGGATCTGCTCGGTGCCGGTCTCGGGGTGGCTGACAGCGACCAAGCGACCATCCAGGGACGAGAGCACCCGGAACTGGCCGAGCTCGCTGTCGTTGACATCGAACTCCATGTCGGTCGCGAACATGTGCACCTCGCAGACCACGTGACCGTCCACTCCGGACCTCTCCAGGGCGGCCGCCACGTTCTCCAGGCCTTCGCGGTCGTCGGGGTCAGCCAGCTCGCTCCGGGAGATCTGCAGGCTTGCTCGGGGCCCGGAAGGGAGCTCGGTGTCGGACTCGGTGGCCGGTTGGACCCCGAACTTGCCTCCAGGCCCGCGATTCTGCTCTCGGGCAGCCTCGGCGGCGGCAGTCATGTGCGTGCTCATGCCCGGTCTACTGTGCGGGGCCGATCAGAGCTGGACGTTCGACTCGTTGGCGCTGTGTGAGGCGAACTGCCCACCGCGCCCGCCGTAACTGCCTGCCGCGTGCCGGCCCTGCATTGCGGTGTAGCCGCCCAGGGCCGATGAGTGGTAGCCGCCTGCGAAACGGCGGGGCTCGGGGGTATACGGCTCGATCTTGCCGACGATGCCGTATCGCCCCATCTTCGCCACACCGTGCATCTTGCGACCCTTGGAGTCGGTGTACGGGCTGGTGTGGCTGGGTGCTTGCAAGGCACCGATCGGTCCGAAGCCGGCAGTGGTGTAGCTCGCCCCGCCACCGGAATAGTCGGCCTCCCGGTTGTACTCGTCGTTGCCGGTGAGGACTCCCCCGGTGTTCTTGCCCGTCCACTTCACGTCGGCGAGTGCACCGAACGTGGCCCCGGCCAGCCAGGACTCGTTCGCCCTTTCGACGGAGTGGTTGTTCTCGGCGACGTCCCAGGTCATCGTCGAGTTCTTCCGGTCGAACGACACGGACGCCTCATCGCAACGGAAATGGGTCGTGCGGCTGTTCGGGAAGTCGACATCAGACTTCTGCACCCGAGCTGGCCGGGACATCCCCTCGTGGCCTCCCAGCATCTGCCAGGCTTCATCCCGGGCCGGGCCATGCGGCACCTGGCGGGCCCAGTGGTACAGCGCTTCCCGGTAAGCCTGCGGGTCGGTCTGCTCCTTGCGCGACAGCCCCTTCCAGAAGGACTGGGTCTGCTCGAAGGCATCAGTCTTCACCTTGGCTGCGGCGTCCTGGACCCTCTGCCGCACCTTCGCGAACTCGGCCGTCGGCAGCTTGATCTCGCCACGTTCCCACTCGTACTTGCTCATCGCGATGCCTCCTGGTCGACCTCGCTGGCCTCGACAGAGAACCGGGCCCGGAGCCGGTTGGCAGCGGGGTGACCGTCACGGATGAGCCCCTTGACGGCCGCCGAGTCGGACGCGTGGCGTCGCTCAGTGTTCAGTGTCATCAGGTGGGCCACCGCCGGCAGGTCCTTCTTCGATCCCGGCTCGCTGATGCAGTGCCCGTGGTCGAGCGGGTGCCCGGTCAGGTCGAAAGACGCATCCCGCGTGGAGCCCTTCAGGCAGTACCTCACCCCGTCCGGACGCGTCGGATCGGGGACCCTCTCGACCTGGTGGCGCTCCAGCACCTCGTCCGGCGGGTGCACGTCCGAGCCGTCCTCGACGTACTCCACCTCACCGTCCCAGCGGATGATCGCCGGGCCGTCCTGGTGGTCGCGGTGGGGCTCGTCGTGGAAGGACCACCGGGCTCCGTCGGGATCGAGCCTGGCCGGGCCCTCGTCGGGCGGTCGGTGCTCATCCCAGGGGGAGCTCGGGTCGTAGTGGGCGAACGAACCGTCCGGCTTCACCTCATAGGTCGGGTTGCCAGTCTCCGGGTCATAGACGGTGCCCTGGCCGTCGTCGTGAACCTCTCGGACCGTGGAGAATCCACGAACCCACACCATCGGCTCACCGTCCTTGTTAAACAGCGCCGGGGCACCGTCAGTGTCGGAGCAGGCACGGAACAGCGGGGCGTGCTCGTCACCGTTAACTCGCCAACGCACGCTGCCGTCATAGCGGTCAACCTCGACGACACCACCGTCAGCCTCGTGGGCGGCGACCTCGTCGGCCATCGCTACCTGGGCGGCGTTGGGCTGCTCACCGCGGCTGGCCCGGGCCAAGGCGACCCACAGCTCGCGGTCTTCGCTGTCGTCGAAGTCACCGCTGGCAGCGTCATAGCGCCAGTAGGTGTCGTAGGCCGACTGGGCAACGTCTTGCGCGGTGGCGTTCTCCGGGTCGGCCGCGGCTTCCTCGATGAACGAGCTGGCCGAGTGTAGGTCGTCCAGCGCCGGGTCCGACAGTCCGGTGGCCGACGTGTTGAGCAGGTCCTCAGACCACATGGCGAAGTTGCCGGAGTCCGGGTCCTCGTCATGCCACGAATAGTTGCGGATGAACTGAGGCGCTGCCCCGGTGGTCGGGTTGATTGACAGGCCGCGGGTGGCGACGACCAGTTCTCGAGTTTGCTCTCGCTCAGCCTCGTGGGTGGCCTCATCAAGGGCGAGGTCCGTCTCGGAGGCCGGCTGGCGCCCGAACTTGCCAGAGGGGTCACGGTGCTGCTCCCGGGCAGTCTCGGCGCGGTCGCTGATGTGGTTGGTCATACCCCGTCTACTGTGCGGTGCGACCCACGAAAGCCACACCACTGGTCGACCAGTGGTGTGGCTTTCGTGGTTCGGCTAGCCCGTCTGGGTGCCGCGGTACATCGCAGCGAGCTTGTCCCGGTTGTCCGGCAGCTCGCTGGACTCCAGGTGCAGATACACCCGGTCGGTGACCCGGGAGTCCTTGTGGCCGAGCAGGATGGCGACCTGCTGAGGCGACATGCCAGCGTGCTGCACCAGGTTGGTTGTCAGGGTGTGGCGCAGGACGTGAGTCGACGAGCGCCCCTTCTCCAAGATGCGCCCGAGCCCGGCAGCCTTCATAGCAGGGTTGAACTTTCGGCGGCGGTAGGTGTCCTGATCCAGTCGCCCACCACGTGGCCCGGTGAACAGCAGATCTCCCGGCTTTTGACCCCGCTCCTCGACCTGTTGAGCGATACGTTCTGCGGTCTGAGGCATCAGGGTATTGATGGACCGCAGACCTGCCTGCGTCTTGGTGCGCCCAATGGTTCCGCGCTTCTGCATCGACCCGCGGATGTGCACAACCCCAGCCGCGAGGTCGACGTCGCTCACACGCAGGGCCGCCAGCTCACCGATGCGACACCCGAGCTCAATCTGGACACGGACCGCGAGCCGCCACCAGAGGTCCATTTCCTTCTCCAGTCGGTCGAGCTGCTCCACGGCGAGGTACCGGCGCACGATGTCCTCGACCGGGTCGCTGTGCGTTGATCGACGCCGGGGCAGCCCTACCGTCGGGTTGCTGGCGATGAGACCGTCCGCCAGTGCCAGCGACATGGTCTGCCCGAGCACCTGGCGGCACTTGTCAATGGTGGCCTTCTTCTTGTTCTTCGCCCGCATCTGCGCCTGGAACGCCATGACGTCGCTAGACCTGATCTCACACAGCGCCATACCGCCGAACACTGGCAGCAGGTGGTTCCTGGATACCGAGACGTAGGTGGCGCGGGTGCTGTCTGAGACGTGAAGCATCTCCAGCCACTGCTCGTGCCACTGAGCCCAGGTCATCGTCCCGCTGGGCCGGGCGGCTTCAGTTCTGGGCTCCACGTCGTAGTCCCCCGCGCGTACGGTCCGTACCCACGCGCGTGCCTCCTCGAGAGTGTCGAAGGTCTGGGTGGCTTTCCTGTCGCCGCCGACCCGCACCCTGGCTCGGAAGGTTGTGCCTTCTGCGCCATCTCTGCGGGAGATGTTGGGCTCGACGTTCTTGTACTGGGGTTTGCTGCTCATGCTGACCTCTTCCTGGGTCGCCCGCTGCGACGTACTGCAAGGGGTGGTGCCGCAGCGGCGGAGTTGGTTCCCGCGATGGCATCCAGGTAGGTCTCGATGTGCTTGTCGGTGAACCTCAGCTCTTTGCCGAGCTTGAGGAAGCCGATGCGACGCGCCGACGTGAGTTTGTACACGTAGCCCTTAGGCACGGAGAGGTAGTCCGCCAGTTCATCGACCGTCCACAGTCTTGGAGGCAATCCATTCATGTGGCTGGTGGTGTGGCGTGGCTCGGGGGTTAGGCCCACCCCGGGCCAATACCCGGGCCAATACCCTCGGACTACTGTTCTACAAACCAGCGTGATAACACGCTGACCTGCGCAAATACTGGTGGGCGATACTGGGTTTGAACCAGTGACCTCTTCCGTGTCAAGGAAGCGCGCTACCACTGCGCCAATCGCCCTGATGTTGTGGGTGGTGCTTGTTGCGAGGTGGCGACGGGATTTGAACCCGTGTAGACGGCTTTGCAGGCCGTTGCCTCGCCTCTCGGCCACGCCACCGTGAGGCAGTTTGGGTGGTTGCCTCCGAGCGGACGACCGGGTTCGAACCGGCGACCTCAACCTTGGCAAGGTTGCGCTCTACCAACTGAGCTACGTCCGCATCTTCCCTCGGGTGTTCCCCTCAGGCGTCACGGAAGATTATCCGACGTCTGGCCCACTCACCAAATCCGCGTGTCAGGAGGGGTTCGTGGGGCCGTCGCGGCGGGGCAAGCGCTCGGGGTCGGTGCGGTCCTCGATGTGCGAGAGCGGCTGCGCCGGCTCGGCTGACCGCTGGTCCCACCAGTCCCCCGCGCGCTCGATCGGGCCCCGATAGTCGTCTGTCGGCCACAGCCGCCGGATGGAGGCGTTGGTCGCGGCACCGATCAGGATGGCGAGCGCCACGAGGAAGAACCACGTCAGTGCGATGATGGGGGCGGCCAACGGACCGAAGATCGTCGTGCCACCCACCGCGACGGAGGCCCAGGCCCGCAATCCGATGGAGCTCACCAGCCAGATCACGGCCGCGACGACCGCCCCCGGGAAGTCGCGGTAGAAGGGCGTCTTCTCTTTCGGCGCGTAGTGGTAGAGGCAGGTCAGGCCCAGCAGCGCCAGACCCGCCACGACAGGCCAGTACGCCCCGACCAGGGGGTCTAGCTGCTCGGGGAGCCACTCACGCAGCAGCCCCGGCCCGATGATCGCCAGCGGCACGAGGACGCCGGCGAGCAGCACGGCTCCGACATACAGGCCAAGGGACATGGCCCGTGCCCCGATGATGCTGCGCTGCCCGCTCTGGGCATACATGATCTGCACAGCGTCCATGAAGACGTGCAGCGCCCGCGAGCCGGACCACAGACTGATCAGGAAGCCGATCGAGAGCAGGTCCGCACGCCCGCCCGCCAGAGTGTCCTCGACCGTGGGCACGATGATCTCGCTGACCACCTCCTGCGTCAGGAACTGGGCGCTGAGCCGCTCGATGGCCCCGGTCACCCGGGCCACCGCCTGCGGGTCGAACGTGCTCCCGAAGAAGCCGACGCCGGCCGTGATCCCCAGCAGCAGCGGCGGCAGGCACAGCAGCATGAAGAACGCGGCCTCGGCCGACAACCCGGTCACCCGGTGGCGGAAACAGAGCCGGAAGACCTCGACGACGAGCCGCGCCAGGGGCAGGGCCCCGGGCACCGGGGCGAGGACCGCCCTGACCCTGCGCCGCACCGTCATTCCCCTACGGTATGGCGCTCGGCCGGGTCAGGCGGGCAGGTGACCGACCGCGTCTCTCCCCTCCGAGTCCGGCACAGGGCTCCGGTGAGCGGGCAACAGCCCGGCACCACGGCATACTGGATGATGGTGCGCTGACAGAGTCGTCTGCCCCGCTCCGCCCCCTGCAGAGAGACCTTGATGGATATCTGGCCCGGCAAGCCCTACCCGCTGGGTGCCACCTACGACGGCACCGGCGTCAACTTCGCGATCTTCTCCGAGATCGCCACCGGGGTCGACCTGTGCCTCATCGATGACGCCGGTGAGGAGACCCGCGTCCCGCTGACCGAGGTGGACGCCTACGTCTGGCACGGCTACCTTCCGCAGGTCGAGCCGGGGCAGCGCTACGGCTTCCGCATCCACGGGCCCTACGACCCCGATGAGGGGCACCGCTGCAACCCCGCCAAATTGCTGCTCGACCCCTATGCCCGGGCCTTCGACGGTCACGTCTCCGGTGAACAGCCGGTCTTCTCCTACGACTTCGAGGACCCGGAATCGCTCAACGAGGAGGACTCTCTCGGCCACAACCTGCTCTCGGTCGTGGTCAACCCGTTCTTCGACTGGGCCCACGACCGGCCACCACGCCACGAGTACCACGACAGCGTCATCTACGAGACCCACGTCAAGGGTCTGACCATGCAACACCCGGACGTGCCCGAGGAGATCCGCGGCACCTACGCGGCGCTGGGCCACCCGGCGATCATCGGGCACCTGACCGACCTCGGGGTGACGGCCATCGAGCTGCTCCCGGTGCATCAGTTCGTGGAGGAGCGCACCCTGCTGGACCAGGGGCTGAGCAACTACTGGGGCTACAACACGATCGGCTTCCTGGCGCCGCACAACGGGTATGCCGCACACGGCACCCAGGGACAACAGGTCACCGAGTTCAAGACGATGGTCAAGAACCTGCACGCGGCCGGGATCGAGGTGATCCTGGACGTGGTCTACAACCACACCGCCGAGGGCAACCACCTGGGCCCGACCCTGGCCTTCCGGGGCATCGACAACAAGAGCTACTACCGCCTGGTCGATGAGGACCCGGCGCACTACTACGACACCACCGGCACCGGCAACAGCCTGCTGATGCGCAGTCCGCACGTGCTGCAGATGATCATGGACTCGCTGCGCTACTGGGTCACCGAGATGCACGTCGACGGGTTCCGTTTCGACCTGGCCGCCACCCTGGCCCGCCAGTTCCACGAGGTCGACAAGCTGTCCGCCTTCTTCGACATCATCCAGCAGGACCCGGTGATCTCGCAGGTGAAGCTGATTGCCGAGCCGTGGGACTTGGGGGCCGGTGGTTACCAGGTCGGCAACTTCCCGCCGCTGTGGACCGAGTGGAACGGCAAGTACCGCGACACCGTCCGCGACTACTGGCGCGGCCTGCCCTCGACGCTGGGCGAGTTCGCGTCCCGGATCACCGGCTCCTCCGACCTCTACGCGCACAGCGGCCGCTGGCCGATCGCCTCGATCAACTTCGTGACGGCCCACGACGGGTTCACGTTGCGGGACCTGGTCTCCTACAACGAGAAGCACAACGAGGCCAACGGCGAGGACGGCAACGACGGGGAGAGCCACAACCGCTCCTGGAACTGCGGTGTGGAAGGGCCCACCGATGACCCGGAGATCAATGCACTCCGGCTCAAGCAACAAAAGAACTACCTGGCGACCCTGCTGCTGAGCCAGGGCGTGCCGATGATCTCCCACGGTGACGAGCTGGGGCGCACGCAGTCGGGCAACAACAACGTCTATGCCCAGGACAACGAGCTGTCCTGGGTGGACTGGGAGCTGGACCGGGAGCAGCAGGAGCTGCTCGACTTCACCACAGACCTGATCGCCCTGCGCAAGGCCCACCCCGTCTTCCGGCGACGCCGCTTCTTCGCCGGTGACGCGGAACACGGCGGCCAGAGCGAGCTCGGGGACATCGTCTGGTATGCCCCGCAGGGGCTGATCATGGACGACGACGCCTGGCAGTCCCACTTCGCCCGCTCGATCATGGTCTTCCTCAACGGGGAGGCCATCGCGGCCCCCGACGAGATGGGGCGACCGGTCACCGACGACCACTTCCTGCTGTTGTTCAACGCCCACCACGAGTCGGTGGACTTCACCCTCCCCGAGGGCATCGACGCGACCTCCTGGACCGTCGTGGTCGACACCACCGGCACCGTGCACGAGGAGGACTGGCAGACCGCTCAGACCTACGCCGTGCCACCGCGGTCGGTGATCGTGCTGACGGGCATCCCACAGCCCACTCTCGCCTGAGTCAGCGGGCGGTCTTGGCCAGCCGCTTCTTCTCCTTGGCGATGTCGAAGTCTGCCGGCGGCCACCCCAGATCGAAGGCGTGCAGGTGCTCACGCAG
The DNA here is from genome assembly GCF_003352835.1 of Ornithinimicrobium murale. Classification (GTDB taxonomy): domain Bacteria; phylum Actinomycetota; class Actinomycetes; order Actinomycetales; family Dermatophilaceae; genus Ornithinicoccus; species Ornithinicoccus muralis. The sequence goes on along the minus strand of NZ_QLVD01000019.1, from coordinate 79,873 downwards.
CAGCTGTTGGACGGCCAGCCGGGCATACCACTTGCGGTCGGCCGGCACCACGAACCAGGGGGCGTGCTCGGTGGACGTCTTGTCCATCACGGCCTGGTAGGCCTCCATGTAGTCGTCCCACTTCTCGCGGGTATCCACGTCACCGGGGTTGTACTTCCAGAACTTGTCCGGTCGCTCGAGCCGCTCGGCCAGGCGCTCCCCCTGCTCCTCGTGGGAGAGGTGCAGCATCACCTTGATGACCGTCGTGTCGTCCTCGACCAGGGACTTCTCGAAGTCGTTGATCGTGGTGTAGCGACGCGCCCACACAGCGGGTTCGACCAGTTCGTCCACGCGCACGATGAGGACGTCCTCGTAGTGTGACCGGTCAAAGACGCCGATCATGCCGGCCCCGGGCAGGGCCTTGCGGATGCGCCACAGGAACGGGTGGTCGAGCTCCTCCTGCGTCGGCGACTTGAAGGCGGTGATCTCGGTGCCCTGCGGGTCGACCGCGCCGACCACGTGCCGCATGATGCCGCCCTTGCCGGCCGTGTCCAGTCCCTGGATCAGGAGGAGCACCTTGTGCGTGCCACCGCTCTGGCCATGGGCGTAGAGCCGCTCCTGCAGCTCGTCCATCTCCTCGTCCGCATCCGCCAGGGCGTCCTTGCCGTCAGCCTTGTCGCCGTCGAAGGCCGGCGTCGCTCTCGGATCCACGTCGCTGAGCGTGAAGCCCTCCCCCACGCGCAGTGCGTCGCTGAAAGGTGTGCTGGTTGACCGTGTCGATTTCTTGCCCATCGCGCCATCCTGACACCTGATGGGCGACGATGTCGGACATGGTCAAGATCTCAGGTGAGCCCCAGTCGGTGGATGCCTTGCTCGAGTCGTATGCCGTGGGGCCGGGTCCGGTGGTCCGGGCCAACTTCGTCACGACCCTGGATGGCCACGCCACCGGAGGTGACGGGCGGTCCGGGTCGATCAACTCCGCGGCGGACAAGCAGGTCTTTGACCTGCTGAGGGCTCTGGCCGACGTCGTCGTCGTGGGTGCCGGGACCATCCGCGCTGAGGGCTATGGTCGTCTGCGCACCGAGGACCCGGCCATGCTCGAGCTGCGGCGCAAGGCCGGGCGGTCAGACCACCCCGTGCTGGCGGTGGTCACGGCCTCCGGCGACCTACCGGAGAAGGTCCTCGAGCCGGACCCCGACGCAGGGGATCTGCTGGTGCTGTGCGCCTCCGCGGTCTCCGCGGAACTGACTGAGCGGCTGGGCGACACAGCTGTGATCGCCTGCGGCGCAGACACCGTCGAGGCCACCGTCGCTGTGGAGGAACTGCACGCGCGGGGCCTGATCCACGTCCTCACCGAGGGTGGACCGCACTTGTTGGGCGCCTGGCTCCAGGCCGGCGTTGTCGACGAGCTGTGCCTGACCGTGCGGCCGATCATTGCCGGCGGCACGGGCCCGCGCATCGTGGAGGCACCGTCCGGCTCGGAGCTCCTGGCACGCTTCGACCTGCAGCACGCTCTGGCCTGGGAGGGCGACCTGATGCTGCGCTATGTCGCCGGCCGGGTGTGAGCCACCGCGCCGACCGCACGTAGCGTCGCGGCTATCTGGCCTGCGCGGCATGCTCGCTCCTCGGGCACCGGTCTGTGCCATCTTGGAGCACTTCCGGGTTCTTGCAGCGCGCTATAGCAGGCTCCAAGAGACCGGAGGCGCTCTCAGTTGGGCAGCTCGGCCGCGTCCGTCAGGATGCCGTTGCTGCTAGGACCGGCGCGAGATCACGGCCCACGCCACCGCGGCCACCAGGAGCTCCGCGAACAGCAGCAGGGCGAGCACCATCGACACGTCGGCACCCAGCCCGATCGCCACCGCCGCGGCGCCGGTCAGGGGCACGGCACTGATGCCCAGCACGGCCAGCGAGTGGGTGAGCAGCGCGTCGTCGCGCTCGTCCCCCTGCTGGGTGAAGGCCCGCTCGAAGCTCGTGGCACGCGCGGGGTTGCGGGTGACCCGCCAGGCGACCACGGCCACCCCGAGCACACCCACTGCGGCACCCTGGAGGAAGCCGGTGCCCATGTTGCCCGGCCCGTGCTCGCGCAGCAGCAAGCCAAGCACAACGATGCCGCCGCAGGCGACCATCATGACGAGCAGCGCGAGTGCCTTCTGACGTCCCGTCATCTCAGTCGTCGACATGGAAGATCTCCTCTACGGTGCGGTGGAAGTGCCGGGCGATCGCAATCGCCAGCGGCAGCGACGGGTCGTAGCGACCCGTCTCGATCGAGTTCACGGTCTGCCTGGACACCTGCAGGACCTCGCCCAGCTCCCGCTGCGACAGGCCGGAGGCGAGCCGCAGCTCGCGCACATCGTTGTCCATCCACGACTCCCCAGAGGTGTCTAACTCCCTTGACACGTCAAAGGTACTTGACACGGTTGGTCGATGTCAAGCGTCCTTGTCAAGCGCCGGGGTCAGGAGCCGAAAAAGACCTCGTCGGGCGGGTACGCCGGGCACACCGGCTCCAAGTCCTGGCGCTCATCCTGAGGGAGCATGTCCAGATAGCTGTTGGGCCACCAGCTCCGCTGGGGCGTGAAGAACGCCGAGATGTAGGTCTCCCGACTCGGCTGCTGAGCCCGGTTCACCGGGACACCGTGCGCCTCCATGCAGGGGATGAAGTACTGGTCCCAGTAGTCGTAGACCAGCCCGATCTGGCCCTCAGTCCAGTCCTGGACGTAGTCCGGGTCGGGCGTGAACCGGGCGTTGCAGGTGTACCAGGCCAGGCTCCACGCCGACTGTTGTTCTGGCGGTGGAGTGCCACCCGGATAGCTGATGCTCCCGGCGTCGATCTCGATCGGGAAGCCGGACCCGGTCATGCAATCCGACAGCACTGTGTCCGACTCCGTCCGGGGGTGGACCCAACGCTCAAGCGCCACCTCGGGGGCGGGCCCGTCCAGGTCATCCGCCTGGTTCTTGAGGTAGCTGTCGCGCCACGCCTGTCGCTCCGCCTCGCTGAGCCGGGTGATCGTGACCGAGACGGTCGGCTCCCAGTTGCCGGGATCCCACTGCCCAGCCTGGCCCGTAGGCGCGGGGTCAGGACCGGTCGTCTCGACCACCGCTGATGACGGGTCTGCCTCCTCCGCAGGCCCCGCCGGGCTCTGCTGCGGAGGCTCCAGGGACGAGCACGCCGCCATCGTCACCACGACGGCAAGCGCCGCACCCGTTCGCAACAACATCGTCACCTCGATCATCTCCCGGCCGTGAGTTGACCGGACCTTACCCCCCGGTTCACAGGATCAAGCCGTCAGGAACTCTGCGACGGTGCGCTCCCACCGCTCAGCATCGGTGTTCCACCCCCGGCAGTGCAGCGGCCCGTCCCACAGGTCCAGAGTGATCAGGTCTGGCCGCTTCTTCGCGAGCTCCTCGGAGGGCCCGTAGGGCACGACGTCATCGGTGCGCGAGTGCATGAGCAGGATCCGGTGACGCAGCTCGTCAGCACGGGCCACCCAGTTGGTGACCGCGATGTCCAGCGGCTCGGCCACCCCGACCAGGTGGCGAGTGGCCTTGCGGCCCATCAGGACCTTGCCCAGCATGCTGGCCAGTCGTGGCAGTTTGTTGAGATCGGCGTGGTGGCTCAGCACCACCCCCCAGTCGATGACCGGGCAGTCCAGGACCACCTTGACCACGAACCGGGCGTAGTCGGAGCGGTCGAGGGTCTGCAGCACGATGGCTCCGCCCATGGACCACCCCAGCAGGGTGACCTGGCTGGCTCCCTGACTCACGGCATACGAGATGGCCGCCTCGACGTCCCGCCACTCCGAGAGCCCGAGGTTGTAGCGGCCGTCCGCGCTGGGTGGTGCGCCCTGGTCGTTGCGGTACTTCGGCACCAGGGAGGTGAACCCGAGGTCGTGCAGCAGTCGCAGGGCCCGGATCGTCTCCTCCCGCCTGGCCGAGCGACCATGCACCAGCACGGCCCACTCCCCCGGACGCTCCGAGTCCTCCCGCGGCGGCACCTGCCAGGCGGGCAGGTCACCGACATCCGAGGGCACGTGCACGTCCTCGAAGTCCAGACCGACCGCCGTGCCCGGGTCGCCGCAGTAGTAGTAGCTGTTCCATCGGGCCGGCCCCGGGACCAGACGTCCTTCGTCGAGGTCGAGGAGCTCTCGGACCACGGTGCGGTCCACCGACTTGCGCGGCGTCAGATCACTGGAGATCACCTCGCCGACGCGGGCATGGCCCTCTCCCCCGTCGAGCCACAGACCGTAGCGCCCCGGCGAGAGGCTGTGCGGGGCAGCGACGAAGGTGATCGTGCTGGCGTCCGGTCCGTCACGGTCGATCGACACGATCCAGGTGTCGTCCTTCTTCTCGTGCTCCGGGGTCACGACGCGGCGGGCGAAATAGGTCGCCACGCCCAGGGAGGCCAGGGCCGTGGTCACCGCCGCGCCGACACCTCCGGCCGCCAGGACAGTGCTCAGCCTGGGTTTCATTCGCAGCTCAGCCACCGAGCACCTCCCGCAGGTCGAACTCCACCGGTGTCTCCAGCTGCTCGTAGGTGCAGCTCTCCGGCTCCCGGTCCGGGCGCCAGCGCACGAACTGCGCGGTGTGCCGGAACCGTGCGCCCTCCATGTAGTCGTACTTCACCTCAACCACACGCTCGGGCCGCAGCGGCACGAAGGACAGGTCCTTGCCGGCGTTCCAGCGGCTGGTCTCGTTCTTGCGGGGCGTGCCCTCGAACGTGGCGGCCCAGTCCCAGGGGTGCCCCGTGATGTCGGTCACGAGCGGCTGCAACTCCTCGAGCAGTTCGCGACGGCGCTGCATCGGGAAGGCCCCGATGACGCCCACCGAGGCGAGCGTCCCGTCCTCGCTGTAGAGCCCGAGGAGCAGCGAGCCCACTGCGTCCGGGCCGGACTTGTGCAGGCGGTAGCCGGCCACCACACAGTCGGCGGTCCGCGTGTGCTTGATCTTGCTCTGGGTCCGCTTGTCCGGCTGGTAGACGCCTGCTGGGTCCTTGGCGATCAGGCCGTCCAGCCCGGCCCCCTCGAACCGCTCGAACCACTCCTGGGCCTCACCGGTGTCCTTGGTCAGGCGCGTGAGGTAGATCGGTGGCCGGGTGCCGGCGAGGGCCTCCTCCAGACGAGCCCGACGGTGCTCCAGCGGCCAGTCCATCAGGTCCTCATCGCCCAGGGCCAGCAGGTCGAAGGCCACGAAGCTGGCCGGCGTCTCGACGGCCAGCTTGCGCACCCGGGAGTCGGCCGGATGGATCCGCTGCTGCAGCACCTCGAAGTCGAGCCGGTTCGCCGCGGTGTCGGCATAGATGATCTCGCCGTCGATCACCGCCCGCTCGGGAAAGTGGGCCAGGACCGCCTCGACGACCTCCGGGAAGTAGCGGGTCATCGGCTTCTCGTTGCGCGAGCCGATCTCCACCTCGTCGCCGTCGCGGAAGATGATCGAGCGGAACCCGTCCCACTTGGGCTCGTAGAACTGCCCCTCCGGGATCCCCTTCACCGGCTTGGCGAGCATTGGCTTGACCGGTGGCATGACGGGCAGGTCCATGACGCCATACTGCCCGATGGCTCGTGCCCGGCGCCGGAGCCCCATCCACTGTGTCCTGCACGCACAGGGTCAGAACACCGCCAGTGCAGGACACAAGCACCGGCGCCGCTAGCGGTCGATCCGGTTGCCCTGCTCGTCCCAGTGCTCGGCGACCTTCTTGCTGGGCTGCACCCGCGGCGGCTCGCCCGGCATCTTGGGATGGTCGGGTGGGAAGTTGAGCTCGCCCAGGCCCCGCTCCAGGTCGGCCTCCCACAGGGCGTAGGCGCCATCGATCGTGCCCGCCTCGTCGTGGAGGTGCTCCCACGCGTCGCCGTGCTCGGCCAGCCAGTCGGGCACGGTCCGCACCGTCAGCTCATCGGGCCCGATCTCACCGAGCTGTTCCCAGGTCATCGGCACCGACACCGGCCCACCGGGCCGGACTCTCGGGGACCAGGCCGCCGCCAGCGTCCGGTCCCTGGTGGCCTGGTTGAAGTCGACGAAGATCCGCTGGCCCCGCTCCTCCTTCCACCAAGCCGTGGTGACCAGCTCCGGCATCCGGCGCTCCAGCTCGCGGGCAATCCCGATCACCGCGTGCCGCACCTCAAGGAACTCCAGTCGCGGTTCGATCGCTGCGAAGACGTGCACGCCGCGACTACCGGTCGTCTTGACGAACGGAGTCAGCCCGACCTCGGTCATCACCTCCCGCAACCCCCGGGCCACCTCCACGATGTCGGCGAAGCCGAGCCCCGGCTGCGGGTCCAGGTCGATCCGGATCTCGTCCGGGTGGTCGTTGTCTCCGCTGCGCACCGGCCAGGGGTGGAAGGTGACCGTGCCCATCTGCGCGGCCCACACGGCCGCCGCCAGCTCGTCGACGACCAGCTGGGGGTGGCTACGGCCGGACGGGTAGGTCACCATCGTGGTGCGCACCCACTCCGGCACACCCTTGGGCGGGTTCTTGGAGTAGAAGACCTCCCCCTCGATACCGTCGCGCACCCGTTGCAGCGTGACAGGGCGGTCCTTCAGGGCCCGCAGGAGGGGCTCGCCCACCGCCATCAGGTATGCCGCGAGGTCGGCCTTGGTGATCGCCTCGCCAGCGTTCGTGGCTGGCCAGACCGTCTTGTCCGGACTGCTCAGCCGCACCTCCCGGTCACCATCCGGGCCGGGCACGGTCAGCATCTGCGCAGTCGCCATGGTCGTGACGCTACCGTCCCTGGGTGACACCGGCCGGGGTCGACTCGGAGAACCGCGCAACCCGGCGTACGGTGGAAGGCACTATGACCGAGAACAACAACTACCCCGTCAGCAAGACCGAGCAGGAGTGGCGCGAGCAGCTCACTCCTGAGGAGTATGCCGTGCTCCGTCAGGCGGGCACCGAGCGGCCGTTCGTCGGGGAGTACACCGACACCACCACCGAGGGCGTCTACTCCTGCCGAGCCTGCGGCGCTGAGCTGTTCCGCAGCGAAACCAAGTTCGAGAGCCACTGCGGCTGGCCGTCGTTCTATGCGCCGCTGGCGCAGGACCGCGTCGAGTACATCGAGGACAACTCGCTGGGACGCACCCGCACCGAGGTGCGGTGCGGCAACTGCGGCTCCCACCTGGGGCACGTCTTCGAGGGAGAGGGGTATGACACCCCGACCGACCAGCGCTACTGCATGAACTCGATCGCCATGACCCTGCAGCCCCTGGACGCCCAGGCCGCGTCCTCGACAGGCTCGACGAGCGTCGGCGGCACGTTCTGATCCCGTAGGCCTCAGCCCGCACCGGAGCCCCGGACCGAGATGGTGACGGTCGGGGCTGCGGTGCGCGAGAGCCACTCCGTGAACTCGGTGACCTCCGCGGACAGCACGCCGTCGTCCCCACCGGCCTCGATGACCTCGGCGTCGACCTCCACGTCCAGGGCATGGGCGAGTCAGTGGCTGCGGGGTTGCCTTCTCCTGAAAGAAATCTCAGGGCAGGCTGGCGACCAGCTGCGCGACGTCGACCCGGGGACCGGTGTAGAACGGGACCTCCTCGCGCACGTGCCGTCGTGCGTCGACGGCCCGCAGCTCACGCATCAGGTCCACGATCCGGTGCAGCTCATCAGCCTCGAAGGCCAGCACCCACTCGTAGTCACCCAGGGCGAAGCTGGCCAGAGTGTTGGCCCGCACGTCCGCATAGTCCCGGGCAGCCAGGCCGTGCTCCCGCAGCATCTGTCGCCGCTCGTCCTCCGGCAGGATGTACCACTCGTAGGAGCGCACGAACGGATAGACACAGGCGTAACCCCGCGGCTCCTCGCCCGACAGGAACGCCGGAATGTGCCCCCGGTTGAACTCGGCCGGCCGGTGGATCGCGACGTTGCTCCACACCGGCTCGAGCTGGACCCCCAGCTGGGTCCGGCGCAGTCGTTGGTAGGCGGACTGCAACTGCTCGACGGTCTCGGCGTGCCACCAGACCATGAAGTCGGCGTCGGCCCGCAGGCCGGAGACGTCATAGAGACCGCGCACCACGACGCCCTCGTCCGTGATGGCGCCCAGCAGTTCCTCGAGCTCCTGCGTCAGGCCGTCGCGGTCCGGACCCAGCGGGTTCACGGTGCGGAAGACGGAGTACATCGCGTAGCGGACCTCGTTGTTGATCCGTTCGCTGTCGACGGGCACGGGGTCGCTCGTGGGGGCCTGCGCGTCGGAGGGGGCCTGGGGGTGGTTGGTCATGGCTCCATTCTCGCAAGCGCGCCCCGGAGGGGCTCACCGGGTGGCCAAACACCCGGCCCGGGCAGAGTGAGAGGTTCAACGTCTTGCGTCTACTCCTCCAGCAGGCTCTGCGCGGCGGCCCGTCCGCTCGCGATGCAGGCAGGGACTCCGACTCCGTCGTAGGTGGCACCGGCCACCGCGAGGCCCAGCACCTCCCCGACCGCCCCACGCACGGTGGCCACCAGGTCACGGTGCCCCACGGCATACTGCGGCAGGCCGCCTCCCCACCGCTGCACGTGACCGTCCACAGGGCCCGGCAACTGGCTGCCGATGGCCGTGGACAGGTCGCGCAGGCCGCGGTCGAGCAGCGTTCCGTCCGGATGCTGCAGCGAGTCCTCCTCGCGGTGCCGACCGACGGACCCGCGCAGCAGGACCACGTCCCGACCACCCGGTCCGGCTCCTCTCCCGTGCTGGCGCACCCAGTCCCACTTGTTGGCGCTGAAGGTCGCTGCCTTGAGGAACCGGTCGTCCCGGGGCGGGACGAGGAACCCCGACCCGGGCAGCTCTCGGAGGTCTCCCACCGCGAAGGCGTAGGTCAGCACAGCCATCGAGGCGGTCTCCACGGTGGCCAGGGCGCGTGCAGCCTCCGGAGCAACGGTGGCGAGCAGCCGCGCGGTCGGGGCACTGGGCAGCGCCACGACCACCCGATCGGCGTCGTGCAGCTCGGGGGCCGGCACGGGACCGGTGATGGCCTGCCACCCGCCGGGCGTGCGGTGCAGCTCCCGGACGATCGCCTCCGTGCGGATCGTGACACCGCGCTCCCTCAGCTGCTCGGCCAGGGCCTGCGGCAGGCGGCGCAGACCCCCCTCGACCCCGGCAAAGACCGGCGGCCGGGGCGCCGTTGGGTCCGGGGCCGGCACCGCACGCGCGGCAGCTTCTACGAGTGACTCCCCCGCCCTGGCGGCTGCCAGGAGGCCCGGAGCGGCCGCCGCCGCAGAGATGAGCCGAGCGTGCCCGGCATACACCCCGCCCAGGAGTGGCTCGACCAGTCGGTCGACGACGGCGTCGCCCAGCCGGGCGGCCACCAGCTCACCCACCGCGACGTCCTCCGCACCCAAGGGCTCCGGCGTCTCCGCCCGGACCCGTTCAACCTCCTCGGCCGTGAGGAGGCCACTGAGCTCGCCGGGATCTGCCGGCACCCCCAGCAGGGTCCGTCGGGGGATCGCGTGCAGCGCACCCCGGCTCCAGATGGCCGCGGACACCCCCGTCGGATGCACCAGCGCGTCACCCAACCCCACCTCGCGGATCAGGTCGACCGCCTCCGGGCGGCGAGCCAGGACCGACTCGGCACCGACATCGACACCGACCCCCGCCACCGACGCTCCACGGAGCTTGCCGCCGGGCCGGTCCCGCGCCTCGAGCACAGTGACCTGGTCTCCTGCGACGTGTTGCACCAGTTGCCAGGCTGCGCTCAAGCCACTGATGCCGCCGCCGATCACGAGATAACGCATGGGGTGAGCCAATCATGCGCACGGCTCGGAGCGTGTGAAACCCGGATGAAAGCGGGGTCGGGCACGGTCGGTGGACCGCCCGGTGAGTGGCGGCCCGACCTAGGTGAGGAGTTCACCCGGTGACCACGAACTTCACCGACACCCAGCACGAGGACCTCCGTTCGCGCGTGCGGGCCTTTGCCGAAGAGCAGGTGCGACCGCGCCTGCCCGAGCTGGAGGCGACCCGGACGGTCAGCGAGGACCTGTCGCGGCTGGTCGCGGCCCAAGGGTGGCTGGGCGTCACGATCGAGGAGGAGTTCGGCGGTATGGGCGCCGGGCACCTGGCGAAGACGATCATCATCGAGGAGTTGTCCCGGGTCTGTGGAGCCATGGGCGCGATGGTGCAGGCCAGCCAGTTGGGCGTGGCCAAGATCATCCACTTCGGTGATGACGCCCAGCGCAAGACCTGGCTGCCCAAGGTGGCATCCGGTGAGGTGCTGCCGACGATCGCCGTGACCGACCCGGTCTCCGGTGGCCACGTCCTGGGGATGCGGGGCACGGCGGTCCGGGACGGCAACGAATACGTCCTCAACGGACGCAAGGTCTTCGTCGGCAACAGTCATGTCGGGGATCTGCACGGCGTGGTGCTGCGCACCGGTGAGGGCTCGAAGGGCCTGTCTGCCTTCCTCGTCGAGAGGGATCGGCCAGGGTTCCGCCTCGAGCCACAGCAGCAGGCAATGGGCCTGCACGGCTTCAGCTTCGGCGAGCTGGTCTTCGAGGACTGTCGCATCCCGGAGGGCAACCGGCTGGGCGACGAGGGCCAGGGGCTGGCAGTGGCCTACTCCTCCAGCATGCTCTATGGGCGCCCCAACCTGACCGCCGTCTCCCTCGGCATCCACCAGGCGATCATGGAGGAGACCGTGCGGCTGTGCCAGGAGAGGGAGCGCTATGGCGAGCCGCTCGGTGCGCTCGGTGCGGTCGCCGTCAAACTGGGGCAGCTGCAGTCGCGGTTGATGACCGCCCGGCTGACGGCCTACCACGCAGTCAGACTGCTGGACCAGGGCCTTTCCTGTGACGCCGAACTGATGAACGCCAAGGTGGTCAACGTGGAGCTGGCTCTGGACTCCGCACGTGCAGCCATGGAGATCCACGCGGCGAGCGGGCTGTTCACCGACTGCCCCCTCGAGCGGTATCTGCGCGATGCCTTCCACATCTTCGCCCCGGCCGGGACCTCGGACGTGCAGTGGTTGCGCCTGGCCGAGGTCGCCCAGGGCACCGCACGAGGCTCCTGGTCCGAGCAGTTGGCTCGGGCGGCTGTCTGAGCCAGTCAGGAGCCTGGCCGGTCGCACACGGACGTCGGAGCGTTATGCAAACCCGACCGAACGGTGACCTGATCGTGACCCAGGGTCTGGAACGAGGCGTCAGGATCGATGGTCTCAACGAGAGCGCAGGCAACCAGCCGGTGCCGCCCCGTTGCTGCTCTTGAAGGAGACCGACCATGACTCGCTCATTCCGATCCCGTGGACGTCTGGCCCTGGTCGCCGGCGCCGCCGCGCTGACCCTCGCACTGGCCGCTGGTTGCTCCAGCGGTTCGGACGAGTCGGCGGACAGGGCAGCGGTCCCGGCGGCTGCCGACAGTGCCATGGACGACTCCGGTGGCGGTGACTCCGGTGCCGAGGCCGGGCGCGAGGAGTCCGGTGGCGGTGAGTCCGGCGCCGACGGCCTGGGCGCTGAGGGTGAGGCGGCTCCCGGGTCAGCCGACGGCGAGCAGGCGCAGGTCGTCTCGGCGAACCTGCCCGAGGGGCGGATGATCGCGCGTGATGCACAGTTGGGCATCGCCGTCGAGGATGTCACGACGGCGGCCGCAGAGGTCCGCTCCGCCGCCATCGCTGCCGAGGGATGGGTGGTCAGCGAGGAGGTCCGACCGGACCGCGGCCCGGTGGTCTTCGACGGCCACGCCACGCTCGTGGTCTCGGTGCCCAGCGCCCGGCTCGATGCCACGCTCGAGAAACTCGGTCCCACCGGGCGGGTGACCAGCAGCAACATCAGCAGCCTGGACGTGACGCAGGACTATCGCGACACCACCACGCGCATCGAGACGCTGGAGGCGAGCATCACCCGGGTGCGTGCCCTGATGGAGGACGCCACCGACATCGAGGACGTCGTCCTCCTGGAGGGTGAGCTCGCCACCCGTGAGGCCGAGCTCGACGTTCTCAAGGCCCATGCCAAGGGGCTGGAGGGCGATGTCGAGCGCTCCAACATCACGGTCAACCTGACGGAGACCGACCCCGCCGAGCCGGTGCAGACGGTCGAGGACGAGCCGACCGGCTTCGCCGCGGGGGTTGCCGGAGGCTGGGAGGCCTTCCTGGGCGGCGTGACCTTCCTGCTCACGGCCATCGGCGCCCTGCTGCCCTTTGCCGTCGTGGCGATCGTGCTCGCACTTCCGGTCCTCTGGTGGCGTCGTCGTCGACCGGCCACCGACGACTCGGCACCAGCGCCCGTCGACGCCTGACCGAACGCACTGTGATCGGGCGCCTCGGCGTCCTGGTGCCGGATCGGTGGTGCCAGATCCGCGCTGGAACCCCAGACACGCCGCAGCGATCACGGCATGGTGCGCGACACGCGCACTGGGGGCCGGGCCTGTTGCGCCAAGAGAGCAGGCTGCGGGCGTGAGCTGAAGCGGAGACGTCAGCCGAGCAGACGTCAGCGGCGCGGGAGTGCGAGGCGGGCATGAGCTGGAGCGGCGACGTCAGCCGCGCGGGAGTGCGGGGCGGGCATGAGCTCGAGCGGAGACGTCAGCCGCGCGGAGACGTCAGCAGCGCGGGAGTGCGGGAGCCGACCTGGTCCAGGGTGGACGGCTAGCCGGCGACGCGCTGGCGGAGCCAGGCGATGTCGGCGCCCTGCTCGAGCGCCCCGCCCGGGGTCTCCACGACTGCCGGAGCACCTGCTGCACGCACCACCTCCGCCACCGCGTCGCCGACGATCTGGCCGGCTCCGAGGTTGGTGTGCCGGTCGGCGCCGGAGTCGAAGGCGTCGCGGGAGTCGTTGGCGTGCACCAGGTCGATGCGCCCGGTGATCGCCCGCACCCGGTCGACGGCATCAGCCAGGTCGATGCCCCCGGCGTGCGCGTGGCAGGTGTCGAGGCAGAAGCCGACCGTGTCACCACCCTCGGCCAGGCCAATCGCCTCCCAGAGACGGTCGAGGGCCTCCAGGCGCCGCGCCATCGCGTTGTCGCCGCCGGCGGTGTTCTCGATGAAGACAGGGACCGGCATCTCCAGGCCGTCGATGCACTTGCGCCAGTTGTCAAAGCCCTTCGCGGAGTCCTCGTCCACGCCGAGGTGCCCGCCGTGGACGATCACTCCCTTGGCACCGATCTCGGCGGCCGCCGTGACGTGCTGCTGCAGGAGCTTGCGACCCGGGATGCGGATCCGGTTGTTGAGCGAGGCCACGTTGATCGGGTAGGGCGCGTGGACATAGATCTGCACCCCCGCCTCCTCGGCGGCGGCCTTCAGCGCGGCCGGACCCGCGGCATACTCCACGACGGGGCCCTTGTAGCTCTGCGGGTCACCGAGGAAGAACTGCACCGCGTCCGCGCCGCGGGCCTGTGCCTCAGCGATGGGGTCGGTCTGACTGACGTGTGCGCCGATGGGGTGTGCCATGGCTCCACCGTAGGCGCCACCACCGACGACCGACACCCGACCCGAGACTGACCGGGCCGGACCGGGCCGACCTGTGCCTCGGCATACTCCGTGACCGTGCGCTGTTGCCCCTGACGTGAGCACCGAACAGCGCATCCCCGATGATGTGTCCGTGGACGTCCCCCTCGAGCCCGACGCGCCGCGCGCGGTCCTCGGCCTGCAGCCGATGACACCACGCCAGCAGCTGCGGTCGGGACGTCTTCCGCGGCGGCTGACCCAACTCACGATCGGCCTGACCATCTTCGGCCTCTCCATGGCGATGCTCATCCGCGGCGGCCTCGGGATGATCCCGTGGGACGTCTTCCACTACGGCATCGCCGCACACGTGCCGCTCACGTTCGGCACGATCGCGATCCTGGTCGCCCTGGGTGTGCTGCTGCTGTGGATCCCGCTGCGGGAGATGCCCGGTCTAGGGACCGTCGCCAACGCGATCTGGGTCGGGATCTCCGCGGACCTCGGGCTGGCGCTGATGAGCACCCCGGACTCCCTCGCCCTGAAGATCACCATGATGGTCGGCGGGATCGTGCTCAACGCGTTCGCGACGGCGCTCTACATCGGGGCACAGTTCGGGCCCGGGCCCCGCGACGGGCTGATGACCGGCCTGGCCCGGCGGCTGCCGGTCAGCCTGCGCCTGATCCGCACCGGGATCGAGGTCGTCGTGGTGGTCATCGGCTGGCTGCTCGGTGGCGTGGTCGGCGTCGGCACCGTGCTGTTCGCGCTGGCCATCGGTCCGTTGACCCAGTTCTTCCTGCCACCGCTGGTCGTGCGGGTCACCCCGCCGCCCCTCAGCCCAGCGAGTGCACCAGCTCCACCACGCGCGTGAGGACCGTCGGGTCGGTGTCGGGCAGGACCCCGTGGCCCAGGTTGAGGATGTGCCCGGGCGCACCACGGCCCTCCTCCACGAGCTGGGTGACCCGCTCCTCGATCACGGGCCACGGCGCGAACAGCAGGGCCGGGTCCAGGTTGCCCTGCACCGCGTGACGACCGCCCGTGCGCTGCACGGCATCGGTCAGGGAGACCCGGAAGTCCACGCCGATCACCTCGGTGCCGGCAGCCGCCATGTCGCCCAGCAGCTCACCGGTGCCGACCCCGAAGTGGATGCGCGGCACGCGATCGCCCACGCCCTGCAGGACGGCCCGGGAGTGCGGCTCGACGAAGCGCAGATAGTCCGCCCGAGGGAGCGCGCCGACCCAGGAGTCGAACAGCTGCACCGCCGAGGCACCGGCATCGATCTGCACCTGCAGGAAGGTCCGGGCGATCTGCGCCAGCCGGGCGCACAGGTCGCGCCACAGCTCCGGGTCACCGTGCATGAGCGCCTTGGTGCGCTGGTGCGTCTTGGACGGCCCGCCCTCGATCAGGTAGCTCGCCAGCGTGAAGGGGGCCCCGCTGAAGCCGATCAGCGGCGTCGGGCCCAGCTCTGCAACAAGCGATCTGATCGCGTCGGTGATATACGGGACGTGCTCGGGCGTCAGCTCCGGCAGGCGGTCCAGGTCCGCCCGGGTCGCGATGGGCTCGGCCACGACGGGGCCGGTGCCGGCCACGATGTCGATGTCGAGTCCGACCGCCTTGAGCGGCACCACGATGTCGCTGAACAGGATGGCGGCATCCACCTGGTGCCGCCGCACCGGCTGGAGGGTGATCTCGGTGACCAGATCCGGTGTCGCACAGGTCTCGAGCATGTTGGTGCCCTGCCGCAGCGAGCGGTACTCCGGCAGAGAGCGCCCGGCCTGACGCATGAACCAGACCGGAGTATGCGGAGTGGCCCGGCCCCGTGCTGCCTGCACCAGAGCGCTCTGGCTCGGGTCTCCGGTGGCCGGGGTGTCGGCATACGGCGGGTCAGTGGGGGTCTGGGAGGTGGGCGTGGCGGAGGAGTCAGGGGTGGTCACACTGTCCGATCTTGCCATGCGTCCGGCGACTGTCGGCGTGGCCTGCGGGATCCTGTCGGTGGACGCGCCTACTGTAAGCGACGTGGTGAGCCGCATCCAGTCCCGGCCGCGCAAGGCGTCCGGAGGTGAGACCGTGCGCGATGAATCGACCTTCGCTGAGGCGCTGGCGTCCGTGCACGCTGCGGTGCTGCGCCCCGAGGTGCTCATCGAGGAGGTTCCGGCGCCGACGCGCCTGGCCCCCTCGGCCCTGGCGCTGTCCGGCGAGGTGATCCCGAGCCGCAACGCCGACGACGAGCCGACCGCGACCGGACGCTTCGTGCTGCTCCACGACCCGGAGGAGCCGGAGCCCTGGGAGGGCGCGTGGCGCGTCGTCACCTATGCCAAGGCCGCCGTCGAGCCCGAGGTGGGGCACGACCCCTACGTCGGTCGGGTCGGCTGGTCCTGGCTGACGGACGCACTGGAGCAGCGAGGCCTCGCGTGGGCGGCCGAGGCCGGCGCTGTCACCTGTGTGCTGAGCGAGAGTTTCGGGGCCCTGTCGGACCGCGAGCCCACGGTCGAGATGGAGATCCGCGCCTCCTGGACCCCCCTGGATGGTCACCAGATCGATGAGCACCTGCAGGCCTGGGGTGACCTGCTGTGCACCATCGCCGGTCTGCCGCCGCTGCCCGAGGGTGTCGTCGCCCTCCCCCAGCGCCGGTAGGGTCCTGGAGCGATGACGGACACCGACGAAACAGCTGCCTTCCCGCCCGACGAGGCGGGTGCCGCCGACCGTCCGCCGGACCCTGAGGGCCCACCGATCGAGCAGCTCACCGAGCCGGCTGACGGCGTCCCACCCGTCGCGGCCGACGCCTCGGCGTTGACCGAGGTCGCTGCGGCGCTGGCCGCCGGGGTCGGCCCGGTGGCCGTCGACGCCGAGCGGGCCTCGGGCTATCGCTACGGTCAGCGCGCCTATCTCGTGCAGTTGCGCCGTGCGGGGGCGGGCACCTTCCTGATCGACCCGATCGCGCTGCCCGACCTGAGCACGGTCAACGATGCGCTGGCTGGCGTCCAGTGGGTGCTGCACGCCGCCACCCAGGACATCCCCTGCCTGGCCGAGGTCGGCCTGCGGCCGACGAGCCTGTTCGACACCGAGCTCGGCGCTCGGCTGGCGGGGCGCCCCAAGGTGGGCCTGGCAGCGGTGCTGGAGCACTACCTCGGGGTGGGCCTGGCCAAGGAGCATTCCGCAGTCGACTGGTCGACCCGGCCGCTTCCGGAGCCGTGGCTGCTCTACGCGGCCCTGGATGTCGAGCTCCTGGTGGAGCTGCGGGACGCGGTGGAGAACGACCTGCGTGCCCAGGGCAAGAGCGACTGGGCAGCGCAGGAGTTCGCTGCCGAGGTCGAGTTCACCGGCCATGCCCCGCGGCAGGACCCATGGCGCCGGACCTCGGGGATGCACCGGGTCCGCAACCGTCGGGTCGCTGCTCACGTCCGTTCCCTGTGGGAGGCCCGTGACCAGATCGCCCGCCAGCGCGATGTGGCCTCCGGCCGGGTGCTGCCCGACGCCAGCCTGATCGACCTGGCCGTGCGCCAGCCGCAGACCGCGGCCGCACTGGTCCCCGAGCGCCCGGTCGAGTCGGGTCGGTCGCGACAGCGGCGCGCCCAGCAGGGACTGCAGCGCTACCAGCGCCAGTGGCTCGAGGCGATCGGGGAGGCCGCCGACCTGGCCGAGAACGACCTGCCGGACCTGGCGCGCCGCAACGACGCCCCGCCACCGGCCCGCGCCTGGGCCGACCGGGACCCCGTGGCCGCAGCTCGCCTGGCCAGCGCCCGTGCGGCGCTCAGCGAGCTCTCCGACGAGGTCCTGGTTCCGGTGGAGAACCTGCTGACGCCCGAGACCCTGCGCCGCGTGCTGTGGACCCCGCCGGAGCAGACCGATGCCGCGGGTGTCGACGCCGCCCTCGCAGCACACGGAGCCCGGCCGTGGCAGCGCGAGCTAGTCTCGCCGATCATCGTCGAGGCGCTGCAGGAGACCGCCGACCCGACCGACTGATCCGCTGGTCGCGGCACGCGAGCTCACCCGAAACCCTCGCCTACCAGTCGGTAGCCTGCCGTCGTGTCGATGTCGGTGTATCTCATATGTGATCTAGAGTGGCTCCATGACCGAGAGCTACCTGTCCCGTGTCGGCGCCCTGATCCGTGACGCCCGCCGTCACAAGGATCTGACCCAGGCCGAGCTGGCGGCCCTGCTCAACACAAGCCAGTCCGCGGTCGCCCGCATCGAGCAGGGGAAGCAGAACCTCTCCCTGGAGATGCTGGCGCGCATCGGCGAGAGTCTCGACTCCGAGATCGTCTCGGTGGGCAGCGCCCTCCCCCAGAACCTGCGGATCAACGGCGGCAAGCGGCTCTCCGGCGAGATCGACGTGCGCACCTCCAAGAACGCGGCGGTCGCCCTGCTGTGTGCCTCGCTGCTCAACAAGGGCAAGACGACGCTGCGCAACCTGGCCCGCATCGAGGAGGTCAACCGGATTGTCGAGGTGCTGACCAGCATCGGCTTCAAGATCCGCTGGCTGGCCGACTCCTCGGACCTGGAGATCATCCCGCCTGCAACCATCGATCTGGCCTCGATCGACGAGGCGGCCGCACGCCGCACCCGGACCATCATCATGTTCCTGGGCCCGCTCATGCACGAGCTGGAGGAGTTCGAGCTGCCGTATGCCGGCGGGTGCGACCTCGGGACCCGCACCGTCGAGCCGCACATGGTCGCGCTGCGCCACTTCGGCATCGACGTCACCGCCACGATGGGCAGCTACCACGTCACGGTCGACCCCGATCGACGCCCGACCCGTCCGATCGTGCTCACCGAGCGGGGAGACACGGTCACCGAGAACGTCCTGCTCGCTGCTGCACGTCACCCCGGCACGACCGTCATCCGCAACGCCTCGTCCAACTACATGGTCCAGGACCTCTGCGTCTTCCTGCAGCAGCTGGGTGTGCAGATCGAGGGGCTGGGCAGCACCACGCTGACCATCACCGGTGTGCAGGAGATCAACCAGGAGATCGAGTACTCCCCGTCCGAGGATCCGATCGAGGCGATGAGCCTGCTCGCCGCCGGTGTCGTGACCGGCAGTGAGATCACCATCAGGCGGGTCCCGATCGAGTTCATGGAGATCGAGCTCGCGGTCCTGGACACGATGGGCCTGCGTTACGAGCTCTCCGAGGAGTACACCTCCGCCAACGGCCACACCCGCCTGGTCGACCTGCGCACCATCCCGGGCCCGCTGAAGGCTGCGATGGACAAGATCCACCCGCTGCCCTTCCCGGGCCTCAACATCGACAACCTGCCGTTCTTCGCGATCATCTCGGCCTGCGCCGAGGGGTCCACGCTGATCCACGACTGGGTCTATGAGAACCGGGCGATCTATCTCACCGAGCTCTCCACGCTCGGGGCCAAGGTGCACCTGATGGACCCGCACCGGGTGATGGTCGAGGGCCCGACCAAGTGGCGTGCCGGCGAGATCATGTGCCCGCCGGCGCTGCGTCCCGGCGTGGTGATCCTGTTGGCGATGCTCGCCGCGCCCGGTGAGTCCGTGCTGCGCAACGTCTACGTGATCCACCGCGGCTACGAGGACCTCGCCGCCCGGCTCAACAACCTCGGCGCCGAGATCCAGACCTTCCGCGACATCTAACCCATTTTTGGGGAGGATCGGACCGCCCGTCCCGCATTCTTGGGGAGGATCGGACCGCCCGTCCCGCATTCTTGGGGAGGATCGGACCGCCCTCGTCGAAGCTCCCATCGGCGGTGCCCGGACTGAGGTGCGCTGGGCACACCCACCGGCGCCTCGGCATACAGCAGGAGTCGGTAGCGTCACCCAGGTGACCCGGACCGCCTATCTCGACCACCCCGGCCCTCTCCCGCTGGCACACCGCGGCTTCGACCGGTTGGGTCTGGAGAACTCGATGCCGGCCTTCCAGGCGGCCATCGACCTGGGCTACCGACACCTGGAGACCGACGTGCACGCCACGTCCGACGGGGTGCTGCTGGCCTTCCATGACGTGAGTCTGGACCGCGTGACCGACCAGACCGGGCAGATCCCGCGGCTGCCGTGGGAGCAGGTGTCCCGGGCCAAGATCGGTGGGGCCGAGCAGATTCCCCGGTTGGAGGTGATGCTGCACGCGTGGCCGCACGCCCGATTCAACATCGATATCAAGTCGGCGGGCGCCATCGGGCCACTCGTGCGAGTCATCGAACGAGCTCGCGCGCACCACCGTGTGTGTGTCACCTCCTTCTCCGACGCCCGACGCCGGGAGGCTCTGCGACGCCTGACCCGTCCGGTCGTCACCTCTGCAGGCCAGGGCTCCACCGCACGGTTTCGCCTGGCCGTCCAGGCTGGCCCCGGACTGCGCGAGCGGCGGGTGGCGGCAGCACTGCGGGACGCGGACGGACTGCAGGTTCCGGTCGCCTTCCGCGGCATCCCGGTGGTCACCGCGCGGACCGTGGCCGCCGCCCATGCCGCCGGCAAGTTTGTGCACGTGTGGACCATCAACGAGGCCAGTGAGATGCACCGGTTGCTGGACCTGGGAGTCGACGGACTGGTCACCGACCGGGCCGACGTGCTCAAGGAGGTGCTGACCGAACGAGGTCAGTGGTTCTGACCAGAGGGGTCAGGCACGGCCCCGCGGCCACGACGCCCGTGAAGTGTCAGGTGAGGGTCTACTCTCGGCCGCCGTTCCGGGGCTCGCGTGGCGGGGCGAGCGCGATGAGGGTGACTCCGGACTCGTCCACGTCAGACTCCTCGGTGAGCACTGTCGCTTGCGTCCCGTCGTGGGTGAACAGCAGCACGGCCTCGGGGTTGCGCTCCCGATAGTGCGCCAGGGTGAACTCCTCGGTCAGCCGGGTCAGCCGCACTGTCATCCCGCTGGCGACCCGGTCCTCGAGCTGCTCGTAGGTGAGCGCCGGTCGGAACGGAGCACGGGCCGCGAGCTTGTGATAGCTGCTGTTGCGTTCGGTCCGCTGTCTGGTCGCTTGCTCGGTGGCCCCAGACGAGGAAGCGGCCGTCACGGGCTTCTCCTCAACGCGCTGCTCCCCCGAGCCTGACGGAGGACCGGCGGAGTCCTCACGACGGAGCTGAAAGACGTGGGCACGACCCAGGGTGTGGGTGAACTCGCGTGCTGCAGTCGTGTTGGTGCCGTCGTCGTCGGTGGCTGCGATGAAGCTGCCAATCCCAGCCAGATCGAGGTCATTGATCGCGTAGTCGGACAGGATGTTGGTGCGCTCGGTGCGCACCCCGTCCATCCGGGCGCGCTGCAGCTCGCCATGGTCCTGACTCACCAGGATCGTGGGAACGCCCACCTCTCCCAGTGCCCCAGCGGTCTGACGCACCCAGGCCTGGGAGCCCGCGAAGACCACGCCCTGGGGGTTGGTGGTCGCCAGGCCCAGACGCTCTGCGAGGCGGCCCACACCGAGTCCGTAGACGGCCACGGTGACCACGATGGTGACGAAGACGAGCGGCACCATCGCCTCTGCCTGCTCCGCGAGGTCAGCCAGGGCCTCGGCCCGGTCGCCGGTGACCGTCGCCGCCGCATGCTCAAGCTCCAGGGCGAAGATGCTGGTCACTGCGGCGGCGACGATGCCGCGGGGCGCCATGCCTGACATCAGCAGTCGTTCCTTGCGCGTCGTCTCAGTGCCGAGCAGGCCCAGCCAGATGCTGACCGGACGCACGATCAGGATCAGGATGGCGACGAACCCCAGCGCCATCCAGAGGTTGTCGAGCACCTGTTGCGGTGTGACTCGCCCGGCGAGGATCACGAAGAGCACCCCGACCAGCAGGACCTGGAGGTGCTCGTAGAACTCCTTGACGTGCTCCAGGTGCAGCTTGCGCCGGTTGCCGAGCACGATGCCGAGCACGGTCACGGTCAACAAACCGCTCTCGGGCTGGATCATGTTGGACCCGACCAGACTGCCGGCCGCCACCGCGAGGAAGAGAGTGCCGTGGAGGTAGTCCGGCACCAGGTGGCGCACCATCACGAACTCGAGCGCCACGGCCAGCACCAGGGCGAACAGCAGAGCGACGCCGATCGAAATGGCGAGCGTGAGGACCGCGGTGCCGAAGGCGTCCTCCCGGTTGCCGACGAGGACTGCCTGGTAGACCAGCACCGCAAGGATCGCGCCGATGGGGTCGACGACGATGCCCTCCCAACGCAGCAGGGAGGAGATTCGGCGGGTCGGCCGCAGTTGACGCAGGATCGGGTTGATCACGGTGGGTCCGGTGACGACCAGAATGGCGCCGATCAGCAGCGCCAGCTGCAGATCCAGTCCGACCAGCCAGCCCGCGCCCGTGATCAGCGCCCACGCGATCAGCACGGTCACCGAGCACAGACGCAGGACCGGGCGACCCAGGTCGCGCACGTCGGCCAGGCGGAGGGTCAGGCTCCCCTCGAAGAGGATGATGCCGACGGCGAGTGTCACACCGGCAAAGAGGACGTCCCTGCCCAACACCTCATCGGGACTGATGTAGGTCCCGCCGAGGAATCCCAGGATGAGCAGGATGAGGATCGACGGGATCTTGATGGCCCAGGCGACCCACTGTGCCAGGGCCGCGAGGACGAGGACGGCCCCCAGGTACACAACAGGTTCCACGCAGCACTCCCTGCAGGTCAACGACGGTGAGTTCGCACCCGGGCGCGGGCACAGGAGGCCTCACGCTACGCAACGCCAGGGCCGACCTCAACCGCACCCTCGGCCCGCGAGCGCTCGCCGGCTCGGACTTCAGGAGCCGGCCGACGACTCGCGGTCGTCACAGCCGGTGAAGCGCCACAGGGAGGCCTGACCGCCTTCGTCCACCAGCTCGAACCCGTCGCGGCTGGTGTCGACGTACATCAGCCCCTGAGTGGTCTCCTCCCACTTGGCGCCCTCCTCGAAGGTGAGGTCGTCGGTGTACACGTGGGTGATTCCGAGGTCACGCACCGCCCGGCACACCTCCGGCTCGAGGAACCAGCGGTTGAACTCGCTGGCCAGCAGCGCTCGCTCCGGGGACCCTGCGATCGGTGTCAGTTGCGGGTAGACGACCTCGACGTCGCTGCGCGCGAGCAGGTAGGAGGAGCCGTCAACCGGATTGCCCAGCACGACCGCGTCATCGGGCAGCACCTCGTCGGCGCGGTCGATCATCGCCAGTTCGTCCTCGGAGTCGATCATCGTGCCCCAGGCGATCGGCCAGTTGCTGTAGACCGAGGACATCACCTCGACCTGGGAGGGCCAGCGCAACCCGAAGGTGGCGAGGGCGACCCCGATGAGCACGACGATGGTGGTGCCGGTGATGGGCATCCGCCCACGGTCGGCCACCTTGCGACAGGTCCAGGCCAGTCCGCCGGCGGCCAGCACGATCATCGGGATCACGAAGAGCTGGTTGATCCGGGAGGCCTGGGTGTACCAGAAACCCGCCAACGGCCGCAGGACGTTCTCCGGCGGCCCCGCGGCGAGCAGGGTCAGCACGGCGGCGGCCACCAGCGCGACGACCAGCCATCGTGCGTGTTTTCGGGTGATTGTCAGATAGATGCCGATGAAGGCCATGGCGGTGATCACCAGGTTCACCGACTTGATCTCGTAGACGTAGATCAGCGGGTGGTCGATCAGCAGGCTGCCGATGCCGGGCCAGTAGCTCTCCTGGCCGCCGCGCTCGTAACCCAGGATCGCCTGCACCGGTTGGAAGTTGACCAGGACGACGGTGCCGACGACCACGGCGACGGCCAGCAGGACGCCGGTCACCCCCACGGGGACCTGGTGCCCCCGCCGCCAGCAACGGCGGCCCTGGCGGAACAGCAGCACAGCGAGCAGCGGGGCCGCAAGCAGGACCAGGGAGAACAGGCCCGACCCATGGGCCAGGACGACGCCCGAGGCCGCGGCGGCGAACCCCATGGCGTGGGCCAGGTGGATCCGCCACGTCTGGTTGCCGCGCAGGGCGGCGATCATCAGGGCCAGCGCGCCAGGCAGGCACGCCACGCTCACCGCGAACGGCCACACTCCCAGCATGGAGACCGAGATCGCCGGGAAGGTCACGAACGTCGCGGCGATGATCGGAGTCAGCACGACCGGCAGGGCACGGGCCGGCCAGACGACACGGGACAGTGCCACGAGTGAGGTCATCCAGACCGCCGTGCCGAGCACGATCGAGGACGCGTTGGCGGCCTGCGTCACGTTGTCGAAGCCGGGGGCGATGGCCACGATCGAGTGCCAGACGGTCGGGTAGTAGGGCGTCGCCACGTCGGCATACATCGGCGCCAGGGACCCCAGGCTGGAGGCGTTGCCGGTGTCCTGGATGAACCACAGGGCGTTGAGGTGATAGACCGCGTCCCAGACCTGCAGCGGCATGTCCGCCCGCTGCATACCGGTCATCATGGCCAGCGCCAGGACCCCGCCCCCGACCAGCCCGGTGGCCGCGAGCCAGCCCCGCTCACTGCGGCCCAGCCGGCGCATGCCCGCGACGGTGTCGCCGGCCCGCGCACGATTGGTGCCGAGGAGGCGACCCACGACGAGCGACACCAGGATGGAGACCACACAGCCGATGAGGAAGGTCAGCAGGCTCCAGGTGATCCCGACCTTGTCGTAGCCGATCGCCAGCACCCCGGCCAGACCGGAGGTCACGCCGCCGCCGGCGCCCAGCGCCAGGAGCCCGCGCACCCCGAGGGCACGCAGGAACAGATAGCCCGGCACGACCCAGAGCACCGCGAGCGCCGCGATGCCGGGGAGCACCCCCCACCAACTCATCCGGTGACCGGTTCACCGCCGCCGATGGTCAGCCGGGGCACCCCGGTGAACGCGGCGGGGTCGGTGATGCGGCGCCCGTCCAGCATCAGCTTCAGGCCCGGCAGGTCGGCCGCGGTGAGCTCGGCATACTCGGGGTGGTCGGCCTGCACGATGGCCACGTCGACCGGCTCGCCGGGCTGACCGGCGCTCCACCGGTACGGCTGCCAGCCCAGCGCGCTGAGCTCCTCGTCGGAGAACATCGGGTCGTGCACGAGCACCTGCGCGCCGCGCTCCCGCAGGGCGTCGACGGTGCCGAACACGCCGGAGA
Source organism: Ornithinimicrobium murale (assembly GCF_003352835.1). Lineage (GTDB taxonomy): Bacteria > Actinomycetota > Actinomycetes > Actinomycetales > Dermatophilaceae > Ornithinicoccus > Ornithinicoccus muralis. Next base: position 55,596 of record NZ_QLVD01000019.1, on the reverse strand, counting down.
AGGCAGTCTCCTTGACCTTGCCGCGGTAGGACGCACCCAGCACCACGACCCGCATGCCCGACAGTGAGCCCAGCAGGGACTCGGCGCGGGCCACGGCATACTCCGGCATCGCGGCGTTGGCCGCGCGGGCGTTGCTGACCACCGTGGCGTCGGGGTCGGTCGACAGGTAGAGCCGGGGATAGACCGGGATGCAGTGCCCACCGACCGCGATGCCGGGCTGGTGGATGTGGCTGAACGGCTGGGAGTTGCAGGCCTCGATGACCCGCTGCACGTCGATGCCGACGGTGTCGGCATAGCGGGCGAACTGGTTGGCCAGCCCGATGTTGACGTCGCGGTAGGTCGTCTCGGCGAGCTTGGCCATCTCGGCCGCCTCGGCAGAACCCATGTCCCACACGCCGTTCGGGCGCGGCAGGTCCGCGCGCTCGTCGAAGGACAGGACCGCCTCGTAGAACTCCACCGCACGCTCGGTGCCGGCCACGGTCAGCCCACCGACCAGTTTGGGATAGCGGCGCAGGTCCTGGAAGACCCGGCCGGTGAGCACCCGCTCGGGGCTGAAGACCAGGTGGAAGCCCTGGTCGGTGCCCTCGGTGAGGCCCGAGATCTCCTCGATCATCGGCTTCCACCGGTCGCGCGTGGTCCCGACCGGCAGGGTCGTCTCGTAGGAGATCAGTGTGCCCGGTGTCAGGTGCTGCGCCAGGCTGTTCGTCGCCTCGTCCATCCAGCCGAAGTCGGGCTGACCGGTCGCCTCGTCGACGAACAGGGGGACGACGAGAACCACCGCGTCCGCACCCGGGATCGCGTCGGCATACTCCGTGGTGGCGCGCAGGCGCCCTGCCGGGACGAGCTCGGCGAGCTTCTCGGCCAGGTGCGCCTCACCCGGGAACGGCTCCGTCCCCTGGTTGACCAGGTCGACCACGCGTTGGTTGACGTCCACCCCCACGACCTCGTGCGAGGGATCGGCGTCGGCGAACTGCACCGCTAGCGGCAGCCCGATCTTGCCCAGGGCGACGACGGCGATCTTCATGGCTCTCCTGTGGTCGACAACGGTCGGGCGGTCCAACGCGCTGGTCAGCGCCGGGGTTCCGGGGGTGGCCCCCGCGACCGAGTTTAGGCGCTGCCGGGTGCCCGGCGGTCCAACCCGGCCAGGTCGTCGCGGACCGTCTCGGCGCGCGCCGCCCAGGTGTGCTCCGGTCGCGTGGCCTGGACCCGGTCCGTGGCCGCACGCACCTCGTGGGGGTGGTCACGCAGCCGCGTGAGTATGCCGACCAGCGCCTCCCGCTCGTAGGGCACCTCCCAGCCGAGGTCCTGCTGGGCGATGGTCTGCCCGGCCAGGGTCCGGGCGCTGGCCAGCACCGGCTTGCCGTGGCCGAGGTACTCGTAGAGCTTCACGGGCGCGGCGAAGTCGCGGTACTCGGACGGCTCCACCATCAGCGAGCAGAGGTCGGCCCGGCCGAAGAGCTCCAGCAGGCCGTCCCCGTGCCGGTGCACCACCTCGACCCCGCCCTCGAGGAAGGGCTCATAGTCCTGGCGCACCGCGGCCCAGGCCTCCTCGGGGGTGCACAGGATCATCCGCACGCCCGGGGTGTCCGCGACCGCGCCGACCATCTCGGTCATCCGGTAGTAGGTGCTGAGGTTGCCGACGTAGAGCACGGTGAGCTCATCGGAAGTGGCCCCGCCGGGGCTGGCCTGCGCGTCGACGATCCGGCCCCCGGGTGGCAGCGCGGCGACCTGCTCCTCGTGCAGGTGGGGCACGTAGTCGGCGATCTGCAGCGACGGCAGGTAGACCCGGTCCAGCCAGCGCCGGTAGGCGCGCAGCTCGGCGTGGTAGAGGGTGCGGGTCCCCGCGGCGATGACCGGGTGGACCCGCTCGGTGTACTCCGGGAAGGCCCAGTAGATGTCGCGGTAGAAGATGCTGGTCGGCACCCGGTGGCGGTGCAGCAGCCGCAGCAGCCGCAGGTCGACGACCGGGTGGGTCGGCAGGTGGTGCGGCTGGGTGAGCAGGGTCGGCATCGTGGAGTTCTCGCCGTAGGCGAAGTCGACGTGCAGCCCCTCGGCCAGGCGCCGGGACAGGTCACGGACAGCCTGGACCCGCTCACGCCCCCAGCCGGTGACCTCGATGACCTCGCAGCCGATCGTCTCGAACGCCTCACGCATCCGGACCGGTCGGACACCGGACCCCGAGCCGGCACGCTCCCCCAACGGGTAGGGGGCGTGGAAGACCATGGTGCTCATCGGCGCCCGTGCCCCGCCCGGTCGTAGGCGTCCTGGTAGCCGGCGGCGACCGACGCCACCGAGAAGCGCTGGCCGACGGTGTCGGAGATCTGCTGGGCGGTGAGCCCCTTGGTGCGCTCCAGGACCGACTCGACCGCGTCCGCGTAGGCCCTGGCGGACTGGGTGGGGACGGTCTGCCCGACGGACGGGTCGATGTACTCCCCCTGCCCCCCGGTCGAGCCGACCACGACCGGGCGGCCGGCCACGAGGGCCTCGGCGCAGGAGACGAAGAAGTTGTCGCCGCGGGTGGGCCCGAGGAACAGGTGCGCACGGGAGAGCTGGTCGAGCACACCATCGCGGTCCAGGGGGCCGGTGAGGCGGACCCGGTCGGAGATGTCCAGGGCCCGGGCCCGCTCCCGGACCTGCTCCTCCAGGGGTCCCTGGCCGACGAGGGTGAGCCTGACGTCGTGGCCGCGGAGCAGCAGCTCGGTGACGACGTCGACCGCCAGCAGCGGGTCCTTGCGCTCGATCAGACCGCCGACCGAGACCAGGCGCAACCTGCTGTCGTCGGCGGAGCGGGCCGGCACCGGGTCGGGGACCGGGACGATGCACGGCACGACGGTGGTGAGCTTGGGTCCGCGCACCTCCCGGATCGGCGCGGCCAGGTAGTCGCAGACCGCCGTGGCCACGTCCGGCCGGGCGAGCAGGCGCTTGAGCACGGGGAGCATCCGCTGCCACGAGGCCGGCAGCGTCTGCGGGGCAGTCAGGCCGGACCAGTGCTCGGTGTGCACCCAGGGCGCACCGGGCCGCCGGACTGCCAGTGGCAGCAGGCTGGAGAAGGCCATCGTGTGCACCAGGTCGGCGTGCTGCGCCATCCCCCGCAGTTCCCGGCCCGCCCGCGCGATCTGCAGCGGGTCGTTGGTGCCCATCGGCACCCGGGTGACCGGGAGACCCCCGATCGTGTCCCGTTCGACCAGGCCCTCGGCATACTGCGCCGGTGGGACCAGGTGCACCAGGCGCACGTCGTGGCCCAACCCGGCGATGGCCTGCGCGTCCCGGACCACGAAGGCGCCGGTGGACGGGCTGCCCGGCGTCGGGAGCCAGGTGGTGACGGCGAGGATGCGCATGGCGTCCAAACTATCCGGCCCGCCGCACCCCTCCCCCACCGAGCGCACCGCGTGGCGAGAATCCACCCCACCGAGCGCACCGCGTGGTGAGAATCCACCCCACCGAGCGCACCGCGTGGTGTGAATCCACCCCACCGAGCGCACCGGGTGGCGAACGGGCACCGCCGGTCCGGGCCAACCGTAGGGTGGGCGTCGTGAAGATCCTCAGTGTCGTCGGTGCCCGCCCGCAGTTCGTCAAGCTCGCACCCGTGGCCGACGAGTGCCGGCGACGCGGGGTGGAGCACGTGATCGTGCACACCGGGCAGCACTACGACCCGATGCTGTCCGACGTCTTCTTCAGCGACCTGGGCATCCCGGACCCGGACGTGCACCTGGGCGTGGGGTCCGGCACGCACGGGCAGCAGACCGGCGCAATTCTCGGCGCGATGGACGCGGTGCTCGACGAGCACCGGCCGGACTGGGTGCTGGTCTACGGCGACACCAACTCCACGCTGGCCGGGGCACTGTCCGCTGTGAAGCTGCACCTGCCGGTCGCGCACCTGGAGGCCGGGCTGCGCTCGTTCAACCGCCGCATGCCCGAGGAGCACAACCGGGTGCTGACCGATCACGCGGCCGACCTGCTGCTCGCACCGACGCTGGTGGCGATGGAGCACCTCGCCTCCGAGGGGTTGGCTGAACGCTCCGTGCTGGTCGGGGACGTCATGGTCGATGTGCTGATGCTGGTCCGCGAGCGCCTGGCCGACACCGGCGCGCTGCTGGAGCGGCTCAGCCTGACATCTGGTGGGTTCTCCGTGGCCACGATCCACCGGGCGGAGAACACGGACGAACCCGCACGCCTGTCGGCCATCATCGCCGCGCTGCAGGATGTGGACCATCCCGTGGTCCTGCTGGCCCACCCGCGGCTCCGCGTCAAGGCGGCCGAGCAGGGCCTGGACCTCGACGGCGGCTCGCTGACGACACGGGACCCGCTGGCCTATCCGGACCTGGTGGCCGCGGTCGATGCTGCTCGCGGGGTCATCACCGACTCCGGGGGCCTACAGAAGGAGGCGTTCGTGCTGCGGACCCCGTGCACGACGGTGCGCACCGAGACCGAGTGGGTGGAGACGGTCGAGCTGGGCTGGAACGTGCTGGTCGAGCCCGGCCCGGCCGTGGCGACCGCCGCGAGCCGTCCGGCGCCCGAGCCGACCGAGGACGCACCCTACGGGACAGGGCACGCCGCGGCAGCGGTGCTCGACGCTCTCAGCGACTGACGGAAGCGGCCAACTTGGTCACCACTCGATGTCCTCCGGGCGTGCTTCTGGACACTCCGTCACGGGAAGGAACTTTCCATCGACGCGGTGCGCGGACCAGGGCCCACCTGCCTCGGCAAAGTAGGAGCTGACATACGTTTCGCGACTCGGCGGCAGCTCCGGGGTGTAGCCATGCGCAACTAGGCACTCATAGGCCTCGATCTCAAGGTCATAGAACTTGCTGAGTTCGTCCGCACCAGGTGGCGGTGCCGTAGGCCTCCCCCCTAGCCGCTCTGCGCAGGTCTCGCGGGCTTTCCTCATCTCCTGGATCCGGCCATGATGCTCGACCTTGAGCGGAGTTAGACCGCGATCCTCGGGCTGCACGGAGGCCGGGTAGCCCAAGTCGGTCAAGCACTCCGCCTCAGCCTTCTGGAAGGCGTGCGCTTTCTCCGCATAAGCCTGCCGGTCGAACCGAGTCGAGGTCGAAGCGTCATCCGTGCTGGATGAGGTCCCACATCCCGCCGTAACGCCAAGAACGAGGATCGACGTAACCACTTTTACCCAGAAATCACACCTGTGTGCAGGAGCCATAAGTCCCAGAATCACCCTCCGCCATTCCACACCAGCCCCATTGCCGGTGGGTGCCTTTCACGGTGCCATAACCCAGAGCGGACTTCAATGGTCGCAGGTGCGCTCAGCCACGACCATGGATCTGAGCCTCTCGTCAGCGGCGTGCCCGTGTGTTGAGCGCGTCCACGGCGGCGGCCCAGCCCTTGATCTGCTCCTCCGCCGAGAGCTCGCGCGCAACGGCGTGGCTGGCCTCCTTGTAGCTCGCCACGGACTCCGGCGTGAGGGCATCGAGCGCCTGCGCGAGCCCCTCGGCCGTGAAGTCGGGAGTCACCACCCCGAGCCCGTGCTCGCGGACCAGGCCCGCCATCTCGGGACTGGGTCCCACGACGATCCCCAGTCGGGCCTGGACGAAGTCGAAGAACTTGTTGGGCAGGGTGTTGAGGTAGTTGAAGGTCAGCGGCGGCAGCACGAAGACCCCGACGTCGCAGGCACCGAGCCGCGCCACCAGCTCGTCCGGTGTCACCGGGTCGTTGAACCGCACCTGCGGCAGGTCGGCGGCCTCCTGCTGGAGCTCGGCCAGGTAGGCCGGGTCGTTGGGCACCAGGTAGAGATCCAGCGTGACGGGACGCTCGGTGAGCCGGACCGCGTCGAGCATCACCCCGAGGCTGCGGTTGCGACGGGCCGCCCCGGAGTGGACCAGGCGGAGCGGGTCGCCGACCGGGGTCGGTGAGCGATCGGCATACGGCGCGGCGTTGGGGACCACTCCGGCCTGGAGGCCGAACTCCCGCCGGTACTCCTCCGCCAGGATGGACCCCACCGTGGTGACCGAGTCGGCCCGGGTCACCCAGGTGCGCACCAGCCAGCGCCGGAACGGTGCCACGAACCATCGCCAGCGGCGGGACTCCTCGTTCTGGCGGGAGGCGTACTCGTGCAGGTCGGCGTGCACCCCACCCCGTGGTCGCAGGGTCACGGCGAGCGGCACAGCGTCGACGTCGTTGGCCAGGACCACGTCCCACCGGCCGGGCTCGAGGCGGGGGGTCAGGTGCCGGATCACCGGCGCCGTGTCGTATGCCGCCTGGTAACGGCGCAGGATGAGCAACCGGCGGTCCTTGTGCCAGGAGATGATCTCGTCGGGGACCTGGACGTGGTCGACCACCCCGTCGGGGGCCGGCCCGTAGCCGACGGTGGTCACGGCGTAGCGGTCGGCGAACAGCCGGATCTGCCGGAGCACCCGGGCGTCGGCGACCAGGGTGCTCAGGCTGATGATCAGCAGGCTGGGACGCTGGATCATCAGCGCCTCCGACCGAGGACCCGCGCATAGAGGGCCAGCAGCTCGGACTCCTCGTGCTCCCAGGTGAGTGTTGTCGCGGCCCGGCGGGCAGCGGCGCGGTAGTGCTCCGGGTCGGCCAGGATCGTGCTGATCGTGTCGGCCATGTCCTGCGAGCTCTGCGCGTCGAAGATCTCTCCCACCCCGTGCTCACGCACCAGGGCGGCCGTGTCGGGCAGGTCGGCGGCGGCGATCGGGAGCCCACCGTGGATCGACTCGAACAGCTTGTTGGGCAGGCTGAACCGATAGGACAGGCAGACCGGTCGCACGTAGACCACGGACAGGTCGGCGTCGGCCAGGGCCGTGGCGACCTCGGCCGGCGGGACCTTGCCGACGAAGTGCACCCGGTCGTGCAGCCCGAGCGCGTCGATCTGCCGGTGCAGGACCGCCAGGTAGTCGGGCTCGCCGTAGCCGAGCAGCACGAAGTGCACGGTGCCTGGGAGCAGCGCCATCGCCTCGAGCGTCTCCTCGATCCCCCGCGAGGTCGTGATGCGCCCGCCGTAGGCGACCACCTGGTCCTGGGGCCCCAGTCCCGCCAGCTCGCGCAACCGGCCATGGCTGGGATCGACCGGCCCGCCGGCGCCGCTGGGGATGTTGCGCACCAGCGTCGGCGCCTCGGGCAGGTCATACATGTCCTGCAGCCAGGTGACGATCGAGGGGCTCACCGTGATGACGCCGTCGGCGCGCCGGATGACGGCGGACTCGATCAGCCCCTCCACCAGCGGAGCAACGGGACGATCCGGCCGGACATTGCGGTGCCGCCACAGCTCGTGGGCGTCGTAGATGACCCGGGCGCCGGACCGCGCAGCGATCCAGGAGGCGGGCGCCAGGGTGTTGCCGTCGTTGGCATGGACCACGTCCGGCCCCCAGGCCACGGCCTCCCGCGCGGCCACCGCCCAGTAGAGCCCCAGGCTGGCGGTGCGAAACGCGCGCAGCCACAGGTCGTTGGCCGCGACCAGGACCCGGTCCCGCGCCGACGGCCGGGCCGGCAGCGTCGGGATCTGCACGACTGCCTCGGGGGGTGGGGTCGACTGTGACCGCGCAGCGGGGGGCTGTGGGTCCGGCTCTGGTGCGACCGGGGGTTGCGTCGTCGCGACCTCGGGCTCCAGGGCGACCTGACGCCCCAGGAGTCGACGGGCGATCTTCACCGCCCACGGGGCATAGCGCACCAGCTCGAACTCCGGAGCCCGGTGCACGGGGATGGCGTCGCCGACGCTGTCCGGGCCCTCGGCATACCCCGCCCTGGCCCGTGCGACCGCGAAGATGCGCACCTGCGCCCCGGCCGAGCGCAGGGAGGCGGCCGTCTTGAGCACCCGGGCATCGGCGTGTGCGTCGTTGTAGACCAGCAGCGCGACGCGGGGCGCCCGACCGTCGACCGTGGGCAGGTCAGTCACGGGTCTCCTCCTGGTTGGTCAGGCCGGCCAGGGCTGCCTGGGCGGCGAAGTCCGGCTCGGCAGCGACGACCTCGTCGAAGGTGCCGGAGGCCAGGATCTGACCGTCGCGCATGAAGCACACCTGGTCGCTGTGGCGGATGGTGGCCAGCCGGTGCGCCACGACGATGACCGAGACCTGCCCCTGCAGCTCCCGGATCGCGCTGGTCACCGCGGCCTCGGTCGAGGTGTCCAGGGCGGAGGTGGCCTCGTCCATGACCAGCACGAGGGGGTCGTTGTAGAGAGCCCGGGCCACCCCGAGACGCTGCCGCTGCCCGCCGGAGAGGCTGAGACCGCGCTCCCCCACCGTGCCGTGGATGCCGCCGGGGCGTGCCTCGATCACCTCGAGCAGCTGGGCACGGGCCAGCGCCCGCCTCACCCGGTCCTCGTCGACCTCCTCGTCCTTCCAGCTCAGCGCCACGTTGCGGGCCACCGAGGAGTCGAAGAGGGACACCTCCTGCGGCACGTAGCCGACCCGCAACCGCCAGTCGCGCATCACGTCGGTGAGGGGGTAGTCATCCACCATGATCCGACCGCTCTGCGGCTCCAGCAGCCCGAGGATCAGGTCCACGAGGGTGGACTTCCCGGACCCGGAGGCACCGACCAGGGCCAGCGTCTGACCGAACGGCAGGGTCAGGCTCACGTCCCGCACGGCGGGTGTCTCGGCCGCGGGATAGGTGAAGGAGATCTGCTCCACCCGCAGGGTGCGGGCGTCGTCGGGCAGTGGTTCGTGCCCGGTGTGCTCGGCCGCGTCGGCGTTGCGTCGGCCGCGATCGATCTCCTCCATGACCTCGTGGGCGTAGGGCATGTTGGCTCCGGTCTGCCCCATGATGGTCTGGAAGCGGGTGAGGGAGGGCACCAGTCGGAAGCCGGCGACGCCGAAGAGCGCGACGGCTGCGAGCGCACCGGCCACCGGGTCGGTGTCCCCGGTGGCCTGGGCCTGGAGGTAGCCGATCACCGCGCCGATGACCAGGCCCCCGACGAGCCCGGCCTCCAGGACATAGCGCGGGATCACCCCCAGGAAGCTCTGGTTGGCCCGCGCCCGCGAGGCACGGCTGCGCACCCGCAGGACGATCTCGGCGACCTCATCGGACTTGTCCCGCAGCGTGATCTCCTTGAGGGAGTGCACCATCTCGCTCACCAGGCGCACTGCCCGGCGGGAGGACTCCCGGTTGTCCATCCCGGCCTTGACGGCACGCTTGTGCACCACAGAGAACAGCAGCAGGGCGACCAACCCGAAGTAGACGATGACCGCGAGCGCCAGGACCGGCTGCGCCACGACCAGCACGATCATCACGGCCAGGAAGGTGAAGGTCTCACCGGAGAGCTGGGCGAAGGGGATCAGCACGCCGGACACGGTGGCCCCCACGCCGACGTCGGTCGAGCGCGCGATGTCCGTGGAGTTGCGCTGCAGCCGCTCGGTCCAGGGGGCCCGGAAGGTCGCCTCGAGCAGTTGCGCGCCAAGGGTCTGCTCGAACCGGGCGAACCGGCGGGTGGCCCACCACTGCAGCCCGATGGCGAAGACCGACTTGCTGACGATCAGGGCACCCACCAGCAGCAGCACGATGGCGAACTCGCGGGGCTCGGTGAGCTCGACGCCGATCACGGGGATCGTCGCGGTGCCTTCCGCCAACATCGGGGCGAGCACGATGGCCAGCAGCCCGATCGCACCGACGTCGAGCATGGCGAGCAGGCTCTGCAGCACGGCAAAGACGAGGAAGAAGCGTCGGGTGCCCTCCGGGAGCACAGCGAGCAGGTCGCGCACCGTGCGGAACAGGGCGAGCATCCGCTCCCTCTCGTCAGTCGATCAGCCGTATGCCGTGGGCCCTGGGCCGGCGGGTCCGTCCCGGGCGCCGCCCCCAGCCTAATCGGCGAGGGCCACAGGATCCGTCAGGTCAGATCTCGTCAGGCCGTAGACGATGAGGTCGACCCTTCCGTGATGGGAAGTCGGCCGAGCGAAGCACACCGTCACGGAGGGTTTTGTGGACAGATCTCCTGAAGCGCCTGGAAGTCAGCGCTGTCAGGTATTTCAACCGTCGGATCCCAATGCTTCCCTTCGTCTTGTTCAGCGACGGCAAGCCAAGACTCAAAACTGGGCGGGTCACTGATCGCAATACCTTGACCCTCAAGACACGGCTTCACCTCATTCACGAAGTAGTCATACAACTCTTCATAATGATCTGGGCCGACTGCCAAGAACTCCTCGGCAAGAGGATACTGAGCAAAGCAGGCATAGAACGACTCGTTTATGGCTGACTTCTGCTCAGGGATGTTCTGATACTGCAAACCGCCGTCCTTGACTGCTGTCGCAGGCCACCCCTCTTCTTGCATGCACCCAGCGATAAGGTCAAGCTGTTCATCGGGATTGACCACCCGGACGATATCGACCGACGGGGGATCTGCGACCTCGTACATGTTTGAGATCTGCTCCAGATACGCCGCATAAATTTCAGGCGAGAGGCTCTGCTCCGCAGTGGAGGAGTCCTCGCCGGAACAACCGGCAAGGATGGCACCGCTCACCCCGAGCGCAACACAAACATGGGTGGCTCGCGCACCGACCTTTTGGACCCCGTGTTCATAGGTGGCTGCCGCAACCAAGCGAGCCAAGAGCCGTTTCATGATGTGACCCCTTCCCCGTGGTGGAGCCCCTTCTGGCGGTGGAGCCCCTTCTGGCGGTGGAGCCCCTTCTGGCGGGTGACGCTACCACCACGCCCATGGGTGCAGGTGACGAAGTCACCACGCGTTTGCAGGCTGCTAGGTGAAGGCGCGCTCGACCATCTCGTCAGTGATCACATGACCCTCTACACGGGGCAGCCTCGGGAAGTCCCCGTCTCCTGGCCACACGGCTGCGGCCTCCTCCATCTCATGTCGCTTGAGCGCCAACTCCGAGATCGCCTGACCAAGGGTAATGCGACGCGTGCGCGCCCGACTGCGTGCAGCCGCAAGCACACGATCATCGAGCTCAACCGTCGTCCGCATGCCGATGCTCATGCTCCTGGTGCAGGCACGGGCACCCGTTCTGGGCCATCAGCACGTGCACGGTGGCTCGGATCGACGTGCCGACCCACACCAGGGTGCGCTGCGATGGGTGCGGCGCGGCGACCATCCACTCCGCGGCCCAGGCGCCGGACGCCACGGCAGCGTAGGAACCCATGGGCCGCGAACGGTCGGCCAGATCGCGCACCAGCCAGGTCACCGACACCCCGGCTGGCCGCTGCAACTCCTCCACCTCCGGGCTGACGGTCTCGACGAAGGCCTGACCGTAGGCGTCCTGCGGCAGACCCGCCAGGGCGTCCCGCAGGTCGGGCAGGTCGGCGTCGTCGGAGACGAACAGATGCACGGCGTCGATGGCGAAACCCCCACGCAGTCGCTGATGGATTAGGTGAGCCTTACCTTACTGCGTTGCCGGCCGAGATGCCAGAGGCTCGCATCCATCGCTGCCGTGCCGGGTCAGCGATCCCACCGCGAGGACTGTCAGAGCTCAGAGCACGACCCAGAGCAGCACGGCCACGACCATCAGCAGGACGACCCACATCCACCTCGCCGGAGCGCCTGAGCCCGGGGCCTCGGGAGCGGGCGCCTCGGCGAACTCGGCGGTCGGCATCTCGTCCGTGAGACGCCGCTCCCGGTCCGCTCGAAGCCCTCGCCACTGCTCCACCATGTCCTCGACGTCCACGCGCCCGGCGACGGCAGGCGAGGTGGGACCCATCACGGGCTTGCGCCGGTCCGCCAGCACCCGGGCGTTGTAGTCCTCCAGCCGCTCGCGCACGGCAACCTCGTCGGAGATCCCCGCGAGCGACTCCGGGAACCCCCGGCGCTCCTGCCGCAGAGCCATCACGGTCGGCAGCGCCGAACTCATGTCGAGCTTCTCCCGCTCGATCAGCCCCTTCACCCACCAGTCGGGGTCATCCTGGTCCAGGTTCTTCAACGGCTTGCCGGCGCCCGGGAGGTTGTCGAAGTCGCCTCGCCGCTGGGCCTGTTCGATCTCCACATCCACCCAGGAGTGGATCTGCTGGAGGTTCATCCGGGGCCGGGCCTGCTTCGCGGCGGCCCGGCGCAGGTTCTCCTCCGCCTCGGCCGCCGACTCGAGGCGGCCCGGCACGACCTCCGCCCCGCCGCCCTCGCCCTGGGCGGCGCTCTCGTTGCTCGGCATACTCATCGGTCCCATCTCCCTGCTCACCCGGTGGGACGCCTCATTCTACAAACCGGTGCGGCGGGCCGCCACGAAGATTCGCCGGAACGGCAGCACCGTGCCCACCTCCTGCCGCGGATAGGCCTCGCGCAGGGCGGCCTTGTAGTCCGCCTCGAACTGCGGTCGCACGTCGTCGGGCAGCGCCTGCAGCACCGGCCGGGCACCGGTGCCGGAGATCCACTCGAACACCGGGTCCTCCCCCGGCAGCACGTGCAGGTAGGTCGTCTCCCAGGCGTCGACCTGCCAGCCGGGCCGGGAGAGCAGGGCCAGGTAGTCGGCCGGGTCGAGCGCCGCGGCCCGGGGGCCCAGGTCGGCGGTGAAGGGCTCGTATGCCGACCGTCCCGCGATCTCCCACAGGAGCCGGTGGCTCGGGGCACCGAAGTTGCCCGGCAGCTGGAACGCCAGGGTCCCGCCGGGTGCGATGTGCTCGGACCAGGGCACCAGCAGGTCCGCGTGCCCCGGGACCCACTGCAGCATCGCGTTGGAGACCAGGACGTCCACCGGCTGGTCGGGCGCCCAGTGCACGGCGTCGGCGACGGCATAGCTGGCAAGCGGGTCGGTGTTCGCCTCCTGCGCGCGGGCGATCATCTCCGGTGAGGAGTCCAGACCGCTGATCTGTGCCTCGGGCCAGCGCTGCCGCAGGACCGGTGTCAGCTGACCAGGACCGCACCCGAGGTCGACCACGGTGCGCGCCTCCGTGCTGACCTGCGAGACCAGGTCGACGAAGGGACGCCCCCGCTCGTCGGCATAGCGGAGATACTGGCCCGGGTCCCACGTCGCAGTCGTCATGCCTCCATCCAAACAACCTGCGTGGCGTGCCAGCACCTGGTTTTTGGACGGACCTACGAGCAGTCGATGGCGCCGAGCTCGGCCAGCCCGGCCAGGTCGCCATCGCCGTAGTCGGTGACGAACCCACCGTGCTCGTGCATCAGCTGCCGCGGGTCGTCGACGTGGCCCAGACCCACCAGGTGGCCGAACTCGTGGTCGACGATGGCCTGCCGCATGGCGTCGGAGCGCATGTCCTCGTAGGCGTCCCGGTCCAGGATCACGAAGCCGGTGACATAGCGCTGGGTGCCGCCGCCATAGCCGGAGACGCGGTAGCTGCCGCCGACGCCGGCGATGTCCTCGGCCAGGTCCGGAGCCTCGTCCTCGTCGGCCCACATGACCAGCACGGGGTCGTCCATGCTCATGTTCTCGAAGTCCCGGTCCCGCGTCGTGCCGACCAGCTCGAACTGCAACCCGGTCGCGTCACTGGTGCGCTGCATCGCGGTCTCGACCAGCTCCCGGTGATCGTCGGGTGCGCCGTCGGGGTTGATAGCCACTTCGATCACCTCGCACGGGTCGTAGCCCACCGGCTCCCCGGTCTCCGGCTGGGCCGCCATGAAGCTGAACTCCCCGGGGCCGCTGGGGATGTCCCGGGCCGGCAACAACCGCTCGGGGGTCGTGCCGAGGAGCTCGTGCACCCGGTCGGGGAAGATCTGCGGCTGCATCGCGAAGACCGCGGAGACCGTCAGCCCCGACACCACCAGCAGGGCGATCACCCCGGACAGGCGTGAACTCCGCCGCGGCGGCGGTGCGGCGGGAGGCAGCGCACCGAGACCGTAGGTCTGGTCCAGCCAGTCCAGCTCGCGCAGGCGGCGCTCCATCTCGCGCTGCCTGCGTCGCCGGGACCCGAACATGCCTGCAAGTATGCCGCTCGCACCTGACAGCGACCCACGCTCGCCACGGTGCGGTCCGGCTCAGCGACGACCGGCCGCGCCGGTCGTGGAGAGCACCACCCCAGCGGCCTCGGAGCCCGTCCGGGCCAGGGACCGGTGCTCCAGCACCCAGCCGGCGCGCCGGGACCGCTCGCTGTCCGGCGTCGGGTGAGCCCGCAGCACCCGGACCATGGCCTCAGCCACCGGGCCCACGGCATACTCCACCGCCTCGCCGAGTCCGTGCTCTCGCAGGTCGGCGGCGGCCGGTCCGGGCCCGGCGTAGACGACCGGGGTGCCGCACGCCAGCGCAGCCAGGACCTTGGTCGGGTAGGCGAAGTCGTAGCCCAGCCCGGGCCTGATGGAGACCAGTGCCCCTGCGGCGGCCCGCTGCCAGGCGGCCGCCTGCTCGGGCGGCACCAGCGGACGCAGCTCGAGCGTGCCCGGTGGCAGCTCGGCGGCGATCTGCTGCAGGGCGGCCCAGGAGCTGCCCTGCCCCAGGAAGACCAGCCGGGCCCCGGGCACCTGCTCGATCACCTCGTGCATCGCCGCACCGAAGATCTCCGCACCCTGCCACTCCGAGGCGGTGCCGGCATACACCAGGAAGGGGGCGGCCGGGGCAGCACCGGGCACCGCGCCCTCCGGGGTGAACAGCTCGGTGTCGATCCCGTTGCGCACCACCGTGACCGGGTCCGCCCCGAGCTCGCGCACCCGCTCGGCGACCCCCTCGGACACGGCCAGCACGTCGCGCGCGCCGCGGAGGGCGAAGCGCTCGACCCACCGCAGCAGGCCGACCACGGCCCGCGGGGCCCCGACCGACTCCGAGGCGTCGGACCACACGTCGGCGGCGTAGTAGACATAGGGCACCCGGCGGCCGAGCAGGGACCGCATGCCGCTGACGACGCGCACCACCGCGCCGGTCGTGGGCGGCGGCTCCACCAGGATCACGTCGGGGCGCGGGGTCGTCAGCAGCCGCACCGCCAGCGGCGCGTCGAAGGACAGGTAGGGCAGGTAGCCTCGGACGTAGCCGGTCGCGTCCCGCAGCACCGGTGCCCGTCGGACCGCTGCGCCGGGGACGTCGGTCGCGTCACGGGCCTGCTGCCCCGGCGGTGGGGCGCTGGTCAGCACCCGCACCTGCGCCCCGCGGGCGACCAGAGCGCGCACGACCTCGGTCAACCGGAAGGTCGCCGCCGCGGCCTCCGGGGCAAAGATCCGGGAGGCGAGCACGACCCGCCGCGCCGGGTGGCGCGCGTCGCGGTGTCTGCGTGCGGTCACAGGGTGATGGTGGTGCCCGTCGCAGCGGACTCGAGCACCGCCTCGACGACCTTGAGCGCGTGCACACCCTCGGCCATGCTCACTGACTCGGACTCCCTGCCCCACAGCCGGTCCCGGAAGTTCTCCTGCTCCACGCGCAACGGCTCGCGCTTGGCGATGGCATAGCGGATCGAGTCGCCCTCGGAGACCCCACGGAAGACCGTGACCCGGTCCCAGTCGGAGCGGACGTCCCCGTTGGCCACGAACGTCAGGTCCCCGGAGAGGGTGTTGGCGATGAAGGACCCCTTCTCCCCCGTCGCGACGGTCTCCCGGACCTTCAGCGGGGAGAGCCAGTTGACGATGTGGTTGACGATCGTGCCGTTCTGCAACCGGCCGGAGGCCACCACCATGTCCTCGTGCTCCCGACCCGAGCGATGGGTCACCTGCGCACTGATCAGCGCATAGGGCGACTGGGCGATCCAGGAGGTCAGGTCCACGTCGTGGGTCGCCAGGTCCTTGACCACACCGACATCGGCGATCCGCGCCGGGAAGGGCCCCTGGCGCGAGGTGGTGATCTGATAGACGTTGCCCAGCTCACCGGCCTCGATCCGGTGCCGCATCTCCAGCAGCGCGGGGTTGCACCGCTCGACATAGCCCACGCACCCGACCAGCCCCGCCGACTCGAAGGCCGCAGCGACCCGCTCGCCCTCCTCGAAGGTCGCGGCGATCGGCTTCTCGATCATCGCGTGCACGCCCGCCTCCGCCAGAGCCAGCCCGACGCTCTCGTGCAGATAGGTCGGCACCGCCACCATCGCCGCGTCGATGCCCTGGGCGATCAGTGACTCGACGTCGGGCTGCACCTCCAGGCCACCGGCCACGCCGTGCTTGTCGCCCTGGGCATCGGCGACCGCCACCAGCTCCATGCCCTCGACCTCACGAATCACCCGGGCATGGTGCCGGCCCATCGCCCCGAGCCCGATCAACCCCATCCGGATGGTCCTGCCCTCCGGGATCACCCCGCTGGTCACCTCGGCACCGGTCATGTCCTGCGTCTCCTCGCCCGCCGCGCCGCCCGTCGCGTTGCCCATCACGCGCCCGCCTGCACCGCGGCGGAGACCGCCGCCGCGATCCGCTCCAGGTCCTGACCAGACAACGAGGGGTGCACCGGCAGACTGATCACCTCGGCCGCGGCCCGCGCCGTCTCCGGCAGCTCGTGCTCGGGCGCGAACCGGTGCAGCGAGACCAGCTCGTGGTTGGGCGTCGGGTAGTACACGCCACAGCCGACCCGGTGCTCCTCGCGCAGCGCGGTGACGACCCGGTCCCGCTCGGCACCCGTGGCCCCGTCCAGACGGATCGTGTACTGGTGGTAGACGTGCGTGCAGCCCTCCCGCACCGGCGGCACCACGACACCGCCGACGCCGGCCAGGTGGGCGTCCAGCCAGGACGCGTTCTCCTGCCGCCGGACCGTCCACGCACCGACCTTGGTCAGCTGGACCCGCCCGATCGCCGCGTGGATGTCGGTCATCCGGTTGTTCAGCCCGACGATCTCGTTGGCGTACTGCGCCTCCATGCCCTGGTTGCGCAGCAACCGGATCCCGCGGGCCATCTCCTCGTCCGCGCAGGAGACCATGCCGCCCTCCCCCGAGGTCATGTTCTTGGTCGGATACAGGCTGAACATCGCGAAGGTGCCGAAACTACCCACCGGCGCCCCGGCATACTGCGCCCCGTGCGCCTGGGCGGCGTCCTCGAACACCTGCACGCCCGCCTCATCGGCGATGCTCTGCAGTGTGGTCATGTCGGCCGGGTGACCGTACAGGTGCACCGGCATAATCGCCGCCGTGTTGTCGGTGATCGCCGCGCGCACGCTCTCCGGAGCCAGGTTGAAGGTGTCGCGCTCGATGTCGGCGAAGACCGGCGTCGCACCGGTCAGCGCGACCGAGTTGGCCGTGGCCGCGAAGGTGAAGGAGGGCACGATCACCTCATCGCCGGGACCGACCCCCGCCGCGAGCAGGCCGAGGTGCAGCCCCGAGGTGCCCGAGTTGACCGCGACACAGGTGCGCCCACCGACCAACTGCTCGGCGAACTCCTGCTCGAAGGCCGCGACCTCCGGCCCCTGCGCGACCATCCCCGAGCGCATCACCCGGTCAACCGCCTCGCGCTCCTCGTCGCCGATGACCGGCTTGGCCGCCGGGATCATGGCCAGTTCGCTCATTGCTCCACCTTCCGCAGGGTGTCATCGCTCTGCTCGTATGCCGTGCTGGTCACCGGGCAGGTCCAGCGGCCGTCACCATCCTCGCGCAACGGGTGCCCGGACTCCCCCACCCAACCGATCCGACGGGCTGGGACACCAGCGACCAGCGCGTGGTCGGGCACGTCCCGGGTGACGACGGCCCCGGCCGCCACAGTGGCCCACGCCCCGATCGTCACCGGAGCCACGCACACTGCTCGCGCGCCGATGGAGGCACCACGGCCGATGGTGACCCCGACCGGGTCCCAGTCGTCGGCGCTCTTCAGGCTGCCGTCGGCGTTGATGGCTCGCGGGAAGGTGTCGTTGGTCAGCACCACGGCCGGGCCGATGAAGACGCCGTCGGCGAGCACGGCCGGCTCGTAGACCAGGGCGTAGTTCTGCACCTTGCAGTGGTCGCCCAGTCGCACGCCGGTGCCGATGTAGGCACCCCGACCGATGACACAGCCCTGGCCGAGGACCGCCTCCTCACGCACCTGGGCGAGGTGCCAGACCGAGCTCCCGTCACCGATGGTGGCCCGCTCGTCCACGTCGGCGCTATCCGCGATGCGTGTCGTCACCGGCATCCTCCAGGTTCTCGGTCGGGTGTGGGAGACAATGCAGCCATGAGCCTAACGCCCCCGGTCGCCGGACCGATCGCAGACGCGTGGCTCGTCATCCCGCTGTTCAACGAGGCCACCGTGATCGGTGAGGTGATCGCCGGTGCACGCGAGACCTTCCCGCACATCGTGTGTGTCGACGACGCCTCCACCGACGGCTCGGGCCGCGCGGCCCGCGAGGCCGGGGCTGTCGTGGTGACGCACCCGTTCAACCTGGGACAGGGCGCCGCACTGCAGACCGGCATCGACTATGTCCTCCGTGCCACCGACGCGCAGTATGTCGTGACCTTCGACGCCGACGGTCAGCACCGGGTGGAGGACGCCGCGGCCATGGTCGAGCGAGCTCGCGAGGAGGAGGCCGCGATCGTCTTCGGCTCCCGGTTCCTGGACGGACGCACCAAGCCGGGACTGCTGCGCCGGATCATCCTCAAGGGAGCGGTGTGGATCACCAACCAGCAGACCGGGCTGCGCCTGTCCGATGCGCACAACGGGCTGCGGGTGATCCGGCGCGATGCCGCCGAGCACCTGGACCTGGAGCAGAACCGGATGGCCCACGCGACCGAGATCGTGCTGCAGCTGGCACGCACCCGGTTGCCCTGGGTGGAGCACCCGGTGCTCATCGTCTACACCGACTACTCCCGGGCCAAGGGGCAGTCGCTGATGAACTCCATCAACATCCTGATCGACACGATCGTGAAGTGAGGGCGGACCCATGCTGGACCAACCACTGATCAAGGTCATCCTGCTCGTCGGGATCGTGGGCGTGACGATCCTGCTCACCCGCTCCACCGCCGGCGCCCGGCACCAGGCCGTGCGCCGCCTGCTCCTGGTCGGGTTCGTGCTGCTGGCCGCGATGGCGATCCTGTTCCCGCCGCTGCTGACCCAGGTGGCCCAGACCGTCGGCGTGGGCCGCGGCGCCGATCTGTTGCTCTACGGTCTGACCATCACCTTCCTGGGCTACGTCGCCGCGAGCTATCGCAGGATGCGTCAGCTCGAGCAGCAGAACACCGTGCTCGCCAGGCACATCGCGCTCAGCGACGCGATCCGCCCCCGGCCGGGCTCCACCAACGGTTCTGCGCACGACCCGCGCTGACCGCGCGCGATGTCTGTAGGGTTCAACCTCACCCGACGAGAGGCCGTGATGAGCACCGACGACCCCATTCAGTCCTTCTGGGAGGACGCCCGTGTCCGCGCCAAGGCCAACCGGGTCCCCGGCTATCTGGGCGTGACAGCCCGTGAGTCACTGGCTCCCCCGGCCTGGTCGTTCGGGGCGGGCCCCGACGATGCCGACGAGCTGTTGGACCTGGTGCTCTCGGGCACCAAGACCGCCACGTCCTCGGCCCAGCGTGACTACGTCGACGGCGAGGAGCGGGAACCGGAGGAGGGCGACCTGTCGATCATCACCGATGGCGAGGGGCGGCCACGGGCTCTGATTCAGACCACCTCAGTGCGCACCGTGCCGTTCGGTGAGGTGGATGCGGCCCACGCGGCGGCCGAGGGAGAGGGCGACCTCAGCCTCGGGCACTGGCGCGATGTGCACCGCCGCTTCTTCGAGCAGTCCGCGGGCGGTGCACCCGTGACAGACGACCTGCCGGTCATCCTCGAGGAGTTCACGATCCTCTACGCCGCGGACACCGGCGACTGAGCGCGTCAGAACCCGACCCCCCACCCCACCGACCGCGCCAGAACCCGAAGGGTGCCGAGCGCCGCTCCAAGACCTCCGCTCTGATCCGCGACACGTCGCAGCGACATCGGCATCGTGCACGACACGCCGAGCTGACGGGGGGGGTGCGTGTGGCGGTCGGTATCGCCCGGCCACTGTGCAGACACGCTGCCTGTTCTGCCGAGGGGTCAGATCTCAAGCTCGTCGAGCGTGAGCAGCACGAGCGCACTGGTCCACCCCAGCGGGGCCGGCCCGCCTGGCTCGCCGTCCGGCCCGACCTTCTCCGGTAGCGCGCCCCACGGCGCGCGATGGGCGTCGAGCCAGTCGAGCCAGTGTTCCGCCACGCCGGTCTGCCCGTCGGCGGCCGCGGTATAGGCCACCAGCGCGACCTCGGGTGTCCAGGACACCCCGTCCTGCTTCCAGTCCGCGCCCGGGGCAAGACCACCTCCGGGCCGCGCCGCCAGTTCCTGATAGCCGATCCACGCCTCACGTGCGCCCGGCAGCGGCTCCGGGTCGAAGGGCGGCATCAGCATGGCGCTGGCAGCATCGACTCCCCCGCCGGTGGCCGTGCGCTCGAAGCCCGGGCCAAAGTGGTCCGCGACCCGTCCCCTGAGCCGGTCGGCAGCACTAGCCACGGACGCGGCACGCGCCTGCTGCCCACCGGCCTGGTAGTCCGCCGCCGCCGACCGCAGACCCAGCACCAACGGCGCATTGGCACCGAGCAGCCGCTCGAAGGTGGCCCGCTCCCAGTAGTCCGGGCTGGGGGCCGCCAGGTGGCCGCCTCCCCCGGTCGCGCGCAGGAGCTGGTCGGTGCACCGGTCCCGCAGGTCGTCCACCTCGACGGACAGAGCGGTGTGTTGGCGGGTCTCAGCGACGGCCCACAGGATCCAGCCGCAGCCGTCCACCTGCGCACCGCGCGGGTCCTCCACGACGCGTGCGCCATCCAGCAGGTAGCGCGCGTCGAAGCCATAGAGCGGGTCCAGATAGAGGTCGGCGACCAGGTCCAACACGCGAGCGGCGTCGGCACCATGACCGGTCTGGGCGAGCGCCACCGCGACAAAGGCGCCGTCGCGCGGCCAGAAGTAGTCCCACTTTGCGGCCGGCCCCGCTGCCGGAAGGGTCCCGGCGTCAAGCCCCAGGGTGAGCAGCCGCAGGTCCTTCAGCGCGGCCCGGGCCATGTCCTCGTGCGCGGTGCCGGCCCCCGGCAGGATGCCCTCGTCGATCCACGCAGCGACCTCAGCGGCGGGCTCCCCGCCACCGTGGAAGTCCTCACCGAGGAGTGGACCCTGCGGGTCGGCCGGGTCAGCCACGGCCTCGGTCTCGGGAGAGGGCCAGGCCGTCGAGACGACCAGAAAGGACACCGTCACAGCAGCCACCGGGACCATCCAGCGCACCGCGGCGACCCGGGAATGCAGGACCCGGCGAGTGACCCGGACCACCAGGGTGCCGATCAGGCCGAGCAGTGCCCCGCTCACCAGACCGATCCAGGCGTGGGCAAGATCGCGGGCCGCGGCCACCTGCCCCAGTGCCGGGACGAGGTACTGCCATACCTCGACTGCTGCCGGCAGCACGGCGGCCACAGCGAGCCACCGGGGCCGTGCCCACAACACCACGCCGGCAAGGACCAGAGGCATCATCAGCACCAGCCGGGGGTCAGCCTCCAGCCAGCGCCACGGCCACAGCAGTTGACCCAGATCGAGGTCGAGCGTCGGCGCCAGCCCGGCCACCGGCCCGCCTCGCGGAGGCAGCGACGTGAGCGCCACAGAGAGGCTGAGCGCCACGACGGCGACCCAGCCTCCGACCCGGGAGCTCGTGGACATCGGGCTCCACGCTAGGCGTCCTCAGCCAGACGACTGCCGCCCGTTATCGGATCGTCACCGGAGTGCACCGGATCGTGACCCTCGGGCGGTCCTCAGCGCTCGAGGGCCCGGCGAACGTGCGGGACGACCTGGTCGATCCCCCGCTGCAGCATCACGATCGTGTAGTGGTTGACCCCCTCGATCTCGGCCACCTCCAACCCGGGATGTTCGGCGGTCCAGTGCAGCCGCGCCGCTTCCGGATAGAGCGGCGGCACCTCGTCCATCAGACCCCTCGGAGCCAGCAGCCAGGACGCCGGATGGCGCAGATTGGCCAGCGCTCTGAGCAGCGAGTCCCCGTCGACCAGCTCCCTGATGTCCTCCTCGAGCGCCTCGACCCGGGTCGCGGGACGGAGCGCACCGTCCTCGGTGGCCACCAGGTCGAAGTCGACATAGGCGCTGGTCAGGTCGGTCCACTCGGCGAAGGCCGGGTGCTCGCGCCACATCTGTCGGTATGCCGCATGGTCCGGGAAGGTCATCGCGAGCCGCTCCGCGGCCGGGCCCAGGATCGCCAGCGACAGATCGCTGGGCTCCACCCCCTCGGGTGGCAGCAGCGGCAGGCCACCGTCCACCAGCACCAGGGCGCTGGCCAGGTGCGGGTGCCGGTCGGCCAGGACGAGGGACACGAAGCCACCCATCGAGTGGCCCACCGCCACGACCTGATCGACCCCGAAGTGGTCCAGCACCGCCGCGACGTCATCGGCGTGGCTCGGCATGCCGTAGGGCGCGGGCAGATCCCGAGAACGCCCCCTCCCCCGCAGGTCAGGTGCGATGAGCCGCACGTCCGGCAGGGCCTGGGCGAGCAGCGGCCAGGCGACGTGCGAGGCCGTGATGCCGTGGATCGCCAGCACCGTGGGGGCGTCGGCGGCACCGTTGGCCGGTTCCCAGACCCCAACATGCATCATGCCGCCGCGCACCTGCACCTGGTGTGGGCTGTAGCGGTCGCCTACCACCGCGGCCAGCGAGGGCAACATCTGCGAGGTGGTCACTGGGCCGTCCACCCGCCGTCCATCACGTAGGAGGTCCCGGTGACCATGCGCGCTGGCTCGCTGGCCAGGAACCCGGCGAGCGCGCCGACGTCCGCGGGCTCGATCAGGGACTTGATCGCCGAGCGGGTCAGCATGATCTTCTCGATGACCTCATCCTCCGGGATGCCGTGGGTGGCGGCCTGGTCGGCAATCTGCTGCTCCACCAACGGAGTCCGCACATAGCCGGGGTTGATGCAGTTGGAGGTCACCCCGTGCGGGGCACCCTCCAGGGCAGTCACCTTCGATAGCCCCTCGAGGCCGTGCTTGGCGCAGACATAGGCGACCTTGAACGCCGAGGCGCGCAGCCCGTGCGCCGAGGAGACGTTGATGACCCGGCCCCAGCCCTGCGCATACATGTGCGGCAGGGCTGCCCGGACCAGCAGGAACGGCGCCTCCAGCATGAGGCGCTGGATCAGCCGGAAGTCCTCGGGGGCGAACTCGTGGATCGGCGCGACCCGCTGGATGCCGGCGTTGTTGACCAGCACGTCACAGTCCAGCCGCAGGTCCTCCAGCGCCGCGGCGTCGGACAGGTCGACCACCCAGGCCTCTCCCCCGATCTCGCCGGCGAATGTCTCGGCGGCCTCCGCGTCACGATCGGCCACGACGATGTGCAGCCCGTCCGTGGCGAGCTGACGGGCGATGGCGGCACCGATGCCGCTCGCACCTCCGGTCACCAGTGCCTTGCGCGTCATCCCTGTGTCCCTTCCATTTCTGGGGAGGTTTGGACCGCCCCCTGCGCATTTTTGGGGAGGTTCGGACCGGGGGTGTCCGGCGCGGTCGGCGCCAGTGCCCCACGGATCACGTCCATCAGCCCCTCAAAGACCCCCTCGGGGATCTGGTCGGCGTCCTCCCAGAGCACCCACCGCATCCCGATGAGCTCACCGGCGCCCATCAGCGCCCAGGCAGCCACGACCGGGTCCACGTCCCGGATCTCCCCGCGGGCCCGGGCCGCCTCGAGCCCGGAGGCATAGCCGTCGACGATGTTGTCGTAGTGCCGGCGCATCACCGACGGAGAGACGAACTCGGCCTGCCGGATGATCCGATAGAGCGCCGGGTGCTGCGCGGTGAAGGCAAAGAACGCGCGGAACCCCGCCCGCTCTGCCGCGATCCGGTCCTGCTCACCGGTGGAGGCCTCGCTCATGGCGTGCCGAACCCGCTGGGACAGGTCGAGGACGACCTCGTCGAAGATCTCCTTCTTGCCCTCGAAGTGGGTGTAGAAGGTGCCGAGGGCGACCCCTGCCTGCTCGGTGATCTTGACGATCGAGGCCTCGTGGTAGCCCACGGTGGCGAAGACGTGCTCGGCCGCCTCGAGCAGCTTGGCCCGCGTGCGGGCCCCGCGGGGTGTCCGGGCCGTGCGGTCGACCGGTTGGGTGCTCATCGCTGACCTCCGTATGTCGTGTGGCTGGCGGACCCCTCGGCCGCCAGGGCAACGTCCAGGGCGGCCTGCCGGGCGATCTTGCCGAGCGATCCGTAGGGCAGCTCGCCCACGAAGTGCACGGCGGCCGGCACCTTGAAGGCAGCTAGCCGCTCCCGGCAGTGCTCGGTGAGCTCAGCCGCGTCGGTCACCACACCGGTGCGGCGCACGACGAGCGCGACACCGCGCTCCCCCCAGCGCTCGTCCGGCACGCCGACGACGACCACGTCCTCCACGGCCGGGTGCATCCGCAGGGCTGCCTCGACCTCCGCCGGGGCGACGTTCTCGCCACCGGAGATGTAGATGTTGCGCAGCCGGTCCACGATGCGCAGATAACCCGCCTCGTCCCGCGTGGCCACGTCACCGGTGGCCAGCCAGCCGTCCCGCCAGATCGCCCGGGTGGCTGAGGGATCCCGGAAGTAGCCAGCGAACATCCCGGGCCCGCGCACCAGCAGCTCACCGGTGCCGGGACCGCTGAGGTGCTCGCCCGTCACCGGGTCGGCCAGCTGCACCTCGACGTGGGGGTAGGGCACCCCGGCCCAGCCGATGCGGTCCATCGCGTGGCGGGGCGGGACGCAGAGCACATTGGGCCCGGCCTCGGTCAGGCCATACCCCTGGGTCAGCGCGACGCCGTGCTCGTGGAAGATGCGCAGCAGCGGAGCCGGCATCGGGGCCCCTCCCACGACGGCGCTGCGCAGTGCGCTCAGGTCCGTGCGGTCGAAGGTGGGGTGCTCGGCCAGCCGGGCGTAGTGCGTCGGGACGCCCATCATCGTGGTGACCCGATGCTCGGCGATGAGACTGAGCGCACGGGCCGGGTCGAAGGACCGCTCCAGCACGACGGTCGCACCGGTCCACCAGGCCAGCAGCGGCTGGATGTTCCACCCGCCGACGTGGAACTGCGGGAGCACGCTGAGCACCACGTCGGACTCGTCCAGCTCCAGGGTGCGGGACAGCGACAGGTTCGTCCAGAAACAGGAGGCATGGGTGAGCACGGCGGCCTTGGGCCGCGCCGAGCTACCCGAGGTGAAGACCATCAGCAACGGGTCCTCGTCCTGCACCGGGCCCGCCTCGGCCAACCGGGGTCCCAGCCGACCGGCGGCCGCGGCGGGCAGGTGCGCCTCGGCATACCGGGTGGTGTCGTGGGTGCTGTGCCACGGGGCCGGCACCGGTTGCTCCACCCCGACCTGCCCGACGTATGCCGTGGGGACGGGGGCGGCGAGCCGCGCCAGGGCGCCCCGGGCGAGGGTCTCGGTCTCCTCCTCCACCAGCAGGACGGCCGGGTCAGCGTGGGTCAGCTGGTCGGCCAGCTCAGTGGCGGTCAACCGCCAGGACAGCGGCACCAGCACCAACCCGGCTCGGGCACAGGAGAACAGGGCGATGACGTGCTCGGCGCTGTTGCCGACCAGCGTGGCGACCCGGTCCCCGCGGCGGTAGCCGGCGCGCTCCCACGACTGGGCGAGGGCCCCGGAGCGCTCATCCAGGTCGTGGTAGGTCAGCTCCACGCCGCGGTCCACGATGGCCACCCGGCTGGGGTGCAGCCGCGCACGGTCGGTGGGCCAACGCCCCAGGGTGTGTGGGCCCGGGGCAGCGTGGCTGGGGGTCACGTCGCTGCTCATGATCGCTGATCATCCTCCTGCACCAGGTCGCCCGGGGTGCGTTCGCCATCAGCCAGCTGCGACCGTGCCCGGCGTGAGAAGAGCGCCCGCGCCCGCAGCCCCAGGGCGGCGAGGCCACCGGGCAGGAACAGCACCACGAGGATGAAGATGGTGCCCAGGATGAACATCGGCTCGGACAGCGGGATCGCCAGCACGGCGGGCAGGTCGTCGATGGCCGAGGACTGGGCCAGCACGGCCAGACGCTGGCTGAGGATGACGTAGACGAACGCACCGGCCACGGCGCCCCACCGGGAGCCGACGCCTCCCAGCACCACCATGAGCAGGAGCGAGATGGTGAACTCGGCGCTCATCGTGTGCGGGACGGCACCGGAGTTGAGCAGCAGGTGCACCATGCCCATGCCCGCCGCGATGACCGAGGCGGCGACGAAGATCGCCAGCTTCACCAGGAAGGGCCGCATGCCGAGCACCTGCACGCGCAGCTCGTTCTCCCGGACCGCTTCGGCCACGTGGCCGGCCCGGCTGCGCTGCACCCAGGTCGCGATGACGAAGGCCAGCACGAGGGCTCCCAGCGCCACCCAGTAGAGGTTGCGCGTGTCGGCCACCCCCACCAACCAGTCGGGCACATAGTCGGTCGGCAGCCGCAGCCCCTCCTCGCCGCCGGTGAGGCCCCCGGGATTCTTGCGCACCAGGACGAAGCCGGCCTGGGCGAAGGCCAACGTGACCATCGCGAACGGGATCCCGGTGACCCGTAGGGACACGGCACCCAGAATCGTCGAGAGGACGATCCCGGCCATGATGACCACCAGCGTCGCCGGCACCAGGCCGAGCTCGAGCTCCTCCATCACGATTCCCAGGCCGTAGGCGCCGAGACCGAAGTAGAGCGCGTGGCCGAAGGAGAGCAGGCCGGCCACGCCGAACAGCAGGTTGTAGGAGAGCGCGGCACCTGCCATCACCATGGCCAGGGCCAGCAGGTGCAGGGTGCCCGGGGTGTAGGTCGCTCCCGGGAGAACCCCCGGGATCGAGAGGTTGAGCAGTGGCAGGCACGCCAGCAGCACGACCAGCCCGACGGGCGCGATCAGCCCGAGCAGCCTGGACCGTGAGCCGGTGGCACCGGCGTCGTCCGCGGGCGGCGCAGCGGCCGCCCGCATCGCTGACACCTTGTCCTTGACTCTGGTGTCCATGTTCTGTGTGTTCCTGCTGGTCATGCCTTCCTCCCCATCAGGCCGGAGGGGCGGGTGAGTAGCACCAGGGCCAGGAGGATCACCACGGCGAAGTCCCCGGTGCCCCACAGGTAGAAGTTGGCGAACTGCTGCAACAGCGCCACCAGGACGGAGGCGACCGCTGCACCGATCAGGGAGCCGAGGCCACCGATCACGGTCACGATGAACGCGAAGATCAGCAGGGTCTGCCCGAGCATCGGGGACACATAGCCGAAGTGGTGTGAGGCCAGCACGCCACCGATGCCGGCCGCGGCACCGCCGATCGTGAAGACCAGGGTGAAGGCGTTGCGCACGTCGATGCCGAGGGCGGTCACCATGGCGCGGTTCTCCACGCCGGCGCGGATGATCATGCCGTAGCGGGTGTGCTTGAGGAAGAGGACGACCGCGGCCAGGACGGCTGCTGCCGAGATGATGGCCACGAACACGATGTTCGGGATGTTGGCGCCCCCGATCGTGGTGGTCTCACTCAGCCAGGCCGGTCCCCGCGGGAAGCGCGGGTCGGTGCCCCAGATGCCGTCGAAGAGCGCCACCGCAGCCAGGCCGAGGCCGACCGTGACCAGCACCTGCTCGATGTGCCGGTTGTAGAGCTTCTGCACCAGCACCCGCTCGGTCAGCGCCGCGAATGCGGCTCCGGCCAGAGCGCCGACCAGCAGGGACACGGCGAAGCCGGTCCACGTGGAAGCGCCCAGTCGCTGGGCGACCTCGAGCCCGAGAAAGGCACCGAGGGTCAGGAAGACGCCGTGGGCGAAGTTCAGGACGTGCATCAGCCCGTAGATCAGGGACAGGCCCGAGGCGACCAGGAAGTAGATCGCGCCAAGACCGACACCGGTGACAGCCAGCAGGATGACCTCGCTCACACCGATCCCTCCGCTCCGGTGCTGACGCCCAGCAGGCGCTGGGTCAGCTCTGGGTCGTTGAGGAACGCTGCTGCCGCTCCGTGGTGCACGCTCCGTCCGCCAGTGAGCACGACGGCGTGCTGGGCCAGCTCGCGCACCACCTGGAGGTTCTGCTCGACGAGCAGGACGGGGACCACCTCGGCGGCCCGCGCCAGGACCTGACCAACCTCCTGGACCAGCCGCGGGGCCAGCCCCTTGGTCGGCTCGTCCACCAGCAGCACCCGGTTGTCGTTGAGCAGCGCCCGGGCCAGCGAGACCATCTGCTGCTGGCCACCGGACAGCGTGCCCGCCGCCTGGCCGGCACGCTGCTTGAGCTCGGGGAACAGGTCGTAGACCAGGTCGTACTGGTGCGCATGCCCCGGGCGCTCGGCGATCCGCAGGTTCTCGCTGACGGTGAGCGCGGAGAACACCTCGCGGTCCTCGGGCACGTAGCCGACACCGAGCTGGGCCACCTTGTGGGTGGGCAGCCCGGAGATGTCCTGACCGGCCAGGTCGATCCTTCCGGTGCGACCGATCAACCCCATGACCGCCTTGATCGTCGAGGTCTTGCCGACCCCGTTGCGGCCGAGGAGGGCGGTGACCCCCGTGGCGGCCACCTCGAGGTCGACGTGCTCGACGACCTGCTGGCCGGCGACGTGGGCGGTGAGGCCCCGCACGGACAGGATGTGCTCGCCCGAGCCGACCACGGCCCCAGGGGCGGCGGTCTCGGGGACGGGAGCGGGCGTCATACGGGCTCTCCCAGGTAGGCGCTCTGCACGGTCGGGTCGGCCATCACGGCATCCGGGCTGTCGATCGCCAGCAGGTTGCCGAAGTGCAGCACGGCGACCCGCTCAACCAGGCCGAGCAGCACCTCCATGTGGTGCTCGACCATGAGCACCGTGCAGCCGTGCTCTGTGTGCAGGCTGCGGATGACCTCGGTGAGCCCGGCGACGTCACCGGAGGCGACACCGGCCATCGGCTCATCGAGCAGGACCACGGAGGGGTCCGTGGCCAGCAACATGGCGATCTCGAGCTTGCGCTTGTCACCGTGGGGCAGGTCACCGGCCCGGAAGTCCATCCGGTCGGCCAGCCCGACCTCGCGCAACAGGTCGCGGGCCCGGCTGCTGGCCGCGTCGCCACGGCGCGGGAAGGTCAGCAGGGAGAGCGCCCGGCCGGCGGCGACCTGGGCGGCGAGCCGGACGTTCTCCTGCACCGACAGCGCAGGGAAGACCGACGACGTCTGGAAGGTGCGCCCCAGGCCGGCGACGGCACGCTGGGTGACCGAGCGACCGGTGACGTCACGGCCGTCCAGCAGGACACTGCCACCGGTGGGGGCCAGGACACCCGAGACGAGGTTGAACAGCGTGGTCTTGCCGGCACCGTTCGGGCCGATGACGCCGACGATCTGACCGGCCGGCACGGTGAAGGAGATGTCCTCCAGGATCTGTGCGCCACCGATCTTCAGCGACAGGTCCCGGACCTCCAGCGCGGGCGGCGTGCTGACCCCGCCCGCACTGGGGTCGTGGTGGGTTGCGATCACTTGCCGGACGCCTCCGGCGGTGCGACGTCCTCGGCCGGCACGGTGTCGATCAGCTCGGGCACCCAGGAGTCGCCCTCCTGGACCAGGCTCGCGGTGTACATCTCCTGCAACAGGGCGTGGTCGCTCTCACGGATGGTCGTGGTGCCCTTGGGCCCCTCGAACTCCCAACCCTCCAGGGAGTCGATCATGGCGTTGACGTCGCCGTCACCCTCGCTCAGGGCGTGGACGATCATCTGGCCGGCGACGAAGCCGTCCGGTGTGAACAGGTCCGGCGTGCCTCCGTCCTCCTCGACCGCCTCGACCATCGCGGTGTTGACCTCGTTGTCCGGAGCGCCCGGGAAGTAGTGGTTCAGGAAGCTGATGTTCTCCGCGACCGGGCCGTAGGCGTCGAAGGTGACCGAGTCACCCAGGCCGGTGACGACCGGGGCCACGTCGAAGACCTCCTGCTGGTCCAGGGCCTGCCACATGTTGGCGGACGTGGCGCCGGCCCAGGCGACGAAGATCATGTCCGGCTCGGCGTCCTTGAGCTGGGCGGCGAAGGGTGTGAACTCAGTGGCGTCCTCGGGGACCATCACGCTGCTCACCTCGGCCCCGCTCGCACCGAGCACGGCGTCGACGGCTGCCAGGTTGCCCTGTCCGAAGGCGTTGTCCTGGGCGAAGACGACCACCTTGTCGGCCTCACCCTCCAGGAAGGCGCCGGCTGCGGCGACGTCCTGCAGGCTCTGCCGACCGGACCGGAAGGTGTAGTCGTTGATGCCGGTGAGGGCGTCGACCGCGGCTGGGCCGGAGATGTAGAGGATCTCGTTCTGCTCGGCCTGGTCAGCCATCGCGACCGCGATACCCGAGACGATCGTGCCGCCGAGGATCTTGTAGTCCTGGCCGATCAGGTCCTTGGCCGCGGCGACCGCGGTGTCCTGGTTGCCGGCGTCGTCCCGGTAGGTGATCTCGATCCCGCGACCGTCGATCTCGCCCGTGCCGTCGGTGGCGTAGTCGATGCCGGCCTCCAGGCCCGCGCGGTACTGCTCGCCGTAGGCGGCCAGTGGGCCGGTCTCGGAGTAGATGATGCCGACCGGGTAGGGGTCGCCGCCCCCCGCGTCCTCGCCGCCGGCGCCGTTCTCGGCGGTTGTGCCGCCGTCGTCATTCCCGCCGCCGTTGTCGGCGTCGGTGTCGTCATCGGAGGCGGACGGGGCGCAGGCGGCCAGCGCCAGGACCGCGGCCAGTGACAGGGCCATGAGGGACGAGCGTGCCATCGAGCACTCCTTTGTGTGATCCGCAACCTGAAAGGTGATTCAGGTTTCGACATGAAGGTAACGACGTCGCGCCCCCAAGTCAACGCGGACACGGTCACAATGCGATCACGAACCCCAAAACCCCGACCGAGCGCGCCGGCGCCCGCCCCAGAACCCCACCGAGCGCGCCGGCGCCCGCCCCACAACTCCACCGAGCGCGCCGGCGCCCGACCCAGAACCCCACCGAGCGCGTGGGCGCCCGACGCGAATCTAGGGAATCAGCGGCACCAGGAGGTCGTAGAGTTCACGGTCGGCGGCGCCGATGATCCCGTTGGCCGGTATCGTCCGTGGGTCGTAGGCCGCGCTGCCGAAGGTGCCCAGGAAGCCGCCGGCCTCGCTGAGCAGCAACGACCCCGGCGCGTGGTCCCAGGGTTGGCGCCCCTTGTAGACGATGTAGTCGGCCGCCCCCTCCACGAGCATCGGGTAGTCAACGGCGCAGCAGATCCAGGTGAGCTCCATGGGCGGCAGCTCGCCAAGGCTCGTGCCGATCCACCGGCGGTGCGAGGTCACTCCCCGCGGTGCCTCTGGGTCCAGGACCGGCGGGCGGGTGAGGCGCTCGCCGTTGCGGAACGCACCCGAGCCACGCTCGGCGACGTAGGCCACCTCGTGCTGCGGCTGCCAGATCCAGCTGCGCACCACGTCCGGTCCCAGCAGTTCGGCGACCATGACGCCGTGGTCCTTGGACCCGTTGACGAAGTTCTTGGTGCCATCGATCGGGTCGACGGTGAAGGCATGGTGCGCCTCGGCATACTCCTGCAGGACAGCACGATTGGTCTCATAGTGCTCCTCCCCCAGGACGACCGCTTCTGGATAGGCCTGCTGCAGCCGCTGGGTGATCAGGACCTCGGCCTCCCGGTCGGCCACTGTGACCAGGTCGCCGGGGTTCTTCTCAATCACCTGGTGTCCGGCGAGTGCCCGGAATCGGGGGTTGATGACCTCTTCGGCCACCTCCTGCAGCAGACTGAGCATCGCGTCGGTGTCCACAGCCTCAACCTATCCGGCCAGCACCGCCCGAGGAGCAGGGGCCCGCACCACGACGCGCCCGGTCAACCAGAAAGACGCGCCACGACGCGCCCGGTCAACCAGAAAGACGCGCCACGACGCGCCCGGTCAACCAGAAAGACGCGCCACGACGCGCCCGGTCAACCAGAAAGACGCGCCACGACGCGCTCGGTCGGGGTTTGGGTAGGGGTCAGCCGTCCAGGGCGGTGCGGTGCATCGTCGCCAACCCCGGGTAGTGCCCGATCGACGCGCGCATGCCCGCCGTCTCCTCCTGGGTCAGCTCACGGCGCACCTTGGCCGGCACGCCGGCCACCAGCGAGCCGGGCGGCACCTGAGTGCCCTCGAGCACCACCGCACCCGCAGCGACCATGCTGCCCTCGCCGATCACGGCGCCGTTGAGGACCACCGAGCCCATCCCGATGATGCAACCGTCGCCCACCGTGCACCCGTGCAGGACCGCGGCATGGCCGATCGACACGTTGTCGCCGATGCTGGCCGGGGACCCGGGGTCGGCGTGGATCACCGCGTTGTCCTGCAGGTTGGAGTGCGCACCGACGGTGATGTCCTCGCAGTCACCCCGCGCGGAGGCGCCGTACCAGATGCTCGTGCCGGCCCCGATGGTGACCCGCCCGGAGACCACGCTGTGGGGGGCAAGCCAGGCGTCGGGGTGCACCTCGGGCACCCGGTCGCCGAGGGGCAGGACCAGTCCGGAGTTCTCAGTCATCACACCGCTCTCATCGTCAGGCCGCCGTCGACCGGCAGGCACACCCCGTTGACATAGGCCGCCTCGTCCGAGGCGAGGAAGAGCGCCGCGTTGGCGACGTCCCAGGGCGTGCCCATCCTGCCAGGTGGGCAGGCGGCGTGCCGGGTCGCGAGCAGCTCCTCGATCGAGTCCGCCTGGGAGTGCAGCTGCGCGCGCACCAGCGGAGTGTCGATGAAGCCGGGCGCAACCGAGTTGGCCCGGATGCCGTGCGCGGCGTTGCGCAGCGCGATCGACACCGTCAGCTGGTCCACCGCGGCCTTGGCCGCCATATAGGCCGGGTAGTCGTAGCCGACGTCACGCAGCGAGGCGACCGAGGAGATATTGACGATGGCACCACTGCCCCGCTCGATCATCGAGGGCAGGACGTACTTCGTGGTGAGCAGCACCGAGTCGACATTGATCGCGAAGGCCCGGTGCCAGGACTCCAGGGAGATCTCGGTCGGCCCACCCAGGAAGGTCGCCCCGACATTGTTGTGCAGTATGCCGACAGGCCCCAGGGCGGACACGGCACCTTCCACGGCGCTGGCCACCTGGGTCTCCTCGGTGACGTCGGCGGCCAGGGCGACCGCTGTGCCGCCCTCGGCCTCAATCATCGCGACAGTGGCCTCGGCGGCCTCCAGCGAGATGTCGACGCAGCCGACAGCGGCGCCCTCCCGGGCGTAGGTGACCGCGGCCGCCTGACCGTTGCTGACCCCGTCGCCCACGGAGCCTGCTCCGACCACGAGGGCGACCTTGCCCTGCACACGTCCTGCCATCAGAGAATCTCCTCCACGTAGAGCTCGAAGGTGACCGCCACCGGGTTCTCTCCCAGCGCGATCACGCCGTTGTGCACCTCGCCGTAGATGTCGACCAGGGTGCCCTGCAGCTCGACCACCGGCTCGGGACCGGACAGGTCGGCGCCGCCCACCAGCTGGGTGAACTCCACTGCCGGCCAGGCGACCTCATGGATCTCACCGTCCTCGGCCAGGAGTCGCGCACCGACCGTGCTGCCCAGGCTGGCCCGCACCCGGGCCTTCGCGAACCCGGCCTCCCGGCAGACCCGCAGCACCGCCTCGTCGAGGTAGACGCCGGGCAGGACCCGGGAGATCACCGCGCGGGGCGAGTCCTCGAGAGCCTGGCGAACCGGACCCTCAACGCGCCGCGGGGTGAAGGCCGGCATGCCGGTCTCCGGGTCGTTGTCGCTGAGCTGCTCAGCCCCAGGAAGGGCTCGCAGCACCACCTCGATCGGGACGTCGCCGACCCGCGCCTCGGGCAGCAGGTGCCCGCCGCGCAGGCGGCCCCGGGCGTCCAGCCAGGTCGCGTGGGTGTGTGTGAACCGCTCCCCGAAGCGATAGCCCACGGTGCCCGAACCGCTGAGCACCATGGCCGGCCCCGGGGCCACGTGCGGCTCGGTGAAGGACACCGGCATGGCGGGATCCGCACCGATCGCCGGGAAGACGAAGGGCAGGTGACCGAACGTGCCCGTGCCGAGCTCCACGCAGGCCGCGAGCGCCCCGGTCGGCTCCAGCAGCGCCCAGATCGCGTCGGTCAGCACCTCACCAGGAGCCAGCTCATCGCGCACCACGACGACGGGGGTGGGCACCGAGACGAGCCGCTCCGCCGGGGCCGGCCCCGGATAGACCAAGGGTTCGCCCGCGCGGCCGGCGACCGTCGGTGCCGAGCTGCCACGCGTCATACGGTGCCGTCCTGGGCGAGCAGGGTCTCCCGGATGGTGCGCTTGACGATCTTGCCGTAACCGGACTTGGGCATCTCGTCCCAGAAGACGAAGCTCTTGGGCATCTTGTAGCGCGCCATCAGGGGGTCCAGGAAGGCCCGCAGCTGCGCTTCGTCCAGGTCCTCCCCCACCTTGGGCACACACACGGCCACGCCGATCTCTCCCCACTTGGGGTCGGGCAGACCGAGCACGGCGCACTCCCCCACGGCCGGGTGCTTGAGGATCTTCTCCTCGATCTCCCGGGGGTAGATGTTGGAGCCGCCGCTGATGTACATGTCCGAGGCGCGGCCGGTGACATAGAGGAAACCCTCCTCGTCCAGCATCCCCAGGTCACCGGTGCGGAACCAGCCGTCCCGGAAGGCCTCGGCGTTGGCCTGGTCGTTGTTGAGGTAGCCCGCGAAGACCGCCGGGCCGGCGACACAGATCTCACCCTGCTCACCGGTCGCGACCTCCGCGCCGTCCTCGGTGCGGATGCTGACCTCCATCCCGGTGCGGGGGAAGCCGCAGGTCCCGAACTCCACGCCCTCCGGGGACGGCCGGCTGTGCAGGTGCGGAGGCAGCACGGTGATGTTGCCGGTGACCTCCCCCAGGCCGTAGTACTGCACGAGAACCTCACCCAGCACCTGCCGGGCGTGGTCGCGGTCGGCCATGTACATCGGGGCGCCGGCGTAGATGACGTAGCGCAGCGAGGAGTGGTCGTACTGCGCCGCTTCGGGCGCCTCGGCCAGCGTCTTCAGGATGGTCGGCACGGTGAACATATTCGTCACCTGCTCGCGCTCGACCAGCGACCAGAGCTCGTCGGTGTCCATGCTCGCCGAGGTCGGCAGCACGGTCTTGGCGGCCCGGGCCACCTGGGCGGCGTGGTGGATGCCCGCGCCGTGCGACAGGGGCGCGACCACTAGGTGGGCGTCGTTCTCGGTGGTGCCCGGCATCAGGTCACACAGGTGGTTGGTGAGCACGAAGCCCATCTGGTCGTGGGTCAGCACCGCGGCCTTGGGCCGGCCGCTGGTGCCGGAGGTGAAGAAGTACCACGCGTGGTCGCCCGGCAGCAGGTCCACGTCCGCCGGCACAACACCGCTCGGTATGCCGAGAATCGCACCTTCGTGGTCGGCCGGGGCACCGATCCAGCGGGTGCCGGCGGCCAGGTCGACCTCGGCCGCCACGGCCGCAGCGTGCTCGGGGAAATCGACGTGACAGATCAGGGCCTTCGGCTGGCACAGCTCGGCCAGCCCCGCGGCCTCTCCCGGGGTGAGTCGGAAGTTGGTCGGCGCGAAGACAGCCCCGATCCGCCAGGTGGCATACATCACCTGGATCAGCTCGATGTGGTTGGCAGAGTGCACCAGCACCACATCGCCACGGCCGATGCCGTCGGCCTGCAGCGCGGCGGCCAGGTCGTCGACGAGGGCGTCCAGCTGGGCCCAGCTCGTCCGGGTCTGCCCGTGCACGACGGCGTCCCGGTCAGGGAACCGCTGGGCGTTGTGGCGCAGGGACTGCGCCAGGCTCACGGCCCGCACCTGCGGCCGTAGGGCTGCCATGGGCATCAGCTGCTCGAACGGGCTGCCGTGCGCGGGACGGGCCTCCTGGAGCTGCGCGCTCACTTGGTGCGCTCCAGCACCGAGAAGTAGTTGGCGACGGCCGCACCGCCCATGTTGAACACCCCGGCGACGTCGGCGTCCTCGATCTGCATGTCTCCGGCCTCCCCGGCGAGCTGCATGGCAGCCATGATGTGCTGGCTCACGCCGGTGGCACCGATGGGGTGGCCCTTGGACTTCAGACCGCCGGAGGGGTTGACCGGCAGGTCCCCGTCCCGGGTGGTGCGACCGCTCTCGATGGCGGTCGCGCCCTTGCCCGGCTCGGCCAGCCCAAAGGCCTCATACTCCAGCAGCTCGGCGACGGTGAAGCAGTCGTGCGTCTCCAGCAGAGACAGGTCCTCCAGGCTCGTGCCGGCCTCGGTCATCGCCCGCGTGAAGGCGTC
Organism: Ornithinimicrobium murale; assembly: GCF_003352835.1. Taxonomy (GTDB): domain Bacteria; phylum Actinomycetota; class Actinomycetes; order Actinomycetales; family Dermatophilaceae; genus Ornithinicoccus; species Ornithinicoccus muralis. The sequence goes on along the minus strand of NZ_QLVD01000019.1, from coordinate 19,763 downwards.
CTTGGCGCCGACGAACTCCAGCACGTCCGCGCGCTTGCTCAGCGGCAGGTGGTCGTTGGCCTGCCCGCGGCCGCGGAAGCTGATCGCCCGGGGTGCTGCGTCCGTCAGGTCCGCGGCGGTAATGACCAGGGCGGCGGCACCGTCGGAGACCATCGAGCAGTCCGTGCGACGCAGCGGTCCGGCAACCAGGGGGTTCTTGTCCGAGACGGTGTTGCAGAAGTCGAAGCCGAAGTCCTTGCGCAGGTGGGCGTAGGGGTTGTGGATGCCGTTGGCGTGGTTCTTCGCGGCGATCCGGGCCAGGGTGTCGGCGTGGTCGCCGTAGCGCGCGAAGTACTGCTCGGCGATCTGCCCGAAGATCGCGGCAAAGCTGCCCGCTTCCTCCTCCTCGGCCCGGTAGGACGCGTGCAGCAGCGCGTTGTTGACGACCTCGTGCGGCGAGGCGGTCATCTTCTCGGCCCCGGCGACGAGCGCGACCTTGCCGCGGCCGGACTGGACGAAGTCGAGAGCGGCGTAGAGCGCGGCCGACCCGGTGGCGCAGGCATTCTCCAGCCGCACAGCGGGGACCCGACCGAGCGAGGGCTGCCCGACACCGACGAGGCCTGCCTCGAAGCCCTGCTGGGAGAAGCCGGCGTTGAAGACACCGACGAAGATCCCGTCCACCTCGTCGGCCCCGACCTCCGCGTGCTGCAGTGCCTCGGCCGTCACCCCCGCCAGGAGCGTCTCGACGTCGGGTTCCTGCGACTTGCCGAACTGGCTGTGCGCCCAGCCGGTGATCACGGGTGATGTGCTCATGAGGTCCTCCTCGGGGCCTGTGCTCTCGGGGACACCGGTCCGGCGCCCTCGTCGTGCTGCTGGTTGGCGAGGGAGGCCTCGATGACCGAGGCCTCCTTCTTCATGACCGCCACGAGCTCGTCGCGGCGGGCGCCGCTGAGTCGCGGCTCGATGCTGGCGACCGACAGTGCTGCGGTCGGTCCCCGTCCGGGGACGTTGATGATGACGGCGACCGCCCACGAGCCGGGAGCCACCAGGCCCTCGTTCAGGGCATAGCCGTCGCGCCGGGTGCGGTCGACGATCCCGCGGAGCACGTCGGCCGAGATGCGCGGGTACCGACGACTCATGATCTCGCCGTTGACCTCGATGACGTGCTCGACCTCGGCGTCCTCGAGGGCGGCGAGGATGGCCAGGCTGCCGGCACCGACCCCCAGCGGGTGCCGGTCGCCCACAGCCAGGGCGTTGTTCCGAATCTCCCCGAAGCCCTCCTCACGGCGTGCGCACAGCGAGAACGACCCCTGCCGGACTGTCAGGAAGGTGGTGTCCTCGGAGAGCTCGGCGATCCGCACCAGGCTCGGGCTGGCGAGCCGGAGGAGCGGATCGGTCCGCTCGCCGGCCAGCTCACCCAGGATCTGGGACTGCAGCCCGAGGCGGTAGCGCCCAGAGGGCTCGATGCGCTCGGCGTATCCCAGCTGCACCAGGGCGTTGAGCACCCGGTGGACGCTCGCCTTGGGGCGTCCGCTGACGTGCGCCAGGTCGGCGAGCGTGACGCCATCGGGTCGGTCACGGGCCATGACACCGAGCAGGTTCAGCAGCGTGAGGGCGCGGTGGATGCTCTGGGCACCAGACCCTGCCGCAGACTCGTCCATGGCGTGGACGATGTTCCATGTTGCAGAACGTCTCGTGATCTGGCCCCGGTCACGGACCGTCTCCAGCGGGTCGCTGGTGGCATCTTCGCGCATAGATGCAGTATGCAGACCGCAGCATGAGACGTAAAGTGCGGTCCGTATTATGGAATGGCAATATGGGAAATCACGGGGTGGAACGTTGACACGACCCCTCGGCGGCACGCAACATCAGTCAATGGCCACGACGGGGTGCGTTCCCCGAGGACTCCCGTCAAGCCGAACCCCCGCGGCGCGCAGGCGCGTCACGCACCGGGCGCAGAGCGGCGCCCCCAACGGCAGGAGAACACCCGTGAAAGCACGCAAGCCCCTTGGCCTGATGTCGGTCGTCCTGGCCGCCGGCCTGGTCCTGACCGCCTGTGGTGGCGGCGACGACGCCACCGCCGACGGTGACACCTACGACTGGGACTTCACCATCACGACCGGCAACACCTCGACCTGGCACGAGGGTGCCGAGCTCTTCGCCGAGCAGGTCGAGGAGGAGTCCGGTGGCCGCATGACGGTCAACATCTTCCCCAACGAGCAGCTCTCCAACGGCAACACTGTGGCCGGCCTGGAGCAGCTGATGAACGGCGAGAAGGACCTGTCCTTCAACTCGACCATCATCTACGCCAGCATCGACCCCAAGTTCGGTGCGGTCAACGCCCCGTTCCTCTACACCGACCTGGAGCAGGCGCGGGCCACCCTGGAAGCGACGGGACTCGAGGCCTACAAGGAGGCCTCCGCCGAGCACGGCGTGCAGCTCCTGGCGATGGGCGAGAGCGGCTTCCGTCAGATCACCAACAGCGTCAAGCCCATCCGCACCCCGGAGGACCTCCAGGCCCTGAAGGTCCGCATCCCGGGCATCGGCCTGTTCGATGACATCTACAAGGCGCTGGGAGCCAACCCGACGACGATGTCCTTCTCCGAGGTGTTCACCTCGCTGCAGCAGGGCACCATCGACGGCCAGGAGAACCCGATCGACATCATCTACACCTCCGGCCTCGACGAGGTGCAGGACCACCTCACGGTCTGGAACTACGTCTACGACCCATTGATCCTGGGCATGAACAAGGACGTCTACGACAGCCTGTCCGACGAGGACAAGAAGATCGTCGACGACGCGGCCCAGGCTGCCGCCGAGCTCCAGATCACCAACAACCGGGACAAGGAGGACGGCGAGCTGGAGGAGCTGCGCGACAAGATGGAGGTCGTCGAGCTCACGGAGGAGGAGTCCACCGCCTTCCGCGATGCGATGACCCCCGTCTACGAGCAGTACCAGGACATCTGGGGCGAGGACCTCGCCACAGCGGTCACGCCCGAGGGCTGAGCTGTGGACCGCGCGCTCACTGCGGTCGAGAACGGGTTAGCGGCACTGGCGTTCGCCACGATCACCTCCGTGGCGTTCGTCAACGTCCTGAGTCGCTACTTCCTGGACGCCTCGCTCGCCTTCACCACCGAGATCATGATCAACGTGGCGGTCTGGCTGACCATGCTCGGCGCTGTGATCGGCCTCCGGGAGGGCAGCCACCTCGGCTTCACCCTGCTGCAGGAAAAGCTCCGCGGGCGTGCGAAGCAGGCGGTGACCATTCTCGTCAGTCTGGCCATCATCGTGTTCTTCCTCGTGCTGGCTCGCTACGGCTGGGACCAGGTCGCCTCACAGCTCAACAGCGGTCGCGCGACCCCCGCCATGCGACTGCCCCAGTGGATCTTCACGCTCGCTCTGCCGGTCGGCTCGGCGCTGGGCATCCTGCGCACGGTGCAGGTGACGGTGCGCTCGCTGCGCGGTCAGTCAACCGGTGCGAACACGACTGAGGGGCAGGCGATCGCATGATCGAGCTCATCCTCTTCGGCACCTTCCTGGTGCTCCTGGCACTCGGAGTCCCGGTGGCCTTCTCCCTCGGCCTGGCAGCCGTGGCCACCATCGTGTACGCCTCAGGCGCTGAGCAACTCTCCGTCGTGCCGAGCGTGGTCTTCGCCTCGTTGTCCTCAGAGACCCTCCTGGCGATCCCGTTCTTCATCCTCGCCGGAGCGATCATGGAGTATGCCGGGATCAGTGCCCGGCTCATCGACTTCGCCGATGCCGCCGTCGGCAGGTTCAAGCACGGCCTCGCCATGGTCGTGGTGATCTCGGCGTTCTTCTTCTCGGCCATCTCCGGCTCCGGGCCGGCGACGGTGGCAGCGATCGGGTCCATCCTGATCCCGGCCCTGATCCGGCGCGGCTACGCCAAGCGGCACGCCGCGTCCATGGTGGCCGCCGCCGGGTCGATGGGCATCGTGGTGCCGCCGAGCATCGCGTTCATCATCTTCGCGGTGGTTGTCTCGGAGTATCAGCGCGTCTCGATCGGCCGCCTCTTTATCGCCGGGATCATCCCCGGGCTTCTGATGGCGGTCGCGCTGATCGCGGCCGCGTTCTTCCTGCCCCGCGCCATGCCGACGGCCAGCAGGGTCACGCAACCGGCGCTGGCCGGGGCCACGGGTGGATCCGGGGGCGGGCCCCTCCCTGCTGACTCAGCCGGTCTGGGCCAGGGTGCCTACACCGCAGCGGAGGCCGAGCCGCTCTCCGCCGCTGAGGGCGAGGTCGCCGAACACGTCGGTGACGGCACCGCGCGACAGCACTGGCTCGGCGCGTTCCTGCGAGCCATCCCAGGTCTGCTGGTGCCGATCATCATCCTCGGCGGCATCTACGGTGGCATTTTCACCCCGACCGAGTCGGCCGTGGTCGCCTCGGTCTATGCCCTGGTCGTCGGGCTGGTCGTCTACCGGGAGATCAAGATCACCCGGCTGCCGCGCGTGTTCACGGTGGCTGCCGTGCAGTCCGCGGTGGTCATGCTGATCGTCGGGTGCGCCTCAGTGTTCGCCTACGTGATCACTCGGCAGCAGGTGGCCCAGACGGTGGCCGACGCTCTGCTCAGCGTCACGGAGAACAAGTACCTCATCCTGCTCATCGTCATGGTGCTGCTGCTGATCGTCGGGATGTTCGTCGACGCTGTCTCGGCCCTCTACCTCTTCGTGCCGCTACTCGCCCCGGTGCTGCTGCACGTGGGGGTCGATGTGACCACCATGGGCGTGATGATGGTCGTCAACCTCGCCGTCGGCATGATCACGCCACCGGTCGGCGTGAACCTCTTCGTCGCCGCCGGCATCGCCCGCGCGCCTCTGGCAGAGGTGATCAAGGGCATCATGCCCTTCCTGTTCGCCGTTCTGCTGGTGCTGACCCTGGTGACGTTCTTCCCCGCGCTGTCCAACTGGCTACCCGACCTCCTAGGAGTCTGAGATGACCCAGACCGCTGAGACCCCGACCACCGGACCGGTCGATCTGTTTGACCTGACCGGCAGGGTGGCCCTGGTCACCGGCGCCGCACGCGGCATCGGCCGGTCTGTCGCCGACCAACTCGCCCAGCGGGGCGCCAGCGTCGTCGTCGTGGACGTGCTCGATCCGGCCGAGGCCGTGGAGTCACTGCGCACGGCCCACCCCTCGAGCACCTTCGAGGGGCGGGTCGTCGACGTCCGGGAGCGGGCCGAGGTGGAGGCCGTCGTCAACGACACCGTCGAGCAGTTCGGACGCCTCGACATCCTGGTCAACAACGCCGGCACCGCCAGCCGCAGCGGTCTGCCGGAGTTCACCGACGAGGAGTGGTTCCGTGACATCGACACCAACCTGCGTGGGACATTCCTGTTCTGCCAGGCAGCGCTGCACCCGCACATGGTGGAGCGTGGGTCGGGCACGATCATCAACATCAGCTCGATCAGCGGCATCATGGGCGGGCCGCTGTCCGGCGGCGCGGGCGGAGCTCGCTCAGGCCCCGCCTACGCGGCTTCGAAGGGCGGCATCATCGCGCTGACCACCTGGCTGGCCAAGGAGGTCGGCACGCACGGCATCACCGTCAATTCCGTCGCGCCCGGCCCGGTCGCCACGCCGCTGACCGACTCGGTCGACTACGACTTCAGCCAGCAGTTGCTGCAGCGCATGGGGACTCCGGAAGAGATCGGTGCGGCGGTGACGTACCTGGCCTCCCCCGGTGCCGCCTACGTCACCGGTCAGACGCTGCGCGTCTGCGGCGGCGCAGCCCTGGGCTAACCACCCCCCAACCGACCGAGCGCACCGTGGCGCGAGAATCCAGCCCACCGGGCGCACCGTGGCGCGAGAATCCAGCCCACCGGGCGCACCGTGTGGCGATGTGTGACTGACAGGATGTGACCCCGTGGGCCGTGATCACGCCGCGTTGACGGCCGACCTGACCGAGCGACTCGGTGGGTCGGCCGTCAGCCGACGACCGCTGGACCTGCACGCGATGGCCCACGACGCCTCGCACTACCTGCTGACTCCGGAGGTGCTGGTCCGACCGACCACGACCGAGCAGGTGGCCTCGGTGCTGGCGGCGTGCGATGCGGCAGGTGCGCCGGTGACCTTCCGGTCTGGAGGCACCAGCCTGTCGGGACAGGCCATCACGGACGCGGTCCTGGTCGACACCCGCCGCCACTTCGGTGACGTCGAGGTGCTGGACGGCGGAGCCCGGGTGCGGGTGCAGCCGGGCGTGACCGTCCGGGCCGTGAATGCCCGGCTGGCGGCCTACCAGCGCAAGCTCGGACCGGACCCGGCCAGCGAGGGTGCCTGCACCATCGGCGGCGTCGTGGCCAACAACTCCAGCGGCATGCACTGCGGGACGGAGTTCAACACCTACGCCACGCTCGAGTCGATGGTGTTCGTGCTGCCGACCGGCACCACGATCGACTCCGCGGCACCCGACGCCGAGGCGCAGCTCGCGGCTCGCGAGCCCGAGCTCGTCGCCGGCCTGGTGGGGCTGCGGCAGCGGGTGCTGGACGACCCCGAGTCGGTCGCCACGGTCCGGCGACTCTTCAGGATGAAGAACACCATGGGCTACGGCATCAACGCCCTGGTTGACTTCGAGTCGCCGCTGGACATGCTCGTGCACCTGATGATCGGCAGCGAGGGCACCCTGGGGTTCGTCGCCTCGGCGACCTTCCGGACGCTCCCCGTGCTGCCGCACATCAGCACCGGCCTGCTGGTCTTCGACTCGGTCGCCGCGGCGACCGAGTCCGTCCCGGCCCTGGTCGACACCGGGACCGGGACCGCAGAACTGCTGGACGCCGCCTCACTACGAGTGGCCCAACAGGACCCCACCTGCCCCGCACAGATCGCCGCGCTCTCGGTGGTCGACCACGCGGCTCTCCTGGTCGAGTGGCAGGGCAGCACGGGAGATGAGCTCGAGGACGCGGTCGCGGCGGCCAGGCCGACGCTGGAGGACCTACCCCTGTCCACCGCCCTCGAGCTCACCCGGGACACCTCTGCTCGCGCCGGCCTGTGGCGCGTGCGCAAGGGCCTGTTCTCCGCGGTCGCCGGCGCCCGCCCGGCCGGCACCAATGCCCTCCTGGAGGACGTCGTCGTGGGTGTCGACGTCCTGGGCGAGACCTGCGTCGCGCTGACCGAGCTGTTCGCGGCGCACTCCTACCAGGAGTCGGTCATCTTCGGCCACGCCCGCGACGGCAACGTGCACTTCATGCTCAACGAGCGGTTCGACGACCCCACCTCGCTGCGCCGCTACGAGGCCTTCACCGACGACATGGTCGACCTGGTCCTGGGCAACGGTGGCTCCCTCAAGGCCGAGCACGGCACCGGTCGGATCATGGCTCCGTTCGTGCGCCGGCAGTATGGCGATGAGCTCTATGACGTCATGTGGCAGCTCAAGCGGCTCATCGACCCGCGCGGGCTGCTCAACCCCGGCGCAGTGCTCTCCGACGACCCCACCTCCTACCTGCGCGACCTCAAGCCCAACCCCAGGGTCGAGGAGGAGGTCGACCGGTGCGTCGAGTGCGGCTACTGCGAGCCGGTCTGCCCCTCCAAGGACCTGACCCTGACCCCGCGGCAGCGCATCGTGGTCCGCCGTGACATCCAGACCGCCCGGGCCGCCGGGGACCACGCCCTGGCCGACTCCCTCGAGAAGGACTACGACTACGACGGCAACCAGACGTGCGCCGTCGACGGGATGTGCCAGACCGCGTGTCCGGTCCTGATCGACACCGGTGACCTGACCCGGCGACTGCGCCGCGAGTCACAGTCGCGCCTCGCCGACCGGGCCTGGGCGCTGGCCGCCCGTTCCTGGGGTGCGATCGCCCCGCTGGGAGGGGCGGCACTGACCGTCGCCAAGCTGCTCCCCTCCGGCCTGCCGGTCGGGGCGACCCGTCTGGTGCGGGCCGTTGTCAGCCCCGACCAGATTCCCTCGTATGACGCTCAGTTGCCTCGCGGAGGCACGTCCCGTCGCGCGTTCGCTCCCCGAGCGCCTCAGGCGGTGCTGTTCAGCGCCTGCATCGGTGAGATGTTCGGCCCCGAGGAGGGTCACGACACCTGCTGTGCCAGTGGCGGCCGCGGGTGCGGCTCCGCCAGCACCTCTCAGGGGGAAGGGGCCACCGGCGCCCTGGTTGACCTGTGCGTGCGGGCGGGGGTTCCGCTGCGCACCCCCGAGGGTCTGGGCGGCCTGTGCTGCGGCACCCCGTGGAAGTCCAAGGGCCTGACCAGCGGCTATGAGGTCATGGCTGACCGGGTCGTGCCGGCCCTGCGGGCCGCCACCGAGCAGGGTCGCCTGCCGGTCGTCGTCGAGGCCTCGTCCTGTGTCGAGGGACTGGTCGCCATGCTGGCGACCAGGGCTCCCGAGCTGCGGGTCGTGGACGCCGTCGAGTTCGTGCGTGCTGAGGTGCTCCCCCACCTGTCCGTCACCCGCTCTGCGCAGGCGGTCGTGGTGCACCCGACGTGCTCCTCACACCGGGCCGGCACCACCGAGGCCCTCGTCGACCTGGCCCGCGCCGTCTCCGACGACGTCGTGGTCCCTGTGGCGTGGGGCTGTTGCGCCTTCGCCGGGGACCGCGGCCTCCTGCACCCCGAGCTCACCGCCTCGGCGACCATCGCCGAGGCGGCCGAGGTCGCCCTGGCCGTGGCCGACCGCCCTGGCGAGACGGCATACGTCTCCTGCAACCGCACCTGCGAGATCGGCATGACCCGCGCCACCGGCAAGCCCTACCGCCACGTCCTGGAGCTGCTCGCCGACGCCACCCGCTGACACCCTGTTCGGGGCCGTAGGCTCAGGGCCATGAGCACCGAGGTGGCGAGCGAGCGCGCGGTTCTGGAGGAGTTCGTCGACCGCCAGCGGGCGGCGATCGCCGGCCTGCTGGACGGGCTGACCGAGGAGGAGGCGCGAGCACGCCTCGTGCCCTCGCTGACCACGCCGCTCGCCCTGGTGACCCACGCGACCTTCGTGGAGAAGGTCTGGTTCCACCACCGCCTGGCCGGAAGAAGTCGCGAGGAGGTGGGGATCCCCGAGACCGTCGAGGAGAGCTTCGTGCCCGGTGACGATGACACCATCGCGACGGTGCTGACCAGCTATCTGGCCGCATGTGAGGAGTCGCGCGCGATCGCCGCGGGCCGCGACCTCGACGATCAGCTCGACTGGCGTGGCCGGGCCGTCAACCTGCGCTATCTGTATGGCCACATGGTGGCCGAGTTGGCTCGGCACGCCGGACACGGCGACATCTTGGTCGAGCAGATCCGCGCCGCGCGTTGAGCTCCTCCCGCAACTGAGCGCGGCCGGCGCGAGCGTTGCTACTGCCTCGGGTCGGTCCAGGTCGGGTTGGCCAGTTCGGGGTCCGGATGGGTCGAGCCGCCGACCTGCAGGTGGTCACCCTCACTGGCGACCGCGCCGGTGAGCCGGTTGATGCCGTTCATCCCGTGGTAGAGCACCAACGCCGCGGCCGTGCCCAGGGCGATCCCCTCGAAGGCCAGGTCACCCACGACCCAGGTGTAGTTGGCGATGCCCACGATGAGCGCGACAGCGCCCGTGGTCAGGTTGATCGGGTTGCTGAAGTCGACGCGGTGCTCCACCCAGATGCGGAAGCCGAGGACGCCGATCATGCCGTAGAGCACGGTGGCCGCACCGCCGAGCACTCCGACGGGCACCGTCTGGATCGCGGCCCCGAACTTGGGCAGGAAGGCCAGGCCGATCGCGGTGAACCCGGCGATCCAGTAGGCGGCCGTCGAGTAGACCTTGGTCGCCGCCATGACGCCGATGTTCTCGGCATACGTCGTGGTGCCGGACCCTCCGCCGGCGCCGGCCAGGGTGGTGGCCAGCCCGTCCGACATCAAGGTCCGTCCGATCATCGGGTCGAGCGCCTCGGAAGAACTGTCCGTCATCTGCGCCACCGACTTCACGTGACCGATGTTCTCGGCCACCAGGACGAGGACCACGGGCAGGAACAACCCGGCGACATTCCAGTGGAAGTCGGGGAGCATGAACTCGGGAGCACCGACCCAACCGGCCTCGGAGATCGCGGTCGTGTCGACCTCGCCGCGGATGACCGCGACCACATAGCCGACGACCACGCCCAGCAGGATCGACAACCGCCCCAGCAGACCGCGGAAGATCACCGTGCACAGGACGATGGCCAGCAGCGTGGCGAAGGCCGTGGTCGGGGCCTCCTGGACGTTGTTCCATGCTGCGGGCGCCAGGTTGAGACCGATCAGCGCGACGATCGCACCGGTCACCATGGGCGGCATGAGCCGACTGATCCACGCGTGCCCGACCGCCTGCACGATCAGGCCGATGAGGAACAGCGCGGCACCGGCCATGACGACGCCGCCGAGGGCACCTGCCGGCCCGTGCTGTCCCTGCGCTGCCGCGATCGGGGCCAGGAAGGCGAACGAGGAGCCCAGATAGGACGGCACCCGGTTGGCCGTGATGAGCAGGAACAGGATCGTGCCAACACCGCTGAACAGCAGCGTCGTGCTCGGCGGGAACTCGGTGATCAGCGGCACCAGGAAGGTCGCGCCGAACATGGCCACCACGTGCTGCATGCCGATGCCGATGGTGGGTGCCCACGCCAGACGCTCGCCCGGGGCGACCACCTGACCCGGCTCGATCCGATAACCGTCGCCGTGCACGCTCCACAGGCTCACGTGGTCTCCTCAGGTGGGTTGGTCGGCATGTCGCTCGTATGCCGTGGGCCGGCTTGGGTGGTCGGCCCGCGTGATCCTATCGCCCGGGCCTCACGGCGGATAACGTGTCGCCGTGATCTCATCGCTTCCCGTCAGTCGGGTGCCCGACCCTGCTAAGGCTCCCCCGCTGCGCTGGGGCATCCTGGGCCCCGGCACGATCGCGCGCACCTTCGCCGGAGCGCTGCTCAAGCACTCCCGCCAGCAGTTGGTGGCGGTTGGGTCCAGCTCCCCCGAGCGCGGGCAGCAGTTTGCGCGCGAGTTCGGCATCCCGCGTGTGCACCGCAGCTATGAGTCGCTGGTGGCCGACCCGGAGGTCGATGTCGTCTATGTCGCCACCCCGCACTCGCACCACCGCGAGCAGGCGCTCCTGGCCATCTCGGCCGGCAAGCACGTGCTCGTCGAGAAGGCATTCACGCGCAACGCGATCGAGGCCCGTGAGGTCGCCGTCGCGGCTGACGCGGCGGGCGTCGTGGCACTGGAGGCGATGTGGAGCCGGTTCCTGCCCGGCACCGACGTGCTTCGGCAGGTGCTGAGCGCCGGGACCGTCGGGGAGATCGTCTCGGTGACCGCCGACCACGGCCAGCTGATCGGCCCGGGGGACGCCCGGCGCCTGCACGACCCCGCCCTCGCCGGAGGGGCGCTGCTCGACCTGGGCATCTATCCGCTCTCCTTCGCCTCCCTGGTGCTCGGACCACCGGAGACTGTCAGCGCCACCGGTCGTCTCACGACCAGCGGAGTGGACGAGCAGGTCCGGGCCGTCCTGACCGCGGGGCCTGCCGAGGCCGTCCTGACCACCACGCTCGCCGAGCACACGGCCAACACCGCGACGGTGGTCGGCACGCGGGCGCGGGTCGACCTGCCCAGTGACTTCTACACGCCCGTGCCCCTCACCGTCACCAGCACCGACGGTGCCGTGCTGACCGCAGATCCTGGGCCGATCCACGGCCACGAGGGACTCGTCTATCAAGGCGCCCACCTGGCCCAGCTCGTCGCCGACGGGACCACGGACTCGCCGCTGCTGCCGATCGAGGACACGATCGGCATACTCACCACCGCCGACGAGATCCGGCGACAGGTCGGCGTCACCTATCCCGGCGAGTGAACGGCCTGACCGGGACGATGTCTCGGTCGAGGGAGGTTAGTGTCGGCGAGTCGAGACCACTGACAGCACGTCATTCCATTGGCAACTACTGCCCGTAGAGAACTGCATCGGGTGGATACTGTGGGCAGACTGCCTCCATCGTCTCGCGTTCGTCCGCCGGGAGGCGTTGACTCCACTCATTGGGCCACCAAGAAATCCTCTGACCACTATTGAAGGCGCTGACATACGATTCACGGCTTGGCTTCTCGTTATCCTGGATGTTGTGACCATTCGCGCGCATGCACGGAATATAGTACTCAACCCAATAGTCGTAGACTAGACCAGCCTGACTATCAGACCACCCTTGCCCATAGACAGGGTGCATCATGTATTGCCCGTCGCAGACATAACTTGCCAGGGAGAGCGAGTCTTCCTGGGACACGTGCACACCTGGGTCGAAGTAATATGTTTGACCCTCTTGTACTGCCGGAAACCCTGCGTCTTGCAGGCAGGTGGTCATATTTGATGCATATTCCACACTGCCCTCGCTCCATCGAATCAGCGCTACTTCCGGGGGCTGAGTCGATCCAAGCGCCTGGGCACCACTCTCGAGTTTCTGCTGGTGGTAGTTCTGGAGTTCGACGTCGATGAACTCTGGTGGCGTGATCTGCACAGTGGGCTCCCACGCCTGCGGATCCCAGCTGCTGGACTGGCCAGGGGCCGCTCCAGCGCTAGCCGTAGGAACGGGATCGGATTTCCCGCTCTGCGCCCCTTCGCCTCCGGAACTACCTACCGAGGGAGCCTCCGGGTCGCTGTTGTCCGCACAACCTGCAGCAAGGAGCAGGCTGGCCACTATTGCGGGCGTGATCTTTACAGCCACACGGGCACGCAACGTCATCCTCCGGGCAAGCACATCCCGTAGGTGCCTGCGTAGTAGAGTGACTCTGAACTTCCTGACCACGTTCGCGTTCCGGAAAAGTTGGAACTTCGAACGACATCGTAGACATTTGGACTGTGGTATATCACCACATTGTGGACCTTCAGCGTCAGCCAGTCGCCGTAAAGCTGCTGCTCACCGCGCACGGCTACCGTATTGGCACCACAATTGACCGTTCCCGAGTCGGTGGACGCGGCAGCCATGCCAGTTTGAGCGGCGGCGAGACAAGCCACCATAGCCATGGTCGCTCCCACCCTCAAGACCCTGCACTGCAGTCGTTGACCCTTTGCTTTCATTGTGCTCATTACAACTCCTCTCTGAATTGTTTCTTGAACACACCGTCGACTTTCGAGTCCATTTGCTCACCTAGCCGACGCCCGGCTACCCTCAAAGGATTAAAGTAGTGCGCGAAGCCGGGCATGTCAAGGTGACGAAAATGCCGCTGTGCACCAGACAGATCTGCAGTCTGCCGGAGAGACTCTGCTGCGCGAGGATCTGATCTTTGCTCAGGTGCACGGGGTCCGAGGTCGGGCCAGGGGGCATCATGAGGCCGGGACAAGACGTGGGTGCCCGACCTCGCCGTGGAGTCTATGGTGAGGCGCATTACCAACCCGTGTGAGAGGACACATGCCGGACGGGCAGTGGCACTTCCTCGGGGGGGCCGTGCTGCGTCAGTTTGCTGACCGCCGATCCTGGGCCGATCCACGGCCACGATGGACTCGTCTATCGGGCCACACACCTGGCCCAGCTCGTCTTGGACGGGACCACGGACTCGCCGCTGCTGCCGAAAGAGGAGACGATCGGCATACTCACCACCGCCGACGAGATCCGGCGGCAGGTGGGCGTCACCTATCCCGGCGAGTGAGCCACAGGCCGAGACACGCGCGACCGATCGGGCTAACGTGTGGCCATGGCGGCCAAGGACAGCACGTTCCTCGGGTGGCCCGTGCTGCGTCAGTTGGCCACCGGGGACTTCCTCGGTCGAGGGGCGGCGGCGACCTCACGCAGGACCCGCGAGCAGCAGCCACGCACCGTCACTGCCGATCGCGTGGTGCAGAGCGTGTGTCCCTACTGCGCCGTCGGCTGCGGGCAGAAGGTCTTTGTCTCGGACGAGAAGGTCGTCCAGATCGAGGGTGACCAGGACTCCCCCATCAGCCGGGGTCGCCTGTGCCCCAAGGGAGCTGCCAGCGAGCAGCTGGTCAACTCCCCCACCCGGCAGACCCACGTGCTCTATCGCGCGCCCGGCGCCACCGAGTTCACCCGGATGGACCGGGACGAAGCCCTGGACATGGTCGCCGACCGCTTCGTGGAGTCACGCGCGCGGACCTGGCAGGACCACGACGAGCACGGACGACCGCTGCGGCGCACCATGGGCATCGCCTCGCTCGGGGGCGCGACCCTCGACAACGAGGAGAACTATCTGATCAAGAAGCTGTTCACCGCGGCGGGCGCGATCCAGATCGAGAACCAGGCCCGGATATGACACAGCTCCACGGTTCCCAGTCTGGGGACCTCGTTCGGGCGCGGCGGCGCCACCCAGTCCCTGCAGGACATGGCCAACGCGGACTGCATCATCATCCAGGGCTCCAACATGGCCGAGTGCCACCCGGTCGGCTTCCAGTGGGTCACCGAGGCCAAGGCCAGGGGTGCGCGGGTCATCCACGTCGACCCGCGCTTCACCCGCACCTCGGCGATCGCTGACACCCACGTCCCGATCCGGGCGGGCACCGACGTGGTGCTGCTCGGCGCGCTGATCAACCACGTGCTGTCCAACGAGCTCTACTTCCACGACTACGTCGTCGCCTACACCAACGCGGCCACACTGGTCAGTGACAACTTCCGGGACACCGAGGACCTGGACGGCGTGTTCTCTGGTTTCGATCCCGAGACCGGCACCTACGACCCCTCCTCCTGGTCGTATGCCGAGCGCGCGGCTCCCCCAGGCCCCTCCCCCCGGGCCGGTGGTCCCGCGGGCGAGGCCGTGTCGGGCGACGGCGAGATCGAGGGCGCGGGTGGCGACGAGCAGGGCTCGGCCCGGCGGGCCCGTGCCGGCGGCCAGGAGCACGGCGCCGCCGGGCCCTCCCTCGAGCACGCCAACGTCGTCCGGGACGAGTCCCTGCAGCACCCGCGGTCCGTCTTCCAGATCCTCAAGCGGCACTACGCGCGCTACACCCCCGAGATGGTGCGCGACGTGTGCGGCATCCCCGTCGAGCAGTTCCACGAGGTCGCCCGCGCCCTGACCGAGAACTCGGGGCGAGAACGGACGACCTGCTTCGCCTACGCGCTCGGCTGGACCCAGCACAGCCTGGGCGCCCAGTTCATCCGAACCGCCGCGATCCTGCAGCTGCTGATGGGCAATATGGGACGCCCCGGCGGCGGGATCATGGCCCTGCGGGGGCACGCCAGCATCCAGGGATCCACCGACATCCCGACGCTGTTCAACATCCTGCCCGGCTACCTACCGATGCCTATCGTCGGTGAGCACGACACCTGGCAGGACTACCTCGACCACATCTCCTCGCCGCTGCAGAAGGGCTTCTGGACGGAGGCACCGAGCTACACCGCCAGCCTGCTCAAGGCCTGGTGGGGCGAGGCGGCGACCGCGGACAACAACTTCTGCTACGACTACCTTCCCCGGCTGACCGGGGCCCACGGCACCTACCAGACGGTGCTGGCGATGCTGGACGACGAGGTCGAGGGCTACTTCGTGCTCGGGCAGAACCCCGCCGTCGGCTCGGCGCACGGCTCGATGCAACGCAAGGCGATGACGCACCTGAAGTGGCTCGTCGTGCGTGACTTCCAGCTCATCGAGTCGGCCACCTTCTGGAAGGACTCCCCGGAGATCGCGACCGGCGAGCTGCGCACCGAGGACATCGACACCGAGGTCTTCTTCTTCCCGGCGGCCAACCATGTGGAGAAGGCCGGCACGTTCACCCAGACCCAGCGGATGCTGCAGTGGCGCCACCAGGCCGTCCGTCCACCGAACGATGCCCAGAGCGAGCTGGACTTCTTCTACGACCTGGGCGTCCGCATACGGCAGCGGTTGGCCGGCTCCACCGACGAGCGGGACCGCCCCCTGCTCGACCTGACCTGGGACTATCCGACCGACGAGCACGGCGAGGTCGACGGTGCGGCCGTCCTCAAGGAGATCAACGGCTATCACCTCACCGGAGAGCACGCGGGCGAGCTGCTCGACTCCTTCAGCCAGATGCGGCCGGACGGGTCGACCTCGGGCGGGTGCTGGATCTACACCGGGGTCTTCGCCGGCGGCGTGAACCGGTCGGCCAACCGCGTCCCCGGCGCCGACCAGGACGAGGTGGCCCACGAGTGGGGCTGGGCCTGGCCCCTGAACCGGCGCATCCTCTACAACCGGGCCTCCGCCGACCCGGAGGGCAGGCCGTGGAGCGAGCGCAAGGCCTATGTGTGGTGGGACGAGGAAACGCGTCGCTGGACCGGCAAGGACATCCCCGACTTCCCGATCGACCGGGACCCCTCGTTTCGCCCGGACCCCGACGTGGGCGGCCCGGCGGCGATCGCCGGCGACGACCCGTTCATCATGCAGGCCGACGGCAAGGGCTGGCTGTTCGCGCCCAAGGGGATGGTCGACGGGCCGCTGCCCACGCACTACGAGGCGCAGGAGTCGCCGGTGGCCAACCCGCTCTACACCCAGCAGAGCAACCCGAGCCGGCTGGTCTACCCCCGCAAGGACAACTTGTGGAGCCCGTCGGGCGATGAACCGGGAGCCGACGTCTACCCCTACGTCTTCACGACCTACCGACTGACCGAGCACCACACCGCGGGAGGCATGAGCCGCTGGCTGCCCTACCTCTCCGAGCTGCAGCCGGAGATGTTCTGCGAGGTCTCCCCGGAGCTCGCCGCCGAGCGCGGCCTGACCAACGGTGACTGGGCCACGATCATCTCGGCCCGCAGCGCGATCGAGGCGCGCGTGCTCGTCACCGAGCGGATGCAGCCGCTGACGATCCAGGGCCACACCGTGCACCAGATCGGTCTGCCCTATCACTGGGGCGTCGGCGCGGACGCTGTCGTGGAGGGTGACGGCGCCAACGACCTGCTCGGCATCGTCCTGGACCCCAACGTCCAGATCCAGGAGTCCAAGGTGGGATCCTGTGACATCCAGCCGGGACGCCGTCCCCGCGGAGAGGCCCTCCTCCGGCTGGTCGCCGACTACCAGTCCCGTTCCGGCACAACGTCCGAGACCGGCAACGCCCGCCTCACGGAAGGAGATCGCTGATGGGTTATCTGGCCCGCCAGCTCGCCGGGCGCACCGACCCCGCTCGCGATGCGGGCTGGGAGGAGCCGCCCAGCCGCAAGGGTTTCTTCACCGACACCTCGATCTGCATCGGCTGCAAGGCCTGCGAGGTGGCGTGCAAGGAGTGGAACGCCCTGCCGATGGATGGCGACCTCGACCTGACCGGCAACTCCTACGACAACACGGGCGGCCTGGGCGCGAGCACCTGGCGACATGTCGCGTTCGTGGAGCAGAGCCAGGAGCGGATCTCCGCCGCCCGGGAGTCCGGGCGCCGGCTGGTCGACCTCGGTATGCCGACAGTCGGCTCTCCCCCCGCCTCACCGGAGGCTTCCTCCCGAGGTGTGCCAGCGGGCTACGGCACGTTGCCGGCGCCGCCGGAGGACCACGGGCCCTCACTCGGTGAGCTGTTGTCGCAGAAGGAGTCCGCCGAGAACGGCGACCTGGGCACGACGCTCGAGGGCACACCGATGGTGGGACCGCTGCCGGAGTTCCGGTGGCTGATGGCCTCCGACGTGTGCAAGCACTGCACCCACGCCGGGTGCCTCGACGTCTGTCCGACCGGCGCGCTCTTCCGCAGCGAGCAGGGGACGGTCGTCGTGCAGGCCGATGTCTGCAACGGCTGCGGCTACTGCGTGGGCGCCTGCCCGTTCGGCGTCATCGAGCGGCGCACCGACTCGTCGGTGTCCGTCACCGGCGACGGGCACGTCCCGAATGTTGGTGTCGCGCAGAAGTGCACGCTCTGCTACGACCGGCTCAGCCACGACCAGGAGCCGGCCTGCGCCCAGACCTGCCCGACGACCTCGATCCGGTTCGGCGCGCGTGACGACATGGTCGCCGCCGCGCAGGACCGTGTCGCGCAGCTCCACGAGCAGGGCTTCACCGAGGCCCGCCTCTACGGCGCCAACGATGATGACGGCGTCGGCGGGACCGGCTCGGTCTTCCTGCTGCTGGACGAGCCGGAGGTCTATGGCCTGCCGCCCGACCCGGTCTGTGCCACGTCCAAGCTGCCCGAGATGTTCCGGACGGCGGGGGTCGCCGGCCTGGGGCTGCTCGCCGCAGGAGCGGTGGCCTTCCTCGGCGGCCGCCGGTGACCACCTCCCCGTTCGACAGCTACCGGCCACCCGAGGAGGGTGGCCGACGACGCCGCAGCGGCGTGCGCGGCGCGGTCACCGGTGCCGTCTCGGACGCGTCCCGCGGGATGGCTAAGGGCCGCACCAGCTGGCTCAGCCGGGACGGCGGCGGACGCCGGGAGGCCCCGGCCGTGCCGGACGCGGAGTTCTCCAGCTACTACGGCCGGGCCATCATCAAACCTGTTCCGTGGAAGCACGAGATCCCCGCCTACCTGTTCGTGGGCGGGGTGGCTGCGGGGTCGGGCATCATCGCTGCGGGCGCAGCAGTCACCGGCCGGGAACTGCTCCGGCGCAACAGCCGCCTCACGGCGATGACTGGTGTCGCGGTCAGCGGCGCCCTGCTGGTGGCCGACCTGGGTCGGCCCGAGCGCTTCCTCAACATGATGCGCACGGTCAAGCTCACCTCGCCGATGTCGGTCGGCACCTGGATCCTGTCTGGCTATGCGGCGTTCGCGGGGGCGACCACCGCCTCGGAGGCGGCCCGGATGGTGCCGCTGCCTGAGCGCGGTCCCGTCGGTGCCCTGGCGCGGTTGGTGCAGGCAGTCGACACCCCGGCGAGCGTCGGTCAGGCACTGTTCGCGGCGCCCTTGGCGGCCTACACCTCGGTCCTCCTGTCGGACACAGTGACGCCCGTCTGGTTGGAGAGCCGGCGCGAGCTCCCCTTCGTCTTCGTCGGGTCGGCCGCCCTGGCCTCTGCCGGAGTCCAGCTGGTGCTCACCCCGATCGACCAGACCGGTCCCGCCCGGCGGTTCGCGCTCATCGGCGTCGTCACCGAGCTCATCGCCATGCACCGTCTCGAGGAGCACCTGACCGAGCTGGACCTGGACGAGCCGGTCCGCACCGGAGCGGGCGGGTCCAAGCTGCGACTGGCCAGGGCGCTGACCGTCGCCGGCGGCCTGGGCACCCTGCTGGCCGGCCGCAGCCGGGTCGCCGCGGTCGCCTCCGGCCTGGCGCTGGCGGGCGCCTCGGCGCTGACCCGGTTCGGCATCGTGGAGGCCGGGATCGAGTCCGCCACGGACCCGAAGTACACCGTCGGGCCGCAGAAGCGCCGCCTGGAGGAGCGCCGCGACCGTGGGCAGGTGCACGACAGCGTGGTCACCGTCCGCTGAGGGCGGTCAGCACGCTCTGGCTCTCAGTCCTCCGTGGCGAACGGAATGTGTTGCGGAGAGATAACTGCAGGGTCTCCGTAGGGTGTGCCGCCGGATGCATGAGCACCGAGTGTCGGAGACCCTGCGGTCCGAGATGTCGCTCTTGTGCTCCGGGTCCTCGCGACAGCTGCCGCCGCACTGAGCCGTTTACGAGCATCATCACTGAGTCGTCTGCTCTGCTCACTTCGGTGGCGTCGACTGTTGTTCGACATGGCGGCAATTCCGGATGTTCACAGGGGTCGTTTGTAGCCCTCGTGGGTGGCTTGGTAGCCAAGCCTGTCGTAGAAGCGGTGGGCATGGGTGCGCGTCTTGTCGGTGGTCAATTGGACCAGGGTCGCGCCATGCCGGTGGCCATACTCGTGAGCCCACTCGAAGAGAGCTGTTCCCAGTCCGGTGCCGCGCGTGCCGGACGCAAGGCGCACCGTTGCCGATGAGTGAGCAGTAGTGCTCATCTCACCAGCACCCCGTCTCGGGGTTGTTCGGCCACCGTGCGGTGGCTTCCCTTTCGCGCTTCACGGCCACCTGCCGGGCGAGGCCC
>NZ_QLVD01000027.1 GCF_003352835.1 Ornithinimicrobium murale | reverse complement strand
ACCAGAACACACCACACACCCACAAAGAATGCGCACCATGCCCCAGGACAGGGTAAAAATTGGCATCGATTACTGACACGCTGTTGAGTTCTCAAAGATCGGACACACACCACCCACCACACAAACCATTCCAGTCTGCACAGCGTTTGGGGCAACCTGTTCAGTCTAACTTGCCGGTCTCGCTTGTCCAAATCGGCTGCTCTCCGGGGAGAGCGCCCTGGCCAGGTCCATCGGCAAGGTTGTTCGCGCGGCATGGCCGCTGCGCCATGTAGAACTTTAGCACCGGATCCGCGGCGGAACCAACTCCGGGACAACAAGGGGTGACCGGTAGGCCTCACCGGGTCCATCAGTGCAGGTCAGAGGCCCGAGCGGGGGCCATCACACCAGTTGGTGCTCGTGGGCATACGCCGCCGCGGCGGTGCGCGAGCGCACGTCCAGCTTGGCGAAGATGTTGCTGAGGTGGCGGGCCACGGTCCGCTCGCTCAGGAAGAGCAGGTCGGCGATCTCCCGGTTGCCCCGCCCCGAGGCCACGAGGCGCAGGACCTCCACCTCCCGGGCGGTCAGACCCGTGGGGCCTGCCGGGCTGGGTGTCCCCGGCTCGAACAGGGTGCCGGCCTCCTGCAGGAACGCGCCCGCTCCCAGTTGCTCGAAGATAACCCGGGCCTCCTCCAGCTCCCGACTGCACGACTCACGGTCCCCCAGAGCTTCGAGGGCACGGGCGAGGACCAGCCGGGAACAGGCCCGCTCGAAGACTGCTCCGATGCTGGTCCACAGCTGCATCGCCTTGCGGGCATAGGGCAGGGCAGCCGCAGGGTCACGGCCGGCCAGCTCGGCGTGCGCGTGAGCGTGGGCTGCGGCTGCCGCGACCGGGAGGCACCCGGTGGCCTCGGCCAGGTCATCGAGCTCGACCACCAGGCCCCGTGCCTCGTCGGTCTGCTGCGCCCGCAGCAGGACCTCGACGGCGGCCGGCAGCAGGGCGATCCGTCGAGTGGGCACCGGCGTCTCGCCGAGGCACCGTCGGACGGCCGCAAGAGCCGCATCGGTCCGGCCCTGGCGCAACCAGAGGCGGGCGAGGCCGGGCTGCGGGTCGCAGCCAAGGGCCAGGGCGTCGCGGTAGGCCTCCTCGGCACCCGCCAGGTCGCCCCGGAGCTGGAGCAGGTCGCCCCGCTCCCGTTCGCTGTTGCCGGCGGCAGCCGACTGTCCCAGCAGCTCATATCGCGCTCGTGCGGCGGCGAACTCCGTGATCGCCTCGGGCCAGTGCCCGTGGAGCGCGAGCACCTGTCCCCGGTGCAGAGAACAGGCCCCGGTGAACTCGGCCAGGCCCGGCTGGTCGGAGCACCAGGTCTGCAGGGCCTCGACCCACTGACCCATCCGCTGGATCTCGCCGATCTCCTGGCAGCCCTCGATGGCGGTGCAGTAGACCTGCCCCGCGATGAACGGGGTCGTCTCCCCCGCCAGCACCCCGGCAACCGCCTCATCCAGCAACGCCAACCCCCGGACCACCTCCCCGCCATAGATCGCCAGGCGTCCCTGGGCCACGGTCCCCAGGGCGATCAGGTCCGCATCGTGGTGCTGGTGCCCGACCGCGGCGATCTCCTCGGACAGGGGCTGGATGTCGCCGAGCCGACCCGCGGCCAGTGCCTGCTGCACCTCCAGCACCGCCACATAGCCCCGGCACCACGTCCGGTCGGCGTCCTCGGTCGCGGACATCTCGGCGAGGGTGCGCTGAGCTCGTGCCAGCCACCCCTGGAAGAGCGACATCTGACCGGCACGCTCGAAGACGACCGCCAGCAGGAAGGCCGTGCGCAGGGCCTCGGAGGCGGCGCCCGCCGCGGTGTGCAGCTGGTGGGCGCGCTGCAGCGCTCGCACGGACCCGCCCAGGTCACCGGCGAGATGGGCCGCCGTGCCGGCCGCGACGAGGTCGGCAGCACTCTGCCCCTCCAGGGCGGCCTCTCCGCCGCCGGGAGGTGCATGGCTGCGCTCACCGCGGTCGGCTCCGATCCGCAGGGCACGGGGCTCGTCGTGGTTCATCGCCCAGGTCCTCCACCTCGGAGGTTACTCCTCCCGGTTCGGGTGGAGCTGCCGGCGGGTGGGCACGGCGACGGGGCGGGCGAGGATGCGGCGCACCAGATAGTCCGCGTCGCGCCCGACGCCGTGCAGCAGCATCGAGGCAAAGGCGTACTGGTAGGACAGCCCGCAGAAGAACACGCCCTCCACGTCTTGGGCCACCCCGCGGAACTCCCGGGGCCACCCGGTCTCATCCAGCACCGGCAGGTCGAGCCAGGAGTAGTCGTGCCGGAACCCGGTGGCCCAGATGACGTTGGCCACCTCCAGGACCGTGCCGTCGTCCAGCTGTGGCTGCCCGCCGACCGTTCCCACCACGCGCGCGTGGGTGCGCGTGACACCGGCGTCCCGCAGGTCCGCGCGCTTGACGCGGAGCATCGGGCCGCCGTGGGCCAGGACGTCCTGCCGCTGGCGGCGCCCCACCGGGGTCCGCCGCGTCATCACGTGCCGCTGGACCTGGAGCAACACGGACATGGCGACCCGGAAGCCTGGGCTGTCCCAGGACACCGGGATCTGCCCGGGGTCCCGGCCGGCCAGCGTCGTGGGACGACTCGCGGCCAGCTCCAGGGCGATGTCGCACCCCGAGTGCGCGGCGCCCACCACCAGGACGGGCCCCTCACGCAGCTGCCCGGGGCGGCGGTACTGGCTGGAGTGCAGCTGCAGGATCGCCGGGTCGAGGTCAGCGGCGCAGTCCGGGACCGACGGGGTGCGACCGAACGAGCCGGTGGCGATGACCACGTTCTGGCTGTGCACCGCCCCGGTCGAGGTCTCGGCACGGAACCCACTGCCCTCCCGCCCGAGGTGACCCACGCGGGTGTCGAGCCGCACCGGCAGACCCAGCTGTTCGGCATACTGCTCGAGGTAGTCGCCCACCTCGTCCTTGCCGGGGAAGTCCCAGGCCGCACCCGGGAAGGCCAGCCCCGGCAGGCTGTTCCAGGCGTTGGGGCTATAGAGGGTGAGCGAGTCGTACTGATGGCGCCAGTTGTCACCGACGCGGTGGGAGCCGTCGACCACGAGGCAGTCGCGACCGGCTTCGGTGAGCAGGTGCGCGGTGGCCAGGCCGGCCTGCCCCGCGCCGATGATCAACGTGTCAGTGAGGTGATCCGGGCCGGTGCTGGCTTCGGTGGTGGTGTCGGGGTCGGTGGTGGACATGGGTTCCTCCGGTGGGGAGCGCCGGCGAACCGCAGGTAGAGCACCAGCATCACCGCGGAGGTGACCGCGTAGAAGCTGTGCAGTACCCAGATCGGACCGGCCGGCAGGCTGAAGACATACAGGGAGTGCACGGCGTTGCCGCCGTTGGCCAGGAGCAGGTTGCCCAGGCTGTAGGACTCCAGGTCACGGGTCATCACGGCCTTGCCGACCATCGGCAGCGCAGCGCCGACGAAGAAGACGGTCGAGACAAGGCCGGCGAGAACACTGAGACCGGACATGCTTCGACGCTAGGGCTGCGGGTGCGTGGCTCGCGTCGGTCAAACTGCCCATCTGTATGCCGTGGGCATGGGTCATTCCGGCCACCTCACCGGTGGCGCGGGCTGGCCCGGCGGGGGCTCAGGGAGCGGTGGTGGTCGCCGGTGGTGTCTGGGTGCGGGTCGGGCCGGCAGTCTTCGTGGGGCTGGCGGTCCTCGTGGGGTCCGCGCTCTTCGTCGGCTGCTGGGTCCCCGACGTGCCGGCCGCCGGCTGGCTGGTGGTTGAGGCACTGTCCCCGTTCGCGACGACCACGCGGCTGAAGGCCAGCGTCGTGCCGTCCTCGACGGTGAGAGTCAGTCGCGACCCGTCGATGCGGTAGTCCAGCGCCTCGGCGCCCAGCAGCCCGACGAGCACGGCCTCGAGTGCGCCGGCCGCGCCCTCGCAGGCGCGCAGCGTCATGGCGATCGGGCTGAGCGTGATCTGGTCACCGCTCACCGTGTAGTCGCCGCCTCCGGTGTTGCAGCCGGTGTCGACGGCGAGCGATCCGTCCGCCTGGAAGGTGAGCCGCGGCACCTGCTGGCCCGAGCTGGTCGCCCCGGCGGCGTCCTGCAGATACGTGGTCTGCAGCCGCCACGTCCCGACGAGCCGGTCGGCAGCTGGGGGCTCTTCCGTGGCCGGGGGCTCCTCGGTCGTCGGCGCCGCGTCACCCGTGGTCGGCGCCGCGTCACCGGTGGTCGGCGCCGCGTCACCGGAGGTGGGCGTCGACGGCGGGGACCACGAGCCCGGGCTGTCCACGACAGAGCAACCGGTCAGGCCGAGGGCGAGCACCAGCCCGATGGCCGGGAGGCCGGACCGCAGACGGGCAGGGACGGGGCGTTCTGTGGGAGTCCGGTTCACAACCACCAAGCCTGCCCTCAGACGGCGTTCCTGTCGAGTGCGCTCAGCTGGCGATCCTGTCGAGTGCACTCAGCCGGCGATCCTGTCGAGTGCACTGCGGAGGTCCTCGGGGTATGGGCTCTCGAACGAGACGTAGTCGCCGCTGCCCGGGTGCTCGAAGCCCAGCTTGACGGCGTGCAGCCATTGGCGCTGCAACCCGAGCTCGGCGGCCAACTTGGGGTCGGCGCCATAGGTCAGGTCGCCGCAGCACGGGTGGCGCAGCGCCGAGAAGTGCACCCGGATCTGGTGCGTGCGGCCGGTCTCCAGGTGGACCTGCAGCAGGCTGGCCCGGCGGTGCGCCTCGAGCAGCTCGTAGTGCGTGATCGAGTGCCGTCCCTCGTTGCGCACGGCAAACCGGTAGTCGTGCCCGGGGTGTCGCCCGATCGGTGCGTCAATGGTGCCCTCGTGCGGATCGGGCAGCCCCTGCACGAGCGTGTGATAGGTCTTGTCGACCACCCGGTCCCGAAAGGCCTGCTTGAGCACGGTGTAGGCCCGTTCGGACTTGGCCACGACCATCAGCCCGCTGGTGCCCACGTCCAGGCGCTGCACGATGCCCTGTCGCTCCGGGGCACCGGAGGTGGAGATCCGGTAGCCGGCCGCGGCCAGTCCCCCGACGACCGTCGGCCCGCTCCACCCGACGCTGGGGTGCGCCGCGACGAACGCCGGCTTGTCCACGACGACCATCTCGGTGTCGTCGTGCACGATGCGCATGCCCTCGACGGGTTCGGCGCGGACCGCGAGCTCCTCCGGCTCGCGCGCCGGGGGCAGCACGACCTCGACCCACTCACCGGCCTGCAGCCGGTCGGACTTGCCGACGGCGCGACCGCCGACGCTGATGTGTCCCTCGCTCGCCAGCTCCGCGACCTTGCTGCGGGACAGGCCGAGCAGCCGGGAGAGCCCGGCGTCGACCCGCTCACCCTCCAGGCCGTCCGGGACATTCAACGTCCGACTGTCGGTCACCTGTCATCCCCATTTTTGGGGAGGTTCGGACCGTCCGTCGCGCCTTTTTGGGGAGATTCGGACCACTCCCCAACCTCAGCGTGGTCAGCTGCAGCGTGGTCAACTGCAGCGTGGTCAGACCCGGTCGCGCTGTCCCCAGCCTCGTCAGCCCCAGCCTCGTCAGCCCCAGCCGCACTGGCCGCCGCATGGCGCCCGCGCTTCTTCCGCGGCTTGTCGTCCTCGTCGGAGGCCAGCGTGCCGTCGGGGTTGATGCCGCGCAGCGCCAGCAGTCCGATCAGGATGGCGGCGGAGGTGATGCCGATGTCGGCGATGTTGAAGATCGGGAAGTTCGGCAGCATCAGGAAGTCCACGACGTGGCCCTTGCCGAAGCTGGGCTCGCGGATCAGCCGGTCGGTGAGGTTGCCCAGTGCCCCGCCGAGCAACAGGCCGAGCCCGATCGCCCAGGCCAACGAGCCGAGGCGGCGCGCGTTCCAGATGATGACCACGCACACCGTCACCGCCAGGATCGTCAGGAGCCCGGTGGACCCGGTGCCGATCGAGAACGCGGCACCCGAGTTGTAGGTCAGGTGGAACTGCAGCAGCTCCCCGATGAACGGGTGGGTGGACCCGTCGGACAGCGCGTCCTCGGCGATGTTCTTGGTGATCTGGTCGGTGGTCACCCAGGCGACCGCGATAGCCAGGACCAGCCAGAAGAGGGACCGTCGGTGTGGCCGTGCTGGGGAGTCCGTGGCGTCGTCCCCGGCCTCGGGGGTCAGCGCCGCTCCTGCTTCTGCTTGCATGTCAGACACAGGGTCGCACGTGGGAACGCCTGGAGCCGCATCTTCCCGATCGCGTTGCCGCACGACTCACAGGTGCCGTAGGTGCCTTCCGCGATCCGCTCCAGCGCACGCTCGATCTGCTCGAGCAGTTCCTTGGCGTTGTTGGTCAGCGACAGCTCGTGCTCGCGCTCCCAGGTGGCGGCCCCCGCGTCGGCCTGGTCGTCGCCCGACCCCTCGCCGCTGTCGCGCATCAGCTCGGCCAGATCGGCCTCGGCCTCGTCCACCTCGGCCTGCAGCCGGCGCTGGTCGCTGTCCAGCTCGGCGCGCACCTCGGCGAGCTCCGCAGCCGTCCACGGGTCCTCCTGCTCGAGCACCGGCAGGTCGACGACCTTGGCGGCGGCGGCCTTCTTCGTCGCGGACTTGCTGCTCCCCGACCGACCCTTGGCGGCGGTCGGACGCGCCGAGTTGCGTGCCGGCGCGGCCTTGGTGGCAGTCGTCTTCCGTGCCGCGGCCTTCTTCGTCGAGGACTGTGTCGCGGTCTTCTTTGCCGTCGACTTCGCGGCAGCAGCGCCATCCTTGCCAGCCATGCGACCCCTTGCTCCGAACGTCACGAAACCTGACGCCGATTGAGTCAGGTCCGCGAAGAATAGGTGCTCAGGGGGGCGAATGACAACCCTGTAAGTGAACATTTGTCGGCGGCAGGCAAGTTCGGGGTGAAGCAGCAGACCCCCGCGCCGGCCGGGTGGCCGATCACGGGGGTCTGGTGCTGGTGGCTGTCCGTATGCGGAGTGCTCACCGGGGGCGGTCCCGCCCGGTCACCCGTGGGTCACCGGCGGCGCCGCCCGGGCGTCACTGGAGCCGGTCGTCGACGCCGTCGCCGTCCTTGTCCAGGAAGCCCATCTGCTCGGACAGGTAGCCGCGCAGCGTCTTGCGGTAGTCGCCCTCGAAGGTGCGCAGCTCCTCGATCTTGGTGTTGAGCCCGGCCTTCTTGGTCTCCAGGTCGGTGAGGATGTTGGACCGGGTGTTCTCGGCCTCCCCCACCATCTGGTTGCGCTTGGTGGTGCCCTCGGTGACCAGCCGGTCGTGCTCGGCCTGACCGGTGGAGACCAGCTCGTCGTGCCGGGCCTGGCCGGTGTTGACCAGCTCGTCGTGCCGGGCCTGGCCCGTGTTGACCAGCTTGTCGTGCTCGGCCTGGCCGGTGGAGATGAGCTCGTCGTGCCTCTCCTGGCCCTCCCGGATCAGGGTCTGCGCCTTCTCGTCGGCCTCGTTGACAACTTTCTCGCGGTAGTCGTCGCCCTCGCTGATCAGCCGTGCCCGGGTCTCCTCGCCCTCGGCGACGTGCTGGTCGTGCAGGCGTTGGGCCAGCTCGATGATCTTGGTGGAGTCCTCGGCGCGGCCCCCGCCCACGGCGGTGGCCCCTCCGGCGGCAACGGCACCGACCACGGCAGCGTCCGCAGCGGACGGTTCCTCGGACCCGGCGTCCGCGTCGGCGGCGTCGGCGTCGGCGTCCGCGTCGGCACTGGACACAGCGGGAGCCTCAACGGCGGCAGCAGCAGCGGGAGCGGTCTCGGCAGCGGCCCGCTCGGCCTCCGCGGCGGCCTGCTCGGCCTCGGCGACCTGGGCGCGCAGCTCGGCCAGTCGGGCCTGCTCCTGCTCGGCCTCCTCGCGGGTGACCTCGACCTGCTGCTGCAGCTCCTTGAGCTCGCCCTGCAGGCTGCCCTCCAGCTCCTCGTCCGCCTGGTCGGCCTTCTCCTTGGCGGCGGCGATGCGGCGCTCCGCCTCGGCCTCGGCCTCGGCAACCTCCGCCTTGCGGGCGTCCAGCTGACCGGACAGCGTCTCGAGCTCGGCGACCAGCTCCTCGCGCTCCTTGCGCACCTGGGCGAGCTGCTTCTCATCGGGACTGCCGGCGAAGGCGACGGCCTCGCCGTCGGGCCCCTCGGCATACTGCCCGGAGCGGCACTCCTCCAGCTGGGCGGCGACCTCGTCGTGCTCGGCGATCAACCGGCGGAGCTCGACGACCACCTCGTCCAGGAAGTCGTCGACCTGCGTCTCGTCATACCCCCGACGCAGGTGGGTCGCGCTGAAACTCTTCTTGATGACGTCCTCAGGGGACAACGCCATGGGTTCACCTCGCTCTGGAGATCCGCACCAGACCCCACGAGCGCACGACCCGCGGGACCCGTTCGGCTCGGGCTCAACTGCTCTGAACAGGCCTCACCATAGCCCAACGAGGGCCCTCGGACCCACCGCGCGCGAGCGGCTCGAAGGCCTCAGAACTGGAGGGCGCCCGCGAAGGCGCGCCCGATGCTGACACCCAGGATCAGCACCAGGAACGCCAGGTCCAGGGCGACGCCGCCCAGGCGCAGCGGCGGGATGAACTTGCGCAGGAAGCGGATCGGCGGGTCGGTCAGGCTGTAGACGACCTCGGCGATGATCAGCAGCACACCGGAGGGGCGCCAGTCGCGGGAGAAGACCTGCACCCAGTCCAGGATCAGGCGCACGATCAGCACCAGGAAATAGGCGGAGAGCACCCAGTAGAGAATGTCGCCGATCATCGGGTGCTTGTCCTGTTCTTCACGGTGTCAATCCTACGTGGGGGCGGGTTGACGAACGGCGTCGCCGACCGATGGGGTCGACGACGCCGGATCGTATGCCGCGTGGTCAGCTCTGGTTGAACAGTGCCTGCTTGGGGGCGTCGGCCTCGGGGCCGTCGACCTCGACGTGCTGCGGGGACAGCAGGAAGACCTTGCTGGTGACCCGCTCGATGGTGCCGTGCAGACCGAAGGCCAGCCCGGCGGCGAAGTCGACCAGGCGCTTGGCGTCGGCGTCGTCCATGTCGGAGAGGTTCATGATCACCGGGATGCCTCCGCGGAAGGCCTCCCCGATGTTCTTGGCCTCGTTGTAGGTGCGCGGGTGAATCGTGGTGATGCGGTTCATCGGCTCAACCTCCGCCTCGCGGACGACCCGGGCCACGGGCGTGCGCTGCTGCTCCTGATTGTGACGCGTGGGCAGCTGAGTCACCTCGGCCCCGCGGGAACGCTCGGGCTCGGCCGCCGGAAGGGTGTCCCGCTCCGGCGCGCGCTCGGGCTCGTCATAGTCGTAGTCGTCGTAGCGCTCATCGGTCTCAGCGAGTCCGAGGTACTCCATGGTCTTGCGCAGCGCCCCAGCCATGTGTGCGAGCTCCTTGTGCGTCCGTCTGTGGTCGTTCTCGAAACTACCGCCGGTCGGGCCGGGAACCCAGGATTGCGGTGCCGACACGCAGGTGTGTCGCGCCAGCGGCCACCGCGAGCTCCAGGTCTCCGCTCATCCCGGCGGACAGGATCGTCGCCTCCGGATGGGTCGTCCGGACCTCCTGCGCGAGGTCGGCCAGCCGCGCGAACGCCGCCGCCGTGCCCTCCTCGTCCAGCCCGAGCGGCGCCACCGCCATCAGTCCGCGCAGGCGCAGCCGGTGGGTCCCGGCGACCGTCTCGGCGAGGTGGGTCAGCTCGGCAGGCGGTATGCCGCCACGCCCCGCATCCTCTCCCTCACCCAGGTCGACCTGCAGGAGAACGTCCAGGCTCGCCTCTCCCCCGGCGTCACCAGCCCGCGCCGCGACCGCCCGGTCCAGCGCCCCGGCCAGCTTGGGCCGGTCCACGGACTGGACGCAGTCGGCATACGCCACAACGCTCTTGGCCTTGTTGGTCTGCAGCTGGCCGACGAAGTGCATGGTGAGCTGCGAGCGGACCGCCGGATCGAGCTCGGCCATCTTGGCGCCGGCCTCCTGGTCGCGGTTCTCTCCGATGTCGGTGACGCCCAGGTCGACCAGGTGCGCGATGTCCTCGACCGGGTGGAACTTGGTGATCACGATCAGCGAGATCACCTCCGGCGAGCGCCCGGCGGCCTCGCAGGCCCGGTCGATGCGCTCGCGCACGGCGGTCAGGTTGGCGGCAATCTCCTCACGTCGGCTCACGCCTCCGAGGCTACCCGCGCCCATACCCGAGCCTTCACCCCACCGAGCGCCCCCTCCTCCCTGACCGAGCGCACCGTCGCGCGAGATTTCACCCCACCGAGCGCACCGTCACGCGAGATTTCACCCCACCGAGCGCACCGACGCGCGAGATTTCACCCCACCGAGCGCACCGCGGACGGGCCGTGAGCTCGTCTTCCCTCCGGGTTCGCGGTCAGGTGTTCGTGCCGAGACCGGACAGGTATGCCGTGGTGTCGGTGAGCGGGACGACCTCGGCATACTTCGCCTGCAGGTCATAGAGGGAGGCTTCGTGCACGGCGGGCTCGCGGTCCCCCACCGCCTCGCGCACGACGAGGGGAACGAACCCGTGCTGGAGCGCATCGACCGCGGTGGCACGGATGCACCCGCTGGTGCTGACGCCGAGGATCACCAGCGTGTCGACACGCAGCGACTGGAGGGTCGAGGCCAGGCTGGTGCCGAAGAAGGCGCTGGCGTACTGCTTGACCACGACCTGCTCATCAGGCAGGGGCGCCACCGGGGGCATCGGCTCGCCCAGTGGGGACTCCCCGATGAGGAGCCGCAGGGCCGGGACCTTCTGGACGAAGACGCCGCCGTCCACACCGTCCGGCCCGTAGCGGACGAGGGTGTGCAGCACCGGCACGCCTGAGGCCCGCGCAGCGGTGAGCACCTCGGCGGCGGCGTGGACGCACCGGTCGTCGGGCAGGCAGAACGGGCTCCCTGGCTCGAAGTACGCCCGCATCATGTCGACCACGAGCACCGCGGGCCGGGCGCCTGGGGACAGCGAGCCGGCGAACCCTTCCGCGAAGGGCACGTCGCTCACAGTGGCTTGGGCGCGGTCGGCGCGGGGAGACCGGTCTCCTCCAGCGCGTTCGCCAGGATCGTCTCCATGTCGGGACCCTTGTCGAAGAGGGGTCGCTCACCATCGCGGCCCGACCGCACCTCGGCGCGCAACGCCTCAGCGGCCTCCGCGTCCACCGTGCCTGCGTCGTCGCAGACCACGCCGTAGCGGCGGGCGCCCTCGGCCGAGATGAGACCGCGCTTGACCTCCAGGGCCACCAGGTCGACCTCGCGCTCGAGAGGGTCACCCCAGCCGCCGCCACCCCAGGTGACGAAGTGCAGGACGTCGTCGCGTGCCACGTCCACGTCATGGACCTTGCTGGGCAGGACCTCCTTGGTGCCGTCGGCCCGCTCGATCCACTTGGTGCCGCGAGCGCCGGGCTCACCGCCCAGGACACCCCAGGGGTAGGTCAGCCAGCGGTCGTCGTGGATCGCGATGGTGCCGGGCTCCAGGAACCGGTAGGACACGTCAACCCCGTTGCCACCACGGTGCAGTCCCGCGCCACCGGTGTCGGTGACGGTCTCCCAGCGGTCGATCCGCAGCGGATAGTAGGACTCGAGGTACTCGCAGGGGATGTTGACAAAGGAGGGCCACAGGGAGTGCCCGTCCGGGCCGTCGCCGACCGGGCGACCCGGGATGCCGCCGAAGCCGATCGAGTACAGCTGGAACCAGTCCCCCTTGCGCTCGCCCTCGGAGTAGTTGCCGGAGTACATGAAGTGCGGCGAGGAGGAGAAGCCGGCGCCGTTGAGCAGGTCCGGGTTGGACTGACCCAGCAGCCCGCCGAACAGGTCGAACAACCGGCCGATCCCGTGGTTACGGCCGTTGAGTGCTGCGGGGTACTTCGGCTTCCAGAAGGACTCCTCCGGGATGTTGACGTCGACCAGCGGGTAGTAGCCGTCGTTCCACAGGATCTGCGGGTCCGCCACCGTGATCATGTAGATCCCGAAGAACATCCGGATGAGGTTCTCGTTGATGTAGTAGTTGATCGGCCCCTCGGCCTGCGGGCTGCTGCCAGCGAGGTCGATGAGCACCTTGTCGCCGGTGCGGGTGATCGTCATAGTGAGCTCGAACGGCCCGTTCCCGCGGCCGTCGTCGTCGATGTAGTCGGTGAACGACAGCGGCTTGCCCTCCTCGAAGACCAGCGCGAGCAGCGTCTTCATGGCCCGGTAGTTCCGGTCGAGCAGGGCGTCCAGCGCCGAGGTGTAGGTGTCGGCCCCGAACCGGGCACACATCTCCTGCACCCGCCGCGAAGCGGTGCGGCAGGCCGCCACGATCCCGTTGAGGTCCGCGCGGTTCCAGTCCGGCTTGCGGACCTGGTTGAGGATGATCCGCAGTGCGTCCTCGTCGAGGACGCCCTTCTTGTAGAGCTTGAAGGGCGGGATGACCACGCCCTCCTCGAAGATCGTCCGGGCGTCGGTGGGCATCGAGGCGGGCGTCTTGCCACCCACGTCCGACATGTGCCCGAACTGCGAGGCCCAGCCCACGATCCGGCCCTCGTGGTAGATCGGCATGACCACGAGCCAGTCATTGGCGTGGCTGATCGCGGCGCCGCAGGAGTAGGGGTCGGACGTCATGAGCACGTCCCCCTCCTCGATGGTGCCCTCGAAGTTGTCGAGGAAGTCGGGGATGGACAGCCCGAACTGGCCGACCACCATCTTCCCCTCCGGGTCCCCGATCAGCGGGAACTCGTCGTGCTGTTCCCGGATGCCGGGCGATAGGGCAGTGCGGAAGAGCACCTCGTCCATCTCGTAGCGGGCGCTGCGCAGCCCGTTCTCGATGAGGTCGAGGGTGATGACGTCGACGTCGACCTTCGAGAGGGGCTCGGTCGCGGTCTGGAGCAGGTCGGCCATGGGTCAGTCCTTCGAACCGGAGGTGGCGGGGGCGTCGATGGGGCGGATGAGCAGGCTGCCGCTGGGGTGCACGGTGGCGGCGTGGCCGGGGAGCACGAGGGTGGTGGAGTCCATCTCGGCCACGACGGCCGGGCCGGTCACCACGTTGCCGGCGAGCAGCTTGTGCCGGTCATAGATGGTGGCCTCGACCTGCTCACCCTCGACCCACAGCTCGTGGCTCCGGCGGGCGGCGGCGGAGGGGTCCTCCCCTCCGTCGGCCAGCACGGTGGGTGCCATCTGGGGCCGTGGGCCGCTGACCGTGGCGCGGGCCGTCACCAGCTCGTGCTCGTTGGTGAGCAGGAAGTTGAACAGCCGGTCGTGCTCGGCGTCGAAGGCCTTGCGCAGCGCGTCCAGCGCGGCGCCGTCCAGGTCGTCGGCATCCACGGTGACCGGGATCTCAAAGCCCTGCCCGTGATAGCGCAGGTCCACCGCGTAGGTGGTGGTGAGCTCCTCCTCGGCCAGCCCGGCCTCGAGCAGCGACTGCCGGGCGGCGTCGGCCAGACCGTGGAGCAGGTCGCGCAGCTCGGTGTCGGTCAGCTCCCCGAACCGTCGGATCAG
Source organism: Ornithinimicrobium murale (assembly GCF_003352835.1). Lineage (GTDB taxonomy): Bacteria > Actinomycetota > Actinomycetes > Actinomycetales > Dermatophilaceae > Ornithinicoccus > Ornithinicoccus muralis. The sequence goes on along the minus strand of NZ_QLVD01000027.1, from coordinate 18,592 downwards.
GGTCTGCACCGCCTCGTCCCGCATGCTGGTCGTGGCGTCACCGTAGGCGGCGAGCACGCCGGGCGACGGCGGGATGATGACCGGCCAGGCACCGGTGAGGATGCCGAGCGCGTTGGCGTGCAACGGACCCGCCCCGCCGAAGGCCATGAGGGCGAAGTCGCGGGGGTCGAAGCCTTGTTGGGTGGAGACCAGCTTGAGGGCGCCGAAGATGTTCTCGTTGACGATGTCGTAGATGCCCTCGGCCGCGGCGTGCACCGACGGCAGCCCGGTCGCCTCGGCGATCGTCTTCACCGCGGCGTGCGCGGCATCGACGTCGAGGGTGATCTCGCCGCCGGCGAGCTGAGGGGGCAGATAGCCCAGCACCACGTCGGCATCGGTCACCGTGGGCTCGGTGCCTCCCTGGCCGTATGACGCGGGGCCGGGGACCGCGCCGGCCGACTGGGGGCCGACGCGCAGGGCCTGGGTCAGCTCGGGCACGTGGGCGATCGAGCCGCCCCCGGCGCCCACGGTGCGCACGTCCAGCGACGTGGCGCGCACCGTGAGGTCGCCGACCGTGGTCTCCCGGCCGACCCGTGGCCTCAGGCCCTCGACCAGGGCCACGTCGGTGGAGGTGCCGCCCATGTCGAAGGTCAGGATGTTCTGGACCCCTGCCTGCTCGGCCACCCAGGCGGCGCCCGTCACGCCTCCCGCCGGGCCGGAGAGCAGCAGCGAGACGGGGCTGTCGGCGGCGATGCCGGCCGACACGAGACCACCGTCGCTGCGCAGGATGGATAGGTCGGCGTCCAGGCCCGATCCGTGCAGCTGGCGCTCCAGGTTGCCGACGTAGCGCGACACCTGGCCCTGCACGTAGGCGTTGGCGACGGTGGTCAGCGTGCGCTCGTACTCGCGCAGCTCGGGGAGCACCGCTGAGGACCGGGACACCGGGATGTCCCCCAGCACCTCAGCGGCGAGCTCGGCGACCCGCACCTCGTGCCGGTCATTGGCGTAGGCGTTGATGAAGCTGATGCTGAGCGCCTGGATGCCCTGGTCACGCAACTTGCCCAGCTGGGTGCGCACATCGTCCTCGTCCAGCTCGAGGACGACCTGCCCGTCGCTGCCGATCCGCTCGGTGACCTCGACGGTGTCCTCGAGCGCGGCCAGCGGCTCGGGCTTGGGCCAGATGATCCATCCGGCCAGCCCACCGGGGACGAAGGAGCGCGCGATCTGCAGGATCTGCCGGAACCCACGGGTGGTCACCAGGCCCACCCGGGCGCCCTTCTTCTCCAGGATCGCGTTGGTTGCCACGGTCGTGCCGTGCAGCACCGCCCGGACCTGGTCGGTCCCGATGCCGGCCGTGCGGCATACCTGCTCGATCCCCCTCAGCACCCCGACGGACTGGTCCTCCGGCGTCGAGGAGGTCTTCCCCCGGAACGACTCGCCGGTGTCTTCATTGATGAGCAGGATGTCGGTGAAGGTGCCACCGACGTCCACGCCGAGCCGATAGGTCATGGGTCCTCCTGAGGGGAGCGCCGGGGCGCCGAGATGACGTCGTCGTGTCACGGGTTGCGGTGCGCCCCACGATGGCACGGACCTGACCACCCGTCAAGGGTTCTGCATGCAATCCCTGCCCAACATCCCGACAACTGCTTGAGATGTCGCCTGAAGTCTGCGAGATTGCATGCAACATGACAGAGTGGGCCTTCGCCGCACACCAAGCCTGTCCACCGACCCAGGAGCGATGACCGTGACCGGACTGTCCGATCCGCAGCAGACCGAACGACCCGACGGCGGCCCGCTGCAGGGCCTGCGAGTCGTCGAGGTCGGTCAGCTCCTGGCCGGCCCGTTCTGCGGTCAGCTGCTCGGTGACCTGGGGGCCGACGTGGTCAAGATCGAGGACCCCAGCCGAGGTGACCCGTTGCGCCAGTGGGGTCGTCAGCGGCCGAAGGACCAGTCACTGTGGTGGTCGATCGTGGGGCGCAACAAGAAGTCGGTGACCGTGAACCTGCGGGAGCCGGAGGGCCAGGACATCGCCCGCCAGCTGATCGCGAGCGCGGACGTGCTCGTCGAGAACTTCCGACCGGGCACCCTCGAGCGGTGGGGCCTAGGCTACGACACCCTGCGGGAGCTGAACCCCGGCCTCATCATGGTCCGCGTCTCGGGGTTCGGGCAGGACGGGCCGTATGCCGCTCGGCCGGGCTACGGCGCGATCGGCGAGGCGATGGGTGGGTTGCGCTACGTCGTCGGCGACCCGAGCACCCCGCCGTCCCGGATGGGCATCTCGATCGGCGACACCCTGGCGGCGATGTTCGCCACGATCGGCGCGCTCGCCGCCCTGCGCGAGCGCGACGCCAGCAGCCGCGGCCAGGTCGTGGACTCGGCCATCTACGAGGCCGTTCTGGGCGTGATGGAGTCGCTGGTGCCGGAGTGGCAGCTGACCGGCTACCAGCGCGAGCGGACCGGGGCCGTGCTGCCCAACATCGCCCCGAGCAACGTCTACCCGACCAAGGACGGGACCTGGATCCTCATCGCGGCCAACCAGGACACCGTCTTCGCCCGGCTCGCCGCCGCGATGGGCCGTCCGGAGCTGGCGACGGACGAGCGCTACGCCACCCACGTGGCCCGCGGGGAGCGGCAGGTGGAGCTGGACGCCCTGGTGGCCGAGTTCACCGCGACCCTGGACGCCGACGAGCTGGAGGATCTGCTCATCGAGCACTCCGTCCCGGTCGGCAAGATCTTCCGCCCGGTCGAGATGCTCGCCGACCCCCACTTCGCCGCGCGCGGGTCGATCACCCAGGTGCCCCACCCCGTCCTGGGTGAGGTGCAGATGCAGAACGTCTTCCCACGGCTGTCCCGCACGACGGGCACCGTCCGCTGGCCCGGGCCCGAGCTCGGGCAGCACACCGAGGAGGTGCTGGCTGAGGTGGGCATCGACGGCGCGCAGCTGGCCGGCCTGCGAGAGCGGGGGCTGGTATGACGACACTCGCCCTCCCCGACTCCGTCCGGTTGGTCGAGGTCGGGCTCCGCGACGGACTGCAGGCCGTGCCGGGGCCGTTGCGGACCGAGGACAAGGTCGAGCTGGTCCGCCTGATGATCGACGCCGGCGTCACCGAGATCGAGGCGGTGTCCTTCGCCCACCCGAAGGTGCTGCCCCAGCTGGCCGACGCCGCCGAGGTGATGGCTGCGGTCCCCCGCCCGCCGGGCGTCCGCTATCGCGGGCTCGCGCCCAACCTGCGCGGCGCCCAGCGGGCCGCCGAGTGTGGGCTGGATGAGGTGGTCGTGGTGATCTCCGCCGACGACGAGGTCAGCCGCCGCAACCAGCGACGCAGCACCGCCGACCTGCTGGCCGAACTTCCCGAGGTGGCTCGTGTCGTCCGATCCTCCGGCGCCCGGCTGGTCGTCGCGGTCGCCTGCTCCTTCTTCGCACCCGCCCGCGGTGTCGTGCCGCCTCCGGAGCGTCGGCGTGTCGTCGACGCCGCCGTGGACGCCGGGGCAGCTGGGGTCTACCTCGCGCTCACCTCCGGCCAGGAGCATCCGGGCGAGGTGTTCGTCGGGGTGACCGAGACGCTGGCCCAGCACCCCGACCTGGAGGTCGGCGTGCACCTGCACAACCGCAACGGGTTCGCCCCCGCCAACGCCCTGGCCGCCCTCACCGCCGGAGCGAGCTGGCTCGAGGGATCCTTCGCCGGGCTCGGCGGCGACCTGTGGTTCCCTGGCGACCCGACGGTGCTCGGCAACGCGCCGCTGGAGGACCTGATCCACCTCTGCGACAACCTCGGTGTCCGCACCGGTGTGGACCTCGAGGCCTACCTGGCTGTGGTAGAACGCAGCGTGGAGCTGACCGGCATACCATCGACGTCGTTCGTGACCCGCGGCGGCAGCCGGGCGGACCTGGCCGGAGCCAGCTGGCCGGACTGACCGACGGGCAGCAGCCCGACCACACGACCGAGGGGTGAGCATGGCGCAGGAGCAAGCAGGCGAGGCGGGAGAGCCGGCCAGCGGTGACGTCTCCGACCGGGTGTATGCCGAGTTGCTCACCCGCATCTCCGAGGGCGAGTTCGCCGCCGGAGAGCGCCTCTTCGAGCAGGCCCTGGCCCGCCAGCTGGGGGTGAGCCGGACGCCGGTGCGTGACGCGCTCAAGCGGCTGGCCGCCGAGGGACTGGTCGACACCACGCCCAACAAGGGCGCCCAGGTGGTCTCGTTCACCGCGGAGGACACCGCGGCCCTGTATGAGCTGCGGGCGCAGTTCGAACCGGTCGCGTGCCGACTAGCCGTGCCGCGGCTCGGCGAGGAGGACCTGGCCGAGCTCGAGGAGCTCGACGCGCGGATGCAGGCGATCGTCGCCGGCGGGCACGACCCGGCCGAGCTCACCGGCCTCAACAACGCCTTCCACGCGATCTTCGTGGAGCGCTGCGGCAACCGTCACCTGGCGATTGCCCTGCAGGCACTCTTCCGTCCGGCGATCGTGACGCGCACCTTCCGCCAGTACGACCCCCGCTCGCTAGAGCGCTCCATGCAGGCCCACCAACAGCTCGTCGAGGCAGCACTGGCCGGGGACGGCGAGTGGGCCGAGGCCGTCATGCGCTCGCACATCCTGTCCACGCGGCACGCCACCGCAGGAACCACAAGCGACGCGGACGTCTGAGCTTCTGGCACCGGCGCCTTACTCACGGCCCGGCTGCTCAGGTGCCCGAGGTCAACCCCAGCCAAGTGCCATCCTCAGCGATGGTGATCCGCCACCCGGTGTAGCCGCCGTCGGCCCGCATGGCGTCGATCTCCTCAGCGGTGTAGAGGCCCAGCTCGGCCAGCCCGTCGAGCTCGTCCACGGGCAGCTCCGGCCACTGCGCCACGGTCACGCCATCGTTGGCCTCCAGCACTGGCTCGTAGGCCGAGAGCAGGATCGCCAGTGCGGCCACCCGGTCCCGACCATCCTCACCGGCGAACGCGTCCTTCGGGGACAGACCGCCCGGGGAGAACGCAGTGCCGTCCTGCTCCGCTATCCCGACCAGTCCGTCGATATCGCAGCTCGCTGCGAGGTCGATGAGGTCCAGCGCGGTCAGGGCGACCTCCTCCGAGGCCCCGCCTGCCCCAGCAGGCGACACCTGGGACCACGGTTCGTCACAGGGGTGCCCAACAGAACCCTCCGGGGGACCGCTCGGAGCGATCGGTTCCCCCGTGAACTCCACAGCGACGACCGCGTAGTAGTCGCGTGCCTCGACCAGCGCCCGGTCCACGGTGAGCACCAGCTCGTTGCCGGACTCGGCGTCGAGATAGGTCACCAGCACGTGGTCGCCGTCCTCGACCGACCCCGTCCGCTCCCAGGTCACCTGGCTCGGCACCTGCGTCAGCTCGTCCTGGACGCGCTCGGTGGCGTAGACGCCCATGGAGTAGTCCTCCGGCCAGGACCGGAAGAGCTCGACCACCAGGTCGGCATACTCCTCGGACGTCATCGCCTCCGTGGCGTCGCCAGTCTCGCCGTGCAGCACGGCATCCTCGGCGCCGGACTCCGCGGCCGCGCGGTCGATCCGCAGCGTCAGCCCGTAGGGCCCCTCGGCCAGATACCGCACCAGAGCCTCGCCCGACTCCGCCTCACTGACCTGGGGTTCGGGAAGCCAGCTCAACCCCGTCCACGTCACGGAGGCCTCCACGGCGCCGTCGGTCCCCATCCGCTCCAGCAGCGCCTCGTCGCCCGCCAGGCCGGCCGCCAGATAGACCGCCGCATACTCCTCGACCGTGGTCGGGAGCGGATCGTCCGGCCCGGGAAGCACCGTCCCGCCCGTCGGCTCCTCGGTGGCGGCCTCGCCCGTCGGATCGGGCACCGGCTCGGTCGCCTCGGTGGTCTGCTCCGTCGGCGACTGCGTCGCGGGAGGCAGCGGATCGATCGTCGCGTCCTCGCCCAGCAGGTTGCCGCCGCCGAGGGCGAACACCCCCACGGCCGCCGCTGCCAGCGCCACGCCGCCGAGCCCCTGGGCCGTCTGCCGGCGACGTCGCACCCGACGCCCCTGCATCCAGGTGTTGGTGAAATCACGCTCGGGTCCCTCGGAGGCCTGGTTCAGCGCCTGCCTCAGCTCGTCCTTGCCCATCACAGTCCTCCTTCCGCCATGCCGGCGTCCACAAACTCCGGCATCAGTCGTCTCAGGTGCGCCAGGGCCTTGCTGGCCTGGCTCTTGACCGTCCCGGCGCTGGTGCCGAGCACCTCGGCGATCTGCGCCTCGGACTGGTCCTCGAAATAGCGAAGCACGATGACGGCGCGCTGCCGTGGCGGCAGCTGGGCCAGCGCCTCCCGCACCGGTGCCCCTGCCACCCACTCGTCCACGCCGGAGGAGACCGGCCCGGTGTCGAACACGTCCCGCTCCCCCGGCCCTGCGGCATACGGCCTCTCCCGGCCCCACTTGCGCCACCGGGACACCGAGTCGCGGTAGAGGATGCGCCGCACGTACGCATCGGGTGAGCCGTCCCGCACGCTCTCCCACCGGCTGGCCAGCTTGACGAACGCCTCCTGGAGGAGGTCCTCAGCGATGTGCGGGTCCCCGCAGTACAGCCGGGCGGCCCGCAGCAGTGTCCCCTGCCGGGCCCGCACGAACTGGACGAAGTCATCGTCCTCTGTCGGCTGATTCATGGACCACCAACGCAATCCGTATGTCGTGAGGTTGCCTCGACCGGCAAACTGCCCGTCAGCCTCCCACGAGGGAGGACTCCAGAGGACCGTCCAGCATGCTCCCGGACTGAGGCGTCGGCCGCAGGGGCGTCACCACTCACGCTGGTGGGAACGAAGGGCCACGGCTATTCACGCGGCTGCTCGGGAGCGTCACCCGCATCCTCCATCGGCGGCGCCTCGGTCTCGCTGCTGCCGTGGGCGCTCAGGTCGATCTCGTTGCCCTCGGGGTCGGCAACGGTCCGCAAGATCGGGCACCGAGTGGAACCGGACCAAGAGGAAGGGCAGCGTCGCTCAGGCCTGGGCGACCAGTCCGGCCTTCTCGATGCCGGAGATGGCAGCGGCCTCGTCGTTGTCGGAGGTGTCGCCGGTGATTCCGACGGCCCCGAGCAGGGCGCCTGCGGAGTCCCTGACCAGCACACCACCGGGGACGGCCACCAGTGAGCCACCGACGGCGTGCGTCACAGCAGCGATGAAGTGGGGCTGCTGCTCGGCTCGCTCCATCAGGGCACGAGACCCCATCCCGAGAGACAGGGCCCCGTGGGCCTTGCCGAAGGCGATCTCGTACCGCTTGTTTGAGGCCCCGTCCTCGCGCTCGACGGCGGTCACGTGGCCTCCGGCGTCGAGGACGACGACCGTGAGCGGTTTCAGGCCGGACTGCCGGCCTGCGTCTCGGGCTCCGGCGACGATGGTTCGGGCGGTCTCCAGGTTGATGCTCATGTCGTGCTCCCTGTGGTCTCGGCCTTCTTCACGGCGCGGCGGCGGTGCAGGATCGGCTCGGTGTAGCCGGACGGCTGGGTGGTGCCCTCCATGATCAGGTCGCGGGCGGCCTGGAAGGCCTGCCCGTCGAAGGAGGGAGCCATCGGGGTGTAGCTCGGGTCGTTGGCGTTCTGCTCGTCAACGATGGCGGCAACCCGGCGCAGGCTCTCCTCGACCTGCTCGGGGGTCACGACGCCGTGCTTCATCCAGTTGGCCAGGTGCTGGGAGGAGATCCGGCAGGTGGCCCGGTCCTCCATCAGCGCGGTGCCCTGCAGATCGGGCACCTTGGAACAGCCCACGCCGGCATCGACCCAGCGGACGACATACCCGAGCACGCCCTGGACGTTGTTGTCGACCTCGTCCCGCCGGTCCTGGGCGGACCAGCCCTCGGGGTCCCCCAGCGGGATGGTCAGCAGCTCGGTCAGCGTGGAGCGGGTGTCCCCGGCGAGCTCGTCCTGGCGGCCCTTGACGTCCACCTGGTGATAGTGGAGCGCGTGCAGCGTGGCCGCTGTCGGGGACGGCACCCAGGCGGTGCTGGCGCCGGCCTGGGGGTGGTTGGACTTCGCCTCGAGCATCTCGCGCAGGTTGTCCGGCGCGGCCCACATGCCCTTGCCGATCTGGGCACGGCCCGGCAGCCCGCAGGCCAGACCGATGTCGACGTTGGAGTCCTCATAGGCCGCGATCCAGCTCTGCGCCTTCATGTCGTTCTTGCGGACCACCGGACCGGCTTCCATAGACGTGTGGATCTCGTCGCCGGTGCGGTCCAGGAAACCGGTGTTGATGAACGCCAGCCGGTCGCTCGCCGCCCGAATACAGGCCTTGAGGTTGACCGAGGTGCGTCGCTCCTCGTCCATGATGCCGACCTTGATGGTCCGCGCCGGCAGGTCCAGGGCCGCCTCGACACGGGCGAAGATCTCACAGGTCAACGCGACCTCGTCGGGACCGTGCATCTTCGGCTTGACGACGTACATCGCACCGGTGCGGGTGTTGTTGCGTTCGGTGTGGCCACGCACATCGTGGGCGCTGCCGAGCGCGGTCACAAAAGCATCGAGCAGGCCCTCGCTGATCTCGTGGCCGTCCTTGTCCAGCACGGCATCGGTGGTCATCAGGTGACCCACCTGGCGGATGAACAACAACGAACGGCCGTGCAGCCTGACTTCCTCGCCTTCGGCGGTGATCGCGATGCGGTCCGTGTTCATCGACCGGGTGAACCTCGCCCCGCCCTTGCTCACCTCCTCGGTGAGCGTGCCGCGCATCAGCCCGAGCCAGTTGCGATAGCCCAGCACCTTGTCCCCGGCATCCACCGCCGCGACAGAGTCCTCCAGGTCCATGATCGTGGACACCGCGGCCTCCAGAACGATGTCCTTGACGCCGGCTGGGTCGGTGGAACCGATCTGGTCCTCGCGGTCCACCTGGATCTCGGCGTGCAGCTCATGGTGCACCAGGACGACAGCCTCGGGTGCTGCGACGTCACCGCGGTAGCCGACGAACTGCGTGGCCTCGGCCAACCGAACAGTCTCCTGACCGAGGGCGACCACCAGACCCTCGTCATCAACGAAGTATGCCGTGGCACCGGTGTGCGAGCCGCTGGCCAGCGGGAAGTGCTGGTCCAGGAACTCACGCCCCCGGCGGATCACCTCCTCACCACGCGCGGGGTTGTAGTCAGTGCCCTTCTCCAAGCCACCGGCCTCGTCGATGACATCGGTCCCGTAGAACGCGTCGTACAGCGAGCCCCACCGGGCGTTAGCGGCGTTGATCGCGAAGCGCGCGTTCAGCAGGGGCACGACCAACTGCGGGCCGCACTGCGTGCTGATCTCCTCATCGATGCCCTCAGTGGTGATCGTGAAGTCCTCAGGCTGCTCGACCAGGTAACCGATCGAGCGCAGAAACGCCTCATATCCGTCCGAGTCCACCTGGCCCGGGTTCTCCCGGTGATAGGTGTCGATGAGCCCCTGGAGCTCCTCCCTCCTGACCAGCAGATCCGTGACCCGCGGCGACAGGTCAGCAACCGCCGACTCCAACCCCGTCCAGAACTTCCCGGCGTCCACACCCGAACCAGGAAGCGCCTCCTCGGTGACGAAGCGGTGCAGAGGTTCTGCCACCTGCAGGGATCCAACCGTCACGTGTGCTGTCATCACTCAACGCTCCTTGGTGTTGCGGGGATGATCTTCTTGCGGGATGTGGTGGTGGCCACGAGCGCAGGGCTCTACAGGGCGCGCGCGGAGGGCAGGGTCCGGCGCTGGGTCTTCCCCGCCGTCTCCTGCCGCCGGAGACCTTCGAGCACGTCCTTCTCGGCAGCATCCAGCCGAAGTAGGAGCTGGGTCTTGGCCGCCTCGGTGTCTCCGCCGAGCATGAGCTCGACGTACTCCCGGTGGAGCCGCAGGAGCTCGGCATTGTCGCTCGGCTGGTCACTCTCGACCTGAGACAGGGTGAGGTTCAGTTTGGCCATCAACTGGTCGTGGAGCGCACACAGGTGGCGCGAGCGGGTCAGTGCCACCGTCTCTGCGTGGCACCGCGAGTCCGCCTGGACCAGCGCATACAGGTCGTTGTCCGCAACGGCGGCCTCCATCTCGCGGATGGTGTCCTCCAACCGGCCCCGCTCTTCGGCAGTCGCCTGCCGCGCCCCGTCGACTCCGGCCGACTCCAGGATCCGGCGCGCGGCGTAAATCTCTGTGACCTCTGCGCTGGTGAGGGTAGTCACCTGCAGGATCCGCGTGCTCGGGTGCCGAGTCAGCAGGCCCTCCCCGACCAGGATCGTGAGGACCTCCCGCATGGTGGGTCGCGAGACGCCGATGTCCCGGGCCATCGCCTCCTCGGTCACCGCGTCCCCCGGCCGGAGGTCACCGTCCAGAATCCTGCTCCGCAGTATGGAGAGGCCCTGATCGGCCACTGTCTCCCTGCGCACCTTCGACACGTCTATCCTCTCGAGTCCGCGGACCGACGTCCGATCAGCCACGCAGCCCCAACCTATCCCGCGGCCTCACTGTTCACCGGGCTTTCGTGGCGAGCTGGGGGCAGCGATCTGAGAGCCCTCGGCAAACCGGCCCGGCCTGAAGTCGGCCAGCAGGGGCTCCTCCGCACCGAACAGCTCGCTGGTGACCGCCGCGCCCAGGAAGGGGGCGAGGGTGACTCCGCTGTGGGTCGCCACGGCATACAGCCACGGGGCCTCCGACACCCTGCCGGCGATGGTGAATCCGTCGGCCGGCATCACCCGCTGACCGACGACCACCTCCGCGATCGAGGCCGACCCCGTGTTCCGGACCACGGCGCGCAGGCGTTCCAGGTAGTCCTGGGCCAGCGCAGAGTCAACTGCCGGGACCGCGCCGGGGTCTGCCGTGGCGTCGAGGTCGAGCGCCTGGAGCAGCAGCCGCCCCCCACCGTCCGGGCGGACGTTGAGCCAGGGCGTGGTGAGCACACGGTTCAGCCGCACCGGCAGCGGGACCGTTCGGAGGAGGTACCCGACGGTGACGTCGCCGGGCTCGGTGAAGCCCGCCATCGGGACCGACGCGCCGGCGAGCGCGGCCAGCTCGGACGTGCGGCGGCCGACCGCCGAGACAACGGCGTCGGCGCGGAGCACGCTCCCGTCGCTGAGGGTGACCTTGGCGCCGTCCCCGTCCGGGTCGAGCGCGGTCACGCCGGTGTTGTCGCGGACGGTGACCCCGGCCGCGCGGCCCTCCGCCAGCATCCGCGCCAGATAGAGGAGCGGGAAGCAGTAGGCCTCCTGCGGGAAGTAGGCGATGGTGTCGGCCTGGTCGGGAACCACCACGTCGGGAAGGAGCTCGCGGGCCCGGTCGGCACCGATCTCCTCCACGGCATACCCTCTGGTCGCGAGCCGCTCCATCCGACCCCGCAGGTGCCGCACGTGCGCCTCGTCGACGGCGATCTCGACGTGTCCGCCCGGCCGCAGCCACTCCTCGCTGGCCTCGAGCTCGTGGTGCGCGGTGAGCCCCGCGAGATTCAGCTCGTAGTAGCTCGCCGGCTCCTTGCCGTGCGCGTTGACCCAGGCGAACGACGTCGAGGACGTGCCGGTGCCCGGGAAGCCCTGGTCGACGAGGGTGACGGCCGCCCCGCGCTGGGCGAGCCTGGTTGCGATGGAAGCTCCCACCACGCCAGCGCCGATGACGACGATCTGCATACTTTTCTCCTTGTGCCTCGAGTCGGGTGGTGGGTCAGAGCACCTTGCTGATGAAGTCCCGGGTGCGCTGGTGCTGGGGGTCGACGAGCACCGCATCCGGGGATCCGGCCTCCACGACGACCCCGTCATCCATGAAGACGACCGAGTCGGCGACCTCCTTGGCGAAACCCATCTCGTGGGTGACCACGATCATGGTCATGCCGGAGCGGGCCAGATCCTTCATGACGTCGAGCACCTCACCGACCAGCTCGGGGTCCAGTGCGGACGTCGGCTCGTCGAAGAGCATCAGCTTGGGCTGCATGGCAAGGGCCCGCGCGATGGCGACCCGCTGCTGCTGTCCACCCGAGAGTGCTCCGGGGTAGGCCCCGCTCTTGTCGGACATCCCCACCCGCTCCAGCAGACTCAGTGCCCGCTCGCGCACGACGCCCTTCGGCTCGCGACGGACACCGATCGGGGCCGCCATGATGTTCTGCAGCGCCGTCATGTGCGGGAAGAGGTTGAACCGCTGGAACACCATGCCGATCTCGGCGCGCATCCCGGCGACCTCGGACTCCCGGAGCTCGTGAAGCCGGTCCTGGTGCTCTCGGTAGCCGACCAGCTGCCCGTCGACGGTGAGCCGGCCGGCCGTGATCGTCTCCAGGTGATTGATCAGTCGGATAAAGGTGGTCTTGCCCGATCCCGAGGGCCCGAGCAGCGTCATCACCTCACCCCGTTGGACCTCCAGGTTGATGCCCTTGAGGACCTCGAGGTGTCCGAACGACTTGCGGATGTCCTCCGCCCGGACCATGGGCACGCGTGTGTCGGCAGTCATCGGGCCTCCCCCTCCGTGTCGACTGTGACTCCCCGTCGGCGCTGGAGCTCGGCGATCCGGCTCAGCACCCCAGGACCGGCTAGGCGCTCGCTGCGGCTGTAGTGGCGCTCGATGTAGTACTGGCCGACCGTGAGCACCGAGGTCACGATGATGTACCAGATGGATGCCGTGATCAGCAGGGGGATGGTCTCGAAGTTGTCGGAGTAGATCAGCTGCGCGGCATACAGCAGCTCCGGGAATGCTAGGACGCTGACCAGTGAGGTCGTCTTCAGCATCGAGATCGTGTTGTTACCGGTCGGCGGGATGATCACCCGCATCGCCTGCGGGAGGACGATCTGCCGCAAGATCCGCCCGCGCTTCATCCCCAGGGCCTGGGCAGCCTCGGTCTGCCCCTTGTCCACGGACAGGATGCCGGCCCGGACGATCTCGGCCATGTAGGCGCCCTCGTTCAGGCCCAGCCCGAGGATGGCGGCCATGACGGGAGTGATGAGGACGTTGGTGTCGAACTCCACGAAGCTTGGCCCGAACGGGATGCCCAGGGAGATGACCGGGTACAGCGCCGAGATGTAGCCCCAGAAGAGGAGCTGCACAAAGATCGGCGTGCCCCGGAAGAACCAGATGTAGAGCCAGCTCACGCCGGACACGGCAGGATTACTCGACAGCCGCATGACCGCCAGGCCGACGCCCAGGACGATCCCCAGGACCATCGCGATGGCCGTCAGCTGCAGCGTCTTGAGCAGGCCGTCGAGGATCCGCACCGAGGTGAAGTACTCACCGACCACGTCCCAGCCATAGTTGGGGTTGGTCAGGATGGTGTTGACGAACATCGCGGCCAGGACCGCGATGATGACGTAGCTGGCCCACCTGATCGGGTGCCGCAGCTTGACGACCGGCTGCGCGTGGGCGCCCGGTGTGGGAGCCACCGCGTGCTCGTCGCGGGCCGTGGCGGGCATCACTCGATGGCCCCGTTGATCTCCGACTTCTCGATCGCGATGTCAGTCAGGGTCCACTTCTCCAGGATCTCGGCGTACGTACCGTCCTCGATGAGGAGGTTGATCGCCTCATTGACCGGCTCCACCAACTCGCTGCCCTTGGGGAAGGCGACACCACCGGGGTTCGGGTTGCGCACCAGCGGTCCCACGGTCTCGAACTCGTCCGGGCTCTTCTTGGCCGCGTCCAGTAGCGGCGGAGCGTCCAGCATGACGCCGTCGATCCGACCACTCTTGAGCGCCAGCTGTGCCTGCGGGCCGTTCTGGTATGCCTGTGAGGTGGGTGGCTCCAGGCCTGCCTCCTCGCACTTCGGTGTCTGGGCGGGCAGGAAGGTGTTCTGTTGCAGGGAGCCGCGGATCACCCCGATGGACACACCGCAGGCCTGGTCGGCGGCGATCCCCTCGGGGTTGCCCTTCTTGACGAGGACCAGCGTGCCGTTCCAGTAGTAGGTCGCGAAGTCGACCGTCTTCTCGCGCTCCTTGGTGTCACCGATGGAGGACATCGCCATGTCGACCTTGCCCGCCTCGATGGCGGGGATGATGCCGTCGAAGGAGGTCTCGACGAACTCGATCTCGACGCCGAGGATGTCCGCGACGGCATGGGCGATGTCGGGATCAAGGCCCACGATCGTCTTGCCGTCATCGGCGACAGTCTCGAACGGCGGGTAGTTCGGGTCGGTGGCGAGCCTGATCACGCCGGCTTCCTTGATCTCGGCGGGAAGCGAGGCGGCAAGCTCCTCATTCACCTCCTGCTGGGGCGCAGCGGACTCGGCGGCAGCGCCCTCCTCCTGGCTGGGTGATGACGACAACCCGCACGACGCGAGGGTCAGGGTCGCGAGCACTGCGAGTGCGGATACGGACATTGGTCGACGTGCATGGTGCATGGGATCTCCTCTTGTCATGCTGTCTGACAGTTAGTCAGACTGGTCTGCCGCGATACGCCCCGTCAAGGTCCGATTGGTCATTTTTTCGTCAAGGTCTGCCCATCTCGCGTGCCGGGAGGAGCGGCCGCACCTCACCGATGTCGGGCTGGAGGGTCCTGCGCCGCGCAGCCCCGCGGCCACGTCAGTTGAGTACGTCGACTCCGTCACTCATAGAGGAAGGCAGACACCCTCAGCGTCCCGCCCTGTGGATAGTCACAGGCTGACTCGGGGTGCACCTGCCATGGTTGCCGTCGTGCCACCAAGGGGGGAATCATGAGCAGTATGCCGACACTCACCGACCACGCCGAGGAGCACCGGGTCAGCCGGGCCGAGTTCGAGGCGCTGCGCGAGGCACGACGAGACGGCAGTCGTTTCGAGTTGCTGGCCGGTGAGGTCCTGGTGACCCCGTCCCCCAGCTTCCTGCACCAATATGCCTCGGGTGAACTGTTCTCCCTGCTGAAGGCCCGACTGAGTGGGGACCTGGTGCTGTTGAGCGCGCCATTCGACGTGCACTTCGATGCCGTGGACGGTGCGGAGGCTGTGCTGCAACCGGACCTGCTGATCGCTCCGCGCACCAACTTCACCGACTCTGAGCTGCCCGTGGCTCCAACCCTTGCGGTCGAGATCCTGTCGCCCTCGACGTGGCGCCGTGACCTGGGCAGCAAGCGCGACGCCTACGCGGCCGCAGGTGTCCAGCACTACTGGGTCGTGGCGCCGAGCACGCCGTCGATCACGGTCTATGCACGGGGCGAGGACGCTGCCTACCGCGAGGAGGCTCACCTGACGGACGACCAGTCCTGGACGGTCAGAGCACCGGTGGAAGTCACCCTGCGTCCGGCTGATCTCGTGCGCTGAGCAGCTGCGCGCGGCACCGCTCCAGATGGGCCCGGTCCACCGGGTCGGTCGTCAGCGACACCGCCTTGTCATAGGCCGCCACCGCCTCGGCAGCCAGGCCGAGACGTTCCAGCAGGTGACCCCGGGTCGCCCAGGCCGGTTGGAATCGGGCGCCCGTCTCGCCGAGCTCCTGCAGCAGCGCCAACCCCGCCTCGGGCCCCTCGACCTCGGCGGTGACCGCCGCGAGCGCGGTGGCGCTCCCCAGGCTGGGTGCGACGGCGTGCAGGCTGCGGTGCAGCTCCAGCAGCGACGTCCAGTCGGTCCGGCCACTGTCCCGGCGGGCGCAGTGCACCGCCTGGATCGCGGCCTCGAGACCGAAGCGGCCAAGGGTCCGACTGGCGTGCGCGGCCCGCAGGTGCTGGTGACCGCGCTCGATGAGCACGGCGTCCCACCGAGCTGGGTCCTGCTCACCCAGCGGCACCAGCTGACCCCGGTCATCGAGCCGTGCAGGAGCTCGGGCACCCGACAGACAGATCAGCGCCGCCAGGCCGTGCACCTCGCCGTCGCCAGGCAGCAGTCCGGCCAGCGTCTCCGCCAGGTGCAGTGCCTCACCTGCCATCGTGGGGCGCTCCTGACGACCACCGATCGGCCAGTCGATGGCGAGCGCGCCATAGACCGCCTCCAGCACGTGGCCCAGGCGATCCGGCAGAGCAGCCCGGTCCGGCACGACGAACGGGATCCGCGCGTCCCGGATGCGCCGCTTGGCCCGCACCAGCCGGGCCGCCAGCGTGGTCGGGGGCAGCGCGAGCGCACCGGCGATCTGCGCGGCGGTGAAGCCCAGCACGGTGTTGAGCATCAGCGGGGTCCGCGCGGCAGGGTCGATCGCCGGGTGGGCACAGACCAGCATCAGCTCCAGGCGCCGGTCCCCCACGGCGTCCGGGTCGATGTCGTCCAGGTGCAGAGCGTCGTGCCGGGCCGGGTCGAGCGGCACCCCGGTGCGGGTCGCGGCCGACTTCCAGTGATCCTTCAGCCGGTTCCGCGCGACGGTCAGCAGCCACGCCTCCGGGCTGCGTGGCACCCCGTCGGTCGGCCACCTGACCAGCGCTTTCTCGAAGGCGTCGGCGAGCGCGTCCTCGGCCGCCGCGAGGTCGCCCGTGGGCGCGGCCACCGTGGCCAGCAGCCGGCCATAGCCCTCGCGCGCGGCACGCGCCGCCTCCTCCCGGGCCGCCTCGGTGGGAGGCGGCCCGGGGAGGCGACCACGCGGCATACTCATGGTCGGTTCAGGTCCAGGCCCCGTCGATCAGCGAGGTGGCGGCCGGCCGCACCTCGACGGTCCCGTAGCTCGCGCCCGGGCACTTCTCGGCCCAGGCCAGCGCGGCGTCAAGGTCCGGCACGTCGATCACGAAGATTCCGGCGAGGGCCTCCTTGGTCTCCGCGAAGGGCCCGTCCTGCACCTGCAGGGTGCCCTCGCGCTGGGTCACGGTGGTGGTCGCGTGCGAGAACTGCAGCACCTCGCCGGCCACGAGCACGCCCGCAGAGTGCAGCGCCCGACCGTAGGCACCGAACGCCTCCTGCATCGCGGTGATCACCTCGGGGTCGAGCTCGCCCTCGCCCGGCTCCCGGTTGTGCAGCAGCAGTGAATAGCGCATGACTTCTCCTTCGTCATCTCCAGTGTGGCCGCGGTCGCGGCTCACTGGGTAGACGATCGAGCGCGCTCCCGATCGACAGCGACCTGCGGAGGTGGTTCAGCAGACCCCGGCAGTATGCCGTGAGGCTGGGTCCGCGGATCCGCTCACCTGGGTGCGTCTCACCCCTGCTGGGCAGCCCACTGCTCCTCACGGCCCACGGCTGTGGTCAGGTCGATCTCGTTGCCCTCGGGGTCGCTGACGGTCCACGTGATCGGTCCCGCGTCGCGGACGACGGTGCCTCCGGCCGCCAGGGTGGCTTCCAGACGGGACTGGAGCTGGTCGTGCGGCAGGAACAGGTCGACGTGGATGCGGTTGCGCTGGGCGCGGCGGGCCTCGTCGTCGGCGTCCAGGTCCTGCAGGAACAGCGGCACGTTGACCCCGCGCGGGTCCACGATGTCGGTAACGTCCGCGCGCGGGTCCTCCTGATAGCCGAGGGCAACCCGCCAGAACTCCCGGACCGCGGGGATGTCGACCGCGTCGATGCCGATCTGGACGAAGCGTGGCGCGGCGACGTCCGCGCTCAGCCCCATCTCGCGGGCTGTTTCCTGCACCCGTGCCGCCAGGTCCTCGTAGCCGTCCTCCATCTCCCAGCGGTCCTTGCCGGTGTCGAGGACGACCAGGCCCTGCCCGGCGGCGGTGCGGCGCACGTCGATGACCAGGGGCAGGCCCGCCTCGTCGGCGAGCGTCGCTACGGCCGGCACGAACGGAGCCGCCGACCTGAGGGGATAGCAGGCCATCGCCGAGAACACCAGGCGCCAGTCCTCGGTGCCCAGGCGCTGCCAGCGGTCTGCGCCCTTCGGCAGCGGCAGGATGTCGACCTCGTTGCCCTCGGCGTCGGCGACGGTCGCGTAGTAGTCGCGCTCGGCCATCGCCGATGCGCCGCGCTCGCGGAGGGCCGCGATGGTCGCGGTGGCGACCTCCTGGGGCATGACGGAGTCGAGGTGCACGCGATTGCGCAAGGGCCGCGGAGCGTCCTGGTCCTGAAACCAGATCGGCGGGTGCCGGTGCAGCGGGTCGAGCAAGTCCTCCTCGCCGACCGGGTCGTAACCCAGGGCGGCTTCCCAGAAGGGTTGCACCGCAGCCTGGTCCATCGCGTCCATCGCCAGTTGCAGGTCCTGCAGCAGCGCCGGCTCGGCCTCCAGACCCAACTCCTTGGCCGCGGCCGAGACCGCGCGGGCCAGGTCCACATGTGCCGAGGTGAGCCCGTCGTCGGTCGGGCCGAGGGGCAGTCGCACCTGGACGCCGACGGAGCGGATACTCGCCTCGAGCGCTCCTCCTGCGGCGAGCTCGGCGGCCCGGACGGCGAGCTCGGCGCCAGCGGAGTGCGAGGGCGCACCGAACCATGCCGCGGCGCCCATGCCCAGCACTCGCCAGTCCTCCGTCCCCCCGACCTCCTGGAACTCCTTGGCGGTCAGCCGCTGCGGTGTGCCAGCGCTCTCTGTCGCGGTCGTGTTCTGGTCCATGCGGTCGATCCTTCCACCGAACCCGGACAGTCGGCGTCTTCGAGACCCGGTGGCTGACACGTCGTGGCCCTGGCGGCTGGCACCTGCTGACCTCGTCGCTGGAGGGTTCTCGGACATGGGTGTGGGCCCGGCCGCTGGGGCCGGGCTGTGGGGCGGGGTGTTCACACGTGCCAGGTCACCACGGACCCGGCCACGGTGGCCATCAGGTCCTTGGCATGCACCAGAGAGTGATGCCGTGGACACAGCAACACCAGGAACGCGATATCGGTATTGCCATCCCGACACCACCAGATCACATGGTGCGCATCGCACCAGGTCCCGGGCACACTGCACCCCGGATACGTGCACTTCTGGTCCCT
>NZ_QLVD01000030.1 GCF_003352835.1 Ornithinimicrobium murale | reverse complement strand
ACCTGGTTGCCCCGACCGCCGAGGTCCTGGCCCAGCTCGTGGCCCAGGCGAGCCCCGCTGCTGTCCTGCTCCCCTCGAGCCCGGAGGGCAAGGAGACCGCGGCACGCCTGGCGATCAAGACCGAGTCCGGCCTGATCACCGACGCCGTTGACGTCCAGCCCGGTGACGGGGGCGGGGTGCGCACGGTGCAGTCCGTCTTCGCCGGCAGCTACACCGTGACGTCCGCCGCGGCCAAGGGCTCCCCGGTCGTGACGGTCAAGCCCAACTCGATCCCGGTCCAGGAGGCGTCCGGTGCGGCGGCCGACGAGGTCGTGACCGTCAGCCTGTCCGAGGCGGCGACCGCGGCCCGGATCGTGGACCGCACGGAGAAGGCTGCCTCGGGTCGTCCGCAGCTGACCGAGGCCGCGATCGTGGTCTCCGGTGGCCGCGGCACCGGCGGCGACTTCAACCCGGTCGAGGCGTTCGCCGACTCCCTCGGTGCCGCGGTCGGCGCCTCCCGCGCCGCGGTGGATGCCGGGTGGTATCCGCACGCCAACCAGGTCGGTCAGACCGGTGTCCAGGTCTCCCCGCAGCTCTACGTCGCCGCAGGCATCTCCGGGGCGATCCAGCACCGCGCCGGTATGCAGACCTCCAAGACGATCGTCGCGATCAACAAGGACCCCGAGGCTCCGATCTTCGAGCTGGTCGACTTCGGCATTGTCGGCGACCTGTTCACGGTGCTCCCGCAGGCCACCGAGGAGGTCCAGACCCGCAAGGGCTGACCGCCACAGACACACGGATCGGCCCCGGCGCGCACCTGAGCGCCGGGGCCGGCGTGTGTGCAGAGGGCCGTATGCCGAGTGGTCGCCAGGGTGCACAGGGCCCCGGTCCGAACCTCCCCAAGAATGGTTGCCTGGCGGTCCGAACCTCCCCAAAATTGGTGATCTGGTGGTCCGAACCTCCCTCAAATTTGGGGGAGGCGGGCCCGGTGGGATGATAGGGGGCGTGTCCGATGCCCCCGCCTACCTCGACCACGCCGCGACGACCTCGGCCCTACCCGAGGTCATTGAGGCCGTGGTGGAGCAGATGGGGCGTCTGGGCAACGCCAGCTCGCTGCACGGCTCGGGGCGCGACGCCCGGCGGGTCGTCGAGGAGTCGCGCGAGTCCATCGCCAGTGACCTGGGGGTCCGCCCCTCGGAGGTGATCTTCACCTCCGGGGGCACCGAGTCGGACAACATGGCGGTCAAGGGCACTTGGTTCCACCATTTCGAGAACGGCACCGGGCGCGACCTGCTCATCGTCAGCTCCATCGAGCACCACGCCGTGCTCGACCCCGTCGAGCACCTGGTGCTGGAGCACGAGGCCGAGGTCGCCTGGCTGGAGCCCGACGGCCTCGGACGGATCACGTCGCAGGCCCTGGCGGCGGCCCTGGACGAGCACGCCGACCGGGCCGCGCTGGTCAGCGTGATGTGGGCCAACAACGAGGTCGGCACCGTGCAGCCGGTGGCGGAGCTGGCCAGCCTCGCCAGGAAGCATGGGGTGCCCTTCCACACCGACGCCGTGCAGGCGCTGGGACAGCTCCCGCTGACGCTCGGCGATGTCGGCGCGGATCTGGTCTCCCTCAGCGGGCACAAGATCGGCGGCCCGATGGGTGTGGGGGTGCTGGTGGCCGGTCGCGACCAGAGTCCCGTCCCGCTCACCCACGGCGGTGGCCAGGAGCGGCAGCTGCGCAGCGGCACCCTGGACACGCCCGCGATCGCCGGGCTGGCTGTCGCGGTCCGGATGGCCGTGGCCGAGCAGGAGCTCAGCGCCAAGACCATGGTTGGCCTACGCGACCGCCTGATCCAGGGTGCGCTCGACCTGGACCCCACCATCGAGGTGAGCGGCCCCTGGGAGCCCGGTGACGGCACCCGACGCCTGCCCGCCAACGCCCACCTGCGCGTCCCCGGCTGCGACGGGGACTCCCTGCTCTACCTGCTCGACGCCGCCGGTGTGCAGTGCTCGACCGGCTCGGCCTGCCAGGCCGGCGTGCCGCAGCCCAGCCACGTGCTCCTCGCGATGGGGGTCGAGGAGACCGACGCCCGCGGGTCGTTGCGCCTGACCCTGGGTCGCACCTCCACCGACGCCGACGTGGACGCCCTCCTCGCCGCGCTGCCCGGCGCCATCGACCGGGCTCGCCGGGCGCGGGGCGCGACCGGGAGGTCATGATGCGCGTCGTCGCCGCGATGAGCGGCGGGGTGGACTCCGCCGTCGCCGCGTCCCGGATGCTCGAGGCCGGGCACGAGGTGGTCGGCGTCCACCTCGCGCTGAGCCAGTCGGCCGCCACCCTGCGCGAGAGCGCCCGGGGCTGCTGCACGATCGAGGACGCCGGCGACGCCCGGCGGGTGGCGGACAGGCTGGGCATCCCGTTCTACGTCTGGGACATGGCGGAGCGGTTCAAGCAGGACGTGGTCGAGGACTTCGTGGCCGAGTACGCTGCCGGCCGCACCCCCAACCCGTGCCTGCGCTGCAACGAGAAGATCAAGTTCTCCGCGCTCCTGGACAAGGCCCTCGCCCTGGGCTTCGACGCGGTCGCCACCGGTCACTACGCCCAGATCCACGAGGCTGCCGATCCTGCTGCGCCGCACGGGATCCGGCGTGAGCTGCACCGGGCAGTGGACATGGCCAAGGACCAGTCCTACGTGCTCGGGGTGCTGGACGCCGAGCAGCTGGAGCGCGCGTTCTTCCCGCTCGGGGACACCACCAAGCCGGACATCCGCGCCGAGGCCGCCGAGCGAGGCTTCTCGGTCGCCAAGAAGCCGGACAGCCACGACATCTGCTTCATCGCCGACGGCGACACCCGAGGTTGGCTCGCCGGCCGGCTGGGCGAGCAGAAGGGCGAGATCGTCGACACCGAGGGCACCGTCCTGGGTGAGCACGGAGGGTCGTTCGGCTACACCGTGGGCCAGCGGCGGGGGCTCGGCCTGAAGGTCCCCGCGGCCGACGGCGCCAAGCGCTATGTCGTCGAGACGCGTCCGGAGTCCAACCAGGTCGTCGTGGGCACCGCGGAGCTGCTCGGTTTCGACGAGATCACCGGTGACCACGCCCGGTGGTGCGGTCCGGCCCCGGAAGGCATCGTGTCGGTCGGCGCGCAGGTCCGGGCGCACGGTGAGGAGATCCCGGCGACGGCCTGGGCCGACGGCGACAACGTCGAGGTGCGGCTGGAGCGCCGGATCCGCGGCGTGGCCCCTGGCCAGTCCGTGGTGCTCTACGACGGGACGCGCGTGGTCGGCTCGGCGACCATCGCCGCGACGGGGACGAGCACCAGGCGGTGAGTATGCCGGGGGGCTGGCTGGCCGAGGGCCGGCGCAGCTATGTCGCGATGGCCACGGGGGCGGGGGTCGGTGTGGGGGCAGCCCTGGTGCTGGGCGCCCGCGGGGAGTCGCCCGGCGATCAGCTGGAGATCCTGCTCCTGCTGGTGCTGGCCAGCTACCTGGTGACCTATGTGCTTGGCACGTTCCTGGCCTTCTCCCGGACCTCTCCGGCCCGCTACCTCGGGTGGGCCGAGGCGTCCCGGCCCGGAAACTGGTACAGCCACTACATCCTCGGGACCCACCCCGGCCCCGGCACCGCTCAGGGCGTCAGTGTCATCGCGCTGGCGCTCGGGGTCTTCTGGTACCCCCGGGCCCTGAGCGAGGGACTGTTCCCGCCGGCGGTCGGGGGCCTGCTGGTGGCGGTCATGGTGGTGGGCGCGTGGTCGACGGTGGTGCTGTCCTACAGCGTGGCCTACCTGATGAAGGACGCCCGCTCGGGCTACCACGAGCTGGCCTTCCCCGGGGAGGCCGAGCGTCGCAGTTGGACGGACTACCTGTACTTCAGTGTTGGCATCTCCACCACGTTCGCCGCCAGCGACGTCCAGATCCGGACCCCGCGGATGCGCCGGACCGTCACCGGCCACAGCGTCCTGGCCTTCGGCTTCAACACCGTGATCCTCGCTGCCGTGGTCAGCCTGCTGCTGCGCTGACCGTCCCACCGAGGGCAGGGTCAGGGCTGCGGCCAGCTCACCGGCACCGGCAGCCGCTCCGCTCGCGGGGGGCTGCCAGGACCGTTGATCAGAGCGGCCAGGCGTGACATCGCACGTCGTCCCAGGGCCACGCCATCGACATCGACCATGGGTGTGCCGGGAACACCGACCACCGCCAGACGGCCCTCGTCGTCCGGGTCCAGTCGCCAGGAGGCTCGCCCAGCACGATGCAGATTCAGCAGGAGCCCAAGGCCCAGGTCGGTGGCATAGGGCAGCACCACCGAGGCCTCGAGTGCGAGCACCTGCTCGGTCACCGCGGCCCCCGCCTCGAAGGTGGGCAGCAGGGGACCGAGCGTCTCCAGCTCGACCTCGCTGCGCCCAGCTGCCGTGGCGACGGCCTGCTCTCGCTGGGTGTTCTGCCAGGTCCGGTCCGGGCCACCGATGTAGATCAGGCGGGTGTGGCCCTCCCCGGCCAGCGCGTGGACCAGGCGGGCGAAGGCCGAGGCCGTGTCCGCCGTCACCGAGTCCACCCGGTCCAGCTCCCGGTCGACCAGGATGGTGGGCTTGAGGCCGGCCAGGTGCGCGATGGTGGCGTCCGCCGCGCGCGGGGCCACGATCAGCATTCCGTCCACCTCGCGCGCCAGCCGCTCGAATCGCCGCAGGTCCTCGGCCGACTCCAGGGCATTGACCGCCACGGTCAGCTGCAGGTCGTCCTCGGCCGCTCGGTCCTGGGACCCGCCGATGATCGGTGTGAAGAACGCGTTCGTCAGGGTGGGCACCACGAGGGCGACGATGCCGGAGCGGCCCCGAGCCAGCCCCTGCGCGGCCCGGTTGGGCACGAACCCCAGCTCCACGGTCGCCTCGAGCACCCGCTCGACGGTGGCGGGTGCCACCAGCGTCGGCGTGCTCAGCGCCCGGGACGCCGTCGACTTCGAGACTCCGGCACGCGCCGCGACATCGGACAGGGTGGCCACTGGTCGTTCTCCTCACGATGAGACGGGCTAGACGCCCACACCCGGCGTCTGGTTTAGTATCCCATTGAATGAAACCGGTTGTGGGACCGGTTTCATCTGCAATTGAGACCGCCCACGGACCAGAGTGCAGCGAGGACACGATGCGAGGACGACGGCTAGCGTGGCTGCTGGTCCCTGGCCTCGTGCTGCTCCTGGCGGGCTTCCTGATCCCGTCGGTGATCATGATCTTCGCCCCGCCCGAGACTGCCGCGGCCGAGGTCTTCGCCCGGCTCGGCCAGATGCTGACCGACCCCTACGACTTGGCGATCATCGGCCGCACCCTCGGCCTGGGACTGATCGTCACGATCGCGTGCGTGGTGCTCGGCTTCCCGACGGCTTACCTGCTGGCCCGGTCCAACTCCCGCTGGTCGGGGGTGCTGCTCGCCATCGCGATCTTCCCGCTGCTGCTGTCCAGCGTCGTGCGCACCTTCGGGTGGTTGGTGGTGCTGGGCTCGCAGGGCGCGCTGGCGCAGGCCCTGGTCGCGCTCGGTGTGGTCAGCGAGGCGCCGCAGCTGCTCTACACACCGCTGGCGATCGTGCTCGGCCTGCTGCAGCTGTTCCTGCCCCTGGCGATCGTCGCCTGCTACTCCGCGCTGGCCCAGGTGGACGCCTCCCTCGATGACGCCGCCCGCGGTCTGGGGGCCGGGCGGGCCCGCACCTTCTGGACCATCGTGGTGCCGTTGTCCTGGCCAGGTGTGGTCGTGGCGGCCACCCTCGTGTTCGCAGGGTCGGTCACCGCCTACACCACGCCCTACCTGCTCGGCGGCTCCCGACAGCGGATGCTGTCCACCCAGCTCTACACCTACTCCAGCACCACGATCGACTGGGCCGCGGCCAGCTCGATCGCCATGGTGATGACGGTGCTCGTCTTTGCCGTCTCCGCGATCTCCAGCCTGATCGGGCGGAAGGCGAGGGTGGAATGAGGAGTCGTCGACCGGTCGTGGCCTCGCTCGCGGTGCTCGGCTATGTGGTGATGATCGTGCCGCTGGTGTTCATCGTGATCACCGCCTTCACGTCCGGGTCCACCCTGCGCTTCCCGCCCGAGGGATGGTCGCTGCGCTGGTTCTCCGAGGCCCTGGCCTACAAGCCGTTCATGACCTCGCTCGTCTCCAGCCTGCAGCTGGCGGTGCTGTCGGCGGTCTTCGCGCTGCTGCTCGGGGTGCCCGTGGCGCTGGCGATCCATCGCGGCCGGCTGCCGGGACGGTCCCTGCTGGAGGGTCTGTTCCTCTCACCGCTGATCGTGCCCGAGCTCGTGGTCGGCCTGGCGCTCTACCAGCAGTTCATGATCGGGCTCAACCTGGACAACCTGTCCACCCTGCTGATCGGGCACACCGTGCTGATGTTCCCGTATGCCGTGCGCGTCACCGGAGCCTCGCTGGCGCTGATGGACCCGGCCGTGGAGGACGCGGCCCGTGGTCTGGGCGCCTCCCCGCTGCGCACCTTCTTCACGGTGACGCTGCCCCTGCTGCGCCCCGGGCTCTTCTCCGCAGGGCTGCTCAGCTTCATCACCTCGTTCAACAATGTGCCCCTGTCGCTGCTCCTGCAGAGCCGTGACTTCCGCACCCTGCCCGTGACGATGCTCGACTACGTCCAGCAGAACTACACCCCGATCGTGGCGTCCACGTCGGTGCTCATCCTCGCCGGCACCGTGGTGATCGCCATCATCGCCGAGCGCACCGTGGGGTTCGCCAAGATCTTCGGAGGAATCAACACATGAGCGTGCGCACCACTCAGACCGGGACGCCGGCCGCCCAGTTCCGGGCCGTGACCCAGACGTTCGGTGACTTCACGGCGGTCGACGCCATCGACCTGGACATCCCCGACGGCAAACTGACCACGCTCCTGGGTCCCAGCGGGTGCGGCAAGACCACCAGCCTGCGGATGCTCGCGGGCTACCTGACGCCCACCAGCGGCACCATCACCATCCGCGGCAAGGACAGCACCCGGACTCCGCCGGAGAAGCGCAACCTGGGCATGGTCTTTCAGTCCTATGCCCTGTTCCCGCACATGAGCGTGGCCGACAACGTGGCCTACGGCCTCAAGCTGCGCAAGGTCAACAGCGCCGAGCGGACCCGCCGGGTGACCGAGGCCCTGGAGCTGGTGGGTCTGGGCCACCTGGCCGGCAGCCGCCCCAAGAAGCTCTCCGGAGGTCAGCAGCAACGGGTGGCAGTCGCCCGCGCGATCGCGATCCGCCCCGACCTGCTGCTGCTCGATGAGCCACTGTCCAACTTGGACGCGCGCCTGCGCCTGCAGATGCGCAGCGAGATCCGTCGGATCCAGTCCGAGACCGGCCTGAGCGTGGTGCTGGTGACCCACGACCAGGACGAGGCGCTGGAGATGAGCGACCAGATGGTGCTGATGAAGGATGGTCGGATTCAGCAGCAGGGTGCCCCGCACGAGGTCTTTGCGGCACCGGCCAACCATTTCGTGGCGGAGTTCCTGGGCTATGAGAACTTCATCCCCGACGGGAACGGCGCCGAGCTGACGGTGCGGCCCGAGCACCTGGTCCTCACCCCCGAGGCCTCGCCGGCCGCCACCACCGGGGCAGTGTCCCTGACCGCGACCGTCCTTGACGTCGCCTACCGCGGTGTGGACGTGTTGATCACCGTTGAGGCCGCCACGCCCGGCGGAGAGATGGTGCGCCTGCTCTCCGACACCCGCGCCGCCGGGGCACCCGACCTGCGCCCAGGTGACCGGGTGAGTGTCCAGGCCCCCGATGCGCATCTGGTGCGCCTTCCCCCGAAGTCCTGACCCCTGCCCAACCCCCTCGAAAGGACCATCTGATGTCCACCCTGCACCGCCACCGCCGCTCACTGTCGATCGCCCTGGCCGCGACCACGGCCCTGTCCCTGGCCGCGTGCGGCTCGGACGGCGGTGAGGAGGCTGGCAGCTCCGACACCATCGTGGTGTCCACCTTCCCGTTCGGGGTGGAGGAGTTCACCGAGGCCGTCGTGGACCCGTTCACCGAGGCCACCGGCATCACGGTCGAGCTGGACACCGGCTCCAACGCGGACCGGCTCTCGCGGCTGAAGCTCGAGGGTGAGGACTCCGGCATCGACGTGATGCTCATCTCGGACACCTACGCCGGCATCGCCGACGAGGAGGAGCTGTTCCAGGAGGTCACCGCCGAGGACGTGCCCGCGCTCGGGGACATCGCCGACTTCGCGATCGACGAGGCCTACTCGGGCCCGGCCTACAGCTACCAGCTCAACGGCGTGCTCTACAACACCGACGAGCTGACCGCCGAGGAGGCCGCCTCCTGGGAGCTCTATGCCGACCCGGCCCACAGTGGGCGCGTCGCGCTGCCGGACATCGCCGTCACCGCGGGTCAGCTGACCGTCTCCGGCGTCGCCGCGACCTATGGCTCCGGCCCCTACGACGTGGACACCGCCTTCACCACCATGGCGCAGTGGGCCCCCAACGTGCTGCAGTTCTACTCCTCGACCACCGAGTTCACGAACCTGCTCACCCAGGGCGAGGTGATCGGTGGCGTGGCGCTGAACGGTTTCGCCACCGACCTGATCGCCGCCGGCGAGCCGATCGCCTGGACGCCGCCGGCCGAGGGCCGCTTCATGGCCACCAATCGGGCGATGGTCCCGGTCGGTGCGCCCAACGAGGACGGCGCGCACCAGTTCATCGACTATCTGCTCTCCGTGGAGGCCCAGCAGTCCTCGGCCGAGCTGGTCGGCGACCTGCCGGTGAACCTGGCCGTGGAGCTGCCCGAGGAACTCACCGCCGTCGTCGGTGACGTTGCGGCCGACCCGACCGGCGCGGGCTACGCCACGCTCGACCCGATCGAGATCGTGCCGAACCGGACCGAGTGGGTCGAGCGGTTCGCACGAGAGGTGGTCGGTGGCTGAGCATGGCTGACGAGCTCACCCCCTTCCTGACCGCCCTGCCCAAGGCAGACCTGCACTGCCACCTGCTGGGCACCGTGCGCGCGGACACCTTCGCCGAGCTGGCACGCCGCGAGCAGCTCGACCTGCCGGAGGCGCCCGAGACGATCTTTGCCTCGATCAACTCCCGCCCGCCGGACCCCGAGCTGTATCGCAGCACGCGGATCCCGATGCCCCAGGGCAGGTCGGCCGACGAACCGGTGACCTCCTACTCGCTGTTCCAGGTCTCGGAGTGGGTGCGAGGGGTGCTCCGCGACGCGGATGACCTGACTCGGATCACCTACGAGGCCTTCCAGGCCGCGCACGCTGCGGGCACCTGGCACCTGGAGGTCTCCTTCGACATGATCCCCGAGCACCTGGCGCACCTGGGCTATGCACGCTGGGTGGAGGCACACGCCGAGGGGATCCGGCTGGCCGAGCGGGACTTCGGGATGACCGGCCGGCTGCTGGCCGCCATCGACCGCAGCGGCACGGGGGAGGAGGCTCTGGAGTGGGTGCGCACGGTGACAGCACACCCGCACGACTACGTGGCCGGCATCGGCCTCGACAACCTGGAGACCGCCGGGCCGCCGGAGCGTTTCGCCGACGCCTACCGGCTCGCCGGGCAGGCAGGACTGGGGCGCACCGCGCACACCTCCGAGCACGTCCCCGCAGCGCGCAACGCCGTCACCTGCCTGGACGTGCTCGGGTGCGACCGCCTCGATCACGGCTACTTCGTGCTGGAGGACGACGCAGTCGTGGCGCGGATGCGTGAGGAGCAGGTGGCGTTCACGGTGGCCTCCACCACTTCGCGGAGGTCCTGGCGTCCGTGGCGTAGGGCATCCATCCTGGCGATGCTCGAGGCCGGGCTGAACGTGTTCCCGTGCAGCGATGACCCGGGCATGTTCCCGACCACCGTGCTGGCGGAGTACGGCATCCTGGCCGGGGCCGGGGTGCCAGTTCAGCGGCTCACCGAGATGGCACGAGCCTCGTTCGTGGCGAGCTGGCTCCCCGAGCCGCAGAAGGCCGAGGTGTTGAACCGCTTCGACGCCCTGGTGGGGTCCCTGCGCTGACGTCCTTCGAGGACAGGTCAGGCGGTGCGTGAGCCGACCGAGGCGATGCCCAGCCAGGTGTGCCGGTTGCCCGCCCAGCACCAGCCGACCTTCGGGGCGTTCCTGCGCCCGGCGCCGTCCCGGCCGGTGCCGTTGCTGATCCACAGGGCAGGCACTCGGGCGTCCAGCTTCCCCGGACGGGCGGCCGGCTTGCGGGAGCCGGTGGTCATGAAGCAGTGGTTGCGCTCGATGACGGCGGGCACCTGCAGGGCCCAGGCCAGGCCCTCGCTGACGGTCATCAGGTCGCGGCCGCGGGCCCGGATCTGTGGGTCGACCTCGTCCGGGCTGCGGTTGGCGAACTCGTCGCCGCGCTCGGGGGAGGTCACGGCATACAGGTCCGCGTCGGGCACCTCGACCCCCGGGGCCGGGGCGAACTCGGCCAGGTCCGCGAGGTCCTCCACGACGAACCCCGCGCGGTCAGCGAGCCGCAGCAGGGGTGCCAGCACGACCGCGGCCGTATGCCGAGGGTGCAGCACGAGCAGATCGCCCCGCAGGTCGGGGGGCAGGTCAGGGACGGCAAGGCCGAGGCCGCTCAGCTGCTCGTGCTGGGCGTCCAGGGACGGGAGCGCGGGCAGGGGCGGGACGGTCATGCGAGCTCGTGGGTGCGGTCAGAGCCGCTCGAGCAGGTGGAACGGGCTGACGATGCGGTGCGTGCAGTCGCCGAAGTCCACGGTCACGGCGGCGCTCTCCTGACTGACCACGCGGCCGAGGCCGTGGGACTGGTGCGAGACCCTGTCGTGCAGCTCGAAGTGCTCGATCTCGGGCTCGATCTTCGGTGCGAACGGACTGGTGGCCAGGTGGCTCCGCTGTGTTCCGGATCGGGTTGTCATCATGCCTCAGTATGCGCCATGCACGTCTCCGGGTTCGGGGAGAGCCCTGAGCCGTCCCTGAGCGCGACCCTGAGCTGACCCGCAGAACCGGCCCTTCGGCCTACGCGGCACCACATCGTGGAGGGGACCCGCAGTCCCACCGTCCTGGAGTGATCATGGCCCGCCGCCGCAGTATGTTCTCGATCTTTCGCCGTCTCGTCGTGATCGGCGTGCTGGGGGTCGGGCTCCTGACGGCCGGTGCCCTCGGCATCGCCTGGGTGGCGCTCGGCCCGACCGACACCGTCGGCGAGGTCGACTTCGACACCGAGCTGGTGATCCCGCCCCTGGCCGAATCCACCATCGACGAGCAGGGGCGTCGCGTGTTCGAGCTGACCGCGCAGGAGGGCCACCTGGACCTGGGTGAGGGTGCGGTGGACACGTGGGGTTTCAACGGCGACTACCTCGGGCCGACCCTGCGCGCCGAGCGCGGCGAGGAGGTGCTCGTGCACGTCCGCAACGAGCTGCCCGAGGCGAGCACCGTCCACTGGCACGGCATGCACCTGCCTGCCGCGATGGACGGCGGGCCCCACCAGATGGTCGAGCCCGGTGGCACCTGGGACCCGACGTGGACCATCGACCAGCCGGCCACGACGCTGTGGTACCATCCGCATCCCCACGGCAGGACCCAGGAACACGTAGCCCGAGGGCTGGCCGGGATGTTCATCCTCGACGACCCGGCCGCCCAGGTCGAGCTCCCCTCGGACTACGGCGTCGACGACCTCCCCGTCATCGTCACCGATCCCACGGTCCGCAGGGGTGCGGTGGACGGCGGGCGTGAGTTCGGGGACCGGGTGCTGGTCAACGGCACCGAGGGGCCGTATGCGGAGGTGTCGACCGAGCTGGTCCGGCTGCGGTTGCTCAATGGGTCGCCGATGCGGGTCTACCAGTTCTCCCTCGACGACGGCTCTCCCCTGGTGCAGATCGGCAGCGACGGTGGGCTGCTGCCGGCACCCCACGAGGCGACGTCGGTGCGGTTGTCCCCGGGGGAGCGGGCCGAGGTCCTGGTGCGGCTGGAGCCGGGGGAGACCCGGGTGCTGCGCAGCATCGACCCCGACCTGGGGCAGAACTTCCTCGCGGAGCGGTTCAGCGGTGGGCAGGACCGCTTCGACGTGCTCCAGCTGCGGGCTGCCGACGAGCTGGCGGACTCCCCGGAGCTCCCCGAGGAGCTTGCGCCCGACATCGTGGAGCACGCCGGCGACCCGTCCGCCGTGGACCGGGTCCGGGAGTTCCGGATGAGCGGCCGGCAGATCAACGGTGCGCAGATGCGGATGGACCACGCGGACGAGGTCGTCACGCTGGGCGACACCGAGGTGTGGGAGGTGACCAACCACGGTGGTGAGGTGCACACCTTCCACGTGCACGACGTGCAGTTCCGGGTGCTGTCCGTGGACGGTCGCGAGCCGCCGCCGGAGCTGTCGGGGCTGAAGGACACGATCCTGACCGAGGAGGGCGTCACCTATCGCCTGCTGATGACCTTCACCGACTACGCCGACCCGGCGGTGCCGTACATGTACCACTGCCACCTGCTCAAGCACGAGGACCAGGGGATGATGGGCCAGTTCGTGGTCGTGGAGGAGGGGCAGGAGCCCGCCATCGCCGAGCACGAAGGGCACTGACCCCCTCACCCATTTTTGGGGAGGTTCGGACCGGGCAAAACGCATTCTTGGGGAGGTTCGGACCGCTCGGGGTCCAGACGGCACGGTCCGGATCTCCCCAAGAATGCGCAGCCGCGTTCCGATCCTCCCCAAGAATGGTTGACTGGCCCCATGGTGCTTGCAACCGGGATCGGATCCTGGCCCGGAACGGATATTCGCGGTGCGCTGCAGTCAGTCCGCGACCTGCTCACGGAGGCACCCGAGGGCGTGAGCGTCCTGCCCTATCTGCCTGAGCTGCCGGCACGCGGTCCCGGTGCCGACATGATCGGCCGCGGGGCCGGCCTGTTGGTGGACCTGCCGGTCGACCTGCAACCGCAGGGGTGGCGCTTGGTCGACCACGCCGGTCGGGACGCCGAGCGCACCGGCTCGTGGCGGCGCCAGGACCTCGACGAGCTCGCCGAGGTCTTCGACGGGTGGGACGGCCCGCTGAAGGTGCAGGTGGCGGGACCGTGGACGCTCGCCTCGGAGCTCTGGCTGCCGCTGGGGGACCGGGTGCTCTCCGACGCCGGCGCCACCCGTGACCTCGCGGAGTCGCTCGCCGAGGGCATCGGGTTGCATCTCGCCGAGCTGGCCCGCCTCGTGCCCGGCGCACAGCTGACCCTGCAGATCGACGAGCCGTCCCTGCCGGCGGTGGTGCTGGGGCGGGTGCGGTCCGACTCGGGCTATCGCGTCCTGCAGGCCCCCGACCGGAGCCAGGCCGAGCACGTGCTGGGTGGCGTCGTGTCCGCAGCGCGCGCTGCCGGAGCCGCCACCGTGCTCCACTGCTGCGGGGACGAGCCGCCCGTCGACCTGCTCCGGGGCGCGGCCCCCGAGGCGATCGCCCTGGACGTCAACACCCTCACCACGCCGGCCTGGGACGCGATCGCCACCGCGGTCGAGGCCGGGACCAGACTCTGGGCCGGGGTGCTGTCGACGAGCCGACCCTCGGCATACGACCAGGTGTCCCAGCGGTTGGCGACCCGCTGGCACGAGCTCGGCCTGCCCCCGGCCAGCCTGGACGACCTCGGTGTGACACCTGCCTGCGGGCTGGCCGGCAGCACCCCGTCGGATGCGGCCGCGCTCACCCGCGCGACGATCGAGACCGCCCGTGCGCTCGCCGAGGAGGCCGCGCGCTGACCGCGTCGGACCCCTCGCCGTCGGTCACGCGGTGGTGTCGGCTCCGCCGGAGGCCTCCCAGATGAACCCGTCCGGGTCGGTGCACGGGCCAGGGTCGCCGGTGACCACCAGACGGTGCGACCCCTCGCCCTCGGCGGAGACGCCGGCGTTCTTGGCCAGCGCCCGCCGCCCGTTGAGGGCCAGGGTGACCGGCGAGTCGGGCATGTCGAACTCGGCATACTTGCCGCCGAAGCTCCGCGCCACCGCCAGGCCACGGTCGACATAGAACTGTTTGCTGGCCCTCACGTCGGCGACGCCCAGCAGCAGCACGAAGGACTCGATCTCACCGGTGGCGGGGCCGATGTCCTTCTTGGTCGAGGACGCGAAGGTCCAGATCGTGCCATCGGGCGCCTGCACCGCACCGCCGTAGCCCCACAGCGACTTCTCGGCCGGTTTCAGAACCATGGCCCCGGCCGCGGACGCCGCGTCCATGAGCCGGTTGATGTCGGCGGGCTGCGGTGCGGTGAGGGACAGCGTGAAGCCCCGGAACCCGGAGGTCGGCGCGTCCGAGGCCCACAGCTCGATCCGGGTGTCCAGCCCACACTCGGCGTAGAAGCGCCGGGCGCTCGGGACGTCCTGCACCTCGAGGGTGATCGCATCGATGGAAGCCATGTCTTCATGTTAGGTATGCCGTGGCGCGCGGGCTTCTCGAATCCTGACCGGTGGCGCGGGCTGGCTGGCAGCCGCCCCGGGTCAGTCGCCGCGGTCACTCGCCGGGATCAATCGCCGGGGTCAGGTGCCCGGGTTGGTCGCGGGTGTGGCGCTGGTGTGCACGAACGGGTCGTCCTCGGCGACCCAGCTCGCCGTGACCACGTTGGGGCCGTCGGTCAGGTCGCTGTCGGACAGGTCATACATCACCGCACCGTCGGTCGGGCGCTCGGTCAGTTGCTGGGAGCCCACGTCGCCGTCGTTGATGCTGGCGGTCACTGCGACATTGGGCCCGCTGTGCTTGAGGAGCGCGAAGGTGATCGGCGCCTCGGGGTTGACCTCCCACTCCTGCATCCCCTCCTGGATGCCCGGGTTGAGCCAGTTCAGCCGGTTCTGGCCGGTGGAGGGCGTGATCTCCTGGTCGATGACCCAGCTGGCCCCGTCCAGCTTGCGGATCGCGAAGGCGTGCGCCCACGGCTCGCCGTCGGCGTCCTCACCCCACAGGCTCACCACCTGCGCCGAGTCGTGCGTCTCCTCGTAGGCCGAGCGGATCGCCAACTGTGGCTCACCGCTGGCCTCGGCCAGGTCCTCCGAGAGCTCGGCGATGTCGTTCTCCTCGAAGACCTGCTGGTCTGGGTAGTAGACCATCGCCTCCGGGCTGAGCATCCCGTAGGCCGCGGCGGTGTCGCCCGAGGCGACCAGGTCCACATACTGCTGCGCGACGTCAACAGCGTCTCCGGCGCCCTCCTCCGGGGGCTCCATCGTGGGGAGCCCAGTGGTGGGCTCCTCTGTCGTGGGAGCCTCCGTGGTCGGGCCACCCGTCGTCGGCTCGATCGGGTCGGCGGTCGGCTGCGGGTCCGCCGTGACCTCCTCGTCGTCGTTGGTGGTGACCTCGTCGGTCTCCTCGGCGGGCTCGGTCGTCGGCCCGGTGTCGGACGGCTCGTCCGCGGAGGTGGAGGGTGCCTCGACCTCGGGCTCCTCGCTCCCGCAGGCGCTCATCAGGACCAGTGCGACCACCGGCAGAGTCGCCATCGCGACTCGCCGCACCCCGTTGTTGACACTCCTGCGGCCGGTACTAATGTTCGCCTATGGCACGCACAGCCGCTGCTATCGTGGTATCGCTGCTCCTCATGGTGGTGCCCACCTGTCGTGCAACTGGGGATCTAGTGACACAAGCGTTACCTATCAGATCCCATCGAGTCATTCGTACTATACGTCTGCTGCAAGTGCTGCGTACTCATGGAACAGCCTTAACACGGACATCTCGCTTCTCTGGACTAGTGCGACGTCTGCCGACATCGGCCTTCCCGTCGTACTCAACCCCTCGACCCGATGATCGGGCTGGGGTCGTGAATATTTACGGATGATCGGAGCCAAGATGTCTCGTTCTCCACGATACCGATGGGTGGCAAGTGCAGGCATCCTGTGCCTGGCTGCAACAGCATGTTCTGGCGCGTCGAGTGATGTCGGCGCAGGGGAGCACGATCGAGTGCTGACGCCGAGCGCTACGGAGGGCAGCATCCAGACCCCGCAGAGTGAAGAAACAACTGGTGATGGGTCGGCTGATTTCTCGCGGGTAAGGATGTACACGAGCCTCAAGGAGATGGCTCATGACAGCAGCACCATCGGGATTTTCCAGTCTACCGGGGTGGTCGATCATGACACCATTGCAGGCACAGCCATCGCAGTAGTGACGCTCGAACTTGCCGAGCCGATCGCCGGTGAGCGGCCCGAGCAGGTGCGTGTGGCGACGTTTGCCCACGATGAGTCAGGGAGTCCCCTTCTGGGGGAGCCCGGCGAGTACCTGCTCTTCCTCAAGCCATGGGTCATCCGGGGGGAGCAGGTGAGCGACCGGTGGCTCGCCACCGACGATTGGTCGGGCATATACACCTCGGGTAACTCCGGCGGCAGTTGGGTGCGTTACGACAGCGAGGCCACCGAACTGCCCGAGTCGGTGAGCATCGCCGAGCTCGACGATCTGGCCACCCGCTCAACTCCGGAGATCGTCGCCGAGGTCGTGGAGGATCAGACTGTCCGAAGCCAGCGCTGATAACGGACCTGACTGAGCGGGTTGAACCCGGGTTGCGCAGCGACCATGACCTGGCCTGGGGCCGGGGTGAGTCGGTGGCCCTGCGAGGGTCCCGTGTCTGGACTTGGTCGGCCAGCATCGGCGCCATGCCGCCCCCTTGACCTCTGGTGTTCGGGAACGGTATCGGATCATGGCCCGGGAACGACATCCGGGAGGCTCTTAGCGTCGTTTGTGACGCACTGACCCAGACTGCCGAGGGCGTGACGATCCTGCCTATCTGCCCGAGTTTGCCCGCACGGGGCCCGGTGCCGAGATGGTCGGGCGGTCAGCCGGGCTCCTGGTTGGCCTGCCTGTCGACATGAATACCCTGCGCACTGGTGACTGGGACGCGATCGCCACTGCGGTCGAGAGCGGGACCACCTTCTGGGCCGACGTGCTGAGCCTCAGCCCGGGTTGGTCGCGGGTGTGGCGCTGGTGTGCACGAACGGGTCGTCCTCGGCGACCCAGCTCGCCGTGACCACGTTGGGGCCGTCGGTCAGGTCGCTGTCGGACAGGTCATACATCACCGCACCGTCGGTCGGGCGCTCGGTCAGTTGCTGGGAGCCCACGTCGCCGTCGTTGATGCTGGCGGTCACTGCGACATTGGGCCCGCTGTGCTTGAGGAGCGCGAAGGTGATCGGCGCCTCGGGGTTGACCTCCCACTCCTGCATCCCCTCCTGGATGCCCGGGTTGAGCCAGTTCAGCCGGTTCTGGCCGGTGGAGGGCGTGATCTCCTGGTCGATGACCCAGCTGGCCCCGTCCAGCTTGCGGATCGCGAAGGCCTGCGCCCACGGCTCGCCGTCGGAGTCCTCACCCCACAGGCTCACCACCTGCGCCGAGTCGTGCGTCTCCTCGTAGGCCGAGCGGATCGCCAGCTGTGGCTCACCACTGGCCTCGGCCAGGTTCTCCGTGAGTTCGGCGATGCCGTTCTCCTCGAAGACCTGCTGGTCTGGGTAGTAGACCATCGCCTCCGGGCTGAGCATCCCGTAGGCCGCGGCGGTGTCGCCCGAGGCGACGAGGTCCACATACTGCTGCGCGACGTCAACAGCGTCTCCGGCGCCTTCCTTCGGGGGCTCCATCGTGGGGAGCCCAGTGGTGGGCTCCTCTGTCGTGGGGTCCTCCGTGGTCGGGCCTTCAGTTGTCGGTTCGATCGGGTCGGCGGTCGGCTGCGGATCCGCCGTGACCTCCTCGTCGTCGTTGGTGGTGACCTCGTCGGTCTCCTCGGCGGCATCGGTCGTCGGCTCGGTGTCGGCCGGCTCGTCCGCGGAGGTGGAGGGCGCCTCGACCTCGGGCTCCTCGCTCCCGCAGGCGCTCATCAGGACCAGTGCGGCCACCGGCAGAGTCGCCATTGCGACCCGCCGCACCCCACGGCGCTGTCCTGCCCGAACTGCGTGCTGCGTGCGCATCGTTCCTCCTCGTGCGGCTCTGACCCGCGTCGTGTGGGACACACCCCCGGTGGTCCGCGTCCTCACTGGACCTAACGCGCGTGAAGACACCACGGTTGCACGGTGTGCTCGGGGTCGCATCTGCATTGTGCCGAACCGGGGTGTGCCCGGGCGGGTCGGGTGTCCAGGGGGCGGGCGGTTCGTGTCGGCTTCGGTGCCGGGTGTCGGCCCGGTGCGTCAAGATGGGGGCGTGAGCGAGACAGCACCGGCACCGGAGGATGTGCGGCACCAGTGGGAGGAACTGGCCGAGGAGATCAGGGAGCACCAGTTCGCCTACTACGTCCGGGACGCCCCGACGATCA
This sequence comes from Ornithinimicrobium murale, assembly GCF_003352835.1. GTDB lineage: Bacteria > Actinomycetota > Actinomycetes > Actinomycetales > Dermatophilaceae > Ornithinicoccus > Ornithinicoccus muralis. The sequence continues at coordinate 20,185 of NZ_QLVD01000030.1, read as the reverse complement.
CCGACGGCGAGTTCGACGCTCTGCTCAAGCGCCTTGAGGCGATCGAGCAGGAGTGGCCCGAGCTGCGCGTGCCGGAGTCCCCGACCCAGCTGGTCGGAGGCACCTTCTCCACCGAGTTCGCCGCGGTCGACCACGTCGAGCGGATGCTCAGCCTGGACAACGCCTTCTCGCTGGAGGAGGTGCAGGCCTGGGCGACCCGCGTCGAGACCGAGGTCGGCGGCGCCGACGTGCACTACCTCTGCGAGCTCAAGATCGATGGGCTGGCCGTCAACCTCCTGTATGAGAAGGGCAGGCTCGTGCGCGGGGCCACCCGCGGTGACGGCCGCACCGGCGAGGACGTCACGCTCAATGTGCGGACGATCGAGGGCATCCCGCACACCCTGACCCCGCCAGAGCACCAGGAGGGCGAGGCCGTGCCGATCCCGGACGTGCTGGAGGTGAGGGGCGAGGTCTATTTCCCGGTGGAGGCCTTCGAGGCGCTCAATGCCTCCCTGGTCGAGGCGGGCAAGGCGCCGTTCGCCAACCCGCGCAACACGGCCGCGGGGTCGTTGCGACAGAAGGACCCGCGGGTCACCGCCGCGCGCAAGCTGCGCATGCTGGTCCACGGCATCGGCGCCCGCACGGGCTTCGAGATGACCCGGCAGTCCCAGGCCTATGAGCTGTTGTCCGCGTGGGGGCTGCCGGTCTCCTCGCACGCCAAGGTGCTCGACGACCTCACGACCGTCGAGGAGTTCATCACCTACTACGGCGAGCACCGCCACGACGCCGCCGAGCACGAGCTCGACGGCATCGTGATCAAGGTCGACGAGGTCAGTGTGCAGCGCCGCCTCGGGTCGACCTCGCGGGCGCCCCGGTGGGCGATCGCCTACAAGTACCCGCCCGAGGAGGTCACCACCAAGCTGCTCGACATCCGCGTCAACGTGGGCCGCACCGGGCGGGTCACCCCCTATGCCGTGATGGAGCCGGTCAAGGTCGCCGGGTCAACGGTCGAGCAGGCGACACTGCACAACGCCCACGAGGTGGAGCGCAAGGGCGTGCTGATCGGCGACACCGTCGTGCTGCGCAAGGCCGGTGACGTGATCCCCGAGGTGGTGGGTCCGGTCGCGGACCTGCGGGACGGCAGCGAGGTGGCCTTCGTGATGCCCACTGAGTGCCCCTCCTGCGGCACCACACTGGCGCAGCAGAAGGAGGGCGACAAGGACATCCGCTGTCCCAACTCTCGCACCTGCCCGGCCCAGCTGCGCGAGCGCCTGTTTAGCCTGGCCGGTCGCGGCGCCTTCGACATCGAGGCACTTGGTGCGGAGGGAGTCAACGCCCTGCTCGACGCCGGGGTGATCAGCGACGAGTCGACGCTGTTCCGGCTCACCCAGGAGGACATCGCGCGGGTCCGGCTCTACACGCGGGAGGCGAAGAAGACCGACCCGCCGGAGGCGGTGGTCGACGGGCGGGTCCTGTCGGCCAACGGCGCCAAGTTGGTCGCCAACCTTGAGCAGGTGAAGTCCCAACCGCTGTGGCGCGTGCTCGTGGCCCTGTCCATCCGGCACGTGGGCCCGACCGCAGCCCGCGCCCTGGCCACCGAGTTCGGGTCGATGGACGCGATCCGGGCGGCGTCCCTCGAGGAGCTGGCCGCCACCGAGGGCGTCGGGCCGACCATCGCCCAGTCCGTCACCGAGTGGTTCGAGGTCGACTGGCACCGCGCCATCGTGGAGGAGTGGGCCGCCGACGGAGTGCGGATGGCCGATGAGCGCGATGCGTCGGTGGTCCGCAACCTCGAGGGGCTCACCGTGGTGGTGACCGGGTCACTGGAGGGCTTCAGCCGCGACGAGTCCAAGGAGGCCATCGTCTCCCGCGGCGGCAAGGCGGCGGGCTCGGTCAGCAAGAAGACCGACTATGTCGTCGTGGGGGAGAACGCCGGCTCCAAGGCGGACAAGGCCGAGGAGCTGGGCGTGCCGATCCTGGACGAGGCGGGGTTCCGGAGGCTGCTGGAGAGTGGCCCGCCGAACTGACGGCGCACTGCCGAACGGCGCTGTCCCGCGTGCTCAGCGCGCCGAACTGACGGCGCACTGCCGGACTGACGGGCGCACGGTGCCCACTGCACGTCACCCGTCCCAGACGACCGTCCCCTCATCCGTCAGCCGGGCGCCCTCGCTCACCGGGTGGTCGGTGAGCCGACCAGTGTGCATCAGGTGTGCGACGGGCACGCCGTGCTGGAGCACCGCGACGTCCGCCACGATCCGCCGGTGGCAGCGCCACCACACGGCCTCGCTGCACATCACCACGGTGCGGTTCCGGCGCGCCGTGCGGAGCAGGTCGGTCATCGCCCGGGCGAACTCGGGCGTGCGGGTCCCGGCGGCATAGGCGCGGAACTGGTCGACCCGCCACCACCGGTCCGGGCTGGCCAACTCCTCCTCGGCGTCCAGCCGGCGCCGCCCACCGAGCCGCTCCTCCCACCGGTAGTCGATGTCGCGCTCCGGGAGCCACTGCTGCAGGGACTCCCTGCGTGAGTCCGGGTTGTGTCGGCTGCCCGGAAAGCGGCGGATGTCGACCAGCACTTCGACCCCCGCGCCCGCCACGAGGTCGCCCAGCCCGTGTTGGTCGAGCGTTCCGTGCCCCACCGTGAGGAGCGGGAGTGACTGCGCCATGGAGTCATCGTGGCCCCCGCGGCCCACCGGCGCCAGACAGGGCTCCTCCCCGCGGGGGCGGAGGACGTGGCACCGCCATCTCACTCGCGCGGGTGAGCCGCATACGGACACGTCACGGGATCATGGAGCCATGCGCTGGTTGTGGTTCCCGATGCTCGCCTTCTTCGCCTATCTCGCGGGGGAGGCTGCCTGGGAGGGGCGGTGGGCACTGGCCGCGGTCTACGCCACGGTCGGGGCTGGCCTGACCTACTGGCTCAGCCCGTGGCAGGGTGGGAGGAGTCTGCGACACAAGGAGGTCCTGGCCATGCCCGAGAGTGAGCGTGAGGTCGTCGTCTACTGGCGGCCCGGCTGTCAGTACTGCATGCGTCTGAAGTCCTCGCTCGGCGACATGCGGGAGCGGGCACGTTGGGTGAACATCTGGCAGGACGACGAGGCCGCCGCCTTTGTCCGCAGCGTCAACGACGGCAACGAGACCGTCCCCACTGTGGTCATCGACGGCGAGGCCCACACCAATCCCGACCCGGCCACCGTCCGGGATCGGCTGGAGACCATGGCGTGACCGAGATCTCGACCCGGCGGCTCTATGACGGCGCCCCTCCAGGGTGGCACGCGATCCTGGTGGACCGGGTGTGGCCCCGGGGCATCGCCAAGGACGACCTGTCCGCCACCTGGGTCAAGGAGGTCGGCCCGTCCACCGAGCTGCGCACCTGGTTCGGTCACGACCCGGACCGGTTCGAGGAGTTCGCCGAGCGCTATCGCACGGAGCTCGACGGCGCCGACGCCTTCACGAAGCTGCTCGAGGAGGTCCGCAGCCACCAGCGGGTCGTCCTGCTCTACGGCGCCAAGGACACCGAGCACAACCAGGCGGTCGTGCTGGCCGACCTGCTGCGCGAGAAGCTCTGACCGTCAGCGGTCAGTGGCCGCAGGCAGCGGTCCGACCTCGTGGATCACGTTGCTGAACGAGGTCCGAGTGCGCTCACCGTCCTGAGGCTCGACGTCCACCACGATGCCCGTCTCGACGTCGAGGGACACCCAGTATGCGGAGGGGTAGCCGGCGACCTCTTCCGGCACCGGCGCCAGTGGGTCACCGGCGGGGAACTCCAGAGCCTGGCTGACGGCACCGAACAACAGTGCACAGCACGAGCACCGTGGGTCGTAGCCGTCACCGAAGTCCTCGCTCGAGGCCGGCAGCGGGCGGCAGGTTGCGGTCCAGGTGGGCCGCCCGAGGCGCTCGCGGGCGTGCACCTCACCCAGGTCGACCCCGTGGGAGAGCTCCACCGGGTCGAGCATCGCCACCCATCGGTAGTTCTGCCACATCGGGTCGTCGTAGTCGACCCCGGACGGCCGCTCCAGTACCAGCCCGTCGGAACGCCGGACGGGCTCGACCGACTGCGGTGGCACGACGGCAGGGTCCACCGAGACCTCCCGCGGTGCCAGGCCCGGCACCGCGGACCACCCCCGCAGCCGCGCCGATCGCCCACGCAGCCGCGCCGATCGCCCACGCAGCCGCGCGGACCGCCCACGGAGCCGCTCCGACAGCCGTCGACGCAGCCCGGCGCGCGGTTCCTCGAGATAGAGCGCCGACCGCGTGTAGGGCACGCCCGTCTCCACGTGCCGCTCGCCGCCGGCCAGCACCTCCAGGTGCCCGGGCCGGCGCAGCCACGCCTCCACCGGCTCCTCCTCGCCCGCCGTGCCACCGCTCGGTCGGTGGGTGAGGTGCAGCGTGCCGAACCGCCACGGCGAGGACCGCGCAAGGGCCCGGAAGTCATCGGGCCCCGGCGCGGCGGGGAGCGGTGAGGTGCTCGGCATACGACGCATCCTGTCAGCGCGAGCGGAGGAGAACGAGCGGTTTCAGCCGGTGGTGAGCGGGAACCTAGACTGACCCCATGTCCGCACTGTCTCGCGACGATGTCGCGCACGTCGCCATGCTGGCCCGCATCCAGCTCACCGATGAGGAGCTCGACCGCCTCGCCGGCCAGCTCGACCAGATCGTCGGCTGGGTCGGCCAGATCAATGAGGTCGCCGCCGACGATGTGCCGCCGATGAGTCACCCGCTGCCGCTGACCAACGTGACCCGTCCCGACGAGGTGCGCCCGAGCCTGACCGCCGAGCAGGCGCTCGCCGGGGCCCCCGCCTCCGAGCTGGACCGGTTCAGCGTCCCCCGCATCCTGGACGAGGGGTGAGCAGCCGTATGCCGACTCATCCCGATCTCACGCACCTCACCGCCGCGCAGATGGCCGACGGCCTGGCGGCCGGGGAGTTCACCTCCGTGGAGCTGACGCAGGCCCACCTGGACCGGATCGCCGCCCTCAACCCGGTGCTCAACGCCTTCCTGCAGGTGGACACCGAGGGGGCGCTCGCCACGGCCGCCGACGTCGACGCCCGCCGCGCCGCGGGCGAAGACCTGCCCCGACTGGCCGGTGTGCCGATCGCGGTCAAGGACATCGCCTGCACCCAGGGCATCCCCACCACCGCGGGCTCCCGGACCCTCGAGGGGTGGGTCCCGCCCTACGACGCCACGGTGGTCACCCGCCTGAAGGAGGCCGGGCTGCCGATCCTCGGCAAGACCAACATGGATGAGTTCGCGATGGGCTCCTCCACCGAGCACTCTGCCTATGGGCCGACCCGCAACCCGTGGGACCTGGACCGGATCCCCGGCGGCTCCGGTGGCGGCAGCTCGGCCGCGGTCGCTGCCTTCCTGGCGCCGCTGGCGATCGGCTCGGACACTGGCGGCTCGATCCGCCAGCCCGGCGCGGTCACCGGCACGGTGGGTGCCAAGCCGACCTACGGCGGGGTCTCCCGCTACGGCGTGATCGCGCTGGCTTCCAGCCTGGACCAGATCGGCCCGTGCGCCCGCACCATCACCGACGCCGCGCTGCTGCACGAGGTCATCGGCGGCCACGACCCGATGGACTCCACCAGCATCGACGCACCGGTCCCGCCGGTCCTGGAGGCCGCGGCCAACCGCGACCTGACCGGCACCCGCGTCGGCATCGTCAAGGAGCTCACCGGGGAGGGCTACCAGGCCGGGGTCCAGGCCCGGTTCGATGAGTCCGTCGAGCTGCTGCGGCAGGCCGGTGCCGAGATCGTCGAGGTCTCCTGCCCGCACTTCCAGTACGCCATGGCGGCCTACTACCTGATCCTGCCCAGCGAGGCCTCCTCCAACCTGGCGCGTTTCGACGCGATGCGCTACGGCCTGAGGGTGAGCCCCGAGGGCGTGGAGGCACCCAGCGCCGAGCAGGTCATGGGCGCCAGCCGCGACGCGGGCTTCGGTGACGAGGTCAAGCGCCGCATCATCCTGGGCACCTACGCGCTCTCCTCGGGTTACTACGACGCCTACTACGGCCAGGCGCAGAAGGTCCGCACCCTGATCGCGCGGGACTTCGAGGCCGCGTTCGAGCAGGCCGACGTGCTCATCAGCCCGACCGCGCCCACCACGGCGTTCCGGATCGGCGACAAGATGGAGGACCCGATGGCGATGTACCTCAACGACATCGCCACCATCCCGGCCAACCTGGCCGGGATCCCCGGACTGTCCCTGCCCAGTGGGGTGACGGACGAGGACGGCCTGCCCGTCGGCATACAGATCCTCGCCCCGGCGACCCAGGACCAGCGGATGTATGCCGTGGGTGGGGCTCTGGAGGCCCTGCTCGCCGAGCAGTGGGGCGGGACGGGGAGCGTCCTGGACCGGGCCCCGGATGTGACCACCGGGGTCAGCGCCGGAGCAGTCAGCGAGGAGGCGAAGTGAGCACGCACACCGAGTCCATGGAGGTCGAGGACGTCGTCGCCTACGACGAGGCACTGACCCGGTTCGACCCGGTCCTGGGCCTGGAGGTCCACGTCGAGCTGAACACCGCGACCAAGATGTTCTGTGGGTGCGCGACTGGTTTCGGCGCCGACCCGAACACCCAGGTCTGCCCGGTCTGCCTCGGGCTGCCCGGCGCCCTGCCGGTCGTCAACGCCACGGCCGTGGAGTCCGCGATCCGGATCGGGCTGGCGCTGAACTGTCAGATCGCCGACTGGTGCCGGTTCGCCCGGAAGAACTACTTCTACCCGGACATGCCGAAGAACTTCCAGACCAGCCAGTATGACGAGCCGATCGCCTTCGAGGGCTATCTGGACGTGGATCTGGACGATGGGACGGTCTTCCGCGTCGAGATCGAGCGCGCGCACATGGAGGAGGACACCGGCAAGTCCACGCACATCGGCGGCTCCACCGGGCGCATCCATGGCGCGGAGTTCTCCCTGGTCGACTTCAACCGGGCGGGCATCCCGCTGATCGAGATCGTCACCAAGCCGATCACCGGTGCGGGGGAGCGGGCGCCCGAGGTGGCTCGGGCCTACGTCTCCGCGCTGCGCGACCTGCTCAAGGCGCTGGACGTCTCCGACGTCAAGATGGAGCAGGGCAACGTGCGCTGCGACGCCAACGTGTCGCTGCGGGCTCGCGTCGGCGACGACCCGAGCGCTGAGGAGCAGCTGGCGGTGCCGCTGGGCACTCGGACCGAGACCAAGAACGTCAACTCGCTGCGCTCGGTGGAGCGGGCCGTGCGCTATGAGATCTGCCGGCACGCGGCCGTGCTGGACTCCGGGTCGAGCATCCTGCAGGAGACCCGCCACTGGCACGAGGACACCGGCGTGACCACCTCGGGTCGCCCCAAGTCCGATGCCGACGACTACCGCTACTTCCCCGAGCCGGACCTGGTGCCGGTCGCTCCCACCCGCGAGCGGGTGGAGGAGCTGCGGGCCACGCTGCCCGAGCCGCCCGCCGAGCGGCGCAAGCGGCTGCAGTCCGACTGGGGCTACTCCGATCTGGAGATGCGCGACGTGCTCAACGCCGGCGCCATCGAGGTCATCGAGGAGACCGTGGCCGCTGGTGCCACACCCGCGGCCGCCCGCAAGTGGTGGATGGGCGACTTGGCCCGCCGCGCCAACGATGCGGGGACCGCGGTCACCGAGTTGGGCGTCACCCCCGCGCACATCGCCGAGCTCGACGGCCTGGTCCGTGCCGGCCGGCTCAACGACTCGATGGCCCGCCAGGTCATGGAGGGCGTGCTGGCCGGTGAGGGCGGACCGACGCAGGTCGTCGACGCTCGTGGGCTGGAACTGGTCCAGGACGACGGTGCGCTCGAGGCCGCCGTCGACAAGGTCATCGCGGCCAACCCGGACGTCGCGGACAAGATCCGGGACGGCAAGGTGCAGGCCGCCGGTGCGCTCATCGGGCAGGTCATGAAGGAGATGCGCGGTCAGGCCGACGCCGCCAAGGCGCGCGAGCTGATCCTGGGCAAGCTGACCTGAGGCCGGGCCGGCGGCCGGGCAGTTGGCTGGTCGTCAGTTCGGCGTCGATGCCCGGCCGGCGTCGGCGAGGTCAGCCCGACGTCGGCAACGGGCCGAGCAGCGCGTTGGCCCAGGCACCGTGCACCGACTCGTCGTCGCTGGGGTGGAAGATGCCGGCCAGCACGTCGCGATAGAGCCGCGACAGCTCGTTGGCGTTGAAGTAGGAGGAGCCACCGGAGACCCGGACCGCCTTGGTCACCACCGACAGCGCGGTCTCGGTCGCCCGCGACTTCACCGCCGACAGCTGCGGCATCCAGATCGGGCCGCGCTCCACGCCGTTGTCGACGTCGTGGGCCAGCGCCCCGATCTGCGGGTGGATCGCGTCCAGCTCGATGGCCGCGTCGGCGAGGCGCCACCGGATGTCCGGGTCGTGCGCATACGGAGCCCCGTTGTTCTTGAGTGAAGTCCGCTTGTGGACCGTGGCAACGGCCAGGTCGAGAGCCCGCTGGGCGATGCCGGTGTAGACCGAGGCGAGCAGCAGCTCGAAGTTGGCGAAGATCCCGAAGACGAACGGGTCGGCCGTCGGCCCCGGCGGGATCCGCCTGATCACCCGGTCGGCGGGGGCGTGGGCGCCGTCGAGCACGGTCGTGCGCGACTGGCTGCCGCGCATCCCCAGCGTGTCCCAGTCGTCACGGACCTCGAAGCCGCCGCCGTCGCGGGTGATGAACCCGAAGACGGACATCGGTTCCGCGCCGGTGCTGTCGGTGCCGAAGGTGCCCAGGCGCGTCCAGGCTGGCGCCAGCGAGGTGAAGATCTTGGTGCCGTGGAAACCGAAGCCACCCGCCCCGTCGGGCCGGGCCTCGGTGCGGGAGCCGAAGAGGACCAGGTCGTTGCCGGCCTCGGAGATCCCGAAGCCGAACACCTCACCCGCGACGGCCTCGGCGAGCGCCCAGTCCATCGAGTCCTCACCCCGGGTGTGCAGCAGGCGGGCCACGCCCATCCACACCTGGTGCATGTTGACCGACAGCGCCGTCGCGGGTGCGGCCCCCGCCAGGCGCATCTGCTCCCGCGTCATCTCCTCCAGGGTCAGCCCCAGCCCGCCGAGTTCCTCGGGCACCATGGCTCGCAGATAGCCAGCCTCGGTGAGTTCGGCCAGGTCCTCCTCGGGAAACCCGTTGTCGCGGTCGGTCTGCGCGGCGCGACCGCGGATCCGCTCCAGCAGGTCGTCGGTGAGCAGCGCACGGGAGCCGGGCATCGGCATACTCCTTGGTCGGGGCGGTCAGTCTGCGATCAGGCAGTCGGTCACGGGACCCGGTGGGTCCACTCGGGGGTCAGGAACTTGGTCTCGGTGAGCTCGCGCGCGGCGGCCAGCTCGGCGTCGGTGTAGGCGCCCTCGACGGTGTCGTAGCGCCGGCGGAAGTGGGCCAGGAAGGCGTCGATCACGGCGTCGCGGGTCAGGCCGGTCTGCGAGCGCATCGGGTCGACCCTCTTGTTGGCGCTCGTGGTGCCCTTGTCGGACAGCTTCTCTTTGCCCGTGCGCAGGACGTGCAGCATCTTGTCGGCGTCGATGTCGTAGGCCATGGTCACGTGGTGCAGAACAGTCCCGGCAGCGAACCGCTTCTGCGCGGCCCCGCCGATCTTGCCCTGGTCGGAGGTGATGTCGTTGAGCGGGACGTAGCGCGCAGTCACGCCCACGTCCGCCAGCGCGCCGAGCACCCAGTCGTCGAGAAAGGCGTAGGACTGCTCGAAGGTCAGGCCCTCGACCAGGGACGTCGGCACCACGAGGGAGTAGGTGATGCAGTTGCCGGGCTCCATGAACATCGCCCCACCGCCGGAGACCCGCCGCGCGATCCGTATGCCGTGGTGCCGGGCGCCCTCCTCGTCCACCTCGTTGCGCACGGACTGGAAGGACCCGATGACGACCAGGGAGGCGTCCCAGTCCCAGATGCGCATGACCGGACCCCGGCGGCCGGCGGCCACCTCCTGGGGGAGCACCTCGTCCAGGGCCATGTGCATGACCGGGTCCATCGCGACCGGCCCGATGACCTCGAAGGTGTGGTCGGCCCAGCCGGTGGCCTTGCCCAGTGCGCGGCGGACCGCGATGCCGACGGCCTGCGGGGTGAAGCCGATGAGGGAGACCGAGTCGTCCAGTGCCCCCTCGATCGCGGCGGCCAGGCCGTCCGATCCGGTGTCGGCGGGCATCCCGGTCAGCGCGGCGTCGATGTCCTCCAGCGCCGTGTCCGGCTCCAGGAAGAAGTCGCCCGAGACGTGGACGTCGGCCAGGCGGTCGTCCTCCACCTCGAGCTCGACCACGACGAGCTTGCCACCGGGGACCTTGTACTCACCACGCACGCCACCAACCTACGCCGGAGCGGGCGCAGGACCTCAGCCGGCCGGGGCCACCTGCGTCGAGGAGTCCAGGACCGCCGGGTCCTCGATCAGCAGGAGGCGGTCATCGTCATCGGTCGGGTCGCCGCGGAAGGTGTTGCTGGTCAGGACCCACAGCTCTCCGCCCGGGCCGGTGACGACGCTGCGCAGCCGCCCGAACTGACCTTGCAGCAGTCGCTCGGGCTCGCCCACAGCGACCTCTCCGGCGGCGTCTGCGGCGTCGTCCCCTCGCGATTCCCCCGTGCCGTCGCCGAGGGGGACCCGCCACAACCCCTCGCCACGCAGCGCCGCGACATACAGGTCGCCATCGGAGCCGACGGCCAGCCCCGACGGTGAGGAGTCCTCGGTCGGCCAGCTGACCACCGGGTCGATGAACTCCGGCTCACCGCCCGGGCCCTCGACCTGCGGCCAGCCGTAGTTGCCGCCGGGTTCGATCAGGTTGACCTCGTCCAGGGCGTTCTGCCCGAACTCGCTGGCCCACAGCCGGCCGGAGTCGTCCCAGTCCAGTCCCTGCACATTGCGGTGGCCGAGCGACAGCACGGGGGAGGACGGGTCCGGGTTGCCCGGTGCGGGCTCGCCGTCGGGCGTGATGCGCAGGATCTTGCCAGCGAGCGAGGCCGGGTCCTGGGCACTCGCGCCGTCGGAGGCGTCCCCCGTGGTGATGTAGAGATGGTCGTCCGGTCCGAAGGCGATCCGGCCGCCGTTGTGGTTGCCCGCCTTCGGTATGCCGTCCAGCACCGTCTCGACCGTCGGCTCGCCGTCGCCGGGGGTCACCCTGAGCACGCGGTTGTCGGTGGCGGTTGTGGCGTAGGCATAGAACGCTCCCGGGGTGCCGGTGTGCCACGAGGAGTCGGCCGGGACGGCCAGTCCCAGCAAGCCACCCTCACCCTCCGGGGCCACGTCGGGCACGGTGGTCAGCGCCTCCGGGTCGGAGCCGGGCACGACATGGAACACCGTGGCGGTGTCCCGCTCGCCCACCAGGAGGCTGCCGTCGTCCAACGGCACCAGCCCCCAGGGCACCTCGAACCCCGTGGCCAGCGTCAGGACCGGGTCGGGGACCTCGGACGGTGTCGTGGTGGTGGCATCCTCACCCGGTGTCGCTTCGGTGGGGACGTCAGTGGCGGTGCCAGCGTTGGCGACGTCAGTGCCGGCGTCAGTGCCGGCGTCGTCGGTGGCATCGTCGGCGGTGCTCACCCCAGCCGGCTGCCGGTCCTCGGAACAACCGGCCAGGACCAGCGCCGCGAGCGTGAACGCGGCAGCAGGGTGAGCTCGCATGAGCCCAGCCTGGCACGACTCTGGGTCGTGCGGCTGGTGACTCTGAGCCGCCCGGCTGGTGACTCTGGGCCACGCGGCAGGTCTCGGCCGGCTCGGATAGCGTGGTCGCGTGCCAGTCATCAGCGTGCCGAGTGTCATCGCCCCCCTCATCGAGCCGGTGGAGGGGGCTGAGATCGTGACGTGGAATGTCGACACAGAGCCCTCACGCGACGACATCGAGATGGTCGTCGTCCCGCCGTTCAACTCCCCGTACATCACCCGGCTCGCCGAACTGCCGCGGTTGCGCGCGGTGATCCTGTCGACGGCGGGCTACGAGCACGCGGTGCGATTCCTGCCCCCGGATGTCCGCCTGGCCAACGCAGTGGGTGTGCACGACTCGGCCACGGCCGAGATGGCACTGACGCTGGTGCTCGCTGCCCAGCGTGACCTGCCGACCTTCGTGCGAGCGCAGGACGAGGGCCGCTGGGTCCCGATGGAGAAGCGGCGGTCGCTCGCCGACCAGCGCGTGCTCGTCGTGGGCTACGGCGGCATCGGGCGCGCCCTGGCGGCGCGGCTGCTCGCCTGTGAGACCAGCGTGACCGCCGTCGCCAGCCGGGCCCGGACGGGTGATGAGCACGTCGAGGTTGTCCATGCTGTCAGCGAGTTGCCCACCCTGCTGCCGGAGCACGACATCGTGGTGTTGGCCGTGCCGTTGAGCGAGGCGACCCGCGGCATGATCGGTGCCCGGGAGCTGGCGCTCCTGCCCGACGACGCCCTGCTCGTGAATGTCGGGCGAGGGCCACTGGTGGACACCGACGCCCTCATCGCCGAGTGCGCCACGGGGAGACTGCGAGCCGGCCTGGACGTGACCGATCCGGAGCCGCTGCCCGAGGGCCACCCACTGTGGAGCACCCCGGGCGTGCTGATCAGCCCCCACGTCGCTGGTGGCACCAACGCCTTCCCGCCACGTCAGGCCCGCTACGTCACGACCCAGATCGAGCACTACCTGCGCACCGGAGAGCCGGTGCACGTGGTGGCAACCGGAGAGGAGTAGTCATGCCCCAGGCGGAGCACCAGGAGGAAGCCCGCGTGGAACCAGGCCGGGAACCCCCCGTGGAACCTGCCCCGGAGTCCGCCGGGGAACGTCGACGGTTGGTGCTGGTCCGGCATGCCAAGACCGAGCAGGTGCCCGGCAAGGTCGACCACGACCGGGAACTGCTGCCCCGGGGCGTCGCCGACGCCCGCGCCGGAGGAGCCTGGATCGTCGAGCACGGCCTGGTGCCCCACCTGGTCCTGTGTTCCACCGCCACCCGGGCCCAGCAGACGTGGCAGGAGGTGGCCGAAGGCGGTCAGCTGCGTGATGTCGAGGTCTGGAACGACCGCCGCATCTACAACGCCCACCCCGAGGAGATCCTCGAGGTGATCCGGGAGGCGCCCGGGGACCGTCGCACCGTCATGGTCGTCGGGCACGCACCCGGGATCCCCTCCCTCGGAGTCGGGCTGGCCGACCCGCGGGCCTCGGAAGCCACCGCGCTCGCCACCCTCCAGGAGGGTATGCCGACCGGGGTCGGTCTCGAGCTCGAGGTCACCGGCCCGTGGTCCGAGCTGGCGGCCGGGGCGGCCCGGCTCGTCGGGATGCACCGGTGGCGGGGCACGGAGCAGTCGCAGGAGACGGAGGACGCGCGGTGAGCTCGCAGAGCGTGCTGCTGGACCCCGACTCAGCCGACCTCACGCTGCTGCAGGACCGTCAGGTGGCCGTCCTGGGGTTCGGGCCGACCGCGTCGGGTCACGCGCTCAACCTGCGGGACAGCGGTGTTGACGTGCGGGTCGGCGTGACCGCCGACAGCCGCGCCGCCGCCCGGGCCGAGGTGGAGGGCCTGCTCCTGGTGAGCCCGGAGCGCGGCGTGCAGCAGGCCGACATCGTCGTCCTGCCCACCGACGACTCGACCGACCTCACCTCGCTGCAACCCCTGCTGGACTCCGCTCTGGAAGCCGGCGACATGATCGTGGTGACCGGACCGGAGCCGGTCCACACGCGCGAGGTGACCGCCCCCGCCGGGGTGGACTTAGTGGTGCTCCAGGGGATCGGTGGCCCGGACCGGTTGCGGGGTGAGTACCTCGACGGCCGCGGCGTCCCCTGCCTGGTAGCGGTCGAGACCGACGCGACCTCTATCGCGTGGCCGGTGCTCACGGCATACAGCCAGGCCCTGGGCTCCCTCCGCTCAGGTGCGCTGGTCACCAGTGCTGCCGAACTTGCCGAGGCAGCGGACTTCGCCGAGGGTGCAGTGCACCTGGCCGTCCAGCGGCTCGTGGAGGAGGGGTTCGACAGCCTGGTGGCGCGCGGGACCGCCGAGGAGGTCGCCTATCTCGCCACGCTGCACGAGCTGAAGCAGCGGATCGACACCGCCTGCGCCGCCGGCTTCGGCACCGAGCAGGTGCCCGACCGGCACGCGGCGGAGCTGTCGAGCCGGCGCGCCGTGGTCCGGGCCGCCCACCCGCTCGAGCAGGTGGGGCAGCGGGTGCGGGCACTGATGAGCTGGATCCGCTGAGCTCGCGCACGGGCGGGCCGGCGGGGTGGTTGCCGGCGGCCGAGCCACACCCCACCTGAGGCGTTCGGACGGGCCACACCCCACCTGAGGCGTTGCTATGTTTCACGTATGGGCAGAGCTGCCGCGGTGTCGGCGTGAGAGCAGTCGTCTACGAGCGCTACGGGTCGCCCGAGGTGCTGCGGGTGGAAGACGTGCCGATGCCGTCGCCCGCAGCAGGCCAGGTGTTGCTGCGCGTGGCCGCCACCTCGGTCAATCTGAGTGACTGGGAGAGCCTGCGGGGATCGCCTGCGTATGCGCGCATCGGCGGTCTGCGCACACCGGCGCGTCGGACCCTGGGATCCGATATCGCTGGCGTGGTCGAGGAGGTCGGGGACGGCGTGACCCGGTTCCGCCCCGGTGATGAGGTGTATGGCGACAACCTCTGGCTCAAGGGTGGCTTTGCAGAGTATGCGGTCGCGCCGGCAGCCGTCCTCACCGACAAGCCAGCCAACCTCACGTTCGCTGAGGCGTCGACCATCCCGCAGGCCGGAGCGATCGCACTGCAGGGCACCGACGGGGCCGGGGCAGGGGACCGGGTGCTGATCAACGGAGCCGGCGGAGGATCGGGGTCCTTCGCGATCCAGCTGGCCAAGCGGATGGGTGCCCACGTCACCGGCGTCGACAATTCTTCCAAGCTGGACCACATGCGGTCGGTCGGCGCGGACGACGTCATCGACTACCGGCAGGAGGACTTCACCCGGTCGAGCCAGCCCTACGACCTGGTGCTCGACCTGGTCGCGCACCGTTCGGTGTTCGCCTACCGCCGGGCACTTGCACGCGGTGGCCGATACCGCGCCGTCGGCGGGTCGGTGCCCGTGCTGCTGCGACTGCTCACGCTCGGCCAGGTGGTGGGGCGGCTCAGCGGTCGTCGAATCGGCATGCTCGGTGTGCAGGAGGGGCCGCGGCACTTCGAGCCGCTCGCCGACCTCTGCGCCACGGGCGACGTGACGGTGCACATCGACCGCATCCTCAGCTTGGACGAGGCCCCAGCTGCCCTGGCGCACGTCGGTGCCGGGCACGCTCTCGGCAAGGTCGTGGTGAGTCCCTCCTGACTTTGACCGCTCCAGTGCCCGGATCCGAGCTCGACCTCCCACGTCACCGCTGTCTGATCTCAGCGGGTAACTTGGGACCTGACGCAACGACGCTGGCCCAGGAGGACGCATGACCACCCAGACCGCACCCACGTTCACGCTCGAGCAACGGTCCGATCCGGCGACCGACGAGCAGGTGGCCGAGCTCCTGGCGAACCCCGCCTTCGGTGCGAAGTTCACCGACCACATGGTCCTGATCGACTGGACCAAGGACGGCGGCTGGGCGAACGCCCGCGTCACGGCCTACGGCCCGATCCCGCTGGAGCCAGCCGCCTCGGTCTTCCACTACGGCCAGGAGATCTTCGAGGGAATGAAGGCCTACCGGCACGCCGACGGGTCGGTCTGGACGTTCCGCCCCGAGGTCAACGCCGCACGCTTCGCCCAGAGCGCCCGCCGGTTGGCGCTGCCCGAGCTGCCAGAGGACCTGTTCATCGAGTCGTTGCGCGCCCTCGTCGATCTGGACCAGCGGTGGGTCCCGGACCAGTCGCTGGGTGAGGTCAGCCTCTATCTGCGGCCGTTCATGATCGCGACCGAGCAGGCCCTAGGCGTGCGACCTGCCAACCGGGCGCTCTACAGCGTGATCGCCTCACCGGCCGGCGCCTACTTCCCCGGGGGCCTGAAGCCGGTCAACATCTGGCTCTCCGAGGATTTTGTGCGTGCGGCTCCGGGCGGGACCGGCACGGCCAAGTGCGGCGGCAACTACGGCGCCTCGCTCGCGGCACAGGCCGAGGGCGCCGAGAACGGGTGCGACCAGGTCGCCTTCCTCGACGCTGTGGAGAAGAAGTGGGTCGAGGAACTGGGCGGGATGAACCTGTTCTTCGTCTACCGCGACGGCACCATCGTCACGCCGGAGCTGAGCGGCACGATCCTGGAGGGCGTCACCCGCTCGTGCCTGATCGACCTCGCTCGCGAACGTGGACACGAGGTCGTGGAGCGCCGCTACTCGATCGATGAGTGGAGGGCCGACGCGGAGAGCGGCGAGCTGGCCGAGGTGTTCGCCTGCGGCACCGCCGCCGTGATCGTGCCGGTCGGCACGCTGAAGTGGCGTGGTGGTGAGGTCGCTATGGCCGGTGGCGACATCGCGAGTGACCTGCGCAGCGCCCTGCTGGACATCCAGTACGGGCGAGCCGAGGACACTCACGGCTGGATGCACAGGCTGGTCTGAGGACCCGGTGAACACTCTGGTGGTCGTGCTGGCCGTCGTCTTCCTGCTGGTGGCTGCTGCCGGGGCGATCCTGGCGGTGCGGTTGACTCCTGAGGTGAGCCGCCCGGCGGTGGCCGAACGGCGTCGCCGCCTGATCTATCGGCTGGCCGTCCCGGCAGGCGTTATCGCGGTCGTGCTGTTCGTGATCGGTCAGTTCGTCCTCTGACCGGCCCACAGGTCCCCGTTTGAGCGCCTACTCCGCGTCGGGTTCACGAATCAGGTCCCAGTCGATCCCGCTCCGGCGCGGGACCGAGCAGAACCCCGCTGCCGTGTCTGCGTCGTAGTGGACCACCTGCTGCCTGTCGTGCAGGTGCAGCTTCCACGAGGTCAGTCGTTGCTCATCGATCGGGCGCAGCTGTTGACCGCCGCGGCGCCGGACCTCGAGGCGCAGCATCGCCAGTGCATACTCATAGCCGTGCTCGGTCCTGACCTCCCACGGGATGAGGTCCGCCCGGTGCGGGGCTTCCTCGTCGATGGTGATGCCTGCTGCCATGTGACTCCTTCCGCTCGCTGACCAGGTCGTAGCACGACGCTAGAGCCCGCCTCTGACATCCCTGGTTCGTGGCTTCGGAGATCAGGCCTCAGATTGCGCGGCTGAGCCCGACGTGGACAGGTGATTCTGCGGTGGTTGCACGCTCTGCCGCAAGGCCGGTTACAGTGCGGCTGTCGACCCCCAGGAGGAAAACGTTCATGGCCACCGTCTCTGCCCATGTCGCTGCCACGCTCGCCCGGCACATCAGCCAGGTCTTCGGGGTGATGGGCAACGGCAATGCACACTTCCTCAACGCCTTGGAGCGTGAGACCGACGCTGACTACACCGCGGTCCGGCACGAGGCCGGGGCGGTGGTGGCCGCTGATGCCTGCTATCGCGCCGGCGGGGGCTTGGCGGCTGCCACCACGACCTACGGTGCCGGGTTCACCAACACTCTCACCTCCCTCGCGGAGGCCGCCCAGGCGCGAGTCCCGCTCATCCTGGTGACCGGTGAGGCGCCCCGGTGGGGCCGCCGACCGTGGGACGTCGACCAGTTGGCACTCGCGAGTGGCGTCGGCGTGCGCACCTTCACCGTCGGGCGCACCGATGCGGCAGCCACCACCATGCTCGCCATCGAGCACGCCTTGTCGTACTCACTTCCCGCGGTGCTCGCCATCCCGTATGACGTGGCGGGCTTGGACATGGGTGACATCCCCCAGCCTCCGGCTCCGTTGGTTCCTCCGCCGGTGGCCCCGGTCGGCGAGGTGGCCGCTGAGAAGGTGGCCGAGATCGCTCGCGCGCTCGCGGGGGCCGAACGGCCGGTGCTGCTCGCCGGCCGCGGGGCCTGGCTGGCCGGCGCAGGGGCGGATCTTGGCGCGTTGGCCGACGCGACCGGTGCGGTGACCGCCAGCACAGCCCTGGCACGCGGAATCTTCCCTGACCAGGAGCACGACCTCGGCGTCGCGGGTGGCTTCGGGGCCGACGGTGCCATGGAGCTCATCCAGCAGGCTGACGTCGCGGTGGTCTTCGGTGCATCCCTGAACCAGTTCACGATGCGCTTCGGGGAGTTGTTCGCACCGAGCGCACGGGTGATCCAGATCGACCTGTCCAACACCGCGACGCATCCGCAGGTCGGTGACTTCCTGCACGCTGACGCCGCCCTGGCCGCCCAGGCAGTGCTCGCTGAGCTGTCTGCCATCGGGGCAGAGAGCAGTGGGTGGCGCGAGAGCGTGGACATCGCAGCGCTGCGCGACCACCACCCGGGGACTGGCCAGGCTCCCGACGGGCGGCTGGACCCGCGGTCGGTGGCTCGGAGGATCGCCGAAGTGCTGCCTGAGGACCGGGTGGTCGTCTCCGATGGTGGCCACTTCATCGCGTGGGCCAACATGTACTGGCCGGTCGCCTCACCCGATCGAATGATGATGATCGGCACGGCCTACCAGGCCATCGGGCAGGGCTTCCCGTCGGTCGCTGGCGCGGCGCGGGCCAAGCCGGACTCGACGGTGGTGCTGACCACTGGTGACGGGGGAGGCCTGATGGCGCTCGCGGACCTGGAGACCGCGGTGCGGGTGGCAGGCGGTCGGGGTCTGGCCGTGGTGTGGAACGACCGTGCCTACGGCGCTGAGGTGCACCTCTACGGCCGCAAGGGATTCGCTCCCGGCCCGATGCTGATTGAGGAGGTCGACTTCGCCGGACTGGCTCGCGCGGTCGGCGCTGAGGGGGTCGTGGTGCGCACTCTGGAAGACCTCAAGCAGTTGGAGGCCTGGACCCAGCGCCCGCCGGAGGACCGGCCGTTCCTGTTGCTCGACCTGCGCATCAGCGGCGAAGTCATCGCGCCCTACCAGCACGAGGTGATTCGGGTCAACGCCTGAAACCCCCTGAGGGGCCGTGGTGACGGCCACCTGAGGTCTGGCCCGGGACCGTGAGCCGTATGCCGGATGGCTGGCTCGAGGAGTCGCCCCTAGAAGGGTGGTGGGGCGTCGGGGTCGTGGGTCCAGGGGGTGGCGGGCCCGTCGTCGTCGTCGGGGCCGGAGTTGTTGTTGCTCGTGTCGGCGTCGCTGTTCTGCACCCCCGGGTCCTGCTGATCTTGGGTGCTGTTCATGCGGTCGGCTTCGGCTCGGGAGGCATCGGGGTGGGGGTGGTAGGTGCGTCGGCCGGTTTCTGGGGTGTGGGTGAGGGTGACTTGGTCCCAGCCGGTGAAGGTGTCGTCCCAGTCGTGGTCGTCGTCGGCTTCCAGGGTCGCGGCGGGTGGCCGGTAGGACAGGGCCTGGTAGATCGCGGTGTCGATCGCCGCGGCCGGGGTCGACCCCGGCAGCGACGGCGTGGTTGATCTGGTCGGTGGCCGCGGTCAGGAGCCGGGTGTACTGGTTGTAGTCGTGGGTCTTGGTGGTGTAGATCCGCCCGAGTAGGGATGTCCAGGTGACGTCGCGGTTGGCGTGCAGGGTCGCGTCCCAGTGTTTCTTGGTTTTCAGGTCGTGGTGCGGGGCGTCCAGGGGTTGGCCGTTGCGGATGCAGGTGTGTCCGCCGGGGGTGCCGTGTTCCTGGACGTGGTCGAGTTGGGCCAGGGTGGCGGGGCGTAGGCAGCCGGGGGCGCGGCAGAAGACGTCGGCGGCGATGATGTGGGCTCGCATGGTCGTGTCGAACCGGTAGGCGGTGGTGGAGCGTTCGATCAGGGCCCCGGTGGCGGGGTCGGTCAGCAGTCGGTAGATCGTCGATCCCGGTGTCAACGCCAACGTCCGGACCTCATCAGCAGCCAGGAACAGCGAATGTTTGCCGATGACCTCACCGACCCCCACCTCACCACCAAGAGCGTCACGACCGTCCGGGCCCGGACCGGCTGCTGCTCCCTGCGGCAGGCGGTCTTCACCTGCCCGGCCTGGGTCGGGGCAGTCTTCACCTGTCGGGCCGAGGTTGGGGCGGTCTTCTCCTGCCCGAGCGCCGGGAGCAGCACCGGGTGCAGGCCTGGTGGTGGTGGCGCTGCAGGTGCAGGCACACGTGCACGAGGCCTCACGGGTGGTGCCGGTCCCGGGCTGGGCGGCGAAGGCGGCCGGGATGGGTCTGCCCTCGGCATCGAGACCCATGCCGGTCCCGGGCTGTGCGGCGAAGGCGGTGGGGATGGGGTTGCCATCGGCATCGATGGGTGTCAGGCCGGTGGGGGTGGTGCCTAGGAGGGTGGTGAGGGGGATGATGACGTTGAGTTCGGCGGTGGGTAGGGCGTGCAGGATTTTGGTGAGTTGCCCGGTCTGTTCGGTGGTGATCAGGTCGGGGTCCTC
>NZ_QLVD01000025.1 GCF_003352835.1 Ornithinimicrobium murale | reverse complement strand
GCCTAGGAGGGTGGTGAGGGGGATGATGACGTTGAGTTCGGCGGTGGGCAGGGCGTGCAGGATTTTGGTGAGTTGCCCGGTCTGTTCGGTGGTGATCAGTGCGGGGTCCTCGGGCAGGTCGGTGAGGTCGGCGGTGCCGTGGAGCAGCAGGGTCAGGGCGGTCGCGACGCGGAGCTCGCGCAGGGTTCTGGGGTCGCCGGCGGCGCGGGCGGTGCGGGCGGCGTGTTCGATGCGGTCGGTGATCGCGGCGCCCTGGGTGGCGGTGCATCCGATCATCAGGGCCCCGGTGCCGTGTTCGTCCAGGTTCAACCGGACGTCGTTGGCCGCGAGGTTGGCTTCTCGGGTGCGTTTGGTGGTCTCGGGGTCGCGGCCGGTGATTTTGCGGACTTCGCGGTCTAGTGCCCGGTAGAACTCTTGGTGGTACCAGGGGCCGCTGGTCCAGTCCCCGGCCGAGTCGAGGCGTTCGGTCACCGCAAGGGTTGGGTCGTCACCGAACAGCCCGGTCGCCAGGGCCGCGGCGTCCTCGGTGGTCAGGGGGCCGGCTTGGCGGTGGTAGCGGCGGGCTAACCGCCAGGTGCTTTCCCCACGGGCCAGGGAACCCAGCACCGGGGACAACACGGCCGTGGGGGTGTTGGCCAGGGCCACCAAGTCGGCGATCTCGCCGGGGACCCACCCGATCGCGGCGGCGAGTTCGGCGCGGGTCACCCGTTTCGCGCGGGCCCGCCACTTCTCCCGTTGACCACGCGTGAGGTCCTCCGGGCAGGCCGCGCCCTTATCGGCCAACAGGAGGTGGCCGTGGGTCGCGGTCAACTCCCGGGCCGCGACCAGGACCAACCCCTCCAACTGGGCTGTGGCCGTGGTGAGGGTCTCAATCGACCCGAGGAGGGCCTGGCCCTGGGCCACGACCGAGGGCGCGGCCAACCCACCACCAGAAGCGGTGCCCACCGTCGCGCACGCCTGCACCAGGTCGGTGAGGTTCTCCACCATGGCCCCGCCCACCCCGAACTCGTCCAACACCGACCGCAACCGATCCACCGCAGGCACCAGCGCAGGATCCTGGCTCGGGTCCTGGTGTGCCCGCTGGCCCTGGCTGTCGGGGCTGGCCTGGCCAGTGCCACTGGTGTCGTCGGCGGTGGTGGCGTCGGTCAGGCCGCCCGCGTCGGTCTCGGCGCCAGTGTCCTGGGCAGCGTTGCCGGAAGAATCGGAGTGGGCGTTGCCGCGGTGGTCACCGGCGGTGTCGAGGATGCTCTCATCCAGCAGCACCGCACCCTCGGCCTCGGCCTGAGCCCGAGCCTGGACCTGTGCTTGTGACGGGGCCGGAGGCTGAGTCTGTGACGACGGTGCCTGTGACGACGGTGCCTGTGACGGGGAGCCCTGCTGGTCCTCGGGCCGGGAGTCTTCCCGGGCCTCAGGAGCGATCAGGTCCGCGAACGAGGTCACCCACAACTCGCCGGCCCACAGTGGCGGCAGATCCCTACCCACGAGCTGTTGGAACCGCTCGTGCACCGACGGGGGACGACGCAGACTCTTACGGATGTGCTCCCGCACGATCTTGCTGTCCATCACGTCCCCCTTCCCGCCTCATCGCGGTGAGATCCTGCCTGTTCTTCGAGCTACAAACAGATTAGAACAGGGGTCTGACAGAGCTCCCTGAAGCGTCGGAGGACCTGCATAGATGCTGGTGAAACCTGCGGTGGCGCGGAGGCCGGCACTGCAGACCACCTCGAGTGTCGGCACGACAGACCAACGGGAGTGTCGGCATACAGGAGCCATCTGTTTGACTGGGGCATCGTGACTGCCACGACGAACCTGACCCACGCCGAGTGCGCCGACCGAGCCCGAACGATCTCGGTCCGAGACCAGCGGGTGGAGCTCGACCTCCGATCTGCGCCAGACGGCGGCGCCTCGACCTTCCGGGTGGTCAGCACTATCTCCTTCGGCGCGACCGGCAAGGAGACCTGGGTCGATCTCATCGCTCAGCGTGTCCTCTCGGTCACTGTGAACGGCCAGCGGGTTGACGTGGCGTACGACGGTGCACGGGTCCCGCTACGCGGTCTCGCACAGGACAACGAGGTCCGCATTGAGGCGGAGTGCAGCTACAGCCGCAGCGGCGAGGGCCTGCACCGGTTCACCGACCCGCAGGACGGCCAGACCTACCTCTACACCCATTTCGAGCCCACGGACGCCCGCCGGCTCTACCCGGTCTTCGAGCAGCCCGACCTCAAGGCGGCCGTGACGTTTGTGGTGACCGCTCCACAGGAGTGGTCCATCCTGTCCGGACAGCCCGAGGTTGATCGCACAGCGGAGAACGGCGCTGCCACAGTGACTTTCGCGCCCACGCCGCCCCTGTCCAGCTACATCACGGCCGTAGCAGCAGGTCCATATCATCGGGTTGAAGGCCGGTGGTCCGTGCGGAGGGGTGACGGCACGGACCAGGAGGTCGCCCTCGGAGTCTTCTGCCGAGCGTCGATGGTGCCCTACCTGGACGCCGACGAGGTGCTTAGCCTCACCAAGCAGGGCCTGGACTTCTTCGACGAGCACTTCGGCTACCCCTATCCGTGGGGCAAGTACGACCAGATCTTCGTGCCGGAGTACAACATCGGGGCGATGGAGAACCCCGGCCTGGTGACCTTCACCGAGCAGTACCTGCATCGGGGGAGGACCACCCGGGCCCAACGCCAGGCCCTGGCCAACACCCTGATGCACGAGATGGCCCACATGTGGTTCGGGGACCTGGTCACGATGCGCTGGTGGGATGGCCTCTGGCTCAAGGAGAGCTTCGCCGACCTGATGGGCTACCACGTCACGGCCGAGGCCACGGAGTACACCGACACCTGGACCCGGTTTGCCATGGACCGCAAGCAGTTCGCCTATCGCCAGGACCAACTGCCCACCACGCACCCGATCGTCGCGGTGATCGACGACATGGAGGCGGCGCGGCAGAACTTCGACGGCATTACCTACGCCAAGGGAGCCGCAGCCCTCAAACAGCTCATGGCCTACGTCGGTCAGGAAGCCTTCTTCGCAGGTTCGCGCGACTACTTTCAGCGACATGCCTTCGGCAATACCGAGATCCGAGACCTCATGACCTGTCTGGAGGCTGCTTCCGGTCGGGACCTGCAAGCCTGGTCGCGTGCATGGCTGGAGACCGCTGGCATCTCCGAACTGACGCCCATCGTGGAGCGCGCGGACGACGGCACACTGACTCACCTCGTGATCCGCCAGGAGGCACGCGACCCGTTGGCCACCGGCTCGGCTGCTGAGGTCTTTGTCGACCGGCCCCACCGCCTCGTCGTGGGCTGCTACGCCCTGGACGGGGAGCGGCTGACCCGCGTCGCGGCCTACGAGCTCGATGTTGTTGGTCAGGAGACCCAGGTGCCACAGGCCGTCGGTCAGCGGGCAGACCTGGTGCTCATCAACGACGACGACCTCACGTATGCCACCGCGCGGCTTGACGCGAGGTCCATCCGGACCGCCCTGGATCGGGTCAGCACGATCGACACCTCCCTCAGTCGCGGTGTGGTGTGGTCCTCCCTCTGGAACTCGGTGCGGGACAGCGTGCTTCCCGTCGACGAGTTCGTGCACAGCGCTCTCGACCAGTTCCCGGACGAGCAGGATGCGGCGCTCCTGGCCTCCGGGCTGACCAACCTGCACGTGGCCATCGAGCGTTTCGCGCCGGCCCGGCGACGTCCTGAGCTGCGAACGGCCCAGGTTGACATGCTGCGAGGGGCACTGGCGCGCTCAGCAGCCGGGTCGGACCGCCAAACTGTGATGGCCCGTGCCCTGGTGCGCGCCAGCGCCAGCAGCCCGGGAGGCACGGCCGCCGTGCGCGGACTCCTGGACGGCACATCCGTGCCCGAGGGCCTCGAGGTCGACCAGGACCTGCGGTGGGGAGCCACCACCGCGCTGGCGGCCCAGGGTGAGCTGTCTGAGGATGCCTTGGCTGCCGAACTGGCACGGGATGACTCGATGCGGGGGAGGACCGCGCACCTGCGGGTCACGGCGGCCACGCCGTCATCGCAGGCCAAGGCAGCGGCCTGGGAGGCGATGACCACGGACGAGACCCTCACCAACGACCACCTCAGGGCACTGGTGGCGGGCTTCATGGAACCCTCGGGCTCATCCGTGGTGGCCCCGTTGGCCGACCGCTACTTCGCTGCCATTGCCGACTGGTGGGAGCACCGCTCGATGGTGATGGCCAGCATCCTGGTCACCGGGCTGTTCCCCGCCGGCGACCTGGCAGAGGAACAGGACCCGCAGAGCCACCCGTCGGTGCGGGCGGCCCAGCAGTGGCTGGACGAGCGTCCCGAGGCCCCGGGAGCGTTGCGGCGCATCGTGATTGAGCAGGCAGACCACCTGCTCCGCGCGCTGCAGGTCCAGGCCGCCGCGACGCGTTGAGCACGATGGCGTCAGGTGCCACAAGCGCGTCAGGTGCCACGACCGCGACAGGTGCCACAAGCGCGTCAGGTGCCACGACCGCGACAGGTGCCACGACCGCGACAGGTGCCACACAGCACGTCAGGTGCCACGAGCACGACCAGTTGAGGACGAGCCCGCCAGGCGCCGGGAGTGCCAGGCGTAGGCCGTCTGGTAACCCAAGTCGTTGTAGATCCGCCGTGCCGGCGGGTTCGCGGAGTACATGCCGAGCGTGCACACCCCGTGCGCGGCCACGGCATGCCTGGTCAGCCCGGCCGTGACTGCGCGGCCTAGCCCCAGTCCGCGGTGGTCCGCGTGGGTCACGATCCCGGCCAGGTGTGGTGCCCCTGACTCCAGGGCCTGCATCGCGCCAGCTGCCACCAACTCCCCTTCGGCGGAGCGGATGCCGAGCCACAGGCTGGTGACCCCGGTGCCGGGCTCACCCTCACCGGTCGGGCTGTGGACCCGCGACAGCTCGCCGAGCTCTTCCGCGTCAGCGGTGTCATCGAGCGTCACCAGCTGGTCCTCACCCCTGACCAGGGGCGGAACCTGGGTGGTCCACATCCAGTCCCACTCACCGCCGTCGCCGAGCTCGAAGGCCTCGGCCAGCAGGTCCGCATACTCTTGGGGCAGTGAGATTCCGGTGATCCCCAGCTCGGCGACGGGTGTGGTCAGCGACTCGAGCAGCTCCCGGACGGCGTGCCGGTCACCACCTGAGTGTGGAAAGACCCACAGGCCGCGTCCACGCCGCCCCCAGCGCTCCACGGCGACTGCGCCACGTCCCGCCAGGACGACCCCGGTGAGGGGGTCCGGGATGCCCCACCGGACGAAGGGGTCGCCACCGGTGAGGTCGAGGAGGTCGGCGTGCGAGGTGATGCTGCGCAGCAGGGTGTCCGGAGTCACGGCGAAATGTTAGTCCGGCGTCGCGAGTCCGGGGCCGGGCGGGCACGACGAGGGTATGCCGAGGCGCCGGTTCGCGTAGTCCCTCACCTGCGAGGTCGGTCGTGACACCGCTGCCGGATAGCCTGCAGAGGTGACTTCTTCCGTGGGTGATGACCTGTTTGCCCAGCAGCCCGAGGGAGACGCAGGGGCCGACCTGCAACCTCCGTTGGCGGTGCGGATGCGTCCG
Organism: Ornithinimicrobium murale; assembly: GCF_003352835.1. Classification (GTDB taxonomy): domain Bacteria; phylum Actinomycetota; class Actinomycetes; order Actinomycetales; family Dermatophilaceae; genus Ornithinicoccus; species Ornithinicoccus muralis. The sequence continues at coordinate 33,987 of NZ_QLVD01000025.1, read as the reverse complement.
CGGACCATCGAGGAGGTGCGCGGGCAGCGGGACGTGCTCCGACCGGGAAGCCCGCTGCGCCGTCTGATCGAGGGACACGCTGGTGCGGCCGGGCCGTTGTCGGCCATCCTGTGGGGCCCGCCCGGGACAGGCAAGACCACGTTGGCTCACCTCGTGGCACAGGCGGCCGGCCGCACCTTCGTGGAACTGTCCGCGGTCACCGCCGGCGTCAAGGATGTGCGGGCGGTGATGGAGCAGGCCACCCGCGAGCGCAGTCTCTACGGACGGCAGACCGTGCTCTTCCTCGACGAGATCCACCGGTTCAGCAAGGCGCAGCAGGACGCGTTGCTGCCCGGTGTCGAGAACCGCCTGGTGATTCTCGTGGCGGCCACCACCGAGAACCCCTCCTTCAGCGTGATCGCCCCACTGCTCTCCCGCTCCATGCTGATCCGGCTCACCTCCCTGGACGACCAGCAGGTGGGTGAGGTGATCGACCAGGCGTTGGAGGACGAGCGTGGCCTGGCGAGCGGCTTCGACCTCGAGCCCGAGGCCCGGGACCACATCATCCGCATCGCCGGCGGCGACGCCCGACGTGCCCTGACCACCCTCGAGGCGGCCGCCGGAGTCGCCTTGGACGCGGTCCCCGCCGGGCGGGAGGACGAGACGGTCGCGATCACCCTGGCCGTCGCCGAGCAGGCTGTGGACCAGGCAGCCGTGCGCTACGACAAGACCGGGGACCAGCACTATGACGTGGCCAGCGCCTTCATCAAGTCGATGCGGGGCAGCGACGTGGATGCGGCGCTGCACTACCTGGCCCGCCAGCTCGAGGCCGGGGAGGACCCCCGGTTCATCGCCCGCCGCATCGTGATCTCCGCCAGCGAGGACGTGGGGATGGGCGATCCCACGGCCCTGCAGACCGCCGTGGCGGCCCTGCACGCCGTCGCGCAGATCGGCATGCCCGAGGCACGGATCATCCTGGCTCAGGCGGTGGTCCACAACGCGCTCGCGCCCAAGTCCAACGCGGCCTACAACGGGATCAACGCCGCCATCGCCGATGTCCGTGCGGGTCACGGAGGGGCGGTGCCGGCACACCTGCGCGGCAGCAGCTATGCCGGCGCAGCCGCCCTCGGGCACGGGGTGGGGTATCGCTACAGCCATGACGAGCCCAACGCCGTCGGCCCGCAGCAGTATCTTCCGGATGACCTGGCCGACGCCGACTACTACCGGCCGAGCGACCGGGGCTGGGAGGAGCGGCTCGGGCCGCGCTGGCGTGAGCTCCGAGCGATCATCCGGGGGAGCCGCTCCGGTCGCTAGCAGGCGTCCAACCGCGGCAGATAGAGTGCACCGTCACCCCTGAACGACGAGGAGCCCATGGAAACCGCCGAGATCCGACGCCGTTGGCTGTCCTTCTTTGAAGGCAGCGGTCACACGGTCGTGCCCAGCGCCCCGCTGGTGCACGACGACCCGAACCTGTTGTTCGTCAACGCCGGCATGGTCCCGTTCAAGCCCTACTTCCTCGGGCAGCAGACGCCGCCGTGGGCCCGCGCCACCTCGGTGCAGAAGTGCGTGCGCACCCTCGACATCGAGGAGGTCGGCAAGACCACCCGCCACGGCACCTTCTTCCAGATGAACGGCAACTTCTCCTTCGGTGACTACTTCAAGGAGGGGGCGATCAGGCGGGCCTGGGAGTTGATCACCGGGTCCCAGCAGGAGGGCGGACTGGGCTTCGACCCCGACAAGATCTGGGTGACCGTGCTGGGCCCCGGGTTGCTGCCGCACCTGCCGGACGGGGACGAGGAGGCTGCAGCGCTCTGGCGGGAGATCGCGGGCCTGCCCGAGGAGCGGATCCAGCGCCGTGGCCTCGAGGACAACTACTGGCACATGGGCGTGCCCGGTCCCGGAGGGCCGTGCAGCGAGATCTACGTCGACCGGGGCTCGGAGTACGGCCCCGACGGGGGGCCTCAGGTCGATGAGGAGCGGTTCCTGGAGATCTGGAACCTGGTCTTCATGCAGGACGCGCTCTCCACGGTCCGCTCCAAGGTCGACTTCGACGTGGCCGGGGAGCTGCCGTCCAAGAACATTGACACCGGCATGGGGCTGGAGCGCGTCGCCTACCTGCTGCAGGGAGTGGACAACCTCTACGAGATCGACGAGGTCTATCCCGTCATCGCGCGCGCCGAGGAGCTGTCCGGCCGCACCTACGGCGCTGACGACAGCACGGACGTGCAGTTCCGCGTGGTGGCCGACCACGTGCGTTCCGGTCTGATGCTGATGTCGGACGGGGTCACCCCGGGCAACGAGGGCCGTGGTTACGTGCTGCGGAGACTGCTGCGGCGAGCCGTGCGCTCGATGCGGCTGCTCGGCGTCGAGGACGCGGTCCTGCCCGAGCTGTTGCCGGTCAGCAAGGACGTCATGAAGTCCTCCTATCCCGAGCTGGAGGCCCACTTCGGTCGGATCAGCCAGATCGCGTATGCGGAGGAGGAGGCCTTCCGGCGCACGCTCGCCGCGGGCACCACCATCCTGGACCAGGCGGTGCGGCGTGCCAGGGACGAGGACCAGAGCCAGCTGCCCGGTGACCAGGCATTCGCTCTGCACGACACCTACGGCTTCCCGATCGACCTGACCCTGGAGATGGCGGCCGAGCAGGGCCTGGACGTCGACCGCGAGGGGTTCACGCGGCTGATGACCGAGCAGCGCGAGCGGGCCCGAGCCGATGCCCGGGCCAAGAAGTCCGGTCACGCCTCCACCGAGGTGTGGCGCGAGCTCCGCGACCAGGGACCCACCGAGTTCCTCGCCTACGAGACCCTGAACGCGGAGGCGTCCGTGCGCGGCCTGGTCGTGGACGGGCAGCGCGTTCCCGCCCTCAGCCAGGGACAGCGCGGCATGATCGTGCTGGACCGCACGCCCTTCTATGCCGAGTCCGGCGGGCAGATCGCCGATGAGGGCGTCATCGAGACCGCCTCGGGCGCGGTGCTTCGCGTGCGCGACGTGCAGCGACCCGTCAAGGGCCTGATCGCGCACACCGTGGAGGTGGAGTCCGGCGAGTTCACCGAGGGGAGCGGCGTCAACGCCCAGGTCGACCCCGAGTGGCGTGTCCAGGCCTGCCAGGCGCACTCCGGCACCCACGTGGTGCACGCCGCGCTCCGTCAGGTGCTCGGCCCGACCGCCCTGCAGAGCGGCTCCTACAACAAGCCCGGCTACCTGCGCCTCGACTTCGCCTGGAACTCCTCGCTGTCCACCGAGACCAGGTCCGAGATCGAGGAGGTCGCCAACCTGGCTCTGCGTCAGGACCTGCCGGTTGCCGCGGCCTACATGAGCCTGCCCGAGGCCCGGGCAGCCGGTGCCCTGGCCCTGTTCGGGGAAACCTACGACGAGCAGGTGCGTGTCGTGGAGATCGGCGGTCCGTGGTCACGGGAGCTCTGTGGTGGCACCCACGTGCGCCACTCCAGCCAGATCGGCGCGCTGACGCTCACCGGTGAGTCCTCGGTCGGCTCGGGATCTCGACGCATCGAGGCCCTGGTCGGGCTCGACGCGCTGCGCTTCCTCGGACGCGAGCGTGCACTGGTCAGTGAGCTCTCCGGTCTGGTCGGAGTGCGCCCGGAGCACCTCACGGACCGCATCGGAGCCCTGCTCGCCAGGCTCAAGGAGGCCGAGAGGGAGATCACCGCCATGCGGCAGGCGGCGGTGATGTCCGACGCGGCCGGCCTGGTGGCCTCCGCTCAGGACGTGGCCGGCGTCACGTGGCTGGGGCACGATGCCGGAGCCGGCGTGTCCGGCGATGACCTGCGGGGACTGGTCACCGACCTGCGTGCCCGGCTGGGCGAGGAGCGCCCGTCGGTGGTCGCTGCGGCATCGGTCGTGAAGGACCGGCCGCTGGTGGTCGTCGCGACCAACCAGGGGGCCCGGGATCGCGGCCTCAAGGCAGGACAACTGGTCAAGGTCGCCGCCCAGACACTGGGTGGCGGCGGGGGCGGCAAGGACGACCTGGCCCAGGGTGGGGGACAGGACGCCTCGAGGATCGGCGAGGCCCTCACCCAGATCGAGCGGGCCGTTGGCAGCGCCTGATCCGCACCCCGGCATCCGGCCGGGCGTGCGCCTCGGGGTGGATGTCGGTGAGGCCCGCGTCGGGCTGGCAGCCAGCGACCCCTCGGGGATTCTCGCGACGCCGGTGGCGACGTTGCCCCGCGATCTGGACTCGCTGACCGACCTGGATGAGATCGTCACCCAGGCCCGGGACCGGCAGGCGATCGAGGTCGTGATCGGGTTGCCCCGCACCCTCTCCGGCACCGAAGGTGTGGCCGCGCAGGCCATCCGCGGCTACGCTACTGCGTTGCACCGCCGCCTCGGCGGGATCCCGGTGCGACTGGTCGATGAGCGGTTGTCCACCGTGGACGCCCACCGGTCCCTGCACGCCAGCGGGGTCCCCGGTCGCGCGCATCGTGCGCGTGTCGACCAGGCAGCAGCCGTCGTCATACTGCAGGCTGCACTGGACACCGAACGAAGCACCGGTCGCCCCGCCGGTGAGAGCATCGCGGGCCGCAAGCCACGAGCGAAGCGGTCCTCGACCACGAGCGAAGGAACCCAACCATGAGCCGACCCCCGGCGGACGATTGGGCGGATGACCAGCAGCAAGGTGAGGTGCACGCCGAGGATCTCCTGGCCCCCGAGGAACACGACGACTCCCTGGCCGACGACGTGCTGCACGGCACGCCGACGGAGGCTGAGGAGGGGCGCCGCCCCCGGCGACCGGAGAAGCACCACAACCCGCTGCTGCGCTTCGGCGCCATCGTCGTCGCGGTCGCCGTGGTGATCGTGGGCGGGGTCATCGGGTTCAACTCCGTCCGGGGCATGATCCCGGACCTGACTTTCGGCAGCTCCGCACCCGAGGACTTTGAGGGTGAGGGCACAGGTGAGGTGACCGTCGAGATTCCACAGGGCGCTGCCGGTGGACAGATCGGCCAGATCCTCTTCGACGCCGGAGTGGTCGCCTCCGCCGAGGCCTTCGCCAACACCGCTGCCGCGGACCCGCGAGCGACCGGCATCCAGCCGGGGACCTACCTGATGTCCCGGGAGATGAGTGCCTCGGCCGCCCTGGAGCGACTGGTCGACCCCGAGGCTCGGCAGGTGGCCGGTGTCACGATCCGCGAGGGGCTGTGGAAGTCCGAGGTCTTCGGGCTGCTCGCCGAGGCGACCGGCCACGAGGTGGCCGACTACGAGGCGGTCGACCCGGAGTCCCTGGAGCTTCCCGAGGCGGCGGCCGGGAACCTGGAGGGTTACCTGTGGCCGGACACCTACGAGTTCAGCCCCAGCGCGACGCCCGCCGAGCAGCTCCAGACGATGCTGGACCTGGGGGCCCAGCGCTACGCGGACCTCGGCCTGGGCGAGGACCAGATGCACGACATCATCATCAAGGCCAGCATCGTGCAGGGCGAGGGACTGTTCGCTGAGGACCTGCCCAAGATCGCCCGCGTCGTGGAGAACCGCCTCGAGGACGGCTCCGAGACCGACGGCAGGCTGCAGATGGACTCCACCATCCACTTCATCCACCAGCAGCGGGGCCTGGCAGGCACGACCACGGCGCAGCGCGAGGACGAGAGTCCCTACAACACCTACCTGCACACGGGGCTGCCGCCGGGACCGATCAACAGCCCCGGCGCGGCCGCGATCGAAGCGGCCATGAACCCGGCCGAGGGCGACTGGGAGTACTTCGTCACGGTCAACCCGGACACCGGGGAGACGGTCTTCACCGAGACCTACGAGGAGCACCAGCAGTACGAGGCCGAGTTCCTGCAGTGGTGTGAAGACAACCCGGACCGCTGCTGACCGATGACCTGGCGCGCTGGTGTGGTCGGCTCCCCGATCACGCACTCCCTCTCCCCGGTCCTGCACCGGGCCGCCTACGCGGCGCTGGGGTTGGAGGGGTGGTCCTTCCACCGGGACCAGATCGCCCGGGGCGACCTCACGGCATACGTCACCGGGCTGCCCGGGGACTGGGTGGGGTTGGCGGTCACCATGCCCCTGAAGGAAGAGGCCCTCGCCCTGGCTGCGGCTGTCGGTGACGAGGCGCGCCTGGCCGGTGGGGCCAACACGCTGACCCGGGTCCCCGAGGGCTGGCGCGCCGACAACACGGACGTGCACGGCCTCACCCACGCGCTGCGCGATGCGGGCCTGACCCGTGCCACGACCGCCACCGTGGTCGGTTCCGGGGCCACCGCCCGCTCCGCCCTGCTCGCGCTCGTCTCGTTCGGGGTCCGCGAGGTGAGCCTCCTGGTGCGTGAGCAGGCCCGTCCCGAGACCCTGAGGCTGGCCGAGCAGCTCGGCCTGCGGGCCACCACCACTCGGTATGCGGAGGGGCCGGCTCACTGGGGCGAGGCCGAGGTCGTCGTGAGCACCGTGCCCAGTGGCGCGACCCCGGCTGTGGACGGCTGGCGCCTGGCGGAGGGCGCCGTGGTGTTTGATGTGGTGTATGCCGAGTGGCCGACCCCGTGGGCGGCCGCCTGGCAGACACAGGGTCAGACCGTGACGAGGGGTGATGGGATGTTGCTGCACCAGGCGGTGCGCCAGGTGCACCTGATGACCGGGCGCGAGGCTCCGGTCGCGGCGATGGCCGCTGCCCTGCGCGAGGCTGTCGGGGCGCACCCGTGACCCGCGCCTGGCCCCGGGCCGTGGACCGCGGTGTGGGGCTGGTGCAGTGAGCGTCGAGATCGTCCCCTGGCTGGTGCTCGTTGTCGGGATCGGTGTGGGGCTGCCCGTGGCGCGGTGGCTGCGGTGGGTCACCTACCGCAAACCCGATGAGGAGGACCTGCCGATCCCGGGCTCCCGCTGGTGGGTGGTGCCGGCGCTCGCACTGTCGTGGGGCGTGCTGGCCTGGCGCATCCTGCTCACCGACTCGGCCCTGCCCGGTGGGGACGACCCGGGCGCGGACTCCGACCACGCCTGGATCGTGCGCACCATCGTCCTGGTGACCTGCATGGTCATCGCGTTGTCCTGTGTCTGCCTGGCGGCCATGGACTTCGACGTGCACCGGCTGCCCGACCGGCTCATGTGGCCGTCGATGGGCACGCTGTTGATCGGCCTCGCGGTCGCCGGGGTGGTGGCGGCGGAGTGGGGAGCCATCGCCCGGGTGGTGTTGGCCGGGCTGGCCTGTGGGGCGGCCTATCTGGGCCTGGCCCTGCTCTCGCTCGCGCGGGGCTCACTGGCCGTCGGGCTCGGTGACGTCAAGCTGGCGGCGCTGCTGGGGATGGGGCTGGGCTGGTTCGGCTGGCAGACCGTCCTGGTCGGGATGTACTCCGGGTTCCTGGTGGGCGGGCTCTTTGCCGTCTTCCTGCTGGTGACTCGCAAGGTGGGGCGCTCCGGCGAGCTGGCCTACGGCCCCCCGATGATGGTGGGCGCGATGATCGGGGTCCTGGTCGCACCGGGTGCCTTGACGGCGCTCTTCTGACGCGTGACAAGATGCGACCCATGCTGCGCTGGTTGACTGCCGGTGAGTCGCACGGTCCCGCGCTCACCGCACTGCTTGAGGGACTCCCCGCCGGAGTGCGGGTCGAGCGAGCTGCCGTCGAGGGAGCGCTCGCACGCCGCCGGCTCGGCTATGGCCGCGGCGCCCGGATGTCGTTCGAGGCCGACCAGCTCTCCTTCCAGGGCGGTATGCGGCACGGGCTGACCCTCGGCAGCCCGGTCGCTCTGCAGATCGCCAACTCGGAGTGGGCCAAGTGGACGGCGGTGATGAACCCCGAGCCGGTGGACCGCAGCGAGCTCGAACGGGCCAGTGATGTCGGGGCGCCGCAGGAGATTGCCCGCAACAAGGCACTCACCCGGCCGCGACCCGGTCATGCCGACCTCGTGGGGATGCAGAAGTATGGCTTCGACGAGGCGCGCCCGGTCCTGGAGCGCGCGAGCGCTCGAGAGACCGCCGCCCGCGTGGCGCTCGGAGCGGTGGCCGCCGCCTTCCTCGAGCAGGCCGTCGGGATCCGCCTGGTGAGCCACACTGTCGCGATCGGGGCGGTGCCGCAGGTGCCCGGAGACATCGATGCTCCCGAGCCCGCCAGCCTGCCACGCCCCGAGGACGTCGCGGCAATCGATGACGACCCGGTCAGGACGCTCGATGCGGCCCTGTCCACCGCGATGGTGGCCGAGATCGACGCGGCCAAGAAGGATGGCGACACCCTCGGGGGCGTGGTCGAGGTCCTGGCGTGGGGCGTGCCGCCGGGCCTGGGTTCCTATACCCACTGGGACCGGAGGCTGGACGCCCGCCTGGCCGGTGCCCTCATGGGCATCCAGGCGATCAAGGGCGTCGAGCTCGGAGAGGGTTTCCGCACGGCCGCACGTCGCGGGAGCCTGGCCCATGACGAGATCGTCCGCGACAGCAGTGGTGCCGTCCAGCGGCAGACCCTGCGCTCGGGCGGCACCGAGGGCGGCATGAGCACCGGCGAGGTGCTGCGGGTCCGTGCGGCCATGAAGCCGATCAGCACCGTGCCGCGCGCACTCCAGACCATCGACGTGGCCACCGGAGAGCCGGCGACGGCCATCCACCAGCGGTCCGACGTGTGCGCGGTCCCCGCGGCGGGAGTGGTGGCCGAGGCGATGGTCGCCCTCGTGCTCGCCGACGCCGTGCTGGAGAAGTTCGGCGGCGACTCGGTCACCGAGGTGCAGCGCAACGTCCGGTCCTACCTCGGCTCGATCCCCCGGCTGATGGGCGGCACGACCTCTGGCACCGACGGACTGACCGGCGACGAGGCCGGGGGCAGCAGGTGACTGGCCAGGCCCCGCTAGCGGTGCTGGTCGGCCCGCCCGGCGCCGGCAAATCAACCGTCGGTGCCCTGCTCGCCTCCCACCTGCAGACCACCTTCCGGGACACCGACGCCCTCATTGAGCAGGCGCAGGGCCGGTCCATCTCGGACATCTTCGTCGATGACGGCGAGGCCGCGTTCCGGCTGATGGAGCGCGAGACCGTGCTCCGTGCGCTGCGGGAGGGCGGGGGAGTCCTGGCCCTGGGCGGTGGCGCCGTGCTCGACACCGAGGTGCAGGAAGGACTCTCGGGACACACCGTGATCTTCCTCGATGTCGGGATCGCCGACGCATCCCAGCGTGTCGGCTTCGGCGGGGCCCGCCCGTTGCTGGCGGTGAACCCGCGAGCCTCCTGGACCCGGCTGATGCAGGCCCGCCGTCCGGTCTACGAGGCGGTCAGCACCGCCCGTGTCGACACCGCGGGCCGCACCCCGGATGAGGTCGTGGCGGCCGTCCTGGCCGCACTGGACCACTCGTGACCGGCGCGGGCGCGGCCGGGGCGAGCCACGGCATACGCAGCATCTCGGTCGGTGGCCGTTATGAGGTCCACATCGGGGCCGGTGCACTGCACCGACTGGACGAACACCTCGCCGACGGACGACGGGTGATGGTCATCCACCAGCCGGGCCGCACCGAGCTGGTCGCCGCGCTGTGCGACCGGGTGCGGGTCGCGGGCGGGGAGGCCCACACGCACGAGGTGCCGGACGCGGAGGCGGCCAAGGACGTGAGGGTGCTGGCAGGTGCCTGGGCTGCGCTGGGACAGGGCGGATTCACCCGCAATGACCTGGTGGTGGGCGTTGGCGGTGGTGCGGTCACCGACCTCGCTGGCTTCGTGGCCGCGAGCTGGTTGCGGGGGGTGGACGTCGTGCAGCTGCCGACCTCCCTGCTCGGGGTCGTTGACGCGGCCGTCGGGGGCAAGACGGGCATCAACACGGCCGAGGGCAAGAACCTGGTCGGTGCCTTTCACGAGCCGCGTGCCGTCCTCTGCGACCCGGCCTGGCTGCAGACGATGGCCCGCCCTGACCTGGTGTCCGGTCTGGCCGAGGTGATCAAGTGCGGCTTCATCGTCGACCCGGTGATCCTGGACCTCGTGGAGGCCGACCCCGCTGCCGCGTGCGACGCCGGCGCTCCGGTGGTCGGTGAGCTGATCGCCCGCGCCGTCCAGGTCAAGGCGGACGTCGTGGAGCACGACCTGACCGAGGCCGGCATCCGGGAGATCCTCAACTACGGCCACACCTTCGCCCACGCGATCGAACAGGTCGAGGACTACCGCTGGCGCCACGGTGACGCGGTTGCCGTCGGCATGGTCTTCGCCGCAGAGCTCGCGGTCCGCTCCGGGGTCCTGAGCCCGGCCGTGCTGGACCGGCACCGCGCGGTCCTGGGCTCGGTCGGCCTGCCGACCAGCTATGCCGGCAGCGACTGGACGGCCCTGCGTGAGGCCATGGCACGGGACAAGAAGGCCAGGGGAGCGGTGCTGCGATTCATCGTGCTCTCCGACGTCGGCTCCCCGCAGCGACTCGAGGGCCCCGATGAGCAGGTGCTCCTCGAGGCCTTCCGGGCGGTGGGGACGACCACCTCCTGAGGATCACCGGTCGCCGGTGGTCCAGGGCAGGGCGGCGAGGGACCGAGCGGACCGCACCCAGTGCTCGGCCAGCCTCAGTCGCCGGGACGTCTCCACCGGCCAGCCTGGTTGCTGCACCCGGAAGGGGCCAACCGCCAGTCCGATGATGCGCGCCGCCGCACGGAGTCGCAGGTCGCGCGGATCCAGCGCGGCCTCCCACCGGCGCTGCAGTGCCGTGGCATAGGCCGCGACCCGGTCCGGTCGGCCGGACATCGTGTGCCAGACGGCGAGATGTCCCAGCATGGTGCCCGGGTCGTCCGCCGGGCGGCCTGAGCCGAGGGTGTCGATGTCCAGGATGCCGCTGACCCGGCCGTCCACCGCCAGGAGCTGTGCCTCGTGGTAGTCGCCGTGGGCCGGCACCCGGTCCGTGACGTCGTCGGTGCCGATGGCCTCCTCGAGCCGATGGATCCGGTCGGTCTCCCTCGGGAGCAGGCGCCGCAGCAGCCCGGCCACCCGGGGAAGTGCCTCGATCGAGGAGCCCACGTCAGTCATCCCGGTGGTCACCGGAAGCGTCCCAGGCAGTCCGGCGACGACCTCGGGGTGCGGCAGGCGACCGGCGGGGTCCTCGAGGAGAGCGCGCAGGGTGCGCCCCGGCATACGACGCATCGCCAACAGACCGAGGTCACGGTTGATCCCCAGGGACTCGGGCACTGGCAGGGTGCCGGGGAGGCTCAGGTGGCGCCGGTGCAGCGCCTCCAGCCGGCGGGGCCGGACCAGTTTGAGGAAGAGCGGCGCGTCCTGGCCCGCCACCTCGACGACCGCTCGGCGACCGGGACGGTAGGCCCGCAAGCGGGTGCCCGGGTCGGTGAGCTCGCTGCCCAGCTCAGCCAGCACGGAGGCCGCGCGATCGGGCTGCAGCACCCGCGCCAGAGCGGGGAGGAACGGGTCGTGGGGCACGCGCCACACCGCGACGGTCTCCGTGCCCTCACCGACGGTCACGGCCCCCGGCGGTGCCGACCGAGTGGTCGCCACAAAAGTGGACCGACCGGCGAGCGAACCTCCCTCGACCACGGTGTCCCAGGAGACCGTGGCACTGCGGCCAGGCCACCAGGTCACCTTGTTGAGCGCGACCGCGGTCACGGTGCCACCGGAGTCCGCGACGACCGCGGCCAGGGGGCCGGCGACCTGGTCGGTGAGCAGGGCCGAGAGGACGGGCAGGTCCTCGTCGCTCAGCGATGACGTCCACTGTCGATCGGTGAGCGGAGGCATCGGCGTCTCAGCGGGCCGTTCGCGACCTGCGGGCGCTGCCACCGCGCGAGGCAGGTGCCATGAGCACCGCGAGGGCGTCCCGCTGCTCCTGGCTCGGCACGCCCCACCCCGGCTGATATCCGGCCACCTCCCGCAGCGGTGTCGCACTGCGGTTGCCGAGCAGGATCTCGATGTCGTCGGAGTCCAGCAGGGCCGGGTGCACCACGCCGCAGGCCTCGGACAGCTTCAACATCTCCCGGCGCCACGCTCGCAGGTAGTTCGCCGCCCGGCTGGCCTTGAGCGGCACGTCGATCCCTCGGGTCAGCCACGGGTTCTGGGTGGCCACCCCGGTCGGGCAGTGGTCGTCGTGACACCGCTGGGCCTGGATGCAGCCGATGGAGATCATCGACTCACGGGCCACGCTGACCATGTCGGCCCCGAGCGCGAACGCCACCGCGGCGTTGTCGGGCAGCCCCAACTTGCCGGCACCGATGAAGACCACCTGATCGGTCAGCCCCCGCTCGGCGAAGATCCGGTAGACCCGCGGGAAGCCCAGGCGGAACGGGAGCGCGACCGCGTCCGCGAAGGACAGTGGTGCCGCGCCCGTGCCGCCCTCGCCGCCATCAACGGTGATGAAGTCCACGCCACGGCCGGACGTGGCCATCTGGTCGGCCAGGTCCTCCCAGAACTCCAGGCCACCCACGGCCGCCTTGATCCCGACCGGCAGACCGGTCTCGGTCGCGATCAGCTCGACCCAGTCGAGCATCTCGTCAACGTTCCCGAACTCCGCGTGCCGCGACGGGCTGGCGCAGTCGCGCTCCTTGCTGATGCCCCGGATCTCGGCGATCTCATCGGTGATCTTGGCCTGGGGGAGCATGCCGCCCAGTCCCGGCTTGGCGCCCTGGCTGAGCTTGACCTCGATCGCGCGGACCGGGGCGGAGGCGACCAGGGTCTTCAGCTTCTCCAGGTCGAAGGCACCCTCCTCGTCGCGGCAGCCGAAGTAGGCCGTCCCGATCTGGAAGATCAGCTCACCTCCCTGCCGGTGGTGCTGGGAGATGCCACCCTCACCGGTGTTGTGCAGCACCCCCGCCTCGGCGCAGCCGCGGTTGAGCGCCTCGACGGCGGGCGCGGACAGCGAGCCGAAGCTCATGGCCGAGACGTTGATCACCGACTGGGGACGGAACGCTCGGCGACGGCCGCGGGCCGCGCCCAGCACCTTGGCGCACGGCAGGACATCATGCTCGCCGGAGTGGGCCAGGGTGCTGGGGGAGACGTCGGCGAAGGTGCGGTGCTTCAGCACCGCGTAGCCCTCGGCGTGCTCGACGTCGTTGTCCGTCCCGAACCCGAAGTAGGGGTTCTCCAGCTTGGAGCTGGCATAGATGAACCGGCGCTGGTCCCGGCTGAACGGGCGCTCCTCGTCGTTGTCCGTGACAATGTACTGGCGCAGCTCGGGGCCGATCTTCTCCAGGACGTAACGGAAGTGCCCGAGCACCGGGAAGGTGCGCAGGATGGCGTGCTTGCGCTGTAGGACGTCGTGGGTGGCGACGGCGGCCAGGCCGGCCGCGCCGATTCCGAGGGTCTTGCTCCAACTCATGGCCGACACTCTGCCGCATACGATGTCGGTGTGTCCCACCACGTCCTCGTCCTCAGCGGTCCCAACCTGGCTGCCCTGGGCAGCCGCGAGCCGGAGATCTACGGCACGCTCACCCTCGCCGCCATCGAGGCGCAGGTGGCCGACGAGGCCGCCTCCCTCGGGCTGGAGGTCTCCTGCCGACAGACCGACGACGAGGCGCAGCTGGTGGGGTGGTTGCACGAGGCGGCGGCGGCCGGGTGGGACGTGGTCCTGAACCCCGCCGCCTTCACGCACTACTCGTATGCGGTGGGGGACGCGTGCGCCCACCTCACCGGCACGGGGTCCCGGCTGATCGAGGTGCACCTGTCCAACCCTGCCTCCCGGGAGGCCTTCCGCCACACGTCCGTGGTCGCCCGCTCGGCCACCGGAACCATCGCCGGCTTCGGCGCCGGTTCCTACCTGCTGGCGCTGCGTGCCCTTGCGGCGCAGGACCGCTGAGGTCACCGCGGCATTACCGCCCACCGGGCCCCACCCGTTAAACTGACCGACGATCCCGAGCCCCCTACTGGTGCCCCTCCTGGGCGGACCCGTGCGCCGGGGCGGCACACGACATACGAAAGAGACGCCTGTGGCAACCACGAACGACCTGAAGAACGGCATGGTCCTGTCGATGGACCAGGGGCTCTGGCAGGTGCTGGAGTTCCAGCACGTCAAGCCCGGCAAGGGACCGGCCTTCGTCCGCACCAAGCTGAAGAACGTCACCTCCGGCAAGATCATCGACAAGACCTTCAACGCCGGCACCAAGGTCGAGACGGCCACTGTGGACCGCTCCGACATGGAGTACCTCTACAACGACGGCACCGACTACATCTTCATGGACAGCAAGACCTATGAGCAGATCCCGGTCTCTCCCGAGATCATGGGCAACGCCAAGGACTTCCTGCTGGAGAACGGTCAGGCGATGATCGCCCAGCACGAGGGCAGCGTCCTGTACGTCGAGCTGCCGCCGAGCGTCGTCATGGAGATCACCCACACCGACCCGGGCCTGCAGGGTGACCGCTCCACCGGCGGCACCAAGCCGGCGACGCTGGAGACCGGCGCGGAGATCCAGGTGCCGTTGTTCCTGGAGACCGGCACCAAGGTCAAGGTGGACACCCGCGACGGGTCCTACCTCGGCCGCGTGAACGACTGACTCGGTGGCCGCACGCACCAAGGCTCGCAAACGCGCCCTCGAGCTGCTGTTCGAGGCCGAGGCCAGGGAGCTCAATGTCGGGCAGCTGTTGGCTGACCGGGTCGCCGCCCCCACCACCCAGCACCCGCTGCCCGAGTACACCGTGACGCTCGTCGAGGGCGTCCTGGCCCGGTGGAGCGCGATCAACGAGGTCCTGGAGGCCTACAGCCAGGGCTGGCCGCTGGACCGCATGCCGGCCGTCGACCGGGCCGCCCTGCGCGTCGGGACCTGGGAGATCGTCTGGAACGACGAGGTCCCCGACCCGGTCGCGATCTCCGAGGCCGTCGAGCTGGTCACCGGCATGTCCACCGACGAGTCCCCGAAGTTCGTCAACGGCCTGCTCGCTCGCGTCTCCGACGTCAAAGCCACCCTGGCCTGACCTCCCCCGACCGAGCGCGTGGTCGCCTGGGTTGTGGCGTGACTGAGCGCGTGGTCGCCTGGGTTGTGGCGTGACTGAGCGCGTGGTCGCCTGGGTTGTGGCGTGACTGAGCGCGTGGTCGCCTGGGTTGTCTGCCGGTCCGCGGGAGGCTTCAGCCTGTTTCTCGGTGGGGGAGCGGCCGAGGTCGGAAGATGCGGCCGCCGATGCGCAACCATCCTCGGAACTCCCGGGGGTCGGACGTGTTCACCGCGTTCCAGATCCGTTGCACCACACGCTCGGGCTGTTGCTGAATCTCGCTGGTCGTCCATCGAACGCCCACCAGACCCAGCGCGACGAGCCGCTCATGGCGCTCCTCCTGCAGGGCGAGGACTCGGGCGACAGACTCTTCGGGAGTCAGGCCCAGCTCCTCGGTCAGCAGGTAGTACTTGGACGCGCCGTCAGCCTCCAGGAAGACTCCAGCCAGTAGGCCGTCGATCCGAGCAACGAAGTGGAATCCCTCGTCGAGGACTTCCACCTGTGGCTCAGCCAGCGGGATGCCGAGCTTATGGAGAGCTACGAACGAGAAGGACTCCAGCCACGACTCCCGCCTCGGATCATGGAACTCCAGGGCCGACCGTGCCCGCGGCCGACCGCGCCAGCGCACCTGGGTGTCCAGCACTGCCCGGACATCGTTCGTGCTGACCTTCCCCTCCCGCACAGCAGCGTCGAGGAGAGCCACAGAGTTGGGTGGTCGAGAGGTGCGGAGCACATCGGCCACCGTGCGGGCCAGCGTGGTGGTGCGCAGGCCGTCCAGCACCACGGTGTCGTTGGTGACCGAGTCGGCATGGTGCAGCTCGATGCCAGGCTTGCGCCGGGAGCACGCTGCGCGTTCCACCGAGGTGAGATGCACGTTCATGGCTGGATGCAGCCGGAGCTGGAGGCCGTGCAGAACCGCAGCGCTCTGGTGGCTGATGACATGGCCAGGGTGAAGGCCTTGGGCCTCCCGGCACCGCAGCAGGTGTTCTGCCCGCAGCACCTCCCACGGCTTCCCGTCCACCAGGGTGGCGGGGACTCGATAGACACCACGCCCGACACGGTCCAGCGCGCCCATCGCCACAGATCGGTCGACGGCGTATGCGGACACGCCAGTTGAGAGGGCGGACGTCCTGTTAAAGACCGTGCCCAGGGACCGCAACTCAGGAGGCAGGTGCATTCCGACAGGGTGGAGGAGATCCACCCTGGAGCGCCGAAGTTATCCACACCCTGTTCCTCACGACGAGGCGAGTCGGGAGGCAGACCCGGGCACTCTGCATACAGCCTGCATGGGGGGAAGTAGGCAGGCACACGTCCCACCGTCGGCGTCCGAATGAGGTCAGGACGGCTGAGGCTGCAGACCCAGCCGTTCAGCGCGAGCTGGTGGCCCCGGTCGGGGCTGTGGCGTCCCGGTGCGCCCGGTGGCGCGGATCCCCGGGCGACGGTGCGCCCGGTGGCGCGGATCCTCGGGCGACGGTGCGCCCGGTGGCGCGGATCCTCGGGCGACCGTGCGCTCGGTCGGGGGAAAACGCGAGCCCCGGTGCGCTCGGTCGGGGGAAAACGCGAGCCCCTGTGCGCTCGATCGGGGGGTGGTGCGCGTACAGTGGGCGCCACCACACCAGTTACAACGACGTCCTTTAACCACCGTCCTGTGAGGCGGGGAAGGAGTGGGCTATGAGCCCTGCCCGCGACCGCGACCCTGAGGGGTCAACCGATGAGACCGGCGGACGGGTGGTGCTGGCCCAGGCCGAGATCTCCCGCGCGCTGCGCCGGATCGCCCACGAGATCCTCGAGGGCAACAAGGGGTCTGAGGACCTCGTCCTGATGGGGATCCCGACCCGTGGCGTGCCGCTGGCCCGGCGACTGTCCGACGCCCTTCACGACGTCGAGGGCGTCGAGATCCCGGTCGGGACCCTTGACATCACGATGTATCGGGACGACCTCCGCAGCCAGCCCACGCGCCCGATGGAACGCAGCCAGGTGCCCGAGGGCGGGGTCGACGGCAAGGTCGTGGTCCTCGTGGACGACGTGCTCTACTCCGGCCGCACCGTCCGTGCCGCCCTCGACAGCCTCGCCGACCTGGGCCGCCCGCGTGCCGTCCGGCTGGCCGTGCTGGTCGACCGGGGGCACCGGGAGCTGCCGGTCCGCGCCGACTACGTCGGAAAGAACCTCCCGACCGCCCATGCCGAGCGCGTCTCGGTGCGACTGTCCGACACCGATGGCACCGACCAGGTCGTCATCTCCGGACCGGCCACGGCGGAGGAGCGCGCATGAAGCACCTGCTCTCCATCGCCGACCTGTCCCGCGACGAGATCAACGAGATCCTGGACACCGCGGTGAGCATGCACGAGGTGCAGCACCGCGACGTCAAGAAGCTCCCGACGCTGCGCGGGCGCACCATCATCAACTTCTTCTTCGAGGACTCCACCCGCACCCGCAGCTCCTTCGAGCTGGCCGGCAAGTGGCTGTCCGCGGACACCATCAACCTCACCGGCAAGGGCACCTCGGTCTCCAAGGGCGAGTCGCTCCGTGACACGGTGCAGACCATCGATGCCATGGGGGTGGACATGATGGTTATCCGCCACATGGCCTCCGGTGCCCCGGCCCAGATCGCTCAGTGGACCAACTGCTCCATCGTCAACGCCGGCGACGGCACCCACGAGCACCCCAGCCAGGCCCTGCTCGACGCCTACACGATGCGCCAGCGGCTCGGCGACCTCGAGGGCAAGCACATCGCCCTGGTCGGCGACCTCACCCACTCGCGGGTCTTCCGCTCCAACGTGCTGTGCCTGACGACCCTCGGTGCGAAGGTCACCCTGGTCGCACCCGCCACCCTGATGCCCGCCGGGATCGCAGACTGGTCCCGGGCCGACGGCATCGAGCTCTCGCACGACCTGGATGCCGTCCTGCCGACCGTGGACGCGGTCATGATGCTGCGGGTCCAGCGGGAGCGGATGTCCGGCGGGTTCTTCCCCACCGCCAGGGAGTATGCCGTCACGTACGGCCTCACCAAGCCTCGCCTGAGCCTCCTCCCGGACCACGCGGTGATCTGTCACCCCGGGCCGATGAACCGCGGCCTGGAGATCTCGGGGGACGCGGCTGACGCAGCGCAGTCGCTGGTCCTGGACCAGGTCTCGGCCGGCGTGGCCGTCCGGATGTCGATCCTCTATCACCTGCTCTCCGGGGACCGGACCAGCGAAGGGAGCGCCGCATGAGCGCCAGTCAGCACGATGCCCGTCCCACGAACACCTCCCCGTTGCTCATCACCGGGGCCGACCTCGCCGGTGCCGGTGCCGGCGACCTGCTGATCGTCGACGGCCGGATCGCGGCGGTCGGCACCGACGCCGCCACCGAGGCTCCCGAGCGCACGCAGCGCTACCACGGCGAGGGCCTGATCGCGCTGCCCGGTCTGGTCGACCTGCACACCCATCTGCGGGAGCCGGGCCGCGAGGACGCCGAGACCATCGAGACGGGGTCGCAGGCCGCGGCCGCAGGCGGTTACACCGCTGTGCTCGCGATGGCCAACACCACCCCGGTCACCGACACCGCGGAGAGCGCTGAGCGGATCTGGGACCTGGGCCAGCGCGCCGGCTATGTCGACGTGCACCCGGTCGGGGCCGTCACCAAGGGGCTGGCCGGCGAGGAACTCGCCGAGCTCGGCCTGATGGCCCGCTCCCGGGCCCGGGTGCGGGTCTTCTCCGACGACGGCAAGTGCGTCCACGACGCCCGTGTGATGCGCCGGGCGCTGGAGTACATCAGGTCCTTCAACGGCGTGATCTCCCAGCACTCCCAGGACCCGACGCTGGCCGGGGCCACCGCCTGCTGCCACGAGGGTGAACTCTCCGGTCGCCTCGGCCTGCCCGGCTGGCCCGGTGTCGCCGAGGAGTCGATCGTGGCTCGCGACGTCATGCTGGCCCGGCACACCGGATCCCGGGTCCATGTCGCGCATGTCTCCACCGCCGGCAGTGTCGAGGTGCTGCGCTGGGCCAAGGCCCAGGGCATCGACGTCACGGCCGAGGTGACGCCACACCACCTGCTGCTGACCACGGACCTGCTCGGCGGCTACGACCCGGTGTACAAGGTCAACCCGCCGCTGCGCCCGCAGGAGGACGTCGAGGCACTCCGGGAGGCACTGGCCGACGGCACGATTGACATCGTGGCCACCGACCACGCCCCGCACGTGCGCCAGGACAAGGAACACGCCTTCGTCGACGCCGCCTTCGGCATGCTCGGGCTGGAGACCGCACTGTCGGTCGTCAGCACCGTCATGGTCACCGAGGGGCGCATGACCTGGGCCGACGTGGCTCGCACCATGTCGACCGCACCAGCACAGATCGCACAACTCACTCACCAGGGACAAGGACTCACCGTGGGCGCCCCCGCCAACATCACCCTCATCGACCCCGACCGCACGGTCGTCGTGGACGCGGCCAACTCCAGGTCGCTCTCGCGCAACAACCCGTGGCACGGCCGCGAGCTCACCGGCGGGGTGCACCTGACGATGCTGCGAGGCCGCGTCACCGCCCGTGAGGGCCTCGTGTGGGGTGCAGAGGCGTGAGCGCCCCGTCACCGGCGGTGCTGGTGCTGGAGGACGGTCGCGTCTTTGAGGGAGAGTCCTACGGTGCGGTCGGGGAGACCGTCGGCGAGGCGGTCTTCTCGACCGGCATGACCGGCTACCAGGAGACCTTCACCGACCCCAGCTATCACCGCCAGGTCGTGGTGATGACGGCGCCGCACATCGGCAACACCGGCGTCAACACCCAGGACATGGAGAGCCGGCGCATCTGGGTCGCCGGCCTGGTGGTCCGGGACCCGGCGATCCGTCCGTCCAACTGGCGCTCGCAGGGTGACCTGCAGACCGCGTTGGCCGAGCACGGCGTGGTCGGGATCTCCGGCGTGGACACCCGGGCGCTGACCCGGCACATCCGGGACCGCGGGGCCATGCGGGCCGGCATCTTCTCCGGGCAGGTGGCGCTGGAGTCCGTCCAGTCGCTGCTGGCCCGGGTCCACGCTGCTCCGCAGATGGCAGGCTCGGCCCTGGCCGGGGAGGTCACGACCCAGCAGGAGTATGTCGTGGAGCCGGTGGGCGAGCACCGGCTCACCGTCGCGGCACTTGACCTGGGCATCAAGGGAACCACCCCTGCCCTCATGGCCGAGCGTGGCATCCGCGTGCACGTCCTGCCGGCTGCCACCAGCTTTGACCGGGTGCGTGAGCTCGCCCCCGACGGCGTCTTCTTCTCCAACGGCCCCGGCGACCCGGCGACCGCCGACGGGGAGATCGACCTGCTGCGGCAGGTCCTGGACGCCCGGATCCCGTTCTTCGGCATCTGCTTCGGCAACCAGCTGCTCGGGCGGGCCCTGGGCCTGGACACCTACAAGCTGCCGTTCGGGCACCGCGGCCTGAACCAGCCGGTGCTGGACCGGGCGACCGGCAAGGTCGAGGTGACCACGCACAACCACGGCTTTGCCATCGCCTGGCCCGGCGGGGACACCACCCAGCCCGTCGACACGGCATACGGCCAGGCCCGGGTCTCGCACGTGGCCCTCAACGACAACGTGGTGGAGGGACTGACCTGCACCGACATCCCTGCCTTCTCGGTGCAGTACCACCCGGAGGCGGCCGCAGGTCCGCACGACGCGAGCTATCTGTTCGACCGGTTCGTGGAGACCATGACGCAGGCGCCACATGACCCGCCGCGAGATGCCGGCACCGAGGGGAAGGGAGACCAGGATGCCTAGGAACGAGTCCATCAAGAGTGTCCTGGTGATCGGGTCCGGCCCGATCGTCATCGGGCAGGCGGCCGAGTTCGACTACTCCGGCACCCAGGCCTGCCGCGTCCTGCGCGAGGAGGGCGTGCGCGTCATCCTGGTCAACTCCAACCCGGCCACGATCATGACCGACCCGGACGTGGCCGACGCCACCTACGTCGAGCCGATCACACCGGAGATCGTGGAGACCATCATCGCCAAGGAGCGTCCGGACGCGGTGCTGGCGACGCTGGGCGGGCAGACGGCCCTCAACACGGCTATCGCACTGCACGAGTCGGGCGTGCTGGAGCGCTACAGCTGCCCGCTGATCGGCGCGAACGTGGAGGCGATCCAGCTCGGCGAGGACCGGCAGGCCTTCAAGGGGGTCGTCGAGCGGTGTGGCGCCGAGAGCGCGCGCTCGATCATCGCCCACAGCATGCAGGAGTGCCTGGCGGCTGCGGAGGAGCTCGGCTACCCGATGGTCGTGCGGCCCTCGTTCACGATGGGCGGGCTGGGGTCCGGCTTCGCCTACGACGAGGAGTCGCTGCGCCAGATCGCCGGGGCCGGCCTGCAGGACAGCCCGACCACCGAGGTGCTCCTGGAGGAGTCCATCATCGGCTGGAAGGAGTATGAGCTGGAGGTGATGCGCGACCATGCCGACAACGTCGTGGTCGTCTGCTCGATCGAGAACCTGGACCCGATGGGCGTGCACACCGGTGACTCCATCACCGTCGCGCCCGCGATGACCCTGACCGACCGGGAGTATCAGCGGCTCCGCGACATCGGCATCGCCGTCATCCGCGAGGTCGGCGTGGACACCGGTGGCTGCAACATCCAGTTCGCGGTCAACCCGCAGGACGGGCGGATCATCGTCATCGAGATGAACCCGCGGGTCTCGCGTTCCTCGGCCCTGGCCTCCAAGGCCACCGGGTTCCCGATCGCCAAGATCGCCGCCCGGATGGCGCTGGGCTACACCCTGGACGAGGTGCCCAACGACATCACGTCGGTCGGCGTGTCCGGTCCTGCCGAGAGTGGCTCGCAAGCCACTCGGGAGGCGGATCCCGCCGCGCGGTTCTACTCGGCCGCCTTCGAGCCGGCTCTGGACTACGTGGTCGTGAAGGTGCCACGGTTTGCCTTCGAGAAGTTCCCTGCGGCCGACCCCACCCTGACCACCACGATGAAGTCGGTGGGTGAGGCGATGTCCATCGGTCGCAACTTCTCCGAGGCGCTGCAGAAGGCGCTGCGCTCGGTGGAGCACAAGGGGTCCTCCTTCCACTGGCGGGCCGACGAGGCACCAACGCAGGAGATGGCCCGGGCCCTGATCACCGAGGCGTCGACCCCCACGGACGGTCGGCTCGTCCTGGTGCAGCAGGCACTCCGCGGCGGCGTCAGCGTGGAGGAGGCCCACGAGGCCACCGGCATCGACCCCTGGTTCCTGGACCAGATCGCCCTGATCAACCAGATCGCCGAGGAGCTGGCCGAGTCGGGAGCGGGTCCGATGGGCCGCGCCACACCTCAGTTGCTGCGCCGGGCCAAGCGGCACGGCTTCTCCGACGCCCAGATCGCCGAGATCGTCGGCCAGCCGGAGGCCGTGGTCCGCGGCGTGCGACAGGCGCTGGGGGTGCGCCCGGTCTACAAGACGGTGGACACCTGCGCCGGTGAGTTCGTGGCCACCACGCCCTACCACTACAGCAGTTATGACGCGGAGACCGAGGTGTCGCCCCGGGACAACCCGGCGGTGATCATCCTCGGGTCGGGCCCCAACCGGATCGGGCAGGGCATCGAGTTCGACTACTCCTGCGTGCACGCCTCGCTGGTGCTGCGCGAGCGGGGTTTCGACACCGTCATGGTCAACTGCAACCCGGAGACGGTCTCGACCGACTACGACACGTCCAGCCGGCTGTACTTCGAGCCGCTGACCCTGGAGGACGTCCTGGAGGTGGTGCACGCCGAGCGCGAGGCCGGTCCGGTGGCCGGTGTGATCGTGCAGCTGGGCGGTCAGACCCCGCTGGGCCTCGCGGCCGCGCTCAAGGCCGAGGGCGTGCCGATCGTCGGCACCTCACCGGAGGCGATCGACCTCGCCGAGGACCGCGGGGCCTTCGGCCGGGTGCTGCAGGAGACCGGCCTGATCGCGCCGCGGCACGGGACCGCCTACTCCGCGACCGAGGCACTGGAGGTGGCCCGCGAGATCGGCTACCCGGTGCTGGTCCGGCCCTCCTACGTGCTCGGCGGCCGAGGCATGGAGATCGTCTATGACGACGCGTCCCTGACGACCTATGTCAGCCGGGCCACGACGGCCGCGCCGGAGCACCCGGTGCTGGTCGACCGGTTCCTGGACGAGGCCATCGAGATCGATGTCGATGCTCTCTATGACGGGCGGGACCTGTATCTGGGCGGCATCATGGAGCACATCGAGGAGGCGGGGATCCACTCCGGGGACTCCGCGTGCGTGCTGCCGCCGGTGACCCTCGGTCGCGAGGAGATGACCCGGGTCCGGGAGGCCACCCACAAGCTCGCTGAGGCGATCGGGGTGCGCGGTCTGCTCAACGTGCAGTTCGCCCTGGCCCAGGACGTGCTCTATGTGCTGGAAGCCAACCCGCGGGCCAGCCGCACCGTGCCCTTCGTCGCCAAGGCCACCGGGGTCCAGCTCGCCCGCGCTGCGGCCCTGGTCATGTTGGGATCCACCATCGCGGAGCTGCGAGAGGACGGCACACTGCCTCCGCACCGGGACGGCGGAGCGCTGCCCGACCACGCGCCGGTCTCGGTCAAGGAGGCGATCCTGCCCTTCCGGCGGTTCCGCACCCAGACCGGGCAGGCCGTCGACTCCATCCTCGGTCCGGAGATGCGCTCCACCGGAGAGGTGATGGGGATCGCCGACGACTACGGCACGGCCTTCGCCAAGAGCCAGCTTCGCGCGGGCTCGGCCCTGCCCCAGTCCGGCACCATCTTCGTGTCAGTGTCCAACCGGGACAAGCGCTCGATGATCTTCCCGGTCAAGCGACTCACGGACCTCGGGTTCACGGTCGTGGCGACAGCGGGCACGGCTGATGTGCTGCGCCGCAACGGGATCCCCGCCACGGTCGTGCGCAAGCACAGCCAGGGGCCGGGGCCTGACGGGGAGCCGACGATCGTGGACATGATCGCCGGAGGGGAGATCGACATGGTCATCAACACCCCGTCGGGACAGGGCGCCCGGGCCGACGGCTATGCCATCCGCGCGGCCACCACCGGGCTCGACCGACCGATCATCACCACGGTCCAGCAGCTGGGCGCGGCAGTGCTGGGCATCGAGGCTGCCGGCGCCGGTCCGATGGCGGTGGCCTCGCTCCAGGAGCACGCCGCCCATCTCGACCTGTTCGGCCAGCCACCGGTGGCGGCGCCGCAGGCATGACCGCTCCGCAGCTGCGTCGCCGGGCCGGGGAGGTGGTCGCCAACCGGCCGCTCGGCAGTTATCGCCAGCTGTCGATCGTGCTGCCCCCTCTGGCGACGCCGGCGCGGCCCGGTCAGTTCGTGCTGGCGCCGCCGGACACGACCGATCGAGTGCTGCCCCGAGCGTGGTGGATCGCGGGGGAACGCACCGAGGCCGGGTTCGGCAGCACGATCGACGTGGTCCTGCCGGAGGGCGACCCGCACTCTGCGGCGCTGCCGCAGGCCGGGGACCGGATCGATCTCACCGGACCGCTCGGCCGGGGCTTCGGGGCTGCCCACGACAGCGGTCACGGCCGTCGTGGTGACCGAGGGAGCCGCGGCCGCTACCGCGCGCTGGCTCTGTGAGCGGCTCCGCGCCGTCGGCTGCTCGGCGCACCTGCTGTCGGTCGCTCGCGACCCCGAGCAGCATGTCGACCTGGTGCGCGCCCGGCGCAGCGCCGACGGTGTGGTGCTGGTGGAGCCACCGGGAGTGCCGGACGCCCTGACCGGGCTGGCCCAGTCCACGACCGCGGCGGTGCTGTATGCCGTGGGTCCGGTCTCGCTGTCGGCCACCGTCGCGCAGGTCGCCGGCCAGGTCGGGGCGGTGAGCCAGGTGTCCGGTCTCCCACTGGACGACACGGCCGCGGTGTGCGGGCACGGGCTGTGCGGTGCCTGTGACCTGCCCCTGGCAGGGCGGCGCGAGTCCTGGGTCCGGGCGTGCTCCGACGGCCCGGTCCTGCGCGGGGACCTGGTGGACTGGGGGCGAGCCGGGTGACGTTTCGCCTCCCGCTCGTCACCGCGGCGGCCGGCTGCGGCGGCACGGGGCGTGAGCTGGCCCGCTTCGGCGACCTCGCGACCCTGGACGCGGTGCTGCTGGGACCGGTCGGGCTCCCGGGCGGCGCAGCACCGCGCGCGAGCCTGAGTGCCAGTCCCTCGGGGCTCGTGCACCGGCCTGCGCCGGTCCTGCCGGTGGACCGCGTCACCGAGGACCTGTTGCCCTGGTTCCGGGCGCGTGGCCTGCGCGTCATCTGTGCCGTCCGGGGGAGCACGACCGGGGCGGTCAGTGACACCTTGCAGCGCTTGCGGCGATCCCTCGACTTCGGCTGCGTGGTTGGCGTGGAGATCGACCTGGCGGCAGCCCGGGAGGAGACCCGACCGGCGATCGGTGGGCTGCTGGGCTCCGGCCCGGCCGAGCCGTGGTCGGCGGACCCGCAGGCCTGCCTCAAGCTCCTGTCCGTCGCTCGGGAGCAGCTGCCGCGTGACCTCCTGCTGCAGGCCAAGCTGGGCGGTGAGTGCCCTGACCCGGTGGCGACCGCCCGGGCCGCGGTCGGTGGCGGCGCCCGTGCCCTGGTGCTCAGCGGTGCCGTGCCCGCCGTGGGCCCCCAGCAGCACCTGGTCGGACCGGCCATCGGGCCGGTCACCCTCGGCCTCGTCACCGCCCTCCGGACCGCCATGGCGGCAGGCCGAGTGCCTCCGGTGCCCCTGGCGGCCGTGGGTGGAGTCCACGACGGGCCGACCTCGCTGGCCGCCCGCCGTGCCGGAGCGGACGGCGTCCAGGTGGGTTGCGGCATACTCACAGACCCGGAGGCCCTCTGGCGGGTGCACGAGGCGCTAGCCGCTGCTGACCCGGTGACCCCCACCACCCGTCCCGACGAGCAAGGAGCTCACCGTGCCCAGTGACACACCACGCTTCGGCGCCCGCCTGGTGGCCGCCATGGAGGCCCGCGGACCGCTCTGCGTCGGCATCGACCCGCACCCCGAGCTGCTCGCGCAGTGGGGCCTGCCGGACACCGCCGACGGGGTGGCACGCTTCACCGACACGGTTCTGCAGGCCGTCGGGGGCGAGGTCGCCGCGGTCAAACCACAGTCCGCGTTCTTCGAGCGGCACGGCTCGGCCGGCATCGCCGTGCTGGAGCGACTGCTGGCCGAGCTGCGCAGCACCAGCACGCTGAGCGTGCTGGACGTCAAGCGCGGTGACATCGGGTCCACCATGCGGGCCTACGCACAGGCCTACCTGGAGGACGGCGCGCCCCTGGCCGCAGACGCGATCACGGTCACTCCCTACCTCGGGACCGGGGCCCTCGCCCCGGCCGTCGAGCTGGCTCACGCCACGGGCCGCGGGCTCTTCGTCCTGGCCCTGACCTCCAACCCCGAGGCCGCGCCCCTGCAGCACGCGGGGGAGCCGTCGGTGGCCCGGGCCGTGGTCACCGAGGTGGCCCGGCTCAACGCCGGTGTCGACCCGGTCGGAGACGTGGGGCTGGTGGTGGGTGCGACGGTTGGGGAGACACCACAGCGTCTGGGGATCGACCTGGCCGCCTCCGGTGCCGTGGTGCTCGCGCCCGGCGTGGGCGCCCAGGGGGCCGGGCCCGAGGACCTGGTCCGGACCTTTGCCGGGCTGGAGCGACGCGTGCTGGTGCCCGTCAGTCGGGGTATCCTCTCCGTCGGTCCGTCCCCAGAGCGGATCCGGTCGGCAGCCGCTAGGTTGACTGCCGAGCTGGTGCCGAGCTTGTGGAGCTGACCCGAGGTTGGCAGGCTGTTCCCATGCCGCTAGGTTCGGTGGGGAGGGCACCACGCACACCCGCTGGCGACCCGCCGGCTGGGTGCGCACCGGAGACGGGGCAGGATGGCGCAGCGCAGCGCGGTCGGCAGCGTGACCGAGCAGTTGCAGGCCTGCTGGAGTGTGACCGAGCAGTCGGGCAGGACCTGTGGGACAAGACCAAGTGAATGACCAGTTGTTGGATCTAGTTGTATGACACTGTCGAAGACCAAAGAAGGAGCAACCGTGGCACTACCCCAGCTGACACCTGAGCAGCGAGCCGACGCACTCGCCAAGGCAGCCGTCGCGCGTCGTGAGCGCGCCGCGGTCAAGAACCGGCTGAAGAACGCTCAGGGGTCTCTGTCCGACGTCCTGGCCGAGGGCAAGGAGAGCGACATCGTGGGCAAGATGAAGGTGTCGGCGCTCCTGGAGTCGATGCCGGGCGTGGGGCGGGTCCGCGCCCGTCAGATCATGGAGACGGTGGGGATCTCTGAGAGCCGGCGCGTGCGGGGTCTGGGCGCCAACCAGACCCGCGACCTGCTTGCCTACTTCGACCAGGGCTGATCACCCCTTGACCAGCGCCCCGGAGGGTGCGGGGCACCCGCCGGACGGGGAGCGCCCGAGTAGCCGCCCACGTCTCGTCGTCCTGGCCGGCCCGACCGCGGTCGGGAAGGGGACCGTCGCCGCCTATGTGCGCCGACACCACCCCTCCGTCTGGTTGTCGGTCTCGATGACCACTCGCGAGCCGCGGCCCGGAGAGGTCGACGGGGTGCACTATCACTTCGTCGATGACCAGGAGTTCGAGCGGTTGCGCGAGGCGGGCGAGTTCCTGGAGTGGGCCGTGGTCCACGGTCGCGCCAAGTACGGCACGCCGCGCGGTCCGGTGGAACGCGCCCTGAGCCAGGGCAGTCCTGCGCTGCTGGAGATCGACCTGGCGGGGGCGCGGCAGGTGCGCGAGGCCATGCGCGATGCCTTCTTCGTCTTCCTGACGCCACCCTCCTGGGAGGATCTGGTGGACCGGCTGATCGGCCGGGGCACCGAGACCGAGGCCGAACAGCAGACCAGACTGCAGACCGCGCGCACCGAACTGGCGGCTGCTTCCGAGTTCGACGCCCAGATCGTGAACGACGACGTTTCACGTGCGGGCGAGGAACTCGTATCATTGATGTTTGACCCCCGCAGCACCGGCGTCGACGCGACCCATCCGGTCGAGGTCGACGAGCCCGGGCTGCGCACCGAGACGACGAGGACACACCTGACGTGATTGGGACAATCGCCCACCCCGACGGCATCACCAACCCGCCCATCGACGACCTGCTGCAGCGCGCGGACTCCAAGTACGCGCTGGTGATCTACGCCGCCAAGCGTGCACGCCAGATCAACGCCTACTACTCACAGCTGTCCGAGGGCCTGCTGGAGTACGTCGGGCCGCTCGTCGAGTCGGAGATGACCGACAAGCCGCTGTCGACCGCGCTGCACGAGATCAACCAGGGAAAGCTGCACACGACCAGCCCCGAGGGCTGAGGGGCGGGCTGGGACGGCAGGTCGGCACGGCGGGCTGTCCCAGCGGCCTGGTAGCTTGCGCTGACCGCCGCCGATACCTGCAGCAGGGAGACTGATCCGGATGAGAGTCGTGCTGGGCGTCAGCGGTGGCATCGCGGCCTACAAGGCAGCCCTGCTGCTGCGCCTGTTCACCGAGGCGGGTCACGCGGTGACCGTGGTGCCCACCGACGCCGCACTCCGCTTCGTCGGGGAGCCGACCTGGGCCGCCCTGTCTGGCCGCCCGGTGGCCACGGACGTGTGGTCGGCGGTGCACGAGGTGCCGCACGTGCGGCTGGGGCAGGAGGCCGACCTCGTCGTTGTCGCACCTGCCACCGCGGACCTCCTGGCCCGGGCCGCCCACGGCCAGGCCGACGACCTACTGACCAACACCCTGCTGACCGCCCGCTGCCCGGTCCTCCTGGCCCCGGCCATGCACACCGAGATGTGGTCCCACCCGGCGACCACCGCCAACGTCGCGCTGCTGCGCGAGCGCGGGGTCAGCGTCCTCGACCCGGCCGCCGGCCGGCTCACGGGGGCCGACACGGGTCCCGGGCGGCTCCCGGACCCCGAGGAGATCTTCGCCGCGGCGCTGGCCCTGGTGCCGGACGCGGAGGGCCAGCACACGGCATACGACGGGGGGACGCCGGCCGAGCACGGTGCCCAGGCGCTCCGGGGGCGTCACGTCGTGGTGAGCGCCGGAGGGACCCGCGAGCCACTGGACCCCGTGCGTTTCCTGGGCAACCGGTCCTCGGGCAAGCAGGGCTATGCCCTCGCCCAGGTGGCTGCCTCGCGGGGTGCCCGCGTCACCCTGGTCTCTGCCAACTCCGACCTGCCGGTGCCCCCCGGTGTCGACGTGGTCGAGGTCGAGACGGCGCTGGAGCTGCAGGAGGCGGTCCTCGCGGCCCGTGCCGACGCCGCCGAGGTGATCGTGATGGCCGCCGCGGTGGCCGACTTCCGTCCCCGCGACTACCTCGACGCCAAAATCAAGAAGTCCCACGCTCCGGGCCAGGAGGACTCCGCGCCGACGATCGAGCTGGTGCGCAACCCCGACATCCTCGCCGGTCTCGTCGCTGATCGCGGCGCGGACCAGGTCCCGCTCATCGTCGGGTTCGCCGCAGAGACGGGTGACGAGTCGGGTGACGTGCTCTCCCACGCCCGGGACAAGCTGACGCGCAAGGGCTGCGACCTGTTGGTGGCCAACGAGGTCGGCCGGGACGTGACCTTCGGCAAGGACGACACCCTGGTGCACCTGCTGCGCCCCGACACCGACGCGGCACGCACCGTGGGTCCGGCCAGCAAGAACCTCGTCGCGGGTGCGGTCTGGGACGAGGTGGCGGACCTGCTGCACCTCCGTTCTGCTGTCCCTGCCGACGGATAGACTGCAGCACCGCCGGGCCGTCATCCCGGCACCGAGATCCAGCCAGCAGCCGCCGTCGAGCTCAGGAGCCTGTCCGTGCCACGTCTTTTTACCTCCGAGTCCGTCACCGAGGGTCACCCCGACAAGATCTGTGACCAGATCAGCGACGGCATCCTGGACGAGTTGCTGCGCCAGGACAGCGCCTCCCGCGTGGCGGTCGAGACGATGGTGACGACCGGGCTGGTCCACGTGGCCGGCGAGGTGCGCACGTCGGGCTATGCCGATATCCCGACCATCGTGCGCGAGACGATCCTGGCCATCGGCTATGACAACTCGCACAAGGGTTTCGACGGGCGCACCTGTGGGGTCGAGGTCTCCATCGGCGGGCAGTCGGTGGACATCGCTCAAGGGGTGGACTCGGCCTACGAGCAGCGCGAGAACGACTCGGCCGACCAGTACGACCTGTTGGGTGCCGGCGACCAGGGGCTGATGTTCGGCTATGCCTGCAACGACACCCCGGAGCTCATGCCGGTTCCGATCTGGCTGGCGCACCGCCTGGCCGAGGAGCTCACCGCCGTCCGCAAGACCGGCGAGCTGGACTACCTGCGGCCGGACGGCAAGACCCAGGTCACCATCGAGTACGACGGCGACCGTGCGGTGCGCCTGGACACGATCGTGCTGTCCACGCAGCACGCCGAGGGCATCGAGCTGCGTGACCAGCTGGAGCCGGACATCCGTGCCCGGGTGATCGAGCCGGTGCTGGAGCGGGCCCGGGACAACGGGCTGCAGCTGGACACCGACAACCACCGGCTCCTGATCAACCCGACCGGCAAGTTCGTCATCGGCGGGCCGATGGGCGACGCCGGGCTGACCGGGCGCAAGATCATCGTCGACACCTACGGCGGGATGGCCCGGCACGGGGGCGGCGCCTTCTCCGGCAAGGACCCGTCGAAGGTGGACCGCTCGGCGGCCTACGCCCTGCGGTGGGTCGCCAAGAATGTCGTGGCCGCCGGGCTCGCGGGCCGGTGCGAGATCCAGGTGGCCTATGCCATCGGCACCGCCACCCCGGTGGGGCTGTATGTCGAGACCTTCGGCACCGAGACCCAGCCGGTCGAGCGCATCCAGGACGCGATCACGAAGGTCTTTGACCTGCGTCCCGCCGCGATCGTCGAGGAGCTGGACCTGCTGCGTCCCATCTACCAGGCCACGGCAGCCTACGGTCACTTCGGCCGGACGGAGGCTGCCGGGCTCGAGCGTCCCTTCACCTGGGAGGCGACCAACCGGATCGAGGACCTCCGGGCCGCCGTCTGAGCAGCCGCCCGATGGTCGACGACAGCGCTGACCAGCCGACGCTGGCCGGCTTGTCCGTGCCACCGCCCCGGGCCTCCCGCGCGCAGGTCCCCGACGATGCGGTGGCTGTGACCGACCCGGTGGCCGAGGTGGTGGTGGACAGCCACCTGGCGCACCTGGACCGACCCTTTGAGTATGCCGTGCCGCCAGCCCTCAGTGAGGTCGCCAGAGCGGGGGTGCGGGTGCGCGTCCGGTTCGCCGGGAGGGTCGTCGACGGCTATCTCCTCGCGCGCAAGGCGGAGGCGGACCACGTCGGCCGTCTCGCCCCGCTCCTCAAAGTCGTGTCCGAGGAGGTCGTCCTGACACCCGAGATCGCCATCCTGTGCCGGGAACTGGCCGACCACTACGCCGGGACGATGGCCGACGTGGTGCGCCTGGCCATTCCGCCCCGCCATGCCAGGGCGGAGAAGTCGCTGCCGATGGGGGTCGGCCCCGTCGCCCCCGCCGGCGCGGGCGCTGTCGATCCGGGCCCTGTCGATCCGGGTACTAGCGATCCGGGCCCTGCCGATCGTGGGAGCAGTGGGCGGGACAGTGATGAGCGGGGGGAGTCGACGGGGTGGCGGGCCTACCCGGCCGGTCCCGCCCTGCTGCGCCGGCTCGCTGCGGGACAGGCCCCGCGGGCGGCGTGGACGGCAGCGCCGGACGCCGGTGCCGCCGATGGGTGGCCGCACACCCTGGCCGCGGCAGTGGGGGCGGTGCACGGAGCAGGCCGCGGCAGCATCATCGTGCTGCCCGACCACCGCGACATCGACCGCGTGGCGGCGGCGCTGGACACGGTGGTGGGTCCGGAGAGCTATGTCCGGCTGCATGCGGACCTCGGGCCGGAGCAGCGCTACACCGCCTGGCTCCGCGTGCTCCGGGATCAGGTTCGGGTCGTGATCGGCTCACGGTCGGCGGCCTTCGCGCCCGTGCACCACCTGGGCCTGGTGGCCTGGTGGGATGACGGTGACGACAACCTGCAGGAGCCGCGGGCGCCCTACCCGCACGTGCGCGAGGTGCTGCGACGACGTGCGGGCCTGGCGGGAGCCGGCCTGCTCGTCGGCGGCTACGGTCGCACGCCCGAGATCCAGCACTGGATCCAGCGGGGGGACCTGCCCGACCTGCGCCCGGCACCGCCGGTCCTGGCCGCCACCGTCCCCAGGGTCACGGTGGCGGGGGAGGGACACCAGGGGGCGAGGGACGCGGCCGCGGCCTCGGCCCGACTGCCCAGCGTCGCCTGGCGTGCGGTCAAGGACGGCTTGCAGTCCGGCCCGGTGCTGGTGCAGGTGCCCCGCCGCGGCTATCTGGTGAGCCTGAGCTGTGAGGAGTGCCGCACGCCGTTGCGGTGCGCCAACTGCTCGGGGCCGTTGCGGGTGCCTGCGGCTGGGAACGCGTCTCAGTGTGGGTGGTGCGGGCAGCCTGATGATGGTCATCCGTGTCGGGAGTGCGGCGGCACCAGGCGTCGTTCCCGCGTCGTGGGGGAGGAACGGACGGCCGAGGAGGTCGGTCGAGCCTTTCCCGGCTCCCAGGTCGTGGTGTCCCGGGCAGGGCGAGTCGTCCCGACGGTGCCCGACCACTCCAGCGTGGTCGTGGCCACTCCCGGTGCCGAGCCGGTGGCCGAGGGTGGTTATGCGGCGACGTTGCTGCTGGACGGCTGGGCGGTGCTCGACCGCGGGGGCCTGGACGCCGGTGTCGAGGCCCTCCGCCGCTGGATGGCCGCGGCCGCCCTGACCCGACCCGGGGCGCCCGTGGTGCTCGCTGGGGTCCCGCCGCATGCGGGTCAGCGGCCCGTCGAGGCTCTGGTGCGCTGGGACCCGGTGTGGCTGGCCACCCGGGAGCTCGAGGACCGGGCTGAGTTGGGACTTCCTCCGGTGCGGCGCACGGCGGTTCTCACCGGCGACTCGGCGGCTGTGGTCCGAGCCGCAGACGGGCTGCGTGAGGAGGCCGGATCCGCCGGTGTCGAGGTGCTCGGGCCCCTCACCCTCACCGGCGGCCGAGCGGACGAGGACCGCGCACGACTGGTGGTCCGGACCGCCACCCGGGCGGCATCCGATGGGGTCGCTCTGCCGCGCCTGCTGCAGGCGCTGCGTGCGGCCAGGAGCCTGCGCAAGGAGGCCGGGGACCTCGAGGTCCGACTGGACGTCCAGGACCTGGACCTCTAGCTCGACCAGCACACCCACGCCCATGGTTCACACGGCCCCCGCAGCGTTGCGTATCAACTCGATAACGATCGGGTCACCTTGCGGCGACTTGTGTTGGTATTGACGCGAGTGAGTGCATACCTTGGCTCACGCACACCCCCGGCGCGTTGCAGGTCTGTCGGGTGCCGGCCATGGGGGCCGGGCACCTGCCTGTGGCAGTGTCCGCTCAATAGGAGGAACATTGAAGATCAGGCGCACAACCATGGCGATTGTGGCCGCGGGAGCCCTGGTGCTGTCCGCTTGCACGTCCGGCACCGATGACGAAGACCCGACGACTGACGACACCGCAGCAGAGGAGACCGACTCGGACGACGAGGACGACTCCGCTGCCCCTGGGGAGGACGACAGCGAGGCGACCTCTGATGGCGAGGAGGACGGCGAGGCGGCCTCTGGTGACAGTGCCAAGCCCGACCTGGGCGACATCACCACCACGCAGGACAACATCTACTTCTCGGTCGGCGCCGACGAGTGGGCCGGGCTGAACGCCAACACCACGGAGACCAACTCGGTCTACAACGCGGTGGTCTCCAGCCGTCTGGGTTCCAGCTTCTGGTACTACGGCACCGATGGCACGATCTACCCGGACACCGACTTCGGTTCCTATGAGGTCACCAGCGAGGACCCGCTGACGGTTGAGTACACGATCTCGGATGAGGCTGTCTGGGAGGACGGCACGCCGATCACGTACAACGACTTCCTGTTCGACTGGGCCTCCAACAACCCGCCGTCGATCTATGGTGAGCCCCCGGCCGCGGATGACCCGGCCGCCGAGGACTACGTGCCGGCGTTCAACTCGGTCGCCAGCGACTGGGGCATCTATGTGCCTGATGGTCCGGAGGGTGAGCTGGACGGTAAGACGTTCACGCTGACCTACCCCGAGCCCTACCCGGACTATGAGCTGATGGTCGGCGGTGCGCTGCCGGCGCACGTTGCTGCCGAGCAGAGCGGGATGACCTCCGAGGAGCTCGTCACCGCCATCGAGGAGGGTGACGTCGACGCGATCGCGCCGGCCGCGGAGTTCTGGAACACCGGGTGGCTGTCGCCGGAGAAGACGCTGCCGGACCCCTCGATCGCGCTGTCCAGCGGCCCGTACAGC
>NZ_QLVD01000007.1 GCF_003352835.1 Ornithinimicrobium murale | reverse complement strand
CCTCGGCACCGAGGACTCGTTCGTGCTCATCGCGCACCCTCCTACAGGTGTCACGAAGACCGTACAGATGTTGCTTGATCCTCAGCCCGAAACCGGACACGAACGCTGACTCAACCCATGGGTGGATGGGGTGTGTTTCGAGGTCCTCGGACGGATCGGGAGGCTTGGCGACGATCTTGAGCGCTCAGTTCGTCCTGAACTCGGGTTTGAACACCTGACTGCTGCGCTGCTGACGGCACAGGTAGCGTCCTTGCTGACAGCGGGGGAGTCCGAGGGCCACGTAGTTGACGCGGTGTTCTCCAGTCGAGTGCTGACCGCGGAGGATGCCACGCAGGAACGTCTTGAAGGCCTGGTCCAGCGTGTGGAGGCAGCGCTCTTCGCCGGGGGGTTGCCCGTTGCAGAGCCTTGGGATCCACGCAGCGGCTTCACCTTCCTTCTGGAACTGTGGTCAGCTGAGCGTCAACGGGACGTGACCTCCGAGCAGTTGTCTTCTGAGCTGCGACGTCATTGGGGCATCACCGACTCTCGCGTGCTCGCGTACCTGACGGGCCTGGGCCCAGATCCCCTTGATGGACACCTCACCCTGACGCGGCGGGCGGAGGCCGACGACCGTGAACTGGTTCAGGCCGTGCTCGCCAAGGTATTCACCGACCAGAGGGTCCACGCGGGCCGAGAGCGCATCATGGACGCGATGGCGGTCTCCCGGATCGAGCACCTGCGAGCCGTCGCCGTGGACGTCACCTCGATCGCTCTGATCGGTGACAAGGTCCATGCGTTCGGGACCATGGCCCACAGTGAAGGCAAACATGAGATCGCGATCGCTGCTGCAGGTGCACGGCTCCTCCTCGAGGAGGCACGCACAGCCACGGAGGGACTCATGAATCTGTTGACCAACCACGAGGTTGGGCGGCTGCGGCTTGATGCCGACCACCACTTCCAGACGGCCTGCTTGGAAGCGTTCACCGCGCGTAACCGCACAACCAGACTGGACGACCGCCTGGAGGCATCCAGAGGAACGTTTGGACCCATGCCCTGGTGGCGCGTTGCGTTGAAGAGAGACGATTGCGATCACGCGTTGGCCTCGCTGGACGCGCAAACCCTCTCCATCGCGCTACGTCACGACGAGGGATCCACCAGTATGTCCCTGCATCTGTACGACCCGTCAGGGGCATACTTCTACACCTTCTCCTACACCCTCACCTCCGTGCCCGACGTCTTCCAACTGATGCTGCTGGGTCGGGCCGAGCGCGTCGGAATCGACTTCGAGACCGAGGTCGATGGGGAACGTCTTCGGCTCGGCACCCTTGTTCCCCTCCTGGCGGAGGAGATCGCGGAGCACCTGCGGGTCGTTGCTACTGCGGCGCTGCGTCAGCACCTGGGCTTTGGGGACGGCTTCGAGGACGCCGTCGCTGTCCGTGCTGCAGTGGATGAGGCGTTGCTGCGGCCCGCGGCCCAGCGGATCTGGTCACGTCCTAGCCGCGAGTACAGCAGGGCCGTCGACGTCTCTGATGATCCCCGCAGAGCACTACGCGCCTGAGACTGTGACGGCGTCCGGCAGGGGGCTTGTCCCGGAAGGGGTAGTGGGGGCATCGGATTCCATGTCCGATCGTGGCGGCCTTGACCAGCGCTGATGGGGCTTCGTCTCACTGTGCCGCGGTCCGGTGTCACCGCGAGACAGGGCCGAGACCGGTCAGATACGGCTGGGCCTTCTGGGTGTAGGGGCGGTCGGGATCAGGGGACCTAGCTACCTGGGCCAGCTGCCCGGGACTGGTGAGGGGGTACTCGAGGTCTCCCGGGCCGAAGTGCCCGATTGTGGTTACGTCACGCATCACCTGCGCGTCCCAGTGCGTGGTCGCGGCGGCTCTTCTGGACCTCGACGGTCCATTGCTTATCTTCCTTTATCTGTCGGGCAATTGATGAACAAAGATATAGCCAGCCACATGCGCGCCACTGGCCCTGACGCACCGTGCAAGTCACCGCGGATCTGCTGCGGCCCAAGCCTTCTGGTATGTGCAACTCGATCAGGAGGGTGAGTCTCTGGGAGGAGTTGCTGGGGCTTTAGGGGGTGAGGGCCGGGTGAGGTGGTCCCGATTCTTCCAAGGTGAGGCGGTGGACGCGGTGAGTGAAGGCATCCCAGAGGTGGACGAGGTCGTGGGCGCGACGCGGGAGGAGTTGACTGCGGCTCAACGGTCTGCCGCTAAGGGCGGTCACCAGGTGGATGAGGCTCTTGGTGTGGCCGCCAAGATCATCGAACCAGCACCGGGGTGGTCGACACCGCGGGGATGGGGGACCGGTCATGAGTGAGCAGTGCTACATGCGGCCCGGCCCGCAACTGGACATCCACGAGGCCTGGAGGCCAGGCGGACTGTCCGGCTGGCCCGTGACGGCGTCACCGAGGTGGAGGAGTGCCTAGCGCGTGGCTTGCGCGCGCTGGCTGACGTGGAGTTTGGCCGCGGTGGCAGCGGCCGGACCCGAACGGGGAAACCGTGGCTGACGGGCTGCGCGAGCTCATGCGGTATGCCGGGCGAGGTGTCGAGGCGGGCCTGGCCGCGCAGGAGCACCTGGCTCAGGCCGGTTGGTGTGTTGGTGCCGCACGGACGAAGATGCAGGATCTTCCAGCTCACGGTGACCGGGAGCAGTCCCGGGTGGACGGGGTGGCACTGAGCACGAGAGTGAACCGTCTGGGCGTATTGATCGACCAGGCCACCCCTGCTGTCGAGGAGGCCACGAGCGCGCTGCGCCGCACTGGCACGATGGCCCGCACCGCCCTGGAGGGGGTTGAGCGGGTGAGCGGGCCGGAAGTGGAGGCGATGAGTCGATCCTTGCTGAGCAGTTTTAGCAGCGGGGCGCACGCGGAGGAATCGTTGGTGCAGGTCACGGCTGACCTGGCTCACGCCGTGGGGCATTCTGGGGCGATGGCCGAGGGGTCACGGGCACTGCTGGAGGCGCGCCGCGCAGAGGGCACTCCCACTCATGAACTGGACCGGGGGATCTCCCGGTGATGCATCTCGTGGTGCACCGCCGAGGTGCCGAAGACCTTGTGCAGACGCTGCGCGAGTTGGTGGTCTGACGGGCGACCTGCGTGTGGTCGTGAAACGCCGCGGTGGCGACGTGGCCGCGCTGCGCGATGCGCTGACTGCTGGGCAGGATCGCGTGGCGGTTGACCAGGCCGTGGACGTGCTGCGCAACCTCACTGGCGTGCGTCGTCAGGCGTGCGGGTTGCTCGAGGCGATGCGCAGCGTCGGTGGCGCTGAACTGGTCGAGGGCGGTGCTGACCTCGCGGGTCCCGCGGCCTCGCTGGCCCTGGCGCTGAGCGCGGCAGAGCGCGCTCTGGCGCCGTTGGCGGCCGCGGAGCCGACCCATGCCAACGTCGAACTGATCGGCGGAGTGTCTGTCGGTTTGTGCGGCCGGTTCGTCGCGATCGCGGGCGGGCCGGCCCGCGAGGGCCTCGAGCTGCTGAACCTGGCGTTGGGGACGGTGGCCGCACAACCCGGTCTACGGCGCCCGCGCGGGCTGCGGGCGGTCGGAGCGGTCCTCTTTGATTCGGGAGAGGCATCGTGAGCGTGCGTCCGGAAGAGATGGCCAGGCGTGCGGCGTTGGTCGCGCGGTTGGTCGAACAGGACCTCCCGACAGCGGGTGTCGGCCGAACAGCGCCTGGCCCACGACAGGGCCGTTCGCAGCAGCCTGGTCGAGTACTCACCCTAGGACGAGGCGCTCGAGCGTCCGGGGCCATCTCGTTGAGGCACCTTGGCTAGGGGCGTGCGGGGAGGTCACCGGGTGCCGGGGTGGCCCAGCCTGTGTCGGTGCCGTGGGTTGCGAACACTCCGGTCCGTAGGCGGACGACCCGGTCGCGGGTGTGCCGGTCGTCGTGGCTGCGCATCAGGATGTTGGCTAGCGGCTGCCCCAGTCCGCACTGGTAGACGTATCGGTCGCCGACCCGGCTTCGCTCGTTGGCCCACCACAGGTGCGCCCGGTAGGTGCCGAAGGCGACGGCCAGGAGGGCTGCGGCCAGGAAATAGGCTGGGTCGCCTCGGTTGTAGCCGAGCCAGAGCATGGCACCGAACATCAGGCCGGGAGCGATCCGGAACAGGGGGCCGGGGATCAGTGACTTTGCGACGTGCCACATGGCGCCCATCACGGTCAGCCAGAGGCGCCAAGGCAGCAGCAGCACCAGCAGCGGCGGTTCGCTGCGGGTGAGGCCGGCGCGCATGACCCCGAGCTCGTGCGTGATGACCGCGGCCGCCTCGGTGGCAGGGAGACGGTTCCTGGCCAGCGCCTCGATGAGGCCGGTACAGACCAGGAGCGTTCCGCGGCCGCAGCCGTAGGCCGCGACCTCGGGGTTCTTGATCACCCGCAACTGGAGCCTCTCGGGGGGATCCCCGGTGTAATCCAGCAGGAGCTGGGCGACCGGCGCGAGGGTGTACCGCTGGAACATGGTGGGCTCGTGCGCCCCCAGGAGTACCCGGGCGACCGCCCGCTCTCCCGCCGGCGCCCACGCCGCCCACGCCGCCAGTCCGAGCGCCCCGAACAGCGCTGAGGCACCGAAGACGGGAATGAGCGAGCCGAACACCAGGGCCAGCGCCGCACTCATCAGCAGAGGAACCACGAGAAGCAGTCCTCGTGCGACTCGTGCCCGTGTTGCGGCCATCCCGATCTTGTCCTTTGTCGTCTGAAGAACTGTCTAAACAGCACTAGTCGTGACGTTGCGCAGTCCGTGGTGGTGACTCTCTGGGGAGCCGTGGTGCGGCTTTAGGTCCATATGAGGACCCTGCCAGCAGGCACGGACAGTGCCGAGAAGTTATCCACAGGTTGCCGAGCGACCTCCCGTACTGCCTGGGCGGCGTGGGTCGATGGTGCTCGAGCCCTCCAGAACAAGACAAGGAGCACCACCATGACCCACCCATCTGTAGGCACCTTCACCCCATCAGCCGAGGCGGTCCGGATCCTGACCCGGATCGCGATGCTGCTGGACCAGGCCACCCGTGAAGCAGCCGACCTGCGGCGCACCGAGTTGTCGCTGCGGACGAGCGACCTGGGCCTGGAAGCGATGCTCATGTGGGCCGAGACGGTCGCGATGCTGCCCGGGCAGACCTACCCCGAGGTGGAGGTCGTCGCGGTGGGGAAGGACCCGGTCGCCCTGTTCCGACAGGCTGAGCGGCTCAGCGCGGAGCTGCCCATCGAGCAGTTCCCGCGGGGCATGTCCCAGTTGATCGTCCGGCTCATCGTCGCGATCCGAGACCTGGCATGAGTGCCCAGGCGGATCGGCGCAGCGTCGGTGAGCTGCTCCTGGAAGCCGAACAGCAGGTCCGCGACCTGCTGCATGAGGCACCAGAGCGGTCGGGTCTGGGGATGGCCCGAGGCTGGGTCGAGGTCATCGGTGCCGCCCATGAGCTCTGGCGCGCTCTACCCACAGACGAGGGTGCCGACCCAACCTGGGGTGACAGGCAGCGCCCGGCCGACCTAATGGACCAACTGCAGCAGTCGGCGGCCTCGGTGCAGAAACGCATCGAGCGGGCCGCGACCGGGGCCGGCCGCTTCTCCGCGCCGGTGGATGACACCCTGGTCGACCTGGCCGGCCAGCTCTTTCGCGCTGGTGACCTCGTCCAGACCTACCGGGGACGCAGCACGAGCGCGCGGATGCCCCAAGACGTGGCCGCCGACGTCGACGCCGCCCGGGCGCGCATCATGCACGCCCTCTACCTGACGTCCCATGCGGTCACGGTCGCCCTGACCGATGACCTGC
Organism: Ornithinimicrobium murale; assembly: GCF_003352835.1. Lineage (GTDB taxonomy): Bacteria > Actinomycetota > Actinomycetes > Actinomycetales > Dermatophilaceae > Ornithinicoccus > Ornithinicoccus muralis. The sequence goes on along the minus strand of NZ_QLVD01000007.1, from coordinate 48,814 downwards.
ACAGCCTCGGACGAGAACCCAACTTCCCGCGCAACGCCGTGCTGGACGCCCAAAGAAGGATCGGATCCAGTGAGCAACTCGCCGGCACCTACGTGCAAAAGACCTACCCCGTCGCGCTGGACGGGGAACACCGCGAGCCCCTGCAGCGGGACCGCTTTGCCGATGCCCTGAGCGCCTGGGACGTGGCCGCGCACCGGGCGCTGGCGAACAGCCCGAGCGCAGCAACGTTGTGGACGGTGACGTCCCAGGAAATGGTCACCACCGGGCACATGCAGTTGCTCTGGCGCATCGCCGCCGAAAGGGGTCACATCCACCAGAACCAGTACCGGACCCGGCTCGCGCCGGCGTTGGAGAACCTCCAGCGGGCGTGGGACCGGAACACCAGGGTCTGGGAGGCACTGACCCCCCGCACCGGTGCGCCAGCGCCTCAGGAGCTGCGGGCCGCGGCCACGGAGCTCCGGGCCGCGACCCGCGAACTCACCCACGACCGGACCGCGCCTGCGCACGGGCAACTGGTCGCAGCCAGGACGGACCTGGTAGTCCTGGTCCCGACGCTGCAACACTCCTTGTCAACGTCCGTGGAACTGGCTCACGCCTTCCGAGACACCAGAGCGGTCTTCAAGGCCATCCAGGTGGCACCGAAACCGGCCATGGCAATGCAGAACGAGCGACTGCAGTCGATGCCCTTCCCGAACATGCGATGGGCCAGTCAGGAGCAGGCCCGCACCGAGGGCGGAGTGCCGTTGCGGGCACTCAATCAACCAAGCACTCCTCTCCCGACCGTCTTGGTCCCGACGATGCGGAGACTGGGCGACGCCACGGTGCGGGCTGCCGCCCGCACGATGGGTACCGCGACGGGAATCGAAGGCAAAGGAAGGACTCGAGCCGAAGCACCTCAGCAGGCGAGTTCAGAACCTGCCCCGACGACCACTACCGCACGGATGGCCCGCTGGCGCACCGCCATGGCCACAGCACGAGCACTCGAGGGCCCCGCTCGCTAACCCCGGAATTACCGAAGGGTCACCAGGTCGGATCCTCCCTCCAGTGATGGCATCGTCAACACCGTCCGCGCACGGCTCGGCGGCGCTCTGGTCCCGGCGCATCAGACACAGGTGCCGCCTCCCCATGAGTCCGGCATGGCGGCAGTCCCGGACATTCGTCGAGGGGCCGACAGCCTACAAGCGGCATGACGCGCCGCCGGTTACACCAAAAGGGCATCCTGGAATGTCAGCGGTCGCCGTCCCTTCCGTCTTGACCTGCGTGCGCACGCATGCCAGGACTTGGGGCACTCCCCGTTGTCCGCGCTCACGCAAGTGCCGCTTCGCCGTAGGACTGGGCGAGTCGACGTGGATCTGGACTTGACAGTCCCGACTTTTCTGCAGTCGTTTGACGAGCGCCACGGACCAGTGTCTCCTTCCACCAGAAGCCCCTTCCCGTTCAGCCGGCTGAAAATTCCAGAACGACCTTGCCAACCTTCCCTGGGAGTTGTAGGTGGTCGAATGCATCCGCAACGCGCCCGGCCGGGAACACCTGCTCCACTGGCAGCGTCAACGCACCGCTCCGGATCAAGGGCCCGACACTCCTCTCCACCTCCATTATCAGTTTGGCCTTTTCAGATATCGACCGCGGCCTCAGTACAGTCCCCATGAGGTCAGCTCGCTTGCTCATTAGAAGGTCGAGAGGGACCTTCGCATGCGCGCCGGCGGCGATGCTCACGGCGACGATTCGACCGCCAGGGGCAAGGAGTCGCAGGTCGTCGTCGATGTACTCGCCACCGACGAGGTCAACGATGACGGAAGCACCACCGAACTCGACTAGTGCATCCGAACATTCGTCCTCCAGGCAGGCCGTTATCCCGTACGTTCGGAGAATTTGTTTAGTGTTACTGGAGCGTACGATGCCGAATGTCATAGCGCCCATTGATTCTGCAATTCGATACGAAGCTATGCCGACGCCGCCGTTTACGCCACGCACCAAAACTACGTCCTTGGTGCGGGTCCGTCCCCGCCACAGCGCGTCAAAGGCTGTGATAACGGCTTCCGGAAGAGTGGCCGCGGCGAGGTCGGATACGTCATCGGGTACGGCGAGTAGGTGGTCCTGGTGCGCGAGGACGCGACTAGCCAGCCCTCCCTCTGTCACTAGTCCCATGACACGGTCGCCCGGTCGCCACCTGGTAACCCTCCCTCCGATGGCGACGATGGTACCGCCGACCTCTACGCCGGGTAGTTCGGGTGACGCCCCGTGTGGCACTGGGTACTGCCCGTTGCGCTGAAGAACGTCGAGCGGGTTCACACCGGCATATGGAGCAGCGATCAGGACCTGCTCATCGCCCGGCCGAGGGTCCTCTAAGCTCTCAAGGCGCACGACGTCGTTACCGCCGAACCCGTCGAAGCGCACGCGTTGCATTTACGATCCCATCTAGACGCTTGGTGAGCCATGAGAGGTGCTAAGGTCCGTGCACGGAAGGTCAGCTAAGCTCTGTTCGGACTCGGGGCAGCACTTCCGCCCCCAGCAGGTCGATACACTCCATGGCGTCCGACTGCTTGGAGCCGGGCCACGCAAGGCGCATTGCCAAGTGAGTTACGCCCACTTTCCGGTGCTGTTCGAGCAGACCAGCGACTACGTCGTCGGGCTTGCCGATGACGAAGCGGTCCTCGGCGAGGCCGGTGAAGTCGTTCTGGTCCTCAATGGTTCCAGCAGCACGGGCTGCTTCGCCAGCACTTCCGGTCAGCCCCCATTTCGCGTACGAGGCATACTTCGTGAGCAAGTGGGGCGCTGCCCGTCGCCGAGCCTCATCAGCGTCCTCATGGCAGTACACCTCCAGCATGCGTCCAACTGCCGGCTTACCCTGAACACGGCGCTGTGGCCCTGATCGGGCAAAGAGCTGCACTTGGCGGGAGACCTCGTTGTTGTCCGCGTTCGGGGTGGCCATGAAGCCGTCCCCAATCTCGGCTGCACGGCGAATCGCACGGTCAGTTGTGGCGCCTATCCAGATCGGTGGGCCTGAAGGATTGTACGGACTTGGTCTCAGGGTCGCACCCTTAAGGGAGAACGAGGAACTCTCGTGATCCACATTTCTCTCCGTCCACAACCGCCGAATAACCTCGATGCTCTCCACCATGCGAGGTAACCTCTCCTCAAAGGGCACGCCTAATGCCGCGAACTCTTCCCGGCGGTACCCTTGGCCAACGGCTAGAATGAACCGACCGCGCGTGGCGATGTCGATCAGAGCAACCTGCTCGGCTACCTCGACAGGGCGATGCAAAGGTAAGAGCAGTAGGTTGGTGCCCAACGTCATGTCACCCGTGTAAGCAGCAAGATGTGCGAGAAGTGGCAATTGGGGGAAGAAATGAAAGCCTGGAGTCAGGTGATGCTCACCGGCCCAGATCGAGTCGAATCCATGGGACTCGGCGAGCTTCACCTGTTTGACCAGGCCCTCTAGACGCGCGCGAGCGTCGTCAGTCTCGGGATTCTGGGAATTCAAGTAGATGCCGATGTTTAGTTTCGCCACGCGGACTCCTACGGTTCGGGGCACTGCGGTGGGTGGATAGTGGTAGGCGTGCTCAGGCAGCCCACCGAAGAACTAGCGGATCACGACGTCGTGCGAGTTCGATTAGCGCTCGTCGCGTTTCAGCATCGAGTCGCCCGAACGGTGCACGGGCGGTGGCGTTGGATATGACGCCGCCCTCCTCCAACAGCACCTTGGCAGCGAGCAGGTGGCAATGCCTGTTTTCGAAGTGAATCAGGGGCAGGACCTCCTCCCAACGTTTGGAGGCCGCTTCCCGGTCACCTTTAAGGTAGTCGCGCACGACTGCGGAAAGCAGATCAGGCACCAAGCAACTCGACATGCTGCCCACAGCCCCGGCGTCCAGGTCGGGAATAAGTGTGACACCTTCTTCCCCGTCGTACAGCCCTGGCATGTCGTCGCCCGCAGCGGCCTGCAGCGCGCGGATCTTTTCCGCGGCGCGAGCGGTCTCCATCTTGGCGTACTTGAAGTGCGGGATCTCTCGTGCCAACTGCGCGATCTGATCGACGGACATGGGCGTCGCACTCATCGGAGCGTCCTGGAGCATAATCGGGATGTCAACCTCATCGGCGACCCGTCGGAAGAAGTCCGCAACATCCGTAGGGGTCGCGCTGATTGTCTTTCCGAAGAAGGGGGGCATGAGCATCACCATGCTCGCTCCCATGTCTTGAGCCTCCCTACTCCGTTGGGCGGCCACGCGAGCGCTGTAATGGCTTGTGGTGACCATGACTTCGATCCGGCCAGCGGCTTGGTCGACGGTCGCCTCCGTGATCTGGCGCCGCTCATCGTCAGTGATCGAGAACTGCTCCGAGTAGTTGGCTAGGACACAGATACCAGCGCTGCCTGAGTCGACGACGAAGTCGACAACCCGGCGCTGCCCAGGGAGGTCCAACTCTTCGCTCGGCAGGAATACCGTCGGTGCTACGGGGATCAGTCCCCGGATGAGTTCAGACAACGTACGCCTCACGTCGCGGCAGTGTCTTGGGTGGTCTGGGTCGATCGTGACCTGAGGATGCCCCTAGCTCTCGCGATAGTGCCATCGCGATCGTCAACAGGGCTGGGCCGAGTTTCTCCGCGCCGAGGATGGACCCGAGGCTGGACACCGAGATTGCGCCGGCGAGGATCCCTTCGCCGTCGAAGATTGGAGTTGCGATGCAGAACAGACCGGGCACGAGTTCCTCGCGGTCGAAAGCGAGGCGGCTGGTGCGCACCGCAGCGAGCTCACGGCGGAACACAGCCACGCTCGTGATGCTGCGCTCGGTGACGCTGTTCAGACCGGCCCGGATCGTCTCGTCACTGACACATGGTGGGGAGAAGGCCAGCATGGCTTTCCCCAGCGCAGTGCAGTGGAGCGGGAGACGGCCCCCCGGCCGGGTAGCAGTGGGTGACCCGGAGGCCTCGAGCTTCTCGACGTAGACGATCTCGCCCTTGTCGAGCACGGCCAGGTTCACGGTCTTGCCGGTGATGTCGTACAGGTCGCGAAGGAAGGGCATGGCCACGTTGCCGAGGTCTCGTTGCACCGGCACTGAGCGGCCGAGTTCGAAGACCCTCATGCCCAGTCTGAGCCCTCCTTCTGTGCGCTCGAGTCCACCCCAGGTGACCAGGTCGGATACCAGCCGATGCGCGGTGGATTTCGGCAGGCTGGCGCGCTGCGCGACCTGAGTGAGTGATAGCTCCCGGTCGTCCGGGCCGAAGGTGTCGAGGATGGTCAACCCCCTCAGAAGTGAGGAGTCGTTCCTCGTGGTGTTCCGCATCTCGGACCCCCTGTCGTCAAAGTAATCGCGTGAGAGTCCATTAAAGCAGCGAACCGACACGGATCACTCGTATTGTTCCGATATGCGGAACTTCTCTTGGAACGCCCGTCGCCGCTCGCCAAAGTTACCCGAGGAAACCCCGTGCCTGGCACCACACCCGGACACATGAGCTTCCACCGGCCAACGGCGGCAACAAGAGAGGTCCTTACGTGGAACAGGAAGTCCTATACCAGGTCAGAGACCACGTCGCGTACGTGACCATCAACAGACCCTCACGCAGAAACGCACTGAACCTCTCGGCGACGAGCGAACTCATCCGGCGATTCTGTGAGGCGGGGGAGGACCCAGACGTGTGGGCGGTGCTGCTCACCGGCGCCGGCGACAAGGCCTTCTGTGCAGGCGGGGACCTCAAGGAGTTCGACGAGCTGGCCCGCCAGGGCACCCGGTTCCCCATGCCCATGACCGGGCCAGAGCGAAACCTCTTCGAGGTCGTCCTCGAGACCTACAAGCCCGTCATCGCGGCCATCAACGGCCCGGTGCTGGCCGGGGGGTGCGAGCTGGCGCTTGCATGCGACCTACGTATCGCGGCGGACCACGCGACGCTCGGAATGCCCGAGGCTAAGCGAGGAATGGGCGCCAACTACGCCACCGTCCTCCTGCCTCGACTGGTCCCCCGAGCCATCGCACTGGAGATGCTGTACACCGGCGACCCACTGTCGGCGGAGCAGGCGGAGCGGTGGGGTCTGTTCAACAAGGTCGTCCCTGGTGAGTCGCTCCGGGAGGCGAGTGAGACATTCGTCCGCGGGATCGTCGCGAATGCGCCCCTCACGCTCCGGCGATACAAGGAGATGACCACCAAGGGTTGGGAGCTCTCGGTTCACCAGGCGCTGCGGTTAAATGCAGGACCGAATCCCTACCTCAGCGAGGATCGCGAGGAGGGTATACGCGCCTTCATCGAGAAACGCCAACCGCAGTGGGCGGGGCGTTGATCGTCGCGCACTCTCGGGCCGCGAGGTCCACTCATATCACTATTCACACCATGTAGTCCTAGGAGGACTCGATGCACACATCACAAAAAGGAGGGACCCTGCTCCTGGCAGGGTCGCTCATCCTGACGCTCGCTGCATGCGGGGCGGACGCGGAGAGCGAGTCATCCGGTGGCGGTGGCGGTAGCGGCGACTGCGTCCTCACGCTGGGGACACTCGGTCCCCTGACTGGGCCCGCCGCCGACTTCGGACTCTCCATGGAAGCCGCCACCAAGTTCGTCGCCTGGGAGGCCAACCAGAACGGTGGTCTTCAGGTCGGTGACCAGACCTGCACGGTCGAGGTGTCCAGCTACGACACCGGTTACACCAGTGCCGGGGCAGCGACAGGGGCCACCGAGTTCGCCTCTCAGGGGATCAAGTTCGTGGTTGGGCCACTCGGCGCAACCGAGCTCACCGGTATGAAGCCCGTCGCGGCGCGTTACGACATGCTGCTGGACGCAAACGGTTTCGGGCGAGAGGCACTGGAAGAGGAGTACCCATTGGTCTTCCACCTCGGTCCCGGCCCCTTTGTCTGGTCTGGACCGATCATCGAGGAGGCCAAGAAGCACTTCGATTTTGAGACCGCGAAGGTCATCGCCACTAACGACGAAAGCGGCGACGACATTGCGATCATCAATGAGGAGAAGTTCGCCGAAGCGGGTATAGACGTCACTAGGGAAACGTATCAGCGCGGAACTCAGGACTTCGCGCCCATCGTGGCCCGACTCATGCGTGGCAATCCTGACGTCATCGACTTCGCGTCCAGCCCGGCCGTCGATGCCGGCACGATGATGAAGCAGTTGAGGCAGGCAGGCTACGACGGCGTCTTCGCCCGCCTCGGTGGTGAGAGCACCGCCGAGATCCTCCGCGTCGCTGGTGAAGAGAACGTGCAGGACTTCTTCTACTACGCACCAGTCGACCACGACGCTGAAGAGATCGTGGCGCTCAAGCCCGACTTCAAGGAGGCCACCGGGATGGAGGCAACCGGTATCTCCCTGGGCTGGATTCCCGGTGCGCGGACCCTTCTTGAGTCGATCGAGGAGGCCGGCACCATTGACGACACCGAAGCAGTCGCCGAGGTCATGCGCGAGAACGACCTCAGTGATCCCACTCTCGGGCAGGGAGTCTGGACGGGTGAAGAGCAGTTTGGGGTCAACCAGGAGATGTCGTGGCCCTTCTTCATGGGCCTCATAAAGGACGGCGCCGAGCCGACGTTCACCGAACTTTCGGCCGACTGACGGCTACCCAACCCGGAGGTCCCGGCCGCCCTTGCGGCGGGGCGCCCCGGATCGGCACTGTCCGGACACCAGCCCGAAAAGTCGAAAGAAAGGAGGAGGAACAGCGATGAACGAAATAATCCAAACCACGGTCGGCGGCCTGACTCTCGGCGCACAGTACGCGTTGATGGCGCTAGGATTCTCGTTGGCCTTCGGCATCCTGAGAGTTATTAACTTTGCGCATGGAGCGTTGTACGTTGTGGGCGGTTACGTGGCGTACTTCGTCACCGGGCAGATCGGTCTCCCTTATGTCTTTGGGGTCATGGCGGCAGTCTTGGCCACTGCGGCGATAGGCTACCTTTTCGAGCTCTTCATCATTGAGCGTCGTATCGATGATCACCTGGCCACGATTGTCCTCACTCTCGGATTGTCCCTCATCGGCGGCGCGGCCATGCTTGGCCTCTTCGGGCCGCAGGCGGTGAGGTTCCCCCCCGTCGTCAGTGGAACTCTCCAGTTAGGGGGCGTGTACATCCCGTACGGCCGGATCCTTGTGATCGTCGTGGCGGCCTTCGCCATCGCAGCCGTGTACCTTTTGCTATACAAGACGCAGATGGGGGGAGCTCTTCGCGCCTTGACGGACGACCGCGAAATGGCGATAGCCATGGGAATGCGCCCTAAGGTCCTGTTCCCCCTCGCCTTCGCGATCGCGGCCGGCCTAGCAGGGTTAACCGGTGCTCTCGTGACGCCACAGTTCTCCCTCGCCCCTTTCGTAGGCGAGCACGTCTTGATGATCTCCTTTCTCGCCGTCATCCTCGGCGGGCTCGGGAGCCTGCCTGGCGCCGTCATCGCCTCCGTCCTCGTTGGCTTAGTCGAGTCATTCGTGGGCGTGTACGTCGGAGGATCGTGGGCGCCCCTCATTCTCTTCACCGGAATCCTGGTGCTCCTGGTAATCCGACCCACCGGAATCCTCGGACATAGGACGGTCAATGCCTGAGACATCGATTACCAAAGACGCGGCCGCCCTCGGCTCACGTAAGCGAGGCCTGGCGCGCGCCATGGTCGCGCCTGCAGTGGCGATTATACTCGTGGGCCTCGCTGCAGCGACCCCAAAGTTCACCGCGGACCCTTTCCTCCTTTCATTCGTGCCAACGGTCTTGGTCACGCTGCTCGCGGCCATGCACGTATGGTTGCTCTTGAGAGTGGATCTCCTCTCCTTTGGCTCGCCGCCCTTTATGGCGATCGGCGGTTACACCCTTGCGTTGGTCGCAACAAACTACACGTCGAACGCGTTTGTGTTGGTGCTTGCGTGCTTTGCTGTACCCGCACTCATGGCGCTTCCGCTCGCGGTGGTTCTCCTTCGGCTACGCGGAACGTACTTCGCCCTGGTGACGTTTGTTCTCGCGCAGGTCGTGATGCTAATCATCATCATTGCGGAAGGGCCACTGGGCGGGAGCAGCGGGATCTCCGGGATCCCGCCCGCCACCGTGGGTGGCACCGAATTTGGTGCTGGAGGGGCCTTGGTGCGCTTCTCTGTCGCGGTTGCGATCGTTGGTCTCGTGGTCGCGGCCGCCGTGGCGATCACCTGGCGTCGCCACTTCGCTGCGCTGGAGGAGAATGAGCCGCTGGCCGCAAGTCTGGGTCTCAACCCCTGGATCTACAAGACGCTGGCTTTCGTCGTGGGCTCGGGCGTCGCTGGGCTCGCGGGGTTAATCCTGATCAATCAGCTCGGCAACGCCCATCCGGACAGCTTCCTCCCGTTAAGCTCGGTCAACCACCTAGCAGCAGCTGTGATAGGCGGTGCATCGTTCCTCGGCCCCGTCATCGGTGCGCTTCTGCTGTCCTGGTTGGTCCACACCTTCGCGTCCCAGGCCCAGCTTTCCCAACTGTTTCTCGGCGCAGCTCTCATCATTGTGACCCTGTTCGCCAGGGGGGGAATCACCGGAGTCGTGGGCGACCTGAGCCGTGCGGGTGCCAAGATTCTCGGCAGGACGAAAACAACGAGACTGGACGAGGGCACGAACGGTCCGAAAGGTCCACGCAACGCGGAGAAGGAAGACACCGTCACAACAGCGCGGGAGCGCGCCAATGACCGCACGCCTCTCGGTTCCCCCCGACAGGTGGTCGAGACAGGCGACGTGGTGCTGGCGGTCGATGGACTGTCGAAGAGTTTCGGCGGAGTCAAGGCCGTGAACGACGTCTCATTCGAACTCCGGCGCGGCGACGTGCTTGGTGTGATTGGTCCCAATGGGGCCGGCAAGACGACCATGATCAACATGATCGCCGGGGCCATGACCCCAACCGCTGGCACAGTCGCTTTGTTGGGTAAGGACGTGACCGGCTGGTCCTCCCAGCGCGTGAGCAGACAGGGTCTGGCAAGGAGTTACCAGCAGACGTCCGTCTTCCGTGGGGCGACCGTGAGCGAAAACCTGGCGCGGGCGAAATCCTTCAGCAGACGGTGGGCAACCGACGACGAGATCGCGGACCTCCTACGCTCTACCGGGCTCCTCGCACGGCTTGAGGACCGAGCGGGCGACCTGCCCTACGGCCTGCAGAAGCTTCTCGGCCTGATCCTGCCCTTGGCGATCCGTCCGGACGTCCTTCTTCTCGATGAGCCAGCCGCCGGTCTGGAACTCTCCGAGCGCGGCCGTATCGATCAACTCGTGGACTGGACGGTTGAGCGCGGTACGGCGGTGCTGCTGGTCGAGCACGATATGGACCTTGTCCGGCGTATCTGCCCGCGCCTTCTGGTCATGGACACCGGAAAGACTCTGGACCACGGCTCGCCCGACTCAGTGCTGAACAACCCAGAGGTGATCACCGCCTACCTCGGAGTCGTCGACGACGACGACGTGCCAGAGACCGCGAACAGCTCCCAGCAGGAAGAGATGAATCATGGCTGAGGCGACAGAGCTGTTGAGGTCGGAGGGTCTCACGGTGCGGTACGGCGGCATTGAGGCGCTGCGAGGCATAGATATTTACGTGAATTCGGGCGAGACCGTCGTCGTCGTTGGTGCCAACGGGGCTGGCAAGTCGAGCCTGATGAAGGCAGTAATCGGCATGGTTCCGGTGGCTGGTGGAAGCCTCGTCTTTGAAGGGCAGAACATCACGTCCACGTCGACCGCGAAGCGCGCGAAGATGGGTATCAGGATCTCCCCGGAAGGCCGGCGCGTATTCGCGAACCTGACGATCGAAGCGAACATGCTCGCCGGTGGATACACCATGAGCACGAAGGAACGGGCCGCCTCGATGGAGTGGCTGTTTGACACTTTCCCCATGCTCGCCGATCGCCGCAACGCGAAGGCAGGAACCCTGAGCGGAGGGCAGCAGCAAATGGTGGCTATCGCGCGTGCTTTGACGGCACGTCCCAAGTTGCTCCTCCTCGACGAGCCTTTCCTGGGCCTTTCTCCTGTGGCGATCGCCGAAACGAGCAACGCTATCCGTGTGGTGCAAGAACAGGGAATGGCTGTCCTCATCTCGGAGCAGATGGCCCGACCCGCCCTAAAACTAGCCAGCCGCGGATACGTGCTGCGGTCGGGCTCGTTGCGTCGCAGCGGAGCCGTTGCCGAAATCCGTGAGCTAGCACTATCGGAGGATTACCTGTGACCAACGACCAGCAACTCCTCGAAAACGCGACCGCATTCGTCGCCGATGAGACTTACAACGACAGCGAGGTCCGCGCGCGGGCTCGGGTCCTGCTCGCGGATGCGGTCACGCTCGCCCTTGCGGCGGACACCGTGCCGGGGGCGACCGAATTGCTTGAGTTGGGAGTAGGAGCGGGCGAGCACGCGGCCTGGTATAGCGGAAACGGCCTTGGAGCGGCGGACGCAGTGCAGTCCAACGCGGCGGCGATATGCGCGCGATTCCAGGACGACACGGAAATGAGTTCTTGGAGCCACCCTGGCAGTTTCGTGGTGCCAGCCGCGGTAGGCGCCGCCGTCGAGACTGACCGCGCCTACGGTGAACTCGTTGACGGACTTATCGCCGGGTACGCGATGACGGTCTGGTTAGGCGGGGGCGGTGAGGTGGCCCTCGGCATGATGAAATCGGGGCGACGTCCCAGCCCGACCTTCGGCCCGGCCGGTGCCTGTGCGGCGGCCTGCCGCGCGGCAGGCCTCAACCGGCAGGAAACTCTTCATGCGGTGAGCGGAGCTTTGCTCGTTGGCCGGGGATCGCTCCACAGCGTCGGGTCAGGCGGCGAGGACTGGCGGCTGCACAACCCGGGGGCCGCCCGAGACGGCCTTCTCTATGCCCTCGCTGCGAGGGCCGGTATGACAGCGGGCTCTGGTGCGCTCGACTCCCGGCACGGCTTTCTCTCACTATCCGCCGGAATGACAGAGGTACCAGTCGCGATGGAGCGTCCGCCCCACGCCGGAATGGTTCTTGATGTCTGGCACAAGGCGCTGCCCACGCTCGGTGACAATATGGCCGTCGCGCTCGCCGCTCTTGAGCTGAACAGGCGGGGCCTGGGCGGGATCGACCTGGGCAAGGTCGACGAAGTGGTCGTCAGCATGAACGAACACTTCCGCAACTTCCCGGGCACGCAGACCCGACCCCCTTACAAGACCCTGACATCGGCGCTGTCGAGTGTCCGTTTTGTTACCGCTCAGCTCTTGGTGCATGGAACTCTGGACTTCGACGACTACGAGCGTCGAGACGACCCGGCCGTGGTGTCGCTCGCCGAGCGCGTCGAGGTGGTCCCCGACGAGGCGCTCGATTACCTCGACGGAGTGGTGACGGTGAGGGCGCACGGGCAGGAACACACCTGCCGCAGCGCCGACCTGCCTCGGACGCTGTTCTTCCGCGATGCCAACGAGCAGCGCCGGATTTCCGAATCGCTCCACGGCCCTGCCGGCGCGGCTCTTGTCGACGCGCTCGTCCAGGCGGATGACTCGGTCCCTGCCAGGAAGGTCGTCCATGAGGCCATCCACGCCTTCCATTCAACACGAAATCGCACCTGAGAAGAGATCGAGAGACAATGGACTTCCTGCTCAATGAGGAACAACTGGCCATCCAATCCGCCGTGTCTGATCTGTGCTCCCGGTTCCCGGAGGAGTACTGGCGCGAACGCGACCAGAAGCTTGAGTATCCGGAGGAGTTCGTCGACGCACTCGCGGAGGCGGGTTGGCTCTCGGTGCTGGTCCCCGAGGAGTACGGGGGTGGCGGGGGAAGTGTCATGGACGCAGCAATCATCCTTGAGACGATCAACCGCTCCGGTGGCAGCGGGGTGCCAGCGCACGCGCAGATGTACACCATGGGTACCGTGCTGCGTCACGGTAGCGATGAGCAGAAGAAGCGGCTGCTTCCGAAAATTGCGACCAACGAGATTCGTCTGCAGGCGTTCGGTGTAACCGAAGCCGACGCGGGCTCGGAGACCACGAAGATCCGGACGTTCGCGGAGCGCGACGGCGACGAGTACGTGGTAAACGGCGCAAAGATATGGACCTCGCGGTTCCAACACTCCGACTACCTCCTGCTGCTGTGCCGGACGACTCGGTACGAAGATGTCGAGAAAAAGACCGATGGGCTGTCGATTCTGCTCGTCGACATCAAGGCGGCCGGCGACTCGATCCGGGTGCAACCGATCCGCACGATGACGGCGCATGAGACCAACGAGCTCATCTTCGACAACCTCCGTGTGCCGGTGGAGAACCGTATCGGTGAGGAAGGCAAGGGTTTCCGTTACATCCTCTCGGGACTAAACGTGGAACGTATCCTCGTCGCCTCGGAGTGCTTGGGCGATGGCTATTGGTTTATCGACCGCGCCAGCCAGTACGCCAACGAGCGAGTCGTTTTTGGTCGGCCCATCGGCGCGAATCAGGGCGTGGCCTTTCCGCTGGCACGTGCGTACGCGGACCTGGAGGCTGCCAACCTGATGCGCTTGAAGGCGGCCTCGCTGTTCGATGCTGGAGCCAACCCCGGCTTCGAGGCGAACGCGGCGAAGCTGCTTGCGTCCACAGCGACCTGGGCGGCTGCGAACGCCGCTATGGATACGTTTGGCGGTTACGGCCTCGCCGTGGAGTTCGGCATCGAGCGGAAGTTCCGCGAGGCCAGGCTCCCCATGGTCGCGCCGGTGAATAACAACCTCGTGCTCGCCTACATCGGACAGCACGTCCTGGGTCTACCCAAATCCTACTGAGCCCGGACGTGGCTGCTGACGCAGGACCGGACCCGAACACTGAATAGGAAGCGAAAGACGTGGATCTAAACCTGAAGGACAAGATCGCGGTCGTCACCGGCGGCAGCGCCGGGATCGGCCTGGAGACGAGTCGGCTGCTCGCCGAGGAGGGCGCCCATGTCCTACTCTGCAGTCGGCGTGAGGAGGCACTGGCGCGAGCTGCCGAGGACATCGAGCGCACCACGGGAACCTCGGTAGACACGCTGTCGGTCGATGTCACCGACATCGGCGATATCGAGAAGTTGGTGCGCTACGTCAAGGAGCGCTATGGACGGATCGATGTGCTTGTCAACAACGCCGGCACAGGCACCTACAAGCCGTTCTTGGAGGTGACCGACGAGGAACTGGTGTACGGCATGGCCATCAACTTCTTTGCTCAGTTCCGAATCACCCAGCGATTCGCCCCGATGATGATCGACCAGCATTACGGCATCGTCATCAACGTTGCGGGGGAGTCGGGGATCCGCGTCCTGACACCGCCCTTTCGCTCCTCGTGCACTGGCCCGGCCAAGTCGGCTGAGATCAGGCTTAGCAAGGTGCTCGCCACCGAACTCGGCGAGCACAACATCCGGGTCAACTGCGTGGTTCCCGGCTACGTCTACACCGACGAGCGCTTCGACAAGTGGGAGCGGGAGATGGCCAAGGAAGATTTCGATGAAGAGGCTGCCCGCGCGAAGCGCAAGGAATGGGGACGCAACATCGCCCGGCCCAACCACGAGTGGGGCACGGCTCAGGAACTGGCCAACCTCATCGTGTTCGCGGCCTCCGACCGGGCCAGCTACGTCAACGGCGCTGTCCTCGTCGCCGACGGCGGCGAGGACAAGTCCTGACCCGTACTCGAACTGACGAGAGGAGCACGCCATGGCACTGAAAATCCAGGCCTTGCACGTCGGGACCCTGAAGGACTTCCCGACCGCTGCCATCACCTTCCAACGCGGATTCGGAACGACACATGACGTAGCGATGATCATGTTCCTGGTTACAGGCGGGGAGCACCCTGTCATCGTCGACACCGGCACCGGCGACCCGGAGTTCACCGCCAAGTACCACGGGTACAACCTGGTCAGGCCCCCCGAGCAGGAGCCGCGCGTCGTGCTCGAACGTGCAGGTGTCGACCCAGCCGAGGTTGGCACCGTGATCAACACCCACCTCCACTGGGACCATTGTTCCAACAACGACATGTTCCCGAACGCCCGAATCGTGGTGCAGAGCGAAGAGTTGAAGTACGCCGTCGACCCGCTGGAGCCGAACCTTGCCGCCTTCGAGCGGTTGCCAGGCATCCTGCCGCCTTGGGTCCGGGCGCTGGACCGAATCACCACCGTTCGGGGGGACGCCGAGATCATGCCCGGCCTGTCGGTGGTGCACCTTCCCGGGCACACCCCCGGTTCTCAAGGGGTCCTCATCCAGGGGGAGGAGTCGAGGTACCTGCTCGCCGGCGACTGCGTCGACACACACGTCAACTGGGCCGGCGACGACCGGCTTAGCCACATCCCGTCCGGAGCGTTCACCGACCTGCACGCATACATGGACAGCTTTAAGAAGATCGAGCAACTCAACTGCAGCGTGATACCCAGCCACGACCTGAAGGTGCTCGAGAAAGGAACGTACGTCTGATGCTCGGCTCACTGGAAGGAATACGAGTCGTCGACGTGACCATGAGCGTCGCCGGGCCGTTCGCGACCCAGATTCTTGGAGACCTCGGCGCGGACGTGATCAAGGTGGAACGACCCGAGGTCGGCGACGACACGCGACGGTGGGGTCCTCCGTTCTGGGACGAGGACGAAAGCTGCACGTTCACCGCACTGAACCGCAACAAGCGGAGCGTGGTGCTTGACCTCAAGGCGGAACGGGACCGGGAGGCATTCATTGAGCTCATCGGCGAGGCCGACGTGTTCGTGCAGAACATCCGCCCCGGCTCGTTGACGAAGCTGGGCCTCGGGCACGAAGAGATGCGGGCGATCAATCCCCGGCTCATCTACTGCGATATGAGCGGCTACGGCCTCAAGGGTCCGCAGGCGATGTCGCCCGCATATGACCCACTCATGCAGGCGTACGGCGGGCTGATGAGCCTGAACGGTGAAGAGGGCCGAGCACCAGCGCGGATCCCGGCGTCAATCCTCGACCAGGGCACCGGCATGTGGACCGCCATCGCGGTGCTCGACGCGCTGCGCAGCCGGGAGCGCACCGGCAAGGGAGCGCACGTCCACACGTCACTGCTCAACACGGCGCTGATGTGGCTCCCCGCTCAGCTGGCGGGCTACTTCGCCGCCGAGGTCATCCCGCCCCGGCTCGGCTCCGGGACGATCGGCATCTACCCTTACGCCGCGTTCCCGACTGCGGACAACTGGATCATCATCGCCGCCGGCAACGAGAACCTCTGGCAAAGGCTCTGCGGTGCCATCGACCGCGAGGAACTCACCCGGGACCCACGGTTCCTGCTGAACCCCGACCGCGTCGCCCACCGGGAGGAACTCTTCCAGGAGTTGGCCACCACGCTGCGCGGCGCCGACGGTGTGAGCTGGGTGACGAAGCTGACGGCTGCAGGCGTTCCGACCACGCCGATCCAGACCCTCGACCAAGTGGTCGCCGACGAACAGGTGGCGGCCATAGGGGCGCTGCCCGAGTTGCCGCATCCCCGCATCGAGGGATTCCGGATCGTCAACCTGCCTATCCAGGTCGACGGTGAGTACGCGCCCGTGCGTCGCGTGCCGCCGCTGTTGGGTGAGCACAACCAGGAGGTCCTCGGTGACCGATCCACTACCGAGGGCGGGAAGAAGGAGTCATGACACATACGGCACAGCCGCAGGCCACCGAGACCGAGGCACGAACCCCTCAGGTCGCGGTGCCCACCATGCAAAGCGCCGCGATTGGGCCAGCAGGCTACCCGGCGGTCGTCGTGGTGGACGAAGGAATGCGCGAGGGGCTTCAGATCGAGGATGCCGGGATCCCCGTCCAGGACAAGGTGCGACTCCTCAACGCGATGAGCCGCAGTGGCCTCAAGCGGATCGTGGTCGGAAGTTTCGTCAGCCCGAAGTGGACGCCACAGATGGCGCACATCGATGAGATCGTCGACAAGTTCGAGCCCGCCGAGGGCGTGATCTATACCGCTTTGGCGTTGAACGCGAAGGGCGTCGAGAGGCGCGCCGAGCACGTCCCGCCCTTGTCGTTAGACGACGCCCGGCCCGCCACCCTCGTGCACCTGTGCGACGTCTTCGTGCAGCGCAACACCAACCGCTCGCAGGAGCAAGAGATGGATGCCTGGCCTGACATCATCCAGAAGGCCGTCGACTCCGGCGCGACCGAGGCACAGATCGGTGTGAACGCGGCCTGGGGCTCAAACTGGATCGGCGACATCTCGCACGAGGAGCGGATGGAGAAGCTTCAGCAGCAGATGGACCTATGGCTCGACGCCCGGATCCCGGTCACGAAGGTCTTCATGGGGGACCCGATGGGTTGGCACATCCCCACCCAGGTCGAGGAGGACCTCCAGGAGATCCTGAGACGGTGGCCGTCCATCCGAACCTTCCACCTGCACCTGCACAACACGCGCGGGACGGCGCCGATCTCGGCGTACTCGGCGCTGCGGATCCTCGACGACCGGCATACCGTGCAACTCGACTCCTCACTCGGCGGAATGGCCGGTTGCCCCTACTGCGGCAACGGTCGCGCAGCGCAGCTCACTCCGACAGAGGACCTGATCTACCTGCTCGAGGAGCTCGGGTTTAACACCGGGGTCGACCTAGAGGAACTGATCGAGACCGTCGTCCTCGCCGAGCAGGTCGTTGGGCACCAGCTGTACGGTCACGTCTCCAAGGCTGGGGGTCGCCCGCGCGGCACGGATCTGTACCCGATGGACATGCCGTTCGTGGAGACCCTCGAGGAAGCCCAGCACTTCAGGCTCGGACCGTCGGCCTACACAGGCGCGTTGTCGCCCTGGAAGGAACCCATTACCAGTCCGGCGAGGCCGGAATGAGGGACACCATCCACTCCGCAACGCCTGCCCGGATAGGCGCCAACGAGGCAGTCGCGCGGCTGCTTCAGCCTCGAGCTGTCGCGCTCGTGGGCGCCAGCAGCGATCTGGAGAAGTTCTCCGGACAGCCACTGCGCAACTTGCGCACTGCCGGCTACCCCGGCCCCATCTACCCAGTCAACCGCCGCGGTGGCGAGGTGGGCGGCGTTCCAGCGCTGCGCGACATCGCCGACCTCCCGGATGGCGTCGACGTAGCCATGGTGATGGTTCCCGCCGCGGGATGCCCCGACACAGTCCGCGAGCTGGGCGCGGCGGGCGTGCCCGTCGCCGTGATCGCAGTCAGCGGTTTCGCGGAGATGGGGACACCAGAGGGCTCCCGGCTGCAGGAGGAGCTCGAACGAGCGGCCCAGGAGTCCGGGGTCCGTCTGGTGGGGCCCAACTGCAACGGGATCTACGAGACCCGCGTGCCCCTCCCATTGGGCTACAACTACACCCACTCGCAGCGCCTCGTAGCCGGATCCGTCGCCCTGGTCTCACACAGCGGCGCCATGCTGGGAGGTTTTGTGCCGCTGCTGGAGCGCTACGGAGCCGGACTCAGTGTGTTCGTGTCGTGCGGCAACGAGGTGGACCTCGAGTTGACCAACTACGTTGACCACCTCGTCGAAGACCCCGACACCGAGGTCATCGCGCTCATCCTGGACGGGGTCTCCGACGGCCCCGGCTTCCGCCGATCGCTGCAGAGGGCGCGCGCCGCCGACAAACCGGTAGTGGCAATGAAGCTCGGAAACACCTCGTCGGGTACCACTGCGGCGCAGGCCCATTCTTCGCGACTCGCCGGGGCGCAGGCCTCCTACGAAGCCGTGTTCGCTGCCGAAGGGGTCATCAGCGTGCCGACACTGGAGACCTTAGCCCTCGCCGCGGCCGTGCTTGCCCACGGCCGCTGGCCGCACGAGCGTGGCGTGGTCGCCTTCAGCACCTCGGGAGCCGGTGGGATCCTGCTCGCGGACACACTCGGTGCCCACTCGGTCGAGCTGGCCGACCTCGCGGAGCAGACTCGTCAGACGATGGCTCCGCTGGCTGGCTTCGCCCGGGTGATGAATCCCTTCGATGTCGGTGCCGCCGGCCCGACGACCATCGAGGCGAACCTGCAGGCACTGGCCGAGGACCCCGGCGCCGGCATGATGCTGTTCTACCTGACGCCGACGCCCACCCAGAAGTGGCGTCAAGCCCTCGCCGAGGGAGTCGCGGCCACAGCCGCGGCGCATCCGCTTCTTCCGGTTATCGTCGTGAGTCCGGCACCGATGAGCAGCCTGGAGTCGGAGACGTACGCAAAGGCGGGAGTCCCGGTCGTGGCCTCGCTCCTGGACGCCGTGGTCACCGTGCGTGCGGTGCTGGACGTCGCCCATCCGGCGCCGTCACCCCTGCCGGACGGCGCGGCAACCACGTCCGGCCTGACCGGCCGGCCGTTGTCCGAGCCCGCCAGCAAGCAATGGTTGGCGAGGCGCGGCATACCGGTGCTCCCCGAGGTTGTCGCCACCAGTCCGGAGTCGGCTGGGTCGGCCGCCACGCAGGTCGGCTATCCGTTGGTCCTTAAGGCGGCGGGGTCCGGGCTGACACACAAGACAGAGCATGGGCTGGTAGTCCTAGACGTGAAGGACCAGGAGGAGCTCAACCAGCACTTCGTCGAATTGGACCGAAGAGGGCGCGCACTAGATCCCACAGGGTACGAAGGCGTTCTCGTATCCCGCTTCGTCGCTCCAGGGGTGGACGTGATGCTCGGACTCACGGTGGACCCCGACTTCGGGCCCATGCTCGTGATGGGTGCTGGCGGGGTGCTCACCGAACTAATCGGTGACGTCGCGGTGGCTCCCGTGCCGCTCAGCGCGGAAGTTGCACGTTCGATGGTTGCGTCGACGAAGGTGGGACGGCTCCTCAGAGGCTACCGCGGCTCCGATCCCGCGGACGTCGATGCGTTGGTCGAACTGCTCGTCCGATTGTCGGAGGTGGCGGCCGACGAAGGGGGGGCTCTTGAGGCGATCGACCTCAACCCGGTCCGGGTGATGCCGGTGGGGCAGGGTACTGCGGTGCTGGATGCGCTCGTGGTCGAGGCACCATGAGCACGCTCTCGGGACTTCGCGAACGGATCCACGGCACCGGCCACCAGCTGCTAGGACTGTTCATCATCGTGCCGCGCGTCGAGGTGGTCGAGGCGGCGGCGGCGGCGGGATTCGATGTCGTCATCCTCGACTGTGAGCACGGGCCATACGGCGTCGATGTCCTGTCTCCACTGGTGGCAGCGGCGCACGGCGCCGGCATCTATGCCATCGTCCGCGTCCCCGGCAACGACGAACAGGCAGTTGGGGCGGCGCTCGACTGCGGAGCGGACGGCGTTCTCGTCCCGCACGTCGGCTCCGGCGAGGAAGCACGACGGGTTGCCCGCGCCTCCCGGTTCCCACCGGACGGAAACCGGTCAGTCCACCCCTGGGTCCGTGCCGCGCAGTACGGTGCACAGGACCGATACGTCTCCTCGGCCAACCACTCGGTCGCGGTGCTTGCGATGGTGGAGGGCAGCGAGGCCCACGCTCGACTCGACGAGATCCTGCATGTCGGGGACCTCGATGGCGTGTTTGTCGGCCCCATGGACCTCGCCGCATCGCTCGGTCTGGCGGACGCCCCTGACGACCCTCGGGTGCACGCGGCCGCGAATGACATCGTGGCCAGAGCCAATCACTCCGGCAAGGCCACCTCGATCTTCGCGCCCACACCTCAGGACGCACACACCTGGTTGGCTGCGGGCGTCCGGCTCGTCGTCCTATCGGTTGACACGGCACTGATGCACCAGGCCTTCGCTACGGCCGTGAAAACCACACTGAACCCGACGGAGAAACATGTCTGAGAACACAGCACCCCAGTTCACCCAGGCGGTTGCGGCCTACACGCTGAGCCAGGTGGGACCGATGAGCGACGAAGTCGTCGAGCTCGCCCAGCGCACACTGGTCGACACGATCGGTGTCGCACTTGCCGCGCGGAACGAACCTCCTGTGCGGATTCTCGAGCAGACCCTAGGCGTACTGCCGGAGGGGCCAGCGACGATCTGGGCGTCGGGTCAGAAGACCGACGGCGCAGTCGCCGCCCTGCTCAACGGAACCGCAGGACACGCGCTCGACTTCGACGACGTCACCGACGTTACCTACGGCCACCCGAGCGTCGTGCTGTGGCCAGCTATCTTCGCGGCTGCCGAGCACGAGGGATCCGATGGCCGGGCCCTCCACGAGGCGTTCGTCATCGGCTTCGGCGTCCAGGTCGCACTGGCCCGGGCGATGGACGTGCGCGCGCACTACGGAGCTGGCTGGCACTCGACCGCAACCATCGGTGTGGTCGGTGCCGCAGCGGCAGTGAGCCGGCTGATGAGGCTCGACGAGAAACGCGCCCGGTGCGCGATCGGGCTGGCGGCGTCGATGGCCGGCGGTAGCCGTCAGAACTTCGGGACGATGACCAAGCCCCTCCACCCCGGCCTCGCGGCCCGGGATGGGATCATGGCCGCCCGGCTCGCAAGGGAAGGGTTCACCGCCGACGTCGACAACCTAGAGTCGCCGCTGGGCTACTTCTCGATGTTCTCGCCGGACCCCGACCTTGAGGCCGCGTTCACCGCGCTCTCGGGCACCGGCGCATTCATGGATGCGGGGATCAATGTCAAGAAGTACCCGTGCTGCTATAACACCCACCGGACCGCCGATGCCACCCTCGACCTGCGGGAGCGCGACGGGATCGATCCTTCCGCCGTGCGCCGCGTCCACGTGGTCCTCGAGCCCGGCGGCTTCGACCCGCTGATCCACCACCGACCGCGCACCGGGCTGGAGGGGAAGTTCAGCATCGAGTACGTCATCGCGGCCGCGCTCCTTGACGGGGAAGTCAACCTCGAAAGCTTTACCGACGAGGCCGTCCTGCGCCCTGAGGCACAGCGGCTGGTGGAAACGGTGACCTGGGAGGTGGCGGCCGTCCCCCCCGTGGGACCAGAGCGGTGGGACCAGGCCTTCTCGGTCGTGACTGTCGAGACGGATGCGGGGGAGTTCACGTTCCGCACCGATATCCCGCGGGGCGACCGCCGCGCGCCACTCTCGAGGGCGGAGCTCGAGGCCAAGTTCGCTGACTGTTGCAACTTCTCGGGTTCCGGTTGGGACGCCCGGGCGCTGATGGACGAGTTGTGGCGGGCCGAGAGCATCGACCGGCTCTCCGGGTTGCAGTCCCTCAAGGAGCGCTGAGTCATGGCTCTCCGGATCTGGCACCAGAGCTTCACCGACCTCGAGCTGCTGCCTGCGTACGCCACCATGCTCCGCGAGCACGCGGCACGGGTATGTGCCCCTGACACCACGGTGGAGGTGCACGGTGTGCGACCAGGCAGCTACCCAAAAGAGATGAACCCGATCGAGGCCACCCGTTTTCCCTGGTCAAATCACGTGCTTGCATCGCAGATCGCCTACAACGCCGTCCAGGCGGAACGTCAGGGGTTTGACGCGATGGCGATCAGCTGCTTCTTCGATCCTGGGCTGCGCGAGGCGCGGAGCCTCGTGGACATCCCCGTCGTCAGTATTTGCGAGACGTCCCTGCTCCTCGGCACGTCGGTGGGAGGCAGGTTCGGCCTCATCGGATTGGAGGGCGAGCAACTGTTCGCCCTGAAAGAGCTCGCGCACCGGTACGGTGCGGACGCACGGGTCGCGGCGACGTTGCCCCTCGATCCGCCCATCACCGAGGAAGAGCTCGAGGACGTCTACACCGGCGGAGGCGACCTCGAGGCTCGCCTGGAGAAGGTTGCCCAGGTCGCGGTTGACCGCGGTGCTGACCTCATTGTGCCCGCAGAGGGTGTGCTCAACACGTCAATCGTGCGGCGAGGCATCCACACGCTTGCCGGAGTTCCGGTGCTGGACGCCTACGGCCTTCTTCTGGGCTACGCCGAGACGTTGGTGCGTCTCCAGCGCACGACCGGGCTGCGAGTCAGCCACGCGGGCGCCTACGGCCGTCCGCCCGAGGCGGCGATAGACCACTTCGCACAGGCAACCGGTCAGGCGCTGCTCAGCGGCACCCAGCCGGTCCGGGTGGCGGCCTCGGGAACATGATCGTCAACGAAGCCGACGAGCTAGAGCTTGTCTCCAAGGTGCTGCTGGCCCACGGGGCGCCCAGTCCCGCGGCCAAGATCCAGGCCCGCGTATTGGTTGAGGGAGACCTCCGCGGCCAGCAGTCGCACGGCCTGCAGCGCCTGCCCGTGCTCGTCGAGCGCATCACCAACGGAGTCATTGACGCGGCCGCCGTCCCTGTGGAGAAGTGGGTGTCTGAGTCGTACCTCGACGTGGACGGTGCACGGGGCCTCGGGCCCGTCGTCGCCTTCCACGTGGTCGACCAGTTGATCGAACGTGCCTCGAAGGTCGGCCTGGCGGTCGGAAGCGTGCGCAACAACAACCACGTCGGGATGCTCGCGTGCTACGTCGAACGCGTGGCATATGCCGGCCACATCGGTCTTGCCTTCACCACGAGCGAAGCCCTGGTGCACCCGTCGGGTGGGCGAACCGCGATGGTCGGCACCAACCCGATCGGCGTAGGCGTACCCACTGACGGCGAGCCGTTCGTGCTCGACATGGCCACCGGTGCTGCGTCGCGCGGCAAGATCCTTGCCTTCGCACGCGACGGCAAGCCACTAGGTCAAGGATGGGCGATCGACGCCGAGGGGGCTCCCACCATGGACGCCGAGCTTGCCGTGGACGGCGCGATCTCACCATTCGGGGGGCCGAAAGGTTACGCGCTCGGCCTTGCGCTCGAGTTGGTCGTCGCTGGGCTCACCGGCTCCGAGACCGGCCAGCGCGTGCTCGGCACCCTGGACGCGCGGGCGGTGTGCAACAAGGGTGACCTGTTCGTCGTGTTCAGCCCCGACGCACTGGGGCTGGGCGGAGTCGCGTCACGGATGGGCACATACCTCGATGAGGTGCGCAACAGCCCACTCGCCGAGGGTTTCACCAGCATCGACGTGCCCGGCGACCGGGCGCGCCGCACCCGTGCGGAGCGAATCGCCCACGGAATCCCCATCCCGGATGCGGTCTGGAAGGCCGCGGAGGAGTTGCTGCCATGACCATCCCTTCCGAGAACGTGCGGCCGGCTCCGTTATCTGCCGACACGACGGGCGTCCTCAGGCTGCCCGACCAGATCCTCTTCGGCGCCGGGAGCGTGGCCTCGGTACCCAACCTGGTGCAGCGGCACGGAAGCCGAGCCCTGATCTGCTCGGACCCGACCATGGCACGCACCTCCACATTCCTCTCCCTCGTCGAGGAACTGCAGTCTCGCGGAGTGAAGGTTGCCGTCTTCGCCCAGGGTGTGCCCGAGGTGCCCCTCACCGTCATCGGCGCCGCGGTGCAAGAGGCGCGCGCCTTTGGGCCCGACGTCATCGTGGGGTTCGGGGGTGGCAGCAGCCTGGACCTCGCGAAGGCCACTGCGCTGCTGATCACACACCCTGGGCCCTTGTCGCGCTACTACGGCGAGAACCTCGTCCCGGGTCCGGTCTGTCCGCTGGTGGCAATACCAACCACGGCCGGCACCGGCTCGGAGGTCACCCCAGTGGCTGTCGTCTCGGATCCCGAGCGTCTGCTGAAGGTGGGGGTGTCCAGCCCTTACCTCGTCCCGACGTACGCCGTGGTCGATCCCTCGCTCACCCTGGGATGTCCGCAGGTCGTGTCCGCCCACTCCGGCGCCGACGCCTTGGCGCACGCGCTAGAATCACTGACGGCTGGCCGACGTACGCCCAACTGGGGCGAGGAGCTCCCCGTCTTCGTCGGCACCAACCGGCTGGGCCGCACGCTGGCGCTGGAGGCGGTCACCGCGATCGCATCGTCGTTGCGCCGGGTAGTCAGTGACCCCGCGGACGAGAGCGCCCGTACGTCGATGTCCTACGCGAGCCTGTGCGCAGCGATGTCGTTCGGTTCTGCAGGAACCCACCTCGGACACGCGCTGCAGTACTCCGTCGGGGCGGCCACGCACACCTCGCACGGGCTTGGGGTCGGTCTGCTCCTGCCCTACGTGCTCGAAGTCTCCCGGTCGGCCCGCGAGGCAGACCTGCTGGCGGTCGCCGACGCGCTGGGCGTCCCCTCCGGAAGCGCCACCGACGACAGGGTCACCGCGGTCATCGATGAGGTGCAGTCCCTCTTCACAGATATCGGCATCCCTCGGTCCCTGGCCGAGATCGGCGCCGACCGTGCTCAGCTGCCGGCGTTCGCCGCGCAGACCAGCACCTTCGCGAGGCTCGTGCAGAACGCTCCCGTCCCCGCCGACGAATCGTTGCTCCTCGCAATCCTTGAGGCCGCCTGGGATGGTGACCGGACGCGGCTCTCCGCTCAGGCGGGCAGCCGATGAGGACGCGCAGCGCATCCGCCGCACTCAAATTCGGCGTGCCCGGCGCCTTGGCGTGTTTACTCCTTGCAGTCCTCACTGGCTCCGCCACGGCGCAACTCGAGGCGCCTGGCGCCACGCCAGGACCTGACGAGGTGGCCATCGCCACAGCGGTGGGGGTTGCACAGGGGCTGCGGGAGGCCGGTCTCCCGGTCCGACACATCGCCGTGTGCACGCCTCCCGCTCCGGCACCACCGGGGCACCCGCGCCCACGCGCCGCCGCGTTCGACGACCTGCGCGTATCCACCGATGACCCCCGCCGGGTGATCCGCGAGGGCGGTGTCGTGGAGGTCTATGACACGCCTAGGGACGTACAGGCCAGACTTCGCCAGCTCGACAAACAAACCCTCGTCGCCCAGACCTACGGGTTCGACGAGGGCGGCCAAATGCTCCAACCTGAGCACAGGCTCACCCAAGGCACGGTGCTCCTGCGCCTGACTGGTGCTCTCGACGACCGCGCCCTGGGCCAGTACGCCAAGACGCTGCGACGCGTCGCGGGGAACACCGTTCCCGACCCTTCCCTGCTTCACGACACTGAGGAGGCCAAATGTTCGACATGACCGGCGCTATCGACATGCACGTGCACACCGGCCCGGACCTGTTCCCGCGGCTCGGCGACGACGCCGAGATCGCCCGAAGGTGCGCGACCGCGGGCATGGGCGGGATGGCCGTCAAGTGTCACTTCGAGAGCACTGCGGTACGTGCACACCTGGTCAATCAGATGGTCCCCGATTTCACGATGTATGGCGGAATCACGTTGAACTATCCGGTTGGGGGGATCAACCCGACAGCTGTCCACGCTTGCCTCGCCGTCGGAGGCAAGGTGGTCTGGATGCCGAGCGGCCACTCCTGTTACCACGCAGAGATCACAGGCACTCTCGGCGGCTGGGGGAACAGTTTCATGAAGCTCCAGAACCCAGCCGGGGCGAAAGGGCTAACGGTCCTCGACGAACAGGGCCGTCTCACTGACGAGGCCCGCGAAGTGAACCGACTACTGGCCGAAAGCAACGCACTGCTTGCGACCAGCCACCTCGCCCCCGACGAGATCTTGGCCGTGGTCGATGACGCCGCAATGGTCGGGACCCGCGTGCTGGTCAACCACGTGATGTACATGCCGGACTGCGACTACGAGTTCATCGAGGAGGTGGTCCGCCGAGGCGCCCTCGTCGAGATCTGCTCGATCCTCGTCGGGGGCTTCTGGGACAAGCTCCGGTTGGAGAACGTCCTACAGATCATCGAACGGGTGGGCTGCGACAACGTGGTGCTCGCCTCGGACGGAGGTGGCATCCAGACGCCCTCCCCTCACGAGACCCTGCGGGTGTTGCTCGACAACCTCCTTCACCATGGCGTACCGGAGGAAGATCTCCGCCGGACCGTCATCGACAATCCCCGCCGGCTCCTCGGTCTCTGACCAGCAGCACATCAACAATCCCAATTGGAGTTCCCATGACACTCACCGCCGCCATCGTCGGTTCCGGCAACATCGGGACCGATCTTATGATCAAGCTGGAGCGCACGCCGGAGATCGAGCTGCGCTACCTGATCGGGATCGACCCTGCCTCCGAGGGACTGGCCCGGGGCCACGAACTCGGAATCGAGGTGTCCAGTGAGGGGGTCGACTGGCTCCTACAAAGGGCGGAACTCCCGGATATCGTCTTCGAGGCCACCGCGGCACAGGTACACGCCGCCCACGCGCCGCGATACGCCGAGGCGGGCGTCACGGCGATCGATCTGACGCCCGCTGCCGTCGGCCCGTACGTCGTCCCGTCGGTCAACCTCGACGAGCACCTGGGGGCACCGAACCTGAACATGGTCACCTGCGGTGGCCAGGCGACTATCCCAATGGTCGCCGCTGTCAGCGCAGTGACACCGGTGCCATACGCCGAGATCGTCGCCTCGATCGCCTCCAGGTCGGCAGGCCCGGGAACCCGGGCGAACATCGATGAGTTCACCGAGACCACGGCAGAAGCCATCGAGAACGTCGGCGGAGCTGGACGGGGCAAAGCGATCATCATCCTCAACCCCGTGGAGCCGCCCATGATCATGCGGGACACCGTGTTCTGCGCGATCTCACCCGACGCGGACCGCCACGCCATCGAGGAGTCCATCCACGCCAAGGTCGCCGAGGTACAGCAGTACGTCGCCGGCTACGAACTCGTCAACGATCCGCAGTTCGACGACCCCCGACCGGGGTGGGGCGGCCAAGCGCGGGTCGGCATCTTCCTGCGCATCGAAGGGGCGGCTGACTACCTGCCCGCCTACGCCGGGAACCTCGACATCATGACGTCGGCCGCAGCACGCGTCGGCGCAATGCTCGCCAAGTCAACCCAGGAGGTCTCGGCATGAACGACTCCCTCGCAACAGCCGGCAGCGCACCGCTCGATCCGGTCAGGGTCACGGACACGACGCTGCGCGACGGCAGCCATGCGGTCGGCCACCAGTTCACCGAAAAGCAGGTCCGAGACACCGTCCGGGCCCTCGACAAGGCCGGCATCCAAGTCATCGAAGTGACCCACGGAGACGGCTTGGGCGGGTCGTCGTTCAACTACGGGTTCTCACTGACGAACGAGATCTCCCTCGTTGCCGCCGCCGCCGACGAGGCCACCCGCGCACGGATCGCCTGCCTCCTGCTCCCTGGCGTAGGCACCATCAAGCACATGAAGGAGGCCGCGTCCGCCGGCGCGTCCATCATCCGGGTTGCCACGCACGCCACAGAAGCCGACGTCTCGGTCCAGCACTTCACCGCAGCGCGGGACATGAACCTGGAGACGGTCGGTTTCCTCATGCTCAGCCACAGCGTGACCCCGGCCGAACTGGCCCGCCAAGCCCGCATCATGGTCGATGCCGGCTGCCAGTGCGTCTACGTCGTCGACTCCGCGGGCGCACTGGTCCTTGAGGAAGCTTACGACCGGGTCCGCGCCGTCGTCGAGGAGGTAGGGACCGACGCACAGGTCGGCTTCCACGGCCACCAAAACCTGAGCCTGGGTATCGCCAACTCCGTGCTCGCGTACCGGGCCGGTGCCCGGCAAATCGACGGGACGCTCTGCGCACTCGGAGCTGCGGCGGGCAACAGCCCTACCGAGGTTCTTTCGGTGGTGTTCGACCGGCTGGGGATCCCGACCGGACTCGACACACCCGCCCTCCTCGACGCCGCCGACGACGTGGTGCGCCCGTTCATCAACCCGCCGCTGATGACACGCACGACCATCATCCAGGGTCAATCCGGCGTCTACGGCAGTTTCCTGAAACACGCGGAGGCAGCCTCGCAGCGGTACAGCGTGCCAGCGCACGAGATCCTGGGCCGCGTAGGCGAACTCGGGTACGTCGGCGGCCAAGAGGACATGATCATCGACGTTGCACTCAGCATTCTGGCCGAGCGTGAGACCGTCGCAGCTGTGGCGCACAGATGATTACCACTCAGCAGAACCAGGAGCATTTCACCGGCTCCTTCATCAACGGATGCTGGGTTCAGAGCACCGAAGGTGCCACCCAGTCCGTGGTGGATCCGGCCGACGGGTCAGTGATCGCCGAGGTCGCCGACACCTCGGCGGAGCAGTGCATCGAGGCCGTCGAGGCAGCACGGGATGCGTTCCCGTCCTGGTCGGCGACGCCGCCCCGCGCGCGCGCAGAGATTCTGCGTACCGCGTTCACGCTGATGACTGAGGAACGTGACACCATCGCCCGTTTGATCGTCCGCGAGAACGGCAAGGTGCTCGCGGACGCACTCGGGGAGGTTGACTACGCCGCGGAGTTCTTCCGGTGGTTCTCCGAGGAGGCCGTTCGGGTCGAAGGCGACTTCCGGGTCGCCCCCGGCGGCGACAAGCGGATCATCGTCACGCATCAGCCGATCGGTGTCGCCGTCCTGGTGACGCCGTGGAATTTCCCGGCAGCGATGGCGACGCGCAAGATCGGGCCAGCCCTTGCAGCGGGCTGTTCCGTGGTGCTTAAGCCGGCAACCGAGACTCCTCTGACGGCCACCTACCTCATGGACCTGCTGAAGCGCGCCGGTGTGCCGGCAGGTGTCGTGAACTGCGTGACACCGGCCGATCCCGGACCGGCGGTCAGTGCGATGCTGCACCACCCGGCGGTCCGTAAGTTGTCATTCACCGGTTCCACCGAGGTTGGACGCGCACTGCTGCACGAAGCTGCAGATCAGGTGGTAAGCACCTCCATGGAGCTCGGCGGGAACGCGCCCTTCCTGGTCCTGGACGACGCCGACGTCGATGAGGCGGTCGAAGGCGCCCTGGTGGCGAAGTTGCGGAACGGTGGTGCTGCGTGCACGGCGGCCAACAGGTTCTACGTGCACCGCTCTTTGGCAGAAGCATTCACCCGACAATTGGCCGAGCGCATGGGCCAGCTCGGCGCAGGCCCGGGCGACGACCCAGCGAACGAGGTGGGGGCGATGGTGTCGGAGGCGGAGTGCCAGAAGATCGCCCGGCTGGTCGACCACGCCGTGACGGAAGGAGCGACGGTGTTGACGGGCGGCTCCCGGTTGGAGCGCGCAGGGGCCTTCTATCCACCGACGGTGCTCGCCGACGTTCATCACGGGCATGACATCATCCGCCAGGAGGTCTTTGGCCCGGTGGCCCCGGTGACCGTCTTCGACAGGGACGACGAAGCCATCGACTGGGCGAACGACACGGACATGGGCCTGATCGCCTACGTCTACTCCTCGAGTCTGAGCCGAGCCGTGCGTACGGCCGAGCGGATCGAGACCGGCATGGTCGCAATCAACCGCGGTGTCGCCAGCGACCCGGCCGCACCGTTCGGAGGGATGAAGCAGAGCGGGCTCGGGCGCGAGGGAGGTGACGCGGGAATCCTGGAGTTCCTCGAACCGAAGTACCTGGCGGTTCCTCTGTGAGCAGGGAACTTCCTCGTCGCCGAGTCGGGCGGTCAGGACCCGAGATAAGTGCGCTCGGCTTCGGCTGCATGCCGCTCTCGGGACTCTACGGAGAGGTGGACGACGCGGCCTCGATCCGACTGCTCCATGAGGCGATGGCAGCCGGGATCACGCACCTCGACACGTCGAACTCCTACGGACAGGGGCACAACGAAAAACTCGTGGGGCGCGCGCTCACAGGCCGCCGCGATGATGTCGTGCTCGCGACCAAATTCGGCATCCAGCGCGAGGGACTCGGACGCCCCGAGCGCATCCGTGAGGCCCTCGAGGCCAGCCTGACCCGGCTGGGCACCGACCGGGTCGACCTGTACTACATGCACAGGATCGACCCCACGACTCCGCTCGCGGAATCGATCGGCACGCTGGGGGAGTTGGTCGCGGAAGGCAAGATCGGCCACATCGGGCTCTCCGAGGTGACTGCTCGGACACTTCGGGCGGCACATGAAGTTCACCCGATCACGGTCGTACAACAGGAGTACTCCCTGATGTCGCGTGACCTCGAAGGCGAGCTGCTCGTCACCATGCGCCAGCTCGGCGTCGGGCTCGTGGCGTACAGCCCCCTCGGTCGGGGGTTGCTCGGCGGGGCCTACCGTAGCGCCACAGACCTACCGG
Organism: Ornithinimicrobium murale; assembly: GCF_003352835.1. Taxonomy (GTDB): domain Bacteria; phylum Actinomycetota; class Actinomycetes; order Actinomycetales; family Dermatophilaceae; genus Ornithinicoccus; species Ornithinicoccus muralis. The sequence continues at coordinate 18,207 of NZ_QLVD01000007.1, read as the reverse complement.
CGGACGATGCGCGGCGGAGTCGGTACCCGCGCTACTCACCCGAGAACCTCGACCACAACCTTGATCTCGCCGGAGCGATGTTCGCCTTGGCGGAGCGTCTCGGCATGCAACCGGCCACGCTGGCACTGGCCTGGGTCCTATCACGCGGTGACGACATCGTCCCGATCCCCGGAACTCGTAGCTTCCGGAACCTGGGTGCCAACTTGAATGCAGCATACGTAGAGTTGGATCCAGGTGTACTCGACGAGTTGGAGCGACTGGTGCCTAAAGGGGCGGCCGTCGGAGAGCGGTACAACAAGTCCATGGGTAGGCGGCTGGACCGTTGACTCACCTGAAAAAAACATCCGGCACGGAAGCACGCACTCGTTACAAGTGGGTTGTGCTCATCGTCGGGATGTTTGCGCAGGCGAGTACAAGCACGTTCTTCGTGGGGCTAGCGGCTATTGGACCCGCGCTGCGCCACGCGGAAGGGTTATCCCTCGGCGAACTCGGCATCCTCCTCGGCGCTCCAATGGCGGGCTTCGTGATGACCCTTCTCCTCTGGGGAGCCGCTACAGACCGCTTCGACGAGCGCCCGGTGATGGCTGTCGGGCTTGCAGCGACGGCGTACTTCTTGGTGCTGACGAGTTCCGTGTCGGGGCTGTGGCCCCTTTCCCTTTGCCTTGCTCTCGCGGGCGCGGCGGCCGCATCCGTGAACGCCGCTAGCGGTCGAGCGGTGCTTCGCTGGTTCCCGAGGGAACGCCGCGGGTTTGCGATGGGTCTGCGTCAAACGTCGGTACCGCTGGGTGCAGCCGCAGCCGCTCTGATGCTGCCAACCATGGTCGCAGGGTGGGGGATAGGCTTTGCTTTCAGGAGCCTCGCAGCGGTGGCTATGATGGCCGCGGTCTCGTCGTGGATCTGGATCAGGGAACCCCCACAGGACCACGAGTTCGGAACTGCGGGAACTATAGAAGCGCGGGTAAAGGAGCCTGACAACGAACGTCGAAATCGTCAGCGTGCGCTCCGGAACGTCATCGTTGCTGGCGTCGCCCTCGTAATGTGCCAGGCGACCTTCGTCTCCTTCGTTGTTGAAATGTTGCACGGTCACCGCGGCCTCACCCTGCGGTCAGCGAGCTTGGTGTTCGCTGTCGCGCAGTTGACAGGAGCGGGTGCACGGGTACTCGTGGGAAGCTGGTCCGATAACGTTCCTGACCGGCTGATGCCGTTGCGGGTGGTGGCGTTTGGGATGGCGGCCGGCGGAGCGTCGCTCGGCCTCGCAGTTGACGGTCCCCTACCACTTCTCGTCGTGCTTTCGGTGATCGTTGGTGCGTTCGTCATCTGCTGGAACGGTTTGGCGTTCACGGTGGCAGGTGAACTCGCTCCTCCGGGGCGGATGGGAACGACGCTCGGCCTGCAGAGCACCGCGAACTTTCTGGTTGCGGGCGTGACGCCCTACTGCGTAGGAACTTTCATCGCGTTTGCCGGCTTCTCGGCGGGCTTTGGTTTCATCGCTGTACCGGCGGCGGCCGCCGGGCTGCTCCTCGTACGCATTCATCGGCGCGCCCGCGATGGCGTGACCGTCCACGAACAGGAGATGTCCTCTTGACGAAAATTGTTCGATACGCAACCCGCGACCAAACTACCCACGTAGGGGTGCTCGACGGGACCGCCCTCCGCGCAATGGGCACCGACTCGATCAGCAACTTGCTCCAACTTCGTGTTGCTGAGATCCGAAGTCTAGTCGAGTCCACCACCACCTCGCCGGCCTTTGATATCGGAACTGTGTCGCTGCTGCCCCCGGTGGACGGATTGACGGAGGTATGGGCGAGCGGGGTCACCTACAAGCGTTCTAGAGACGCGCGAGTAGAAGAGTCCGTGGTGCAAGACGTCTACGACCGTGTCTACGGCGCGACTAGACCGGAACTGTTTTTCAAGAGCGCGGCGTGGCGCGTAGTGTCCGACGGGTCGCCGGTCGCGATCCGGATCGACTCTCTGCTCAACGTCCCGGAGCCCGAACTCGTCCTGATCCTAAACTGTCACGCCGAAATTGTCGGCTACGCAGTAGGCAACGATATGAGCTCGCGGTCAATAGAGGGCGAGAATCCGCTGTACCTCCCCCAAGCCAAAATCTACAACGGCGCTTTCGCCTTGTCCTCCGGTATCCGTCCTGCGTGGGAACTTGGAGGCCCTGCCGGACTAGACCGTCAGTTGATGATAAAGATGGATGTGACGCGGGACGGCGTAGGGGTTTGGCGGGGCGAAACCACCACTGGCTCGTTCACTCGTCGCTTCGCGGAACTAGTCGAACACCTTTTCCGATGTTACACGCTTCCGGATGGCGCACTTCTCTCTACAGGAACGGGAATCGTGCCTGGGCTGGATTTCACCACGCTCCCGGGTGACGTAGTAAGCATCGAAATTCCTGAGGTCGGCACGCTCATGAACTGTGTGACCACCGCCGGAGGCCAGACGCAATCAGACGGCGACCTGGTGCCTTTCGCTAATGCAAAGAAATGAGATAGCTATGGAACTACTTCGTCTCGGTCCAATTGGTGCAGAACGTCCATGCGTCCGCGCAGAGGACGGTCTCGTCTATGACCTGACCTCAATCACGAATGACGTGCACGGTGAATTTTTTGCCGCCTCCGGGATCGAGCGGACGAGGGATGCACTGGTTGCCGGGCATTTACCAGTCTTGCCTGACGCGGAGAGCCTTCGCGTTGGAGCACCGATCGCGCGACCGATGGCGGTCCTGTGCATCGGTCAGAACTATGCTGCACACGCGGCCGAAACCAACGACCCACCGCCAGAAAAGCCCATCCTTTTCTTTAAGCACCCCAATACGGTGGTTGGTCCAAACGATGATGTCCGGATCCCACCGGGCGCCTCACAGGTTGATTGGGAAGTGGAGCTCGCGGTCGTGATCGGACGTCGGACGCGCTATCTGGAATCTCCCGACCAGGCTGCAGGGTTCATCGCGGGCTACGCGGTTAGCAATGACGTGTCCGAGCGACGCTACCAAATGCAGGAGTCGCTGGGGCAGTGGTCCAAGGGCAAGTGTTGCGAGACGTTCAATCCCCTCGGTCCGACGCTGGTACCAGCCGATTCGGTCCCTGCACAAGAGCTTCGCATTTGGTCAACAGTGAACGGGGAACCACGACAGGACTCGTCCACGAAGGACATGGTCTTCTCGGTGAATGAACTCGTTTGGCACCTGTCGCAGTTCCTCGTACTGGAACCAGGCGACGTCATCAACACTGGAACACCCCAGGGAGTCGCTTTGTCGGGTAGGTTCCCTTACCTTAAAGCCGGAGACGTCGTTGAGATGGGCATTTCAGGACTCGGCACCCAGCGTCAAGACCTGGTACCCGCATCGATCAAGGAGAGGCAGACAAGTGGCTGAAGTTGAGAGCGTTGACGCCCGCACGGGCAATGTACGTGCACTGGTAGGAGTGGAGACGAGTCCGCAGCAGGTGGATGCCATATGTTTGCTTGCGCATGAGGCATTCCGGAAGTTGCACAAACGGGACCGCAGCTGGCGTGCCAAACTCATTCGTGGGATGGCAGACTCGCTCGCGGCGCGTCGAGAGGACATCGTTGCTATAGCAGACGCAGAAACTGGGCTGGGCGCTGACCGAATCGACGGCGAGCTCACCCGCACCTGCTTCCAGCTGCGCATGTTCGCGGGCGTAGTGGAGGAGGGAAGCTTCGTCGAAGCAATCATCGACCATTCAGGAGACACGGCTATGGGCCCGCGGCCTGACCTCAGGAGGATGTTAGTTCCCATCGGTCCGGTAGCCGTGTTCGGGGCAAGTAACTTCCCGCTCGCGTTCTCTGTACCGGGTGGGGACACCGCCGCTGCCCTCGCAGCCGGTTGCACGGTAGTGGTCAAGGCCCATGAGTCCCACCCCGACACGTCCCGACTCTGCCACGCCGCGATGCAGGAGGCAGCCGAGCGTCTGGGCGCACCCAAGGGGACCATCGGGATCGTGTATGGTCGGCCGGCGGGTTCGCAGTTGGTGCAGCACCCGAGCGTGAGCGCCGTCGGATTCACCGGCTCCGTACAGGGTGGTCGTGCCCTTATGGCCCTCATCGAGCAGCGCACTCAGCCCATTCCCTTCTACGGCGAGCTGGGTAGCGTGAACCCGCTTGTTGTCAGCGAAGGGGCGGCGGCTGAGCGCGCAGAGGAGATCGGACGGGGCCTCGCTTCCTCAGTCACCCTCGGTGCGGGTCAATTCTGCACCAAGCCAGGGGTCGCCTTCGTTCCGTCGGGCGCGGACGGAGATCGGGTCGTGAGTGCGGCTGCTGAGGTAATCGAGAGCCAGCCCGGCACCGTCATGCTCAACGCCGGGATCACTAAGTCGTTTGCCCAAGGGGTCAACACCCTGATCAGGCAACATGTAGTGCGGCGGGTGGCCTCCGGCCAGATGGACGGTGTGGCGGAGGATATTCCAGTGGCTCAGCTCTTGGAAGTGCACCTAGATGAGCTGACTGAGGGCATGGTCGAGGAGTGCTTCGGACCCATAGCGATTGTTGTTCGATACGATGGTGGAGCACATCTCCTAGCGGCAATCGACAAGCTGCCTCACTCGCTCACAGCGACCCTACACACCGCCGCGGACCTCACCGACGTCGACGAGTCCCTCCGCGTCGCGCTTGAGTCGCGGTGCGGTCGCCTCGTGTACAACGGTTTCCCTACTGGGGTGGCGGTGTCCTGGGCGCAGAACCATGGGGGAGGTTGGCCGGCATCAAACAGCCTTCACACCTCAGTGGGCGCCACTGCCGTGCGCCGATTTCAACGACCGTTGGCGTGGCAGAACGCACCGCAGGAGGTGCTTCCCGTCGAACTTCGAGACGAGACAACGGACATCATCCGCCGCATCGACGGAACTCTTCAGGTCCCGGCCGTGATAGCGCAACTGGCACAACCTGACCCACGCGAAGGAACTTGAAATGACCTCGAAAAGGGCTGCTGTCCTGACAGGGTTCAACGAGCCGATTGAGATTCTAGACGTGCCGGGTAGTGACCTTGTCCCGGGCGCGGTCCTAGTGGATATCGAGTATGGGGGGGTGTGTGGCACGGACGTCCACCTGCATCAGGGCAGACTCCCCGTCCCAACACCGCTCATCCTGGGTCACGAGGCCGTAGGCCGTGTCGCCGAATTGGGGGAAGGAGTGACCACGGATGCTTTGGGCCAGACACTTGCCGAGGGGGACACCGTCACCTGGGCGTCCAGCATCCCCTGTCGGACCTGCTACTACTGCGTGATCGAGAAGGAGTTCTCGCTCTGCGAGAAGCGTGTGGTCTACGGAATCAACCAAACTGTTTCGAGCCCACCCCACTTGTCTGGCGGCTGGGCGGAGCAGATCTACCTTCGGCCCGGCTCGACAATTGTCCGGCTTCCATCCGGGGTGAGTTCCCTCCAAGCAGTGTCCCTGGGGTGCGCGGGACCAACCGTCGCTCACGCGCTTCTCCGCATCGCCCCTCCACGAATAGGCGAGTTCGTGGTGGTTCAGGGGAGCGGGCCTGTCGGTATGGCCGCAGCGATGTACGCACGTCTGGCGGGGGCGGGCACGGTGGTGATGATCGGCGGGCCTGCGTCCCGTCTGGCGCTGGCCGAAGCCCTGGGAATCTGCGACCTGACGGTCGACATCGACGAGAACCCCCGGGCTGTGGACCGGTTGGACGAGGTTTTGGGGCATACTCCGGGTCGTCGCGGTGCCGACCTTGTGATCGAGGCTGCCGGTGTTCCTGTTGCCGTCGCGGAAGGAATCGACCTGTGTAAGCGCAATGGTCGATACCTAGTGGTGGGACAATACACCGACCACGGGACTACCCCGATCAACCCCCACCTGATTACCAAGAAGCAACTCCAGGTCATGGGGTCATGGGCCTTCGGGGCAGAGGACTTCATCGCCTACGTCCAGACGTTGCCGTCACTGGTGAGTCGTTTCAACACTGTGGACCTCGTGAGCGAATACCGGCTTGAAGAGGTGAACGTGGCCCTTCAAGACATGCGGACGGGAAGAGCGATGAAGCCAGTGCTCGTCCCATGATCGTGTCAGAAGGTGGCGCACGTATTGCCGGCGGCTTGGAGCGCGGACTGGTCGCTGGCTTCCTCGCGATCACCTGCCCAGGTTGGGTCGCAAGACCGCACAGATGACGGCCCTCTTCGCTGCGCTCGTTTCTGCTGTACCTGCACGACGCGGGTCCACTTGCCGTGGACCTGGCGGTCGCTGTCCCGTCGTTCGCGTACCGCAGGCAGTCCGGCCTGTCGCAGCCGTCGACACCGCCGCAGGTGCAATCCGTGGTCGGCGCGTTCGACCCTGCCCGGCGGGTCGGCAGGTGAGACCTGGACGTCATCGCCTGTCTGCTGCGTCTGGTCTGCGCTGCGACGAGGTCGCCGTGCTACGGCTCGATGACACGGACTGGCAGGCGGGACGTCCGGGTTCACGGCAAAGGAAACCGGGTCGACCGCTGCCAGTGCCGACCGATTTGGGACAGGCCATCGTCGCTACCTGCGCCCAGGAGGACCACCCGATCGCAAAGCTAAGCGTGTGGGTTTCTCACCGCGGTCGCACCGTTAACCGCCCGTTAACCGCGCTGACCCGTAGCAGCGTTGTTGGTCTCAACTCACCCTGGCACCGCAGGACATGGACCAGCGCCGCGTCCAGACGGCGGCATGGTCGCTTGTGGTCAACGAGACGGCCGACCAGACCCGGTTCATCACCGCCAATGACTCCCCAAGTTGGAGCACCACGCCGGGCATGGGGGCGGCCACATCTGCAGGAGCGCCACAATCATACCGTGGGGATCTTGACCATGAGTCGATCCACATCCGCGGGATCAACGCGGATGATGCGTGGGCCGCTGCGGAACGCAGGCAAACGTCCCACTGCAATGCGTCGCCGCAACGTACGCACGCTGATGCCCGTACGCTCGGCCGCCGCGCTGAGCGACTCGAACTGCCTTGTTTGGCCTCTTTGTGTCTTCGGTTGTGCCGTCATGCCACCTAAAGCCCAGGTACGGAGCCTCAGAGACTCACCTGACAACGCACGCACGCCTTGAGGGAGTGGAGTCCAGCAGAGTGGTGTACGACGACCCCGGTGAGCGTGTCCTGCTGAGGTAGGCGCGGCCACCGCGTGATCCTTCGAGTGAACCTTCCAAAGCACTCTCGAAGAGGAGCACCACGATGACCGCTGGACCCAGTATCGACCCTGAGGCGTTCTTGCACGAGCAGCTGGCCCAGGCCAGTCCTGACCTGATGCGGCAGATGCTGGCGACCTTCATCAACACGTTGCTGTCCGCCGAAGCTGACAGTGTGTGCGGCGCCGACTACGGGGCCCGCACGGCTGAGCGGACCAACCGGCGCAACGGGTACCGCCACCGGGACCTGGACACCCGGGTCGGGACCGTGGACGTCGCGGTCCCCAAGCTGCGCGAGGGCAGCTACTTCCCCGACTGGCTGCTGGAACGGCGCCGCCGTGCCGAGGCGGCGCTGACGACCGTGGTGGCCACCTGCTACCTGCTCGGGGTGTCCACGAGGCGGATGGACAAGCTGGTCACCGCCCTGGGTATCAGCGGGCTGTCCAAGTCCTAGGTCTCGGTGATGGCGACCGAGCTGGACGAGCACGTGGAGTCTTTCCGCACCCGTCCGCTGGACGCCGGCCCGTACACGTTCGTGGCCGTCGACGCCCTGGTGCTGAAGGTCCGCGAGGGCGGGCGGGTGGTCAAGGTCTGCGCCCTGGTCGCGACCGGCGTTAACGTCGAGGGCTACCGGGAGATCCTGGGCATCCAGGTCGCCACCGGGGAGACCACGGCCTCCTGGCTGGCGTTCTTCCGCGACCTGGTGGCCCGCGGGCTTACCGCGGCCGGCCCGGTAGGGCTGGTCACCTCCGACGCCCACGCCGGCCTGGTGGAGGCCATCGGGGCCACCCTGACCGGCACGGCATGGCAGCGGTGCCGTACGCACTACGCCGCCAACCTCATGAGCCAGACCCCCAAGTCCAGCTGGCCCTGGGTCAAGGCCATGCTGCACTCCATCTACGACCAGCCCGACGCCACCTCGGTGCACGCCCAGTTCGACCGGGTCGTCGAAGGGCTGACCGAGAAGCTACCCGCCGTCGCCGCCCACCTCGAGGACGCCCGAGCCGACATCCTGGCCTTCACCGCCTTCCCCAAGGAGGTCTGGCGCCAGGCCTGGTCCAACAACCCCCAGGAACGCCTCAACCGGGAGATCCGCAGGCGCACCGACGTCGTCGGGATCTTCCCCCACCGCGAGTCCATCATCCGCCTCGTCGGCGCCGTCCTGGCCGAGCAACACGACGCCTGGGCCGAGCAACGCCGCTACATCGGCATCGACACCCTCACCCGCTGCCGAGCAGCCCTCACCCCGACCCCCACCAACCACCAGGAGCTACCTGCTACCGTCCCAGCACTGACGACCTGAAAACCCCTACCGAGGGATCACCGTCATACACCACTCCACCGGACTTGACACGTCGGTCGAGTCCGATGGAGTGGTGTATGACGGCGATGCCCCGCGGTCAGTGGAGACTCGCTGTGTGGCGAACTGGGGTGAGGCTCGCCCGCCGGATAGCGAGTGGTTGGTTTCATACTCGCCCGGTGAGTTGTGCTCGAGGTCTCAGTGCAGATGGTCGGCGACGACACGAAGCTCGGACATGAGTTCGGTGTAATCCTTGCACTCGGAGCGGCCACGTGTGATGCAGGCGCCAAGCTGTGCGGCCGGCCAGCGTGAGTTCACAATCGCTTGAACGGAAGTATGCGTGCCGTGACGGTGGTGGGGGAGTGTGTGGTCTGCCGTTACAGTTCCCAGACCAACGGTGCACTGACAGCGCGCAGGAGTGTGCAGAAGTTGGCTAGGAGCCTGTCACAGAACTGGCACAGCGTCCATTGAGAACGCATCGGTGCAGGTCACAGCGTTATAGGTGCGGTTCCCGCCACCTCCACCACACGCGGTGGGCACGTCACACTGGGTGCATGAGAACCCCGGACCTGCACGACCATGCGGGGCCGGGGTTTTCCTTTCACGGCTGCGGCTGGTGATCCGATCCAATGGCGTTGCGCAGCGCGCTGGTCACGTCCCGCCCGGCCCCGGTGGGATCCGCCGGAACGACTCGACCACGCCGCGCAGCCCGTCCTTGCGGTAGACCTCCCTCAGGTGGCGCGTTGTCGCGGTGGCAGCGGACGTGGCATCCTCCCGGGAGCGCAGGCCCTGCGCCATCGCGGAACGCACACGGGGGTCGTGCTCGGCGCTGCGCACCGCCCCCTGGACACGCGGCGTCCGGGCCGCCTCCTGGAGCTTGTGGAGGTAGTCGTCGGCGTGGCCGGTGTGGTATTCGATCTGATGCTCGGCCTCCTGCTTGAGCTCCTGCCACTCGAAGCCGACGACCCGGGTGCCGGTGACCAGCCCGTGCAGGCCCACCCCACCGGCCAGCCAGGCAATGAGCAGGACGACCGACAGTGCGATGAACAACTCCGCCAGGTCGACGGCGCCGGGCACCGCCAGGGCTGCGGCGACCACCATCCCGGCCGCCAGGGTCGGGGGGCCAACGACGAGGGCAGCGCGCAACCCCATCCGCAGCGGGCGCTCGATCCAGGACCGGCGGGCCCGGAGTTCTGGGGCGATCGTCGGCTCGAGGCCGCCGTGATGCCGCGTCACCCGCACCCGGGTGATCGCCTTGCCGATGCTGCTGCCGGTCAATGTGTGACTGAGCCAGTCATAGGCCCAGATGACCAGCCCCAGCAGGTAGGTCGTGCTCAGTGCCACCGGCTGGAGCCGCTCCACAGCGGCTCCGACCGATCCACCGGCGGCGGTGCCGGCGTCCCACTCGGCGAAGAAGTCCCTGAAGGAGTCGAAGCCGCCGAGCAAGAGTGCGTCGGCAGCCTGGTTGACGGTGAAGGGCAGCACGATGAGGCAGGCCAGCACGAAGGCGATGGCAGAGTCAATGGCGCGAGCGATCATCCGGCGCACGAGCAAGGGCGGAAAGGTCCGTGTGGTGTCCGGGATACTGGTCATGTCCACGATCACGGTCACCTCGCTCACTTCGCCAGGTCCAGTCTATGACCCTCTCCCCGGCGGGGTCATGACCGACCACCGGCGGGGGAGTGGCCGACCACCGGCGGACCCTCACTGGCCGAGGTCGGACCAGCTCAGGGGGTGGGTGGGGTCACCGACAGGATCATCTCGGCCTGGCCCGCCGAGTCGTTGATGTAGCGGTGGGGCAGTTGTGAGTCGAACGTCAGAGCGTGACCCGCGCTCAGCACACGGCGCTCACCGGACAGCTCCACCGTGACCTCGCCGGCGATGACGTAGGCGCACTCGGTGGACTGGTGGGCCCACCCTTCGGCCGAACTCTGGTCCCCTGGTGCCATCACGACGTGGAGCACCTCCAGGTCGCCCCGCCCCGGGGTGACCCGGTCGTAGGCGAAGTTGCCGGTCGGTGCGGTGAGGTGCACGCGCTCGCCCGGAACGCTCAGATGCACCAGGGGCGCGTCGGGGTCGCCGAAGAGCGTGGCGATGGAGGTGTCGAAGACATTGGCCAATTTGCGCAGAGTGGCCAGTGACGGGTCGGTGGTCGCGTTCTCGAGCTGGCTCAGTAGTGCGGGTGACACGCCCGCCTCGGCGGCCAGGCCCCGCAGCGAGTAGCCGTGCTTGCGACGCAACTCTGCCAGTCGGGTGCCGAGCGTGCTCATGGAGCCGGCCCTCTCTTCGGTCGTGTCACTGGTCATCGAGCGTGAGCAGCCAGCGCCAGCACGTTGTCACGGATCAGTGCGTGCGGCACGCTGCCGAATCCCATGATGGCATCGTGCAGCCCGCGTAGCGGCTGGGTTGACCCGCCGGCGCGTTCCCAGTCGGCGCGGAGTCGATGGAACTCCTCGCGGCCCAGGGCATAGGCGGAGGGGTAGGACGGGTTGTCGTGGCGGATGTAGCGGCGGACCTCGCCCTCGGCGATGTGGCGGCCCAGCGACGCCTCACTCATCAGGTAGTCAACCGCCTCCTGCTGGCTCAGCGTGCCGGTGTGCAGTCCCACGTCCACCACGACTCGCGCTGACCGCCACAGTGAGTTGCGCAGCGCATACAGCACCAACCCAGGGGTTTCCATGTAGCCGGTCTCCCGCATCAGGTCCTCGACGTACAGGCCCCACCCCTCGACGAACAGAGCCGAGAAGAAGGTGCGCCGGATAGAGGTGTTGCCCTCGGTCGCCTGCTTGTGGTGCACGCGCTGCAGGTGGTGTCCGGGGTAGGTCTCGTGGCCGGCGATCGTCGTGATCAGCGCGTGGCAGCTCTCCGCGAGGTGGTCGGCGTCGGGAGAGCCGTCGTCGAGGATGCGGATGGGGGTGATCCGCAGCGCGCTCGACAGGCTGGGCCCCCACGCTGGTGCCAGGTCCATGAACCCCATTGGCATCGTGGGGCGCAGGAACTCTGGCACCACGTCGATGCGGCAGTCCTCATCCGGGGGGATCGTGGCGAGGTCGTGTTCGAGGGTGTGCGCGCGAGATCGTTCCATGGCCGCTCGGTAGGTGTCCAGCACCTCCTCCGGTGCCGGATGGTCGCTCCGGACATCCTGGATCTGTTGCTGCCAGTCTCGACCGGGGTCGGTCTGCGCGGCGTGAGCCCGCAACCGCTCCTGGTCCGTCCGCACCTGCTGACGTCCCCAGTCCGCAAGCTCGTCCACGCGGGTATCGACCAGGAAGTACTCGTTCAGGCAGTGCTCCAGGTAGTCCCGGCCCGCTGCCCAGCTCCCAGCGGCACGCCCCTGCAGGTCCTCCAGGACGGCGGCAAAGCCGACGACGGCGTCGCGGGGTGCCGCCCCTGCGCCGGCCTGGTCGAGCAGGTCCTGCAGCCCGGTGAGGGCTGAGCGTGCAGCCTCGACGTATGCCGAGGGGGTCGCTCTCGAATCCAGGCTCCGTCCCGCGCTGGCCAGGTAGTCAGGAAGGGCCGTCAGGCAGGTGGCGAGCAGGTCGTGGCCCGCTTCACCTGGCGTCTGCAGCGCCTTCTGCAGGGCGTTGCCGGCTTCCTCGACATACAGGTAGGGGACCCGGGCCCAGGGGCGCAGCTCCTCAAGCTCTCGCAACCGGTGTGTGGCGTCGATGCGGGACGTGGCCAGGTCGAGGCGATCGTCCGCGGTCGTGGCTCCGACCTCGTCAAACTCGCGCAGGAACACGCGCAGCTGCTCTGCCCGGTCGGTCGCAGCGTCGACGTCCCGGCTCGGCAACTGACCGTCCCAGAGACCCTTGGCCACCGAGGCTGGTGACAGCGGCTCCGTCTCATGGACCCAGGTGGCGTAGCGCTCCAGCACCGGGTGTGAACCCACGGTCTCGGGGGTGGGCATCAGCGCACCGCCCTCTCGGCCAACATCTGTCGGAGCGGGTCCAGTCCCATCGGCCCGAGCTGCAGCGCAGCCATGTGGAATGCCTTCTCGTCGTAGGCGGTTCCCGCTGTGGTGCGCGCAGAGGCCAGTGCCTGCTCCCACAGCCGAGCTCCGACGCAGAAGGCCAGTGCCTGACCGGGCCAGCCGAGATAGCGGTCGACCTCGAAGACGGCCGTGTGCCGGTCCATGCCCGCCACCTCGACCAGCACGTCCTGGCCGACCTCGCGGGTCCAGCGGGTCGCAGTGGTGACCCCGTTGCCCGCCGGGACCGGCAGGTCCAGGTGCAGGCCGAGGTCGACGACGATCCGGGCGGCCCGCCACCGCTGGGCGAGCAGCACGCTCAGGCGCTCGGCGTCGTCGTGCACCAGACCCCAGGATTCGGCCCGGCCCTCGGTGTAGTGGGCCCAGCCCTCGGCATACCCGTGAATGTGGCACAGGTAGCGCTGCCACGGGTGCAGATGCTCCTGGGTCATGGTGATCGCATACTGCAGGTGATGGCCGGGCACCCCCTCGTGGTGCACGGTGCTGACCTCGCGCCAGACCGGCGCGGTGTCGGCCCCCGGCGGGGTGGACCAGTAGACCCGTCCGGGCCGGGTCAGGCCCACATCCGGCGGTGAGTAGTAGATGACGCCCGAGCCCGGTGTGGCCAGCCGCCCCTCGCACTGGTGCACCGCAGGCGGCATGTCGAAAACCGTGCCGTCCAGGGTCCTGATGCTGGCACTGATCCGGTCCTCGATCCAGGTGACCAGTTCAGGGCCTACCGGCAGCCGTTGGCCGGGGCGGTCGTCCAGCACCTCCATCGCGGCGGCCGGCCCGTCGTCGCTGATCCGCCGGGTGAGCCGGTCGACCTCGGTGGTGAGGGCGGCGAGCCGGTCCCAGCCGTACTGGTAGGTCTCCTCGAGGTCGATCTGGGCACCGAGGAAGGCACTGGAGGTGACGCGGTAGAGATTATGGCCGACACCGTCCTGGTCGGACCCACGGGCGGCGTGTTCGGTCTCCAGCCAGCGGGCCAGCTCCAGTGTCGCGGCGGCAGCGGCGGCACCGGCCCGCGTCAGAGCCTCCGAACTGGAGCTCATGCCGCCGACCAGCCGGCGAAAGTAGCCGTTCTCGGGGTCTCCCCAGCCACGGGCTTGCTCCGCCACCAGCCTGGCCTGCCGGGACGGTGCCACGAAGCCCTGGTCGGCCGCGGCCGTGAGGGTCTGCCGATACTGCTCCAGTGCCGTCGGCACCTGTTCCAGGTTGCGGAGCAGCCGGCCCGTCTCGTCGGCATCACGACTCGGGAGGTTGTCGAAGATCTGCTTGACCCGGTGAATCGGGGTGGCCAGAGGGGCCAGGAGCCGCGTGGTGAAGCCCGACTCGGCCAGCGCGATGTCGTTGGTCAGTCGCTCGGTCAGCGCGACCCGGAGGACCTGCTCATCTGGGTCGGTTTCGGTGGCTTCGCCCAGAGCCGCGAGCGTGCGGCGCGCTATCGCGAGCTGCTCCGCGAACGTCTCAGGCGACAGGTCTGGGACCACGAGGTCGGCCTGCTGACCGAGTGCCTCGGCTGCGGAAGGGTCGAGGGCGGCGAGCGAGGCGACGTAGTCGTCGGCGACGGCGGTGACGGTGCGGTGAGTCATGGATCCTCAGGGGGTGTCGGCGGTCAGTCGGTCGGCCGTGGAGCCTGTGGTGGGGGAGTCCCTGTGTGTGGAGAGCGCGGTGGTGCCGCGGAGCAAGGGGAGCACCCGGGCGCCGAGCAGGTCGATACCCGTGCCGGGGTCGAGCCCGTGCGGGGTCCCGAACTCCACCCGGGTCGCGCCAGCCTCGAACAGACCGGAGGCCTGGGCTGCCACCTGTTCGGGGGTGCCGGCGAAGGCGAACCGGTCCAGCAGGTCGTCCGACAGCAGCGCGCCGGCGTCCTGGTCTCGGTCCTCGGCCAGGAGGATGCGCAACTCGGCGAGCAGTTCTGGGTCGACGGCCACGGTGGGGTCCAGTGCTGCGACGACGTCCAGATACATCGCGACCTCGGTGCGGGCCCTGTCACGGGCAGCCTCGCCGTCCGTGTCCACCACGGTCACCGCTCCAGCCACCAGACCCAGCTCGGCCGGGTCGCGCCCGAGCTCCCGACAGCGCTCGGCCAGCCAGCTGGACATCAGCCGCACCATGTCGGGGTTGGCGGTGCCGCCGATCTTGACCTCGTCAGCGATCTCGGCCGCCAGCGCGGCTCCCCGGGGGCCCCACACCCCGAGCAGCACGTCGATCCGAGGCCGCAGCGGTGTGTAGCGCAGACGAAAGCCCGGCTCGATCCGGTAGGCAGCGCCTGTGTACCCGCTCGTGTCCCCGGAGAGCAGCCGATGGACTATTGCCACGGTGTCCCGCAGGGCAGCCAGTGGCCGGTCCTGTGGCACGGCCAGGTCGGAGAGCCATGAGCCACGGGTGAGGCCGAGATAGGCGCGTCCGCCGCTGGCCTCGTCCAGGGCGGCGATCTGTCCGGCGACCTCCACCGGGTGTGTGGTGAAGGGGTTGAGGCAGGCCGGCCCGAGCCTCAGCCGGTCGGAGTGGGCTGCGGTGGTCATCAGGGCCGGCATCGGCGGCTGGTAGCCCAGGTCCCCGTAGATCGACAGGCCGTCGAAGCCCCAGTGCTCGATCCGGCGGGCGAGCTCCGCGTAGGCGGGGGTCGACTTGTCCGACTGCAGCGCCAGGGACACTGCCCGGCCGGTGGGCTGCCCGGTGCTCACGTCAGGTCCTCTGTCGGGATGCTCCGGTGACCGGTGCGCTCGATCCGCATGATCAGGCGCTCCTCGGGGTCAGGGCAGGCGACCTCGGAGTCGCGCGCCATCCAGTCGCCTTCGGGCAAGGGACGCTGCTTCGCCGGCAGGAGTGGCAGCACGGCGGCCATCGCGTAGAGGCAGAAGTGCTGCCCCTCCGGGACGCGCACCCGGTTGGACTCCGTGACCTCGAAGTAGTCTCCCGGCTGCAGGCCGCACACCGAGCGGCCTTCGATGCGGTCCACGAGGATCCGAAGGTCGTGCAGTCGGGTGATGGCTCCGTCCTCCGCGTCGCAGGGCCGGGCGTCGTCGCTCACCGCGACTCCTCTCTCGTCCAGTGGCCCCGGTCGTCGCGCACCGCGCGACCCCCCTGGACCACTGCGTGCAGGGTGCGAAGTGCCGAGACGTCGACGACGGGGTCGGCATCCAGCACGATCAGGTCACCGGCGGCGCCGGGCTCCAGTGTGCCGACCTGCCCCGAGGCACCGAGCCACTCGGCCGCTCGGCTGGTCGCGGCGCGGAGCACGTCGGAGGGGGGCATGCCGGCCTCGGCCATGTACTCCATCTCACGCACGGTGGCGGTGGTGCCCTCGAAGGGTGCGTCCGGCGGCATGTCGCTGCCCATCACGATCCGCACACCGGCGGCGATGGCGTGCTGCAGGCTCTCCCAGTGTCGGGGGCCGGCGCCCAGCGCTCGCTCCATCATCCAGGCGGGCACCTGGTGCTCCTCGAAGAACTCCCGGCACCGACTGACCGTGATGGTCGGCACGTACCACGTCCCGCGCCGCGCCATCTCGGTCGCGACCTCCGGGGTGAGTTGGTAGCCGTGTTCAATGCCGTCCACGCCGAGCTCGATCACCCGCTCGATCACGTCGGCCGGTCCGGCATGGGCGGTGACGCTGCGGCCCCAGTCGTGGGCGACGGTCACGACGGCGGAGAGCTCGTCGTCCGTGAGCTGCGGGGTCTCGATCGCCTCGTGCTCACCGGCCAGTCCACCGGAGACGCACACCTTGATCAGGTCGGCCCCCGCACGCAGTTGCTCGCGTGTGGCGCGGCGGAAGCCGTCGGCGCCGTCGGCCTCCAGCCCGTCGGAGTCGTGCCCATGACCTCCCGTGCAGCACAGCGCGTGGCCTGCCGTGAACAGCCGCGGTCCTGGCACCGTGCCGGCCCGGATCGCGCGGCGGAGAGTGAAGTCGGTGTAGCCGGTCTCGCCGACCAGCCGCGCGGTGGTGATGCCAGCATGCAGGGCGCGCCGCGCGCTGCCGGCCATCTGCAGGGCCCGTGCGGCAGGGTCGGTGCGGTCCGATGCCGCGGTCATGGCCCCGGGCAGGGCAAGGCCCAGGTGAACGTGCATGTTGACCAGACCCGGCGCCACGTAGCCGCCGGCGAGGTCCACCACGTTGACTGGCTGCGGGGTGGCTCCCGCAGCGTCCAGCACGGCCTGCCGATCGCCGACCTGGGCCACCGTTCCGTCGGAGCGCAGCCAGATGGCCTGGTCACCGACCGAGCCCTCGCCTGTCCCGTCGAAGGCCGAGCAGTTCATGAGCACCTGGTCAGTCGGGGCGTGCTGCCCCCTCCGATCCATCACCACCGGTTGACCTCATTCCTTTCGTAGCGAAGCGCATCCCCGAAAACTGGCGTGTGTACACTCTAACTGAACGACACTCGTTGGGACTAAACACTTCGGTCACTTGCAGGAGGAACCGTGAAGATCAGGCGCACGACTATGGCGATTGTGGCCGCGGGAGCCCTGGTGCTGTCCGCTTGCACGTCCGGCACCGAAGACGAGGAGTCGACGCAGGAGGACACCCAGAGCGACGAGGGTGCTGACGAGTCGGCGGCCCCTGGGGAGGACGACAGCGAGGCGACCTCTGATGGCGAGGCGGCCTCTGGTGATAGTGCCAAGCCCGACCTGGGTGACATCACCACCACGCAGGACAACATCTCCTTCTCGGTCGGCGCCGACGAGTGGGTGGGGCTGAACGCCAATACGCCGGAGACGAACTCGGTCTACAACCAGGCGGTTTCGGGGCGTCTGGGTTCCAGCTTCTGGTACTACGGCACCGATGGCACGATCTACCCGGACACCGACTTCGGTTCCTATGAGGTCACCAGCGAGGACCCGCTGACGGTTGAGTACACGATCTCGGATGAGGCTGTCTGGGAGGACGGCACGCCGATCACGTACAACGACTTCCTGTTCGACTGGGCCTCCAACAACCCGCCGTCGATCTATGGTGAGCCCCCGGCCGCGGACGACCCGGCCGCCGAGGACTTTGTCCCGGCGTTCAACTCGGTCGCCACCGACTGGGGTCTGTACGTGCCTGATGGTCCGGAGGGTGAGCTGGACGGTAAGACGTTCACGCTGACCTACCCCGAGCCCTACCCGGACTATGAGCTGTTGGTCGGCGGTGCGCTGCCAGCGCACGTTGCTGCCGAGCAGAGCGGGATGACCTCCGAGGAGCTCGTCACCGCCATCGAGGAGGGTGACGTCGACGCGATCGCGCCGGCCGCGGAGTTCTGGAACACCGGGTGGCTGTCGCCGGAGAAGACGCTGCCGGATCCCTCGATCGCGCTGTCCAGCGGCCCGTACAGTATCGACCCGGCCACCGGCGCGGAGTGGAGTGTGGGTGAGTACATCACCATCGGCCCGAACGAGAGCTACTGGGGTCCGCCGCCGGCCACGTCGAACCTGACCTTCCGGTTCGCGGCTCCGGAGACCCACGTTCAGGCGCTGAGCAATGGTGACCTGAACATCATCGAGCCGCAGGCCACGGTGGACACCGTGCAGCAGATCGAGGCGCTGGGCGACTCGGTCGAGCTGATCCGTGGTGACACGATGACCTTCGAGCACCTGGACTTCAACTTCGCCGAGGGCAGCCCGTGGCACGAGGACGAGGGTGGCCTGGCCGCTCGCGAGGCCTTTGCCCACTGTGTCCCGCGCCAGCAGATCGTGGACAACCTGATCAAGCCGATCAGTGATGACGCGGTGGTCATGAACTCCCGTGAGGTCTTCCCGTTCCAGGAGGGCTATGAGGAGCACGTCGACGCGATCTATGACGGTCGTTACGACACGGTGGACCTGGAG
>NZ_QLVD01000018.1 GCF_003352835.1 Ornithinimicrobium murale | reverse complement strand
GACCCAGTGGAACACCCCGACAGCGAGGCCGGGCGATCACTCCGGCCCACTCCCCATAAACGCCCAGCCAGCCCGCGGCCAGCCACTCAACCCAGGGCATCGGTGGATCGAGGCTTAGCGCGGCTGATCCGCTGCGCCATGGTGGCCTCCGGCACCAGGTAGGCCGCTGCGATCTGGCGCGTCGTCAACCCGCCCACGGCCCGCAACGTGAGGGCCACCGCTGAGGAGGGGGAGAGCGCCGGGTGGCAGCAAAGGAAGAGCAGAAGCAGTGTGTCGTCGGTCCGCTCGGTGGGGCCGGGCGGCGGCTCGTCCAGCACCACCTGCTCCCGGTGTCGGCGAGCGACCTGCGAGCGGTGCGCGTCGACATACTTGCGCCAGGCCACGGTGACCAACCACGCCCTCGGCTCCCTCGGCATACGCTCCGGCCACCGGCCGATCGCCTCGATCAGGGCCTCCTGCACGGCATCCTCGGCCGACGCGAACTCCGCGCCGCGCCGGACGAGGACACCCAGGACCTGCGGCCCGAGCTGCCTCAGCAGCTCCTCCACGACGCGCTGCTCACTCCGTCGCGCTGGGCGACTCGGTCAGGAACGGCCGGACCTCGAGCCACTCGTGGATCGGCTCACCACCCTTGCCGGGGGCAGCGGACAGCTCGGCAGCCGCCTCGTAGGCACGTTCCTGGCTGTCGACGTCGATGATCATCCATCCGGCGATGAGATCCTTAGTCTCGGCGAACGGCCCGTCCGTGACCGGAGGCTTCCCCTCACCGTCGTAGCGGACGAAGGTCCCCTCCGGCCGGAGAGCCTGCCCGTCGACGAACTCACCCCGCTCACGGAGCCGGTCGGCAAAGTCGTTCATGTATCGGATGTGGTCGGTGACCTCCTGCTCGGACCACTGGTCCATCGGGACCGCTGCGGCGGGCAGGTCCTCCGGCCCGGAGTTGCGGCGGTAGTGCTTCAGCAACAGGTACTTGGCCATGGTGTCTCTCCTTGCTCCGTGGCGGCTCGTCCGGCCACCATCACCCCTGGGACGGAGCCGGTCAACGCTTCTCGACATCGTCGCGGACCATCATCCTCGCGTCACGGGCCGGTCACAGGCCGATGCCGAAGTTCCGTTCATCCTGGACCAGCCACAGCACGAAGCCCGCGGAGGCAAGGACAAGCGCGCCCACATTCAACACCGAGACCCACCCCGGCGGGCGTTCGTCGTAGGAGGCCAGCGTCCGGTTGCGCACGCGCCGGGCCACGAGGTCAACCGCCTCGGTCAGTCCCCAGATCACCAGAGCGATCACGATCAGCACTCCGCCGGTGGACATCAACGTCCCCTTCCCTTCGGTCTGGACCCTACCGGGATGTGCAGGAGGAGGCGCCGCTCGTCGCCGCCGGGGCGTTGCCTGTCCTGTGCGGTTGCGCCGCCAGCACCGTGGGGCCACGCTCGGGAGAGGCGCGCACGCGCCCGAGAGGAGGTCGCCATGTCGACCGATCACCCGGACCCGCACGGACACGGGGCACCCGACCCGGACTACGACGAGAGCGCCCCACGCTCTCCCGGGCCGCCACCCAGCGACGCGGACTATGACGAGAGCGCCCCACGCTCCCCAGGACCACCACCCAGCGACCCGGACAACGACGAGAGTGCCCCGGCCTCGCCCGGGCCGCCCCCGAGGGACCCGGACCTCGATGAGGACTCGGTGGACTCACCCGATGAGACGCCCAAGAGCCCGGGCCCGCCGCCGGGCTCGGTGCCGGACAACCCCTGAGTCCGCAGCCGAGCCCGCGCGTCGGCCGCGGCTTCAGCCGCCCGTCACGGCCTGCACGCCTGCCTCCGGACTGAGGTCGAGGCGGCGCAAGGTCTGGGCGTTCACCGCGACGATGACCGTGGACAGCGACATCAGAATCGCGCCGACCGCCATCGGCATGACGAACCCGACGGGCGCGAGGACGCCCGCTGCGAGCGGCACGGCGACCAGGTTGTAGCCCGCCGCCCACCAGAGGTTCTGCTTCATCTTGCGGTAGGCGGCTCGCGACAGGTCCACGATGGACAGCACCGAGCGGGGGTCGTCGCTGGCCAGGATCACACCCGCCGAGGCGATCGCAACATCGGTGCCGGCACCGATCGCGATGCCGACGTCGGCCCGCGCCAGGGCGGGGGCGTCGTTGACACCGTCACCGACCATGGCCACAGTGGCGCCACGGTCCTGCAGCTCGGCGACCTTGTCGGCCTTGTGCTCGGGGCGCACCCCGGCGAACACCTCATCGATCCCGAGGTCCGCGGCGACAGCGCGGGCCACGGGCTCGGCGTCGCCGGTGATCATGACGACCTGGAGGCCCAGCCGGTGAAGGGCGTCCACGGCCTGCCGCGACTCAGCACGGACCTCGTCGGAGACGGCGAGCGCACCGACGACCGCTCCGTCACGGACGACGTGCAGCACGGTGGCCCCGTCACGCGCCCACGGCTCGCTCTCGGGAAGGGCGCTCAAGCCCTCCTCCTGCAGCAGGTAGGGCCCACCCACCCGCACCGTGGCGCCGTCGACGGTGGCGGTGACCCCGACGGCCGGTGCGGCACTGAAGTCGGTGGCTCCGGGCACATCCAGCCCCTCCTCCCGGGCAGCGCGCACGATGGCACGGGCCAGCGGGTGCTCACTGTCGCCCTCGGCAGCGGCGGCCAGGGCGAGCAACTCAGCACTCGGCATACCGGCTCCGTGCATGGCCCCGACAGCAGGCTCACCACGGGTCAGGGTGCCGGTCTTGTCGAACAGGACGGTGTCGACCGAGCGCATCCGCTCCAGAGCCAGCCGGTCCTTGATCAGCACACCGCCGCGTGCGGCCCGCTCGGTGGTGATGGAGACGACCAGCGGGATCGCCAGACCCAGGGCGTGGGGGCAGGCGATGACCAGAACCGTGATCACCCGCTCCAGCGTCGTGCCCGGGTCACTGACCAGCAACCAGACGACGGCCGAGATGACGGCGGCAGCCAGGGCATACCAGAACAGCCAGGCCGCGGCCTTGTCCGCCAACCGCTGGGCCCGGCTGGAGGACCCTTGCGCCTGCTCAACGAGGCGACGGATGCCGGCCAGCGCGGTCTCCTCGCCGACCGCCGACACCTGCACCCGCAGGCCGGAGTCGGTCGCGACGGTGCCCGCGACCACCTGGTCACCCTCGCTGCGGCGCACCGCCTTGGACTCACCGGTGATCATCGACTCGTCCATGGCGGCCGCTCCCTGGACCACGACACCGTCGGCCGGCACCCGGCCACCAGGGCGCACCACGACCACGTCCTCGACGGAGAGATCCGACGGCGCCACGGTGACCACCGAGGACCCCTCGACCCGCTCGGCCTCATCGGGCAGCAGAGCGGCCAGCGACTCCAGCGCGGAGGAGGTCTGGGCCAGCGAGCGCATCTCGATCCAGTGGCCCAGGAGCATGATCACGATCAGCAGCGCGAGCTCCCACCAGAACTCCAGCTGGTGTGAGATGAGCCCGAGGCTGGCCGCCAGTGAGGCTCCGAAGGCAACGGTGATGGCCATGCCGATGAGCAGCATCATCCCCGGCTCGCGGCTGCGGATCTCCTCGAGCCCACCGGTATAGAAGGGCTTGCCTCCCCAGAGGAACATCACGGTGCCCAGCACCGGCGCCACCAGGCCGATCCCCGGCACGTCGGGCAGCTGGTAGCCGAGCAGGTCGGCGAACATCGGGCTGGTCAGCACGGTCGGGACGGCCAGCACGAGCATCACCCAGAACAGCCGCCGGAACATGGCGACGTGGTCACCGTGCCCCGCGTGCCCGGAGTGCCCCTCGTGAGCACCGTGCCCTTGGTGACCTCCGTGGTCGACTGCGTGGCCGCTGTGGGCGTCATGAGCCTCGTCGCCAGTGGCGGCAGCGTGGCCTTCGTGCGCAGTGTCGTGGTTGTGCGCCTTCTGCGTCATCACTCTCTCCTCAACGTATACCCATGGGGGGTATGTCCGACAACATAGCGCATCGCTCAACTATTTCGCCAGTGGTAGCGCCACCCCGCCTCCGCAGCTCGCACGCTGCTGCGGACACCCCTACCGTCAAGACATGGAAGGCTTCGTGATCGATCGCACCGACGGACGTGACGACGGGGAGGACTGGGCCGAGGACTACGAGGAGCTGCCGGGCGGAGCCGCCGTCTCGCTGATCCTGGAATCCACCAGCAAGGAGGGCGTGGGACCGCGACTGCACAAGCACCCGTATGCCGAGACGTTCCTGATCCGGCGGGGCTCAGCCACCTTCACGATCGCTGGGGAGACGGTCACCGGGCGGGCCGGGCAGGTTCTCGTCGTGCCCGCCGACACCCCGCACACGTTCGCGACCGGTCCGCAAGGCTACGAGGCCGTGCACATCCACGCCAGCGTGGCCTTCGAGACGGAGTGGCTCGAGTAGGCCACCGACCGGACGCACCCGCCGCGTCCGGTCCTGGACGGCTGCCGACCGTCGGTCCCGGGCGCTAAGTTGCGACTATGACTCTCTCGCTTGCCATGGTCACCACCGATACAACCGACGCCGAAGGGCTTGCGGCCTGGTGGGCTCAGCAGACCGGCGCCGACATCGCTGAGACCAACGACGGCTGGTTCGTCATCGTGCGGGGCGGGAGCCTGCCGGTGTGGCTCGCCTTCCAGAAGGTCGACGAGGTCTCTCCCGGCAAGAACCGGTTGCACCTGGACCTGAGCGCTCCCGACCTGGAGGCGGAGGTCGAGCGACTCCTGGACGCCGGCGCCACCCTCGTGGCCCGTCGTGGTGACGAGCACTTCCGGTGGGTCACCCTGGCCGACCCGCAGGGCAACGAGTTCTGCGTGTCCGGTCCGCACGTGCCGAGCGCCGAGGACTGACCGCAGCCAGGTCACCGGGGTGAGCCATGCGGTGGTGAACCACAGCGTCCGGAACACTGGGGGTCGGTTGCACGTTGCGGCCCCTGAACTGTCCGATGTCGAGGAGACCCACCGCATGAGTTCCGACGGGCCAATGCCCTGCCCCCTGACGGTCCACCACCGGCAGGGGGTCAACCCGTGAGTGCTGTCCTGTCGCTGCTCATCGGCCTGGTCGTGATCCTGGTGATCACCGCCGCCACCGCATTCTTCGTGGCGCAGGAGTTCGCCTACATGGCGGTGGACCGCTCCCGCCTGGGCGCCCGGGCCGCCAGTGGTGACGCCGTGGCCCAGCGCGCCCTGTCCATCACCAAACGCACCTCCTTCATGCTCTCCGGCGCCCAGCTCGGCATCACGGTGACCGGACTCCTGGTCGGGTATGTCGCTGAGCCGCTGGTTGGACAAGCCGCCGGTGAGATGTTCGGTTGGGCCGGGGTGCCGACGGGCACAGGCATCCTGATCGGCACAGTCATCGCCCTCGCCCTGTCCACCGTGGTGCAGATGGTCTTTGGCGAGCTGGTGCCCAAAAACCTCGCGATCTCCCGTCCCGAGCCGGTGGCACGGGCGCTCTCCCTGCCGACCGTCATCTACCTGCGACTGACCGGGTGGCTGGTCTGGATCTTCGACCAGTCCTCCAACCTGCTGCTCAAGGCCCTTGGCATCGAGCCGGTGCACGACGTCGAGCACTCCGCGTCCGCCCGCGACCTGGAGCACATCGTGGCCGAGTCGCGGCGCAGCGGTGACCTGCCCGACGAGCTGTCCACGCTGCTCGACCGCATCATCGACTTCCCGCAGCGTGACGTCGAGCATGCGATGATCCCCCGCTCCCGGGTCGGCGTCGTGCACGCCGAGGACACCCTGGGTCAGGTCCGCGAGCTGATGGCGACCCAGCACTCCCGCTATCCGGTGCTGGACGACGACGAGCAGATCCTCGGCGTGGTGCACCTGGTCGACGTGCTGACCTCCACGGCGGACGACGCGACCCCCGCCCGTGACCTGGCCCGCCAAGCGGTGATCGTGCCGACCGTGATGATGCTCCCGGAGGCGCACGAACAGCTCACCAGCTCCGGCAACAAGCTGGCCTGCGTCGTCGACGAATACGGCGGTCTCACCGGCGTGCTGACCCTGGAGGACCTGGCCGAGGAGTTCGTCGGAGAGATCACCGACGAGCACGACCCGGAGCCACCACCGGAGGCGGTCGAGGAAGACGACGGCGCCTGGGTGCTGGACGGCGACGTCCACGTCGACGAGATCGAGCGCGCGATCGGACACACGCTGCCCGACGGCGACTACGAGACCGTGTCCGGCCTGCTCATCGCCACCCACGGCGCGCTCCCCGAGCAGGGCGACGTGATCGTGGTGCCGATCGAGCCCCAGAGCGTGCTGGAGAGCGAGCACGAACAGCTCGCGCTGCACGTGGAGGTGCTCGAGCTGGACCGGCACGTGCCCTCCCTGCTCCGGCTCAGACTGGTGCCCGCGCCATCAGATGAGTCGCTGGGACGCTCCGCGGACGCGCAGGAGACGGAGTGATGGAGAATCCCTGGGTCGTCGTGCTCACGACCATCGCCATCATCGCGCTGAGCGCGTTCTTCGTCGCCGTCGAGTTCGCTCTGATCGCCGCCAAGCGGCACCGCCTGGAAGACGCGGCCAGCTCGAGCCGGTCGGCCCGCGCCGCGCTGCGCAGCGCGACCGAGCTCACCCTGCTGCTGGCCGGTTCACAGCTGGGCATCACGGTGTGCACCCTGGCGCTCGGCGCCATCACGAAGCCGGCCGTCCACCACTGGCTGACTCCCCTCTTTGAGACCTGGGGCCTGGCCTACTGGATGGCCGACGTCGCCGGCTTCGTCCTGGCCCTGGTCATCGTGACTTTCCTGCACCTGGTGGTCGGCGAGATGGCGCCCAAGTCCTGGGCGATCGCCCACCCCGAGCGGTCCGCAACCGTCCTCGCGCTGCCGATGCGAGCCTTTATGTGGGCCACCAGGCCACTGCTGCGGACCCTCAACGGCACCGCCAACTGGATGCTCGCGCGCTTCGGCGTCGAGGCGGTGGACGAGGTGGCGACCGGTCAGAACCCGGACGACCTGCGACACCTGGTGGAGCACTCCGCCAACGTCGGTGCCCTGGACGCGCGCTTCTCCTCCCAGCTCAGCGGCGCTCTCGACCTGGAGAACCTGCGGGTCCGCGACCTGCTGGGAGAGCGACCGATCACCCAGGTGCCCACGTCCGCCACCGTGGCGCAGGTGCGGGCCGCGAGCCAGCGGAGCGGTCACCTGCGGATCCTGGTGGGCTCCGGCACGGGCACGGACGGCCTGGTGCACGTGCGGGACACGCTGCTGCACCCTGACACGACGCCTCTGGCAGGCCTGGTGCGTCCCGTCTTCACACTGGACCCCGAGACGAAGGTCTATGAGGCGCTCGCGCAGATGCGGGCGACCGCAAACCACCTCGCGGTGGTCTCCGAAGCGGGTCGCACCGTTGGCGTGGTCACGCTCGCCGACGTCCTGCGGCTGCTCCTGCCGGAGGGCGAAGGCGAAATCCACTCCGCGCAACCCACCGCCTAGCCCTACAGTGCCTCGATGACGACACACCCCCATCTGGTGTCCCGATGACGACCACTCACACCTACGACCAGCTCACCGACGCCCAACAGGCAGAGGCGCTGCGCCCGGTCGCGGTGGCCGCCGCTCGATCCTTCGGTCTCGAGGCGCACAGGCTGGAGATGCACCTGCACGCCTACAACACAACCTTTGCCCTCGAGACGGTGACTGGCGAGCGGTTCGCGCTCCGGGTCAACACCAACTCCACGAGCCCCCGGGACGAGATCGCCACCCAACAGGCCTGGCAGCTTGCCCTCGCCGAGCAGACTCCGGTGCGGGTCCCGGTCCCACGGACGACCACGGATGGCCAGTGGTGCGCCGCCGTCGAGTCCGACGCCCTGGGCCGGGAGTTGTTGGTGACCTGCGCCTCCTGGCTGGAGGGACCAGACGTCGGCACCGCCTCCCCCGAGGTGGCCCATGAGCTGGGCCGGACGATGGCCCAGCTGCACCTTCAGGCGCAGTCCTGGCAGCTGCCGGAGGGAGGGGGACTGCCCCTCCTGGACACTCCGCTGTTCGGTGCCCCAGACCGGCTCAGCGGCGCTGACCTCGAGGCGGGGCAGCGGGAGGTGCTTGACCGGGCTCGGGCGATCGGCGTGGTGGCCTTTGCTCATGCGTTCGAGAATGTGCCGGTCCGGGCGCTTCACGCCGACCTGCACGGCGGCAATCTCAAGTGGCACGACGGCCGCCTCGCGGTCTTTGACTTCGACGACTGCGGCCTGGGGGTGCCCGCGCTGGACCTGGCCATCAGCACCTTCTACCTGCGCGGCGCACCCGGCGTCGAGGAGTCTCTGCGCGACGGCTATGCATCGATTGCGCCGCTCCCCGACATCGCGCCGGAACACTTCGAGGCCCTGCTCGCCTCCCGGCAGCTGCTCCTGGCCAACGACATCGTCAAGAGCACGACGGCGCAGTTCCGGGAGCTGGCCCGGACGTATCTGCCCACCGCTGTGGACCGGCTCAGTCGTTGGCTCGAGACGGGCCGCTTCACGCGCGAGGTGTCCACCTGACGTGAGTGGGCACGCACAGTCCACCTGATCGTGGGCGGGCACGCACGGTCCGCAGGATGGTGAGTCGTCCCCGAGCAGCCCGCCGCCTCACCGCTGATCCGGCGTCTCGGACTCGTGTTGCCGCTGGGCCTCCTCGAGGAGCTCCATGAGCTCCCGCTCGTTGCGGATGTGTGCACGCTGTTTCTCGGGCAGGGACCTGATCGTGGCGATCTCCTCCTCCAGCGCCTGATAGCTCTTCTCCCGCGCCTCGGGGTCGCCCCAGTAGCCGATGTCGAGATACTGCGTGGCGTGGCGGCGGGCGTTGCCGATGGCGTTCTTGGCGCGACCGGCGGGGCTGAGGAGGGAGGCGGCGATCGTGACCACCAGGACACCGATGATGACGACCAGCGACAAACCTGTGCTGACCTCCACGACCGGGACGTGCTCGCCGTCGTTGATGAACGGCAGGGCGTTTTCGGCGAGCGCGTGCAGGATGAGCTTGACACCGATGAAGCCCAGGATGGCCGCCAGCCCGAAGGACAGGTAGATCAGTCGGTCGAGCAGGCCGTCGATCAGGAAGTAGAGCTGACGCAGCCCCAGCAGGGAGAAGGCAGTCGCCGTGAACACGATGTAGGTGCTCTGGGTGAGGCCGAAGATCGCCGGGATCGAGTCGATGGCGAACAGGATGTCCGTGCCGCCGATCGCCAGCATCACGACCATCATCGGCGTCATCACCCGGGCGCCGTTCTCGACGCTGAACAGCCGGTCCCCGTCATAGCCCTCGCTGGTGGGCACCACCTTGCGGACGAACCGCACGACGAAGTTCTCCCGGTCCGCGTTGCTGTCCTCCGGTTTCAGCATGTGACCCGCGGTGATCAGCAGGATCAGCCCGAAGAGGTAGAACACCCAGGCGAAGCGCTCGATCGCGGCGGCACCGATGAAGATGAACACGGTGCGGGAGATCAGGGCGAAGACGATGCCGAACAGCAGGACCTTCTGCTGGTTGGCCCGGGGCACCGCGAAGCTGCCCATGATGATGAGGAAGACAAACAGGTTGTCGACCGACAGGGCCTTCTCGGTGACGTAGCCGGCGAAGTACTCCGTCCCCGCCTCACCCCCACCGAAGACCCAGACCCCGACGCCGAACAGCAGCGCGATCCCGACATAGCCGGCCGACCAGATCGCCGACTCGCGCAGCGTCGGGATGTGCGCCTTGCGCACGTGGAAGAAGAAGTCGTAGGCGAGCAGGCCGATGATCCCCACCAGCGTGACGATCCAGACCGTTGTGGTGGCCTGCATCAGCGGGAAACGGCACTCGAGGGGAGGGCTCTCACCCCTCGAATCTAATGGCCCCGCCGCCGGGAAGCGATGTCAGCCCCTGCCGGCACGGCGCTGGCGGTTGCGCTCTGCCACGACGGCGCGAAGGTCCCCGGTCGGGCCCAGGTGCGCGAGCTTGTCGGGGTTGGTGACCGAATGGATCGCCCGGATCCGGCCGTCTCGGATGTCCAGCGTCCAGGTGCCCACGATCCGCCCTCCAGCGTCCCGCAGGATCGCTCCGGGATAGCCGTTGAGCTCCCGAGGCTCCAACACTGCGCCGGAGGCCAAAAGCGGGGGCACGGTCGCGACCAGGATGCGGGCGGCTCGCTCGGGCCCGAAGGACCCGCCCTGACCGCCGCCCTTGCCTCCACCGTCGTTGAGGGTCTCGACGTCCGCCGCCAGCAGCCCCTGGAGACGATCGAGGTCACCCTCGCGGAGGGCGTCGAAGAAGCGGTCCGCGAGGTCCACCCGCTTGCGACGGTCGACCTCGAAACGTGGGCGGCCGTCCTGCATGTGGCGCCGCGCTCGGGACGCCAGTTGGCGGACGGCGGGCTCGGACCGCTCGACGATCTCCGCGACGTCAGCAATCCCATAGTCGAACACCTCCCGGAGCACGAAGACCGCCCGCTCGAGCGGGCTGAGCCGCTCGAGCAGCAGGAGGGCAGCCAGCGACACCGAGTCGGCGAGCTCCGCGGAGTCCGCGGGCTCGGCATACGGCTGGGTGTGCAGGGTGTCGGTGGGCAACGGCTCGGGGAACCAGGGACCGACATAGGCCTCCCGCCGCACCCGCGCCGAGCGCAGCACGTCGATCGAGATCCGCGAGACGACTGTTGCCAGGTAGGCCTTCAGCGATCGTGGCTCGACGTCCGTGGCCGCATAGCGCAGCCACGTCTCCTGCACCGCGTCCTCGGCCTCGCTCACGCTACCCAGGAGTCGATAGGAGATCGAGAACAACAGGGGTCGAAGCTCCTCGAACTTCTCGGCGTCCATCAGTCGCGCCGTGCTCTCGTCTCGGAAGGTCGTCTCAGCCATGACCCTGGGACGAATGCGGCCCCCGATCTGTGACATCGCGGGCCGGCTGGTGCGGGGATGTCACAGAGGGCGGGCCTGCTTCGTCCCAGACTCGAGGCACCGGACGGGTGGCTCACGGAAAGGAGAGATCTCATGAATATCGCCCTGTGGGTTGTGGCTGGACTCCTCGCGACCGGCTACTTCGCCGGAGGCGTCGCGATGTTGATCCTGCCCAGACAACGTTACCGCGCGCTGCACCGGAGCCAGGAGTTCGTGGACCTCTTCCCCACGCCCTTCCTCAAGGGTCTCGGCATGGTGAAGGTCCTCGGCGCCGTGGGACTCGTCCTTCCGGCGGCACTGGATATCGCCCCCGGCCTGGTGCCCTGGGCGGCCCTGGGATTCGTGCTGCTCATGACGGGCGCGACGACCGTGCGCATCGTGCGACGGGAGTGGCCCAATGTCGTCGGCGACCTGGTGTTCTTCACCCTCGCCGCCTTCGTGGCCTGGGGACGTTTCGTGGCCGAGCCCTTCGTCGGTTAGGACCCGCAGAGGGGGCCGGCTGGCGGTGTGGTGGCCGCCGCCGGTCAGTGGGTCACCTGCAGCTCAGCGAGAGCCGCATCGGAGTCGGCGAGGGCCTGCCGGTCGTATGTCGAGGCGAAGGCGACCACTTCGTCGGCACCTGTGCGGCGCACCAGTTCGGTGAGCTGTTGGGCGACCTCCGAGGCGGTGCCGTGCACCGACTGGGCGACGTGGTCCTCGACCTGGGACAGCTGGCGCTCGGTGGGACGGTCGAGGCCGTGGGGACTCAGGGGCGGGAAGGCACCCGTCGTGCGGGCCGTGACCATCGCCCACGCCTCAGGGAGCATCAGCTCGCGGGCACGCTCAGTGGTCTCGGCGATCATGACGTCGGCACTGACGATGAGGTGCGGTTCCGGGCAGGTTCGGCTGGGTCGGAAGCGATCCCGGTACTCGTCCAGCGGGGCCAGATCACCGCGCAGCACCGGCCCACCCACGACCACCGGGAGCCCACGCTCGGCTGCGACAGCGAGCCCGGATCCGGTGGCTAGCACCAGGATCGGAGGTGCCTGAACTCCGGCCGGCATCGCCGTGACCGGGCCCTCGTCGGCCAGGAACTCCTCGAGTTGCCTGAGGTCGCGGGCGAAGTCCCCGGGCGTGTGCCTCAACACTCCGAGGGCCTCCCGCACCGGTGCGGTGAAGCCCAGGGACCGCCCGATGCCCAGGTCAATCCGGCCCGGGTGCAGCGCCTCCAGCATGCGTGCCTGCTCGGCGACGATGAGCGGCCGGTGGTTCGGCAGCATTACCCCCGCGGAGCCGATCCGGATCCGCCTGGTCCGCGCGGCGACGGCGGCCATCAACAAGGGCGGACTGCCGCTGGCGATCCCGGGCACGGCATGGTGCTCGGCCACCCAGAAGCGGTGGAGTCCCAGTTCGTCGGCCCGCTCAGCCCGCTCGACTGTGTCGCGCAGGGCGGCGCCGGGCGACTCGCCCTGGCGGGTGCGCGAGCGGTCCAGCAGGGAGAGCGGGACCGTCCCGGTCGATCGGGCCTGCGGAGGTCGGGTGGCAGTGGTCATGGTGTCTCTGACCGTACGCTGATGCCGTCAGTCGATGACTCCTCCTCCTGAGGGCGGTCCACCCTGCCATCGACACGAGGAAAGGCACCCAATGACCGCCAGACCACACCCCCGCGACCACGACCCCACGCTCAGCACCTCGGCACTGTGGTCAGCTATCCACACAGAGCGGGCGGCGCTGGCCAGCGACCTGGCAGACATCTCTGCGGAGGAGTGGAGCACTCCGTCGCTGTGCGCCGAGTGGACGGTCGAGGAGGTGGTGGCACACCTGACTGCTGCCGCGAGCACAGCCCGCCTGGCGTGGGTCCGCAGCATCGTCGCCGCACGGTTCCGCCCGGCAGTGCACAACCAACGACGCCTGGTCGAGCACCTCGGGACCTCACCGACTCAGACGTTAGAGCGGTTCCAGGCTGTCGTCACCAGCACCGTGGCGCCCTCTGGCCATACCGCGGCGTGGCTCGGGGAGGTCATCGTGCACGGCGAGGACGTCCGTCGCCCGCTCGGCATCGTGCGCACACCGCCGACTCGCACCACAGCGGCGGTCGCACACTTCTTCGCGCGGCAGGACTTCGCGGTCAACAGCCGCAGCGCCGTCAAGGGGCTTCGCCTCGAGGCGAGCGACGGGCCCTTCGCAGTCGGCACTGGACCGCTCGTCACCGGGTCCACTCTCGCCCTGGTGCTCGCCATGGCCGGGCGAGCCTCGGCATACGAAGAGCTCACTGGGCCGGGCGTCGCCGAACTGGTCGAGCGCGCACAACCCGCCTGAGCCTGTCAGCTCAGGGTCACTGCCCGACCCGCCCGTCCACACACTCCCTGAGCAGGTCCGCATGGCCGGCGTGGCGGGCGTACTCATCGATGCGGTGAACATGCAACTCCCGCACCGCGATGCGGGAGTCCCCGACCCGCTCCCCCAGGTCAGGCAGGGCCGTGAGGGCGTCATCGGTCGCCGCCTGCTCACGCTCCAGGTCGGCGTAGGCCGCGTCCACCACCCCCTGGTCCGCCACGGCCCCGTCGAAGTCGGCGTCGTGTGGGCCATAGAGCTTCTCGAGCGGCGGCCCACCGAGCCAGGTGCGCCAGTCGCGCTCGGTCTCGGCGAGGTGTCTGAGCAGCCCCAACAGGGACATGGTTGAGGGTGGAACGCTGCGACGGGCCAGCTGCTCAGGGTCCAGGCCTTCGCACTTCATCAACAACGTCAGGCGATAGTCCCGCAGGGTGTCCAGCAGGGTCTCGAGCTCTCCGTCCGGGCTGACTCCGTCGGTGTTGCGGGGGTCATCGGCGGGGTCGACCCACATGTCCGGGTAGACGGTGGCTGGCGTCCAACGCAAGGGAACATCACTCATCGCTCCATCGTCGGCGGCGTGCTGGGTGATCGCCAGTGAGTTCTCGCCACGGGAAGGTCTTCCCCTGCCCAGCAGCGGTTGCTGGTTCGCTCGACGCCACAACCGGCTATGATCGCCTCATGGCGATAGCATCGCGGGACATCGAACCCGACTCAGCCACCCCAGCGGCGGGTGACCTCGCTGTCGCGTCGGCCCTGTTCCACGGGCTCTCCGATCCCTCCCGCCTCGCGATCCTCCAGCACCTGAGACTCGGCGAGCATCGCGTGCGCGACCTGACCGACCACCTCGGCCTGGCGCAATCAACAGTGAGCGCACACCTGGCCTGTCTCCGCGACTGCGGGCTGGTGACCTCCCGCCCACAGGGACGCGCCTCGATGTTCTCGCTGACCAGTGCACCAGAGCTGTTGACCTTGCTGTCGGCTGCGGAAGGCGTGCTCGCGACGGCGGGGAACCGCGTTGCCCTGTGCCCGAACTTCGGTGTCGACGCAGCCACCCGTGCGCGGCCCGACAACCCGCGAGCGCACCCGGGACCCGAGACGTCATGACCACCAGTCACCACCACGGGCAGGTGACCACCCACCGAGGGCGCCTGGCCATCGCCTTCGGGATCACCGCCACGATCCTGGTGGCCGAGGTCATCGGCGCCCTGTGGACCGGCAGCCTCGCCCTCCTGGTCGATGCGGCCCACATGCTGACCGACACCGCGGGGCTGCTCATGGCCCTCGTCGCCTCGACGCTGGTGCTGCGGCCGGCCACGCCGGAGCGCACCTGGGGGTTCCGGCGTGCCGAGGTCCTCGCCGCCGGGGCACAGGCCACCGTGTTGCTCGCGGTCGGCGCCTACGCCTTCATCGAGGGCGTCCGTCGGCTCAACGACCCACCGGAGATCAGCTCGACGGGGCTGCTGATCTTCGGCGTCGTCGGGCTCGCGGGCAACCTTGTCTCGATGTGGGTGCTCAGCGCGGGGCGCAGTGCCAACCTCAACCTGCGAGCGGCGTTCCTCGAGGTCGTCAACGACGCACTGGGCTCCGTCGCGGTGATTGTCAGTGCTCTCGTGATCACCACGACCGGATGGACTGGGGCCGACGCCGTCGCCGGCATGGTCATCGCCGCGTTGATCGTGCCGCGAGCCTTCCTGGTGCTGCGCGAGGCAGGCAGCATCCTGCTGGAGTCCACTCCCAAGGGCCTGGACCTGGCCGAGGTGCGCACGCACATCCTGGGCCTCCCCCACGTCCAGGAGGTGCATGATCTGCACGCCTCCACGATCGCGACCGGCCTGCCCGTGCTCTCTGCCCACGTGGTCCTCGACGACGCGTGCTTCCAGGACGGTCACGCCGCCGAGATGCTCGGCCAGCTCCAGGAGTGCGTCGCTGCGCACTTCGAGGTCAGCGTCGAGCACTCCACCTTCCAGCTCGAGCCGCCCGGTCACGCGGCCAGGGAGCGCTCAGCCCACTCCTGACCCAGGACCCATCCAACCCCGTGATGGCCCTCCACCCGCGGAGGCGACCACAGGGAGCAACCCGGCCCACGGCATACTGCCCGAACAGCAGCCCGAACCACGTGCCGGCGGGCACCAGCACGCGAAGGAGTCCCCTCCATGGCCTATTTCGAGCAGATCGGTCCCACGAGTTTCCGTGCGACCGAGCACGTCAGCGGCGCGTGGGAGACCACCGAACAGCACATCGCACCCGCTCTGGGCCTGCTGGCACACAGGGTGGAGGTCGACCGGGACAGCCGACGGGATGACGGACTGGTCATCGGCCGGCTCTCCTACGACATCCTGGGCACCCTGCCGGTCGACGCGGTCGAGTGCACGGTGAGGGTCCTGCGCCCCGGGCGGACGATCGAGCTGGTCGAGGCGCGCCTGAGCCACGGGGAGCGCGACGGGGTCATCATGCGGGCGTGGCTGATGCGGCCCGGCGACACCACGGCCCTGGGCGGGACACCGCTGCCCGCGATCCCCGCACCCGAGGCCATGGCCGCATGGGACCCGACGACGGTCTGGCCCGGCGGCTTCATCGCCAGCGCTGAGGTGCGTCGGGAGCAGCTCGAGCCGGGACGCGCCGCCTTCTGGGTGCGCTCCGACCAGGAGCTGCTGAGTGGCGTCCCGGTCAGTGGACTGGCACGCGCGGTGCGGCTGCTCGACATCGCCAACGGCATGACCGTCCGCGCCCACCCCACGGAGGTCGCCTTCCCCAACCTCGACCTCACCGCCCACTTCTTCGCCCAGCCCCAGGGCGACTGGGTCGGTTTCGACACCTCGGTGAGCTTCGGTGCCGGCGGAGTGGGGCTGACCAGCAGCGTCCTGCACGACCGGACGGGACCGATCGGCACGATGGCGCAGGTGCTCACCGTCCGCGCGTGAGGCGACGACCTCCGGCAGCGCGGCGGCGCACCGGACCTGAGAGGCAGATGTTGGTATGCCGAAGCTCACCTCAGAGGGCGACCTCACCGCTGATCAGGACGTCGGCTGCTCCGCCGACCCACACCTGACCGTCCGCGAGCCGTAGGTCGACCCGGCCGTTCCGGCCGAGGGCGGTCCCCTGACGCACGGTGAAGGCCTCGGGCGCCAGACCCGCGCCGATCAACCAGACGCCGAAGCCGGCGTTGAGGCTGCCGGTCACCGGGTCCTCGTTGACCCCCAGCCCGGGCACGAATGCCCGCACCTCGTAGTCGGCCGGCCCTCCCCGTGCGTGTGGCCCGATCACTCCGAGGTCGAGGCCACCGAGAGCGCTGAAGTCCGGCTCCAGCGCCAGCACCGCCTCGGCCGAGTCGAGCACGACGCCCACCCACCCGGGACCGTTGTCGATCCACTGGGCGTGACTGATCTGGTCGGGGCGGATCCGCAGGGCGGCCACGATCTGGTGCAGGTCGTCCTCGCCCACCTCACCGGAGCGAAGAAAGTCGGGGGCGGCGAAGGCCAGGTGCGCGTCGGCATGCCGGATGGGGATCAGTCCCGCCCCGCACTGCTGGACGACCACGCCCTCCTGCGCCGGCTGACCACCCGCTGCGAGCCAGGCGCGGGCGCTGCCGAGCGTCGGGTGGCCGGCGAACGGAAGCTCCTGGCTGACCGTGAAGATCCGGACGCGGTAGTCGGCCCCCGGCTCCGTGGGCGGCAGCAGGAAGGTGGTCTCCGAGAGGTTGGTCCAGTTCGCGAAACGCGCGAGCTGGTCGTCGGTGAGCCCTTCCGCGTCGTGGACCACGGCCAGCGGGTTGCCGCGGCAGGACTCCTGAGCGAAGACGTCGACCTGGGAGAAGCGCATGCCCCCAGTCTGCCGGAGGCCCCCGGTCAGGTGTCGACGTCTGCGGGCGCGGCGGCTGGCGGATGACCCTGACGTCGCGCACGGACAGCCCGCACGACCCGTGTCGCGGCATAGGCGAACAGCAGGCCGGCCACGGCGATGACCCCGTGCTTCTTCTGCTCCACGTTCAGCACGGTGGACAGGTGCCCGGCGTAGGGGATGTGGTAGCGCACCAGCCCCCGGGCCTGCTCTGCGGCAACAGGATCGGGGTCGTTCGCCCCGTTGGCGTCACCCTTGGTGACCAGGACCGTGCTGCCGTCGGCCCGGCCCCCGATGCTCACCACGCGGTGCGTGACCAGGGTCGGGTCCTGCGGGCGCGGCATAAAGGTCACCACGTCACCGACGGCCACCTCGGCCAGGTCACCCTCGCCCTGGAGCCGCTCCACGACCACGAGGCTTCCGGTCGGGATGGTCGGCTCCATCGACCCCGACAGGACGGTCAGCGGGACCCAGCCGGTCAGTCGCGGGATGAGCACCATGACCGTGAGCAGGCAGCCGACCAGCAGGAGGAGGCCCCACACGAAGATGACGGTGAGACGCTTGAGCAGGGTCACAGGGGGCCCGTGGCCGAGTTGCACCTGACGAGCAGGCCGGTTCCGAGGAGATTGAGACTCGTCACGTTGACCGTGAAGGTCGCAACCACGGGCGTTGCCGGGTCCGCCGCCGAGTAGCCGACGATGCGCACGTCATAGGAGCCGAGGCTGAGGAGATCCGCGGTGGACAGCCTGGCGGAGCGAGCGCTCCCGGAGATGCCGGACACGACGCCCTGCCAGGCGTCCGGGCCGACCCGCTTCTGGATCGCCCACGTCGCCACGGCGGGGGTCTGCTGAGCGACGGTGCCCGTGGTGTCCGGCCACGCCCACGAGAGCGTGGCCGACCCCACCAGCAATGGCTCCCGGCACACGTTCGCGAGCTCCAGGGTGTCCCCAGGATGGGTCGGCCTGGGGAAGGGGACCCGGTGCTGGGTGCCGACCGTGGCACTGGAGCTCCACGTCGGCACGCCGACGGCCGTCTGTGTCAGCGCACTGCTGACCTGCACCGTCACTCCGGCGTACTGCCGCAGGAAGGCCGCCCCGGAGCCCGGCGCGGTCGTCTGGACGCAGAGCTCCTGACGCTCCCCCGGACCGACCGGGGAGGTGCCGATGCCCGCACCACCGGCACACTCGGCATACGAGACCGCAACCTGGCCCGCCAGGCCGTTGTCCCAGCCGACGGGTGCGACGCTCGGGGTCGCGGACACGGACCCCTGGAGGCTGGCCGAGGTGTTCTGGACCTCGATCCTCGAGGCGCCGGGCAGGGTCGGCTCGGCACTGACCAGGCGCGCGCTGAGGCCGATGTTGTCGCTGCTCACGGCGCCCAGGGACCGGGTCTTGCCATCGCTCCAGAGGGCGTGGGTGCCGCCGCTGGGCGCCAGGAGGAGAGCGGCGAGCAGAGCGACCACGACCGTCAGGGGGATGCCGACGGCTCGCCTTCCGCGGTTCACGGTGCCCTCCTTCTCAGTCGCGGTGGTGGCCAGAGGAGGCCGGTCCGCGCGGATCGGCCTCCACAGGGTCACAGCGTGGGGTCGACCTGCTGGAGGTTCAGGGTGAGGTCGCTGAGCGGCAGGACCTGCGCCTGACTGGTGTTGTCGGAGCTGACCGGAAGGCTGACCTCGACGCTCACCGCGACCGGCACACCCGAGTCCGCGGCATCCAGGAACGTCTCGCCGGCCGGCAGGTTGGCCACGACGCTCCAGTGCGCCTGCTCGCCCTGCGGGAGGCTCCCGGTCAGGGTGGCCACCAGGTTGTCGCCGATGATCGTCGGGACGACGGTGGTGCTGAAGGTGACGGTGTCACCCGGGACCATGCGGAAGGTCGCGGGGTCGATGGCGGTGGCGCCGTCGGTCCAGGTGCCGGCGGCGACCTCCAGGGAGAGCTCCCCGTCGGTGATCGTGCCGGTGGCGGTGGTCTCCTCGGCGTTCCAGAGGGCGAAGGTCCCACCGGCACCGGCGAGGAGGACGACGCCCAGGCCGGCGGCGATGAGCGCCTTGGTGGCCGAGCCGGTGGAGGACGTGCTGGTGGAGGTCGGGGTGCTGCGCATGGGGTGGCTCCTTGGGTTCTGGGTCTGGGCGCGCGGCCTCACGCATCGAGATCCCGAAGTCCCCGCCGAAGGTGCGCTCACTGGTCGGTCAGAACGAGGGCTCTTTTACGCCTCCTTGACCTAATCGAGGGTTTAGCGTGACTTTCGTTTCATTGCAAGTGCAACTAGTTCCTAGTCATGTGGGTGCGCTCTGCGGATCCGTCTCGCTGTCTAAATGGGGTGCGCGCGAAGGTCCGGCGTGGTGCGATCGCTCCATGACGATGACGCTGCGGACACCCGAGGTCGACGAGCTGGACGACCTCCTGGGGACGTTGGCCGCCTGGCAGTTCGACGGTGCGCCCTTCCAGCTGCACCCGGGGGACGTGGGGTGGTTCTGGCGACACGGCGCGGAAGCCACTGCCGCCGCGCTGCGCACCTGGAGCCGTGACGACCAGGTGCTCGCCATCGGGTTGCTGGATGAGCCCGACCTGCTGCGCCTGGCCATCGACCCGGACCTCCACAGCGACGCCGAGCTGGCCCGGCAGGTGATCACGGACATCGCGGATCCGGATCGCGGAGTGCTGGGTCCGGGCACAGTCGACCTGGAGATCGCGCGGGGGGTGCACCTGCACGAGGTGCTCGACCAGGCCGGTTGGAGCCGGGTCGACCCCTGGCCCGTGATGCGGCACGATCTCTCCTCGGTGGAGGAGCACGGGCTGCGCATCGAGGTCATCA
The DNA here is from genome assembly GCF_003352835.1 of Ornithinimicrobium murale. GTDB lineage: Bacteria > Actinomycetota > Actinomycetes > Actinomycetales > Dermatophilaceae > Ornithinicoccus > Ornithinicoccus muralis. The sequence goes on along the minus strand of NZ_QLVD01000018.1, from coordinate 37,847 downwards.
AGGACGACCGCGCCCACGTGTGGGCGCACGTTCATGGTGCTGCCTGGGGCGGGAGTCCCAGCGACGAGGAGGCGATCCTGGGCCGCTGGCGGCAACTGGCCTCCGGACCGGCCTTCGCCGACGCGCGGTGCCTGGTTGGCTTCGACCAGGAGGACCGACCGGTGGGCACGGTCACCGTGTGGTCCGCCGGGCCCGGTCGCCACGGCATCATCGAGCCGATGGGCGTCAGCCCGGACCACCGCGGCCAGGGCCATGGCCGCGCCCTGAACCTCGCCGCCGCGAGCGCACTGCGTGAGCTGGGGAGCTCTGCGGCCTTCGTGGCCACGCCCGGCTCCAATGTCGGGGCAGTGGCGACGTACCACGCAGCGGGGTTCACCACCCTCTACGAGCGTCTGGACCGTGAGCGAGAGTCCTGACAGCGCCGGGTTGACCTGACCGCGCGCCGGGTTGACCTGACCGCGCGCCGGGTCGACGTGACCGCGCGACCGGTCGACCTGACGGATCAGTCGCCGCCGACGAACCCGGACTCGAAGGCGGCGATGACGGCCTGCGTGCGGTCGCGGGCGTCGAGCTTGGTCAGCAGCGAGCGCACATGGGTCTTGACCGTCTCCTGTCCCAGGAAGAGCTCGCCCGCGATCTCGGCGTTGCTGCGACCGCGGGCCAGCAGCCGCAGCACCTGGGCCTCCCGGGTCGAGAGGTCAGGCAGCACCCGCGAGGGTCGCGCCGTCCGACGCACCAGGTCCCGGATCGCGTCCGGGAACAGCAGGCCGTCCGCAGCTGCGACGGTGCGCACGGCGTGCACGAGCTGGTCGGCGCCGGCACGCTTCAGCAGGAAGCCGTGAGCGCCCGCCTCCAGGGCCTCCAGCACGTAGGAGTCGTGCTCAAAGGTCGTCACCACCAGCACCCGCGGCGGGTCGGGCGCCCGCACCAGGCGGCGGGTCGCCTCGATGCCGTCCAACCCGGGCATCCGCACGTCCATCACCACCACGTCGGGCGCCAGCTGTCGTGTCCGACTCACGGCCTCGGCACCGTTCGCGGCCTCCGCCACCACGTCCAGGTCCGGCTCGGCCCCGAGGATTGCGGCGAACCCGGAGCGGACCATCGCGTCGTCGTCGACGACGAGCACCGTGGTCACCGCCTGGCCTCCGTGGTCATCGGGAGGACCTCGCCGGCAGCGTGGCCTCCAGCCGCCACCACGCCTGCCCGTCCAGACTGACCGGCCCGGCGGCGAGGCTCCCGCCCGCCAGCGCCAGGCGCTCGCGCATCCCGACCAGGCCGTGGCCGCCCGAGCGTGCCGTCGCCGCGCTCCGGACGGGGTTCTCCAGCAGGATCATGATCTGCCCATTCTCCACCCGAACCTGACCGCGCCCCTCGCCGGTCCCGTGCCGGTGCAGGTTGGTCAGGGCCTCCTGCACCACGCGGTATGCCGTGTGCGCGGCCCCCTCGTCAACCTCACCCGAGGCCTCCTGGCAGCTGATCGTCCCCTGCCCTCGAGGCCCTAGGTCGCCGAGCAGGGCGATGACCGACCCGAGGCCGGGCAGGGCCTGGACGGCGTCGGGGGCCCTCCGCCCATCCTCAGCCGCGCTCGGCGGCGGGTCGGCACCGCGGCGGAGCGAGCCGAGCACCCCGTCGAGCTCGCTCACCGCCGACCGTGTGGTTTCGGCGATCTGCTCCAGTGCTCGCTGGGCAAAGGCTGGATCGTGGGCCGCGACCCGCGACCCCGCCTCGGCCTGCACCCCGATCGCCGTCAGCGCGTGCCCGATCGAGTCATGCAGCTCCCGGGCCAGCTCGTGCGAGCGCAGCAGGCGGGCGTGCTCCTCCTCGGCCCGCAGCAGCCTGTCGGTGGAGGTGGGCCCCAGCACCCGTGGGGCCAGCCATCGCAGGAGGGCGACCAGGGCGACCTGGCCGAAGATCCCCACGAGCACCAGCCCCAGGCCCATCGCTCCCAGGCCGATGCCGGGGACGGACCTGAGCAGCTCGGGCAGTGACCCGGCGACTCCGTCGTCGACGGCCGCCACCAGCATCCAGAGCCCCTGCGGCACGCACCAGAGCAGCGCCAGCAGCGAGGCGCCGCCCAGCAGGATGACGAGCACGGCCCACAGCAGTCCGCGCCGACGCGACTCCCACGACGACTGGTCGGCCGGCGCAGCCAGCGGCACCTCGAGCAGGGTGCTCGCCAGCCCCACCTCCGCGGCGCGGACCGGTGAGGCGAGCAGGAGTGCGGCGACGATGACCCCCGCAAGCACGACCAGGGCTGCCATCACCAGACGCACCGGTCCTTGCGTGTTCACGATGGTCATGCTGAAGCCGAAGGTCAGCCACGCCACCAGGGCTGCGCAGGCACCGCCCACGAGCAGGTGCAGCAGCCCCTTCGTCCAGCGCCCGATCATGCCCGTCAGTCTGTCAGTCGGCCGTCCCCTGCTCCTCCCCCTTCCGAGGGACCAGGAACCCCCGTGTGCGGGAGGTGCGACACGGCATACCGGCTGGACCGTGGAGTCATGGAACAGACACGGACACCACACCCAGCCAACGACACCCGCTCCCCCGGTGGCCTTCCCGACCGTCCTGCTCTGCCACCGGTCGGCAGGCCCCGGCGCGCGCTGGCTGGGTTCGCCGCCCTGGCGACGCTGCCCTACCTGGCCCTCAAGGTGGCCTGGCTCTCCGGGTCGCGGACCGGGCTGAACGACCCGGAGTTCGGGCGCAGCACCGCCATGCAGATCCTCAACTCCCTCACCCTGGCCCTGGACGTCGTGGCGCTGGTGCTCGCGGTCGTCTTCCTCACCCGCCGCGGGCTCCGCGCGCCGGCGTGGCTCGTGCTGCCGCCGATGTGGATCGGCGCGGGCCTGCTCGGTCAGATCCTGGTGTCGCTGCCACTGGCCCTGGTCGTCCAGGCCGTGGCGCCGTCCCAGCCGCCGACCGAGGAGCTCCCGCCCCTGGACGCCTGGGTGTATCCCGTGGTCTATGCCGGGTTCGCTGGCCTGGGCATCGGCCTGCTGGGGGCCTTTGCGATCTACGCCCACCAGCGCTGGGGAGGGCAGCAGCTGCCGGCCCTCACCCCGTTCGCCCGTCGGGTGCTGGTCGGGGTCGCGACTCTCATCGTGGTCTCGATGGTCGGGCACATGACCCTCCGCACGCTGCCGCTGGGCACCCGCCTGCTCGACCTGGCGGTGGCCTGCACCGCTGCGGCGGCACTCCTGGCGCTCCAGCATCCCGACCTGCGTGGACGCGCAGCCCGGGCGGTCGTCGTGGTCGCCTTCATCGGGACGGGGGCACTGGCCGCGTGGGGCACGTACCTCTTCGTCATCACCGTGATCCCCAACGAGCTGGTCGGGCAGACCGCGATCGACTGGCAGGTGGCCGGCGTCTCCGCCGGGCGCGCCCTGGCCGGCATGGCGGGAGCCGGGGCCCTGGCTGCCCGCCTGTCACGACGGCCGGCCCGCCTCTCGCGACGATGAGTGTGGCCTACGCGATGGCCCCGTGCGCGAGCCCCTCATAGACAGCCAGCGCCCCCATGCCGGCGAGCACCAACCCCGACACCACCTCGAACGACGGGCCGGTGAGCACGCGACCGACCCTCCCGCGACCGGCGACCGAGGCCAGCAGCGCCAACCAGAGGCCCACGCTTCCCGCCGCGATCGCCGGGACGACCACGGCCGAGCTGAGCGTCAGGTCATCGGGCAGGACCCGCGGGAAGGCCGCGAGGAAGATCAGGCCCGTCTTCGGGTTGGTCAGGCTGCTGGCGAGCCCGACGACCGCCGGGCGCCTGGGCGGTGTCAGCGGTGCCCCAACGGCGTGGTGGCGCAGCCCGTTGCGCAGGGCAGCCAGCCCCAGCGCCAGGATGAGGACACCGCCCACGGCGGTGACCGCGGGGAGCAGCTGCGGCCAGCGGTCCAGCGCCAGCCGCAGCCCCGTCAGGGCAAAGAGCGACCACACCACGATCCCCGTGGCGGCACCGGCTGCGTAGCGGAATCCCGCCACGGTCGACCGGGCACCGCAGCGCAGCGTGAGCAGGGTGTCCGGACCGGGCGTGAGAGCCAGGATTAGACTGACCGAGATCAGCCCGCCCAGCAGAGGCCAGGTCATGATGCTCGCGGCGTGGAGTGCCGCACGATCAGCAGGGAGTGGTGCACCTCTCCAGAGTGCGGCCGCGGACCGTCAGCCCACAAGCACCAATCACCGCACAATTGTTCGTCTGTCACATATGATTGGGTGATGATCGATGTGCAGCGGCTGCGGGTCTGGCAGGCCGTGGTCGCCAGCGGTTCCATCCACGCCGCCGCCCGGCACCTGGGCTACACCCCCTCGACCGTCAGCCAGCACGTCAAACTTCTCCAGCGGGAGACCCGCCTGGTCCTGACGACGCGCGTGGGTCGGGGGCTCCAGCCGACCGCTGCCGGCCTGCGGCTGGCGGAGGAGGGCGGTGAGGTCATCGCCTCCCTGGGCCGGCTGGACCACGTCGTGGCCGACCTGCGCGACGGGCACACCGAGCACCTGAGCATCGCCTGCTTCGCTTCGGTCGCGCAGGCGTGGGTGCCGGAGATCGCCGACCGACTGCGGCGCGAGCTGCCGGGGGTGACGCTCGAGGTGAGCATCAGCGAGCCGCACGGCGGCCGGGGCAGACGTCCTCCCGATCTGGACGTGCGCTCTGAGCTCGTCGAGCCAGCTATCGGCACGCCTCCTGTCAGCCCGTCACGGACCGAACGCCCGCCGAACAGCGCGGCGCCCGAGGGGTTGATCCGCCACGACCTCGGGATGGACCCCTACGTCGTGCTACTGCCTGACGGCCACCCCCTGGCACAGTCCGGACAGGTGCGGCTCGCCGAGCTGGCCGAAGAGACCTGGATCGACAACGTCGTGTATGACAGCCCGACGTTGCGCATCCTCACCGATGCGTGTCAGGCGGCCGGTTTCCAACCACGCTTTGCCGCTCGGTGCGACGACCACCAGGCAGCGATCGGGCTGGTGGCCGCGCGCCTCGGCGTCACGGCCCTGCCGGCCCTGGCCGCCCGGCGGGTGCCCGACGGGATCGTCGCGCGGCCCCTCACTGACCCGACTCCACGACGACGGATCATCGCGCTCCAGCGCCGGCTGACCGCACACACCGACGCCGCGGCCCTCACCCTCGCCACCCTGCGGGAGCTCTCCGGGAGCACGGCCTAGCCCGAGCGCCACGTGCGGCTGCTGACTGGCCTGCGCCTCGGCATACAGCCCTCGGGGCCACCGTCCGGCGTGCGGCACTGCCCCCGCCAGGCTGCCGGACACCCTGTGGCTGCGAGGTCCCACCGGGTCCATAGCGCCGGAGAGTGGCTGGTGCCGGCACTGCTTCGTCCTCATCGACCAGGTCCCCACCGAGGGGCTGGTCCACAGGCCCGCCTCCCCGCGCTCAATAACATCTACATATGTGAAATACTGACACCTATGAAGATCCTACTTCCAGACAGTATCGAGCTGAACCTCGCTCTGCCCGCGGACGTCACACCCGTCCGATATGCCTGCATCCGGCAGTTGCCGGACGAGCACTGGAACGCGGAGTTCCTTGTGGCGTGGGGCAACACCAGGCATCAACTGCAGGACTTCGCTCGGGACCTCACGCAGCTTCGCTGGGTTCAGGCGCTTGCCGCAGGTCCCGACGCAGTCCTCCAAGCAGGATTTCGACCTGGAGTCATCGTCACGAGCGGTAGAGGCTTGCACGATGTCACAGTGGCCGAGCATGCTCTTGCCTTGACGTTGGCCGCAACTCGTCGAATTAACGAGATGGTCCGCGCACAGATCGGTCGTCGATGGCCGGCTGAGCTCGGGGGGCGGAGTCAGGCGAACCGAGTAGATGAAGTCCTATCGCTGCGTGGCGCGAAGGTCACGATCTGGGGCTTTGGAGGCATCGCTACTACGCTCGCTCCTCATCTTGAAGCACTTGGTGCAGAAGTAACCGGAGTAGCACGGTCGGCCGGCACACGTGCCGGCTACCGCGTGGTCACCTCGGACGAACTGCCGCATCTCCTCCCAATCACAGATGTGCTCATCATGATTCTCCCAGGTATAGAGGAGACGAAGATGGCACTCAACGCGAAGACCCTGTGCCTGTTGCCGAGCAGATCCTTGGTCGTCAACGTTGGGCGTGGGACGACCGTGGACGAAGAGGCGCTAGCCTCTGCTTTACAGCAGGGGCATATCGCGGGCGCAGCGCTCGACGTGTTCCACGCCGAGCCACTCCCCCAGGGTTCCCAGCTATGGGATCTGCCGAACGTCATCATTTCGCCCCACGCCGCAGGAGGCAGGCCGGTGGATGCGCCGGCCCTCATCGAAGCGAACCTCAATGCACTCCTGAGGGGAGAACCACTTCGGAACGTGGTTACTGCCTGACAGCCACAGAAGGCAAAATCTGCTCGGAACGCGGGTGCGCTGGCCGCCCACATTGAGGTGCGCCACCGCAGGCTGCATCACGTCGACTATCCCGTTCCCGTCCTTTAGCCTGATGACGTTGTCGAGGCGGCGAGCCGACACAGGGTTTCAGTAGGCAATTCTCTGCCACCGCGTTGATAGATGATGAGATCGAGTCCCTGGCCAGCAACTGCCACAATAGCAGCGTAGTAGTCGAACAGCGTCTCGTCACAGTGCGGGCTGAGGTACGGCGGAAACACGAGTGCGTCGTCCGCACCACCCTCGAGCACTACGCGCGTCATATCGCACGCCGCTGGGAGACCCCTGGAGCACCAGGGCAGGCCTCCCACGCGTCCCTATCCTCCCCTTGACAAGATACGACAGTCAGGGATTCAGTACCAACATCGACTCCACTGGCACATGGATCCACGCCTCACTACCTTCGCGGAAGCCCGACCCCCGGGGCGCGGTCACGGTCGCACCGCACCTCTCGTCGCCGAACATGATGTCCAGGAGCACTTCCATGTAGGACCCCATGAACATCTTGTGTTTGACGGCACAGCGCCAGACGTTCGCTGTATCACCCGGCTCGTCATAGCTGAGCAGTGCGCGCTCTGGGCGGAAAGCGGCAACGACCTCCGAACCGACAGCCAAACTGGCGCTAGCTGTGCCGCTTATTGGTCCAAGTGCCGTCTGAAGGGTTACAACCCCTGAAGCGTTGATGCCGGACACGCTCCCAGAAATCTCAGAGATCGTGCCCATAAAGTTGGCGACATACCTGGATGCCGGCGCGTCATACAGCTCTTGGGGTCGGCCCGTCTGCTCGATGCGACCGTGGTCCATCACCACCAGCACCTCCGCCAGTGCACCGGCCTCCACCTGGTCGTGCGTCACGTACAAGCCCGCGAAGCCGAACGTGGACTGAAGCGCAACGATCTCGTTTCTGACCTGCTCACGCACTTTGGCGTCGACGTTTGAGAGCGGCTCGTCGAATAGGACGACACCGACATCGGCAACGATCGCACGCGCCAGCGCCACGCGCTGCTGTTGTCCACCGGAGAGCTGGGATGGGTGTCGCTGCTCGTAGCCGGACAGGCCGACCGCCTCGAGCACATGCAGAACCTTGCCTCGAATGCGGTCCTTAGGCGTCCGCCGCGACCTCAGTGGGAAGGCAACGTTCTCGAACACCGTCATATGGGGCCACAGTGCATACGACTGGAAGACCATGCTCAGCTGCCGGCGCTCGGGCGGGATCCAGGTCTTGCGGGAAGCGGAGTAGACAAGCGTTCCATCGATCTCAATGTCGCCACCCTGGGGCTGCTCAAGGCCCGCGATAGAACGAAGCAGTGTCGTCTTGCCACAGCCGCTGGGGCCCAGGAGAACGGCCATCTGACCAGCCTTGATGTCGAGGGAGACGCCATCGAGTGCCACGACCTCACCACCACGCTGACTGCTGTAAGTCTTGCGGACGTCCCGAGCGCGTATGCGTACCGCTTGTTCCCTCTCTACTTCGGCTCCCGTAACCTCCTCATGGACCTGGATCTGCCTGTTCATCAGCACCATCACCTTTCAGAACGGGCCTACCGAGGCCGGCAGGCGTGACTGCGGCAAGCGACGTCACCTGCCACGCTTCGGCGCAGACCAGTCGGTACCACCTAGACTCGCTCATCTACGTAAGGAGACCAGTGTGCGGGTGGGTAGATCCAAGCACGCCTCCTCGGTCGAGTCAACAACCTCTCCCGAACCGGCTGGGCTGTGGGCCACCGCCGCGTGCGGCGTAATCTGCAGATCGATTGAAACCCTTGACTTTGCGTACTCTTTGCTTCTAGCGTCGTGCTACATGGGAAGACGGCAACTCACATAGTAGACGCCGCGGCCCCCAGGGAGAACACCCCAAAACGATGGACAGGAGTACTCCATGGCAGACAAATTCGCCGTGCCCGGTGCAGGGTTGACATTCGATCGACGGCAGGTTCTCCAAGGCCTGAGTGCACTTGCGGGTGCAGGCATCTTGGGGGGGCTGGCAGGTTGCGGAGGTGACTCCTCATCCACGACCGGCGGCTCCTCCGACGATGGTGGCGGTAGCAGCAGGCTGGTCGTCTACGCCACGACGGTGCCTCCCGTTCAGGAGAGGCTCGCCGCGGGATTTACTGCGAAGACCGGGATACCGGTGGAGTCCCTGCGGCTAGCCACCGGAGCCCTCGCGCAGCGGTTTATGGAGGAGCAGCGTGCCGGGCAGCATACAGCCGACATCATCACCCTTGGTGACCCGCTGGTCTTCCGGGACCTCGTGGCGCAGGACATGCTCCGCGACCTCACCACTGTGGAGAACTACAACGCCATCCCCGCAGAGTGGGACCCCCAAGAGAAGCGCATCTTGTTCAGTCAATCGCCGGAGACGATCCTCTACAACACAGACGCCGTCGCCGAAGACGAGGTGCCGACGGGCTGGGGGGACCTGCTCGACAGCCGGTTCAAGGGCGAGATCCTCATGGCAGATCCTCGGAACAACCAGACGTCCCAGGGCCGACTGTTCCTGATGATCCACTCTGCGTACGGCGACGAATTCTTCACAGAACTAGCGAAGCAAGAGGTTCGACTAACCCCGAATGCTCCGGCTGCCACCGAGACCGTCGCGGCAGGCGGCGGATCGATCGCCTTCCCCGGCCTCGACATGAACCTGCTGCCTTTCGTCGAGACGAAGGCGCCTATAGCGACGATCCCGCGAGCTCCGTCGCCAACCCACATGCTGTACTTCTACTCAGGAATGGTGAACTCTGGCCCGAACCCCGAGGCAGCCGAGCAATGGATATCCTATATTCTGAGCGAGGAGGGCCAGCAGCTCGTTAACGATGGTGTAGGCGTTTCCTTCTACGGACCGGACAAGATAAAAGGATCGCTACCGATGCCGGACACCTTGGTGGACCCTTCGCCGGAGGAAGCGCTTGAGAGCTTGCCGCGCTTTCTCGAGCTACTCAATATCGGAGCCTGAGCTGCTCAAAACCCTCAACGCGTCAATACGGGAAGAGCACCGATGACCGAGATTACTTCTGCTGCAAAATTGCCCGCCGTCTCTACCGTGCGCGCTGGCCACGGCCTAGTTCGTAAGTTCATGCCCTGGTTGCTCGGCGTGCTTCTGCTCGTCGTCGTGGCACTGATCGTCTATCCGATCGGCCGCATGGTCATCGCCAGTTTCTACCAGGAAGGGGCGTTCACTCTCGAACCCGTGCGTGCCGTACTCAACAGCGAGGGCATCGGGCGAGTGGTGTGGAATACCATCGTCTACACCGTCGGCACGCTCGTCGTCGCCACCAGCATTGGCGGTCTCCTAGCTTGGATCAACGAGCGAACTGACGCGCGCATCAACTGGTTAGCCGGTGTGCTTCCGTTGATTCCCCTGCTGATCCCACCCATTGGCAGCGCTCTCGGCTACGTGCTGTTGTTCGACGAGCGAGCGGGCGTCTTCAACGCTATTTTGCGCCAGCTCCTCGGGATTGCTGGTAACGAGGGCCCCGTGTCGGTCGCCAACTTTCCGGGTCTCATCCTAGTCAGCTCCATCAACCTCGCTCCGTTGGCGTATCTGGTCATCAGCGCAGCTTTCCGCAACGTCGACCCCGCGCTCGACGAGGCGTCACGCGTGTTCGGAGCGGGCCACCTGCGGACGCTTCGTCGAGTGACCCTCCCGGTTATACGGCCTGCTTTAGCAAGTGGCTCCCTAGTCGTTGGGATCATGGCGGTGGGTGCCTTCACATATCCGCTGATTATCGGAACGAGCGCAGGTATCACCACCCTACCGGTGTACATCTACCGCCTATTCTCGGTCTACCCTCCTCAGGAGGATGTCGCGATCACGCTCGGCGTGATGATGCTTCTGGTCATCCAAGTCGCAGTGGTCCTTCAGATGAGAGTCGCCCGCTCCGTCCACCGCAGCACAATCGCCGGCAAGAGGTCCTCCAACGCTGTCGTGCGTCTGGGAAAGTGGCGATGGGTGCTCCGGCTCTTCATCATCGCTTACGTTTGCGCGGTGATCCTGCCACTCATCGGTCTAGTGATCGGATCGCTGCAACCATACCGAGCCAGCGTGCTGGATCCGTCGACGTTCACACTGGACACCTATCGCAGCGTCCTGACTAACCCGCTCACCCAAGAGTCGCTCCTGAACAGCTTCACCCTTGGCGCGGTGGCAGCACTGCTAGTCATGGCTGTTAGCGCCGTGCTCATCTACTCCACTTCCCGCAGCATTGGCAAGGGGGGCCGCCTCGTTGAGGGAGTCCTATTCATGCCGGCCTCCATCCCGCACACAGTCATCGGCGCAGCGTTTCTGTTCACCTTCAGTCGACCACCGCTGATCCTGTACGGAACGCCCCTGCTCCTGCTATTCGCCTATATCGTAGCTTTCATGCCTCAGGGAGCCTCTGCCGCGGCATCGGCAGTAAGCCAATCGAGCAAGGAGCTGTCAGAGGCGTCAAACGTTAGCGGTGCCGGACCATTGCGTACGTTGGTGCGTGTCGTGCTCCCGCAGATGCTGCCGGGGCTCGTGGCAGGTTGGGTGATTGTGTTCTTCCTCGCGGTCAATGAGGTGACCGCTTCCGCTCTCCTGGCGGGTCTTGGCACCTCCGTCGTAGGGCATCTGGCCGTTGACTTCTTCAACAACGGCCGTCTGGCCGACGTAGCTGTACTCGCCATTCTGGTCACGGCGATTACGGCGACAGTTGTCGGTGCGGTGTCACGTCTCGCTAGTCGATCATTCCGAACAGGAGTCCCGTCATGAGTACCTCAGTGCTGAATCAGTTCGCAGAAGAACGTCAGTTCTATCTCGACCGAGGATTTGGTGACCGTGTCGGCTTTGGAGTCCAGCCGGCCTTACTCGTCATCGACCTAGCAAGGGCGTGGCTAGATGAGCGCTCTCAGCTGGGGGCATCGTTGGACGACGTGGTTGAACACGCTGTGGAGCTACTAGCCGCAGCCCGTCTGGCGGAGGTCCCCGTCTTCTTCACCACTACGGCATACGCCCCTGGCCTCCTGGACAGAGGAGCCGTCATCAACAAGAAGCGCCCGGGGCGCGATCTGCTCGTCCAAGATTCTGAGTGGGTCGATCTCGACCCTCGGCTCAATCGTCGGGACGATGAAGTGCTCATCGTGAAGCAACGCGCAAGTGCTTTTTTTGGCACAACCTTGCTGAGCCAGTTGGTCGCGAAACGAGTCGATACAGTGATCCTGGCAGGCTGCTCAACGAGCGGTTGTGTGCGTGAGACAGCGAGTTCTGCGCACGACTACAACCTGCACGTCATCATCGCCGAGGAGGCGGTAGGGGACCGCTCTGCGCGAGCGCACGCCAACAGCCTCCTGGATATGGACCGTTCGATTGGGGACGTCATGGCTGTGGCGGACGTCGTGTCCCACGTATCAGCATCCGCTTAGCCTCGTCCTTTCATCTGGCAGCCGTAGGACGGTGAAGCGCCCTCGGATTTGAGGCTGTTCGCCGACGGTGCCGGGCCTGAGTTTGATCACTTTAGTGACCACCCGGGTTGAGGAGGTCTAGCAACTCGGCGGCCTCTGGTGGGATGGCTGGGGCGGCGGTGATCGTGGAGTCGCCAGCGGTGATCACGGCCGAGCGGAGGGGCCGCAGGGTATTGAGGATCTTCTTGATCGAGGCGCCGGTGCGTTGCTGGGCCTCGCGGGAAATCGCCAGGGCGGCGAACACGATACTCAGGTGGGCCTCGATCGAGTCCTTGGTGCGGTGAAGAATAGGTCGCGCTTTGAGGTCGGACTTGGCCATCCGGAAGGACCGTTCGACCTGGTACAGGTCGTGGTAAGCGGCCACCACGGCGAGTCCGTCCATCTGCTCGACGCCGATGTTCGTGACATAACCTTTCAGCCCGGTCATCGATCTGGCCCGTTCAACGAGGTCCCAGTTCACGCCCTTGGTCGCACCGTCGACCCGCACGAACCGGTCACGCTTCAGCGGCCGCTTCCCGGCGGCGACGTCCTCGGCCTTCTTGACCATCGCGTTGATCGCCCGGTCATCGTTCTTAGACCGCTTGAACGAGTAGTGGTACACGACCCGGCGGGTGCGTTTGTCCTTGCCGGTACCCATGGCCCGGGTGGTCTCCACGGTCTGCCCGTCGGTGAAGTGATTGCCCTTGGTCTTGAAGTGGGTGGCCAGGTCGTACGGGGTCTTCGCCGCGCGGGAGCCGACGATGAACGACAACCCGGCATCTTCTAGGGCCAGCAGATTCGCCGCGGACAGCATCCCCGCATCGGCCACCACGACGAGTTCGGTGACCTGGTGGCTCTCCTGGAACTCCTGCAGGACGGGAATCAGGGTCTTTGTCTCCGCCTTGTTCCCCTCGAACAGGTGCACAGCCAGCGGGAAACCGCTTGTGTCGCACAGCAGCCCGACAGTCACTTGCGGGTCGACGCGTCGCTCCTTAGACATGCCGACCTTGCGTAGCGCGTCTTCCTTCGGAGTCTCGAAATAGAGCGTTTATGCCGACGCCCTGGTTATGCCGATGTTTGGGGCATCGGAGCAGGTCAGCCCTGCTGTGGTGGGGTGAGAGGTCGGCATAATCAGAGGCTGGCGAGCCAGCTGAGGACGTCGGGTTCGGGGTGGTAAGCGCCCGGTCGGACGTCGGCTGGTCGGGTCCGGTCAAGCGCGGTCTGCTTGATCGTCATGTCTGCGTGGAGGTAGACGTCGGTGGAGTGGGTGTTCTGGTGACCGAGCCACAGGGAGATCACGGCGAGATCGACGCCAGCGGCGAGGAGGTTCATCGCAGAGGTGTGCCGCAGGGTGTGCATCGTGACCTTCTTCTCGGTCAGGCTCGGACAGTGTGTCCTGGCGGTGGCTAGGTGCACGGCAAGGCGGTGTTCTACAGCGTCGCGGGAGAGTTGTTGTCCGCGGGGGCCGCAGAAGAGCACGGTTCCTGGTTTGTTCGTGCGCTGGTCGAGGTAGCCGGTCAAGAGCGCGGCGGTGGCGGCGGTTAGCGGGGTTGCTCGGTGCCGGCGGCCTTTGCCGGTGCAGGTGACGTGCGCGCCGGTGCCCAGGTGGATGTCGCTCGTGCTCAGGGAGCACAGCTCGCTGATGCGCAGTCCGGTTTGGATGTCTAAAGCGAGCAGGGTGTGGTCTCGTAGCCCGGTCCAGGTGGTGCGGTCCGGTGCGGCCAGCAGGGCATTGGTCTCGGCGGTGTCGAGAAACTCCACGATGGGCTTGGCGCGACGTTTCGTCGGTATCGCCAGGATCCGGGTGATCGTTCCGGCGTGCTCGGGAGTGTCGGGTTGCGCGCGGGTGAGGACCGCTCGGATCGCTGTCAACCGCGCGTTTCGGGTGGCGACGCTGTTGCCGCGCACCTGCTCGAGGTGGTCCAGGAATCCGGTTACGAGTTCGGCAGTGAGGGCATCGAAGTCGATCTCGTCGGCGTTTACGCCGAGGACCTCGGTGAGGTGTTTGATGAGGATGCGCCAGGTGTCGCGGTAGGCCGCGATGGTGTTGGGCGACAGGTCACGCTGAGCCTGGGCGTAACTGGTGAAGTACTGCTGCAGCGCAAGGGCCAGCGTGTTCATGACTCGCCTGCCGTCCGGGCAGTTGGTTGGAGACGTTCGGCGGCCATCGCCATCAGTTGCGGTGTGGCGCTGAGGTACCAGTAGGTGTGCGCCACCTGGGTGTGCCCGAGCCAGGTCGTCAGCAGCGACAAGGTCAGTTGAGGGTCGCCACGGTCCTGGTACGCGGCGGCCATGTGCGCGGTGGCGAAGGTATGCCGCAGGTCGTGTAGCCGTGGCCGGGCCCGGCCACGAGGCGTGAGTCCCGCCGCGCGGGTCAACCGTTTGAAGTACTGCTCGATCATCTCGATCCCGAAACCGGTGCCTTTGTAGGTGACGAAGACCGGGCCGTCAGGGTCGGGGTGGGTGGCTGCGCGTTCGGGCATGGCGAGGTAGTCGACCAGCACGGCCGTCGTGGTCGGGTCGAGCGGGACGAGACGGTCTAGTGGGGTCTTGCTCCCGCGCACGAGGATGACGTCGTTGCCGGTGTCCAGATCCGGGACCGTCAATGCAACGGCTTCCCCGATCCGGATCCCGGTAGCGACCAGCAACCCCACGATCGCCCGCATCGTCGCGGCCACCCTCACGTTCGCGAACACGGCGGGGCACGCGTCGAGCAGGGCGTCCACGTCGGCCTGGGAGTAGATAAACGGCGTTGCCCGCGTGGTGGCCCGGGGCAGCAGGGAACGTGGGACGAGAGGAACGTTCCGACCGCAGGCATTGAGGTAGGCCGCGAAGGGACGCACCGCGGTGAGCCGTTGGGTCCACCACACCGGTTGCGCGTTGACCGGCTCACGAGCCCATGCCACCGCGTCATCGACCGTGAACGTCTCAGCCTTGCCGCGTGTGGCCAGCCAGGTGCAGAACTGCCGGAGTAGGTACTCGCTGGTGATCAGCTTGTAGCCCAGGGCGCGGCGTGCGTCCAGATAGGCGTCGAGTTCGGCGTGCAGCGTCTTCACGGCAGCCTCCCGAACGGCACGGCTAGCGTCCGCAGCGAGATCAGGTCGGTCCGTGCGTACACGCGCGTGCTGTCGCGGTGTGCGTGGCCGAGCAGCTCTTGAGCCTCGACCAGAGACCCTCCAGCGGCGAGAACGTTCGTCGCTGCGGTATGCCGCAGCCGGTGGGCGTGCATCACGCCGAGATCGGCCCGCTGGGCGGCGTGCGCGACGATACTTGAGATGCCCGCGCTGGTCAGCCTGCTGATGGGTGCTCGTAAACGGACGAACACGGCCCGGTCCCCGGCGGCAGCGGGACGGACGCGCAGCCACGCGATGATCGTGTGGGCCACATCCTCGGGCAGGGGAAGGGTCAAACGACGGTGGTGTTTGCCGATGACGCTGAGCCGGCCAGTGGCCCAGTCGATGTCATCGAGCACGAGGCCGGCGGCCTCGCCCGCACGCAACCCAAGGCGCGCCAACGTGATCAACACGGCTCGGTCGCGCGCACCCACCGGGGTCGTCGGGTCAGTCGCGGCCAGCAGCGCTTCGAACTGTGCCGGGCTCAGGCCACGTGGCAGCGTCGCGCGGGTGGCCCGCGCCCGCAGCACGCCAGGGCCCAGGTCCCGGTCGATCCGACCGGTCACCAGCGCCCAGCGCAGCAAGCACCGCATCGCGCTGACCAGCAGCGAACAAGATGCCGGCGCGTAGCCCTTGCCGCGCTCAGCGACGTAGGCGTTGACGCCCTCGATACCGACTGTGTCCCACCTCAGCACGCTGCCTTCCAGCAGCGTGGCGACGAAGCCGCCTACCCAGTGACGCCGGTTTCCGACGACTTCCCGGCTGATCCCGCCCTGTTCGCGCTGCCAGCGGCCCCAGGCATCCAGTTCCTGACCAACGGGCCCAAGGTCTTCCGAGCGTGGCGTGCGTGGCGGCCGGCTATGAGGATCAAGTAGATAGCGACGTAGGACGGGAAGTCGGCACACAGCCATCGCGCGACCCGCAGCGCCCGGGGCGAAACCAGCGATGAACTGACCCAACACTTCATCGTCAACAACCTCAAGCGCGACGGCGTGATCATCCATCCAGTTGCTGAACCACGCTGCGACGCTGATGACCTGGGGAATCGTTCCGGGTGAATATTGCTGAGCTGTCAGCCACTGACGAAGATCAGCAACCGCCGCGCCCGTGAGTGGGCCCCTCGGTGGGCCAGGGTGAACAGGACGCATTCGAACCACCTCCAAGTAGAGAACACTTGAAGGCTCCACCCATCTGCTTATGCCGACCTCTCACCCCACCACAGCAGGGCTGACCTGCTCCGATGCCCCAAACATCGGCATAACCAGGACGTCGGCATAAACGCTGTTATGCCGATGTCGGCATAAGAGCGTCGTCAGGTCATACAGCACCGCGCCGAGCCGTCCGGTAGGCGCGGCATGGGCATAGCAGGCGGCCCCCAGCTGGTCGCGGTAGCCACGCTCGACAGCGCGGGACAGACACCGGTAGACCGTCGCCTGCCCGGGCGCCTTGACGCCGAGTTCGCCCAGCACCCGGATGGTGTCGACCTTGGAGGTGGGCTCCACGATCCGGCCCAGCACCAACTGCTTGAACGTACGGTCCTTCAGGGCATCGAACCCCAGATCGGCGTAGAGACGTTCCAGCGCTTCCCACAGCACCAAAGATGGGGTCGCGGTCACCGCCGGGCCGGCCACCGGTCTCCCGCCAGGACGGTCCTCACCCAAGGGCAGCTGGCCCTGACCAGCATGCATCCGTTCCTGCGCCATCTGCATGAGCAGCGCCAACTCGACCTCGTCGTGGGCGGACCCAACGTGCTCGATACCCCGCACGGTCCGGCCCCGCTTGTGCACGATCTGCACCGCCGTGGCCCCAGAGCCCAGTCTTGACTCGGCGCACGAACGTCCCCACCAGGCCAGATTACCCGGGGTTCTTAGTGACCACCCCAGCACCCAAACCAGCAGGTCAACAGCCCGCGCACCACAGAATCAGCCCCGACTGATCAAACTCAGGCCGGGCACTGGGAAAGGTGACCTGATCATCGGGCTGGACATGGTCCACCATTGGGACGCCGGTCGAGCGCACCGCCAGGCTACTGGTGCCCCGTCTGCCTACTCCTTGGTTTGGGAATCCCTGTACTCGTTCAAGTCGCCATCGCGCTGGCGTTTCCAGAACGTGTCGGCACAACGCTCGGTGAATTCTCGTTCCGGTCAGGTCTAGGGGTCTAGTGCAGGGCCTCGGCAGCCTCCTGCCCGCTGACCGACCCTAGTACTGCGGCGCCTGCCAGTTTGTACTGAGGGTGGCGCGCGCGCTCCTCAGCGCCTGGATGATCTGCTTCTCATTCTTGGAAGTTACCCGGGGAGTCGGCACGGACACACTGATTGCGTACAGCGGCGGGTCCACCAGCGGTACCGAAATAGCGTAACACCGCAGACCAATAGTGTTCTCTTCGTCGTCCTGCGCGTACCCTGCCTCAGCTGCCTCGGCGAGGTCCCTCCGCAACGCGGCACGGGTCGTCACAGAATGCTGCGTGATCCCCTCCAAACGCTTCGGCAAGAGTTGGTCAACCTCGGCCCAGGGCCTGTCGGCTAGCAGTGCCTTACCCAGCGCTGTCGTCCATGCCGGCAGCCTTCGACCGGGACGCGTCACCACCGACAGCGAGTGTGGAGAGATGAACGACTGCAGATACACCACATCGGTGCCATCGAGCCTAGCCAGGTGCACTGTCTCGCTTAGTTGCGCCGCGAGCTCGTTCCTGATGCCCTCCGTCGCACGAACCGTGTCGTCCAGATCGATCACAGAAGCGGCGGCTCGGAGTGCGCTGAGGCCCAGACGAAACCGACTTCCGGCCGAATCTACCCAGCCGCGACGTTGCAGTGTCACCAACAATGCATAGGCACTGGCGCGAGGAATCCCCAAATCTTCGCTGACGCTCCGCAAGGTCATCGGCTCGCGTACGCTCATCAGGTACTCTAAGAGCGCCAACGTTCGGTCCGCTGACTTGACGGTACGGACCCCGTGCTGCTCGCGCTCGTGCGAATCCTGGCCCGCTGCAGATTGACTCATCTCGACCTCTTCTCATAACAGTACTACACCAGTATGCACGGATGTAGACGACCTCGCGCTACTGCCCGGCTGCCAGCAAGGATGCAGAGGACCCCAGGCGCCCGTTGCCACCGTTGCGCTTCGCGCCTGGCTCCCCTCATCGGTTCGTGGTACCGGGGTCAGTCAGATCGCGGTCGTGGGATCCAGGATCACGCTGATTGACTTCTTGCGGGTATAGCTGATCATCGTCTCTCGTGCGTGCTCATGGCTGGTGCCGGAGTTCTTGTAGCCGCCGAATGGCATGCCAAGCCAACGTCGCTCGATACCGTTCACCCAAACGAAACCAGATTCGATCCGCGAAGCCGTCCGTAATGCCTTCGTGATGTCGTTGGTGTACACGGCTCCGGTCAGGCCGAATTCTGTGCTGTTAACGGCCTCGATCATCGTCTCTTCGTCCTCCCATTCGATAACGGAGAGCACCGGGCCGAAGATCTCTGTCTTAGCGACATCCATATCAGCGGTCACCGAGCCGAGCACCGTCGGTTGGACATAGGCACCGCAGGACAGGGCACCCTCGGGCGCCGACCCGCCGACCAGGACTTCTGCACCCTCGTCAACGGCCGAGGAGATGAGGGATAGCACCCTCTCCTGATGGCGGCGCGAGACCATCGATCCCATCTGGGTCTGCTCAAGTTCGGGTGCTCCCATCGTGATCAGACTCACCTGCTCGACGACCAGGCGCGTCACCTCCTTCGCGATGGAGGAGTGCACGAACAGGCGTGATGTGGAGCCACATGACTGACCCTGGTGGTCGAAGTTCATACCGCGTACAGCAGTGGATGCCGCGAGCTTGACGTCGACGTCGGGAAAGATGATCAGAGGGTTCTTTCCACCCAACTCCAGTGATATCTCCTTGACGTAGCCGCTACGAGCTGCTGCCTCCTGGATGGCCAGTCCTGTGGGCACGCCGCCGGTGAGGTGGAGCCGTTGAATCCCAGGGTGGGTAACGATCGCCTGGCCGACTGCAGGTCCGCCATGGACAACATTGACCAGGCCGTCTGGGAGTGCGCCATGGGCGGCGTGCGCGATCATGGTCGCGCTAAGTGGAGTCTGCTCCGACGGCTTGAGGATCACAGCGTTGCCCGCTGCAAGAGCCGGGGCAGACAACTTGATCGGGAAGAAGGACGGATGGTTGAAGGGAGTGAGGATTCCGACCACCCCGTATGGCTCGCGAACCGTAAGATGGAGGTTCCCCGACGTTACAGGCAGCGTCTCGCCAGTTATCTCATAGCCGAGTCCGGCGAAGTGCTCCAGGTGTCGAATCCCTACGAGTAATCCCTTCTTGCCGTGGCCGATGGGCGAGCCACTGTCGTGGGCGTCGAGGATCGAGATGTCGTTGGCGATGTCGCGTAGGTTGTTTGCCCAGGCCAGCAGCCCCTTCTTCCGCTCTAGGACGCTGCAGGCCGCCCACTCCTTCTGTGCGGCTCGAGCGGCCTCAACCGCAGCCTGAACGTCCTGCTCGTCAGACTCCACAAGCAGTGCGAGGTCCTGCCCCGTCGCCGGGGCAACCTTCATCCTCGTGCGGCCACAGGCAGCAGGAACCTCCCTGCCTGCGATGTGATTGCCGATGACCTCCTGCTCTCCGATGGTCATGACCATGTGACTTCTCCTCCGTGTTTTAGCTTCTCTACCGTGACGACGTGCAGGCGCAGTGCGCCGTCGCCACCTGTCAACGGCTACTGCCCAGAGGTCCATCACTGCCTGCGGGTCGAGAACCCACCTGTCCGGCATGTGAGTTTGAACTCCGGGGGCGGGCCCAAGCGATCCTGAACCCTCCAATCTCCCCATGCATCCTATTGTCTGTCAGTCTAGACCGCTTGGGGATTAGTCCAGGGGATACTCGGTCGCTCTTCTCGCCCACAGTTTCACCCAACGCTGGTGGGGCCGTGGAACTCGCCCGTGTTCTTATCGACGGTGCGGTTGGGTGGTGTCGCGCTCGGCGGGCCGGCAGATTTCGCGGTCGTAGGCGATCCTGTCGGTGTGGCTGGCCGGTGAAATGCGGAGCGTACTGGCCGCGGGCGGGCCACTTACTGGTGCTGCTCTAAGGTGTTTTTGCGTTAATGTCCGCCTGAAGCCTGGTGGTTGAAGGTGCTGGAATAAACTCCAACACCGTCTACACCGCGACACCAGCAGGGTCCACCCGCGGAGAAGGCAAACCAACGGTCGTCGTTCGCTCCACCGAAGCGGCAAACGGCACTGATATAGCCAGATCATTCGACCGGGCACCCGGAGCCGCTCACGTCCTAATGAAACCTCAACCCACGCTCCGGCAAAAGGAGCATCGCAAGACGACAGGTCACCCCACCCGCTAGTCGGCGAACCCTGTCACGTCGGTCGTGTAGACCGCTTCGTCTCGGCGCCCTTGAAGGTCTGCATCCGGCGACGAGAGATAGGTGCAGAACAACCAGACTCCGTCTCGCGGATTCTCAGTTATCTCAACTACAGAACCGTCTGCCAGCGTCAATCGGTCTCCAGCTACCAAGCGTAGGGAATCCTCATGCGATCGTTCACCCATATTATATCCCGACTCAAAGAAAGTGGCTAAGGCTTCGTGCCAGGAAGACCGTCTGGTTGAGATAGATAGTTCGGCGAGCGATCTTCAGCTGACCATCCACGCGCCGAAGTAGGTCTCTGCGTCGCCCAACCACCGTGTCTTCCTGGTCATTCAGTCGGTGCCGGTACGTAAGAAATACATATCGGACATCCACCTCCTCATCCTTCAGACCCAGAGCTACACTCTCGGAGACCCGCACGTTTGAAATAAGGTGTGTTGTTCGAGACAGAGGTTCCTCTGCCCAGTGTACGCCGGTATGAATTTGTTCAACACGCTGGGTCAGCGTTTCCTTTCCTTCGTCTATCCAATGGATATCGTGCGCACCCTCCATGTATTCATTGTCAATATTGTCCGATCGCACGTTCCGTGCCATAGGCACGCGGTACTCCAGGTCATCTGTGAACAGATTTAACCATTCCCGGAATTGCCGGTCATCTACCATCTCAGCTTCTGAGTAGAGAAACTGTTCCACTTCTTGGAGGAGTGCCGTCCCGCGCGAGCTCAGTTTAGCTTCAGACATCACTTGTCGCCCACCTTGAGAGGAAAGGCGCGGGCATCAGGGTGCACTCTCTCATGCATAAGATACTCCCATTCCCATCCTTGCATAAACTCCGACCACCTCTTCAGCCAGACTAGCTGATTCTGCTCGGTGACCAAATTCCCACACCAAACGGCTCCCGGGTACTCGTCAAACGGCTCCGACCACCCCAACCCCTGCTGATAGTTGTATGGAAACTGTCGCGAAATCGCCCCCTTACTGGCCTCCGTAGCGTACGCCCAATTCTCGAGGTCGTCCTGTTCGGTCATTCCACCAGGACCAGAATAGGTCATGTAATAGTGCCGCAAGGTGTCTTTAACGTGATCTGGCGCGTCCTCATCAACGAGGTAGAAGCGCCAGAACTCTGTTTCCTCCGGGCCGTTGGGGTGACTCACTATGATCGTTCGGGGCTGCTCTTCATGAAAGGACATATTGGGGAAGATCGTACCCTTGCCCTGGTAGTGTGTTTTCCCCTCTAGGTTCTTTTTGCGCGTCGCGTACACCTCGCCGAAATACTTGGAAACTTCAGGATACTTAGTGAATACATCCCCTTGAACCCAGTCTTCTTCGAGTCGGGGGGTGAATCCAAGCCCACCGTGACCAAGGTCCGGCCATCCGAAGGCATAGTGATCTTTGGGCCTTTCATCCCTGCGCCCAGAAGCGCTTGGACTGATGCCGACCATATTCACAGACTTGTGGCTCACTCCGTGCGCAGCATCACCGACGAAGTTGGTCGCGGGAAACTTCCAATTGCACTTCGTTCGCCATTTCTGCACGCCAACGAGTACGACAGAACCGCCCTCCCGGCCGTCGCGGTGATTAAGTGCACTATCGAGCCACAGGCTGAAGCTACCGAGGTAGTCTTCAAGTGGCGGCGCGTTCTGGTCCCAGGTAGCCCAGATGGTCCCCCGGTAGTTCCGCATCTGTGCAACGTGGATTAGGCCCCACTCCTGCTTATCCAGCTGGCCATGATAGTGAGTCTTGAATCCTGGCACCCCCACGAGTTCGCCTGGCTTACTCACGAGTTCGCCATCCGTAGAGTAGCTCCAAGCGTGATAGGGACACGTGAAGAGGCGCGTGTTGCCCTCATCGTAGCGGCACACCTTCATCCCACGGTGCCTACAAGTGTTGAGAAGAACATGTAGCTCACCCTGGCGGTCACGAGTGAGTATGACCGACTCCTCACCCATGCGGCTCACGAAGAAGTCGTCAGGGTTTGGTACTTGGCTTTCGTGACCAATGAACAGCCACGCACGACCGAACACCTGTTTCAGCTCTTCACGGTAGATGTCATGGTCGACGAAAATCTCGCGACTCCCAGTGCCATTCTCGACGTCGACGAGACTATGTATGTCCTGCAGGGTCATCACATCCGCCTTTCGGTTGCATGGGGAGACGGGCGTCTCCGATGGAAGACAGTCTATAGCGCTTGGGGTGGGGTCGTCAAGGTCTCCGGGGTAACAGCGTTGGCAACACGCCCCGCAGGCTTCGGCGAGGCCGAGGCCGCGCCCTTTGCCCACTCGACACCCTCGCTGAACGTCGCTCCACGACTCAGCAGGCGTCGGCCCACGGCGATCGCTCTTGGGTGATCGATCGCGAGAACCGCTCGGAGCCGATCGTCCCCAAGAACAGCGACGACACGCTTACCAGTCCTCGTAATGACACTATTCATGTCCGGAGAGGCATGTCCTGAGAGTTGTACCTTGCGGCCGAAGAGATCAGACCAGAAATAGGGAGCCGTATCCCACACGGGCAGATCCAATGGCTCTGTACTCGTACACTGGCTGATAGCCCCAGCGACTATGCGACCATGGTCGCGCGCTGTCTGCCATTGCTCGACCCGGATGTGCTGCTCCGTAACTGAGTTTGGCCAGCGTGCGACGTCCCCGACTGCCCACACACGAGGTTCCGTGGTTCTTCCGGAGCCGTCGCAAACCACCCCGTCATGACACTCGAGGCCGGATCCCTCCAGCCATCCCGTATTGGGGACCACTCCGACTCCGAGCACAATAAGGTCCGCGGGAAACGTCCGCCCATCGCGGAGTCGCACTTCCTGCACGATATCGCCACCTGCGGGTTCCAGGACATCCATGCTGTAGTCGATCTGAACGTTGTGCCCGACGGCCCCTTCCACACAAAGCCGACCCAGAGCAGGGGGTAGCACTCGCGAAAGCGGGGCATCGGCCCGTTCCAACACTTGCACGACCCATCCCGCGTCTGCGGCCGCAGTCGCGACCTCCAACCCGATGAAGCCCGCACCTAGCACGACGAGACGGCCGGGGCCCCGTTCAAGGCAGGCCGCCAACACGTCGGCGTCCCTGAGGGTCCGAAGTACTAGGACACCGGGCAGTCCACTCCACCCGGGCAGCGTCCGGGCAGAGGCGCCTGTCGCGATGACAACGTGATCCGCCGGAAAGTGCTCATCGTCTGCAGTCCGCACTCCCAGGATGTCGGTGGTCACCTTCGCCGCCTTGGTGCTTAACCGGAGGCAAACATTGTTCTTTTCGTACCAGCCTGAATCTCGCAGAGCCAGGGACTGTCGACCTGCGGGCAACGTACCGGCGAGAAACTGCTTGGACAGAGGCGGGCGATCGTAGGGTTCGCAATCTTCATCGCTAAGCAGAACGATCTCTCCATTGAACCCTTGTTCCCGGAGCTCCTCCGCAACGGACACGCCAGCAACGGATGCGCCGACTATCAGCACACGCTCAGACCTCGACACGAATCATCGCTCCAGCCGCAATGCCGCCGCAGGACACGATCGAACAGCAGCTCGCGCCTCCTCAAGTTGACCGTCGTCCGGATTCTCAATAAGAACTATTGCCTTGTTGGTATCCTCGTCCAGATCAAACAAGTCGGGAGCTTCCACGACGCAGTTTCCGTAGCCGAGGCATTCCTCTAAGTTCAGGTGGATCCTCATCACCTACTCCTTAAACTCTGTCGACACACAGCCTCAGCTGCGCTTCAGGCTGTCACGGAGATCGTATAGGTCTCCGTGAAGAATTCACGCGCTGCCATCCCCTGCTCACGGGGCCCGTAACTCGAGGCTTTGACGCCTCCGAAGGGTGCGTGAAAATCAACTCCAGCAGTAGGAGCATTCACCTTGATCATTCCGGCCTCAACGCGATCAACGAACGTCATCGCAGCACTCAGGTCCTTCGTGAACAACGCCGCAGACAGCCCATATCCGACTGAGTTCGCTACTTCGATGGCCTCATCTCCGTCGGACACCTCCATTAGCGATACTACTGGGCCGAACACCTCTTCCCTGGCTAGGATGTCCTCCCGATCCGCCAGCTCAAGCACAGTTGGTTTAATATGGAATCCTGTCATGTCAACATCGCGCTGTCCGCCCATAAGAATTCGTCCTCCACTTAGTGACACTGCCCTGTGGACATCATCAAGTGCTGCTGCGCTAATTACGGGACCTATAACCGTGGCCTCATCCATAGGGTCGCCAACAGCTAGCCTTGAAACCTCAGCCAAGAGCGCCTCACGCAACTCCGGCATCACTGCTCGCTCAGCAATGATGCGGCTAGTCGCCGTACACTTTTGGCCTGCGTAACTCATCGCAGCGTACGCTGTTGCCTTTGCTGCACGCTCTACATCGGCATCAGCCAGCACAATGCTGGCGTTTTGCCCTCCCATCTCTACCTGGACGCGAGCGGATCGCTCGGCAGCTAGAGCGATGACCGACCGGCCGACATTCGTAGAACCCGTAAATGTCACCGCCGCAACACTAGATTCCCGAATTATTTGCCTCGCCGCGTCAGCGCCCCCGTAGGCCACGTTGAAAACGTCCGTCGGCACGTGCTTCAACACAATATCAGAAAACATCTCTGCGCAGCCCACCGCTTGGCTAGCGGGCTTGAGGACGACTGAATTGCCGAATGCCAGCGCCGGGAACACTTTCCAGGCGGGGATAGCAATCGGAAAATTCCATGGCGTAATAGCCGCCACGACGCCAACTGGGCGCCGACGCGTGGACAACCACGTTTTCCCATCCGTTGCCGGGATGGTTTCGCCGTCTGCCAAAAGAACGACCTGAGCAAAGTACTGGGCGATCGATATGGCACGCTCCACTTCTCCACGTGCTTCGACGATCGGCTTGCCGACTTCACGTGCGACGAGGGTCGCAATCTCTTCTGTCCGCGTCTGGAACTCTCGTGCAATCCCTAATAGGGCCGTTTGCCGCTCAAGCGCACTGCTACGACGCCACGACCTTGCCCCTTCATCGACTTGCTGGAGCATGTGCTCCAGTTGCCTTTTTCCCACGGCCTCGACCTCAGTGACACTATCGAGTGGGTCATGAGGGTTGCTGCTTTTAATAACAGGCATGCGCATACTTCCTCCTCGAGTAAATGGGAGCCGGGCTGTCAGATTTTCGAATCAGAAGCATTTGGTCTCCAATCTGCCCGTTCATTGGCATTCTGACAGGGCATCAAATCGCTGAATAGCCCAATTCCTTCAAGGAATGCCTGAAGATCCTTTCTGTCTTCCTCTCGTGGCGCCGGAAGAGGCACTCTAACTTTCCCTACTGGTATTCCTCGCATTTGCACAGCTTCCTTCACCAGGGAAATCGCATAGCCTGGCACACGGTCTCGGAGAAGAGTAAATGGCAACACCACGCGATCCGTCAACTGGCGAATGGCTTGGCTATCACCACGAGCGGCTGCGGCATTGAACGCGGCGGCGAACTCTGGGATCATATTGAGCAACGCAGAAGAGTATGACGGAACGCCGATACTCGCCAGCGCCGGAGCGTATAGTTCAGCAGTCGGGGTACCGTTGAAGAACAAGAATTCAGCTCCTTCAACTGCAGCCACCTGCTGCTGCATTACGTCCACCAGGCCGTTACCGTCCTTGAGGCCAACCACATTTCGGATCCGCGCCAAACGCTTCAGCCCCTCTGGCGGGAGCGACTGACCGTCCCGCTGATAGATGATTAGACCAAAGTCCACAGGCGCCGCAGCTGCTATCGTCGCGTAGTAGTCGAGCAGAGCGTTCTCATCCCCGGGAGCGAGGTAGGGTGGAAATACCAGCGCGCCGTCCGCCCCCGCCTCTGCAGCCACGCTCACCATCTGACGTGACGCGGCTAGGCCAAAGCCGACGCCCGCGAAAACGGGAACTCGTCCGTTCACCACGTCAACTACCGCTGCCACTACACGGACATGCTCCTCGGGCGAGAGGGACTGCATCTCGCCCGTACCACAACCAGGGAAGACGGCCCTAGCCCCGTAAGACAACTGGATCTCGACGTGCTGCGCCAGCACGTCGAGATCCACCCTGTCCTTGGGCGTGAAGGGTGTGGTCGGAAAAGACATAAGGCTCCCGGCCGGGACCTTCTTGGCGAGGTCATCGTGCTCCATGGTGTCGCTCCGGTTCTCCATCGATCTTGGTGATACTGCTCAGGTCACGAAAGGCCAACATGCGCCCTACCCGGGCCCCACACTCCGTCAGGGCCTGAACAGTCGCCAGCAGACCCTTGTGGTCTCCGCATAGGGTCTACATATGCAACTGGCTGACTCCCAGTGTAGTCACTTCGTTCCCGACTGGTCAAGAGGAACAGCGTGGGCAGCCACCCCAGCCACGAACCATTGGATGGGTGTGACGCTGAAGGGCGGGCGGACTGCCCGGGCTGGAAACGAGACATCCTGAGGCACGAAGGCGGGAGGCACAGCGCTGGTCCCGTCCGTTCGAAGTAGCGCGGTGGCCGGCGGAAGGCGCACTATGGAGAAACGATTAGTCTGCGGCTCCACCTTTGACGCGGTGAGCAGCCCCTCGCGCGCTTGGCCTGGGCAGGTGACGACGGCGTTCGCCTTGCTGAGGCCGGCAACCCATCCTGCAACCGCCTCGTGTCTACTCTCACACTGGCTGCTTGTCAAAGTTGACGGCATACTCACGCAATTACCGGAACTTTCGTCTCTCGAATAGCAATTGCCACAAACGCCACCATGACTAGGAGCGAAGCCGCAATAAGGAACACGGCCGAGAACCCGGTCGTGGGTAACAAGGTACTCAGTGCTATCGGTCCAAGGAGCAACCCAACATCCATTGCCATGCGTTGCACTCCCACAGCTGTCCCCCGAACTTCTTCCTCTGCCGCATCGACCACTCCTGCGGTAGGGGCAGCCGTCGCATACCCAGTGAAGGCGCCTAGCATCCCCGCGAGCACGAACAGCCACAATTCCTCCTGCGTTATCGCGAAAAGGCCCACGGTACACCCCGAGAGTAATAGACTGATGACCGTTGTTGCCTTGCGCCGCCCCCCATCCAATAACCTGCCAGCCCCCCATAGCGCCAACAGATTACCGAGCGCAGACACAGTCAACAAGGCCCCGATCGATGAGGTGCTCATCTCAATCACATCACCCGCATATAATGGTAGAATCGTATTCCTGATTCCGGCTCGAACGAGAGATACAGTAAAAGTGACCAACAAGGCAGCGATGAACACGGGGTGCGCGAGTAGTCTACGTAACAACACCTTTTTAGACGTCCGTGGCCCGCGGGCATGTACCGCCTCACGATTCCTCGGCACTTCATTCAGGGATGGGAACGTGATCGCCACGATAATAAACCCCACAACAGCAATCCCGGCATACGCATAGAACGGCGCTCTCATACCGAATGCATCAGCTGTTACACCACCGACTATGGGGCCAATGGCTAACCCAATAATGAAGATTCCCTGATACTGGCTTATTCGCTGCCCGATCTTGTCTCTAGGAGCTATGGCAATCACTAACAGCATCGCCGACGTGACATACAGTGCCGACCCGACCCCTTGAACAGCGCGTGCTGCAATAAGCACCGACAGAGAATTGGTTGCTCCCGCAATGACGGATCCGCCAGCAGTCACCAAACATCCCGTGAGGGCGATACTCCTTGGACCATACCGGTCAGACCAACTTCCCCCTGCCACGTCGAACAACACGCGTCCAATGGCGAAGGACCCAACTACCACGCCAATCTCAGTGCTAGTCGCATCGAACTCCTGAGCGTATAACGGAAGTATCGGCGTCAACAGATTCATACCCGACACTAGTAAAAGAGAAACGAACCCCGCCGCGGAGAACACGTGTAACTCCTTTTTGACACGTTCCCTATTCGCCCGACGCATACGACACCCACCGTTTCCAGTTTAGCGCGATCTCTCAATGTTGCGACTTACCCAGGAGTGCCACTCGCCAATACGAGACAATCTTCTAGAGACAGTGCTCCGTCTATACAGCCACTAATCGCGTTCCCAAGGGACCGCCTCCCCTCTATCGCTACTCGAACAAACGGGCAACCTCTTCTCTCATGGCATTATTTGCCTCCAGTTCCTCCATGGTATAGTCGAGCTGTGAATGGAGAACTGTGCCGTTTTCCTGGAGCATCTCAAGCCTCGCCGACTCAATGCCCACGTCCTCATTCAGAACTGATTGTCCGGCAATGTCCTCGTAGGCTTGGAGCCCTTCGGTGCTGGTCGCCCACACAACAAACAACTTCGCGGCATTTGGATTTTCAGCCCCGGCCGCCACAAACAAGCCGAAGGGACTCACGCTCACGGTGTCGGTCCTTGCCCACTCAATTGGGGCGCCCCGCTCTTTTTCATTAAGGATCCCCGACAGATGGTCACCGAACCCAATATCAGCCTGGCCTGACGAAACCGTGGTACGACGCATACCCGATGACCCTGGAAGCGTTAACTGCTTCGTGCGCATCTCTTCAGCGAGTTCCCGTGCCGCCTCCAGGTCGTTGTCTACTGTGAACGCATAGGCACCAAATCCATGCCCACGCGGATCGACAGCGATTACCCCGTCACTATACTGTGCAACGTCCTCCCACGATTTAGGGACGTCCTCCTCTGAAACGAGCTCCGTATTATAGGCGATCGAATAGACAGTATCGCTCCAGTGAACGATGCGCCCTTCGAGCAGATCAGGAACGAGCGCCGGATTCACGCCTAGGCCCACCCAGTCCACGTCCATGATCGAATCCGTTTCCAAGAGCTCCTTGGAACCTGACGGCTGTGCAAATGACACGTCGAAGTCCGGCGAAGCCCCGGCAGTCACGGCAGTCACAAGGGTTGCGCCGCTATCGCCAGCGCTCCTCGAGAGCACCTCAACAGTCACACCTGGGTATCGTTCCTCGAATGCCTCAGCAAGCTCATCGAGCCCTTGCTGTGACGACGAGAATATCAAACCACCTTCTTCTCTGGCATCCTCGTACAACCCCTGAAGTTCCTCTGGTACATCTTCCGCAGCCTCAACTGGCGGATTGCCGGAGCAAGCAGCCGTCGTCAGAACGCCGACAACAGCTAGTGGAACAACTAGGCGGCCCATGGTGCTATGACTCATTGTCTCTTCTCCGTACTCGATGGCGGAAGTGGTTCTGTGGCTGCACCGTGGGGTGCATCCCGGTCCTGAAATATGAATGCTCTCTCGGGGGCGAAGGCGACATTTACCAAGTGCCCTTCGGAGGAGTCCGGGTTTCGATACCGAAACAACCTCACCTCTTGATCCCCAACCTGCACATGGACTTCCCACCGCTCCCCGAGGAATTGCAGTGACGTGACCCTCCCCGTGAGTCGATTGTCGTGAGGCGCGCCTTCATCCCGGATGCTGCTGTCTCCACCCTCGGCAGCTTCCTGAATCGTGATGTCATGCGTGCGGATTCCTAGAGTTGCCTTCTCGCCGACGTTCAACTCCTTGTTCCTTGGGATCGCGACGCGAACCGTCTCGCCAGTTCCAGACAATTCAGCTATGACCACACTACCGTGGCGCTCTAGTACTCTTGCGGGGATAAGGTTAATATTCCCTAGGAAGCCGGCTACAAACTCGGTGTCGGGTGACCCGTATATTGCCTCTGGCTCTCCTTGTTGCTCAATCCTCCCATCGCGCATGAGGAGAATACGATCAGACATGGATAGCGCCTCAAACTGATCATGTGTCACATAGATTGATGTGAGACCATGCTCCTTTGATATCTGACGGAGTTCATGACGCATCTCCCGGCGCAACTTGGAGTCCAGGTTTGAAAGAGGCTCGTCCAGCAGGAGAAGGCCGGACCGGGAAATGATAGCTCGAGCCAACGCGACTCGCTGCTGTTGACCGCCGGATAGTTCATGGACGCCTCTTCCGCCGTATCCCCCCAACCCCACGGTCTCAAGTGTTCTGTTGACGTCCCGGTCCACATTCATGGACGACCTTCGCGTAGACCGCGCCCGTGCATTGAGAAGGGGATACGCAACATTCTGAGACACAGTCATATGCGGCCAGACAGCATAACTCTGGAAGACCATGCCTATATCACGCCTGTTGGGAGGAACGAAGCGGCGCTTATCGGCGACGGACTCGTCACCGATCCTGATCACGCCATCATCCGGACTCTCTAGGCCCGCAATACAGCGCAGTAGGGTGCTCTTACCGGAACCGCTCGGTCCAAGCAGAGTGAGAAACTCTCCTGATCCAACGTCAAAGGAGATGTCTCGAAGAACGTCTACTCGCTCGCGGTTCCGTCCTAGCACGAAGCTCTTATATAGGCCAGCGACTTCCACGGTTTTCCCAGGATGGCTTTCAACTGAGCCTCTTGGGGCTTCTCGTGTTTTCGCAGGCGTGGCATCTAGGGTCGACTCCGAACGACTCCAAATCATGTACCTCAGCCTTCCTCTCGCGACATTCGCTGCCAGGTTAGAATAAGGGCCAAGAGGACCGTTACCATGCACACCGACAGGGCACTGAACTGTTGGATGTTTCCGTCTTGGATTCTCTGCCACAGGAACGCACCAATTGTTTGGTTCTCAGGTGATGCGAGAACCGGAGCGATATTCATGTCCCGCATGACATGGGCCACTAGCCATATCCACCCGGCCATGAACGCCGGCATAAGAAGTGGACCCGTAACGCGAAGGAACGTCTTCGCGCCGGTTGCACCAGACATCAGGGACGCTTCTTCCAAGGATGGATGCATCTGGGCTATTCCTGAGCGCATCGCGATCATGGAGAAAGGGAGGTAGTTTGTTAAGTAGGCGATAACCATTATCGTAATGCTTCCCGATATAGGAAGTGGTAGGTAGAGGTACGTCATGTATATGGCGGCGCCAAGCAGGACTCCTGGGATCGCAATTGGGGCGAACGCCAAGACAGCTAGCAGGGATGTCGATGGTCTTTGGATGCGCGTTACCAGCCATCCAACACCGACTGCAACGAACATCGTAAGGGTCGCACTTAGTAAGGTAACCAAGACGGTATTCGTTACCATTCGACGTACATTGCGAGCATCCAACAATTGTGCGTATGCGTCGAGACTGAGGTTGCTGAATGCAGCGCTGTCAGCGGGTGGTTGGTAGAATGGCTGCAGACTCGCGAGCACTAGGATGGCCATGGGCAAGACTAGAGCAATGGTGACGACCACAGCTAGGTAGAGTTGGGCGATTGCAGTCCATCGGCGACTTAGTGCCGTGCGCGTGAGCCTAAAGCTTCGAGCAGACACAACAGCGTATCGAGTGCTCTTGCCATTGGCACGGGTATACAAAACGATCAGTGCTGCCGCGAGTATCAGCATAAGCAGACCGATTACTGCGGCTCTGTTATGATTAGGAAGCCCAATCTGGGGCGTCATTTCGGCATATAGGCGGCTAGAGAAGACTTGTAGACCGGGCGCTGAGCCGACAATCGCAGGGATGTCGAACGTGCCTAGCATGATGATAGCCATCATTATTACTGCACCTAGTACCGCTGGTTGCACCAATGGGAGTATTATCTTTCGGGCGGTACGAAGTCGGCTTGCCTTACATACGTAGCTTGCCTCTTCCAGGTCGCCTGAGACGCGACGCAGATTTGGTGCGATCAAAGTGTACATCGTTGGTACGGCAATGATCCCACCCACAAATGCCATGCCGAAGAGAGTAGTGATGTTTATATCAACGAGATCCCCTAGGATCGGTATCCGTTCAACAGTGAGCGTGATGGCACCGATAGTACCGCTACCCAAGAGTGTCCACGCTAGTGCGGTTACTCCAGGCGCCATACCCAATCCGCAGAGAATCAGTGAGCGCCAAACGCGTCTTCCGGCGATATCGGTTCGCTCAAGGATCCATGCGGCAGGAAGACTCAGAACTAAGCCCATACAGACCGCCCCAAATGCGAAGGCAACTGTATTCGTCAGGAGTGTCCAGGTTCCGGGTTCCGACAAAAGAGTCCATGGCTCAAGACTGAAGTGTCCTACTCCCTGGTAAAGAGGGCGGTCGCTGAAAGCGTTCACGACAACCTGAAGAAGGGGACTAAGGATCAGGTAGCCAACGAGTATCAGGGCCGCGGCGATGCTGTACTTCCGGGCTGCCCCTCGGCGAGGTGCGACGCGTTGTCTTACGGGGGCGTGCGTTTCGGTCACCATGGCCGGCCAAAGCTTCCTGTGGAGGTCAAATCACATGCCTTACTGTTCAATGCAAGCGAGGCCAGCGCGTCGGCTGGGTTGCCGTTGTCGTCTTGAAGGTGACGCGTATCGGAAACTTGATGGAGAGCTGCAGCGAGCATGGTTCCTCACTATGGCTGGTGTCTGCATAGGGAGATGAAAGGATTGGTGTGTAGATGCTAGGGGCCAGTATGGACGTTGTCAAGACCCTCCTTTGGTTCGCCCATGCGATCTGTCGGGGCGCGGATACGGAAGGTCGTCAAGCTCGTTTGATCCAGCAGTTGGCTTGCTGTCTGGACCAGTTCCGCACAGCGATGGACGTCGCGGAGTCAGGAGGATGCGATGTGACCTGGTGCTCCCGCATGAGTGGGGCACGCCTGACTGCCCTGTGGCCGCGCAGTCAGTGGAGTTTGGAAGCGCTGTGCGGTCCAACGTGGGTCACTGGTAGGGGCGGGCGTTCGGGCGCGGCGGCGGTTCCGGGGCCGTCACCGACCCCACGCGAGCCGGTAGCGGTCCGTGGCGGTGAGCGCCACCCCGGCCTCCGCCAACACCATGCGAGTGGTCAGGGCGCACGTGGCCGTCTTCGGTGGCCTCGACGAGCGCGGGGGCCAGGGCCGGGATCGGCGGACGGGAGGCACCCATCGCGGTGGTCGCAGGGCGGCCGCCAGGGCACGGTAGTAAAGCTCGAACGCTCCGGACGCCGCGGCCGCGGTGTCCTCAATGCTCGTCGGCGTGATGGTCATGGTGCATTTCTTTCACTCTATGTTCGACAACACACAGTCCAATGCCGCCCACTGACAGACCCGTGCCAGCGGTGCTTTTCACAACATGTCTCCAGTCAGCTGGATCAGGTGCCTGCGCGCGGGCGGCCATCACTTCACCTCGCTCAGGACGGCTTCGATGATCGAGCTGTGACGCGCGTGGACCAAGCGCGCCTGCGAGCCCCCGACCGTCCGCACGACCAGGGACCACCGCTGCTCGGGCGCCTCGTGCGGGCACTCGCGCCAGTAGTAGTCGACCTCGCCGCCACAGCTCGGGCAGGCGAACGGGTCGACGGGACAGGTCTTGCACTCGCACCGCTCCATCGTCAGGACCTCGCCGCCGCTGGCCTCGACGTTAGAACCGTTGTATGTAGCCATCGGTCCGCTCACTTCCCTCACTTTGACTTGTTCCGACACTGCACAGTCTAAATGTGAGGGCTGACAGAGCCAGTGCTCGCCAGACCGGGAAGAACAGTCCGCACGATCAGGTCGCCGGCCTCCAGCAAACTGGCAAGGTCGTGGATCCCGAGGTGACCGGCCAGCAGGAAGACGGTGCCCAGACTCAGGGCCGGCGCGACCACGGCGCGCTCCATCCTCGAGTTCACACTGAACAACTGCAGACTGATCCGCTGCTTCACCCCGAACAGCCAGACAATTGGGATCGGCACACCCTCGGTGGTGATCAGATCACCGAGGATGTGGACCAAGACTCCACCGGCCAGCACCAGCGGCAGCAACTCCAGCCCGCCGGCACCGTTGTTGACCAACCACCAGGCCCCCAGGCCCGAGGCGATGAGGTTGAGTGGGGCACCGATGCGACCGGCCCCGACGACCATCAGTCCGCGCAGCGCCAAGCCGATGCACAGGGCCAGCGCGACCGTCAGGGAGATCGGGTGCAGGCCCGCCAGCCAGGCACCAACTGCCACGGTCAGCGACACCAGGACGGCGTCGTGGGTCCCCTGTCGGTGTCCGCCGACAACCGCACCCAGCCCGGTGCCGAGCAGTCTGGTCGGTGCTCCCCACATGCGAGCAGCGTGAGAGCCCCCCGTGTCCAGGTCTGGACTCATGGCCGCCCCACCGAGGGCCAACACCCAGGCGACCTGCTCGGACCAGTGCTGGACCGGGACCAGGCCGACCGTGGCCACACCGACCAGCATGCCGCTGGCCGCGTGGTTGTAGCCCATCACCGGGGCCACACCCCGACCGACTCGGTCCGATGACTGATCTCCACCGAGAGGACGAGCTCGCAGACATCTGTGTCAACCTCGTCATCCCAGACCGTTGCGTTGATGATCCCCAGTGCGGTGTCATCGCAGACGATCATGGACCTGCGCAGCCACTCCCCCAGCGGCCCGGTGCTTTGATCCAACGGCTGGTGGACGTCCATGCTGGTGACCGCCTGGACGTCCACCAGCCTCATGTGACACCGAGCGCCCGAGTCCAGTGGGCCAGGTGTTCGCGCCGGGTTGGTCATGTAGGTCTACCTCTCGTCAGATGAATAGTCCTTTCCCGTCCAAGTAGGTGCCGCCGACTCAGTCGCTGTGACCCCGCGACGACGGACGTCCAGCGCAGTCGTGGCCGGGAAAGATGCCCTGTGGCCACCCTTCGAGCCTTGCCCTGGTCAGAACCACGACCGGATAGGTTCGGGGTCATGACCCAAGCCCGAGTCGGAAGCAGAACCGCTCTCCTCGAGAGGCTGGTCAACAAATCCGGTGGTGTCCGGTCAGAAGCAACAATCCAATCGGACGTGCGGATGCTCCTTCTCGACAATGAGCTTGGCCTGGCCGCGGATGATCTAGACGTCCAACTTGAGACACAAGTGGGTCAGGGACAGCGGATCGACGTCGAGGTCGGCTGCACCGTGATCGAGGTCAAGAGATCACTGGCCAGCGAGACTGCGATCGCCCAGGCCGCAGCACAGGTGAGCAACTATGTGCAGACCCGCGCGGCAGAGATGGGGCAGCGCTACGTCGGGATCATCACCGACGGCCGGCTCTGGATCGCGTACCACGAGGTCGAGGGGGCTCTGACCGAGGCAACCCGGCACACTGCCACAACCGGCGGCCCCGGCGCCGCCCAGGACCTACTGCGCTGGCTCGAAGGTGTCCTGGCCACTAAGAAGGGTGTTCGGCCGACGCCGAACGAGATCGCCGATCGGCTCGGAGCCGAGAGCTCCTCTCACGCACTGGACTACTCCATCCTCAAGGCCATGTACGCAGACAGCAGGGACCTACCGACCGTGGCCCTGAAGCGCGAGCTATGGGCCGACCTGCTCCGCAGCGCACTGGGAACCCAGTTCACGGACTCGGATGATCTCTTCCTCGAACACACCCTTTTGGTCAACAGCGCTGAGATCATCGCGCACCTGGTCCTCGGCCTTGACGCCGAAGAACTCTCGCCGGCGACCTTGCTGTCCGGCGACCAGTTCACCATCGCTGGTCTGCACGGCGTGGTCGACCGAGACTTCTTCGACTGGGTCCTCGAAGTCCCTGGCGGAGACGGGTTCATCAACGCTCTGGCCGACGGCTTGCCCGGTTCGACTGGTCAGCAGTCGAGCACGACGTGCTGAAAGTTCTCTACGAGTCCGTCATCCCAGCCGAAACTCGCAAAGCACTGGGCGAGTACTACACCCCTGACTGGCTGGCCAACCGCGTTGTGTCCGAGGTAGTCACCGACCCTCTCAACCAACGGGTCCTGGATCCCTCCTGCGGTTCCGGAACATTTGTGTTCTACGCCGTACGCCGTTTCCTGATAGCAACTGAACACTCAGGCATGTCTCTGAAAGACGCCATGGGACTGGTGACCTCCAGGGTGATGGGCATCGACCTGCATCCCGTTGCCGTCGCCCTGGCTCGGGTGACATACCTGCTGGCCCTGGGTCGGGAACGGCTCAACGCCCCAGACCGGGGCAATCTGTCCGTCCCGATTTACCTGGGCGACTCGCTCGGCTGGGACCAGCGCGAGGACCTGATGAGCATCAGCCACCTCGTCATTCCCACCGAGGTCGGCGACCAACTCCTGTCCGGAGAACTGCGCTTCGGCGAACATCTACTTGAGAACTCTGCTCTCTTCGACGATCTGATTCAGACTCTGGTCAACGAGGCCGGTCGGGCTGCAGGCAAACCGACTCGCAAACTGTCCGAGGGGACGATCCGCCGTCTAGCACTGGCCGAGGCCGACCTTCCCGACCTGAACGCGAACTTCGTCCGCCTCAAAGAGCTACACGAAGCAGGGCGGAACCACATCTGGTCCTACTACATCCGCAACGTCTCACGCCCCGCGTGGCTCGCCCGATACGAAAACCGCGTCGACGTGCTGATCGGGAACCCACCATGGCTGAGTTACCGACACATGACCGCCACCATGCAGAAACGGTTCAAGACACTGGCCAAAGATCGCGGCTTCTGGCACAACGAGACCACCGCCACCCACCAGGACCTCGCCGGCCTGTTCGTCGCACGCGCCGTCGAGCGCTATCTCAAGACTGGCGGCAGGCTCGCCTTCGTCGTCCCCAACTCGGTGATCGACCGCGACTACTGGAGAGGCTTTCGTCGCGGCAGCTTCGACGGCGCGAACGTCACCTTCAGCCCCAGCTGGGACCTGCGCAGAATCCGGCCACACCTCTTCCCCCGCGGATCTGCTGTGATCTTCGGATCGCGTGGTCCGGCAGCAGACCAGATGCCGGCCACGGCCCTCATCTGGACGGGGCGAGCACCGCACCCTCACGCCACCCACGACACGGCTCACCTCCTGAGCCAAGCGCTGGCAGCTTGTCCATCGGCTCCGAGGACGACCCCCGCTCGCCCTATGCCAAGCGCTTTAGCCAGGGAGCAAGTCTCGTACCTCGCGTGCTCATGCGCGTAGAGCCCTCGGAAGAAACCGCACTTGGCGTGCCCAGCGGTCGGGCAGCTGTCATATCAAAGCGATCCGCGACAGAGAAGGCACCGTGGAAGGAAGTGCCGAACATCTCCGGATCCGTCGAGACCGAGTTCATCTGGCCAACGCTCCTTGGCGAGCATGTATTGCCGTTCCGAAACCAAGATCCAGATCTGTTCGTCGTGCCCCTGACCAGCCAGGGCACTTTGCTCTCCGGTGAGCACCAACGGATCGACGCCTACCCCGGCCTCGCCGACTGGACCCGGAGGACGGAAGAGATCTGGCGCACGCGCAGCACGGGCAAGATGACCCTGACCGAGCAGATCGATCACATGAGCAAGCTCACCCAACAGGTACCCCCGCCACAGCTAAGAGTGGTCTACGCAAAGGCTGGGATGCACGTCTCCGCCGCAGTAGTTACGAACCCGAGGGTGATCATCGACCACACCCTGTACTGGAGCGCAGTCGCGACGTTGGCCGAAGGACGCTTTCTCATGGGCATTCTTAATGCCCCCGTTCTGACTGCCCTTGTTCGTCCGTTGATGTCATACGGTAAGGACGAGAGGCACATCGACAAGCACGTCTGGAAACTGCCGATCCCGACGTTCGATCCCGGAATTTGTCAAGATGGTGGCTCTTCTGACTCACCTGTGGGTGTTCTGAGGGTGCCTGGGTAGGGCGCACGCCGTTCCCTGCATAGGTTTCTGAGCTGTCAAGGAACAGAAGCCAGTGGTCAGGAGAACGGCGTG
>NZ_QLVD01000021.1 GCF_003352835.1 Ornithinimicrobium murale | reverse complement strand
GGTCGCGGTGAGTTGCCAGTCGATGTGGCCTTGGTCGGGTTGGTGGCTTCCTGCCAGGCTGCGGTTCGGCGTTGCGGCAGGTCGAGGTCATCGATGTGCCGTGCGCCGTCTGGCGCGCCTCCAGTTGAGGTGTGGCGAATCAGCAGCGGCCCGCCCTCGTCGCGCCCATGGGCCCCCGGGCGCTGGTGCGGCAACGGCATCCCGGCGGGCCTGGCCCAACTGAGAGCACCTCCCGTCTCTTGGAGCCTGCAATGGCGCGCTGCAAGAGCCCGGAAGTGCTCCCAGACGGCACAAACCGGTGCCCAGGGAGCGAGCATGCCGCGCGGGCCAGGTAGTTGGGGGACGACACGGCGTCGCGGGGTCAGCCTCCGATGACTCGCATCAGCCCCCACCAAGGCGGGCCACTGCACGGGAACTACGCACGTCGCGCCGCGCGACTGGGTAGTCCTCGGGCACGTGCCCGCCTCGGCTGTGACTGGAGTAACCAGAGTGACTGAGGCGGCGGGTGGGTGGCTGCGCGATCACGCGGACATCAGCGACTCCATCGGCCGTGGCAGGAAAGCGACCCATCTGGTCGAGCAGCAACCAGAACAGACCAACCAAACCCATCACATGAGCCGCGACACGCTACTAGGTCAGGCCTTCATCGCGGAGTTGCTCGACCAGACGCCGCATACGGAGCAGGACTGCTGCCGACGGCGTGACCGAGCCGCGGCGGTAGGTGGATAGGCGGGAGGCCGAGGTGCCGATGCGCGCCGCGAAGGCTGCCGACGTCAGACCGGAGCCTCGCACGAGCCCGTCGATCTCAGCAGCGACCTCGGCCTTCTCCGACTCAGCCGTCTGCGCACGAGAACGCTCGATGACCCCGGCCAGGAGCGGCCCCACGCCCGGTGGCCGCTGGTCATCGAGATAGTCAGCCACCTGCCGCGCGACGGCACCCCACGGATCACGTCGAATCTCGCGGGTGAGGACCGCCCAGTCCTGGACCAGCCCGCGCTCGATCGTCGCCACGATTGCCTCGTAGGGCCACGCCGCGGGAGGAGCACCCGAAGGCACATCCACGTTGCGAAACAGGGTGGTCATGTCAACCCACCCTCAACGGCGCGCAGCAGGTGGTCGGCGAGTCCGCGACAGGCAACGACCACGCTGTCCCAGTCGTGCCAACGCGGGTTCAGCCCCTTGTACGACGCCAACTGTCCCGTCACGCGGACGTCCCTGGGAGACGGCTCGGCCAGTCGCGCCACGAGGGCGGTGAGCACTGATCCATGCGTGCGGCTGCGGTCTGCGTAGTACTCGTCGATCTCCACGAGGACGTCAGTCGCCGACCGGACCCCCAGCCGATCGGCGAGTGCGACCGTGTCGAGGTAGTCGCGCGTGACATTGCGCTGAACGATCAGGAATGCCTTCACACGGAGCATCTCGGACAGGGTCGGGACACGCACCGACTCCCCGCCGGGCAGGTCATACTGTTCGACCTCCAGGGGGCGCGTTCGCCGCAGCTGACGCAAGCCGGCCTCGATGCCTGCCAGTGATCCCAGGAGTGTGAGTGGTGGTGAGCTCGCGCGGACGCTGGTCACCCACCCCTCGGACGCCTCGACGGCTTCAAGCACCTCCGCATAACGCTGGGCGAGGTCGCTCAGGACGTGATCGTGATCGAACGACACGCGGTGGTGCGCGTGCACCGCGGCCGCGGTCCCGCCCACCAGGACCGCGTCCGGCACCGCGTGCTGCAAACGCGCCGCGGACCGCAGGACATCCTCGAGCGCCAACTCATCGTCCATAACCAAGAGGTTATCATTTCAGATAATTCCCTGGGACAGTCCGTGGCTACGATGAGTCCGTGCCACCCTCGACAGCAGGACATCACCCGACAGCAGGACATGACGCGTCGCAGTTCCCACGCACTCCGCCGCTGCAGCTTCGCGGCCAGCGCTTTGCTGCCGACCGGCCGGCGGTGATGGCAATCATCAACCGCACCCCGGACTCCTTCTGGGGCGGCAACCGGCACACCGAGCTGGACTCCGCCCTCGAGGCGCTCCGCGAGGCGGTGGAGGCCGGGGCCGACATCGTGGACGTCGGCGGGGTCCGCGCCGGGCAGGAGGGCGAGGTCGTCGACGCGGACGAGGAGCTGCGCCGGGTGATGCCCTTCCTGGAGGCCGCCCGCGGCGAGTTCCCCGACCTGGCGCTCAGCCTGGACACCTGGCGCAGCGAAGTCGCTCAGGAGGCGGGAGCCATCGGGCTGGACCTGGTCAACGACACCTGGGCGGGGCACGACCCTGAGCTGGTGCGCGTGGCGGCCGAGATCGGCGCCGGCGTGGTGGTCTCCCACACCGGCGGCCTGCCACCCCGAACCGACCCCGTCGCGGTGCGGTATGCCGACGAGCAGGGCGACGACGCGCTCGCGGTCGTGCGGGACGTGCTGCGGGTCCTCGCCGCCGGTGCGGCGGCAGCGGTGGAGGCCGGAGTGCCCGCCGAGCGGGTGCTGGTCGACCCCACGCTGGACTTCGGCAAGACGACCCGGCACAGCCTGACACTCCTGCGTCACACCGGCGACGTGGCCGACCTCGGTTTCCCGGTCCTGCAGGCACTCTCCCGCAAGGACTTCGTCGGCGAGAGCCTCGGCCTCGAGCCCGACGACCGGCTCGAGGGCACGCTGGCCGCGACGGCGGTCGCCGCCTGGCTCGGGGCTACCGTCTTCCGCGCGCACGACGTGCGCGCGACCCGGCGCGTGGTCGACATGGTCGCCACCATCCGGGGCGACCGCTCCCCCGTGCTGTCGGTCCGCGGCGAGCCGAACGGAGACGCGCCGACCGGGTGATCGCGCGAGGTCAGCGACGCCCCGCCATCGCCTCCAGCCGTGCGACCCGGTCCTCCATCGGCGGGTGGGTGGCGAAGAGCCGCTTGACGTCGCCGGCCTTGAACGGGTTGGCGATCATCATGTGACTGGCGTTGACCAACTGCGGCTCGGGAGCGAGCGGCGCGGCCTGGGCGCCGTGGTGGATCTTGCGCAGGGCGCTGGCCAGCGCGAGCGGGTCGCCGGTGAGCGCGGCGCCGTCCTCGTCCGCGTCATACTCCCGGGTGCGGGTGATCGCGAGCTGAATCAGCATGGCGGCCATCGGCGCGAGCAGGGCCATGGCGATCATCACGATCGGGTTGGGCCGGTTCTCCCCACCTCCGCCGCCGAAGAAGAGCATCATCTGCGCGACGGAGGTGATGACGCCGGCGATGGCTGCGGCCACCGAGCCGGTCAGGATGTCGCGGTTGTAGACGTGCATCAGCTCGTGCCCGAGCACTCCTCGCAGCTCACGCTCGTCGAGCAGGTGCAGGATCCCCTCGGTGCAGCAGACGGCAGCGTTCTGTGGGTTGCGTCCGGTCGCGAAGGCGTTGGGGGCCGCCGTGGGGCTGACATAGAGCCTGGGCATGGGTTGGCCGGCCCGCGCGGACAACTCCTCGACAATGCGATACATCGCCGGCTGCTGCTCCGGGGTCACCGGGTAGGCCTTCATCGCCTTGATCGCGATCTTGTCGGAGTTCCAGTAGCCGTAGGCCGTGGTCGCGACACCGATCAGCGCGAACAACCAGATGAAGCGGCCGTTCCCGATCAGGGCGCCCATCCCGAGGAGCAGGGCCCAGATGCCGCCGAACAGCAGGGCGGTCTTCAGGCCGTTGTAGTGCTTGTGCATGCTGGTGAAACGCTCAACCAACCAGCGGTGTTCCGCGCATCAGAAGATCCCGACGGGGGCGATGCTGCCGGCGACGAGCAGGGCCGAGAGCGCCAGGATCAGGACCCGGTGGGTCCACGGCATGGCGTATGCGGACTGGCCGGCCACGGCGGTCGCCCCCACCTCCGCGCTGGTGGCCTGAGCAGTGTCGTCGGGCGCTGGTTCGGTGGCATCGGCCGAGGTGGGCAGCGCGGTGGTCGCCTCGGCGTCCTCCTCGGCCGCGGGCGAGGCCACTGGGACCTCTCGCTCCCAGCCGGTGTCCTCTCCGGACCGGGCAATCAGGGCGGACAGCCAGCGCACGTAGACCGCGATGCCCAGGGCGATGTTGAGCGTGGCGACGATGATCAGCCACCAGGTGCCGTCGGCCGCGACCGGACGCAGGACCACGACCTTGGCGACGAGGCC
Organism: Ornithinimicrobium murale; assembly: GCF_003352835.1. Taxonomy (GTDB): domain Bacteria; phylum Actinomycetota; class Actinomycetes; order Actinomycetales; family Dermatophilaceae; genus Ornithinicoccus; species Ornithinicoccus muralis. The sequence goes on along the minus strand of NZ_QLVD01000021.1, from coordinate 60,915 downwards.
GACGATGGCTGGGGGCAGTCCGGCCAGCGTCAGCAGGGCGAGCCCGAGCGCCGCGGCGGCCAGCGGCTGGCGACGGGCCAGGGCCCGGTGGTCCGCCAGGGTTGCGCCGCCGCCGGGGCGGCGGGCCACCGCGATCACCACGACGAAGGCCAACACGGTGGCCACCACATAGACCGCGAGGTAGCCGCCAGCGGCCTGCACCGCCCGCGAGGACAGGGATGCCAGGGGGAGCATCAGCCAGCCCGCCTGGGCGACGGCGGACCAGGCCAGCAGGTGGACGAGGTCGACCTGGCGCAGCGCCATCGCGTTGCCCAGGGTCATCGTCAGTGCTGCCAGGACAGCCACGGCCAGGAGCGCGAAGCCGGACGTGCCGGCCAGGGTCTGCACCAGCACGATCATCCCGCCCAGGGCCGCGACCTTGGACGTGCCCGCGAGATAGGTCGTGACCGGGAGCGGGGCGGTGCCGTAGGTCAGCGGCGTCCAGGCGTGGAAGGGCACGGTCGAGAGTTTGAAGCCCAGGCCAGCCAGCACCAGGACGGCAGCGAGCAGCAGCAGCGCGCCCTGCTCCGGGACGGCGGCGGCTGCAGCGGCGGCCGCGGGGTCCAGGAGGGCGGAGCCGGTGGCCGCCACCCAGAGCGCCGCGCCGAGGGCCAGCAGCGCAAAGGACACCAGCGAGGTGGTCAGGAGTGCGACGGCACCGGCCACGGCTCCTGCGTGCCGGCGCTCTCGACGCTCCAGGGCGACCAGGCCCACGACCGGCAGGGTGGCCAGCTCCAGGCCCACGAGCAGCGTGCCCAGGTCGCGGGCGGCCGGCACGGCGGCGACCCCGGCGGTCGCGGCCAGGAAGAGCGCGACGAGGACGGTGGTCGGGGCACTGGTGCGGTCACCAGGACCGGCCCTCCCCCAGTCGGACCAGGTCAGGACCAGGACGACCAGGGCGCTGCCGAGCGCGAGCAGCTGCAGGCCGCCAGTGAGGGAGCTGGCGGCATAGAGGCAGTGCCCGGACGGCAGACAGAACGCGCCGGTGCTGTCCCCGGTGCCCTGGGTGAGGGCCGGGACCGTGGCGACGCCGCCGCCCACCAGCCCTGCGGCGGCCAGCCACAGGTGGGCGGTGCGCGCCCGCGGGAGGACCACATCCAGCACGAGCACCGTCAGGGCGGCGAGTGCCGGGGCCAGGACCGGCCACAGCGCGGAGACGTTCAGTTCCAGGGTCATCGGCCCACCCCCAGGGTGGCGATGATGGCCTCGGTGGCCGGGGCCGTGAGGTCAAGCAGCGGGCCGGGATAGACGCCGAGGGCGAGGATGCCCACCCCCAGCAGGGACAACAGCCCGAGCTCGACGCCGCGGGTGTCGCGGATCGCCGGGCTGCGCCGGTCGCCGGCCCACACCTCCCGGAGCACCCGCACGGCATACGCCGCGGCCAGCACGGCTCCCAGGGCGGCGGCGATGGCAAAGCCGCGGAACCACCAGAGGGTGCGGCCCGGCCCGGGCTCCCACGCGGCATACAGTGCGCCCCACTCCCCCCAGAACCCGGCCAGACCGGGCAGCCCCATCGCGGCGGCCATGCCGAGGACCAGCACAAACCCCAACCTCGGGGAGACCTCGCGCAGGGCGGCCCGCGGGGAGCCGAGGTCGGCCCCACCCCACTGGTGCTTGAGGTTGCCGACCAGGACGAACAGCAGCGCCGAGATCAGGCCGTGCGCCATGTTGCCGTAGATCGCGGCCTGCAGCCCGGTCTCCGAGCCGGCCGCGATGGCCAGCACGACGAAGCCCAGGTGGCCGATCGAGGCCCACGCGATGAGGCGCTTGAGGTCCTGCTCGACCAGACAGGCCAGACCGGCCCAGAGGATACCCGTGACCGCGAGGCCGGCCAGGACCGGCGCCACGGTGGCCAGCCCCTCGGGCAGCGGCGCGGCGACGAGCCGGATCATGCCGTAGGCACCCATCTTGAGCAGCACGGCCGCCAGCAGCACCGACCCGGCGGTGGGGGCCGTCGCGTGCACCCACGGCAGCCAGGTGTGCAGCGGCCAGACCGGCACCTTGATGCCCAGCCCGATGAGCAGGATGACGGCCACGACGACCTGGGTGCCGGAGGCCAAGGAACTCCCGGCGAGCTCGGCCCACCGGGAGAGGTCGGTCGTGCCGGTGGCACCCCACAGGGCCAGGATCCCGACCAGCATCAGCATCGAGCCGGTGGCGGTGAAGAGCAGGAAGCGCAGGGCGGCACCGTCGCGGTCGGCCGCGCTGGTGGCGTCGCCGTGGCGGGCGACCAGCACCCACATCGGGATCAGCACCAGTTCGAAGGCGACGAAGAAGACGACGGCATCGCGGGTCAGGAAGGTCAGCAGGGAGCCGGCGACGACGACCAGAAGGCAGGCGTAGTAGGTGGCCAGCGCCCGGGGACGGGGGACGTCGGTGCCGACCACCGGCAGCGCGACCGTCGGCTCGTGCCGACCGGGCTCCCCGAGGCGGGCATCGGACAGTGGATGGTGGTAGGGCACCAGCGTTGCCACGACCGCCATCAGTCCGGTGAGCAGCAGGAAGGGCGCGCTCAGCCCGTCGACACCCAGGTCGAGACGGACACCGAGGCTCTCGATCCAGAGCAGGTCGATCTCGGGCCGGCGCCACACCACGACGACCGCCGAGGCCGCGACCAGCACCGCTGCGGCGACGGCGAGGCTCCTGCTGGTCCCCGGCCGCGGCGGCGTGCCCACCCGGTCGGCCACCAGCAGCCAGACCCCGACGAGCAGGGGGGTCAGCACCAGCACGGGCAGAGCGAGGGCGTCGATGACACTCACGTGAGCACCACCCCGATCACGGCGAGGACCAGCACGCCAGCGAGCACCAGGACCAGGCCCGGTGCCGGTCGGCGCGGGTGAGTGTGCTCCAGTGCACCTCCCAGGAGTCGGGCTGCGTGCCCGGCCCCGCGGACATAGCCGTCCAGCACCTCACGGTCCAGCCACTGCACGCCGTGGGCCAGGGCCACCACGGGCCGGGCCACGACGGCGCGATAGAGCGCATCGAAGCCCAGCCCACGCTCGGCCGCCAGGCTGACCCGGATCGGCAGGCGAGCAGCGGCATCGCGGGAGCCGACCCCACGGGAGACGACCCAGACCGCCAGGGCCGCCAGGGCCATGAGCAGCAGGGCCGCGACGAGCAACTGCAGGTTGATGCTGACGTGCAGGTCGAGCTGCGGGGTGAAGACCAGGATGCCGCCGACGACGGAGCAGAAGCCGAGCAGCGCCACCGCGGTGCGTGCCGAGGAGGAGATGGCCGACTCGGCCTCCTCGATGCCGATGGCCTCCTCGAGGACCTCCGGCTCGTCGAAGAAGTCGTCGATGATCTGGTGTTCCTGGGCACGCCGCGGGGTCCGCTGCAGGCGCTGGATGGGCCCGCGGTCCAGGATCAGCCAGGCGCGCATGCAGTAGGCCGCAGTGAGCGGCACGCTGGCGCCGACGGCGGCCAGGACGATGGTCCCGGCCGGGCCCACACCATCCTGCACGCCGTGCTCGGCCTGCGCGAGCACCAGCTCCTTGGACACGAAGCCGACCATCGGGGGCACGCCCGCCAGGGCGAGCAGACCCAGGCCCATCGGCCGGCGCAGGGAGCGGTAGCGCTTGGTGGCGGAGGCCACGTAGCGCACCACCGTTCCGCCGGTGAGCACGCCCATCCAACCGACGGTGAGGAAGAGCAGCGCCTTGAACCAGGCGTGGGACAGCAGGTGCATGATCGCCACGTCCGGCCCGGTGCCCCCCGGCACGACCGTGAGCGCGGCGAGCATCAGGCCGACCTGGCTGACGGTGGACCAGGCCAGCAGGCGCTTCAGGTCGGGTTGGGCGAAGGCCAGCAGCGCGGCGAGCACGACGGTGACCGACACCAGCACCGCGAGCAACAGGCGGGCGGGGCCGGCGGCCTGCAGCAGGGGAAAGAGCTGGGCGAGCACGACGGTGCCGGCGGCAACCATGGTCGCGGCGTGGATCAGGGCGGACGCCGGGGTCGGGCCCTCCATCGCGTCCGGGAGCCAGTCCTGGAAGGGCAGCTGCGCCGACTTGCCGGCGACGCCGACCACGACCAGGCACATGGCGACGCCGAGGGCGGCATAGCTGTCACCGGTCCAGTGCTCGATGATCGCCTCGACCGAGGTGGAACCGGCGCCGGCGGCCAGCCAGATCAGGCCGATCACGAAGCCGACATCGGCCAGGCGGGTGACCAGCAGCGCCTTGACCGCGGCCCGGTTGGCGGAGTCCTTGACGGACAGGTGCCCGATCAGCAGGAACGAGCACCAGCCCATCACCTCCCAACCGATGAGGGTGAGCAGCACGTCGCCGGAGAGGACGACCAGGAGCATCGCGGCGGTGAACAGCGACACGGTGGCCGAGAACTGGCGGTAGCGCGGGTCGAACCACAGATACCACCGTGCGAAGACCTGCACCACGAGGGCGACGAGGGAGACGACAGCTGCGACCAGCGCGCTGAGCCGGGTGGCGCTCAGCTCGAGCGGTGCCTCCAGCTCGCCGAGGGCGAGGGGCCCGACAGTGCCGGAGACCTGCTGGCCACCGAGCTCATACACCGCATACAGCTGCCAGACCGCGGCCAGCAGGACGAGCCCGGAGGACAGGACGGCCACCCAGGCCGCGGGCCGGGAGGATCGTCGGCCAACCGCCAGACCGAGTATGCCGGCAGTCGCCGTGAGCAGGATCATCACCTGGGCGGCGGTGACCGGGAGATCGGGGAGGGGGATGTCGGGCAGGTCCGGCAGGGGCAGGGAGGGGAGGTCCCAGTCCGGCCACGGCCAGCCGATCAGATCGAGCAGGTCGTTCACCGCGTCACCGTCCCCGCCCCGCTGTTGGCGGGCTGCTCCTCCGGGGCGGCCGGCTGCGCCTCACCGGTGAGGTCGACCTCGCCGCGGGTCCGGAACATCGCCATGATCACCGCGAGAGCGACCACGATCTCGGCAGCGGCGATGGTGATCACGAAGAGGGTCAGGACCGCTCCGGAGGCATGGGGATCGGGGCTGAACTGCCCGACGGTGACCAGGATCAGGCCGGCCGCTGCGAGGAGCAGCTCGATGCCGATGAGCATGAGGACAGCGTGCCGGCGAGCCAGGACGCCGTAGGTCCCGATTCCCGCGAGGAAGGCCGCCAGCAGCAGGGGCAGCGCCGGGCTCATGCGGCCCGGTCCCTGCTGTGCCCGGTCGTGGCGACGGCGACGGCCGTCACCAGGGCGGCCAGGAGCAGCAGCGAGAGCAGCTCGAAGGGCCAGACCCAGGTGCCGAAGATCTCCTCGCCGATGTGCTCGTTGCCGGGTCCGGCCACCTCGCGGGTGTCCCAGCCGTAGGCCGCGACCAGGGCACCTCCGAGCAACACGGTCATCCCGGCACCAACCCCCGCAGCGAGCCAGCGGTGCGCCGGCGAGGTGTCGACCTCTCCCCCACCTGACCGGGTCAGCATCAGGGCGAACAGGACCAGCACGACCACGGCGCCGACGTAGACGAGTAGCTGCACGAGGGCGACGAGCTCAGCGCCCAGGACCAGATAACAGCCAGCCAGGCCTCCCAGCGAGACCACGAGCCACAGGCCTGCGTGCAGCACCCGACGGTTCGTGACCGCCAACACGGCCGCGGCAGCGGTGATCAACCCCACTGCCGCGAACAGGACGTCGCGACTGGTCACTCCTCGACCTCCCGCGACGAGGTGTCCCCTGCGTCTGTGCCCTCCGCGGACGAGCCCGCCTCTCCTACGGACGGCTCCGTCACCCCGACGGGCCCGTCAGCGTCTTGGGCGGGCGTCTCCGCTCCGGGCCGCGCATAGCCCTCTGGGAGTGTCGCGTCGGGCACCCGCTCCATCCAGGTGCCGAGCTTGGGCTTCTCGTGCAGCAGGTTGCGGATGTCGCCCTCGGCGTAGGCGAAGTCCGGCGCCCAGAACAGCGCGTCGAACGGGCACACCTCGATGCAGATGCCGCAGTACATACACAACGAGAAGTCGATGTCGAAACGATCCAGCACGTTGTGCTGCCGTGCCCGGCCGCCCTCGGTGGTCGGCTCGAGGGTCTCCTTGTGAGAGTCGATGTAGATGCACCAGTCGGGGCACTCCCTGGCACAGAGCATGCAGGAGGTGCAGTTCTCCTCGAGCAGCGCGATGACACCGTGCGAGCGCTCGGGCAGGTCGGGCTCGACGTGGGGATACTGCCGAGTGTGGGCCGGTCGGGCCAGGGTCTTCGCGGTGGTGGCCAGCCCCTTGCCGAGCCCACGCAGCGCCTGCAGCGCCCCGGGCTTGTCCTCGTTCATCCCCAGACCACCACCCCGACGCCCGTCAGGGCCAGCTGCACCAGCGCCAGCGGGAGGAGCACCAGCCACGCCAGACGCTGTAGCTGGTCCTCCCGCACTCGGGGCCAGGCGATCCGCAACCACAGGATGAGTATGGCGACCAGAGCCGCCTTGAGTAGGGTCCACAGCGGCCCGAGCGTGTCGGACCAGGGGCCGGACCAGCCACCGAGGAAGAGCACGGTGAACAGCAGGGACATGACCACGATGCCGGCGTACTCGGCGAGCAGGAAGAAGGCGAACCGCAGGCCGGTGTACTCGGTGTAGGGACCGAAGACCACCTCGGAGTCCGCGAGCGGCGAGTCGAAGGGCACCCGCTGCAGCTCGGCGACGGCGGCCACCAGGAAGACCAGAGCCCCCGGCAGCTGCCAGATCAGCCACCACCAGGACCAGGCCTGCGCGATGCCGGTCAGCGACAGGCTGCCGGCCGCCATGGCGACCGAGGCCGCGGCCAGCACCATCGGCAGCTCATAGCTCACCAGCTGCGCGCCGGCCCGCATGCCACCGACCAGGGAGTACTTGTTGCCGCTGCCCCACCCGGCCATCAGCGTGCCGAAGACACCGACCGAGGTCACCGCCAGCACCAGCAGCAGACTGGCCGGGACGTCCGCCGCGACCCAGGCCGCCGACCAGGGGATGGCCGCCAGCGCCACGAGGTAGGGGATCAGCGCGACCGCCGGCGCCAGCTTGAAGACCCACCGGTCGGCCGAGGCCGGGGTGACGTCTTCCTTCTGGACGAACTTGATGCCGTCGGCAACAAGCTGCGCGATCCCGTGCGGCCCGGCCTCCATCGGCCCCAGTCGGCCCTGCATGTGTGCCATCACCTTGTGCTCGGTCTGGCCGATCGCCAGCGGCAGGGTGAGGAAGGCCGCCAGGACGACGACGGCCTTGAGGATGATCTCGACAGCCAGGGGCAGGTCCATCAGCGCGGCCCCCAGGACTCGTCGGGGACGCCGGGCGGCAACAGGCGGCGGCGAGCCCGCTTGCGCGGCTTCCTGTCGTCCGGACCTGGGCTGTCACCGCCACCCTCACCCGGCTCCTTGGCCCCGGGCCAGGCCTTCGAGGCCCGAGCGGTCAGCTGGAAGGACTTGCGCAGCGGCGTGCCCTCGAACCCGTCGGGCAGCAGCAGCGGGCGCATCGCATGTCCGGAGCCGTCCTCGAACCCGGTGAAGTCGATTCCGAACATCTCGTGGGTCTCCCGCTCGTGCCACGCGGCACCGCGGAAGACCTGGGTGATGCTGTCCAGCGCTGCGCCGTCCGGCAGGCGGGTGCGCAGCAGCACCCGCTCCCACGGGTCGGTGCGGATCAGGTGGCACAGCACGTCGAGCCCGGCGTCGTCCTCGGCGTCCGTCTGGTCAACGGCCGACAGCCAGTCGAAGAGGTCGAAGCCGTCCTCGCGGGCGGCCCGCACCTGCTCGGCCCACTCCGCCGTCTGCACCTCGCGGGTGATCATGACTTCTCACCGTCCTCCGGCGCGTCCGGTGGGGTGGTTTCGTCGCCCGTCGGCGCGCTCGGTGGGGTGGTTTCGTCGCCAGTCGGCGCGCTCGGTGGGGTGAAATCTCGCGCCACCGTGCGCTCGGTCGAGGTGGTGGGGGTGTCGGGGGGCGACAGCAGGCCGCGGGTGACCTCGCCGGCGGAGGCCGGCGCCTCGGCATACGGCCTGGGTCGCGACCCGGCCCTCGCCCGGCCCGGGGTCTCGGCACCGATCTGCTCCTGCAGGGTCAGGATGCCGTGCAGCAGGGCCTCGGGACGGGGCGGGCACCCGGGCACGTAGACATCGACGGGGATGACCTGGTCCACGCCCTTGGTGACCGAGTAGGAGTCCCAGTAGGGGCCGCCGGAGTTGGAGCAGGCGCCGTAGGAGATGACGTACTTGGGCTCGGGCATCTGGTCGTAGAGGCGCCGGACGGCGGGGACCATCTTGTCGGTGACGGTGCCGGAGACCACCATCAGGTCGGACTGTCGGGGGCCGGGGGCGAACGGGATGACGCCGAGCCGGATGAAGTCGTGCCGGGCCATCGAGGCGGAGATGAACTCGATGGCGCAGCAGGCCAGGCCGAAGTTGAACACCCACAGGCTGTAACGGCGGCCCCAGTTGAGGACGACCCGGACGGCGTCGGGCGCGGCTTCAGCCGCGCGACCGACACGCGGGGTGGGCAGGTCGACCGTCATCAGACCCACCTCAGCAGGCCGCGCCGCCAGACGTGACCGAGACCGATCAGGATCACGCCGAGGAAGATGCCCATCTCGACCAGCGACGCGGCACCGATCTCGGTGCGCAGCACCAAGGCCCACGGGAACAGGTAGACCACGTCCACGGCGAAGACGACATAGAGGAGGGCGTAGATGAAGTAGCGGACCGCGCCCTGGCTCCACCCCGACCCCACCGGGTCCACACCCGACTCGTAGGTGGTCAGCTTGCGCGGCTGAGGGTCGTGCGGGGCCAGCATCCTGCGGGCACCGGCAGCGGCCACGACCAGGAGGATCCCGGTCACGGTCACAGCAAGCACCACGAGGTAGTCGGTCATCAGGTGGAGCCTAACGCGCGGGGCGCCGCGGCGGCGGGAGCACAACGGCTCACGGCGGGCTCACGCTGGCCCATCACGTGCTCGACAGCAGCCCCGCTGCGAGTCAAGAGTCAGCATCACCTGGCACGCCCTGCACAGGTTGCCTCATGGTGAGGGCTAGAGTGACCCCGCCCAGCAGCATCGACCGCAGCAGCCTATCGGGAAGGTTCGAGGGATTGCGGATCCTCCTCCTGACCCACTACTACGACCCGGAGACCGGGCCGCCGCAGCTGCGGTGGTCCAGCCTGGTGCGGGAGTTCATCCGGGCGGGCCATCAGGTTGACGTGATCGCACCGCCGCCCCACTACCCGACCGGTCGGCTGCTCGACACCTACGAGGGTGACGGAGCCGGCAGCACCGAGGAGGGGCGCCACGGCGAGACCGTGCACCGCGTGCGCTTCCGCCCCACCTCGGGTCGGATCGGTTCGATCCTCTGGGACCAGCTGACCTCGGCGGCCTCCTCCGTCATCACCGTCCTGCGGCGCCGTGACCTGGCGCCGGACGTGATCGTCGCCACCGCCCCGGCGCTCCCCACCCTGATGGCCGGCTGGGTGCTGGCCCGCGCGCTGCGCCGGCCGTTGCTCCTGGAGGTGCGGGACGCCTGGCCGGACCTGCTCGCCGTGGTCGACCGCTGGGAGGGAGGCGAGGGCCGCCGGCACCAGCACGTCAAGCACGTGGTCGCCCACGTCGCCGCCCGGTTCATCACCGTGATGCAGCGCTCGGCCGACTACGTCGTGACCACCACCTCGACCTTCGCCGAGGTGCTGCAGGGCCGAGGTGTGGCCAACGTCGATGTGGTCCGCAACACCGCCCACCCGCTTCCCAACTACACCGACCACCAGCCACGTCAGCCGGACGGGCAGCTCCGGATCGTCTATGTCGGCACGGTGGGTCGCGCCCAGGGACTGGAGACGGCCGTCCGGGCGCTGCGCATCGTGCAGGACGCCGGGATCGACGTGGCGATGCGCGTGATCGGCACCGGCGCCGGCAAGAACCGCGTGCAGCAGACGGCCGAGGCGTTGGGCGTGCCCGTGACGGTTCGCGGCGCGCAGTCGCGTGACCAGATCCACCTGCACTACCGGTGGGCCGACACCTTCCTGATCATGCTGCGCGAGTGGCCCGCGCTGCGGATGACCGTCCCGTCCAAGCTCTATGAGGCCCTCCAGCTCGGGATCCACGTCTCGGCCTCCGTCGACGGTGAGGCTGCCCGGATCGTCACCACGACCGGGGCGGGGTTCGCCACCCCACCCGGCGACGCCGAGGCACTCGCCGCCGAGTGGATTGCCCTGGCGGGCCAGTTGCCTGCAGCGCCGGACCAACCCCAGATGCGCGCCTGGGTGGAGGAGTATGCCGAGGAGACCCGGGTCGCGAGCAACTACCTGGAGATCCTGCAGTCCCTCGCGGCGGCAGCGCGGTGATCACGGCCCTGCGTCAGCGGGTCACCCACGGCTGCGCCGTCCTGGCCGCCGCCGGCTCCCTCGCCCTCGACGACCCGACCTGGTTCCTGGTGCAGGCCGGCCGAACCCTGCCCGCCGCCGTGCGGACCCGCCTGGGGGCGGTCGCGGTGCGCTCCGGTGGCACGGTGGCCGCCTGGGGTCACCTGCTGATGGACCAGCCCGGCAGGGCCCGCGAGGTGCTCGCCAGCGGTCATCGCGGCCGACTCGGTGATGCGCTGGCCCTGCACGCCGGACTGCCTCCCTCGTCCGACTCCTCCCAGCACGCTGCCCGGTGGGGGTGGCTGACCGGCGATCTGGCGACCGCCGAAGCGGCGGCGACCGAGGGCTCGACCCGGCAGCGCCGTCGTGCCCTCGGCGACATCGCCGCCCTGGAGCCCGGTCCGCGGCCGGCGCCATCGGCCGTGCGCACGTGGCCGGCCGACGGCCGTCCCAGGGTGTTGCACGTGCTGACCAACTCCCTGCCCTGGACGCGCTCCGGCTACACCATGCGCAGCCACGACATCCTCACGGCCCAGCGGGCGGCGGGGCTGCACGTCACGGCCCTGACCAGGCCCGGCTACCCGGCGACGATCGGCAAGTGGCAGTCGGGTCCGGAGGACACCCTCGACGGCATCACCTACCACCGCAGCATGCCGTTGCCGATGCACCCTGGTGAGGCCGGGCGCATCGACCAGTGGGCCGTCGACCTGATCGCCCTGGCCCGCCGGGAGCAGTTGACCCACCTGCACTCCACGACGCACTACCCCACGGGTCTGGCGGCCCAGTCCGCCGCGACGGCGCTGGACCTGCCCTGGGTCCATGAGGTCCGGGGGCAGCTGGAGCGGACGTGGGCTTCCCGGAGGGTCAACGCCGGTGACGTCGACCCCTATGTCAGCAGCAGATACCTCCGGTGGCGGGCGCGCGAGGCCGAGGTCGCAGCGGCGGCCGATCACGTCGTCACCCTGTCGGGCCCGATGCGCGCGGACCTGATCGAGCGCGGCGTGGCGGCCGACCGGATCACCGTCATCCCCAACGGCATCGGCGAAGAGGTCCTGGGCCTGCCGACCGACGCCGCCGCCGTGCGGGCGCGCGACGGGCTCCCCCGAGAGGGAACCTGGGTCGGAGCCGTGACCTCGGTCGTGCACTACGAGGGTCTCTCGGTGCTGCTCGAGGCCGTGGCGCTCGCCCGGGCCGACGGCACGGACGTGCGGGCCGCCATCGTCGGAGACGGCCTGGCCTGGCCGGATCTGGCCCGTCAGGTGCAGCGGTTGGGACTGAGCGAGGTGGTGCTGCTCCCCGGGCGCGTCCCCCGGGAGCAGGCACGACGCTGGCTGGCGCGCCTGGACGTGGTCGCCGTCCCCCGGCAGCGACACGAGGTGACCCAGCTCGTGCCGCCGTTGAAGGTGATGGAGGCCATGGGTGCGGCCCGACCGGTTATCGTGAGCGCGCTGCCGGCCCTGACGGAGATCGTCCAGGACGGGCACACTGGGCTCGTGGTGAACCCGGGTGCTCCCGAGGAGCTGGCACGAGCCGTGCAACGACTGGCGGCCGAGGAGCACCTGCGTCGGTCCCTGGCCGAGGCAGGGCGCCAGCAGGCCACGAGGCACACCTGGCCCGAGCTGGTGCGCCGCTACCAGAAGATCTATCAGGAGGTGAGCAGAGCGTGACCAGCCGCAACCAGCAGGATGCCCAGGTTGCGACCGCCGCCCCCCGGCTGCGGACGATCGGCCGCCGACCGCCGCTCGGCAGTTACCTGCTCGACCTCTGGCAGCGGCGGCACTTCATCTACGCCGACTCGCGGGCACGTGCCTTCTCCGGCAACCGCGACTACATCCTGGGCAACCTCTGGCTGATCGGCAAGCCGATCCTGGACGGGATCACCTACTACATCATCTTCGCCCTGATCCTGCAGATCGACCGGGGCATGGACAACTTCGTCGGCTTCCTGCTCATCGGCATCTTCATGTTCTCGTTCACCACTCGGGCCACGAACTCGTCGGTGACCGCCATGATCTCCAGCCGCAACCTGCTGCAGTCGTTCTCGTTCCCGCGAGCCTCGATCCCGCTGGCGGTGCTGACCCGCGAGCTGCTCTCGATGATCCCGGTCCTGACGACGATGTTCCTCCTCCTGATCGTGCTGGCACCGAGCGACTACCCGGTGGTTGTCACCTGGAAGTGGTCGGTGTTCTTCCTGATCTTCGGCCTGCAGACCCTGTTCAACACCGGCGTCGTGCTCTACTGCGCCCGCCTGGGATCGGCCCTACCGGACCTGAAGTTCTTCCTTGGCTTCCTGACCCGGATGTGGTTCTACGGCTCGGGCGTGATCTTCCCGATCACCCGGTTCGTCCAGGACGAGTTCTGGATCGCTGTGCTGCAGTCCAACCCGATGTATCTCGTGCTGGACATGTCCCGCGACATCCTGCTCTTTGACGCGCTGCCGAGCGCCCGCAGCTGGATGATCCTGTCGGCCTGGGCGGTCGTCACGCCGCTGATGGCCTTCCTCTACTTCTGGCAGGGAGAGGAGAGCTATGCCCAGCAGCAGTAGGGGGCACCCCACGGTCGCCGTCGACCGGGTGAGCCGCTCCTTCAAGGTCCCCAGTTTGGAGGCGCTGAAGGACTTGGGCCCCGCCTCCCGCGCCCTCGCGCGCTTCGGCTGGCGCCCCACGGTCAAGTTGCAGGCCCTGAAGAAGGTCTCCTTCACCGCCCACTCCGGCGAGTCCATCGGAGTCATCGGCATCAACGGCTCCGGCAAGAGCACGCTGCTGCGCCTCATCGCCGGGCTCGACGTCCCCAGCAGGGGCACGGTGAAGGCCACCTCACAGCCGGTGCTCCTCGGGGTCAACGCAGCGCTGCAGCCGGAGCTGTCCGGGCTGGCCAACGCGCGGCTCGGGCTGCTCGCGATGGGCTTCTCGCCAGAGGCGCTCGAGGAGGCCATGGCGATGGTCATCACCCAGGCCAACCTGGGGCCGGCCATCCACCGCCCGATGAAGACCTACTCCGCTGGCATGGGCTCACGGCTGCGGTTCGCGATCGCTGCTGCCAGCCAGCCCGAGATCCTGCTGATTGACGAGGCCCTGGCCACCGGCGACGAGACCTCCCGCAACCGTGCGGAGGAACGGATGGACCAGATCCGGGAACAGGCCGGCACGGTCTTCCTGGTCACGCACTCCGGGCAGACAGTCGAGCAGACCTGCACCCGCGCGATCTGGTTGCACCACGGTGAGCTCGTCCAGGACGGACCGGCCAAGGAGACCGCCACGATGTATCGCTGGTGGGCCTGGAACGTCGCCAACGGCAAACACGACGTGGCAGACAAGATCCTGCGTCAAGAAACCGCCAAAGGCGCCGCGATGGCCGAGGCTCTGGCCAAGGCCACCACGGCCGACAAGTCTGCCAGGAGCGGCAAACCCAAGAAGCCCGGCAATCCGGGGCAGAAGCCGCATCGCGGCACGTCCCCGAAGAGTGACCGACCCGGGAGGGGCGATGAAGACGGCGTCACGTCCTAGGGAATCGCTGACCACGGGGCGATTGGGCTGTGCATAGGTCCACCTGTGTCCCGGGAATGCTCAAGTGGGTGGTGCCTTGCCCTGCTGCCGGGCTCTGTGGCCCCGGAGTGGTGAGGCTCAACTGATGTTGGCGGCGTAAACCGCGGACCGCCCTCGCACAATTTGGGGAGGTTCGGACCGCCTGCTCGTGTGTCAGTTGCTGCGGCACGGCCACTGCGCTCTGCATCGTGCGCGGCACGGCCACTGCGCTCTGCTGGTGGTGCCATATAGCGCATCAAGAGCAGAGCCCAACGCTGGGCAGCACCGAATGCAGACCCCACGCCTGGGCGGGATTTCGCCATACGGGGCGCCCGGGACGCCAGTGGTGCGCCCGGTTGGCCCACGTGTCGTGCGTCTCACCTGCACCACGAGACGGCGTCCGCTACGAGTCGGAATGTGCCGTCGGCGCCACTCCTGCGCTACGCTCATCCGTGGGGTTTTTGTGATCATGAGAGACGATTAACAGGTGACGACGCGCAGAGTCCGTGGTGCCAGCCTGGGGCTGGTCATCATTCTGATCAACATTCTGTTGGTCGCAGCACTCGTCATGGCGACGTCCAACCGGACCGTTTCCGACCTGTTCAATCCCGATGACGCTGCCCCGACCAGCGTGGGACCCGAGCCCGACGCCGTCCAGGACACCGCCTCCCGCACCGGCAGCCCCACGCTGGCACCGCTGCCCTCACCGGACGTGTCCCGGCAGACGGCCAGCGAGCCGGACCTCAGCGAGCGGTTCACCGAGGGCGAGGACCTGACGGTCGTCGTGCTGGGCGACCAGACCGGCACCGACCCGGCCGACTGGGTGCGCGCCTGGGCGGAGCTGCTGGCGACCGAGCGCACCGTCGAGTACCTCACGCCCACTGTGAGTGACCCGACCCAGTTCGGTGAGCCGACGCTCCTCGGGAACGGCGAGTCATCGGTGAGCATCTTCAACGCCAGTCTGGTCGGCGGCACGCCGGACTATGCCGCCGAGCGACTCGGCGCCTACCTGCCCCAGGGCACCGATCTGGTGCTGCTCAACTTCGGGCGGTCCAACACCGACGAGGACCTCGAGGAGGGTCTCGATGAGCTCTGGGACGCGCTGGAGGACTCGACCGGGGCCGAGGTGTATGCCGTGGTGCAGCCCCCGCGACAGGATGGGGCCGAGCAGCTCACCGACCTGACCCGCGAGTGGGCGCAGGACGCGGACGCCTCGGTCATCGACGTCGCGGAGGTCTTCGAGGACGAGGAGCTCACCGCGTTGACGGTCTCCACCCGCGATCCGCTGTCGGTCAACCTGGCCGGTGCTGCCCGCTGGGCCGAGATCGTGCAGCACGAGACCTTCGGCGTGGAGTTGGCGGCGGTCGACCCCACGACGCCCCCGGAGATCCTGCCGCCGACCCTGCCGACCGCGACCCAGCCCATCGAGCCTCCCGTCGAGGAGCCGCCGGTCGAGGAGCCGTCCGACACCCCGCCCCCGGCGGACCCACCGCCCTACACACCACCCCCGTACACACCTCCGCCCTACACGCCTCCTCCGACGAGCGACCCAGAACCCACGACCGCACCGGATCCGACGAGCGACCCGGAGCCCACCACGACGCCTCCGCCGTCGCTGACGTCCCCGCCCACGGTGGAGCCGCCTCCCACGTCAACGACATCGGAGCCGGAGCCGACCGAGCCGACCGTCACGTTCGACCCGGATGACCCTCCGGGCGGGCTGCCGCACGTTGTCCTGGAGCTGTTGCGTCGCCTGTGAGCCAGGCGGCCCCAGCCCCCTCAGCGGGTCGGCCAGGCCCACCGGGCGCCGTCCAGCAGGCCGCCTGCACCGGCCACGGACGTCCCGCCAGGATCCTTGACCAGCTCGTGACGGCGCGCGCCGTGTGCCGCTAGGGCGAGGATCAGCTCGGGGGCGTGCGTCACCACGATGACCTGGGTGGTGCGGGCCGCCCGCGCGATGAGTCCGGCCAGCGCCGGCAGCAGGTCGCGGTGCAGGCTGGTCTCCGGTTCATTGAGCACCATGAGACCAGGCGGCCGGGTGGTCAGCAGTGCGGCCACCAGGAGGAGATAACGCAGCGTGCCGTCGGAGAGCTCTGCGGTGCTCAGCGGCCGGAGCAGGCCGGGCTGGCGCAGTCGGACGTGGATCCGGCCGTCGTCTGAGGAGTCGACCGCGAGAGTGCACCCGGGGAAGGCGTCCTCCACGGCAGCAGCCACTCCCTCGCGGTCACCCTGGAACTCGATGGTCGCGAGCGCCGCCCCCAGGTTGGCGCCGTCGGCATCGAGGACTGGTGAGACGGTGCCGATGCACGGTTGCCTGGCGGGTGACTCCGCGTCGGTCCGGACGTGGTCATAGAACCGCCAGGAGCGAATGCCGTCACGCACGGTGGCGATCTCGGGCGCAGCCTCCAGCCCGACCGCCTCCGCGAGGACAGACTGCTGGGGCAGCATCTGCCAGTCCAGAGTGCGCCAGGCCTCATCACGCACGCGCACAACCTGGCCCCGTCGGTCGACGAGCAGACTGCCAGGACGGGCCACCGCACCGTGGAAGATCTGCTCCACCTTGACCTCGGGGTCATTGACGAAGGGGCTGTGCCCGGGTGGCGGGATTCCGAGATCGACGAGATAGCCGAGCGCATCGCTGGCATAGCCGAGCCGGAGACTCACCGGCCCTCGGCGGACCGTCCCCTGGGCACGCGCGCGACCGGCGACCACATCCCTGGAGGGCTGCTCCATGCCTGCCCAGAGCAGCGACGCCAGGCCTCCGTCCCGGGCGATCGTGCTGATGACCGACCCATCGGCGCATCCTGCGAGCAGCCGCAGGGCGCGGTAGAGGTTGGACTTGCCGACGCCGTTGGCCCCGGTGACGATGTCGAAGCCGTCGAGCTCGAGGGTGAGGTCCCGGACTGAGCGGTATCCGTGGACCGCGATCGTGCGGATCATGGCGCCGTGGCCAACAGCTGAAGCCCTGCCTGGGTGAGCTCGGTGAAGCTGGTGGGCATGATCGCCCGCTCGTGGGAGACCTGGACGGTCAGCACCCGGCCAGGAGTGATCTCCTCGGACTCCAGATAGAAGCTGTAGGCGAGCACTCCGGGCGCCGACCCGCCCTTGAACCCCTGGTAGGTGGCTGCCTCCGGCGGGGGCAGGCCGGGGTTCGCGCTGAGGATCTCCCGCACCGGCTGCCCGGCCTCGGTCCCGGCCTGCTGCTGCAGCACCGCGTGGGCCGAGCAGAGTTCCTCGCCGGTGAGAAACCACCCCACCCCTTCCGGCCAGGTGACCTCGGTGACCGCGAACGGGTTGTCCCGCAGCGCACCCAGGTCGGTCGGCAGGTCCTCCAGCAGTGCCTGCCGCTCGGCGGCACCTGCGCCTGCCCACTGCTCCCGGACCTCCGGCGCGTTCCACCCGAGCTGGAAGAACTGGCGTGTGCTGAGCAGTGGAGTCAGCCGGTCCGGGTCGTCGGAGATCCGCTCGACCATCGCCCGCAGCCGCTCTGCGCCCACGGCCTCCATGAGCAGGTCGGTGGCAGTGTTGTCGCTGACGGAGATCATCAGCCCGGCCGCTTCCCGGACGGGGACCGTGGACCCGTCCTCCCGGTTCTGCAACTCCCCGCTGGGCAGACTCTTGAGCTTCGCGGTGATCGTCAGGTCCTCGTCCCACGCCAGGTCGCCGTCCTCGACGGCCTCCACCACTGCTGCGAGCACGATGAGCTTGAAGGCCGACCCCGACGGCACCGGTTGCGCCTGGCCTCCGGTCACGTGGAGCTGACTGCAGGTGCCGTCAGTGACCTCGCCGACGAACACCCGCGCCGTGCCGCCGAGGGCGGCGAGCTCCTCGTCGAGCTCACTCCACGAGGTGAGCTCGGGCAGGTCGGTCGGGGGCCCCGGCTGCAGCAACAGGCCGGAGATCAGTCCGTCGGTGTCCACGCTGATCGACACCCGAACCGAGCGGTCACCGGCGAGCGTCAGCTGGGTGCCCGATCCCCCGCCCGGTGACTCCTGGACCTGACCGACACCGGTGAGGGCCAACGGCGTGCCCTCGCGGAAGGTGGCGAACACCGGCTCGAGCTGGTCGGCCCGCACCTGCGTGAGGAAGGTGGAGGAGAACCGATCTGCTGCCTCCGTGGCGCTCGGCCCGGTGGCCTCCGGAGCCAGCTGGTCCAGCACCCACTGGCTCTGCTCCCGCAGTGCGCCGTCCAGGGACCCGAGGTCGGCGACCGGCTCCGGAACCGTGGACGCCGACGCGGGCGCAGTGGAGGTCTGCGTCGTATCGGCGGCGGCCCTCTGCTGGTCCGTCTCGCGGTCAGCGCTGCAGCCTGCCGCCACCAGCAGTGCGGCACAGACGACCGCGGTTGTTCCCCTCATCACACAGACCCTAGCCAGAAGGCACTCCCATGACGGAACGGGCCTACGATGGTGAGGCAGACCTAACTACGAGACGAGATTTGGTGACTTTCGCCGCATGAGCAGCAAGCCTCTGCAACGGTTGGACCGTGTCGTGATCCGGTTTGCCGGCGACTCGGGCGACGGGATGCAGTTGACCGGTGATCGGTTCACCTCCGAGACTGCGGCCCTGGGCAACGACCTGTCCACCCTGCCTAACTTCCCAGCCGAGATCCGCGCTCCCGCCGGCACCCTGCCCGGCGTCTCCAGCTTCCAGTTGCACTTCGCCGACCACGCCGTGCTCACCCCCGGGGACCGACCGGACGTCCTCGTCGCGATGAACCCGGCAGCCCTCAAGGCCAACCTGCCCGACCTGCCGCGGGGCAGCACGATCATCGTCAACACCGATGAGTTCTCCAAGCGCAACCTGGCCAAGGTCGGTTATGACGCGAGCCCGGTCGCGGACGGCAGCCTGGAGTCCTGGCACGTGCACGAGATCGCCCTGACCTCCATCACGGTGGAGGCGCTGGCCGAGTTCGGGCTGACCCGCAAGGAGAAGGAGCGGGCCAAGAACATGCTGGCCCTCGGCCTGCTGTCCTGGATGTACTCCCGCCCGCTAGAGGGCACCGAGGCCTTCCTCCGCGCCAAGTTCGCCAAGGCGCCGGAGATCCTCGAGGCCAACCTGACGGCACTGCGGGCCGGTTACAACTACGGCGAGACGACCGAGGACTTCGCGGTGCGCTTCGAGGTCGCACCTGCCACGATGCCGCCCGGCACCTATCGCACGATCACCGGCAACGCCGCGATGGCCCTGGGTCTGGTGACCGCCGCCCAGCGGGCCGGGCTGCCGATGGTCCTGGGCAGTTATCCGATCACCCCGGCCTCGGACATCCTGCACACCCTGTCCGGGATGAAGCGTTATGACGTGACCACCCTGCAGGCCGAGGACGAGATCGGCGCGGTCGGCATGGCCCTGGGCGCGAGCTTCGGTGGCGCACTAGGCGTCACCTCCACCTCTGGACCGGGCCTGGCGCTCAAGGCCGAGACCATCGGGCTCGGGGTGTCCACGGAGCTGCCGCTCGTCATCCTGGACATCCAGCGGGGCGGGCCGAGCACCGGGCTGCCGACCAAGACCGAGCAGTCCGACCTGCTGCAGGCGATCCACGGCCGCAACGGGGAGTCCCCGGTCGCCGTCGTCGCGCCACAGTCGCCCTCGGACTGCTTCGACATCGCCCTCGAGGCGGTGCGCATCGCCACCACCTACCGGACCCCTGTGATCGTGCTCTCCGACGGCTACCTGGCCAACGGCTCGGAGCCGTGGCGGGTGCCGAGCCTGAAGGACCTGCCGGAGCTGGACGTCGATTTCGCCACCGGGCCCAATGACACGGACGACGACGGCGCGCCGGTCTTCCACCCGTTCCTCCGCGACCCGCAGACACTGGCCCGCCCCTGGGCCGTGCCCGGCACGGCGGGCCTGGAGCACCGCATCGGCGGCATCGAGAAGGCCGACGTCACCGGCCACATCTCCTACGACCCCGACAACCACGACCGGATGACGCGGCTGAGGCAGGGCAAGATCGACGGCATCGCCGACACGATCCCGGACCTCCAGGTCGAGGACCCGTCCGGCGAGGCCCGCGTGCTGGTGCTCGGCTGGGGCTCGACCTACGGCCCGATCGCCGCCGCCACCCGCCTGGTCCGGGCGGCCGGGACCCCCGTTGCGCAGGCCCACCTGCGTCACCTCAACCCGTTCCCGCGCAACCTCGGCGAGGTGCTCCGGGCGTACGACCACGTGGTCGTGCCGGAGATGAACCTCGGGCAGCTGGCGCTGCTGCTGCGCGGGACCTACCTGGTGGACGTGCAGTCGCACACCGCTGTGCGCGGCCTGCCGTTCCCCGCCGCCGACCTGGCCGAGGTGCTCCACACGGCCGTCGCGCAGACTCTGGAAGGAGTGCCGTCATGACGACCGAGACCGACGCGCCCCGAGAGGCCGCCCAGGGCAGCACACCGTTGCCGCTGCCCGGCACCCGTGGTGTCCCACGCGTGGACCAGGACGCCCCGGCACAGACCAAGAAGGACTTCACCTCGGACCAGGAGGTGCGCTGGTGCCCCGGCTGCGGGGACTACGCGGTGCTCGCGGCGGTCCAGGGTTTCCTGCCCGACCTCGGCCTGCGGCGCGAGAACATCGTCTTCATCTCCGGCATCGGGTGCTCCTCCCGGTTCCCCTACTACCTCGACACCTACGGGATGCACTCGATCCACGGGCGTGCCCCCGCCATCGCCACCGGTCTGGCCACCAGCCGCGAGGACCTGTCCGTGTGGGTCATCACCGGTGATGGTGACGCCCTGAGCATCGGTGGCAACCACCTGATCCACGCGATGCGCCGCAACGTGAACCTGACGATCCTGCTGTTCAACAACAAGATCTACGGGCTGACCAAGGGGCAGTACTCCCCCACCTCCGATGTCGGGTCGGTCACCAAGTCGACGCCGGTCGGGTCAGTCGACCGGCCGTTCAACCCGGTCTCCCTGGCCCTGGGCGCCGAGGCGACCTTCGTGGCGCGCACCATGGACTCCGACCGCGCGCACCTGACCACCGTCCTGAAGGCCGCTGCCGAGCACCGCGGCACCTCCCTGGTCGAGATCTACCAGAACTGCCCGATCTTCAACGACGGTGCCTTCCAGCTGCTCAAGGACCGTGACGAGAAGCGGGCGCGGGTGCTGCACCTGAGCGACGGCGAGCCGGTGCGCTCCGGTGCCGAGCACGTCGTGGTGCGACGCGAGGACGGGACCCTGGCGGTCGCCATCGAGTCCGAGGTCGACCCCGCCTCGATCCTGGTGCACGACACCGGGGCCGACGACCCCTCGGCCGCCTTCGCGCTCTCCCGACTGGACGACGGGTCGATGGCGCACCTGCCGATGGGGATCTTCCGTGCGGTCTCCCGACCGACCTATGACGACCAGGTCCGCGCCCAGGTGGAGGGCGCGCGGTCGACCGCCGGCGGCCCGGCGTCCGAGGACGACCTGGCAGCGCTGCTGCGCGGTGGTGACACCTGGACCGTGGGGTGAACCGACCCACCGCAGCGGGGGTGAGCCGACCCACCGCGGCGGAGACCGGCGAGCTCCGGCGCGGCACGGCATACGGCTTCCTGGCCTATCTGCTCTGGGGTGCCCTCCCGTTGTACTTCGCGGCGCTGGTGCCGGCGACCCCGTGGGAGGTGCTGGGTCACCGGGTGCTCTGGTCGCTGCTCATCTGTGCGGGACTGCTGGGGCTGGCCGGGCAGCTGCGCTGGACCCTGGACATGTTCCGGGACCGCCGGCTGCTGTTCACCATGACGGCCGCCGGGGCGCTGATCGCGACGAACTGGACCGTCTACACGGTGGCCGTCATGTCCGGTCACGTGACCGAAGCGGCCCTGGGCTACTTCCTGAACCCGCTGGTGACCGTCGCCATGGGGGTGCTGCTGCTGCAGGAGCGGCTGCGGCCGGCGCAGTGGGTCGCGGTCGGCACCGGTCTGGTGGCCGGCGTCTACCTCACCGTCAATTACGGCACCCTGCCCTGGATCTCACTGACCCTGGCGTTCAGCTTCGCGACCTACGGCCTGCTCAAGAAGCGCCTCGGCTCCTCGCTGTCAGCCGTCCAGTCGCTGACCGGTGAGACGGTGGTCATGGCTCCGCTGGCCATCGGCCTGGTCATCTGGCTGGCCGTCACCGGGCAGCAGACCTTCACCGGCCAGGGCGGGGGCCACACCACCTTGCTGGTGCTGACCGGCGTTGTCACAGCGGTCCCGCTGCTGCTCTTCGCCGCGGCCGCGCACCGGGTCCCCCTGGTCACCATCGGGCTCCTGCAGTTCACCGCGCCAGTGCTGCAGTTGCTCGGTGGCGTGCTCGTGTTGGGCGAGGTGATGCCGGCCTCGCGGTGGGTCGGTTTCGGCCTGGTCTGGGTGGCCCTGATCATCCTGTCGGTGGACTCGGTCGTCTCCAGCGGTCGGTCCCGCCGCCTGGCTCGGGCGGCCGAGGGCGCGGCAGTCTGAGCCGGCCGCGGGCACACCTGCCGTATGCCGACAGCCGGCCGGGCGGACCAGCACCGGTTGTGTGGTCGGCTGGCACGGGTCAGAGTGGAGCCATGCGCACACCCGTTGAGACTGTGACGGCCTGGCACGAGGCGGTCAATGCAGGGGACATCGAGGCGGCCGTCTCGTGCTGCCACCCGGAGGTGGCGGTCGGGGGCCCACGGGGCACGGGCCACGGGCACGACCTGATGCGCGGGTGGCTGACCCGCTCTGGCATCCGGTTGGAGCCCCAGCACGAGCTCACCGAGTCCGAGCCCGGCGTCGTCGTGGTCGAGGAGCTGGCGCGCTGGACGGCCGACAACGTGCCGTTTGCGGCGCCCACGGAGCCCACACCGACCTGGTGCATCTTCCGGGTCGAGTACGACTGCCTGGTCTCGGTCGAGCGCGTCGAGCAAGCGCCCACCCCGCCGGGCTGACTTGTCCAGTCGGGCGGTCGGCAGCCCAGGCCACTGTCGCCGCGGATGTCGCTGCTAGTCCCAACGTTCGCCTCTGCGCGTGCCGCAGCGCCAACGTTCCGCTCTGCACGTGCCGCGTTATATGACGCCACCTGCAGAGCCCACAGACCGCGCCGCACCACCTGCAGAGCCCACTGGCGCCCAGCACTTCTACGCGTCGCGTCCGCCTGTTGCAGTGTCATGAGGCCACGGTGATCCACCCACGAGGAACGGTGTGCACGGGCGAGCGGTGCTACCAGCAGCCTTCGGCCACCAGCGCGCCCCCGGCAGAGTTCACCAGCAGCCTTCGGCCGCTAGCGTCTGCCGCTCTGCTGGATGGTGCGTCCGGCAGAACGCAACAGGGCCCGCGCACCGGCGTCGGCGACCTCCTGGCCCTCGGTGATCTCGATGCCCAAGCGCCGGCCGGATGCGCGGTGCACCACCAGGCCCGGTCCGCCGCGGACGATGTAGGCCGAGCGGTCCGGAAGCCAACGCAGCCCGATGCCGCCCCACTTCATCGGGTCCAGGTCGGCCGTCTCGACACCCAGCACGTCCTCGGGCGCGACGCGCAGCAGGCCGATCGGCAGCACTGCCGACCGGATGGCGAGCCCGCCGGCGTCGACGCGCACCTCGACCCTGGACCAGGCAAGAACGAAGAGGAACAGCGCGACCGACACGAGGGCGATGCCCACCCCCATCATGGCCGAGCTGATCCAGGAGACCACGGTGGTGAACGTCAGCACGACAGCGACGAAGATCGCCGTCCCGGCCAGGACGCCGGAGCGGAGCTGTGTGCCCCAGGGCGCGACCGCACCATCGGCGACGGGCACCACCCTAGACCGCTCCGGCACGGCGTCGAGCACGGCCTGCCGGTCCACCGGCTCGGGCCGGTGCAGGAGGTAGGCCAGGCCCGCCCAGAGGACCCCGACCACGAAGGGAGCCAGCGCCCAGACCACGTGGACCTTCTCCGGGGACCCGGACACCTGGGTGCCCCAGGAGGATGCCCCGTAGGTCGCGGCGGCCGTGGCTCCGACACCGGTGAGCAACGCGACGATCCACCGGCTCCACAGTGCCGGGATGAAGGCAGCCAGCACCGCGACGAACGCCGCTGCGATCGCACAGAATCCGGCGACCGACAGAGCGACGGCGAACACACCGGACCCGGTGCTGAAGCCGTCGGGCAGGTCCGCGCTCCAGTGGGTGGGCACTCGGCCGGGAGCCGGCCAGAGGCTCGCGGCCAGGAGTAGGGCTGCGAAGGGCACCATGGCGCAGACACCGGCCCACAATCGGCGAGCACGCGAAGAAGTCACCGGGTCAGGCTAACCGTGGTTCGCCGCAGACCGATCCCTGACCTGTTCGTCGCCGGGACGACACCCACTTGTCCCCCGCTGTTCGGTCTTCCGGGCCGATCCGGTCACCGGAGGCTCCTAGCGTGCTGCGGAAGAACCGTGCCCGCCCCCGACAACCCCCGACCGAAGGACGATCGTGACCGCTCCCGCCGCTCCTCGCCCCCTCCCGCTGCTGTCACTGACCCCTGTGCACAACGGGGGCAGAGACCGGATGACCTGCCGCTACCGCTGTGGAGACGCGTGCTTCCACGAGATCCCCAACACCTCGGCCAACCCGACCTTCCGTGAGGTCGTGAACGCTCGCGTGTCCCGTCGCAACGCCCTGAAGGTGGGCGGGCTCGGCGCTGCCGTCATGGGCCTGGCCGGCCTCGGCGGCACCGCACCCGCGGCCGCCGCTCCGCCCTCGACGGGCAGCGCGCTGTTCCGCGGGATCGCCCCGACGCCACGCACTGTGGATGACGTCAGGGTGCCCGAGGGCTTCGTGTGGAAGCCGATCATCTCCTGGGGTGACCCGGTGGAGGCCGGCGCCCCCGAGTTCGACTTCTGGAACCAGACCGCGCAGGCGCAGCTGAAGCAGGCGGGCTACAACGCCGACTATGTGACCCTGATCCGCAACGGGAAGGGCGGCAACAAGGCCGTCCTGGTGTTCAACAACGAATACACCAACGACGAGCTGATGTTCGAGGTGTCCGGATCCGCCGACCTCACCGACGAGCAGCTGCGCATCGTGATGGCGGCCCACGGCATGACGATCGTCGACGTGCGCCGGCAGAACAAGCACGCTGCCTGGGAGTACGTCCGTGGCGGCGCCAGCAACCGTCGGATCCACACCTGGACCGAGTTCGCCGTGGACGGCCCGGCGGCCGGCCACGAGGCGCTCCGCACCTCGCAGGACCCGACCGGCACGGCTGTCCTGGGCACCCTCAACAACTGCGCGGGGGGCGTGACCCCGTGGGGGACGGTCCTGTCCGGCGAGGAGAACTTCAACCAGTACTTCAACACGACCGGCGCACCCGACCCGGACCAGAGGCTGGCCCGCTACGGACTGACCAGTGGCGGGCGCGGCTGGGAGCGGGTCGAGTCCCGCTTCCAGGTGGCGACCGAGCCCCACGAGGTGAACCGGTTCGGCTGGGTCGTGGAGGTCGACCCGTCGGACCCGACCTCCACCCCGGTGAAGCACTCCGCCCTGGGCCGGTTCAAGCATGAGGGCGCCAACGTCATCGTCGCCGACAACGGTCACGTCGTGGCCTACATGGGCGATGACGAGCGGCACGACTACATCTACAAGTTCGTGTCCAAGGAGAAGTACCGCCGGGGCAACGGGCACCGGGAGCACAACAAGCAGCTGTTGTCCGAGGGCGACCTCTACGTGGCCAAGTTCGTCGGCGACGGCATGGAGGACGGCGAGTGGGACGGCACCGGCAGCTGGCTACCGCTGGTCGTGGACGGCGCCTCACACGTCCCCGGCTGGAGCGTCGCGGAGGTCCTGATCTGGACCCGCCAGGCGGCTGACCTGGTCGGCCCCACCAAGATGGACCGCCCCGAGGACGTCGAGCCGAACCTGACGAACGGTCGGATCTACGCGGCGTTGACCAACAACAGCCAACGGGTCGAGGTGGATGAGGCCAACCCGCGGCTGGGCAACAAGCACGGTCACGTCATCGAGATGTCAGAGGTCGGGGGCGACCACACCGGTCGGGCCTTCCAGTGGCGCATCGTCCTGCTGGCCGGTGACCCCTCCGACCCCTCGGCCTACTTCCTGGGGTATGACCGTGAGGACGTCTCCCCGATCAGCTGCCCCGACAACGTGGCCTTCGACCCCCAGGGCAACCTGTGGATCTCGACCGACGGGCAGCCGGGCACGCTCGGCAACTGCGACGGGCTCTACCTCTACCCCGTCGACGGACAGGAGGCCGGACACCTGCAACAGTTCCTCTCCGTCCCGGTCGGCGCCGAGTGCTGCGGGCCCTATATCGACCTGGACGACAACACGGTGCTCGCCGCGGCCCAGCACCCGGGCGAGGTGTCCGGGGCCAGCCCCGGCAACCCGGTCAGCACCTACCCCTACCTGGGCGACGGACAGCCCCGGCCGGGTGTCTTCCATGCCTTCCGGCCGCACCCCTCGCGCGGTCGACCGCGCACCTGAGCCCTCACGCCACACGGCCCCGTCCCGCACTCGGTGGGACGGGGCCGTTCGGTCACTCCAGTCACATCGGGGTCGTGATTCCTGCGGCAGCTCAGACCCGGGTGGCGCTCAGGTGGGCTCGGAGCGCCTCGTCGGCCTGAGCCTGCAGCTCGTCCCGGTCCTCGGCGATCTCGGCGTCGGGGATCGCGTCGGGCAGGGCGTCCTCCATGCTCCGCAGTGCGGGCAGGCACAGGCCCAGGACACCCCAGCAGGCGATCAGGGCACCCGTGACGACCAGCGTCAGACCGACGCCCGCCACCGGCCCCAGCTGCAGCAGGCCCTCCATCGCTCCGAGAGGGCCGTTGTCGGCCTGACGTCCGACCCAGCCGGAGAGCGGCCCGACCACGAGGAAGCCGAACGGCATCGCCGACATCGCCATCATCTGGTTGATCGCCAGCACCCTGCCCTGCAGTTCCAGACCGACCTTGGTCTGAAGCAGGGCGAGCCAGTGGGCGTTGAGCACCAGCAGGGAGCCGTAGGTCAGCAGCATCGCCGCCCCCTGCACCACCGGGTGGGTGGTCGCGCCGAGCAGCACGACCGCCACGCCCAGCGTGATCGTGCCGCCGATCATCCCCAGCGCCCGGCGCCGGGTGCCGCCCCAGGCCGCCATCAGCAGGGTGCCCAGCAGGGCGCCGATCCCACCGCAGGCCAGGACTGTGCCCAGCACCTGCGGTGAGCTGCCCGTCAGCACCAGGGGAGTGGCCAGCACGACCGGCACGGCGAACAGGAAGTTGAAGACGACGAAGAAGACGACCATCACCACGAGGGGTCGACGTCGGGTGATGTAGCGCCACCCGCCGACGATCTCGGCCCGGAAGCTCTCCTCGCGTCGGACCCAGAGTCGGTCCGGGAACCGGACGCACAGCAACACCACGAAGGCCACCACGAAGGTGCTGGCGTCGATGGCCACCACGACGGCCAGGCCGAAGAAGCCGATCAGGATGCCGCCGAGCAGCGCCGCCACCAGGTCACCGGCCGAGGCCCCGAGAGTGACCAGGCCGTTGGCCTGCCCCAGATAGCGTTTGGGCACCAGCTGCGTCACGGCAGCCAGGTAGGCGGGGCGCTGGAAGGCGTTGGCCACCGACCCCACACCGGCGAACAGATAGATGAACCACAGCTCGAGGCGCCCGGTGGCGAGGAGGGCCACCAGCGCGGCGGTGGCCGCACCTGCCGCCGAGTCGGCCACGATCATCACCCGCCGTCGATCGAAGCGGTCGGCGACGGCTCCGGCCACGGGTGAGAGCACGATGGCCGGGGCCACGGCCAGCACCGAGATCAGCGCGAACCGGCTGACCGAGCCGGTCTCCTGCAGCACCCACACCCCGAGCGCAAAACTCGTGAGGCCGGTGCCGATCATCGACAGCAGCTGGGTGAGGGCGACCAGCAGGAAGGTGCGCGTCGTGGCCTCGCCGGCGTGGGCGGTGACCGGTTCGCTGCGGGGGCGCTCCCCGCGCCGCCACCGACCGATCCTGCCGTGCAGCACGCCGGCCAGCTCCTCCGCCTGGTGCTTGAGGAAGTAGTGACCCGCCCGGTTGATGACTGCGAGGTCGACGTCCGCAGAGAAGTCCGTCCACTCGGCGAACCGCTCCTGATAGAGCTCGGTGGCCCGGTCGCGGTCACCGACCACACACAGCAGCGGGGCACGCAGCTGTTGGACCGGGCGGCCCGCCTCGACCTCGCTGTAGCGCTCGGTGTAGTAGCTCTCGGCCTCACGGGCGTCGTGGCGCAGGGCCCGGATCAGGAAGGAGCGGTCGGCCGGGTCCACGACATCGGTGAAGCCGCCGAGTGAGCGGAGCATGTCGTGATAGGCGCGGTCGGACAGGAGACGGTCGGTCGGCAGGAACCGGTCGAGGACGCGAGCGACCCGGCCCGGGATCCGGGCGGCGGGGAAGGTCCCGGCCTCCACCACCCCGAGCACCGGGCTCCCGGCGGCCTCCAACTGCAGGGCCGTCTCGACCGCGAGCGCCCCGCCGAGGCAGTGACCGTAGAGCACCATGTCACCACCGAGGGCCTGGATCTCGGGGACCAGGTCAGCGGCCACCTCGACCAGCGGGCGCGGTGACTCCTCCCGTCGCGACGTGTCGTGTCCCGGGAGGTCGACCCCGTGGACCGCGACGTCGGCCGGCATCTCCTGGGCCAGCGGGGCAAAGGTCACCGGGCTGCCGCCACCGTAGGGAACGCACACCACGTGCACGTCCGCCGGGCCCCCGGTGTCTAGTCTGACCAGGAGGCCGCCCTGGGTGGAGCTCCCCTCGGCACGCGCATCGATCCGGGCGGCCAGGGACCGCACGGTGGGGTGCGTGAACAGGTCGACCACCGAGACGTCCTGGCCGAGGGCCCGGACGGCACGCACCGCGCTGAAGGAGTCGCCACCGATGTCGAAGAAGTTGTCCTCGGCACCGATCTCGTCGAGCTCCAGCACCTCACGCCACGCCGCGGCGACCCGGTGCTCGGTCGGCCCCGAGAGTGCTGCCGCCGGGCCGGCACGGCGCCGGGAGGTGTCGGGTGCGGGCAGTGCCGACCGGTCGACCTTGCCGTTCGCCGTCAGCGGCAGGGCGGGCAGCGGGACCAGGTCCGAGGGCACCTGATAGTCGGGCAGGGTGGCCCGCAGCTGCTCGCGCAAGGCCGCTAGGTCCAGCTCGACGCCACTGGTCGCCTCCGGGACGACATAGGCCGTCAGCGTGCGGTGGCCGGGCCGTTCCTCACGAACCAGCACGAAGCAGTCGGCCACCCCGGCACACTGCCGCACGGCCTGGGCCACCCCGCCCGGCTCGACGCGGTAGCCCCGGATCTTGACCTGGTCATCGGACCGGCCCAGGAACTCGACCACCCCGCTGGGCAGGCGCCGCACCAGGTCACCTGTGCGGTAGGCCCGCGCGCCACTGTCCGGACGGGCTCCGGGCAGCGAAGCCTCGGCGAGGAAACGACGGTCCGTCTCCTCCGGCATACCGAGGTAGCCGCGGGACACGGTGTCACCGGCGATGACCAGCTCTCCCGGGACCCCGACCGGCACGGGTGCTCCGGCATGGTCCAGCACGTGGGCACGGGTCCCGGGAAAGGGCCGACCGAGGGGGACGACGCCGCCGTGGCCGACCCGGTCGGCGCCGGACAGGTGCAGGGCCATGACCGAGACGGTGGTCTCGGAGGGTCCGTAGTGGTTGTGCACCGCCAGGTCCGGTGCCGCCGCGCGCACCCGGTCGACCAGCTCCCAGGGGCAGGGCTCCCCCGCCAGGATCAGGGCCGCACCGGGCAGCACCGCCGCCGGGTCGCTCTCGTCCCAGAGCGCCTGGAGGTGACTGGGCACCAGTTTCATCGCGTCGATGCGGTGGTTGCGGAAGTAGGCCGCGACAGCGGCAGGATCGGTGACCTGCTCATAGGTCAGCAGGTGCACCCGGCCCCCGCTGGTGAGGGCACCGAACAGGTTGGTCAGGCCGAGGTCGGCGGACGGGGTGGTCATCATCGCCCAGGACCAGCCGTCGCGGACACCGACGACCTCGCGCAGCCCCGCGAGATAGCTCTGCAGGTGACGGTGCTCGACCTGGACGCCCTTGGGTGCGCCGGTGGTGCCGGAGGTGAACAGCAGATAGGCCACGTCGTCGCCACGGGCAGCGTCGGGAGCGTCCGTGGGCGGGGTCGCGGGCACCTCCCCCAGGTCAACGGCGCGCTCCCGGACGACCTCGGGAAGCCGGGCCTCCAGGTCGGCGCGCGTCAGCACCGCAGCGGGCGAGGCTGCCTCGAGCAGGGCTGCCAGACGGCCGTCCGGATACATCGGGTCGAGGGGGACGTAGGCGGCTCCCACGCGGAAGGCGGCCAGCATCCCGACGACCACGTCACAGGACCGTTCCAGCAGCAGCCCGACCCGATCACCCCGCGTGACCCCCAGCGCGCGCAACTGTCCGGCGACCCCCTCGGCGCGGGCCACCAGGTCGGCGTAGGTCAGGTCCTCGCCCCGGGACGTCACGGCGATCCGCGTCGGGTGCTCCCTGGCCACCGACCGGATCACGTCGCCGACCGACCCCTGCCCGAGGGGGGCGGGGGCCGCGATCCCGTCCCCGATGTGCGCCGGCAGGTCGCTGAGCTCGGCCGCCGTCAGCAGACCCACCGCACTCAGCGGCTGCGTGGTGTCCTCGGCCATGGAGCACAGGGCCTGCTCCAGGTGCCCGACCAGCCGGCTCACTGTCTGCCGGTCGAACAACGCGGTGCGATAGGTCACCGAGATCGTGATGTCACCCGAAGGCTGGTCCGCGCCCTCGATCAGCCCGCCCTGCACGTGCAGCGCGAGATCGCACTTGGCGACCGGGGCCAGGACGTCGATCCAGGTGGCCCGGACGCCCGGGATCGTCAACTCTGCACCGGGCTCGGTGTGCACGGTCAACGACACCTGGTAGAGCGGGGTCGTCGAGACGTCGCGCTCCACCCCGAGGGCCTCGACGACCTCCTCGAAGCCGATGGCCTGGTGCCCGAGCCCGTCGATGGTGGTGGTGCGGGTGCGGTCCAGCAGCTCGTCGACGGTGTCGGTGCCGCTCGCCCGGGTGCGGAGCGCCACGGTGTTGACGAAGCATCCGACCAGGTCCTCGAGCTCGGCCCGCGAGCGCCCCGCCACGGGCGTGCCGATGACGATGTCGTCGGTCCGGGCCCACCGGGCCAGGACCACGTGCAGTGCGGCCCGGAAGGCCATGTATGCCGTGGTGCCGGTGGCCGCGGTCAGCTGGCGGACCGCGCGGGAGGCCGGACTCCCCAGGGCGTGGTGGACCGTGTCCCCGGCGGGGTCGGCCGTGGCCGGCCTCGGCCGGTCGGTGGGCAGCTCCAGCAGGCGTGGCGCACCGGCCAGGCGCTCGGTCCAGTGGGTCAGCTGGCCGCCCTCGGCACCGTCCGGCCCGGTGCGGTGGTGGGTGAAGTCGAGGTACTGCAGCCCACTGCCGGTGAGGTCCTCGCCGCGATAGGCCCGTGCCAGGTCCCGCAGCAGGACCGAGACCGACCACCCGTCGGCAGCGATGTGGTGCAGCACGATCAGCAGCCGGTGCTCCTGCGGACCGGTGCGGAGCAGCGTGACGCGCCAGGGCTGCTGCGTCGCCAGGTCGATCGGGCGGCGCACCTCGGCCTCCGTGAGGTGCCGCAGCGCCGCGGGGTCGGTGGCCGGGTCCAGGTCGCGCAACTGCCACGTCCCGGTCGGGTCGGCGTCGACGACGGGGACCGGCTCGCCGTCCCGGACCACGCAGCGGGTGCGGAGCACGTCGTGGCGCGCGACGACCCGGTCCCAGGCCCGGTGCAGCGCGTCCGGGTCCAGCGGGCCGCGCAGGTCCAGGCAGGCAGGGATCAGGTAGGCGGCCGAGTCGGGCTCCAGCTGCGCGAGGAACCACAGGCGCCGCTGGGCAGAGGACAGCGCGGCAGGCAGGTCCCCACGGTGCTCCAGACGACCGGCCGAGCGGTGGGCCGGGTTCCCGCTCCCGGCGTCGGCCTGCGCCTGCCGGCGTTGGCGGGCGCGGCGCAGCCGTTCGCTGACCAGATCCTTGCGTGCCGTGTCCTCGCGTGCGGTGTCCTCGCGTGCGGTGTCCTCGCGTGCGGTGTCGTCGCGTGCGGTGTCGTCGCGTGCGGTCGAGGTCACCGGCTCCCCTCCGTCGCTGCCTCGTCCTCGACCAGCGCCTGCTCCACGGCGTCGGCGAAGCCTCGCAGGGTCGGGGCGTGGAACAGGCTCGCGACCGTGAGCGGCAGCCCGAGTTCCTCGCGCACACTGGCCACCACGCGGGTGGCTGTCAGCGAGTGGCCGCCGAGGTCGAAGAAGCTGGTGGTCGCCGGGACCCGCTGCACCGGCAGGTGGCTCAGCCACAGGTCGGCCAGGAACTCCTCGAGCTCGGTTAGCTCCTCGCTCCCGGCGGGGGACGGTTCGAGGGCCGGCTCCGGCAGTGCCGCGCGGTCGACCTTGCCGCTGGTGTTCAGTGGCAGTTCGGTCAGCACCTGCCAGAGCGTGGGCACCATGGCGGCGGGCAGGACGGTGACCACGTGGTCTCGCACCGCCTGCTGGCTCAGCTCCGGACCGTCCGACACGAGGTAGCCCACCAGCTGACCTGCCGCGGGTCCCTGCGGGAGCACCCGCGATGACGCCCGGCGCACTCCTGGCGCCGACGCCAGTGCGACGTCCACCTCGTCGAGCTCGATGCGCACCCCGCGGACCTTGACCTGGTGGTCGAGGCGGCCGAGGCACTCCAGCAGCCCGTCGAGCCGCAGCCTCCCCAGATCACCGGTGCGATAGAGCCGCGGCCTGCCGGGCAGGTGCTCGCCGGTGGTGAAGGCGGCGGCGGTCAGCTCATCCCGCTGGTGATAGCCGTCCGCCAGTGAGGTGCCCGAGAGGTGGATGACCCCGATGGACCCGACCGCCGTCGGGTGTCCCGCAGGGTCGAGCACCCAGGCCCGCGTGTTGCCCAGCGGTCGACCGACCGGCACGGTGCTGCCCCGGGTGTCCTCCGGGCGCACCCGGTGGGCGCAGGACCAGATCGTGGCCTCGGTGGGGCCGTAGACGTTCCACGTCTCGGCGCACTGCTCCACGAGCCGGGCCGCCAGCTGCGGGGGAACGGACTCGGCCCCGACCAGGGCGCGGACGCCCCGGAGATCGGCGCGGTCGGCGTCCAGGAGCAGGGACCAGCCGGAGGGCGTCATCTGGACGACGGTCGCCCCGGTTGCTGCGATGGCGTCGGCGAGGGCGAAGCCGTCGCGGGCGGCGTGCTCCTCGATCACGGCCACTCGGGCGCCGGAGACGAGCGGGAGCCACACCTCCAGACCCGAGATGTCGAAGGACGGGGTGGTGACCTGGGTGATGGTGTCCTGTGCTGTCAGCGGCACCACCTCGCCCATGGCCTGCAGGAAGTTGGCCAGCGCGCCGTGGCTGATCCGCACCCCCTTGGGCCGGCCGGTGGAGCCGGAGGTGTAGATGAGATAGGCCGGGTCGGTGGCCACAGGAGCAGCCAGCTGCTCCGTGGGTGGGCCCACAGGTGCGGCCAGCGGGCCGTCGGCGTCGAGGACCGGAGCGAGATCTGCCAGCCCCGACGGTGCCGACGCATCCGCGACGATGGCGACGGCGCCACTGTCCTGCAGCACGGCGCGGAGCCGGGCGACCGGGTGCCCGGTGTCGAGGGGGAGGTAGGGACGACCGGCGTGCCAGGCGGCGAGCATCGCGATGATCGTGTCGGCCCCCCGACGGCAGGCCACCGCGACCGGCTCGGAGCCTGGGCCACCGGTGAGCGCCGTGAGACGGGTGGCCAGCCCACGAGCGGCAGCGTCGAGCTCGGCATAGCTCAGTGCTCCGCGGCGCGGACAGAGCACGGCCGTGGCCGAAGGCGTCCGTGCCACGGTGACCGCGACCGACTCCGGGGTGGTCGAGGCTGCGACGAGAGGCTCCGAGCGGTTGTGCTCGGAGACCACCGCCAGGTCCTGCGGCCCGGCCCAGGCGAGGTGGCTGATCGGTGCATCCGGCGCACCGAGCGCACCGTCCAGGAGCCGCAGCAGCTGGGCGCGATAGCCCGCGATGCCCTCGGCGGAGTGCAGGTCAGTGTCGTACTCGATGTTCAGGACCGGACCGCCCGGGGCATCCAGCTCCCAGAAGAAGCCGATGTCGGTCTTGGCCCCGCCGTTGGTGGGCTCGCTGTGGTAGCTCCAGGTGAGGTCGTCGACGACGTGGTGGGCGCTGCCGTAGTTCTGCACCGCGATGAGGAGCTGCCCGATGGGGTGGCCCGAGCCGTCCCGGGTGATCGCCAGCGGGGCCATCATGTCCTCCGACCTCGCCCAGGAGTGATCGAGGTCCCGGCGTGCGCTCTGCGCCACGCGCTCCGTGAGCTCAGCGAAGCTCGGGTCGCCGGCGAGGTCGATCCGGGAGACCGCGGTCTCCAGGAACGGTCCGACGACGTCCTCGAACGCGGGATGCCGCCGGGTGCTCACGGGCACGTGGAAGCAGATGTCGGTCGCGTCGGACTCACGGTGCACCCGGATGGCGGTGATCGCGGTCAGCACCGCGTAGGTCGTGACCTGCTGAGTCGCCGCGAACGCACGGACCCGAGCCAGCAGCTCCGGATCGACCGCGTGGTGCAGGACGTCACCGGGCCGCCCGGGGGTGCGCAGGGCACGGTGCGGTGCGGTCGGCGGCAGGGTGGCCGAGGGGTCTGCTCCGACCAGCCGGTCGGCCCAGAACGCACGCAGTCGCTCCCGCTCCGCCTCCCGGGCCTCCTCGAGCCACTGTGCACAGTCCGGGAAGGATGGGCTCTGCACCATGGTGGGCTCCCGGCCGGCGGCGAGCGCGCCGTAGACCTCCGCGAGATCCCGCAGGAGCAGGCGGATCGACCAGCCGTCGCAGGCGGCATGGTGCACCCGCAGGAGCAGGTCGGTCCGTCCCTCGGCGGGCGGCAGCACAGCAGCGGCCAGCAGGTGCCCGCTGTCCAGGGGCAGGGGCAGCCGTGCCTGCGCCTCCAGCTCAGCAGCCGAGCCGACGACGACCAGGGGCACCTCGAAGGGCTCGGCGATGGCTGCCACGACACCTTCCGGCCCCGCGGTCAGGCTGGTCCGCAGCACCTCGTGGCGCCGGGGCAGCAGGTCAAGGGCCCGGTGCAGGACGTCGAGGTCGAGCTCCTGGTCGATGGTGAGCCGCACCGGCATGACGCTCACCGCGGACCGACCCGCCGCCAGCTCCTCAAGCAACTGGAGCTGGGTCTGGGCGGGTGCGGCCGGATAGGTGCGGCCGGTCCCCCGGTCACCCGACACCAGCTCCGCCGCAGGCTGCCTCGCCGTGGTGGACAGGGTCGCCGCCAGGTCACGGACGGTGGCTGCGACCGGGAAGTCGGTCAGCGGCACCCGCCGCCCCGTGCGCTGGGCGAGCCGGTGCAGCACCGACGCCGCCTGCAGGGAGTTGCCTCCCAGGTCCGCGAACGAACAGTCCACGGGCACCTCCGTGCTCAGTCCGAGGACCGTGCTCCAGGTGCCCGCGACCAGGCGCTCGTCGTCGGTCTCGGCGGCCTCGCCGGCCATCAGGGGCGCCTGCGCGGCGAGGTCCACCCGGGACAGCGCGGCGCGGTCGGTCTTGCCGTTGGGGGTCAGCGGCAGGCGCTCCAGCACCACGACGGCCGAGGGCACCATGTAGTGCGGCAGCCGACCCCGAACCAGGGAGGTGAGCTCAGCAGCCAGCCCCTCGGCATACGCCCCCTGCACGTGGGCGACCAGCGCTGGCCCGGACCGGTCGTCCGGCTGGACCACGACCACCGCCGAGCTCACGGCGGGGTGCTGCACCAGGGTCGCCTCGATCTCGCCCAGCTCGACCCGGAACCCGCGGATCTTGACCTGGTGGTCGGTGCGGCCGCGATAGTGCAGCTGGCCGTCCGGACCGAGGAGGCACAGGTCGCCCGTGCGATACATCCGGTCGCCGGCCACGAAGGGGTCCGCCAGGAAGCGCTCCGCCGTCAGGTCCGGCCGGTGCAGGTAGCCCCGGGCCACGCCGGCACCGGCCAGGTAGAGCTCGCCCACGGCACCGTCTGGGACAGCGCTGCCCTCCTCGTCGAGCAGGTAGGCACGGGTGCCGGGGAGCGGGACACCGATCGAGGGCTCCTCGGCGGAGTCACGCGGGACCGTGCTGGCGGTGCTGTAGGTGGTGTCCTCGCTCGGCCCGTAGAGGTTCAGCAGCCGGTGCACGTGCGAGTTGGCGTAGACGGCGTCGCTCAGGGCACGGGTGAGGGGCTCTCCCGCGAGGTTGACGGTCCGCACCGACGCCGGCAGGGCACCGTGAGCGGTGAGCACCGTCATTGCGGACGGCACCGTGTTGATCAGCCGCACGTGGTCCCGGTCGGCCAGGGTCGGCAGCTCCAGGGCGTTGTCCGCCAGCACCAGGGTGCCTCCAGCGGCCAGGGTCACGAAGATCTCGAAGACGGACAGGTCGAAGCACACCGAGGTGCTCGCCAGGACGCCCGCCAGCTCCTCCTCGGAGTAGGTGTCCAGTCCCCACCGCACCAGCTCGATCACCTGGCGGTGCTCAATCAGCACCCCCTTGGGCGTTCCCGTGGACCCCGATGTGTAGATGACGTAGGCGACGTCGTCCGGTGAGCCGGCACCCTCGGCCGGATCGTCCGGGGTCCCATCGGTCTGGGCCGGGTCGCTGGCGGCACGGCTGGGCAGCTCCTCGGCGAGGACTCGGTCGCGACCGCCCAGCACGTCGGCGGTGCCCGCCTGTGCGAGGACGAGGGCGGCACCGCAGTCCCGGAGGATGAACTCGATGCGCTCGGTCGGGTAGCCGGGGTCCAGCGGCACGTAGGCGGCGCCGGCCCGGTGGATGCCGATGAGCGCCGCGATCAGCATCGGGGTCCGCTCCAGACACACGCCGACCAGGTCACCGGGTGCCACCCCGCTGCGCTGGAGTGCGTCCAGCCACCGCGAGGAGTCCGCCCACAGCTCGGCATAGCTGATCTGTGTCCCCTGGTGCCGCACCGCCGGTCGGCCGGGACGCCGCAGGGCACTGTCTCGGACCATCGAGGCCAGGGTGCTCCCTGAAGCGCCCGTGACCGGTCGGCTCGGCGTTGTCATCGTTGACATGCAGTGGCTCCCCACCATGGTGTTCGTGCTCGGCCACCCCCGGTGGCCGCGTGGCCAGTCCGGCCGGTCACCGATGTTAACGCAGCCCGGAAGGGTGGGACACCATGCGGACGGAGGTGGTGGGCGTCCCGGCCCTGCGGTCGTGGGCAGTGGCAAGCAGCGTATGCGGAGTGGTCCGGTCCTCGTCCGGGTGCCGGAGGGCCCCGTGGTCCAGCACGGCCCACACCTCCGGCGGTTGGCTGTGCACGATCCCGACGTGGACCTGGCGGGGGTCGGTCAGGAAGCCGGCGCCGTCGGCCTTGAGGACCGCCTCCTTGCGCACCCACCAGCGCTGGAAGGCGGCTGCGCGCTCAGTCATCGGCAGCTCCCTGAGCTGGTCCACCTCGCGCCGGGTCCCGACCACCTCGGCCAGGGCGAGCAGGTCCTCCCCCGCTGGCGGCGGTTCCTCGACGTCGACGCCCACGCGGCTGCCGGAGAGTGCCAGCACCAGGACGTGGCCGGTGTGGGACACGTTGAGGTCGCGGGGCCGAGCCACGCCGGCGACCGAGAGTCGGCCCCGGCCATCGGTCCGCAGCGGGACGGCGGCCGGCGCGCACCCTAGGCGCAGTGCGAGACGTGCCCGCACCCAGCACCGGGCGGCGGCCCACTGCTCACCCAGGGGTGGCACGAGGCGCGCGGCCCGGGCCGCCTCGGCCGGGGACAGCCAGTTCGGTTCCGGCACGAGGTGCGCCCGGGGAGTCCACTCGATGAGGGTGTGCCCCTCCTGCGGCCACTGGGAGCCGGCGAGCTGCCCGCGGGTCATCGTGCGGCTCCCGGGCGGGTCAGGAGGAGCGGAGGGCGACGCCGTCGACCAGCAGTCGCAGGGCCTGGACGGCCGGGCCGTCCCCGAGCGGCTCGAGCGTTGCCCGCGCCTCGTCGGCCACCCGCAGCGTGTGAGAACGGGCGGCATCCATGGCAGGGTGCGCGCGCAACAGTGTCAGCGCCTCCGCCAGCTCGGTCTCGTCCTGGACGGGTCCCGCGACGAGCTGCTTGAGCCGGTCGTCGGCGGGGTCGTCCGAGGCACGGGCGATGAGCACCGGCAGGGTGGCCTTGCCCTCGCGGAGGTCGGTGCCGGGTGTCTTGCCGGAGTCCGTGGCCTCGGAGGCGATGTCCAGCAGGTCATCGGCGAGCTGGAAGACCATCCCCACGCGCTCGCCGTAGTCGGTGAGCAGCCGCACCGTCGCCTCGTCGCTGCCCGCGAACATGGCACCGTAGCGGGCCGCGGTGGCGATGAGGGCTCCGGTCTTGTCCGCGAGCACACCGAGATAGTGCTCGACCGGGTCGGTGTGGTCCGGCACCGGACGATCGTCCCGGATCTGTCCGGCGCAGAGCCGGACGAAGGTGTCGGCCTGGATGCCGACCGCCTCTGCGCCGAGGCCAGAGATGATCTTGGAGGCGGTGCCGAAGAGCAGGTCGCCCACCAGGATCGAGGTGGAGTTGTCGTAGGCCACGTTGGCGCTGGGGACGCCGCGGCGTAGCTCCGCCTCGTCCATGACGTCGTCGTGGTAGAGCGAGGCCAGGTGGGTCAGCTCCACGCCGACCGCCGCGTCGACCACGGCTGCCCTCGCGGACGGCTCCGCGGAGTGTGGGCCGACCTCGGCCGCGAGCAGCGTCAGCATCGGCCGGAACCGCTTGCCCCCGGCGTCGCTCAGGTAGCGGGCGGCACCGGCAATGAACTCATCGTCGTGGTCAACGACCTCGAGCAACCGTCGCTGGACGGCCTCGAGGCCCTCCAGCAGCCGGTCGTTGAGGTCAGGATCGACCCCGGGGACCAGCTGGGCTGACCCGGCCTGTCCGGTCACCGCAGGAACTGTGCGGCGTTGGCGGCCAGGTCCAGCACGGGCGCCGGGGCGACCCCCAGACCGAGGGTCACCAGGACCCCGCAGACGACCGCGAAGGTCGTCAGCGCGGACGGCGTCACCACGACGGTGTCGGTGCGGGACTCACCGAAGTAGAGGAGCACGATCAACTTGAAGTAGATGTAGGCCGTGACCGCGCTCGCCAGGACACCGATCACCGCGAGCCACGCGTAGTCGTTGGCGATGGCCGCCGCGAAGACCGCGAACTTGCCGGTGAAACCGGAGGTCAGCGGGATCCCTGCGAAGGCCAGGAGCAGGAAGGAGAAGGCCGCCGCCATCCAGGGGGCGCGCCGGCTCAGGCCGGCCCACTGGTTGACGTGCGTGGCCTCACTGCCGGCCGAGCGCACCAGCGCCACCAGCGCGAAGGCCGGGACGGTCATGAAGCCGTAGGCCGCCAGGTAGAACATCGTGCTCGAGGCGCCGACCTGCTCCAGGGCCAACAGGCCGGTGAGGATGAACCCGGCGTGCGCGATCGAGGAGTAGGCCAGGATGCGCTTGATGTCGGTCTGCACGATGGACACCACGGCGCCGATGACCATCGTGATGGCGGCGACGGCGGCCAGGATCGGTTGCCAGTCCAGACGGGCCGCCTCGACACCGACATAGAACACGCGCAGCATCGCACCGAAGGCCGCGACCTTGGTGCACGCCGCCATGAAGCCGGTCACCGGGGTGGGAGCACCCTGGTAGACGTCGGGGGTCCAGGAGTGGAACGGCACCGCGCCGATCTTGAACAGCAGACCGGTGGCCACCAGCAGGATGCCGGGGATCAGCAGCCCGTCCAGACCGGTCTCGGTGCCGATGGCCTCGGCGATGACGTCCAGGCGCATCGAGCCGGCGAAGCCGTAGAGCAGGACCGCACCGAACAGGAAGAATGCCGAGGAGAAGGCGCCGAGCAGGAAGTACTTCAGGGCGGCCTCCTGGGAGAGGAGGCGGCGGCGCCGGGCCAGACCGGAGAGGATGTACAGCGGTAGGGAGAGGACCTCCAGCGCGATGAACATCAGCAGGAGGTCGTTCGCGGCCGGGAAGAGCATCATGCCGCCGACCGCCAGCAGCGCCAGCGGGTAGATCTCTGTGGTCGTGCCGCCCAGACGCACCGCGTCGGCCTCCTCGGCCGAGCCGGGCACCGAGACGCCCGACTGGGTGAAGGCGTCGGGGGTGGTCCCACCCAGGCGCTCGCTCATGACGAGCACGCCCAGGATGGACAGGACCAGCAGCAGCCCCTGGAGCATCAGCGTCGGGCCGTCGATCGTGACGGCACCGGCCGCGGTGATTCCCTGGTTGTCGCGGGCCACCCAGACCAGGGTGACCAGAGCGATGACGAGCGTGCCGATGGTGAGCCAGAGCTGGGCGCTGACCCGCACCGAACGCTTCAGGAAGCCCTCGAGCAGACAGCCGATCAGGCCACCGGCGAAGACGACGATGAGCGGCAGGAGCGCCAGGTAGTCGATCTCGGGAGCGGTGAACATCAGCCCTCACTCCCATCGGCAGAGGTGGCGGACGCCGGGTCCGTGACGCCGACGTGCTGCAGGGTGGTGGTCACCGCGGGCTCCAACATCTCGATGACGGGCTTGGGGTAGAAGCCGAGGACCAGGAAGGCCGCGACCAGTGGAGCGACGACGAACTTCTCGCGGACCGTCATGTCGCGGGTGGTGCTCGACAGGTTCTCGGGTGCGGGTCCGGTGGCGATCTTCTGATACCAGAGCAGGATGTAGAGGGCTGCCAGGATCACGCCGGTGGCGCCGAGAACGGCCGCCGCCGGGTACCGCTGGAAGGTCCCGATAATGACCATGAACTCCGAGACGAAGGCGTTCAGGCCGGGCAGCGCCAGGCCGGACAGCCCGGACACGAGCAGGGTGCCCGCGATGAGCGGCGTCACCCGCTGCCAGCCGCCGTAGTCGGCGATATTCCGCGAACCGCGGCGGGCGATGAGCATGCCGGCGATGAGGAACAGGGCAGCGGTCGTGAACCCGTGGTTGACCATGTAGAGCGTGGACCCGGTCTGGCTGATCGTGGTCATCGCGAAGATGCCCAGCACGATGAACCCGAAGTGGCTGATCGAGGTGAACGCGATCAGGCGCATCATGTCCTTCTGGCCGATGGCCAGGAGGGCGCCGTAGATGATCGAGATCACCGCGAGCACCAGCACCATCGGGGTGGCCCACTGGCTGGCCTCCGGGAACAGCTGCAGGCAGTAGCGCAGCATCCCGAAGGTGCCGACCTTGTCCAGCACGCCGACCAGCAGGACCGCCGTGGACGGCCTGGCCTCGGTGGCGGCCTGCGGGAGCCAGGTGTGCACCGGGAACATCGGCGCCTTGATGGCGAAGGCGATGAAGAAGCCGAGGAACAGCAGCTTCTCGGTCACCCCGCCGATCTCCAGGCCGGTCAGGTTCTCCAGGAGGAAGCCGTCGCCCCCACCCGGACCCGCCACGTAGAGGCCGATGACGGCCACCAGCATGATCAGGCCACCCAGCAGGGAGTAGAGCAGGAAGGTGGTCGCTGCGCGTGCCCGCTCCGGGCCGCCGTACTGACCGATCAGGAAGTAGACCGGGACCAGCATGGCCTCGAAGAAGACGTAGAAGAGGAAGATATCGGTGGCCGCGAAGACACCGATCATCATCGCCTCGAGCAGCAGGATCCAGGCCACATATCCCTGCTGCCGCCGGGTTCCGTCGGCCGGGACGTCGTCCCAGGCAGCGACCAGGCAGATCGGCACCAGGATCACGCTCAGCAGGATCATCGACAGCGCGATGCCGTCGACACCCAGGGCGAAGCTCACGCCGAACTGCGGGATCCAGGAGTAGGTCTCCTGCAGCTGGATGTGGCCGTTGCCGACGATGAACTCCACGGCGACAAAAAGCGCCAGCACGAGGGTGACCAGGGAGACACCGAGGGCGAGCTCTCGGGACCGGGCGAAGCCACGCGGCATCAGGACGAGCGCGAGGGCGCCGAGCGCCGGCAGCGCCAGCAGGATCGTCAACCAGGGCATGTCGGACATCACTGAATCACCCACACAGCACCGAGGATGGCGACGATGCCGGCGAGCATCGTCAGGGCATAGGAGCGGACGAAGCCGTTCTGGGCCTGTCGCACGACGTTGGCCAGGCTGGCCAGGCCGCGGCTGGTGCCGCCGACCATGGCGTTGTCAACGACGTCCTTGTCCGCGGTCTCCAGGCCGACCACGAGGGCCGCACCCGGGCGCCGCAGGAACTGCTCGTTGAACTCATCCTGGAACAGGTCCTGGCGGGCCGCGCGCGTCGCGAAGGAAGCCTCCGGAGCGACCTGCGGCACCTCGTCCCGGCCATAGCGGAGCCAGGCCAGTCCGACGCCGAGAACCATGAGAACGAAGACGCTGACCTGGATCGCGATCAGCGGGAGGAGCGACTCATGCCCCTCTGCGTGGCCGAAGACGGGCTCCAGCCAGCCGGAGAGCAGGCCCGTGGGGTAGAGGACGGCACCGAGCACCAGTGAGCCGACCGCCAGGACCATCATCGGGATGGTCATCGTGAGCGGGGACTCGTGCGGGTGGATGTCGTCCTCCCAGCGGGCCTTGCCGTGGAAGGTCATGAAGAACAGCCGCGACATGTAGAAGGCGGTGATCCCAGCGCCCAGGAGTGCGACCAGGCCGAAGACCCAGCCCTGCCACCCCGGCGCGGAGAACGCGGACTCGATGATGTGGTCCTTGGAGAACCAGCCCGCCGTGAACGGGAACCCGATGATGGCCAGCCACCCGGCACCGAAGGTGATCCAGGTGATCTTCACCTCCCGGCTCAGCGCACCGAACCGGCGCATGTCGACACGGTCGTTCATGGCGTGCATGACCGAACCGGCCCCCAGGAACATGCCCGCCTTGAAGAAGCCGTGCGTGATCAGGTGGAAGATCGCGTAGATGTAGCCGATCGGTCCGAGACCGACAGCGAGCATCATGTAGCCGATCTGGCTCATGGTCGAGGCCGCCAGGGCCTTCTTGATGTCGTCCTTGGCACAACCCACGATCGCGCCGTAGAGCAGGGTGATCGCCCCGACGACCGCCACGGCGAGCCGGGCATCGGGAGTGAGGTCGTAGATGGCCTGGCTCCGGGCCACCAGGTAGACACCCGCGGTGACCATGGTGGCGGCGTGGATCAGCGCGGACACCGGTGTCGGGCCGGCCATGGCGTCACCGAGCCAGCTCTGGAGGGGGAACTGTGCGGACTTGCCACACGCGCCGGCCAGGAGCAACAGCCCGATGATGGTCAGCGTGGTCTGCGTCGCGGAGCCCGCGCTGCCGTGGACTGTCGCGAAGTCGAGCGCACCGAAGGTGGCGAGCATGTAGGCCATGGCGATGATGAGCGCGAAGTCACCGATGCGGTTGACCACGAAGGCCTTGTTGGCCGCGCTGGCGTAGGCCGGGTTGTGGTTCCAGAACCCGATGAGCAGGTAGGAGGCCAGGCCGACACCCTCCCAGCCAACGAAGAGCACCAGGTAGGAGTCGGCCAGGACCAGGATCAGCATCGCCGCGACGAACAGGTTCAGGTAGGCGAAGAACCGTCGCTTGTCCGGGTCGTTGGCCATGTAGCCCAGCGAGTAGACGTGGATCAGCGAGCCGACGAAGG
The DNA here is from genome assembly GCF_003352835.1 of Ornithinimicrobium murale. Taxonomy (GTDB): domain Bacteria; phylum Actinomycetota; class Actinomycetes; order Actinomycetales; family Dermatophilaceae; genus Ornithinicoccus; species Ornithinicoccus muralis. The sequence continues at coordinate 17,596 of NZ_QLVD01000021.1, read as the reverse complement.
TGATCAGCAGGACGAAGGCCATCGACAGCGGGTCGACGAGCAGCCCGGCGTGCACCGACAGCTCGCCGGCACTGACCCAGTCCCACAGCTGCACGGACATGCTGCGATCCTCGGCGGCCCGGCCGTAGAGCTGGACGACGATCAGGGCGCCCAGCACGAAGCTGCCCCAGGAGAGCGCCGTCGCCAGCAGGGGTCCGAAGGTGTCGGTGACACGCCCGCCCACCAGCAACAGGGCAGCGCCCAGCAGCGGCAGGGCAATCACCAGCCAGGCCAGGGCAGAGGTCCCGGTGGCCTCGACGGCGGTGACCGCACTGGGGTCAGCGAGCGCGACGCCGACCGATGTCTCGAGAACAGACACGCAGCTCGCTCCTTACAGCTTCAACAGGTTGGCGTCGTCGACCGAGGCCGAGCGACGCGCCCGATAGATGGACATGATGATGGCCAGTCCGACGACGACCTCGGCGGCTGCGACGACCATGACGAACAGGGCGTAGACCTGTCCGTCCAGCGTGCCGTGCATGCGCGCGAAGGTGATCAGCGCCAGGTTGCAGGCGTTGAGCATGAGCTCCACCCCCATGAACACGATGATCGTGTTGCGACGCAGCAGGACGACCAGCGCCCCGAGCGCGAACAGCAGCGTGGCCAGATAGATGTAGGCGGACAGGTTCATGCCTGCTCCCCCCGGTCTGTGGTGGTCGGCGCCGGGAGGTCGGCGGTCTCGGTCTCGGTCTGGTCCCCGGCGGGGTCGACGCCCCGGTAGGGCACCGGCTGGGCCTGACCGCGCGCCACGAGGACGCGTGGCACCGAGATCTCGGCCGGTGTGCCGTCGGGCAGCAACGCCGGGGTGTCCGACGCGTTGTGCCGGGCATACACGCCAGGAGCCGGCTTGCCGGCCACGAAGGTGTTGGAGCGGATGCGGTCGACGGCGAGCTCACGCTGGGTGCGCTTCGGCGTGAGGCGCTCGCGGTGCGCCAGCACCATGGCTCCCATCACGGCGATCACCAGGAGCGAGCCGAGCACCTCGAAGCTGAACACCTGGCGGCTGAAGATCTCTCGGGCCAGGGCGGTGACGGTGCCCTCGCTCTGGGCCGCGCCGAGGCCGACCGGCTCGGGGAAGGTGACCTTGCCCAGGCCGAAGACCGCCACGCCCATGAAGAGCAGGGCGAGGATCCAGCCCCAGACGCGCTGGCCACCGATGGTCTCGACACTGGAGGTGGTCGAGCCGACGCCCACCGTCATGATGACGAACAGGAAGAGCATCATCACCGCGCCGGAGTAGACGAAGATCTGGATGATGCCGACGAACTCGGCGTACTGGGCGATGTAGAAGATGCCGAGACCGACCATGACCAGGGCCATAGCCATGGCGGCGTGCACCGCCTTGCGTGCAAACAGGAGCCCGAGGGCACCCAGGACGCAGGCGGGGCCCAGCACCCAGAAGAGCAGGGCCTCACCTCCGCTCACCGGGACACCTCCTCGTGGTCGTTGCCGTGCTGGTCGCCGGCGGGCACCGCGTCGCTGTGCTCGGCCTCGGCCGCGCGCTGGGCGGCCTTGTCCCGGGCGAAGACGTAGTCACGCTGTGCCAGCGTCGGGGCTGTCACGGTGCCGCGGTAGTAGTCCTGCTCGGAGGCACCGTCGGCCATCGGGAACGGCGGGGGCAGCTGCCCCTCCCTCAGCGGCGCCAGCAGCTGGTGCTTCTCGTAGATCAACGGTGCCCGCTCCTTGTCGGCGAGCTCGTACTCGTTGGTCATCGTCAGGGCACGGGTGGGGCACGCCTCGATGCACAGCCCACAGAAGATGCAGCGCAGGTAGTTGATCTGGTAGACGCGGCCGTAGCGCTCCCCCGGGGAGAACCGGGCCTCCTCGGTGTTGTCCGCGCCCTCGACGTAGATGGCGTCCGCGGGACAGGCCCAGGCGCACAGTTCGCAGCCGACGCACTTCTCCAGCCCGTCAGGGTGACGGTTGAGCTGGTGACGTCCGTGGAATCGGGCTGCTGTCGGGCGCGGCTTCTCGGGGTACTCCTCGGTGTAGACCTTGCGGAACATGGTCCCGAAGGAGACGCCGAACCCGGCCACCGGCGCGAAGAGCTCCTCGAGGAAGCCTGGCTTCTCGCGGGTGCCGTCGGGCCGGGTCACCAGCGCGGGCGCCGGCTCCTGGGCAGTCACCTTGGCGACCTCACGTCCCTGGTTGGTGTCCGGCTCCGGTGTGCCGGCCCCGGTGTGTCTTGGTTGCTTGCGCTCAGCCACGGGTGTCCTCCCCGTCGGTGTCGTCGTGCTCTGCGGTATCGGGAGCGTCGTCCTCGGCCACGACGGTCGTCGTGGCCCCCGCGGCGCTCGTCGCGGAGTCCTCGCCGGTGCTGCCCGTGAGCGGCGCGGCGGCGGTCACGGCAGGCCGTCGGGTCGTCGGCTCGACCAGGGTCTGCCCCGGCAGCGGTGGCACCGGGAAACCACCGGCGAACGGGTCCACCTCGGCCGGCGGCCGCCGGTCCTCGATCGTCTGCTGTTCCTTCTTCTCCAGGCGCGACATCAGCAGAGTGATCCCGCCGACCACACTGAGGATCACCACTGCGGTGGTGATGATGACCGGCAGCCGGCCCTCGCCGAAGTAGCCGATGCTGGGGTCTGCCGCACGCATCAGGATGACGGCAATGACCCAGACCAGGGACAGCGGGATGAGCACCTTCCACCCCAGCTTCATGAACTGGTCGTAGCGCACACGCGGCAGCGACCCACGCAGCCAGACATAGAAGAAGATGAACAGCCACATCTTGGCGGTGAACCAGATCAGGCCCCACCAGCCCTCGTTGAACATGCCGTCGTTGATGGCACCGATCGGCCAGGGAGCGTTGTAGCCACCCAGGAAGAGGGTGGTGGCCAGCCCGGCGACGGTGAACATGTTGATGTACTCGCCGAGGAAGAACATGCCGAACTTCATCGAGGAGTACTCGGTGTGGAAGCCACCACCGAGTTCGCCCTCACCCTCGGCGAGGTCGAACGGCAGGCGGTTGGTCTCGCCCACCATGGTGATGACGTAGACCACGAAGGAGAAGAACAGCGGGAAGGCGAACCACCACCGGTCCTGCGCGGCGACGATCTCGCTGGTCGACATGGATCCGGCGTAGAGGAAGACCGCCACCAGCGACAGGCCCATCGCGATCTCGTAGGACACGACCTGGGCCGTCGAGCGGAGCCCACCGAGCAGCGGGTAGGTCGAGCCGGAGGACCAGCCGGCCAGCACGAAGCCGTAGGCACCGACACCGGCGACGGCCAGCACCACCAGCGTGGCGACGGGCGTGTCGGTGAGCTGCAACGGCGTGGTGTGGCCGAACATGCTGACCTCGCCGCCCATCGGGATGATGCCGAAGGAGACGAACGCGAGCGATCCCACCATCATGGGGGCGAGGATGAACATCGCCTTGTCGGCGTTCTTGGGGGTGACGTCCTCCTTCATCATCAGCTTGAGGCCGTCGGCGAGCGTCTGCAGGAGGCCGAAGGGACCGAACCGGTTGGGTCCGGGACGCTGCTGCATCCGGCCGATGATGCGCCGCTCGGCCCAGATGACGACCAGGACCGAGAGCAGCAGGTAGACGAAGATACCGACTGCCTTGATGAGCGAGATCCACCATGGGGTGTCACTGAAGTCGGCACGGGGACCGTCGGCCATCGGCAGCGGGACCGCTGCGAGCAGGGACGGGGACTGCGCCGCGATCTCACCGACCGCGCTCAGCGCACTCATGCCTGGCCTCCTGTGACTGTGTGGTGCCCCGAGCCCTCGCTGGCCGCTCTCGCAGCGGCCGCGAGACGCACGACCGCGCCGGACTCGGCGCCGAGGGTGGCCCGAACGGCGGACCCGGGCGAGTTCGTCGGGAGCCAGACCACGTGGTCCGGCATGACGGTGATCTCGATCGGCAGCGTGATGGTGCCGCGGTCGGTGCTGACCGACAGCTCGCCGTCGGGCGCGACACCGGCGGCCGCGGCAGTGGCGGCAGAGATCCTGGCCACCGAGCGCGGGGCGGTGCCAGCCAGGAACGGCTCGCCGTCCTGGAGTGAGCCCTGGTCGAGCAGGTGGTGCCAGGTGGCCAGGACGGCCTCTCCGGTGGACGGGCGCGCCGGCTCCGCCGAGGCCACCCGCTGGACCGAGCTCGTGCCCTCCCAGGACCCGAGGTCGGTCATCTCCCGCCGCAGGTCGTGCAGGTCACGAGCCCCGAGCTGGACACCCATCTCGGCTGCCACCAGATCCAGGATCGCGTGGTCACTGAGGGCATTGGACTCAAGCGCCTGCTCGAAGGGCCGCAGACGCCCCTCCCAGTTGGCGTAGGCACCGGCCTTCTCCTGCTGCGGCGCCACGGGCAGGATGACGTCGGCGTGCTCGTGCACGACGGACTCGCGGAACTCCAGCGACACGACGAATGCGCGCTGCAGCGCGGCCCGTGCCAGCACGGGATCCGGCAGGTCGTCCGGGTCGACGCCCCCGACCACCAGGGCCGTGAGCTCACCGGCAGCGGCCGCCGCCAGGATGCCCTGCGTGTCCCGGCCGGGCCGCTCCGGCAACCCGGCGCCCCAGGCCCGCGCGACGGCGTCCCGAGCGGTCTCGTCGTCGACGGGTCGACCGCCGGGCAGCAGGGTCGGCAGAGCGCCGACCTCGACGGCGCCACGCTCACCAGCGCGACGGGGCACCCAGGCGAGACGGGCTCCGGTCGCCTCGGCCAGCACCGCGGCACCAGAGAGCCCACCGGGGACGAGCGCCAGGCGCTCGCCGACCAGGATGATCGAGTCGGTGGTGAGGGCAGCGGCGGCAGCCGTCACGGGGTCGGCGCCATCGGCGGCCTCACCGGAACGGTCGGCGGCCAGCGCCTGCAGGATCTCGGTCTCGGTCCCGGGCGCTGCCGGGACGAGGGTGCCGCCCATCTTGTCCAGGCCCCGCGTGGCGAACGGCGCGACCGAGTAGATGGCGTTCTGGTGCTTCCGGTTGCCCTTGCGCAGTCGCAGGAAGAGGATCGGGCTCTCGTCCTCGGGCTCCAGACCAACCAGCAGCACCGACGGGGCGGACTCGACGTCGTGATAGGTCACCGAGGTGCTGCGCGCCACGTGGGAGCCGAGGAAGTCGGCCTCCTCGGCGGAGTGCGGCCTCGCCCGGAAGTCGATGTCGTTCGTGCCGAGCACCGTGCGGGCGAACTTGCTGTAGCCGTAGCTGTCCTCGACCGACCCACGGCCGCCCACGAGCACCCCTGCTCCGCCGTCGGCGCGCGCCGCGGCGAGCCCACGAGCGGCGGCCGCGAGAGCCTCGTCCCAGGTGGCCACGTGATACTGCCCGTCCTCGCCGCGGACCACCGGGTCCCGCAGGCGGTCCGGCTGGGTCGCGTAGGTGAAGGCCCAGCGGCCCTTGTCGCAGTTCCACTCCTCGTTGACCTCGGTGTCCGCCAGGGCCATCCGCCGCAGCACGCTGCCCCGCCGGTGGTCGGTGCGCATCGTGCAACCGGAGGCGCAGTGCTCACAGACGCTGCTGGTCGACACCAGGTCGAACGGGCGGGAGCGGAACCGGTAGGCAGCACCGGTGAGCGCACCGACCGGACAGATCTGGACGGTGTTGCCGGAGAAGTAGGACTCGAACGGCTTCTCCTCGTAGATGCCGACCTGCTGCAGGGCGCCGCGCTCGATCAGCGCGATGAACGGGTCGCCGGCGATCTCATCGGAGAACCGGGTGCACCGGGCGCACAGGACGCAGCGCTCGCGGTCCAGCAGGACCTGGGAGGAGATGTTGATCGGCTTGGGGTAGGTCCGCTTGATGTCCTCGAAGCGCGAGGTCGGCCGCCCGTTGGACATCGCCTGGTTCTGCAGGGGACACTCGCCGCCCTTGTCGCAGACCGGGCAGTCCAACGGGTGGTTGATCAGCAGGAACTCCATCTGGCCGTGCTGCGCCTTGTCGGCGACCGGTGAGGTGTGCTGCGACTTGACCTGCATGCCCTCCGACACCGCGAGGGTGCAGGAGGTCTGCGGCTTGGGCATCGGCTTGACGTTGCCCTCGCGGTCGGGGGTGGCGACCTCCACCATGCACTGCCGGCAGGCGCCGACGGGATCCAGCAGCGGGTGGTCGCAGAACCGTGGGATCTGCACGCCGATCTGCTCTGCGGCGCGGATCACCAGGGTGCCCTCGGGGACGCTGACGTCCACGCCGTCGATGGTGAGCGAGACCATCTTCACGTCCGGCTCGGCCGGGACCTCGGCATTGTCGCCGGTGGACACCGCGTTGCCGCCGGAGGCGGGAGAGGTGTTGACAGTCATGCTGGCTGAGTCTCCTTCGCGAACAGCACCGAACGCTCGGGCGGGAAGAGCTCGGAGGCCGGGGTGTGCATCCCGGCTTCGAACTCCTCGCGGAAGTACTGCACCGCCGAGGTGATCGGGCTGGTCGCACCGTCGCCCAGGGCGCAGAAGGCGCGACCCAGGATGTTGTCACAGATGTCGACGAGCTTGTCGATGTCGTCCTGGCTGCCGCGGCCGGCCTCCAGCCGGTGCATGATCTGCTTGAGCCAGAAGGTGCCCTCGCGGCACGGAGTGCACTTGCCGCAGGACTCATGGGCATAGAAGTCGGTCCAGCGCGAGACCGCCCGCACCACCGAGGTCGTCTCGTCGAAGATCTGCAGGGCACGGGTGCCGAGCATTGACCCCTCGGCCGCCACCGACTCGAAGTCCAGCGGCACATCCAGGTGCTGGTCGGTGAAGATCGGCGTCGAGGACCCACCGGGCGTCCAGAACTTCAGCTGGTGTCCCGCGCGGATGCCGCCGGCCATGTCCAGCAGCTCCCGCAGAGTGATCCCCAGCGGTGCCTCGTACTGTCCCGGACGCGTGACGTGCCCGGAGAGGCTGAAGATGCCGAAGCCCTGCGACTTCTCGGTCCCCATGCCGGCGAACCAGTCCGCGCCGTTGGCGGCGATGGGGGCGATCGAGGCGATGGACTCGACGTTGTTGACCACGGTGGGCCGGGCGTAGAGACCGGCGACCGCTGGGAACGGCGGCTTCAGCCGCGGCTGACCGCGCCGGCCCTCCAGGGAGTCGAGCAGCGCTGTCTCCTCACCGCAGATGTAGGCGCCCGCGCCGGAGTGCAACGTGATGTCCAGGTCGAAACCGGTGCCCAGGATGTCCTGGCCCAGGTACCCCGCGGCATACGCCTCGGCGATGGCCCGCTGGACGCGCCGGTGGACGTGGGCCACCTCACCGCGCAGGTAGATGAAGGCGTGGTTGCTGCCGATCGCGAAGGACGTGATGATCATGCCCTCGATCAGGAACTGCGGGGCGGCCAGGAGCAGCGGGATGTCCTTGCAGGTGCCCGGCTCGGCCTCGTCGGCGTTGACCACCAGATAACGCGGCCCACCGTCGGGCGGAGGCAGGAAGCTCCACTTCAGCCCGGTTGGGAACCCGGCGCCACCACGACCGCGCAGACCCGAGTCCTTGGCCATCTGCACCAGGTCGGACTGGTCGGTCTGCAGGGCCTTGCGCAGGCCGGCATAGCCGCCGTTGGCCTCGTAGGTCTCCAGGGTCCAGCTCGTGGGGTGGTCCCAGAACTTGGTCAGGATCGGGGTCAGCTGGGTGCTCACGCGTCCTTCTCCTTGTCGGTGCCCGACGGCGTATCCGTGCCCGACGCCCGCGCCGAGCTGTGTGCCTCGCCGGTCTCCGGCTCGGCGTCGCGCGTCGTCTCCTCGGCCTCGCCGTCGGTGGAGGCGTCGGCGGCAGGTGCGGTCCAGCCCTGCTCCTTGGCGAGTCGGAGGCCCTCGAGGGAGGCGTGCCCTGCTCCGACACCCTCGTCCGCCAGACCGTCCTCGAAGCCCGCCAGCATGCGGGAGACCTGCTTGAAGGAGCAGACGCGCGATGCGCCGCGGGTGGGGGCGACCGGGACGCCGGAGCGCAGGTCGTCGACCATCTTCTTGGTGGTCTCGGGCGTCTGGTTGTCGAAGAACTCCCAGTTGGCCATGACCACCGGCGCGAAGTCGCAGGCCGCGTTGCACTCGACGCGCTCCAGGGTGATCTTGCCGTCGGGCGTGGTCTCGTCGTGCCCGATGCCCAGGTGCTCGCTGACCTCGTCGAAGATCTGGTCGCCGCCCATGATCGCGCAGAGCGTGTTGGTGCAGACCCCGACGGTGTACTCACCGTTGGGGTGGCGCTTGTACTGCGTGTAGAAGGTCGCGACCCCCGACACCTCGGCGCGGGTCAGGTCCAGCATCTCGGCGCACAGGTCGACCCCGCGCCCGGTGACATAGCCGTCCACGGACTGGATCAGGTGCAGCATCGGCAGCAGCGCAGAGCGCTTCTGCGGATACTTGGCGATGATCTGCGCCGCGTCGGCCCGCAGACCGGCCAGGACGTCCTCGGCATACGGCTCGTCACTCGCCTGCAGCGGGGTGTAGCGGTGCAGCGGGTCGGTGTGCGCGTCAGCCGTCATCGGTCAACGCCTCCCATCACGGGGTCGATCGAGGCGACCGCGACGATGACGTCGGCGACCAGGCCGCCCTCTGCCATCACGGACGCCGCCTGCAGGTTGTGGAACGAGGGGTCCCGGAAGTGGGCCCGGAACGGTCGGGTCCCGCCGTCGGAGACGGCGTGGACACCGAGCTCGCCCTTGGGTGACTCGATGCCGACGTAGGCCTGGCCGGGTGGCACGCGGAACCCCTCGGTCACCAGCTTGAAGTGGTGAATGAGGGCCTCCATGGACTCACCCATGATGTTGCGGATGTGGTCCAGGCTGTTGCCCTGGCCGTCGGCGCCGACGGAGAGCTGGGCCGGCCAGGCGATCTTCTTGTCGGCGACCATCACCGGCTCTCCGACGCTCTCGCGCAGGCGGGCGATCGCCTGCTCGGCGATCTTCAGCGACTCCCACATCTCCTCGATGCGGATGCACGCGCGGCCGTAGGCGTCGGCGCTGTCCCGGGTCACCACGTTGAAGTCGTAGGTCTCGTAGCCGCAGTAGGGCGTGACCTTGCGCAGGTCCATCGGCAGGCCTGTCGAGCGCAGCACCGGACCGGTGACCCCGAGGGCCATGCAGCCGGTCAGGTCGAGGGTCCCGACATCCACGGTGCGCCCCTTGAAGACGGGGTTCTCCAGGAGCAGGTTCTCCAGGTCCCGTATGCCGCGGCGCAGGTCCGGCAGCTCGGCCTCCAGGGCGTCGAGGGCCTCGGTGGGGACATCCTGGGCCACCCCGCCGGGTCGGATGTAGGCGTGGTTCATCCGCAGGCCGGTCACGGCCTCGAAGAAGCGCAGGATCCGCTCGCGCTCCCGGAAGCCGATCGTCATCACGGTCGTCGCGCCGAGCTCCATGCCGCCGGTGCCCATGCAGATCAGGTGCGAGCCGATCCGGTTGAGCTCCATCATCAGCACGCGGATGTCATTGGCCCGCTGCGGGATCTGGTCGGTGATGCCGAGCAGCTTCTCCACGGCCAAGCAGAAGGCGGCCTCGTTGAAGAGCGGCATCAGGTAGTCCATCCGGGTGCAGAACGTGGTGCCCTGCGTCCAGGTGCGGAACTCCATGTTCTTCTCGATGCCGGTGTGCAGATAGCCGATGCCGGTCCGCGCCTCACGCACCGTCTCGCCGTCCAGCTCGAGGATCAGCCGCAGCACGCCGTGGGTCGAGGGGTGCTGGGGCCCCATGTTGACGACGATGCGCTCCTCGCCCAGGGTCGCCGCGTCCGCCGCGATCTGGTCCCAGTCGCCACCGCTCGCGGTGAAGACTGGCCCGAGGTCCTCGCCGTCGCCGTAGAGGTCTTCGTGTGTCTGGGTCGCCATCAGCTGTAGCTCCTGCGCGTGTCCGGCGCCGGGATCGTGGCGCCCTTGTACTCGACCGGGATGCCACCGAGCGGGTAGTCCTTGCGCTGCGGGTGACCCGGCCAGTCGTCCGGCATGAGGATCCGGGTCAGGGCCGGGTGGCCGTCGAAGATGATGCCGAACATGTCCCACGTCTCCCGCTCGTGCCAGTCGTTGGCCGGGTAGATCTCGACGATGGAGGGCACGTGCGGGTCCTCGTCGGGGCAGGCCACCTCGACGCGGATGCGTCGACCACCGTGGGTGATCGACTGGAAGTTGTTGACCGCGTGCAGCTCGGCACCGGTCAGCTGCGGGTAGTGCACGCCGTTGACGCCCAGGCAGAGCTCGAAGCGCAGCGCGGGCTCGTCGCGCAGTGCGCGCACGATCGTCAGCAGGTGCTCGCGCTCGACGTGCAGCGTCATCTCGTCGCGGTCGATGACCACCCGGACGCCCTCGGTGAAGGCCTCGCCGGTCGCCTGCTCGAGGACGTCGGCGATCTCGTCGAAGTAGCCGCCATAGGGGCGGGCGGACTCGCCGGGGAACAGGATGTCGCGCTGCAGGCCGCCGTAGCCGGAGGTGTCACCGCCACTGCTGGAGCCGAACATGCCCTGCTTGCGGGCGACGACCACCGGCTCACCGGGCGCGGCGGCGGCATCGGTCTGCTCGACCGGCAGGTCGTCCGTCGGGCTCTGCGGGGTGTCGGGCGAGGTCATGCCAGCAAGCCCTTCATCTCGTGCGTCGGTGTGGCTGACAGCGCCGCGGCCTCGGCCTTGCGGGCCGCCTCCACCCGGTCCACGCCGAACTTGGTCTCACGGATCGAGTCGTGCAGCGACAGCAGCGCGTTCAGCAGCATCTGCGGGCGGGGAGGGCACCCCGGCAGGTAGATGTCGACCGGCACGATGTGGTCGACGCCCTGCACGATCGCGTAGTTGTTGAACATGCCGCCGGAGCTGGCGCAGACGCCCATCGACAGCACCCACTTGGGGTTGGGCATCTGGTCATAGACCTGGCGCACGACGGGAGCCATCTTCTGGCTGACGCGGCCGGCGACGATCATCAGGTCGGCCTGCCGGGGGGTCGCGGCGAACCGCTCCATGCCGAACCGGGCGATGTCGTAGTCGGGCGTGCCGACGGCCATCATCTCGATCGCGCAACAGGCCAGGCCGAAGGTGGCCGGCCACACCGAGCGGGCCTGCATCTGCCCGACCATGCCCTCGACCGTGGTCAGCAAAAATCCCGATGGAAGCTTGTCCTCAAGTCCCACGTCTCACACCGTCCCTAGACAAAATCTCTGCGCACTCACGTCTGCGGTCCCACGCACCGGGACCCTCGGCATACCGCGTCTGTCGGTGGTCAGTCCCACTCCAGACCACCTCTGCTCCACTCATAGACGAAGGGCACCGAGACCACCACCAGGAAGAGCATCATCGCCAGCAGCGAGAACAGCCCGACCTGGTCGAAGGCCACGGCGAACGGGTAGAGGAAGAGCACCTCGACGTCGAAGATGATGAAGAGCATGGCCGTCAGATAGAACTTGATCGGCACGCGCTCGCCGTCGCGGGCGTGCGGCGTGGGCATGATGCCGCACTCGTAGGCGTCGGCCTTGGCACGGTTGTAGGTCTTGCGGCCGACAAGAGCCCCGGCGCCCATCGAGCCCCCGGCAAACAGCAGGCCGAGTGCGAAGAAGAACAACAGCGGCACGTATGGATGGATATCCATCACCCACGCTCCTTTCGGCGCTGGCTGGTCGGCGCCCCAATCCTAGGGGTGCTAGCGGTCATCATGCCGCAGGTCCGATCTGCGTGAGTGCCTTCGCGAGGACGCTGCACGCATCCGCCGACTCGGCCCGCGCGCTGGGGGGACCACTCGGAGTGGGCTGGAACACCTGGGCTGCCTCGCTTGTGAAGGGATTCACGAACTTCCGCGCCAGTCTAGGACGGAGCAATCGGGGCGGTCACTAAGGGTTGCCTCACCTCGCTCCGACCCGTGCCGGCACCGGAATTCGGGACCGTTTCCATGCCCTTTTTCAGGTCCCGCGGTCCGGACCGAGACTGGTCCGGACATGAGTGATGAGACCACACCGAGGACCTCGGGCGGCTGGGCGCCCAAGCCCGCCGACACCCTGACACCGCACCAGCAGTCGATGCTGGTCCTTGGGCGCCTCTCCGGCGCCCAGGTGCGGGCCTATCTGCGCTCCAGCGGCCTGCCCGCGGGAGCCGGCCGACCGGAGGCGGCCCGGCACCTGGCCCAGCACCGGGTCACCGCGCTGCAGGAGGCGGCGGCCTTCCGTGAGCAGGCGTCTCGGCGGGGGGTCCACCGGCGGCGAGGCGGGCGGGGACGCCGGAGCCATGGACGGCCGTATGCCGAGGTGCGCCCTGCGCTGCCGACCGCGGCGCGGGAGGAGCTCGCGTCGGCCCAGGAGGTGAGCAGGGCCGCCGGGCGGGGCTGGCAGCGCCTGTCCCGCTGGACCGGCCTCGCAGGCTTCCTGGTCGGCTGGGGCTTCCTGGTGACCGGCGTCGTCGGGATCGTGCCCGGCCTGCAGTTCCTCCTCGGCGTGAGTGCGGTGTGCCTCGTGCTGGCCTCGCTGCTGATGTTCTGGGCCTCCCCGGCTCTGTATGCCCGCGGCCAGAGGGCCTCCCGCGCCGCGCTCCTGGAGTGGGCGGTGCACCGCCCCGGTCAGCTGGAACGCGGTCTCCCGGGACTGCACAAGCGGGTCGACGAGGACGCGACCTCGGGAGGCTCGTTCTGCCTCGGCCTGATCAGCACCGGAGCCGGTGGCTTCTGCGCGGTGATGGGAATGGTGATGGTCCCGATCTCGCTGCTCGACCAGCAGGCCACGTCCTGGCAGATCACCGGGGTCCTGCTCGGCCTCGGCGCGGTCCTGCTGCTCTCACCGGCGCTGGTGGGCCGCTGGAGCCGGTGGGTGATGCACCGCAACGACGCGGTCGATGAGGCCGTGAGCTGGGTCTACGCCGCCGCCACGCACACCGACGCCAGCTCCCGCGCCGGCTCCTGATCAACGGAGCAGCTGACGCAGGGTGAGGTCCTCCCCCAGCGCCGCGACCTGGGCGAGATAGAGCTCGGCGCACGCGAGGGCGTCGGTGAGGGCATCGTGCGGGTGGTAGCGCGGCAGACCGAGGTGGCGACGTGCCGCGCCCAGAGCGAGATCGTCCTCAGCCACCTGGCTGTGCACGTGGCCGCGGCGCAGCACCCGCCGCTGCAGCCGCACCGTGTCAACGACGGTGAGGTCCGGCACGCTCAGCCCACGGTCCCTGCACGCTCGGGTCAGGAAACCCACCTCGATGGACGCGTGGTGGGCCAGCAGCACCCGCCCCTCGAGCGCGGCGAGCACCTCGGGAAGCACCTGCTCGAGCGGGGCCGCCCCGGCCGCCACGTCATCGGTGATCCCGTGCACGGTCGCGCTCGGGCCGACGCCGGCCGTCCCCGCCGGTCGCACCAGAAACTGGCGGGCACCGCCCAGCTCGATGGCGAGCCCGCGCACGGGGATCATGCCGATGCTGAGGATCTGGTGCCGCGAGGGGTCCAGGCCGGTGGTCTCCAGATCGACCGCGAGCAGGTCGAGCTCACGCACGGCACGATCCGGTGCCCGCCTCCGCCACAGCCTCATGTCGCCCGCCCGACGCGGAGTCTCATGCCGCCCGCCCGACGCGGAGCCTCACGCCGCCCGCCCGACGGGGAGCCTCATGACAGGCTCTCCAGCGGCAGTCGCTGCGTCAGGGCCTGTTGGGCGGCGCGGACGATCCGGAAGGCGTCCCGCAGGTGCCGCCGCTCGAAGTCGGTCAGTGTCGCGGGGTCGACGAAGTTGTCCGGCTCCCGGCCGGCCCGCACGGCCCGGCCCTGGTGCCGCAGCCGCAGGTAGCCCACGAACTCCAGCGCGTCCGTCAGCTCGGCCGCGAGGTCCGCGGAGATCGACCCGGCCCGGGCCGCGGCATCGAGACGGGCGTGGGAGTTGACCTCGGGCGACCCGCTCAGCAGGGCATGCACCCGAGCCAGCTCGACCACGGCCGCCACCCCTCCGGCCTTGAGGTCGAGGCGGTCCCGGTGCCGTCCCTCCCGCTCGAGCACCAGACCGCGGAAGAAGCCGATCGGCGGGCGGCGGGCGACGGCGTGGCGGGCCAGATAGGCCAGGAAGAGATCTGCCCCTCGGGTCCGGGCCAGGACGTCGGTGCGCAGGCCCTCGACCAGGTCGACGGCGCCGTGCAGCGGCCGCATGTCGAAGAAGATCGACCCGTTGAGCACGGCCTGCGGCTCCGGGGTGTCCACCCAGCGGCTGAAGTGTGCCCGCCAGGTCGCCACCGGCACGCGCCAGCGCGGGTTGGTCGCCATCACCTCGCCCGGGCAGGGCGGGTAGCCGCACTCGGCCAGTCCAGCCGACACCTGGAGCGCCAACTGTGCGAAGTAGTGCTCGTGCTCCTTGGTCATCTCGTCGCCGATGACCAGTGCGTTGTCCTGGTCGCTGGCCAGCCCCTGCTCGTGGCGGGCCTGGGAGCCGAGGACCACCCAGCAGTAGGGCACCGGTGGCGGCCCGAGGTCGGCCTCGGTCAGCAGGAGCAGCCGCCGCTCGATGGCGTCACCGAGGGAGGTGACGACGCGGCCGATGTCCTGCGCCGTCGCGTCCTCGGCCACCAGTTGGTCCACGATGACCGGGATGCGGGTCGCCAGTGTGGCCAGTGTCGCGACGTCCCGTGCCGCCTCGAGGTCGGCCACCAGATAGACCGGGTTGTTGTGCTCCAGCCGCATCAGGTCCGTGCCGGTCACCATGCCCCGCAGTCCGCCGGCTCGGTCCAGCACGGGCAGGTGATGGATCCGGCGGTCGATCATCTCCATCAGGCCCTCGAAGGCGAGGGCGTCGGTCCGGGTGGTCGCCGGGTCGGGGGTCATCACCTCCCGCACGGTGCCCGCCGGGTCGAGGCCGGCGGCGAGCACCCGGGTGCGCAGGTCACGGTCGGTCACGATGCCGACCAGGCGCCCGTCCTCCTGCACCAGGACCGAGGAGACGTGCTGGGCGGCCATCAGCTGGGCGACCGCGCGGATGGAGGCTCCGGGCGCGACGCTGATCGGGTCGCGACGCACCAGGTCGCCCATCCGGGTGCGGAGCACGGCGCCGCCGCGGTCGGTGGTGTGCAGCAACGAGACGGCGCGCCGCAGCCGAGCGGTGTGGGCCGAGGTGAAGAAGGTGGCAAAGGCCTGGTCCTGCTCGCAGGTGGCGTGGAAGGTCGCCCCCGGGACCACGAGCAGCAGGCTGTCCTCGATCGCGGTGAAGTCAAAGCGCGAGGGTGCGCGCTCCACCAGCGTGGACATCCCGAAGCAGGTCCCCGGGTCGCTGCGCTCGACCAGTCCGCCCTCCGGGTCGGTGATGTCCACGGCCCCCGAGCGCAGGACGAACATCGAGCCGCCCGGCTCCCCCACGGACAGGATCCGCGTGCCCCGTCGCACATACCGCAGCTCGCTGTGCCGGACGAGCGACCGAAGCAGCCGGCCGGGAAGCTCCCGGAAGGGCGCACGGGCCGTCAGGAAGTCGGTGACCTCGGTGAGGTCGGCGCCCATCAGCCCTCCTCGTCAGCTCTCGGTCACCGCACCGCGTGGTGCACCGCGACGATGCCTCCGGAGAGGTTGCGCCAGCGCACGCCACCCCATCCGGCGGCACGGATCTGCCGGGCCAGGGCGGGCTGGTCGGGCCAGACCTGGATGCTCTCGGCGAGATAGACATAGGAGTCCGGGTTGCTGCTGACCCGCTTGGCGACGGCGGGAAGCGCACGCATCAGGTACTCCTGGTAGACGGTCCGGAACGGCGCCAGCGTCGGGGTGCTGAACTCACAGATCACGAGCCGACCGCCCGGCCTGGTGACCCGGTGGAACTCCTCCAGCGCCTGCCCGGTGTCGGCGACGTTGCGCAGGCCGAAGCTCATCGTGACCACGTCGAAGGAGCCGTCGGCGAAGGGCAGGGCCAGGGCATCGGCCGCGGTGAACGGCAGGTCCGGCCGGCGCCGGTTGCCCTTGCGGAGCATCCCGAGGGAGAAGTCGGCGGGCACCACGTCGATGCCCTGGTCCGCGAACGGCTCGCTGCTGGTGCCCGTGCCCGCGGCGATGTCGAGGATCCGCTCGCCGGGCCGGGCATCGATCGCGCGGACCACCGCACGGCGCCACAGCCGGTCCTGCCCCAGCGACAGCACATCGTTGGTCAGGTCGTAGCGACCGGCCACCCCGTCGAACATCTCCGCGACCTCGTGAGGGGCCTTGTCCAGACTCGCGCGACTCATGCGGCTCATCCTCCCACCTCGGCACCGCATAGGCTGACCTGCCGTGACCGTCCCCGTCCTCCCCCGCCTGCGCGTCCGCACGCTCGCGGCGCCACCCCAGCCCGACCTGTTCGACCTGCTGCCCTCGGACGCCGACCCGGCGACCGTGGTCAGCTGGGTGCGCGAGGGCGACGGCCTGATCGGCTGGGGACGCGCCGCGTCCAGCACCGCAGAGGCCGGTGTGCCGAGCGGCCCGGAGCGCTTCACCGCCGCCGCCCGGTGGTGGCGGGACCTGGTGGCCTCGACCGAGGTCGAGGACGAGGTCGGTCTGCCCGGCACCGGTCTGGTGGCCTTCGGCGCCTTCGCCTTCTCCCCCGACTCCGCCGACCTCGGGGGGCTGGTCGTGCCGCGGGTGGTAGCCGGGCAGCGCGACGGCCGGGCCTGGGTGACCAGCATCGAGGCGCTCGACGACGACGGCGGCCTGCTCACCTCGGCCACTCCCCAGCACCACCGGCCCACGCCGGGGGCCAGGGGCCAGGGGGACCCGGCTGACGGCATACGACTGGAGCCGGGAGCCGTCGCGGGCGAGGACTGGCCGGCTGTCATCCGGGCGGCCATCGGGCACATCGAGGCCGGTGAGGTCGACAAGGTCGTGCTGGCCCGGGATGTCCTGGCGGTGGCCGACCGACCGATCGACACCGTGACGCTCCTGCGCCGGCTGACGGCGCGCTATGCCGCCACCTGGACCTTCGCCGTCGACGGGTTGATCGGGGCGACGCCCGAGATGCTGGTGCGACTCCAGGACGGCCGGGTCCGTTCGCGGGTTCTGGCCGGCACCGTGCGCCGCGACCGCAGCCCCGCCCCGTCGGTGACCGAGGCGCACCCCGAGCTGGAGGACCAGCACACCCCGGACCCGCGGCTGCACCTGGTCTCGGACGCCAAGGAGCTCGAGGAGCACGCCTTCGCCGTGCGGTCCGTGGCGGAGAAGCTGGCCCCGCACTGCGAGAGCCTGGAGGTGCCCGAGCAGCCGTTCGTGCTGGAGCTGCCGGATGTCTATCACCTGGCCACCGACCTCAGCGGGCAGGCTGCTGACGACGCCACCTCGCTCGACCTGGCCGCCGCACTGCACCCCTCCGCTGCCGTCTGCGGCACGCCCTCGGCGGACGCCGCGCGCCTGATCTCCCAGCTCGAGGGGATGGACCGGGGCCGCTATGCCGGACCGGTCGGCTGGCTCGACGCCACCGGTGACGGCGACTGGGGCATCGCCCTGCGTTGCGGGCAGCTGGCCGACGACGCCGGCTCGATGCGGTTGTTCGCCGGCGGCGGCATCGTGTCCGCCTCCGACCCCGAGGCCGAGCTCGCCGAGACCGAGGTCAAGCTGGCCGCGATGCGCCACGCCCTCGGCCTCAGTTCCTGACATCCCAAAAAAAGGGCTCTTCTGACTCACCTGTGGGTGTTCTGAGGGTGCCTGGGTAGGGCGCACGCCGTTCCCTGCATAGGTTTCTGAGCTGTCAAGGAACAGAAGCCAGTGGTCAGGAGAACGGCGTG
>NZ_QLVD01000008.1 GCF_003352835.1 Ornithinimicrobium murale | reverse complement strand
ATGCCCTACCGATCGGGTGAGTTGGAGCTGTCGCAAGTCCCAATCTCCCAGCACGGCAGGGCATCTCTCTGTTACGGCACGCTCACACGACCAAGATCATCGGTGGATCGAGGCTAAGACGTCCACCGCAATGCGGCCGCCACGACCTGCACTCACAGCTCCGGCGCGAACACTATGGTCCACGTCGGCCAGGAACTCGGTGATGGCGGCGGGAACCTCGGCCGTGCTGGACACCCAGCGAACCTGAACTCCCTCGTGTGCGCTTGGGCTGAGCACGTGAGGGTGCGCGGAGAACACCTGCTTGAACAGTTGGACCGGGTTCTTGGTGATGAAACGCGCTGCGGTCTCGGCGACAGCGGGATGATTCCGGAACGTTGTGGTCAGTCTCAGCGTGGGGCCAGGCCCGAAGTAGTCGTGGAGGCCAGTCATCACGCTGAGGTCAGCCCCGGCGAAACGGTTGATCGACTGCCAGTCATCGCCGACCGCCAACAGGTGTCGGCTGCTGCCTCGGAGCAGACTCTTCGTCAGCCTGGCTCTGGCCCGGCTGACGTCCTGGAACTCATCGACCATGACCAGGGTGTAGGGGCTGGTGTATCGCCCCGCTTCGAGGTGCGCGGTGGCCTCGAGCAGCAAATCTTCGAAGTCCACACAGCCTGCGGACGCTAGACGTTCTTGCCACGCGTCATGGATCCGCCAGTACAGCTGCACGAACCGCTGTGCGCGCTGGGTGCCAGCGCCGTCCTGCTTCAGCCGGTGGTCGATGTCAGCGCGCGAAAGGTCGTTGGACTTCACGTGCGTCATGAACACACGGATTAGGCGGAGCAGGTCCGCATCCGTGACCGGCTTGACGGAGCTCCTCGTGATCCGTTCTGGGTCCCACTTCAGGGCGACCCCTCGCTTGCGAAGCTCGTCACCAAGTTTTGATAAGTCCGTGCCGGCCATGACACCAGCCCAGGTCGTCTCGAGCAACTGCGTGCCATGCTCCTGATGGACTTGGCGTTTCCAGGCCATGCTCGCCTCGTAGCCTGTCCAGGTAGGTGGTGGCTTGCCGTGGGCGTCCACTCCCCAGTGCTCATGCCAGGTGTCGATGTGGGGGTAGAAGAAGTCGGGCCGGTATTGGCTGTGGTCTTGATCAACGGTGTCGTGCACGTAGGGGCGCTCGTAGTCGTAGGCGACGCCGTGCAGGAAAAGCCAGTCGGCAATGAGCCGTTCACCATGGCTACGCACGATGTCGCCACGGTAGGTCTTGAGTCCGGCCACCCGCTGCGCCGCATCCCAGGCGTCCGGCACGAGCTCCTGGGAGAAGTCATTCCCCGCACGGGCAAACAACAGTCTGAAGATGTCCCAGTCCAGCCCAAAGGCGGCGTCCTGCTTGCGAAGGTCGTCGACGATCTGAGCCAGCACCGCGAGGTCCTGACCGTTGACGACCCACGGTGCAATCGTCGGCTTGCGACCAGTTGCCTGTCCGATGACACTCAGACCAAACGCGTGGAACGTGCTGACCTTCAGCCCTTCAGAGGGCAACGAGGCTGCCGCGAACCGCTCCGAGATTCGCGCCTGCAGCTCCGCAGTGGCATCGACGTTGAACGCCAACAAGAGGATTTGGTCTGGGCGAGCGAGACCTCGCTTCACCGCGTAGGCGGCGCGGGCGACCATGACCGATGTCTTCCCGGAACCGGCGGCTGCGATGACCTGGACTCGGTTGTCATAGGCGACGACTGCCTGCGCCTGCTCCTCGGTGAGAGGACTCGCTTCCACCTTGTCGAAGAATGTCCGATATGTGGCGATCGACGCTGCGGCGATCTTCTCGTTGGCGACGTCTAGCCTGGACCGCACAATGTGCGCGTCATAACGCGCCAGATCGCTGCATCGTGCCGTCAGGTCGACTGCCGTGTCATCCGGCCGACCTGCCATCAATGCAGCAATGGTCTCCCCCGTGATCCAGACCAGATCGCGTCGAGCATCCGCGATCGTGCCGTCCACCCCGTCCCGCCACATCTCCAAGGCCTGGAGCAGCGCGTCGTTGATGGTGCTCGTCAATGCCTGGCCCTGCCGCTTAGTGAGACCTCCCAACTGCTCGCGACCATTCACGCCCGCTCCGGTGATGGTCACGCGAGTGCGCCACCATCGCCGCTCCACAACGATGCGCGCTGCTTCCCTGGCGGGGATCTGCACAGTCACGGTGTCCTGGCGAAGGTCGAAGCCGTCTCCCGTTCGGGTGAGTTCCCACTCCGAGCCGCCTCGGCCCTTCCCCGACCAACGGTCCTGAATCATGGCCGTGCGCCATCGACCATGGTGTGAGTGGTCATCTACTGACGCCACGTGGTCGACCGCTTAGCGACCTCGAAGATCGCTTCCACTTCCCGGGAGCCGAGACGGACCGGGAGCGCTCGCAAGTGCTGGCTGATGCGCCTTCGCATGACGACAACGACGCGACCGTCCTCCGGTTGCTTCTTGACGGTGAATCCCTTTCGCGCCCCCATCACCGCAAGGACGCCGGTCACCTCGACTGGAAAGCCTGCCTGTTCTGTCAACAGCCTGGAGGCGCGGTGAGCTTCATGGCGACTGTTGCGGACGTAGGGCACCCGCCGCCCGTTGACCAGAAAGGCGTCTCCACCGACCCAGATCGAGGCATCGGGATGATGCTTGGCATTCACTGTGAAAACTCCGGCCGGACCTATCGCGACGTGGTCAATGTCGGAGCCGCGTTCGCCGACCGGCACCGCGTGAAGGAAGCGCCACCCTGGTCCGAGCTTGGCGAGTTGGGCCGCCACAGCCTTCTCGCCCTCAGAGCCTATACGCCAGGCACGTTCCTCCGTTCTGGCGCCCAGCACGCGAGCCAGGCTGTGCCGTAACCACCCCTGCGCTTCACGCTCAGCGTCAGCCCGAGCACGGGCGGCGGCACCGGCTGCGTTCACACTGATGTCGTTCCAGGCTGGAGTTGTCACCGGCTGGGTCAGCTTCGCAGTCGGCGCCACAATCGGTGCCTCGTGGGTTGGCTCAGGGACCACTGGCGGTGCGCCATCGATGGCGCCCACCTGGTGGATTGCTGGGTGATCACCGATCGCCTTCTCAAGGAGAGGCAGGTTAGACAAGTCGTCCGCGTGAAACCGTCCAGTCTTGACGTCTAGGTAACCAAGAGCGGTCCCACCAGGAGTCTCCGCATAGATCCGCTCATGGCCGTACCGAGCCCACCTGCGGACGATCCATTCGGTCATGCCACTCCCTCTGACACTCGGCCACTTGGCATGCGCCTCGAGCCCACGGATTGCCAGCGTAGCCAGAGAACATGCGCCCCACTAGAGCGCGTCGGAACCGCGTCGTCCCAGGTCGGCCACACGGTCATAGGCGGCGGTATGACGCGCCCCTGGGCGACTGATCGAACGAGCGACCCGCGGCAAAGTCGGGTGTGCGGAGTGGAGGGTGGGCCGCTGAGCCGCGGCGGGACCGGGCGTGGCTGGTGCAGAATTGGGTCCAGCGGGACCAGGCGAATAATCTAGGGAGACGCAGCCATGACACAGGTAGCCGATCACGACGCCTACATTGCCGCGGCGCCCGAGGCCTTCCAACCGACGCTGGAACGGCTGCGCGCGCTACTAGCCTGAGCCCTGCCGGAAGCTGAAGAGGTCGTGGCTTAGAACATGCCGGGGTTCAGGATCGGCGACTCGGTCATCGCGAGCTACGCGCTTTCAGCAGGAAGTGCGGGCTGTATTGCCTCCCAGGCGCGATCTCTGGGTACGCAGGGGAGATCGCGTCCGCCGGCCTCAAGGCGACAAAGACCGGCATTACCTTCACGCCGCGCAAACCGATCCCGGACGATCTCGTCGAACGGCTAGCGCGGGCCTCGAGCAAGGAAGCGGCACCTAACCGCCTGCCTGTTCACCCGACCACCGCTTGCGGGGGAGCGACTCGCGGCAGAGTCGTGTGCATTGGTGGCCGTCGCGATGACCACGTGTCAGGCTGGAGTTGTGGCTTCCGAGCATGGTTTCTACGCGCGCATTTTCCGGCGGCACGCTCATCCCGTCAGCGCCTGGTCGCGGTTGCTGAGCGCGCCTCTGCTGCTGGTTCCCCTGTGGACGCGGCGCTGGTGGTTGTACGTTCCGATCGGCGCCTGGTTCGCGGTCAACCCGGTGATGACGCCGCCGGCTCACGACACGTCCTCGTTTGCGACACGGGCCATCCTCGGCGAGGAGTCCTGGACTCGGGATCCCACGTCTGAGCCCACGGTCCTGGCCCTGACGGGCGCAGCCACGGCATCGCTCGTGGGCGCCATGGTGGCCAGTTACCAGCACAGGAAGGCGGTGGCGTTTGCCGGCACGGGGAGCTTCGTGGCGCTCACGTTGTGGCAGTGGAAACTGTGGGCGGATCGGTTCGCGCGCGAAACAGCTCCTCGGGCCACCTGACTTCAACCCATCTTGACGGGATCCCCATCACCCCGCCCGTCTTCGCCGCGGCAGAGCCGGATGTTTCGGACGCCGCATTCGTGATTGGGTGCGACTGGCAGGGCGGTTCAGGTGTCGGTCGTGCGGCTGGTGGGCGTCTCGGCAGTAGTGCTTGGGGGTGCCTGTTGACCGGTCCAGCGGGTGAGGAAGTCGAGTTTTTCCTGGGCGGGGCTGTTGGCGGTGGCGGTGTAGATGATCAGGGTGAGGTCTTCGCCGGGGAGCTGCAGTGCGTCGCCCGTGAGCTCGAGGTCACCGACGGTGGGGTTGTGCAGCCGTTTGGTTGCGGTGCGGTGCAGGCGGACGTTGTGCTTGGCCCAGCGGGTGGCGAAGGCGTCGCTGCGGGTGGCGAGCTCTCCGATGAGGTCGCTGAGCTGGCGGTCGGTGGGGGTCTGTCCGGCCTGGATGCGTAGGGCGGCGGCGGTGTCGTCGGCGACGGTGTCCCAGTCGAGGAAAAACTCTTGTGAGCGTGGGTCGAGGAAGACGAATCGCGCGACGTTCATGGGCAGGCTCTCGGGGCGCAGGATGTCTCCGTACAACGCGGTGCACAGGGTGTTGACGGCGACGATGTCGCCGCGTCCGGTGCGGGCGTAGGCCGGGGTGTTGAGGGTGTCGAGGATCCGTTGGATGCTGGGACGTACGTGCGTGGCCCGGCCGCGCCCCGCACCTCGCCGGGGGGTGCTGGCCGCGCGGGCGAGGTCGAACAGGTGGATACGTTCTGCCTCGTCGAGCTGCAGCGCCCGTGCGAGGGCATCGAGCACCGTCTCGGAGGCGCCGGCGAGGTTGCCCCGTTCGAGCTGGGTGAGGTATTCCACCGAGATCCCGGCCAGGGTGGCGAGCTCGCTGCGTCGCAGGCCGGGCACGCGTCGGTGCCCTCCGTACTCGGGTAGCCCGGCTTGCTGGGGTGTGATCCGGGCACGGCGGGAGGTGAGGAAGTCACGGATCTCGGCACGGGCGTCCATACCCTCGACGGTAGGCCACGGGCCGGGTTGTTGGGAGGTGCTGGCAATACCTGTATAGGCAGCGACTCCCACACCGGGGTGATTTCGTGTGTGCTGGGTGCACACCACCATGAAAGGGCAACCCATGACCATCTCGATCCCCGTTCCGAGCGTCACCCTGAACAACGGCGTGCTGATGCCGATCATCGGCTTCGGCGTCTTCCAGATCCCGGCCGAGCAGACCCAGGAGGTGGTCGAGCAGGCCCTGGCCGCTGGTTACCGGCACCTGGACACGGCCTCCTCCTACGGCAACGAGGAGGCCGTCGGTGCCGCGATCCGGGCCAGTGGCGTGCCGCGCGAGGAACTGTTCGTGACCACGAAGCTGTGGATCCAGGCCAGTCCCGGGGAGGAGGTCGTCAAGCGCGCCTTCGACGTCTCGGCCCAGCGCCTGGGCCTGGACCACCTGGACCTGTACCTGATCCACCAGCCGTTCGGGGACTACTACAGCGCCTGGCGGGCGATGGAGCAGCTGCACCGCGAGGGCGTCATCAAGGCGATCGGGGTGTCGAACTTCCACGGCGACCGGCTCGTCGACCTCATCGAGCGCAACGAGATCACCCCGGCCGTGGACCAGGTCGAGACCCACCCCTTCCATGCCCGGTTCGCCGACCAGGAGCTGATGGCCCAGCACGGTGTGCAGATCGAGTCCTGGGGGCCGTTCGCCGAGGGCAAGAACGACCTGTTCACCAACCCCACGCTCGCCGCGATCGGTCAGGAGCACGGCAGGTCGGTCGCGCAGGTCGTGCTGCGCTGGCTCACCCAGCGCCAGGTCGTGGTCATCCCCAAGTCGGTCCGCCCCGAACGCATGGCCCAGAACCTCGACATCTTCGACTTCGAGCTCACCGACGCCCAGATGGGTCAGATCGCCTCCCTGGACACCGGCACCTCGCTGTTCTTCGACCACCGCGACCCGGCGATGGTGAGTTGGCTCAACAGCCGCGCCGAGAACGGGCCGGCGTGAGCATGGACACCCGCGTGCTGGGCCGCAGCGACCTGGAGGTCTCCGCGCTCGGGCTGGGCTGCATGGGGCTGAGCCACGGGTACGGCCCGGCCGTCGACGAGCACGACGGGCTCACCCTGATCCGCGCCGCCGTCGAGCAGGGCGTGACGTTCTTCGACACCGCCGAGGTGTACGGGCCCTACGTCAACGAAGAGCTCGTCGGTCGTGCCCTGGCACCGGTTCGCGACGACGTGGTCATCGCCACCAAGTTCGGGTTCGCGATCGAAGGCGCGCAGGGCGGCCTGGACAGCCGGCCCGAGCACATCCGGCAGGCCTTGGACGCCTCCTTGCAACGGTTGGGGACCGACCGGGTCGACCTGCTCTACCAGCACCGGGTCGACCCGGGCGTGCCGATCGAAGACGTCGCCGGCACCGTCGGTGAGCTCATCCCCGCCGGCAAGGTCGCGCACTTCGGACTGTCCGAGGCCGGCGCGGACACCATCCGCCGCGCGCACGCGGTGCAGCCCGTCACCGCGCTGCAGAGCGAGTACTCGCTGTGGTGGCGCGAACCAGAGAGCCAGATCCTGCCGGTCCTGGAGGAGCTCGGCATCGGGTTCGTCCCGTTCAGCCCGCTCGGCAAGGGCTTCCTCACCGGCACTATCGACACCAGCACCACCTTCGCCGACGACGACCTGCGCGGCACACTTCCACGGTTCGACGCCCAGGCGCGCCAGGCGAACCAGACGCTGGTGGACCTGCTGAGCACCGTCGCGGCCCGGACGTGCGCAACGCCAGCCCAGGTCGCCCTAGCGTGGCTCCTGGCGCAGAAGCCCTGGATCGTGCCCATCCCGGGCACCACCAAGGTGCACCGCCTCACGGAGAACCTCGCGGCCGGCGAGCTGACCCTCACCACCCAGGAGCTGGACGACCTCGGTCGGGCCGCCGCGGCCGTCCCGATCCACGGCGACCGGTACCCCGAGCAGTTGCAGCGCCACATCGACCGATGACCCACGAACCGAGACCCACCACCCCCCCCGCCGGGGCTGACCCGGCGCACCGTCCTGCAGCACGTCGGTGCCCTGGGCCTGGCCGCCACGGCCGGGTGCTCACCACCACCGTCGTCGACGCCCCCAGGTGAGCAACCACAGGCCGCCACAACCCCGGCCCCAGGGTCCGACCGCAACCCTCGGACACTGCTGGCGTACTTTTCCCGGCCCGGTGAGAACTACCACTACGGCGGTCGACGCAACCTCGAGGTCGGCAACACCGAGGTGGTCGCCCGGCTCATCGCAGACCGCCTCCAAACCGACACCTACCAGGTGGAGGCAGCCGAGCCGTACCCCTTCAGCTACGACGACACTGTCGAACGCAACAGGCGAGAGCAGCAGCAGGACGCCCGACCCGCACTTGCGAGCCCACCTCCTGCGCTGGAGGGATACGACGTCGTGCTGCTCGGCAGCCCGGTCTGGAACGTAGGCGCCCCGATGATCATGCACACCCTGCTCGACCAGTGGGACCTGCGCGGCAAGACAATCCTGCCCTTCGTCACCTACGCCGTCAGCGGCATGGGCCGAGTCGCGCAGGAGTACGCAACCCTCGCGCCGGCCGCGACGATCGGCGAAGGGCTGGCGGTGCAAGGCGAAGAGGCAGCCCAGGCCACCGACGAGGTGAGCACCTGGCTCCGACGCGTCGGCCCCATGCTCCAGAGCAATCGATAGTGTCCGCCTTCATCGTCACGACCAGACGGCCTCCCGCGTGAGCGCCGCGTAGAGAACCCCACCCAACCTTCTCAATCCGGAGCTCTGCGACAAACCAGATCCGTCCCGCCAGCGGCCCCAACGTTCGCTTCCATAAGCCACCTACCGGCTGGCTGGTTGCGGCATGACAGTGCAGACTACTCGGGCACGGATACGAGGCAGAAGGGGTGCCCCGCGGGGTCGGCATAGATCCGCCATGCCTTGGGACCAGGATCCAAGACGTCGGCCAGTGGGCGGGCGCCCGCGTTCTCAACCGCAATGGCGGCCGCATGCAGGTCGTCGACGAGAAGATCGAAGTGCGCCTGCTGCTCTCCGTGCTCCCCTGGCCAGACTGGCGGTCGGTAGCCAGCCACGCGATGAAAGGAGAAGCGGCCGACGGGCTCCCAGCGGAGAGTCATCCACTCGGAATCACCTTCAGGCTCTGGGAGGTCAAGACCTCCTGCCAGAACCGGGCCAGTCGCTCGGCGTCGTGGCACTCCAAGATGAGCTGGGTCAGCCTGCCCACGGTCATCCCCTACGGCCAGCTCTCTCCTCATGTTGTGCGTACATCGGCGGATCCGGTATGCCACAACCCTCCGCCGCCACCCGTCTAGGTCGCTTAAGGATCCGAATTTCTTGCTGGCCCGTAGCGGGCGGAACGCGGCGGTAGGACGCACGATTCCCGGAGGTAAGCGTCACCTGCCCGTGCATCGCAGGGTGCCGCGCGCGTTGCTCAGATTTGAGCGGGCTCAGACGGTCCTCGCTACGCTGCACCTCATCTCTGGTGAGCGTCCACCGGCGGGCGTGCCGGGCTGAGACCACACATCCCTACTGAGGAGCTTCATGATTGAGATGGGCGAGAGCCTTGTGGGCGCTTACCTTCGATACGCAAAGAAGTGCGACATGGTCCTCTACAACGAGCGCACCGAGGCGCAAGGCGAGATCGATGTCATCGGCGTGCGGGGCGGCGACGTGCCCGAGGTCTGGCTCTGTGAGGTCGCCACTCACATCGCAGGTCTCGGCTATGGCGCCGACTTCGGGCAGATGACGAAGAAGATCGCCAGCAAATTGGAGCGCGCTGCCACCTTCGCACGCAAACTCTTCCCAGAGCACGTAACCCATGTCGAGTTCTGGGCGCCGAATGTCCCCGTAGGCAAGACGACAGCCTGGTTCACCCAGCACGTGGAGAGCAGCATGGCCAGCGGTGTTGAAGTCACTTTCGTGATCAACGCGGAGTACACGCAACGCTTGCAGCACCTGGTGGACCTCGCAGCGAAAGACACCAGCACACCCAGCGAGCCTGCATACCGGTTGTTGCAGATCTTGACGCACACGCGCGGGGGCAAGTTGACCTTCTAGAGATGGTAGCTGCGCCAGAATCGCGTTGGGGGCCACGGCCACTCGCGGCGAAAAGACGCATCGTAACGTCATGCCCCTGCCCCGCCGCGCGAGTCACCTGGGGCGCGCCGCCCCGGCTGCCATCCTGGCGCGCCAATAGCTCGCGGCGTCCTGACCACCGGTCAGTGCCACGAACTCGACAGTTGGCGTGGCGAGCGTCGCCGCGGCGGAGGTGTTGTCCACGTATGACTCCAGGGCAAGGTTCAGAGCGCTGGCACTGAGGAAGTCGGCATATTCACGCACGGATTGCACCGCAGGAAACGTGGCGGGATTGCCATGCACGAGGGCATTGCGGATGCGACGTCGGCGCCTTTCTAGGATATCGCCTTCCGTCTCGTATTCCGCGATTAGTGACCTGTACCCTGCGCTATCGCTGATGCTGGCAAACAACCGCTCGATCCAGGCACGTTCGTGCTCGACACGGCAGAGTGAGATGAAGTCGGCAGCCCGATCCGCGAGTAGCAGGATCCACGGCTGCTTCGGTGCAGTCGAGAACCATTCAGCCGTAAGTTCATCCTGCAGCTCTAGACGCTCGCCCCGACCCAGGAGGCACATGCCTGCGGCTCGCTGGAGGTCACTCAGCCAGCGGGCATGCATCCAGCGCTCGCCAAGCAGCTGGAAGAGGTGGTTAGGGTCCATCGCCGCGTGAGCCGCGACGTGTTGCACGACGCGGTCGGACAGGGGGACCACACTGCTGAGGTCCGCTTCCGAGGGCTTGCGGAGCACCATATCGCGGCTGAACGGATGATCGAGCATCGTTTGTACCTCGATCGCGGCAGCGAGAAAGCGCGGCAGCTCTTCGCGTGCCAAGGCGTCCGCGATCCGGGGCCCGTGTGCCTCAATTGCCTCCGATGTCATCTGGGTGCCATAGGTGTCGTCTGGAAATCCCGTCCCCTTCGAGGTCACTCCGAAGCCGGAGCTGACGGGCTGGCCGGAACGCACAACGACATACTCAGCGAGTTGTGGCCGTATACCGCCTGAGCGGTGCAGAGCGACGTTGAAGATGATGTCGATGATGGCCGCGGAGCGCTCGAGAGCCCCTGCCGCTGTTGTCGCGCCGAGATCCACGCGGACGAGTGTCTCGACCTCCCCCACCTCGTCAGCCTTCTCCGGGACGCGGAAGGCCATGCCGTTCTTAACGATTTCCCAGAGCTCCTCCTTGTGGTCGAACGCCTGCCTGCCGGGTTCCGCATTCGGCACCGCCCACAGTGGTTCGAAGAAGGACACCCTGCCTGCGGTCAGTTGAACGTGTGCGCGACCTCTGTACCCGAGCCAGACCGCAACTGGCTCGATCGTTGCGGGTGTCCCGACGTAGGCGCGGGCCTTGTCGAGTCGGTCGGAGTATGGCGTCTCAAGCTCGCCCCGTGGAATGGCGTCGGGGTTTTGCCCGAAGGCCATGACCGACACGAGGCCGCGGCACGTCGCCTCTACCTCGACGCCGCGATGCTGCAGCTGCTCGAAGAGCAGCTCCGCGATCGGGCGATACTCTCGGTGATCGAGCGTTCGATCCATCGCCACCTCGACGAGGTCATCCCAGTTGGCACGAACCGCGTCGTCGCTATGGAGAGCGCTGAGCAGGTCGCCAGCTGCCGTCAGCAAGGCTGCCCATGCGGGGTCTGTCCGGAGTATGCCGGGTGGCTGAGATAGGACGGCGTTGCCGCTCGAAGTGAGCGCAGCGAAAGCTGCTCGGAAGGCAGCGAGGTCGGGAGAGATGTGCGCCCTCAGGTGCGAACCGATACTGGATACCGACTGTTCGATATCGCGTTCGAGCGAGTCGCGATTGGCGGCCTTCTTCCAGGCATCCACGCCGCTCGCGAGCTCTATCCACTGCATGATCTCGCGCGCGACGACGACAAGTGGCAGCACGGTAGATACCCCGTGGCGTCGATCAAGAGAGGACACCAACGACTTGAGCCAGTCCGGTGTGTTCTCTGACCAATGGTTGCTGACGTTGTAGTCGATCATCATGAGCCGTCTCCGATCTCGCGGTCTCCATGGGCGGTTGCTCGGCCATCGTCGCAGTCATGGCCAACCCATCGAGCAGGTCGCGGGTGGGCGCATGCGAAGTCCCTTACCGATGAAGATCAGGGTCGCGGGTCTGAGCAGTCGAGACCCGGTCATCAACGTCGTTTTACACAGAACGGAACCATAGGCGGACGGTTGCCGATTCTCACCGGCAACGCGTTGGGCACGCGGTGTATGTGGGAGCATCGGGCAGGCGTGACACTGTGCCACAGTGGCCCACCAACAGCAGATCAGAGCGGGTGACACTGTGCCACAGTGGCCCACCAACAGCAGATCAGAGCGGGCGATACGCGGCGGAAGGACACCTGCGGGACGTCCGGCTTCCGCGTACCGGCTCGGTCCCTCGTTCCAAATCACCCCTCGCCCCCTATGGTGGCCCCCCATTCCCGCGGCCAATCAGGACCGACCGAGTCCTGGGCGGCTCGATCCACCTGCGGCTGATTCTCTGCACGCCCCAAGGAGGCGCATCTTGGGCTAAGGGTGCCGCACCGACACGGACAGTTTAGAAGCCCTTCTCTCGAATGGTATTGGTCCGCCCTCCAAGTGATTCAGAGTCAATCTGTTGAGTTCGTGACGCTCCAGTGAGCCGCGGGCTTCGACCTCGCCGTGGCCAGCCGTGGCCCGCATCGTTATGATTTGCTCGGCGTCACCGCTGACGACGATACCGGGGCTACGGGTCGCGAATATGTACTGACGTGTGCCGCGGAGTGAGCGGAGCCGATCGACTAGGTACTCCTCGATCCAGGGCGCGTGTAAAGCATCTTCGGGCTGGTCCACGAGAACGGGTGTATCTCCATCTGCCAAGAGGGTTACTAGCACGGCCGTGCATCGTTGCCCATGAGCGAGCTCCTCAATAGGGGTGTACGCCTGATCGTCTGGGCGTCGGAACTTCACCGTAAGTACATCTGGTCTGTCAATGCACTGCATCTCCAGAAGTTCTTCCCATAGATCCTTTTCGTCCACATTTGCGTACAACTTCGCAATGTTTCCGAGGTCGATGCCCGCCTCGACGTTCACCAGGTCGTCAATAGCCTGGCGCCACATGCTACGAACGAACCTGACGGGGTGCGTCCTGAGTGCCAGTTGGTTGAGGATCTCCTCGCGGACCCTGGAGCCCACCTTGATGCGGTCAAGGGCCCGGCGAAACTCCGTAGGGTCGCCAGAGACAGGGACATCAAGTTTCACAAAGCCCGCCGCTTTGGCATTGAGTTCAGACACGCGGTCGCGGCGAAGCCTGCGTCGCTCCTGCCTAGCGGCCTGCAGGTTGCCTAGCAGTTCTTCCCGCTCAACCTGCAGGCGTTCCAGTATTGGGCGCGCGTCCTCGGCTAGTTCCGACTGAGCTGCCTGAGCTCGATTAAGACTTAGTTGCAGGTGCTCAAGGCTTGCACGTAGCGAACCAAGCGACGACCCTGGGGCTACTCTTTCCAGCTCCTCATCCAACCGGCTCTTGAAGGCCGTAAATCGCCCGTCCCAGTCCGAACGTGCGGCGGATACACGTGTTGAGGCCTCTTCGAGGGCGGCACAGATCTCCATGTGTGCAGCGTCGAGGCGGGTCTTCAAGTGCTTTAGGGCGGCGGCGACATCTGTGAATAAGTCTTCGTTCGTGCTGACGGACGCTTCAATGTCGGGGCCAGGCGGGGTGAGGTCGGGAGCATGCAACCCGCCTAGCTTCTCGCTAATCCGCGCCAGTGTCGTGTGCTCGACCGTCCAGTCGGATTGTTCTTTGACGGCGTCGGTTCTGAAGAGGTCGGTGAGTTGGCGCACCTGCTCCGTGAGATGCGGTTCCGCCTCTGCCTCCACTCCGAGCGCATGGACGCGTTCCCGTGCCCCCAGCAAAGCCCGGGCGTTCTCGCGCAGCGAGTCGGTCGCCGTCTCAATCTGACTATTGACCGCGGTCAAGTCGATAGCCGAATCAACGAGGGTCATCCTGCCGACCGGCTCGCGAGAGTACTCTAGAATCTCACCCTGCGAAAATGCAGCAAGCGGAAACAGTAGTGGTGGCTGGGCATCGATTTCGGCCCAGTCGGAGCCCGTCTGTTGATATACTTGCGCTGCGACGGTGTCTCCGAGACGCAAAGTCCGTTCGATCTTATACCGACGTCCGCCAGATATGGCGTTGATCACCACAGTGCTGCCGTTCATGAGGGCTTTGGTCATGCGCGAGTCGATCTCCTGGCGGATTGCTGGGAACGCTTCGGCATCCACTTGCTGGTCGAGCGCGAAGCGAATCGCTTCGAGAATCAAGGATTTTCCTGTGCCGGTCCCGCCAAGGAGGCAATTCAGATCCGGCGAGAAGGAAATTCGCTCCCCGCCCAAGAACCCGCCTAGTATCTCCACGCCCTCAATGTGCCAATACGTGGATTCCGCAGGAGGCTCTTCCAGCGAGATGCGCAGGCCGGGGTCTGATAGGGCGTGGCGTAGACCGATGAGGTCTGGCCTACTTGCCTTGACCCATGTGCGTCGAACACCAATGCCGTCAATGCTGTGACGGTTCCTCGTCGCATCCCACGCGTCGGAGGATCTGACGAAAGCTAGGTCTCGTTCGTTGCCGAGCACTCCCTTTACTTGGTCCGTCGAGTCCAAGTGAACAACCTCGGCAGCGTGTATGGCCGTATTGAGAAGAGTCTTCTTAAGATGCGCTTTGACCGCCAGCCGCAGGAGCCCTTTTTCTTTCTCGATATGTGCGGCGATTGCAAGACCACCCGCGCGCTCAACTTCCTCGGCTGCTTCAGCGAATCCCACTTCGGCGGCGATGTCGAGCTTCCCGCGATCCACTCTTCCAATGCCAAGCCTTACGAGCACCTCGTCAATGATGGTGGGGTCGGTCCTTTCCTCCCAGATCGCAAGGAGGTGTCCCTCTGTGGTGCTGATTTCGACGCCTGGCAGGACGATGAGTGACGCGTCCCTAGCAGCCTCAGCCATCTGTTGACACCAAGCGGAGGTGTTGTGGTCGGTGACTGCTATGGCGTCAAGCCCTGCGGCGACTGCAGCGCTGACTATGTCGTGCGCGCTGCCGAAGTCGTCCGGGTTCACATCTTCGGAACCTGGTGTGTGGACGTGAAGGTCGACCGCCCAGAAGCGTGCCCAGTCACTCATCCCTTGGCCCCGTCAACTTGGTGGAGTGGCGCACCGTCTGTGGCGCACTTCAGGTCATGGCCGAGTTGTGGACTCAAGTAGATCTCCCCTTGGCATCGCGCTTTGGGCTCCACCGTATCCGTATCAACCCAGTTGGTGTAGCCGCGAGTCCGGGTATCTCCCTTTTGGAGCCCTCGGTGGCCCACCGATGGCGGAGTTGCCGTGTCGACCGCCCGCTCACAAGCGGAGTCGTGATGTCAGCACAAGGGCACAGCGAGATGTCTGTCTGCTGCGTCCCTCTGGGCGGAACTGCCGCCGGCCGTGAACCATGGGCAGAATCAGACGCCGGCGACGTAGGCGGTGAGGAAGTGGACGCCGTGGCGGTCGAGGTTGCCGCGGGCTCGGTCGTAGTGCTCGGTGGTTCTGGGGTCAGCGTGCCGGGCCAGGATCTGGGCGTCACGTAGGGGCACGCCGGCGTCGAGGGCGTTGGTGATGGCAGCGTGGCGTAGCGAGTGTGGGCTGATGTGCCGGGGGATCTTCGCGGTCTTCGCGATGCGTTGGACCATCCGGTAGACATCACGGCGGTCGATCGGTTGGCCCGAGAGTGGGCGCAGGACCAGCCGGCCGGTGGTGCGCTCTCCTCGGCATGCCTCCAGGACCCGCAGCACGGGCACGGTCAGCGGCATTGTGGCCGGCTTGTTCCCCTTACCGACCAGGCGCAGCACCCGGTGGCCCCGCAGCACGTCGGTGTAGTCCTCGATCCGCACAGTTGCGGCCTCGGAGGCCCGTAGGGCGTTGATCCCGAGCAGGTAGGCCAGTGCGCCGTGGTGGACGGTGATGGTCTGGGCGACCTGGAGGAAGCGGATCAGTTCCAGCCGGTCCAGGCCCTGGGTGCGGGACTCGTCCCGGTGGATCTTCGGGAGCCGGGCGTAGACGGCCGGGTCGCCGGGGATGGTGCCGTCGATGTGCGCGAACCGGAAGTAGCCCCGGACGGCGTGCATCATCGTGTTCACCGAGGAGTCCATCAGGCCGACGTCTCCGAGCTCGCGGATGTACAGCTCGACGTGCGCTCGCTGTATCCCGAGCAGTGGGTCCAGCCCGTTGGCCTCGCACCAGGCGAACCAGCGGCCCAGTTGTGCCCGGTACAGGGCGTGGGTGGCTCCGGAGTACCGCGCCAGGAACGAGACCGCCGCGAGCTGCGCGGGGCTCATCGAGGACGGCTGGAACGGCAGTGTCGCCGTGGAGCTGGTCGTGGTAGACATGGTCGCCTCCTACGGCGACCTGGATCCCCGCCCAGTCGGTGCCCGCCGCCAGCACGGACGAGGCGCGACGAGGTTGTCGAATCCCACGACGCTACGCCGCGCAAAGGACCACGTCGGGTCGCGGCGGTAGGACGCACCTCGCTGCCTACGGCCCGGTCTTTCCTGTCGCCGACAACCGGCTTGTGCGTGGCGGGTCAGGGGTTGCCGGTGGTCGGGGTCTTGCGGCGCGACCAGCTGCTGGGCACTGGCAGGTTGCCGTTGATGACAAGGGTGACGACGACGCTGGGGGAGTGCGGGTTGGCCATCCCGTGCTGCTGGGGGCCGAGGACGAACAGGTAGTTCTCGGGGGTGCCAATGGGCAGGACCTTTCGGCTCATGTCGAGGACCACGAGGATGGAGAGACGTGCGCCGTCGGCGGCGGCGTACTGCGTGGGCTGGCCGATGTACTTGGTGGCGGACTCAGGTGTCACAGGTTGGTCGCGGGCGACCTTGAGCTCAGCGGTGATGCCGTCGTGGCGGGTGTCGAGGTACCCGTGACCGAGTGCCGTGCCGCGTTCGACTCGTCCCTCGAGGGTCGGGTCGGCAAGGAGGGCGGCGTGGAGGTCGTCGTGGAACCGGCGTTCTCTCACGTACTGGCCGCGGCGGTACTTCTTGTTCCACGTCATGGCCAGCCCCGCGCGGGAGACAGCGTTGAGGAGCCGGGCGAACGGCTGGAGCTGGTTGTGCGGGTAGCCGGCAGCGGCGAGGTTCTCGTAGATGCTAAGGAGGTGCTCGTCGAACACCTCGTACTGGGTGGTGGCGTCGCGGGCCGGATCGTAGGGGCGGACACGGAACTCACGGTGGCCGGCGATGTCGAGGGGCTGGGCCTTCGGGTTTCCGTGCTCGTCGGTGCCGCGCCAGGTGAGGCGCACGAGAATCGGCGGTGCGTGCTGGGTGGTGGGGACGGCGTACCGTACGTGGAGGCTGCCAGTTCCTTCGTAGGTGTCCGGGTCGCCGGTGTGCTGGTGGCGCTGCCAGGTGAGCGCGGGCCGCTGGAGCTCTGTGTCGTTCAGGGTGCTGATGAGCTCGGCGTCCAGGCGTTCAACCCACGCTGGCCACGGGTCGGTCTGTACTTGAAGGGTCAGGGTGTGGGTAAGGGCGGGGTCGACGATGGCGGGTCCAGTAAGGAGCGTGTCGTCGATCGAGACCAGGGCGACAGCGACTGTCGGACTGTCTGGCTCGGGTTCGGCAGGCGGCGTCCATGGCCGGAAACCGTGCTGACGTTCGGGTGAGCGGATGAACAGCAACGGTGCCGGGAGACCGGCCGCTGCGGTGAGAACCGTGTCCAGGTCGAGGGGTGCGGCCGGGTCGGGATCGGCCGCGAGGACGGCCCGTAGGTCTCGTGCGCGGGGGAGGAGCGGGTCGTCGTCACGGTAGGTGGTCAGGTCGATGGCGGCGGCGCGGCGTGCTGCTGCGGTCCGGTGCGCAGTGGCCTGAGTGGTGTCGGCGTTCAGGTCGGCGGCTTCGGCGTCGAGGAAGTGCGCGACAGCGTCGAGCAGCCGTGCGGTGATGACGATGCCGTCATGGGTTGCGGTCCCGGTCGACCTGCCGCCACGTTCCAAGTCAGCGACGAGGCCACGCAGCCGCTGCGCGCGGGCTCTGAACCTCTCGGCCGGGTCGTTCGGTTCGGTCGACCCGTCCGCGGCCTCGCCGGCGGGGGCGTCTGTCAAGCCCACGGTGATCTCGGTGGGGGTCGGAACGTCGAGCAAGGTGCAGATGATGGCGGCCCGCACCACGGCAGCCTTCGCAAAGGGCCGCAGCCACCGCAGGTCGTCCTCGGTGTGACCCAGGCAATTGCCGATGGCAGCGCCGACCTCATTTACCGCGGCGCGCACCTTCGCGTCATCCGGCACGTCCGGTTCCAGGGTCACGTGGAGTCGCCCGACCGCGGCCGCGAGCGAGACGACGGAACGTTGCGCGCTGCGGGACGGTTCGTCCGGGAGACGAGTCAGCGCGTCCTCGAGCAGCGCGGCGACATCGGCCCGACGTTCGGCTCGGGCGAGGACCTCGGCGTACTCCATCGACCCGTAGTGCGACTCCGGTGAATGTGCCGCACCGACGTTGATGATGTCGGCCGCATGCAGCCCGAGGAGGCCGACGCCGCAGTCGAGGAGGCCGTTGAGCGCCTCCTCGGCTTCGTCGCGCTGCCGGAGCCCGTAGGTGTTCCTGGGTGCGAGCGCCAGCCACAACGCCGCGAGTTCGGAGGTGACCCGTGCATCCGGCTGCCACGGCTGCTCGATCACCTTAATGGCCTGATGCCATTCGAGCTCCGGGATCCGAGCCAGGGCCTTCTTCTCAAGTGCGGCGAGTGCGTCGAGGTCCGGCACATGGTGCCGAAGCGCCGAGATCGAAGTCAGGAACGTCTCCAGGTGCTCGGAGACATTGATGTTCTCCATCACCGTCGCAGCGTGCAACGCCAACCGCAGTCGGGACTCCTCGTCCGGCCACGGGAGCCGGCACGAGGCCGCGAGGACCGCTTCCACCATGACGACGTACGCGTCCGAGACCAGCGCTGGGAGCAGATTCGCAACTGTTGACGGGAGCGCGTGGGTTCCACCGATGGTGGTCCAGGCCTCCAGCGCCGCGGACCGCGGGCCGGGTTCGGCATCGACCAGGTAGGTGTGCAGTGTCGGCAGGATGGCCTGCAGCACCCTGGGCTGGTTTCCGTGACGGCGACCAACCTCGCCCAGCGTGGCCAGGAGCGGGTACACGACGTCGGCCCCCAGGTCGCTGTCGCGTTCGTTGGTGATGAGCGCCGTGATGGTTTCGCACACCGCCAACGGGTCGGTCGATGATGCGGACTCGACCGCGCTCAATAAGCGTCGGGCCGACTGGTACAGGCTGTTCTTGCGCGACCACGCCTCCATTCCCGCGAGCGGGTCCGGTGGTGCGGTCGAGGTGAGCACAGTCGGCTTGTCGGTGAGCCGGTGCCGGGTGAGCGTGACGAAGGCACCCAGGGTTGCGTGCAGGTGCGTTGCCAAGGCGTCGCCGTGCCAGCGGCCCATCCGCTCAATGGACTCGGCTGCCGAGAACGTCACCTCGTGGCCCCACGATTCATCGGTGCGCGCGAGGAGGAACGCGAACGCCGCGTCGGTAACCGCTTCCGCTTCCTCGGGCGTGGTCACCGGATCGTGGGGCTGACGATGGACGTACTCGGTGTCGACCATGTCCAGGGCATACCGCACCGAGCCGACGAGACCGTTGCGGGTCTCTTTCGACGCGTGCCGGCCTGCATCCTCCAGCAGTCCGGCGACCCGGACGGGTGCCGCAATGAACATCCGTGCGAGTGCCCGTTCCGCGGTACCGACCGTGCCCGGGTCGTAGCTGTCCTCCGGCGGAACGCCGAGGGAGACCGTCAGTCTCGGCAGCAGATCGACTGCAAGCTCGAGGTGAGTGCTCGCGAGATGCTCGATCGCGCCACCGGCGGCTCGCCGGTCGAAGTCGGAGACCCGTCGCGGCTGGTGCGCCGGGCTCACAATGATGCCCGTCACGGCCGGCCGCGGAAGCATGCCGCCCAACTGCGCCGTCACTTTGTCCGGGCACAGCTCCGCGAGGACCCGCAACGGTCCTGGGTCGTTGGCTTGGACCACGGACATCGGGCCCGACAGATGATGTTCGTCGGGTGTCTTCGACCCCGCCAGGGCGACAACCGACCAGATAACCGCATCATCGACCGTGCCGGCGTCCACGAGTTCCGGGTGGTCGGTGAGGCAGCGCCCTGCTTCCAGCGACGGGAACCCCCGCAAGGCTCCCAACGCAGCCGCCACCAGGCGTCCGGCGAGCTCGGGGCGTCGCGCAGTCAGGTGCCGCAACGGCTCCAACAGCTCCGCCAGCCCGACGCTCTCGACCGCATCGAACAGCTCGTCGATGATGCGCTCATCGAATCGGTCCGCCGCACGACCAGCGACTGTCGTCAGCCGGCGCCGTGCTGCTGCAGTCGCGTCGGGATCCGCCTCAACGGCCGGATCCGGATCAAGAACATCGAGGTCATCCAGGATGCCGGCGATGGCCGGGTCCGCCGTGGCCCGCAAGCTCCGTCGGCGCTCCACCCGCCCGGCTCGCGCAACACCCCGGACTCGCAACTCCTCAGCCCGCTCTGCTTCCTCGGCCTGGGTCCGCTGTTGACGTTCCTGAGCCTCACTTTCGAGGTTCGGCAGGCGGCCCGTCGGGTCCCGCATGTCGCAGCCCACGCAGTGCTCGCCGTAGAACCCGAACGTGACGTGGTCCAACTGCATACCGGACATGTTCCCGATCGCGACTGGGCACTCCACCCGCCGCGAATTCAACGGAAGCCCGGACATCTCCTCGAGCATCCCGCGGCCGCCGGACTCCACGAACCGCATGTGCCGGCAGTGGTTCGCAGCGAGCTCGATGATGCGAGCGTTCTCGCGCCCGAGGTCCAACTGCCTGGCGAACTCTGCTTCGTCCAACCTTCCGCTTCCGCTCGTGTGTCACCACCGATAAGACCAGTCTGACGCACGCCGCCGACACGATGGCGACGTGCGATCTCGCCGTCAACCACGGGCTGGTCGCTGGCGAAGCACCGCAGCGCCCGAAACGGCGCAACGGTCTAGTCGGGACTGGCTCGTTCGGATTCGGCTCGGGCACCGTCGCTGCGAACTGCGGTGACCAGCTCGCTCAGCGTGGTGAAGACCGTCTGCGGACGCCCGAGCGCGCGCTGCGCGTCTCGGAGTTGTGTGCCGGTGTGAGTCTCAGCGCACACGTAGTCGGCGTACCCGGCGGCGCTGGACAGGTGGAACATATCGACCAGATCGTTACGGCCCCACTTGCTCATGTGGTCGATGAACCGGCGGATGAAGAGCTCGGACACCAGGCCAACCATGCGCGACTCAGCGAACAGGCGTGCCAACTCACCGTCGCTGAACGTCGGGAAGTCTGCGGCGTACGACAGACGCCGGTACGCCGCGGTGTAGTAGCCGATGTTCTCGTTCCAGTAGCGACGCCTGGCGAGCCGACGACGCTGCTCTTTCGGCTGGTGCTCCGCATGAATCTGCGCAGTGATGGCGGTGTGGTGGGTGACCCACTTCGTGAGTGGGTTCTTCGGCATCCGCTCTGGGTCGATGAGCACATCGAGGATGACGCTCGGCATGGTCAACATCGCCATGAACTTGTCCGAGTCCGGGGTCTCATCAGTGATGCCTAACGAGGTGTCCTTGCCGAAGAGCGCGCCGGGCTCGGTCACGATGGGGTGCAGGACGGGTGCGTTCTCCATCAGGCCTAGGTGCCGTCGGATGGACAGCTCGACCTCGTGCTGCCACAGGTCCAGCGGGTGCCGGATCTGCCACCCGCCAGCCAAGTGAGCCATGGCCACGCCCACCTCGTAACGTCGGTCGCCGTGTAGACCGGCGGTCTCGAGAAGGTGCCCCGTTGATAGCGGCAGGACAATGCCGCCGTCGTTGGCGAGTCGGATGAGGTCTTGAGCTGCGCGGAGCTCGTCAGGATCCTTCACACGGGCCGGGTCGTGCAGAACGTCGGCAACGGTCCTCCACCGGTTCTGGTCGAGGTAGACAGACGGCCTGCCGTTGAGCGGGGGCGGGGAAGCGGGGTTGAACCCTTCGGTGAGGATGAGGTCGTTTCTCGTCGTGGTCGACCATATCCACCACTTCTCCCAGTCGAACGTGGACGTCGCGACCTGAGAATCCTGGCGCTGATGTCTGGGCTCGAGTTTGTCGTCGAAGATCTGCCCGTCCTGGCAGACGATTCGGATGGACCCGTTCTGGTAGTCGACGTGCCAGTACCTGTACAGGTCAGCGGAGATGACCAGCGATTCGTCCACGAACGCAGGCTAGCCGTGATCACCACCCGACCGGCTGCAGAAGGGTCAGCCGCCAGCGGGGGTCGTGCGCTCAAAGCAGTGACCACCCCTCTGTTGCTTCGGGCGCGTCATTCTGGGCGAAGTGACGCAGTCAGGTCTGCTACCCCGCGGCCACGGCCGCAGAGGCAAAGAAATCAGCCGGCATCGGAACGTCCAGACGCCACGTGATGGCGATGGGGCGCTCCCCTTCGTGCGAGAGGTAGCGGGCCGGGCCCAGGAGCAGGTAGGGGCTGGTCCCGAAGTCGTCCTTCTTCTCCTCGCGCACGAAGATCAGAACAGTCGACGTGCCGGTGAGATAGCGCTGGCCAGTCCTGGACGCGGCCGTTGTCACGGACTGGGACTCCCAGTGGAACAGGTCCCGACTGATGGGGTAGTCCCGATACATCGTCGTCGGTGAGAAGCTGTCGTCGGTCTTGCGCAGCGTCACGAAGAAGGCATCGACGTTGAGCTCTGGCACGTACAGGACACCCTCACGGAACGAGTTCGGTTTCCGCGCCGTCGATGCGTAGCCCAGAGCGGCCAACACCTCCTCACGCTGATAGCGCCCGTGAACGTGAAGGGGCACGTCGGCGAGACGGCCGGTCAAGGGCCGCACTGGATGATCCGCCTGGTCGAAGGCCTCGTCGATGACTTCCCAGGTGCTGGCGCGGACGACGTCGGACTGCCCGAGGCTGCGCAGCCCCTCCCCCACGGAGTCAAAGCCGCCACCGTCCGGCCAGAGCGAGAAGAAGAGCATGTCTGCGAGTCTGCGCTCCATGCCCGAAAGACCTTCGTACTCCGCGGAGGCACCTTGCAGGATCGAGCCGTAGGCGCGATGCCGCTGCGGGTCATCCACATGAGCAAGCGCACGCGCCCGGCGTCCGAGTTTCACCTCAAGCGGGGTCAGGGCAGGACTGTGAGTCGCGTCCGCCTGCAGTTCTGCCCAAGATCGCTGGCCGCGGCGCAGCACGTCGGCAAGCGCCAGTCCGGAGTCATCGAGGAACGTCGAGAGCGACGTCCCTGGACCCATCGCGGCCAACTGCTGGACCAGGCTTGGCCACCGTGCCGAGATCTGCGTGCGCAGGTTCTCCAGCACGACCTCCTGAGATCGTTCATCCAGGACGACTTGCGAGCCAGAGGGAAGGTACGGAAAGCCCTCCTCGATGTCTGCACGGAGGCGTCCACGCGGTCGACCGGTGAGGGCACTGAGCTTGGCATCGAAACGGAACTCGCGCCGCTGGTTGCCCACAAAGTCCAGCACCGTGAGCACCGGCTTGTCAGGCCGAGACCGTAGGCCCCGGCCGAGTTGCTGCAGGAAGACAGTGGCACTCTCCGTGGGGCGCAGGAACAGCAACGTGTCCACGTCGGGGATGTCCACGCCCTCGTTGAACAGGTCCGCCGCGAAGAGGACCTGCACGGTGCCCGATCGCAGGGCCGCGAGCGCGTCTCTACGCTCATCGCGAGGGGTGTCTCCACTCACGGCACGCGCCGCGATGCCCGCGTCGTTGAAGACCCGTGCCATGTACCGGGCGTGGGCAACGCCCACACAAAACCCGAGGGCCTTCATCTGGTGCACGTCCGACACCTTGTGACCCAGTTCCTTCAAGATCACTCGGGCGCGAGCGTCATTGCCCGTGTAGAGCTTCTGGAGAGATGCTTCGTCATAGCGTCCCCGAGTCCAGGCAACGGTGCTGAGATCGGTGCCGTCCGAGACCATGAAGTAGTGGAAGGGGCAGAGGATGCCAGCCTGCAGCGCCTCCCAGAGCCGTAGTTCGGCGGCAGTTCGCCCATCGAAGTAGGCCCGAACGTCGAACCCATCAGCTCGCTCAGGGGTCGCTGTCAGCGCAAGCAGCTCTCGGGGCTGCATGTGTTCCAGGAGGCCCTGATAAGTCGTCGCTGCGGCGTGGTGAAACTCATCCACCACCACGACCTCGAACGCAGCGGCCTCCAGAGACTTCACGCCGTAGGAGTTCAGGGACTGGATGCTGGCAAAGACGTGTTGCCACCGCTCGGGCCGGCTGCCATCGACATAGAGCTCGCCGAAGTTCGGATCGCCGAGCACCTCGCAGTAGGTCCGGCGCGACTGTTCGAGGATCTCCTTGCGGTGAGCGACGAAAAGGAGGCTGGGATAGCGCTTCGTCTCCGGATCGGCCAACCGCTTGTAATCCAATGCTGCGATGACCGTCTTCCCCGTCCCGGTCGCCGCAACCACCAGGTTGCGATGCCGACCGTGGAGCTCGCGCTCAGCCTGCACGGTGTCGAGGATGTGCTGTTGGTAGGCGTAGGGCCGAACTTCAAGGCCCGAGATGGTCCAGCCGCCGTCCTTCGGCCCGCCGCGTCCGGAGGCCTGAGACAGGGCATCGTCGAGACGGTCACGTTGGTCTTGGTTGTCCGGGTCGTACGGCTCGAAGCTTGGGTCATTCCAGTACGTCTCGAACGTGGCACCGAACTTCTCCAGGAGCGCCGGCGTCCCCACCCGGGACAGGCGGACGTTCCACTCGAGCCCATCCAACAGGGCGGCACGCGAGAGGTTGGAGGAACCCACGTATGCCGTGTCGTAACCCGTGGCGCGATGGAACAGCCACGCCTTGGCATGGAGTCTGGTGGTGGCCTCGTCATAGTGGATCCGCACCTCCGCCCCGAACTCACGCACGAGTCGGTCGAGGGCCCGACGCTCCGTGGCACCCATGTAGGTCGTGGTGATCACTCGGAACGGCACCCTTCGATCGCGGAGTGCTCGGAGCTGCTCATCGATGACCCGCAGGCCATGCCACTTCACAAAGGCACAGAGCAGGTCGACCCCGTCCGCGGCCCCCAACTCGGCCCGCAGCTCTGCACCAAGATTGGGCTCGCCCTTGGCGTTCGTCAGCAAGGCTGCCTCACTCAGAGGCGTTGCCGGCCGGGTGCCCTTGTTATGCGCATGGCCCGGCACAACCGGGCCCCGAACTGCCGTCAGGTGCCGGCTGGGGGTCGCCACCACCTCGTCGGCAGCCAGCTCCGCGAGCAGTCGGTTGGCAAGGGCCAGCCGTTCGGCGTCATCGCGGACTTCCCGCAGGACGCGCTCGACAACGACCGCCACATGACGGGCGAAGGCATGCGGTTGCTCCGCTGACTCAACCGCCTCAAACTCTGTGTTGACCTCGTCGGGCAGCTCAGCAATCCGCCCCAACAGACCTGTTGTGGCGAGCGCTTCGTAAAGTCCCTCCTGCACACCCGCAGCTTGCCAGGTGGGGCTGACGCCCGCTTGGTCTGGCCTGCGATGGCGTGTCGCCCCTGCGCGTGCTCAGCTTGCAGGGCCGACTCCTCAGCGTCCGGTCAGCTCCTCCGACGTGCCGTACTTGTCCACATACCCGGACAGGTCGCCGCCATCGCGCATCGCCTGGCCCAGCTCATTGGTCCGGCCCTCGTTGAGCCGGTTGATCGACATGCCGCCGGAGGTCATGTCGAAGTAGGCCACCGGCACCATCAGCGAGGTGATGTCCTCGTCCTTGAAGTCTGCACCGATGTCGACCATCGTCATGAGCTGCTCGACGGAGATGTCGCCCTCGATCTTGACGTTCTTGTGCAGCATCGGCAGCAGCTCGAGCAGCTTCTCCGGCTCCTCCTCGCGGATCTCCACCAGGCGCTCCATCATGCCCTTCAGGGCCGCGCGGTGGCGCTCGGTGCGGTCCAGGTCGCCCAGCGGGAGAGTCTTGCGCTCCCGGACATAGATCAGGCCGTCGGTGTTCTCCAGCTTGATGCGGCCCTCCTCGAAGACGACCTGGCGCCCGGTCGACCCGACGGTGACGGTGGAGTAGTGCTCGTTGTCGACGTAGAAGCCGTCCATCCAGCGGGTCAGCGCGATGAACATGTCGAAGTTGGTCTGTGCGACGAAGTCGATCTCCAGGCCGCCCATCAGCTCAGAGACGGTCTGACGCAGCAGCGGGATGCCGCCACGCGCGTAGGCCTCGTTGATCTTGTTCGTGCCCTGCCCCGGGATGTTGACGTAGGAGTCGCGCGCGATCGAGACCAGGTTGAGGTGTTCGCGGTCCTCGGTGAGCTGCACCAGGACGATGACATCAGAACGGCCACTGAAGTCGTTGCTGCGAGAGTCCGAGCCGATCAGCAGGGCGGTGATGGTGCCGTCGGGCAGAGCCTCCTTGGCCGCGTCCTTCTTGTCCTCGTCGTCCTTCTCGTCCTCGTCGGACTTGTCCTTGGTCGGCTTCGCCGTCTTCTTCTCGGTGTCCGACGGAGCGGCTGTCGCCGTCTTCTCGTCGGTGTCCGGCGATGGTGACGGCGGTGGCGCGGCCGTGACCGTGGTGGCCTCGGCGTCGGACGTGGTCGGGGCCGCGTCCGAGGTCGTCGGTGCACTGTCGGTCTCGACCGGGCTGTCGGTCTCGCCGTTGCTGCAGGCTGTCACAGCCAGGCAGAAGGCGACGATCAGTGCCAGGAGACGGCGGGTCAGAGTCATGAGGCTTCCTTCATCGCGCGGGTCTGTTGCAGGCTCCCCAGGTCGCAGGATCCCAGTCACGAGGACAGTCCACTCTGATCACTTTTCCCCCGAAAGTCCAGCCGACCAACCGCTCAGGCTGCCGTCCGATCCTTGCGCGGGCGACCTCGCGGTCGCTTGTGCGGGATGATCCGGCCGTTCTCCAGGAGCTCCCCGCCCCACACGCCCCAGGGCTCGCGCAGCTCGAGGGCCGTTTGCAGACACATCTCCCGCAGTGGGCAACCGGCGCACAGCGCTTTGGCGCGATCCAGGTCCTGCGGGCGCTCGGCGAAGAACAGATCCGGCTCGGTCCGGCATGGCAGACTGTGCGCCTCCCTCGCCAACTGTGCGAGTTGGCGCGAGTCACGTTGGTTGTGCGGCACCTTCCCCTCCCTCTCCCTGACTACCTCAGACTCCCCGCCTAAGGCACCCCG
This sequence comes from Ornithinimicrobium murale, assembly GCF_003352835.1. Classification (GTDB taxonomy): domain Bacteria; phylum Actinomycetota; class Actinomycetes; order Actinomycetales; family Dermatophilaceae; genus Ornithinicoccus; species Ornithinicoccus muralis. The sequence goes on along the minus strand of NZ_QLVD01000008.1, from coordinate 48,235 downwards.
ACACATCGGGCAAACGTCTTAGATTTCCCACCCTGCAACCCCGACCAAGGTCGTATCCGCCCCGACTTCCGGCTGACCTCTTCGCCCATCGTGAACCAGCAGGTGGTACGCGCACAAGCCCTGACACGACGGGAAAGTGCGGTGAACGGCGCTGGCCACAGCGCTGCGCTCTGTCAGCCGTCACCCGATAGGACACCCCCGTGACCGCTTCACCGATCGCTCGACGATCTCCTGAGGCGTGGCTACTCCTGCTCGCAGCTCTGGTTGATCTGGTCGAGGCTGGACTGGACCAAGTCCATGTCCAGTCGACTCACGCCGTCCATAAGGTCCTTGCCCGCTGTCGAGAGGTCGGCATGGGCCGACAGCAGCTGGCCGTTGGCAGCGCCGAGGAAGGCTGCGATGCTGGCGCTCTCGTGCCAGCCGTGGTCCTCGCCCAGGGACCCCCAGGACTCGACCACGCCGTGTTCCTGCTCCAGGTGGTCGGCCAGGGCGCACGCATAGCTGATCTGCCCCTCCTGGGACACGTCACCCTCACCGGTTACGCCGTCGCAGGCCGCGGTGAAGTCAGCAAGAGCGCCCTCCATCGCCGCCACATCTGCCTGCATGACCCCCTGGAAGTAGGCATGACCCGCGTCGCTGAGCTCCGGCCGGTCGGCCAGCACGAAGCCAGCGCCGCCACCGGCCAGGCTGCTCATGGCGACGGTCTGCCGCACCACGTCGTCCGCCTCGTTACCGACCACCGTCCAGTTGGCGATGTCGGGGTCCCCCTCCGCGACGTCATGGGCCAGTGCGCAGGCGTAGGCGACCTGACCCTCGTGCGAGACATCCGGATCGGCTGCACCAGAGCTGCACGCGCCGGCGACAAGTGCCAGGCTGATGATCGCGGTCCTGAGCACGCCGCGGGTTTCCCGAGTGGTCATGCCGGCCCACACTATCTGCCCCGGACATGGCGCCGCCGTGGTGCGGGGTGGGTTGGTTACCTCCCCGCACCACGGCGGAACTCGTGGGGCCCTGGGCCTCAGCTGCAGCCGCTGGTGGAGCCGCAGCCCTCGCAGACGTAGCAGGAACCGGCGCGCTGCATCTTGGTGCCGCAGGTCATACACATCGGGGCGTCAGCGGACTTGCCCTGGAACTTCTCCATCAGCTCGGCCGAGGAGTGCACCTCCGCCTGGACCGGGCGGACGGCGGCCGCAGGTGCCGTCTCCTCGGTCTCGGCCTTCTCCGCCCTCTTGGTGGAGGGAGCCACGGACTGGCTGTAGGACTCCAGCTCGTCCTCCAGGTCCTCGCCGTCGGAGTCGCTCGAGCCTGACCCGGCCTGGTAGGACCCGGTCTCCAGCTCGCGGGCCCGCTCCTCGGCGGAGTGGATGCCCATGTAGTCGCGGGTCTCGAAGTCCAGGTAGTCCAGCGCCAGGCGGCGGAAGACGTAGTCCATGATCGACTGCGACATGCGCACGTCCGGGTCGTCGGTCAGACCGGCCGGCTCGAAGCGCAGGTTGGTGAACTTCTCCACGAAGGTCTCCAGGGGCACGCCATACTGCAGGCCGATCGAGACGGCGATCGAGAAGGCGTCCATCACGCCGGCCAGGGTGGAGCCCTGCTTGCCGAACTTCAGGAAGATCTCGCCCAGCGTCTCGTCGTCGTAGGTGCCGGCGGTGAGGTAACCCTCGGCGCCACCGACGGAGAACGACGTGGTCTGGCTGGTGCGGCGCTTGGGCAGGCGCTTGCGGACCGGGCGGTACTCGACGACCTTCTCGACCTTGGCCTCGGCTGCTGCGGCGCTCTTGTCCTTGGCGGTGGACCCGCCGTCGGACAGCGGCTGACCGACCTTGCAGTTGTCGCGGTAAGCCGCGAGCGCCTTCAGGCCGAGCTTCCAGCCCTCCATGTAGACCTCGGCGATCTCCTCGACCGTGGCCTCCTCCGGGAGGTTGACCGTCTTGGAGATGGCACCGGACAGGAACGGCTGCACGGCGGCCATCATCCGGACGTGGCCCATCGGCTTGATGGCCCGCTCCCCCATCGCGGTGTCGAAGATCTCGTAGTGCTCGGTCTTCAGGCCCGGGGCGTCGATGACGTGGCCCTTGTCGGCGATGTGCTCGACGATCGCCTCGATGGTCTCCTCGGCGTAGCCGAGCATCTTCAGCGCGCGCGGGATCGTCTGGTTGACGATCTGCATGGAGCCGCCGCCGACCAGCTTCTTGAACTTGACCAGCGAGAAGTCCGGCTCGATGCCGGTGGTGTCGCAGTCCATCATGAAGCCGATGGTGCCGGTCGGCGCCAGGACGGAGGCCTGGGCGTTGCGGTAGCCGTTCTTCTCGCCGACCTTGACGACCGAGTCCCAGGCCTTGGTGGCGGCCTTGTGGATGTCGGAGTCCATGCCGTGCAGGGTGCGGATCTCGTCGTTGGCCGCCTGGTGCTTGCGCATGACGCGCTTGTGCGCGTCGGCGTTCTGGGCGTAGCCGTTGTAGGCGCCCACGACACCGGCCATCTCGGCGGAGCGCTTGTAGGCGGCGCCGGTCAGCAGCGAGGTCAGCGAGGCGGCCAGCGCGCGGCCACCCTCGGAGTCGTAGCCGCGGCCGGTGGCCATCAGCAGCGCACCGAGGTTGGCGTAGCCAATGCCCAGTTGGCGGAAGTTGCGGGTGGTCTCACCGATCGGCTCGGTCGGGAAGTCGGCGAAGCAGATCGAGATGTCCATCGCGGTGATGACCAGCTCGGCGACGGCCTGGTACTTCTCCACGTCGAAGGTGTTGTCATCGCGCAGGAACTTCAGCAGGTTCAGCGAGGCCAGGTTGCACGAGGAGTTGTCGAGCGAGAGGTACTCCGAGCAGGGGTTGGACGCGGTGATCCGCCCGGTCTCGGGGTTGGTGTGCCAGTCGTTGATGGTGTCGTCGTACTGGATGCCCGGGTCGGCGCACTCCCAGGCGGCCTTGGCCATCTTGTTGAACAGCTCGCGGGCGTCGACGGTCTCGATGACCGTGCCGTCCTTGCGCGAGCGCAGCCCGAACTCCTCGCCGTCCTCGACCGCGCGCATGAACTCGTCGGAGACGCGGACCGAGTTGTTGGCGTTCTGATACTGCACGGACACGATGTCGGCGCCGCCCAGGTCCATGTCGAAGCCGGCGTCGCGCAGCGCGCGGATCTTGTCCTCCTCGCGCGCCTTGGTCTCGATGAACTCCTCGATGTCCGGGTGGTCCACGTCGAGCACGACCATCTTGGCCGCGCGACGGGTCGCGCCACCGGACTTGATGGTGCCCGCGGAGGCGTCCGCACCACGCATGAAGGACACCGGGCCAGAGGCGGTGCCACCGGAGGACAGCAGCTCCTTGGAGGAGCGGATGCGAGAGAGGTTCAGCCCGGCACCGGAGCCGCCCTTGAAGATGAAGCCCTCCTCCTTGTACCAGTTGAGGATCGAGTCCATCGAGTCGTCCACGGACAGGATGAAGCACGCGGAGACCTGCTGCGGGCTGGAGGTGCCGACGTTGAACCACACCGGGGAGTTGAAGCTGAAGATCTGGTGCACCAGGGCGTAGGTCAGCTCGTGCTCGAAGATCTCGGCGTCCTGCTCGGTGGCGAAGTAGCCGTGGTCCTTGCCCGCCTTGACGTAGGTCAGCACCACGCGGTCGATGAGCTGCTTGAGGCCGGTCTCGCGCGCCTCGGTGCCCAGGGCCCCGCGGAAGTACTTGGTCGTGACGATGGTGGAGGCGTTGACCGACCAGAAGTCGGGGAACTCCACGCCACGCTGCTCAAAGATCGTCTCCTGCGTCTTCCAGTTCTGCTGGACGACGTCACGCTTCTCCCAGGTCACCTCGTCATAGGGGTGCACACCGGGGGTGGTGTAGATGCGCTCGATCTTCAGGCCCTTGCCGGCCCGCCGTGAACGGGAGCGTGCGGCGCTCGTCTCCGTCATGATTCCTGACTCCTCTGTGTGTGCTGACCTATGTGTTTCAACGTCTCGTGCTGCTCATCTAGTCCTGCTCCGGTGGCTCCCAACCACCGTCCCACCGCCCACCGACAGTCCCTCTCCCACGGGACAGACACCCTCGGTGACCTGCAGGTTTGCCCTGCCCTACGGCATACTCCCCGCCGTGTCGGGAGCACGCTCTGCCGCGTCCCGCTCGGTGCGCAGCAGGGTGATCGCCCCCTCGAAGTCCTCCAGGCTGTCGAACGCCTGGTAGACGCTCGCGAACCGCAGGTAGGCCACCTCATCCAGGCACCGCAGGGGCGACAGGATCGCCAGACCGACCTCGTGGGCGTCGACCTCAGCCTGCCCCTGGGAGCGGATGGCCTCCTCGACCTGCTGGCCCAGGATCTGCAGCGCGTCCTCGGTGACCGGCCGCCCCTGGCAGGCCTTGCGCACTCCGGAGAGCACCTTGTCGCGGCTGAACGGCTCGGTCGCGCCGGAGCGCTTGATGACCGAGAGGGTGGCCGTCTCGAGCGTGCCGAACCGGCGCCCGCACTCGGGGCACTGGCGACGGCGGCGGATGACGGTCCCGTCCTCCTGGACGCGGCTGTCCACCACGCGAGAGTCCGTATGCCGACAGAACGGACAGTGCATCTCGGGCCTCCTCGTGTGGTCGGGCTTGGGTGGTGTTGCTGGGTGTTTCTGCTGGTCGCCCTGTGTGCTGCGCTGGGGACGACCTGTGGAGAACGTGTGGGCCACGCCCCCCAACCTGTGCACAACATGTGGACGAACCACAGGTGTGTAACTACTAGATATAGGGATCATAGGCACGACTCGACACAAGACACAACAGGGCGCGCCCAGGGAGTTCTGGGGCTGGTGTGACTTCGCAGGTCAGCGCGTTGTGAGGGTCGCGAGGCTCGGCGTGGCGCCGCGCGTGCCGGCACCCGACGCGGCCCTGCGAGGACGTGCGCGCTATGTCGCGGGGCGCTCGTTGGCCCGGTGGACAGGTCCGAGAAGCCGTGCTTACGGTGTGGAACACGGAGCAAGAGAAGCCGAATCCGGCACGACCGTCCACAAGGGGGAACGGCATCATGAAGAGGATTCTCATCACCGTCACAGCTGCCCTCAGCCTCGCCGCTTCGAGCGCAGGGGCTGTCGCAACGGCCACCGGGCCAGCAGCACCTGACCACGCAGCGAGCGGCCCCGCCCAGGAGTCGCGGGACGACCTGCGGACAGAGCCGACAGGCAGCATGATCCTGGAGAAGAGCGACTGCACCAACAGTTGGTTCAAGCTTGCGGGGGGCCGGTTTGCCTGCCTGATGGGCCCGTACGACGAGGACTGGATCGCCAAGGGCGTGCAACACGGGTGGGAGGCCGGCGGAGCCAACGTCACCGGCGGCTGGATCTCACAGCACTGTCAGCCCTACCTCATTGTCGACAAGTGGTGTGCTGTGATCGCAGCCTACTGAGCCCCAAGAAACCGAACCCGAGCCAGGTGCCCGGCCCCCGCTGCGGGAGCCGGGCACCTGGCTTGTGGAGGCGGTGCTCAGGCGCTTCCAGGAGGCACCTTGGTGCGTTCTACCGATCACTGCCACCCCCCTACGTCCAGCGGAAGAACCGCCCGGCCAGCCCGCCGGCCACGACCGTCCAGGCCCCCAGGGCACCCAGGTCGCGCAGGGCCGGCGCCTCGCCGGTCCAGGGCGCAGCCAGTGCCTCGACGCCCGCGCCGTAGGGCAGCAGCACACCTGCCTGACGCAACACGTCCGGGAGGTTGTCCACCCCGCCGAAGCCGCCGCCCAGGGCTAGCATCAGGAAGAAGGCGCCGAGCCCCAGCGCCAGACCGGCGTTCACCGTCGGTGCGGTGGCGGCGCAGAATCCGCCGCCCGAGCCAGCTGACCACGCCCTGGGCCGTTCCCGTGGAGGCCTCTCCACGAAGATCCACACCCTGGCCGATGAGGCCACGGCCTCGGTCCAGATCCGGCTGACCGGCGGCCAGGCCGGCGATAACCCGCAGCTGATCCCGCTGATCGATGACTACCGCCGAGCCGGGACGCGTGCACCGTTCCGGCTTCTGGCGGACAAGGCCTACTCCCATCCCTCCACCCGAGACCAGTTGCGCCAGCGCAAAATTGCGCACACGATCCCGCAGCGCAGTGACCAGATCGCGCACCGGAAGGCAAAGGGCAGCCGCGGTGGGCGGCCACCCGCCTTCGACCCGGACACCTACAAGGAGCGCAACACCGTCGAACGCAGCTACCTACGCCTCAAGCAGTGGCGAGGCGTCGCCACCCGCTACGACAAACACGCCCGCACCTTCCTCGGCGGCGTCCTACTCGCCGCCACCGCCATCTACGTCAACACCCGCCGATCGCATAAAGGAGACACGCTCTAGGTCCTCCAGCAGCCCGGTCACTCTCCGCGGCACGAGCGAGTTGAGGGTCATGACTCGAATCTAGCAGAGCTGGGCACGCAAACCATGCAAACATGATCGCCCCAACTAGACAAATATGATCGCACTTGCTGGACAAACTTGAAGGCCGCTCATCGGCAGAGTAGTGATGCCACGACCTTGACGGCGGCGCGCGTCGGCGTGGTGATCCATAACATCCCGTTTGCCGCGCGGCCTGGCTCCAAACCTGCGGTCCGGTGACGATCGTTTTCGAACCATCACCCCCAACTGCTCGAAACTTTAGTCCGGAATCCCGAGCGTCGTGTTGAGCGGCTGACTTTCGGACCATAGGTTCTGAGCAGGGGCGCGCGACAGAACGGGCCGAGCCCCACATGACCTCCCCGCGGCATGAGCGAGCGCACGCAAAGGTACGCGCGCGAATGCCACTTCTATCCGTATGGCCTATTTCTGGAGTAGGGCGCGCCGACTGCGGCGGGCCTTGCCGGCCACGAGCACAACGGCCGCCACAGAGAAGAACATCACGCCAGCCTCAACAGTAGTTGTTCCTCCGAACTGCGCCAAGGCGACCACGGCAACCAGCCCGTAGGCGACTGCGGCGAGCACTAACCACCCGACGTGAGGTGCCCTGGCCGGGGGCCGGGGCACGGCGGCTGCTCCTGTTAGCGACATGGTTGAACAGTAGCGGGCCACCGTGCTCGCGGCTAGAGCCCTCAAGTCGCGCCCGGCTCGGGGCGAAAGTCGTCCCAGCGCGGCAGAACAGGACGTCTGGCCGAGTCGAGGTGGGGGTGATGAAGACGGCGCTGGGCATCGCAAACGGGGAAGGGTGATGATGCTGTGCCGCGAGGCACTAACTCCGTACCAGGGGACCTCGGCGGTTCGGTGTGTGGGGCGGCTGGCCACCGCGACCACCCCGGAAGGCAGTGCGGGAGGATTGCCTCGGTATATCGATGTGCCCGTTTGCGCGTCTTCGTGCCGCACCCTCCGGTTGGACGAAAATTGAAGCCCTGAAGCAAGGAGATGTGATGGAACTCGTTACCCGGGTCGATGTCGGGGACCCGAGACGGACCCGGGTGGATGCCAAGTGCCTGCTCTCCATCGAGTTGGATGACGGTGAGCGCGTTCCTCTGCTCACCGATCGAGGATGGGGGTCAACTGCGTTGTGGACCGAGACCAGCATGGAGGAGATGGAGGCAGACGCCCTGACGGTTGTCGGGCCTGACGCCCCCTTCGATGACCACACCGAGGAGGAGATGGCCCGCGGTTACTGGAAGACGTTGGAGCGTGAAGCACGGGACCGGAACCTGGCCATCACCGCAGAAGAACTCGCGGGCCTTCCGCACCATGTCGAGTTCACGGAGGAAGTCTTCACCCGAGTAGATGGAGGGGACGGGGCCTGACTAGGTGAGCGGCTCAACTTAGCCAGAGGTCAGGACCGGGCAGGTATCCCGACCGTCACATTTCGACCTCCCGGTAGTCCGCGCCACCCCGGTCACACCCGCTACCACCCTGCGGCGCGAGCGTGCTTCCACGCTGCATGCGGCAGATGAGTGAGCGCTGAAGCGCACAATCAGGGCTGTAGGTGATCCTCGTCAGTTCGAGTGACCAAGGCCGAGGGCGACAAGAACCGCCGCGCCGCCATCCAGAACACCACCGACCGTACCGTCCTGATCGAATTCTCCAGGTGGCGTGAAGTGTGGGTTGTCGGTCAGTCGGACGCTGCCACAGCCGAAATCGTCGACGACTACTCCGGTGAGATCGCCGTCGTGGGCGTACACCACCATCCAGCGCGGTCCGGCATCCGCAGTGCAGGGTTGGACAGGACCCACCAGGGCCAGGTCACCCAAGGCAGCACGCAGGTCCGGTAGGTCATCCGCGGTGACGGGCTCGAGCTGCCCCACGCGTTCCCATCCGGCGCTGCTGCCGTCAAGATGATCCATGAAGTAGTAACCGCAAACCCAAGCCTCCTGCGGTTCGAGAAGGTTCGGAAGCTTCTTCGCAGACTCCTCGACGCCAAAGCCGTAACCGGACGGGTCGTCCCCAATCGGCAATTCCTGGGGACACGGTCGACCGTCCGCTTCGGCGACCTCGCGGGATCGCACCGTGGGATGCTCTGCCCTCGTGCTCGTCTCGCATCCGGCGAGAACGAGACCCGCCATCGCCAGAGACAGGAACACAACCCCGCGACCGATCCGACCCCTAGCGCGGAATCTGGCAACGAGGGTAGTGGCACGGCCGATGCTGGGCGGCAACATGATCTATTAACGTTCCCACAACCTCAGCGGTTCCGAAGGGTGTCGCGGCTCCGTGTCCTCTTCCTGCCCTCGGCACGATCGCGACTCGCGACCAGCGGCAGTTGCGCGTAGGCCGCTCAGCCAGATCAGGCGACCTGAACCCTGTCGTCCCCGATGACGTATTCGATCGCCATGTCTCCGCCGACCGCCTGGAGGTAGTTGCGGATGGTGCCGATCTTGGCGCTGTCGAGGTCCCCGTTCTCGATCTTCGAGACCTGGCGCTGGCCGACACCGATTCGCTCAGCCAGCTGGGCCTGGGTCAGCCCAGCCTCCTCACGCAGCTCCCGCAGCCGGTAGGCGCGCACCTCGGTGAGCATGCGCCGCTTGTGCTTCTCGACCTGCTCCCGATCCACCGGGTGCTCGGTGAGGAAGTCGCTGATGGTCTTGGCCATGTCGCTCACTGTCCTTCCAGTCTGCGCAGGTGCTCGTCGAACAGGCTGTCGGCGAGGGGAATGTTCTTCTTGTACCAACGTTGCCAGTTGCCAGCCTTGTCACCAGCGATCAGCAGGATGGCCTGCCGCTCTGGGTCGAATGCGAACAGGATGCGTAGCTCGGACCTCCCCGACGACCCGGGCCGCAGCTCCTTCATGTTGCGGTGATGGGAGCGGCTTACCGTGTCGACGACAGGTCGTCCAAGCTGGGGCCCGCGGTCTTCGAGCAGCTCGATCGCAGCGACGACCTGCTCTCGTGATCCTTGGTCCAGCGAAGCGAGCCATCCCGCGATGAGCTCGATGTCAACGCTCCACATCACCCCACTCTAGACCCTCTAAGGTCTGAACATCAAACTGGAATGTGTGGCAGGAGACGTCCGCAACTCGGCAGAGTCGCAAGACGACTGGGGGCGCCGCCCCATAACATTCTGTTTGGGCATGGCCACGGTCCAAAACGCACGGTCCGGTGACGATCGTTTCCGGACAGGGCAATGACGAAGGGCCGTTCCTGCAGGCGGGCACTGTCCGAAAACCAGGGTCCGAAAGTGTTCGTGCCCGTAACCCCACCCAGAGGGCCAGTTCCGAGCAACCAGCAGCACGCTGCCCTTACCCTTCGTGGACGCCGCCGCGGAACCCGTGGCAGACCGCTGGGTGACCTCAGCTCGCGACCGCGTCGACACCCCCTGGTCCCTGCCCGCTGAGCCTCGCGCAATTCGCGGGCCTTCTCATCTGAGGCAGCGACAACGTTTCGCGGACACTTCGGTGAGTCTCGTCGAAACCTTGCGGGAACCCGCTCGGCAGGCAAGGATGACCAGGGACAACGAAGTCCCGCTCCCCGGAGGCCCCTGTGACCAAGATCTCCATGACTGTCGACGGCGTGAACTACCAGGACGAGGTGGAGCCACGCACTCTGCTCGTCCACTATCTACGAGAGCAACTGGGCAAGACCGGCACGGTGGTCGGCTGCGACACCAGCAACTGCGGTGCCTGCACGGTCCACCTCGACGGGCGCAGCGTGAAGTCGTGCAACGTGCTGGCCGTCCAAGCCGACGGCGGCGAGGTGACCACGATCGAGGGAGTCGCCGACGGCGAGACGCTGTCCCCGGTCCAGGAGGCCTTCCGCGACTGTCACGCCCTCCAGTGCGGCTACTGCACCCCCGGGATGATCATGCAGGCCACCGACCTGCTGCGGGAGAACCCCTCCCCCGACGAGGACTACGTCCGCCAGCACATGGAGGGCAACCTGTGCCGGTGCACCGGCTATCACAACATCGTCCGGGCGGTCCTGCAGGCGGCCGACGCCGGCACGGGGGGTGAGCAGGCATGACGATCACCGAGGAGCCCCAGACCGGCAATCGCGAGGTCGGCCGGGACCGGCGCCGCAAGGAGGACCAGCGGCTGATCACCGGCCGCACGCGGTGGACCGACAACATGCAGCTGCCGGGCATGCTGCACCTGACGATGGTGCGCAGCCCGTTCGCCCACGCGCGCATCACCAACCTCGACACCACCGAGGCCAAGGCCGCACCGGGTGTCATCGCGGTGCTGACCGGAGCCGATGTCACGGACCTGCAGGGCTCCCTGCCCAACGCCTGGCCCGTGACGCCCGAGCAGAAGGCCCCTCCGCACCCGGCGATCGCCGTGGACCGGGTCGCCTTCTCCGGCGAGATCGTGGCCGTGGTGATCGCCCGATCGGCGGCTGCGGGACGGGACGCGGCCGAGCTCGTCGACGTTGACTACGAGGAGCTCGACGCGGTCACCGACCTCAAGGCGGCCGCCGCCGACGAGGTGCTCGCCCATCCCGACCTGGGCACCAACGAGTCGGCCCTGTGGGTCTTCGACTCCGTGGAGGCCGGCACCGGCGAGGACGTCGAGGCCGCCATCCGCGACGCCGACGTGCTCGTCGAGCGCGAGTTCCGCCAGCAGCGGCTGATCCCCTCCTTCATGGAGCCCCGCAGCGTGGTCGTGGACCCGACCGGTGAGCAGTTCGTGCTCTGGTCCTCCACGCAGGTGCCGCACATCCTGCGCCTCATGCTCGCCCTGACCCTGGGGGTGTCCGAGTCCAAGATCCGGGTCATCGCCCCCGACGTGGGTGGCGGGTTCGGCGGCAAGCTGCAGGTCACCCCGGAGGAGGTCATCACCTTCCTGGCCGCACGGCACACCGGCAAGCCGTGCAAGTGGAACGAGACCAGGTCGGAGTCGCTGCTGTCCGCCCACCACGGGCGCGACCAGTGGCAGAAGCTGACGCTCGCGGCCCGGGCCGACGGCACGGTCACCGGCCTCAAGGTGCACCTGACCGCCAACATGGGCGCCTACCTGGGCCTGGTCACCTCCGGCGTGCCGATCCTGGGCGCCTTCATGTTCAACGCGATCTACAAGTTCCCCGCCTATCGCTTCGAGTGCCAGAACGTCTTCACCAACATGACGTGGACCGACGCCTACCGCGGCGCCGGCCGACCGGAGGCCACCTTCGCCATCGAGCGGATGATGGACGAGCTCGCCACCGAGCTCGGGCGGGACCCGCTGGAGGTCCGCGAGCAGAACTGGATCAAGCACGAGGAGTTCCCGTTCACCACCGTGGCCGGGCTGGAGTATGACTCGGGCAACTACGAGGCCGCCACCGCGCGCGCCAAGGAACTGTTCGGGTATGCCGAGCTGCGGGCCGAGCAGGCCCGTCGCCGGGAGAGCGGGGACCGGGTGCAGCTGGGCATCGGGGTCTCGACCTTCACCGAGATGTGCGGCCTGGCACCCAGCCGGGTGCTCGGTGCCCTCTCCTACGGCGCCGGCGGCTGGGAGCACGCGTCGGTGCGGATGCTGCCCTCGGGCAAGGTCGAGGTCATCACTGGCTCCTCCGCCCACGGCCAGGGCCACGAGACGGCCTGGAGCCAGATCGTGGCCGACGAGCTCGGCGTGCCCTTCGAGGACATCGAGGTGCTGCACGGGGACACCCAGATCAGCCACAAGGGCCTGGACACCTACGGCTCCCGCTCCCTGGTGGTCGGTGGCCAGGCCGTCATCGCCGCCTCCCGCAAGGTGGTCGAGAAGGCCCGGCCGCTGGCGGCCCACGCACTGGAGGCCCACGAGGACGACCTGGAGTTCTCGGCCGGACGGTTCACGGTCAAGGGCGCCGGCGAGGGACAGGAGGGCGTCGCGCTGACCGACCTGGCCCTGCGGGTCTTCGCCGCGCACGACCTGCCCGACGGCACCGAGCCCGGACTGGACGCCGACGCGACCTACGACCCGGTGAACTTCTCCTACCCGCACGGCACGCACCTGTGCGCGATGGAGATCGACACCGAGACCGGCGAGTCCACGATGCGCTCCTACGTGTGCGTCGATGACGTCGGGCACGTCGTCAACCCGCTGATCGTCGACGGGCAGATCCACGGCGGCCTGGTCCAGGGCATCGCGCAGGCGCTGTGGGAGGAGGCGGTCTATGACGACCAGGGCACACTGATCACCGGGTCGTTCGTGGACTACACCCTGCCCACCTCGGCCGACACGATCAGCTTCGTCACCGACCGCACCGTGACCCCGTCCACGACCAACGACCTCGGCGCCAAGGGCGTGGGTGAGGCGGGCACGATCGCCTCGACCCCGGCCGTCGTCAACGCCGTCCTGGACGCCCTGCGACCCCTGGGCGTCACGGACATCGTCATGCCGTGCACCCCCGAGCGGGTCTGGAACGCCATCCAGGGCGCCGCTCACCAGCCGCTCACCGAGTCAGCAGCGCCGCACTTCGAGGAGTCGGCGCCCAACCAGGACACCCCCGAGACGGAAGGCGGCACGCTGTGATCCCCGCGCCCTTTGACTACGCAGCGCCGACCACCGTCGAGGAGGCCCTGACCCTGCTGTCCGAGCACGGCGACGATGCCAAGGTGCTGGCCGGCGGGCAGTCCCTCCTACCCGTCCTGCGGATGCGACTCAACGCACCCGAGCTGGTCGTGGACATCTCCCGGATCGAGTCCCTCAAGGGGATCACCGACACCGGTGACGCGGTCCGCATCGGTGCCGCCACGACATACCAGGAGGTCCTGGACAGTGACCTGGTGCGCGAGCACCTGGGCCTGCTGCACACGGCCGTGGAGCAGATCGCCGACCCACAGATCCGGCACCGCGGCACGGTCTGCGGGGCGTTGGCGCACGCCGACCCGGCCGGTGACGTCGGTGCCCCCGTGCTAGCGCTGGACGCGACCATGGAGGTCCAGAGCCGCGGAGTGGTCGGACCGCGGCAGGTCAGCGCCGCCGACTTCTTCGTGGACCTGTTCGAGACCGCCGTCGGCGACGGCGAGCTGCTCACGGCAGTGACCATTCCCAAGCACACTGGCTGGGGCAGTCACTACGAGAAGTTCGTCCGGGTCTCCCACCAGTGGGCGATCATCGGGATCGCGGCGGCCGTGCGGGCCGAGGGCGGCGTGATCGCCGAGGCCAGGGTCGGCATGACCAACATGGGCGCCAAGCCGCTGCGGGCTCCGGCCGTCGAGCAGGCACTGGCGGGGCAGCCCGCCACCGAGGAGGCCATCAGCGAGATCTGCGCCCGTGCCGGCGAGGGGACCGAGCCGCCCTCGGACCTCAACGGAAAGGCGGACTATCGCCGACACCTGGCGGGGGTCCTCACCCGCCGGGCGGTGCTGGCCGCGGCAGGAGCCTGATCCGATGGGCATGGAGCTCCGCCACACGTTCAGCGTCCCCGCCTCCCCCGAGAGCACCTGGGCGCTGCTCACCGACCTGGAGCAGGTCGGTGGCTGCTTCCCCGGCGCCAAGGTCACCGAGACCGACGGTGACACCTTCTCCGGGACGGTCAAGGTCAAGCTGGGGCCGATCCAGATGCAGTATGCCGGCAAGGGCGCCTTCCTCGAGCGCGACGACGTCGCCCACCGGGCGGTCATCGAGGGCAAGGGCAAGGACAAGCGGGGCAACGGCACCGCCAACGCCACGGCGACCATGACGCTGACGCCCGACGGTGACGGCACGAGCGTGGAGGTCCTCACCGACCTGGTGGTGACCGGCAAGCCCGCGCAGTTCGGCCGGGGCGTCATGCAGGACGTCTCGGACAAGCTGCTGGGCCAGTTCGTCGAGTGCCTGGAGTCCACGCTCGGCACCGACGAACCCACGGAGACCACAGAGGCCGCCTCGACCGGGACCGAGCAGGCGGAGGCTCCCGCCTCAGCGGCTCCGATCGCGGAGACGGCGACGGAGACGACCCGATCTGAGGTCGCCTCGACGCCCGAGCCCACACCGGGGCCGAGCGGGGCGGAGGCCCCACCCCTGGCCCCGGCCGCGACGCGGGCCGCGGTCCGCAGCGGAGTGGAGTCCTCCGACGACGACGCGATCGACCTCGGTGAGCTGGTGGGGCCGGTGCTGCGCGAGCGCTACGGCATGGCCCTGGCCGCCGGTGTCGGTGGGCTGGTCCTCGGCATCATGATCGGGCGTGCCCTGCGCCGCGGGTGAGCGCACCGAAATGCGGCTTGTCGCAGCTGAGGGTGTAGTCCGGTCGGGCGATTCTGCGGGTGCCGGGTTGTCGAGCCCGTCAGATGGTGTCGTCGCTGCGGATGCCAGGGCGCGGCCAGGGACACGGTGGTCCGGGGGTGGCGCACGAGCCGTTCGGGTGGCGGCCCACGGTGTTGGAGATCAGCCTCCGCCGATACCGGTGCAACGCCGCTTCCGACGACCGGAACACGGACCGACGACGCGCCGCGAGCCGTCAGTCGCCGACGCTGCCGTCGATCATCTCGCGCAGGATGTCCGCGTGGCCCGCGTGCCGGCCAGTCTCCAGGATCACGTGCAGGTACACCCACCGCAACGTCAACTCGCTGCCCCGCGGTGCGTAGTCGAGGCTGTGCTGGGCGGCGATCTCGCGGGAGCGGTCGCACTCCGCCTGGTAGGCGCCGATGACGTCGTCGAGCGTCTCGTTCGGCTCCAGCCGCAGGTCGGCCTCCGGGTCTGCGTCGGTCCACGGCGGCGTGGGCAGCTCCGCGGCGGGGATCTGCCCGATCTGCTCGGCAAACCCGCCCAGTTCCACCCACCGCAGGTGTTTGATCAGGCCCCCGAGGTTGGTGCCGGTCGGCACCGGGCTGCGCCGGGCGTCCTCCTCCGACACCCCGCGGGCCTTGCGCACGACGGCATCGCGCAGGTAATCCAGGAACGTCTCGAGTTGCTCGCGCTCGCTGGCGGCGACCACACTGCCGAGAATCTCACCGGGTCTAGTCATCGCTCGAACGTAGCACGCGGGCCGACCCTCGCACCGGGGCAATTTGGGCACTTCGCACTCGCAGTTGAGGGCGTAGTCCGGCCGGCGCGTCGGTGGCCGGGTAGGGGTCGAGGTCTCCCGAGGATGGAGGTGACGCCGTGGTGGCGCTGTGCCCCCGACCGCACACACTCAGCCTGCTCGCCGGTGAGGTCGAGCGTGAACTGGAACGCCTGCGCGGTCCAGCCCTCGGGAATCTCGAAGCGGGCCATTACGGCCAGTCCTGCATCCTCTGCCACGACCCGAAATCCACACCTTCACGAGCCTCACGACTGGCGAGGTAGGTGACGGCCTCGTCCAGCATCTGAGGCAGGCTGGCGGGTGTGGTCCACGCGGCGTAGTCATCGCCATAGCGCTTGCGCAGCGCCTCACGCACTCCACCTGGGTTAGCGGCCTCCCCACCGTGCTGGCCACGGCCATTGAGCTGGACCACGCAGTCGTCACAGACCAGATGGCACGCCGGCGGACCAACAATCGTGACACCGCCCTTGCGCCGCTCAACAGTCGCTGGTTCTGAGGGCAACACCAGTTCATACTCGTCATCTGAACCGGTCGGGGTACGAATGGTGGCAGAGCACACCGCGCACGGCTGGATACGCGACAGCAGACGCCCAGCCTTGCTCATGACTCGCCACCTTGCCTGCTAGCACCGACAACAGCGGCGGGGCCGATGTCGCGCTGGGCGCAGCCGACGGCCTTCAACGCCCGGTTCCGCGCGAAGCGGCGACCATAGAGGCGGGCGCAGAACGAGGTGAGGACTTCCACCATGTCGCGCACGAGGTCGTCCTCAACCTCACCGTCATCGAGCACCACCAGCCTGCGGCCGTGGGCCGACAGCGCAGCCTCGATGAGTTCGGTGTTCATCCGTCCGAGCCGGTCTCGGTGCTCGACCACGACAGCAGTGACTCTGGGGTCCGCGAGCATCCTGCGAACCTTGGTACGGGAGCCGTTCATCCCGGACCCAACCTCGGCCTCCACACGCACCACCTGGCCACCAGCATCAGCAGCCCACGAAGTGAGTCGGGCTACCTGACGGTCCAGGTCATCCTTCTGATCATGCGAGGACACCCGCGCATACAACCCGAACGCAGTCCGAGCCTGGGTCGGCGCGTCCGGGGAGACAAGCACCGAGCGAGAGTTGATCCGCACAGCAGGCACCGGCAGCGTCCCCTCCCGAAACCACCCAAAGGCAGTCTGCGGATGGACGCCCTGCTGACGTGCCCACTCGGTCAGATTCATACATTCATCGCATCCCTAGAGCGTCTGTACGCGCGGTATTACTCACTATCCGAGGAGCTGCTACCAACCCTCCGAGAATGTCTGCACGGTTCGTGAGACCGGAGAGGGCTGGGTCGCAGACTGGCCCGACGAGGACCACCCACCCCTGCCCGAGGTGACCATCGCCTGGCTCCTCTGGCACATCGAGTGGTGGTGGAACGACACCATCTCTCGGGTCAATGGCCTGCCTCCCATCGCCCCACAGGACCACCACTGGACCGGGGGCACGTCGGGCATCGTGGCGGCCAAGGAGGAGTGGGACCACCTGTTGTCCACCGCTGATCTCGACAGGTCGGTCGATTGGCTGATGTCAGAGCCTCAGCCCCTGTGGTTCATCGCCTCCTGGGTCACTGTCGAGCTGACGAAGAACCTCGCCGAGATCAACCAGCTGAAGATCCGCTGTTCACAACTCGCTGGGTGAGGGCAGAGGGGCCTCGGCCCCGGTGACCGTCAGGCACGCCGTTCTCGTTACGGTGCTAGGTGCCCCCGTCGTGAGGCGGCCCCGTCCCCAGTGAGGAGCAACACAACATGTCCGACGCACAGCGTTTTCTCAGCGTGAGCGGCCCGCGCACCCTGGAAGAGTCGGCCTTCACCTCGCCGGAGCCCGGTCCTGGACGTGTCGTCGTCGACATCGCCTACACCGGCATCTGCGGCACCGATGTGCACGGCTACACCGATGGCAGCATGCTGCCGCCCGCGGTGTTCGGGCACGAGTGGGCCGGCACCGTCCGGTCCGTGGGCGAGGGGGTCAGTCTGGTCGCCCCCGGTGACCGTGTCGTCGGTGGTGTCGGCC
The DNA here is from genome assembly GCF_003352835.1 of Ornithinimicrobium murale. GTDB lineage: Bacteria > Actinomycetota > Actinomycetes > Actinomycetales > Dermatophilaceae > Ornithinicoccus > Ornithinicoccus muralis. Next base: position 30,884 of record NZ_QLVD01000008.1, on the reverse strand, counting down.
CGGCGTGCGGACACTGCGGGCAGTGCCTGGCCGGGCACGCAAAGAACTGTGACGTTGTCTTCGCCGAGGCCAACGGTGTCGACGAGCAGGCACCCGACCACGGTGCCTTCGCCACACAGGTGGAGGTCTCGCAACGTCGGGTCATCCCAGTGCCGGACGCCCTCTCGGACATTGACGCGGCACTCGTGGAGCCGGCCGCGGTCACCTTCCACGCCGTCCGGCGGGCCAGCATTGAACCGGGCTGCCTTGCCGTGGTCGTCGGCGCCGGTCCGATCGGCCTGCTGACAGCCCAGAACGCGCGGGCGGCCGGGGCTGGGCGGATCATCATCTCCGAGCCGTCCGAGCCGCGCCGGGCCACGGCGCGGGAGCTGGGTTTCGAGGACGTGGTCGAGCCCGACGAGCTGCAGGGCCGGATGGACGCCGTGACCGCAGGCGTCGGTGCCGACATCGTCTTCGAGTGCGCCGGGGTCCCCACCCTGTTGCAGTCCTCGGCCGAGCTGGTCCGACGAGGCGGCACGCTCGCGCTGCTGGGGTTCCCGCTGAGCGAGTCGACGGTCAGCTACGCCGACTGGCAGCAGCGCGAGCTGACGGTCATCGGGTCGCTCGCCTACAACCGCGAGGACTTCGTGGGCGTCATGCGCCTGGTCGAGCAGGGCAGCATCTCGCTGGCGCCCCTGCACACCGGGACCATCGAGCTCTCCGAGGTCAAGGACATGCTGGAGGAACTGGACTCGGGTCAGTCCACCCACACCAAGGTCCTGGTCGCGCCGCGCGGCCAGGACTGACGAACGGGAGGCCACGCCTGCGCCGGCAGCTCGCGTCCGTCAGTGCTCGGGGTGCCGGTGGATTGCACCCTCGGTCTGGCTCAGCGGCTCTCCCTGGCCGCCCCAGCGCAGGGCGATGATCTCCGCCGCGACGCTGACCGCCGTCTCCTCCGGGGTCCGGGCACCGAGGTCGAGGCCGATCGGGCTGCGCAGCCGGGAGAGCTGCGCCTCGGTCAGCCCGCTCTCGCGCAGGCGGGCCAGGCGGTCCTCGTGGGTCCGGCGTGAGCCCATCGCCCCCACATAGGCCAGTTCCGGGGCGTCGTCCCCGAGCAAGACCTCCAGGAGCGGCACGTCGAACTTCGGGTCGTGGGTCAGCACACAGGCGACCGTCCGCGGATCGAGCCGGTCCTGCGCGACCTGCTCCTCGACATACCGGTGGGGCCACGTCACGACCACCTCGTCCGCGTCGGGGAAGCGGGTGCGCGTGGCGAAGACGGGCCGCGCGTCGCAGACCGTGACGTGATAGCCGAGGAAGGACCCGACCCGGGCCACGGCCGCCGCGAAGTCGATGGCACCGAAGACCAGCATCCGCGGGCGCGGGGCATAGGAGGCGACGAAGACCCGCATGCCCTCCCCGCGCCGTTGCCCCTCGGGGCCGTACTCCAGGATGGCCGTCCGGCCCTGGGCCAGCATGCCCCGGGCGTCGTCGATGACGGTGTCATCCAGCCGCTCCGTGCCCAGCGACCCGGCGGTCGGCTCGCCCTCGGGACGCACGACCAGCCGCCGGCCAACCTCGGCGGGGTCCGGGTGCTCGACGACGGTCGCGACCGCGACCGGGCGCCCGGCGGTGACGTCGGCGACCACCTGCCCCAGCTCGGGGAAGTCGTCACGCGAGACCCGCTCCACGAAGACGTCGAGGATGCCGCCGCACGTGAGGCCGACGCCCATCGCCTCGTCATCTGAGATCCCATACCGTTGCAGGACAGGCGATCCCGCAGAGATCACCTCCTCCCCGAGCTGATAGACGGCGCCCTCGACGCAGCCACCGGAGACCGAGCCGACGGCCTCGCCGTCCGGCCCCACGAGCATCGAGGCGCCCGGTTGACGCGGCGCGGACTTCCAGGTGCCGACCACGGTGCCCAGCGCGACCGTCTCACCCGCCTCCCACCAGGCCATCAGCTCCTCCAGCACGTCACGCACGAGAGACCACCTCCAGAACCTCCTCGAATGCGGCCAGCGAGTGCCCGGCCACGAAGTCGTCGACAGAGGGCAGGGCCGCGACGATCCCGGACTGCACGGGCAGGTAGCCGCTCTTGCCGCGGTGCGGGTTGACCCACACCACCCGGTGGGCCAGGGACCGCAGCTGCCGCATCTGCTCGCCGAGCTGCTCGGGTGCCTCTCGTTCCCACCCGTCGCTGAAGACCACGACGACGGCCCCGCGCGCCATCCCGCGGCGGCCCCACCGGCGCAGGAAGACGCCCAGCGTCTCGCCCAGCCGGGTGCCCCCGGACCAGTCGGGCACGGTCTCCCCCGCCGCCAGCAGCGCCCGATCGGGGTGGCGCTCCCGCAGGGCCCGGGTGAGGTGGGTCAGCCGGGTGCCGAGCGTGAACACCTCCGTGGTGCGCGGTGCGGCCTGCACCATCCGGTGCGCCAGGCGCAGCACGTGGTCGGCATAGGGGCTCATCGACCCCGACACGTCCACGAGCAGCACGACCCGCCGGACGCGCACCACCCGGCGCCGTCGGCGGATCCGGTCCGGCTCGCCCAGGGCACGCAGGTGGGCACGGACCGTGGCCCGCCCGTCGATGCTGCCCCGGTGACTGGCCGTATGCCGTCGCGCCGGCCGCGTGGGTGGCCTCGCCGTGAGTGTCGCGAAGGTCCGACGCAAGGCGTCCTGGTCCTCAGGGGACAGAGCGGCGATGTCACGGTGACGCAGCACCTCGGTGGCCGAGGCCGCTGCCCGCACCGCCTCCTCCTCGACCTCGTCGTCGCCACCGGTTGGGTCAGTCCCCGCCTCCTCCAGGGAGGCCTGCAGCAGGGTGGGGGGCGACTGCGCCGGGAGGGAGACCCCGTGCATCGCCCGTCCGCCGAACCAGCCAGTGAAGACCTGGTCGTAGGGCTCGATGTCGGACTGGGAGGCGGTCAGCGTCGCCCGACCGGCCCAGTAGACACGGTCCCGGTCACCCAGACCGACCGCGGCGCAGGCCTGCAGGAAGGTGCGCTCCCGGTCGGCGCTGACGGGCAGTCCGGCGGCGCGGCAGGCACGGGCGAAGCCGCCGAGCGTCTGGACCGCGCTCCACCCCGCTGCGCCGGCGCACGCCGCCCCGTCAGTCCCGACGGTCATCTCGTCAGCATCCGGTCGATCGCGACCCGGACCCGCTCGGTGTCCTCGCGGTGCTTCACCGCGGCGCCCATCGTGCGGGCCGCCACCTCGGGGTCGAACCGGCTGAGGCCGAGCGCGGCCACGGCGCGGGCCCAGTCCAGGGTCTCGGCCACCCCGGGCGGCTTGAGCAGGTCCTCCTCAGCACGCAGCCGTTGCACCAGGCGCACCACATCGGTCGCGAGCGCCTCCTCGACCTCGGGCAGCCGGACGCGGAGGATGGCCAGCTCCCGCTCCAGGCCGGGGTGGTCGATCCAGTGATAGAGGCAGCGCCGCTTGAGGGCGTCGTGCAGCTCCCGCGTGCGGTTGGAGGTGAGGACGACCAACGGCGGCGTCTGCGCACGGACCGTCCCGAGCTCGGGGATCGTCACCGACCAGGTCGAGAGGACCTCGAGCAGGAAGGCCTCGAACTCGTCATCTGCCCGGTCGATCTCGTCGACCAGGAGCACGCACGGCGCCTCGCGCAGCGCCCGCAGGATCGGCCGGGCCTGCAGGAACCGCTCGTCGAAGAGGTTCGCCTCGAGCTGCTCGACACTGTGCAGCGCGTCGGCTCCGTCGCCGATCGGGCTGCGGTCGGCGAGTGCCTGCACCGCGCGCAGGTGCAGGATCTGGCGGGGGAAGTCCCAGTCATAGAGCGCCTGGCCCGCCTCGATGCCCTCATAGCACTGCAGCCGGATCAGCGGGACATCCGTCAGTTGCGCAAGGGCCTCGGCCAGCGCGGTCTTGCCGGTGCCGGGCTCCCCCTCCAGCAGCAGCGGCCGGTCGAGGTCCTGGGCCAGCCAGGTGACCGTCGCCAGGCCTGCGTCGGCCAGGTAACCGGTCCCGGCTAGGGCGTCGGACAGCGACTGCGGGCTGGCGAAGACGTCCTCGTCTGACATGGCGACACGCTAGCGGGGAGCGCCGGGTTCGTCGACATCGGTGCCCTCGGCAAGGTCGCCGCACTCCACGAGGGCCGGCGGCACGGCCCGCAGGTAGCTCCGCGCCCCCGCGTCCCCCCGCGCACGCCCCAGGACACCCTCCCAGTGGTCGCGCCCGAGCAGCACCGGGTGTCCAGGACGACCGCCGTATGCCGCGCGCGCCAGGGCGCCGGTCCCGGCACCGGCGGCGTCCAGCACCCGGGCGACGACGTCGGCACCGACGTCCGGCAGGTCCACCAGATGGACGAGGGCCTGCAGCGGGATCGTCCGGCCCCGGGTGGCCAGCGCGGTCAGGCCGGAGCGCAGCGACTCCCCCATCCCCTGCTCCCAGGTGCCGCACCGGGTCGTCGTGACGTCCTCGAGCCCGGCGACCCGTGCCTCGACGTCCTCGGCCTGCGCACCGGTGACGACCAGGACGTCACCGCACCCGCCCTCGAGCAGTGCACGGGCGGCCCGGACCACCCAGGGCCCTTCGGTGTCCTCGACGGTGCCCTTGGGCTGGCCGTAGCGCCGACCGGCCCCGGCGGCCAGGAGCAGCCCGGTCGTGCGGCCTCGGGTCGCGTGCACAGTCACAGGGCCATCATGCCCCGCGCGTGCCCGTGCGTGTCCCGTGGCCTACGGCGTGCGATGGCGTGGCTTGCCGGCGTCCGGGCGGGTGTAGTCGCACACGCCGCTCGGGAAGATCTCCTGCAGCCGGCTGACCTCGGACCTGGTCGGTTCCCAGTCGCCGTAGAGGCCCTGGTTGACAGCGCGCGCGACCGGCTGGGTCGTGCACTTCCACACTCCGCCCTCGTAGGGTCCGCCGGCAACGCGACGCGAGGACGAGTAGCTCGGGAACTGCTCCGTGCACGCACCGGGCGCGGCGTCGTCGAGCACGCCGTCCCAGACATCCTCGCCCGCGGCCAGGAGCGACCCGTCAGTCGCGAAACAGGAGTCGACGGCCTGCCCCGGCTTGTTGCCCGCGACCCCGAGCCCGGGATGAGCCTCGATATTGGCCATCCACTGGTCGATCACCGCGAAGGCCTGACCCGTCAGGTCGGCGGCCTCCTGGGGCCGGGCGTCCACGAACCAGATCACCTGGTTGGAGGCATCGCCGTCGACGTTGAGCATCCGCTGGCGCGTCGCGAAGGACTGCTGCGTGTTGTGCATATCGAGCTCGTCCTCGAGGTAGTGCCGCACGTCGATGATCGGGATGTCGATGTCGCCCTGGAACTGCATGCCCGAGGTGTAGAGGGCGCGGATCGCGGCCAGATCGCCCGCGGCGCGTGGTGCCGGCGTGAGACCGTCAGGGCTGAGGTCCATGTTGCGCGAGCTCCACGGGTCGAAGCTCGCCGGGCTGACGTCACCGACGAACGGGAAGCCCTCCTCGACCAGGTCCTTGGTGTCCTTCCAGCTGCCGACCTGGGCGTTGAGGTCCAGGAACTCCTCGGGAGAGATGACACCGTCGCGGAGGGCCTGGAGGCCGTACTGCACGCCGACGTTGTCCCAGGGCACGCGCGCGTTGCCGTCGGCATCGGTGCCGTAGATCGTGACCAGGTCACCCCAGTGCGTCCACTCCACGCCGTCGATGCCCTGCTCGAGCTGGTCCAGGTCGTCAACGTCGGTGAACGTCGGGTTGAGAGCCAGCGGGGTGAGTCCGAACCAGCCTGGCTTGCACTCCATCAGCGCGGGGCCCGGCGAGGACGGGTCGCGGTCCATGACCTGGTAGCCCAGAAGCCTCATCAGCTGGTAGAGCCCGTTCCACTGTGCGAGCTCCCCGGTGGAGAGATTCTGGGGGTGATCCGTCCCGTTCAGCCCGATGATCGTCTGCCTGACCTCGGGGTCCTTCCACTTGTCGTTGTCGCGGTCGGTCACATCGAAGTAGTGCTCGAGCAGCTCACAGTCGGCCACGTGGATGATCTGCGTGACCATGTCCGGGTAGGAGTACTGCGGGATGGCGGCATCGATGATGCCCGGGTGGTTCTGGGCGTAGATGTACTGCTGGATGGCGCCACCCGAGCCCCCGACGGCGACCGTGTAGTCCGGCACGCCGTACCGCTCGACGGCCCGTTCCTTGACCATGAGGGCAGTCTCACCGCCGACCTGGAGGTTGTAGTGCGTGCTCGTGCGGGTGCCACTGGACCACATCACGCCGTAGCCCAGACCCAGCAGGTCGGCCGGCAGCATCGCCCCGGTCGATGTGGTGCCTTGGGTGTGCCCGATCGCGACCCCGCCCTGAAAGCTGAACACGAGCCGGCGGTTCCACAGCGAGGGGTCCGGTGCGGCGCCCGGGTCGTCACCCACCGGCGCGAGCACGGCGATGCTGTAGATGAAGCGGTTGATCGTGCCGCGCTCCCACCGCACGACGAAGGGCACCTGCTGACCGTCGAGGGTCGTGGTCGTCGCGACATCGGTCGGCAGGTCGGACGGGTCGGCCAGCCACTTGAAGGACCCGTCGGTGCTGCCGTAGACGTAGCCGGTGCGGGTCTGCGTGGCGCAGTTGGCGCTCCAACCCACGATCTCGGCCTCGTCGGTCGGATAGCCTCGAGCGTCCTGTGGGTAGTCGCCGTTCTCGTCCTCCAGCGCCACTCTGATGCCCTGGCTGTCCTGGTTGTCCACGAGAGGCTGACCCAGCAGCCGCTGACCGCCGAAGGTGCCTCGGGCCGTGGTGCACACGAACGGCTGCTGCTGCGGTCCCGAGAAGATTGGGCCCTGCGTGGGGTGGTTCTCGAGCGTGACCGTGGCGGGGATGGCAAACGATCCACCCGGCCGGTTGCCCGACGCGGTTGCCTCGGCACGGAGTGTGTTGGTCCCGAGGTCGAGGCCGTCCACCAGGCCGACGAGCGTGCCCTCCTCGGTGAGGTCAAAGGTTGAAGTGATGTCGGTGCCGTTGAGGGCGACCCGCAGGTCATCCGGAGCGACCGAGTCAGGGCTCGTGATCTCTACGAGGGCGTCACCGCCGGTCACCTGGTCAGCCGCTCCGGAGAGCACTTCGATCGAGATCGCCCTGGGTGAGGCGGTCGCTTCGGTCGGGGCCTCCAGTGCGGCCCCCGGGGCGACCGTGGGCGGACTGCCCATCGAGCTGGCGGCCATCAGCAGACTGCCGATGACGGCGACGGGCAGGACGAAGGACAGGTGACGTCGGACGGGCATGGGCGCTCCTCGGAAAAGACCACACGAACTCTTCACGCGTGGGCGGAGCACCCCCGTGTCGACGCACCTACTGCTGAGCGCCACGTCCTCGGTCCCTGCAACCTAGCGCCCCGCCCAGCGGGTGTCCAGGGCATCCGCGCCCCGCCAGTGTGAGGGGCCGGCGCTGGTGGGTGGCGGCGCTGGTGGGTGGCGGCGCTGGGTCGGGCTGCTACGCCGGGTCCGGCACCTCGCCCCAGGACAGGCCCTCGCCGTCATCGAGCTGGATGTCGAGGCTTAGCTCGGTGGACACCTCGTCGAGGGCGGTGCGTAGGCCGGCGAGGTCGGTGTCCCCGGGGAGTCCGACCACGGCCAGTGCCTCAAACAGCCGGTCGCCGGTCATCGGCGCGTCACTGGTGGAGGTGTGGAGCTCACTGATGCTCAGCCCACGGTCCGCGAGCGCCCGGGTGACCTCGCGGACGATGCCGGGCTGGTCCTGACCGACGACGTGCAGACCGACCGGTTCCTCCGCCGAGCCCTGCACGCCGGTCGCGGCCTCGGAGACGTCGACGACCCCGATGTCGCTGAGTCCTCGCAGTGCCTCGGTGAGCTCCTCGACCCGCTCGGCGGCGACCTCGATCAGGACGGCACCGGCGAAGGTGCCGGCCAGGCGTCCCATCTGACTCTCCAACCAGTTGCCGCCGTGCTCGGCGACGGTGCTGGCGAGCTCGGCGACCAGGCCGGGCCGCTCATCGGCAATCACGCTGACCACGAGTGTGCGCATGTCTGGAGGCTACCGCTCCGGCGGCGCTAGTGTGACGGGATGCTCACCGTGCGGCAGACACTGGAAGCCATGGGCCCGGCGACGGCGCTCGTGCTCACCGACGAGCAGGTCGCTGAGCTCGGGTCCACCAAGAACCCACCGGTGGTCGTCACCATCGAGGGCGCTAGCCAACGGCTGCGCGTGGCCAGGATGGGTGGGCAGAACCTGATCGGGCTGTCCAAGGCCGCCCGCGCCGCGCTCGGCGTCGAGATCGGGCAGACGGTCACCGCCACCATCGAGCCCGACACGGCAGAGCGCACCGTCGACGTGCCGCCCGCGCTGACCGCCGCGCTGGAGGCACAGCCCGGCGCCGTCGAGGCTTTTGCCGCGCTGTCCTACTCCGCCCGCAAGGAGCACGCCCGCCAGGTCACCGACGCCAAGGCCGAGGCGACGCGGGACCGGCGGATCGCCAAGATCCTGGACAGCCTGCGCGGCTGAGGCCCCGGGCGGTCAACGACCAGTCGGGCTGGCCGCACGGTCACCGTCCGGCCCGAAAGTCTGGAGCAGCATCCGCCGGGTGGCCTCATCGGCCGGATAGAACGCCTCGATGGCCAGCTCCGAGAGAGTGACCTCGTGGGGCGTCCCGAAGACCGTTGTCGTCGAGACCAACGACAACACGTCGGCCCCCACCCGCAGGCGCAGCGGGACGAGCAGGCCAGGTGGCGGGTCTACTTGCGCGACAGGTGGTTCAGGACCCGTGGTGAACTCCTCGAGCAGCCCGGCCACGAGCGGGTCCGCGCTGACCCCCAGCTCATGGCGCAGTCGGTGGACCAGGTGCGCACGCCACTGGACGAGGTTGATGATCCGGGGAGCTAGGCCGGCCGGGTCCAGGCTCAGCCGGATGACATTGACTGGTGGCTCCAGGAGGTGGTCCGGCAGGCCCGCCAACAACCCGTAGGCCGCCTCGTTGGCGGCCACCAGGTCCCACCGCCGATCAACGACGAGCGCGGGGAAGGGCAGGTGCCCGGCCAGGATGCCCTCGATGGCCGTCGAGATGTGTGCCATCGGCGGGTCGTTCAGGGCGTGCTGCGGGTGGGCCGGCGCATGGCCCGCGGCCAGCAGCACCTGGTTCTGCTCGCGCAGCGGCACGGCCAACTGGTCACACAGCCGCAGCACCATGTCAACGGTCGGCCGGGACCGCCCGGTCTCCACGAAACTGACGTGGCGCGGTGAGACCTGGGCACGGTTCGCGAGCTCGAGCTGAGACAGCCGCCGCCGGTGCCGCCAGGTCCTCAAGAGTACCCCCGCCGTCGTCACATCTGCGGACCTTACCTGCGAGGTCATCGACTGTTCGACCGATTTCTCGTGGACTGGTCCCCTCGCCACGAGCGTGGCGAGGCAACCAGTTCACACAGCAATCAGAGGAGTTCCCCATGAGCCTTCCCGCCTACGCCATTGGCTACCTGCGCGAGGTGCGCTTCGGTGAGGAGATCGCGACCTACATGCAGCGGATCGACGCCACCCTCGCACCGTTCGGGGGCCACTTCCTCGTGCACGGCGGGGCGCTGTCCCCGCTCGAGGGAGAGTGGGACGGCGACATCATCATCATCGCCTTCCCGGACCGCGACTCGGCCCTGGCCTGGTACGGCTCCGCCGACTATCAGGAGCTGGTCCCGCTGCGCACCAGCAACTCCGAGGGCATCGTCACGGTGGTGGACGGAGTGCAGCCAGGACACCGGGCCACCGACAAGCTGGCCGAGGTCCGGGCGGCGACACCCTGACGGCACGGGAGGGCGCCAGGCGCACGGTTGATCCATAAGGTGTGATTTGGATAACCATTTCGCCATCTAGGGCATGGAGTGCTTCACTGAGCCGTTGACAGATCTGGCTATGACAGCCCGTCAACTCCCTCTCCGTCACCCCGAAGGACACTCTTATGGCCCCCCAGCGCGCCCTCCTGGCCACCCTGACCACCTCCGCCCTGATCCTCGCCGCCTGCTCAAGCGACGCCGGCGGCAGTGCTGGAGGCGGCGCCGACGGTGAGGGAGCGACCGACGGCAACGGGTCGGCATACGGCCTGGCTCAGGAGGGTGTCCTGGTCGTGGGCACCGAGGGCACCTACCGCCCGTTCAGCTACCACGAGGGCGGCAGCGGCGAGCTGGTCGGCTACGACATCGAGGTGGTCGAGGCCGTCGCCGAGAAGCTGGACCTGGAGATCGACTACCAGGAGACCCAGTGGGACGCGATCTTCGCCGGCCTGGAGGCCGGGCGCTTCGACGTGATCGCCAACCAGGTCTCGATCAACCCCCAGCGCGAGGAGAGCTACCTGTTCAGCACGCCCTACACGGTCTCCCCCGGCGTCATCGTGGTCCCCCAGGACACCAGCGACATCACCGGCCTGGCCGACCTCGAGGGCAAGACGACCGCACAGTCGCTGACCAGCAACTGGGGCACGATCGCTGAGGACGCGGGCGCCAACGTCGAAGCCATCGAGGGCTGGGCCCAGTCCGTCGCGCTGCTGGAGCAGGGCCGGGTCGACGCGACGGTCAACGACAAGCTGACCTTCCTGGACTACACCAAGGAGCACCCGGACAGCCCGATCAAGGTCGCTGCCGAGCTGGACGAGGCCTCGCTGAACGCCTTCGCCTTCGGCCAGGACAAGGGCGAGCTGGTCGCGGCCTTCGACGAGGCACTGGCCGAGCTGGAGGCCGACGGCACCCTCGCCGAGCTGGGCGAGAAGTACTTCGGCGCCGACGTCTCCAACTGACCCGCCGGTCCACGACCCGATCCGGCCCGACCCTGACCCGGCAACGACCTGATGTCTGACTCCGCGCAACTCTTCCTCGACTCCCTGTGGCCGATCGTCAGGGGCGGGCTCACCGGCACCATCCCGCTGGCGCTGTCCGCCTTCGCCATCGGGCTGGTGCTGGCGCTGATCGTGGCGCTGATGCGACTGTCGGCCAACCGGTGGGCGTCGTCGCTGGCTCGCGCCTATATCTCGGTGATCCGCGGCACGCCACTGCTGGTGCAGCTGTTCGTCATCTTCTATGGCCTCCCCTCGATCGGGGTGCTTATCGACCCGTGGCCCAGTGCGGTCGTCGCCTTCTCGCTCAACGTCGGCGGCTATGCGGCCGAGGTGATCCGCGCCGCGATCCTGTCGGTGCCCAAGGGGCAGTGGGAGGCGGGCTACACGATCGGCATGTCACGCAGCCAGTCCCTGCGCCGACTGATCCTCCCGCAGGCCGCGCGGGTGTCGGTGCCGCCGCTGAGCAACACCTTCATCTCCCTGGTCAAGGACACCTCACTGGCGTCGATGATCCTGGTGACCGAGCTGTTCCGCGAGGCGCAGAAGATCGCGGCGTTCAGCCAGGAGTTCATGCTGCTCTATCTCCAGGCCGCCCTGGTCTACTGGGTGTTCTGCCTGGTGCTGTCGATGGCGCAGGGCGCCCTGGAGACCCGATTGGATCGCTATGTCGCACATGGACACTGACCCGCTCCTGAGGGCCAGCGGCCTGCGCAAGAGCTTTGGGGACCTGGAGGTCCTGCACTCGATCGACCTCACGGTCCGCAAGGGTGAGGTCGTCGTGCTGATCGGCCCGAGCGGCTCGGGGAAGACGACGGTGCTCCGCTCGCTGAACGGGCTGGAGACTCCCGACGGCGGCCGGATCGAGTTCGCCGGCGGCCCGGACCTGGACTTCGCCGCTCCGCTGCGCAAGCGCGACCGGCTGGCCCTGCGGGACCGCTCGGCGATGGTCTTCCAGCAGCACAACCTGTTCCCCCACAAGACCGTGCTGCAAAACGTCATCGAGGGCCCGGTCCAGGTGCAGAAGGTGCCGAAGGCCCAGGCGATCGCCGAGGCTGAGGCCCTGCTGGACCGGGTGGGCCTGCGGGAGAAGCGGGACGTCTACCCCTTCCAGCTCTCCGGGGGCCAACAGCAGCGGGTCGGCATCGTCCGCGCCCTCGCGCTCAAGCCCCAGCTGCTGCTGTTCGACGAGCCGACCTCGGCCCTGGACCCCGAGCTGGTCGGCGACGTGCTGACCGTCATCAAGGAGCTCGCGGACGAGGGATGGACCATGGTCGTGGTCACCCACGAGCTGAGCTTTGCCCGGGCCGCGTCCGACGAGGTGCTCTTCATGGACGGCGGCGTCATCGTGGAGCGCTCCGCGCCACAGCAGATGTTCACCAACCCCCAGCACCGGCGCACCCGGCAGTTCCTGGACCGGATCCTCAACCCGCTGCACGAGCGCCAGGACTGAGCCGTCCCCGGCCCGGGTCACACAGTGGATCTGTGTCGGCTCACGCCTGCCTGATCAACATGCCGTCCCGGGGCCGCATCGCTGCGAAGGACGTGGCCCGCACCCGTTGCGGCTCGATGGTGAAGGGCCCGCGCGCGAGCAGCCGGGCGAACATGACGGTCAGCTCCGTCGTGGCCATCGCCGAGCCGATGCAGCGGTGGGCCCCGCCACCGAAGGGGAGGAACTCGTGCGGCGGGCGCTTGGGCTGCTCCAGCCAGCGCTGCGGGCGGAACTCCAGCGGGTCGGCGTACACGTCGGGATCGCGATGGGTGACATAGGGGCTGTAGATCAGCGTCGCTCCGGCCGGGATGCGGTGCCCCGCGAACTCGAAGCCCTCGGCGACGTAGCGCGCCGACAGTGCCGCCGGAGGATAGAGCCGCAGCGTCTCAGTGACCGCGGCCGACAGCAACGGGAGCTCGCGCAGCTGCTCGGCGGTCGGTGCCGCTCCCGCGGTGACGCCGGCCAGCTCCTCGCGCAGCTGGCCCTGCAGCTGCGCGTCGGCGCCGACACAGTGGACCAGCCAGCCCAGCGCACCACTGGTGGTCTCGTAGCCGGCCGCGATCAGCGAGACGACCTGGTCGCGCACCTCCAGGTCGGACAGTCCGGAGCCCTGGGCGTCGCGGCCGTGGGCCAGCGTGGACAGCACGTTGGACGCCTCGTCCGGGCCGACCTCGCGGGCCCGGGCGATCTCGGCGTAGACCACCTCATCGATGCGGTCCCGGGCCTGCACGGATCGCCGCCAGCGGGGTGTGCCCAGCCGCTCGTGCGCCGCGACCAGCTGGGGCCACAGGTTCACCAGGTCCAGCAGCGGCTGCAGGTCGCGCCCCATCGTGTCGGCCTGAGAGGCGATCTGGTTGCCGAACAGGGACCGCATCGTCGAGCGCCGGATGGCCGCCCGGAACAGCTCATAGGCGTCCCACGGCTCCCCGGCCGGCACGGAGTCCAGGGCCTCGTCGGCGGTCTGGGCCATGATCTGCACATAGTTGTTGATCTGCCGCTGGTGCAGACCGGGCCGCACCAGCGCACGTCGCCGCGTGTGGTCGGGACCGTCGGTGACGATCAGCGCGGTCTCCCCGTCGACCGGGATCAGCGCCTTGAACGCCTCCCGCACCCGGAAGAGTCGGTCGTTGCCGAAGATGAAGGCATTGGCGCCGGGCCCGATGAGATAGCTGTTGCGCACCGGCCGGACGCCCACCGTGAACGCCGGACCCTTGCGACGCGACCAGCGGATGATCAGCTCTGCCAGGGGAAGGGTGACGGTCTCCACCCTCGCGACCATAGGTGGGAGCGGCGAGGAAGGACACCGAGTTTCGTCCGGACCCCCGGGCGATATCGCTGGCTGCCCTCCCCAGCGGTCTGGGTCAGGCTGGTGCGGGGACCGCGCGCAGCGCCACGACGGTCGCGACGGCCGCGGTGGCGGCCTCGTGCCCCTTGTCCTCCGAGGAGTCGGGCAGCCCGGCGCGGTCCAGTGCCTGCTGCTCGTCGTCACAGGTCAGCACCCCGAAGCCGACGGGGACCCCGGTGTCGACGGCGACCCGGGTCAGCCCGTCCGTGGCCGCCGAGCAGACGTAGTCGAAGTGCGGCGTGCCGCCCCGGACCACGACGCCCAGTGCCACCAGCGCGTCATACTCCCCGGTCCTGGCCAGGCGCGCGCAGGCGACCGGCAGCTCGAAGCTGCCCGGCACCCGCACCTCCACGACGTCGCTCACCCCGGCCTCGGCCAGTCCGCGGCGGGCACCGTCGACCAGCCCGTCCATGATCGTGGTGTGCCAGGACGCGGCGACGACGGCGACCCGCAGCCCGGCGGCGTCGACGGTCAGGGTGGGTGCTCCGGCCTTGCTCATGCAGTGCTCCTCATGGTGGTGGGGGTGGGTATGCCGTGGGGCAGGTGTCCGAGCAGCTCCGCCTTGGTCCGGAGGTAGGCGTGCGACTCCGGTGGTGGCACGGTCCGGGAGGGCTCGGTCGCCCCGATGGTCAGGCCGCGTGCCTGCAGGGCGGCGGCCTTGTCGGGGTTGTGGGTGATCAGCCGCAGCGGCCGGTCCGCCAGGCCCAGGTCGTGCAGGATCGCCGCGCCGGCCGAGTAGTCCCGGGCATCGACCGGCAGGCCGAGCACGTGCTGGGCGGCGACGGTGTCGACCCCGGTGTCCTGCACGGCATACGCCCGCAGCTTGTCGATCAGGCCCACGCCGCGGCCCTCGTGGCCGCGCAGGTAGACCACGACGCCGCCCTCGGTGGCGACCCGGTCGAGCGCGTCGTGCAGCTGCGGGCCGCAGTCGCAGCGCCGCGAGCCGAGCGCCTCCCCGGTCAGGCACTCCGAGTGCAGGCGGACCAGGGGGCTGGGGCCCGGATCCGGCCGGCCCACCAGCGCGAGGTGCTCGACGCCGGTGACCAGGTCGCGGTAGCCGTGGACCGTGAGGTCGCCGTGCGCGGTGGGCAGCACGGTGCTGGCCTCGCGCCGGACTCCGTCGTGGACGAGCCGGTGCGCGACGAGGTCGGCGATCGTGATCACGGGCAGGTCGTGCTCCGCGCCGAGTGCCGCGACCTGCGGGCCGCGCAGCATCTCGCCCTCGTCGTCGACGAGCTCGGCGATCGCCGCGACGGGCGCCAGGCCGGCCAGTCGGCACAGGTCGACCGCGGCCTCGGTGTGACCGCGCCGGGTCAGGACCCCGCCGTCGCGAGCGCGCAACGGGACCACGTGGCCGGGGCGGCGCAGGTCGGCCGGCACCGTCCCGGGTGCGGCGAGCGTCCGCAACGTGTGGGCGCGGTCACCGGCGCTGATGCCGGTGGTGACGCCCGCCGCGGCGTCGACGGTCACGGTGTAGGCCGTGCGCAGCAGGTCCTCGTTCTGCTCGACCATGAGCGGGAGCCCGAGCCGGTCGGCCCACTCCCCCGGCATCGGCGCGCAGACGTAGCCCGAGCTGTGGCGGATCGTCCAGCCCAGCCAGGCCGCCGTCAGGTTCTCGGCCGCAAGGATGACGTCGCCCTCGTTCTCCCGGTCGGCATCGTCCAGCACCAGGACGGGCCGTCCGTCGCGCAGGGCGTCCAGTGCCTCGGGGATGCTGTGCAGCTTCATGACGTCACCGCCCCGCTGCCGGCGAGCATCGACTCGACGTACTTGGCCAGCACGTCGACCTCGACGTTGACCTCGTCGCCCGCCTGGCGCCGCCCCAGGGTGGTCAGTTCCAGCGTCGTGGGGATCAGGCTGACCGCGAAGGTGTCCTCGGTGACCCCGGAGACGGTGAGGGAGACGCCGTCGAGGGCGATCGAGCCCTTGAGGGCGACGTAGCGGCGCAGCTCCGGCGGCAGCGCGAAGGTCAGCACGTCCCACTTCTCGCCCGGCTCCCGGGAGAGCAGCGTGGTCGTGGCGTCCACGTGCCCCTGGACGATGTGCCCACCGAACCGTGCGTCGGCGCGCATCGCCCGCTCGAGGTTGACCGCGTCGCCGGCCTGCAGACGCCCCAGGCTGGAGTGGTTGAGGGTCTCGGCCATGACGTCGGCCGTGAAGCCGTCGGCGGTGTGGGTGGTAACGGTCAGGCAGACGCCGTTGACGGCGATCGAGTGACCGTGCTGGGCGTCACTGACCACGGTCGGCGCCTGGATCTCGATGACGCTCGAGTCGTGGCCGTCCGTGCGCTGGGTGAGGGTGCCGAGCTCCTCGACGATTCCGGTGAACATCTGTCAGTCCTCCTGGTGGTGGGGGCGTGGTGGGGTGAGCGGCACGAGGCGCAGCCGCAGGTCGGGGCCGACCCGGGCGACGTCGACGAGGTCGAGCCGTGCGGTGTCGGTGATGGTGGTGATGCCGAGGTCGGGGACGGCGGACGGTCCGGCGCCCAGCAGGGCGGGCGCGAGATAGACGAGCAGCTCGTCGACGCAGCCGGCGGCCCAGAAGGCTCCGGCCAGCGTCGGGCCACCCTCGAGCAGGACGGAGTGCACACCGCGCTCCGTCAGGGTGGCGAGCACCTCCACCGGGTCGTGGGTGCGCAGCTGCAGGGCCGGCGTCCCGCCGGAGGTGAGCCGTGCTCCCGGCGCCAGGTCGCTCGTCCCGACGACGACGCGCAGCGGCTGGTCAGCCAGCTCGGCGCCGTCCGGTCCCCGGGCGGTCAGCGCCGGGTCGTCGGTGCGGGCGGTCCCGGTGCCGACCACGATGGCACCCACCCGCGCGCGCAGGTCGTGACCGTCCTGCCGGGCCTGCGCCGAGGTGATCCAGCGGCTGGTCCCGTCGGCGGCGGCGACCCGCCCGTCCAGGGTGCTGGCGACCTTCCAGGTCACGTGGGGGCGCCCCAGGACCGCGGCGCGGGCCCAGTCGGCCACCAGCTCCGTCGCACCGGGGTGGTCCTGCTGCTCGACCGGCACGCCCTGCCCGGCCAGCCACGCCGCTCCCCCGGCGGCCCGCGCGGTGGGGTCCGCCACGGCATACACGACCCTGGCCACGCCGGCCTCGAGCAGTGCCTGGGCGCAGGGACCGGTGCGGCCGTGGTGGTTGCAGGGTTCGAGGGTGACGTAGGCCGTGGTGCCCCGGGCCCGCGGACCGGCTGCGGTGAGCGCGGCCACCTCGGCGTGCGGGGTGCCGGCACCGGCGTGGTGGCCCCTGGCGACGACCTGCCCGGCGGCGTCGACGAGGACGCAGCCGACGCGGGGGTTGGGGTCGCGGGCCGGCCCCTGGCGGGCGCAGGCGAGCGCCAGCTCGAGGTGCTCGGTGTGCGTGGTCACTGCGTCCGCTCCGTCCGGTGAAGGCTCCGGAGCAAACGTGGGAGACGCGAAGTACGCCAACAGCAGGACCCCGGCACTGCGTCAGGGTCCTCAGACCCGGACGCCGACGGTCCTTCGTCGACGTGCGCGCTGCCTCCCGTCCGGACTTTCACCGTCGGTCCCGGAGTTTCACCGAGTCAGCCGGCCGCTGGCTGCGGTCGGGTCGCGGACTGTCACCGCCGGTTCGGAATTACACCGACCCCGGAGCGCGTGTCGTGTGTGGCACTCTATCAACTCCCTGCCCCGCGGGCAGCCTGCCACCCACAACTCCGCAGCGGGCCGGGCCGACGACGGCGTCCTCGTGATCGGGACCGAAGGCACCTATCGCCCGTCCAGGTTCAGTCGCCCTCTGTCCGCCTGCCAAACAGCGCATCAGCCTCATCGAACAACAGCACCCGGTCAACCCGGCGGGCGTGCCCCAGGACCCTGTCGAGGTTCTTCTCGGTCTCGCCGATGCAGCGTGACACCGCAAACTCGGCAGGTCGGCTGATCGCCATCCCCCACTCCACGATCACCTGGCCGTTCGCAACGTCCTGCGCGGTCATCGTCTGGCCCAGGCCGCACTGCACGTAGTAGGCGCTCCGCGGCTGCTGCCCCTGCAGCGCGCCGGCCCGCCACAGGCCGTCCAGGAAAGCCTCCACCCCGCTGCGGATCCGCAGCCACAGGTCCTCGTCACCACCATCCTCGAAGACCATTCCTGCCAGTGCCTCCTGCACGCTGCGCTGGACGTGGTCCAGGAGGCGTCGCATCGGCAGATAGCGCTGCTGCGGCTCGGCCAGCGCAGTCGCGGCCAGGGTCCGCACGCCCCACACCAGGACACCTTGTTCACCGAAGTCGCGCAGCTCGTTCACACCCGCGAGCATCATCGCCTCGCCGCCACCTCGGTCCACCTCCTCGGTGAGCCCAGCGATGCCGTGCACCTGCGCGTTCTGCCCAGCCGCGGCCTTCCACACACCGCGCTCCCGGTCGGTGCGCGCGATCACCCCCGCCACGGCCCCCGCGGGCGGAACGGCCACTCCATCGACGACCACCCACGGGTGATAGGCCGCCGCCCGCTCCCGGTGCGCTCCGACCCCCGCGAGGTGGCCCTGCGCTGCCTCCCACGGGCCGTGCGGGAGGTCCAACAGCAGGACCGCGGAGTATGCCGAGGCGCTCGCGAGCGCCTCCGTCACCTGCTCGGTGTCCTCGGTGGTGATCCCGGGGAGCACGAGCACCGTGCACCCGGTTCCGTCGAGGGCGTGCATGCCCTCGACGACATCGGGGCCCTCCGTCCGCACCACCAGGGCGCTGGCCCCGCCGTTGGCGAAGAAGAGGTCGACCGCGTGCCCCAGGGGCCGCCGCGCGTCCAGGCTCGGCCCGAACCGGGCGTGGTGCTCGGCTGCGCTCGTCACCGTCACCGGCTCCCCCACCGGCCCTTCGTTGCACTCTCCGACGAAGGCGATCACGGTCCTCGGCAGCGCCTCGATGTGGAGGGCCGCAAGCCTCGGCACGTCCTCGATGTAGACCCCGGGGGTGCGCACGGCCTTCCGCGTCGGAACCGGGTTCTCGTCGTCGGGCGCCATGCCTCATTCAACTGCCCCCAACCGGTCCGGCACAAGGACGCACGGCCCGACCGCAGAGACACCCGGGTGCCTGAGGGAACAACTTCCGCGCCCAGCGGTTGTCATAGGCATGCCCTCGACGAACCGTGTGCCCCTGTCCGTCCTTGAACTGGTCCCCCGGTCGCAGGGCATGACACCTGCGGACGCCATGCAGCACTCGACCGCGCTGGCGACCCGACTGGACGAGCTGGGCTACCACCGGCTGTGGGTGGCCGAGCACCACGGCACGGAGTCCTTCATGTCCTCGGCCACCTCCCTGATCCTGGGGCACTTCGCCAACCACACCCACGGCATACGGCTGGGGTCCGGTGGCGTGATGCTGCCCAACCACTCCCCCCTGATGGTCGCCGAGTACTACGGCACCCTGGCCACCCTGCACGGCGACCGGTTCGACCTCGGGCTGGGCCGCGCACCCGGCACCGACCCCCTCACCGCGGCCGCGCTGGCCCGCAGCGCCAGCGGCCTCAACGACTTCGCGGGCAACGTCCTGGACCTGGTCAGCTACCTCGGCGAGGGCAACACCACCCGGGTGCGTGCCCTGCCCGGTGAGGGCACCAACGTGCCGATCTGGATGCTGGGCTCCTCCACCGGTGGCGCGCAGGTCGCCGCGGCCCTCGGGCTACCCTTCAGTTTCGCCAGTCACTTTGCGCCGCAACAGATGCGGGAGGCCCTGGCGGTCTATCGCGAGCGCTTCAACGCCGACGCCGAGACCGCCCAGGTGGACAAGCCGACCGTGATGGCCGGCATCAACGTGCTGGTCGCGCCGTCTGAGGCCGAGGCGCACTACCTGTTCACCACCGCCCAGCAGATGGTTGCCGCCATCCGCACCGGCGGCTCCGCGCCGCTGGCTCCCCCGGTGGACGACCTCAGCACGGTCGTGCCGGAGGGGCTGCTGTCGATGATCTCCGAGTTCCACTCGGTCAAGGCCGTCGGTGACCCCTCGCAGGTCGTGCCGCAGCTCGAGGAGTTCGCCGCGGCCTACGAGCTGGACGAGCTGATCGTCACGACCTACACCCACGACCCGGCCATGCGGCGACGCTCCTTCGAGCTGCTCGCCGAGGCGTGGGGCATCACTCCCCGGACCTGACCGGCTGTCGGCAAGGGCCACCGCCTCGGGTGGCAGTCCCTCCTCCTCCACCACATGATGGAAGAGACCCCAGGAGGCACCCATGCTCGATCTCCCGACGCCAGAATCCTTGTGGCACAGCGACACCGAGACGCCAGACCGCCAGGGTCAGGCGCCACCCCACAGTGACGTCCTGGTGGTCGGCGCAGGGATCGCCGGACTGACCACGGCCTGCCTGCTGGCCCGCGCGGGCCGCGGCGTGACCGTGGTGGAGTCGCGTCACGTGGGAGCCGGGGTCACCGGCAACACCACGGCGAAGGTCACCGCACAGCACGGTCTGCACTACGCGGCCCTCGGTGGGGAGCGCGCCATGCGGTATGCCGAGGCTCAGGTCCGCGCGCTGGACTGGGTTGCGCAGGGGGCCGGGTCAGCCACCGACGCCTGCGGCTTCGAGCGTCGGGACTCCTTCGTCTACACCACACGCGCGGACCGGCGCGACGACCTGGCCCGCGAGGCGGAGGCGATGCAGTTGGCGGGACTGACCGACACCGAGCTGCTCGACGACCTGGACCTGCCCTTCGACGTGGCCGCCGCGGTCCGGCTGCCGGACCAGGCCCAGTTCCACCCGCAGCGCTGGCTGTTGCACCTGGCCGAGCAGGTCGAGGCCGCAGGAGGGCAGGTCCTCGAGGGGGTGGCGGTCCTCAATGTCCACGACGGGCACAACGGGCACCTCCTGGTCGACACCGCGACCGGCAGCGCGGCGGCGAGTGAGGTGCGCAGCGTCTCCGCCGAGCACGTGGTGGTCGCCACGCACTACCCGATCCTGGATCGAGCCCTGTTCTTCACCCGCCTCGGACAGACCCGGGACCTGGTGGTGAGCGGCCCGGTCCAGGGCACCGCCCCACGGGGCGTCTATCTCGACGCGGATGCCGGCTACTCACTGCGGACCCCGCCGGGCGCCACAGACCGGCTCATCATCGGGGGCGGCCAGCACGCACCGGGCACCCGACCCGACCAGGAGCGGTGCTTCGCCGAGCTAGCCGAGTGGGCGCAGGACCAGGTCGGGCTCCGGGAGGTGTCCCACCGGTGGGCGGCCCACGACCTGACCACACCGGATGGCGTGCCCTACGTCGGCCGCTACCTCCCGGGCAGCAGCAACCTGTGGGTGGCCACCGGCTTCAACTTGTGGGGCATGACCAACGGGACCGCCGCCGGGCTGCTGCTGCATGATCTGATCACCGACCAGGCCGACCCTGCGCAGGCTGACCTGATGAGCCCGAGCCGGGTGTCGGCCGACGTCGTCACCGGCGCGGTCAGGGACCAGGTCAAAGCGGGGTCACACCTGGTCAGCGGGCTGGCACGCGCCGTGACCTCCGGTGACGACGCAGCCGATCTGGCGGACGGTGAGGGTCGGGTGCGCCACGTCGGCACCCGCGCGGTGGCCAGCTATCGCGACGAGGACGGTCTGCTGCACGAGGTGTCCGCCAACTGCACACACCTGGGGTGCGTGGTGCAGTTCAACAACGCCGAGCGCACCTGGGACTGTCCGTGCCACGGCTCCCGCTTCAGCATCAACGGCAACGTGCTGAACGGTCCGGCCACGGACCCGCTGGAACCCTTCGAACCCTGACACCTCGTCCTCCCGCCGTCACGCAGGCAGTGCCAGTCTGATCGGGCACCGAATGGTCGAAGCCTGCGCCAGGCGGGCCTCAGCAGTCACCAGAGCACAGTCCAGAGCCTCCGCCAGCGCGACATAGGCAGCGTCATAGCCGGACACGTTGTGCCGAAGTTGCCACATCCTCACCAGCAGGCTCCGCGCCGGCACGAGGTCGAGGACCATCGACCCCAGGGCAGACACCGCATCCCGGGCACGAGCGTCGGTGAGCTGACCCCCGAGCCACTGACCCCGCACAGCGGAGAAGACCTCGGCGACACAGTGATCAGGGGCCGCCCAGTGAGAGTCGCGGCGTAGCTCCGACCGGGCCTTCCTGCCAAGGTCACCATCATCAGCCAGGGCGTTGGTCAGCGCCGAGGCGTCAACAACGATCACTCGCGCGTGCCGTCCTCGTGGGTCTCCAGCAGCCTGATCGTGCGTTGGGACCTCGCGCGATCAAGTGCAACAGTCGCCTCCTCACGCGGCACCTGAGACCCGTCGGCACGGGCCTCGAAACGATCGAGCAACTCCAGGTTCCTCGCGCGCTCGGCCTCCTCAGTCACCAGCCTCAGGAGCAGTGCCTGCAGCGACTGTCCCCGGGCTGCTGCCTGTTCCCGCAGAACTCGCCGGACACCCTCGGGCACATCACGTATCTGGAGGGCCACCATGCATGTATTTTACATGCATGGTGGCCGGAAAGGGGGTGGCCGTCCACAGGCATCGCCTGGGACAGTGAGGGTGTGACCACCCCCGATGCAACCTTCGCCGACAAGCCGACCCTCACCGGGGGTCTGGTGACCCTGCGCCCGGTGGAGCCGGCTGACATCCCGGTGATGGTCGGCATACTCGCCGATCCCGACGTCATCCGCCTGACCGGCAGCGCGCACAGCTCCACCGAGGTCGAGCACGAGGCGAGCCCGGACCTGTCGCGCCTGCTGCAGTGGTACTCCACGCGCAACGAGCAGACCGACCGGCTCGATCTGATGGTCGTGGACAACGCCAGTGGTCAGGTCGTCGGCGAGGTCGTGCTCAACGAGTGGGACCAGGGCAGCCGCACCTGCAACTACCGCACCCTCTTCGGGCCGGCCGGGCGCGACCGCGGCCTGGGCAGCGAGGCGACGCGGCTGCTGATCGACTACGCCTTTGCCCACCTGCCGCTGCACCGCATCGACCTGGAGGTCTATGCCTTCAACCCGCGGGCCCAGCGCGTCTATGAGAAGGCGGGGTTCGTCGTGGAGGGGACCCGCCGCGAGGCCCTGGAGTTCGACGGCGAGCGCGTCGACGCAATCATCATGGGACAGCTGCGCAGCGACTGGGAAGCGGCCCGGGGCTGACCCCGGGTTCACCCTGGGGCTCCCTCTCACGGCACCCGTCGAGGCCCCCTGTTCCAGGTGGCGGGAACTGCCCCCTTGGCATGATGGTGGCATGACCGACATCGAGGCGATCGAGGGCGATATCACCACCCAGGGGGTGGAGGCGATCGTCAACGCCGCCAACGCGCTGCTGCTCGGAGGTGGTGGCGTCGACGGCGCGATCCATGCCGCTGCCGGACCGGCTCTCCTGGAGGAGTGTCGACGACTGCGCGCCGGACGATGGCACGACGGCCTCCCGGTCGGCGAGGCCGTGGCGACCGGCGCCGGCGACCTGCCGGCACGGTGGGTGATCCACACGGTCGGGCCGACCGGCACCGCGGTCAGACCGACCCGGCCCTGTTGGCCAGCTGCTTCACCCGCAGCCTGGAGGTCGCCGCCGACGTGGGTGCGCGTTCAGTCGCCTTCCCCGCCGTGTCCGCAGGCGTCTACGGCTGGGACGCCCACGAGGTGGCGACCATCGCCGTGACCACCGTGCGCGCCTGGGTTGCCGACCACCCGGGTGACCTCGACCTGGTGCGGTTCTTGCTCTTCGGCCCAGCCGTGCACCAGGCTTTCGTGGACGCGCTCGCCGACTGACGGCATACCGCGGCGTTGCGTGCGCCGCCCCAGCGGCGCTGGCAGGGTCCACCCCTGTGGTCGTCGTGAGCGGGAACGTGGTGGACTGGCACCTATGGACGATCGGAGTTGGCTCGCGCGGCGGCTGCTGCCCGGCGGCGCCGAGCCGGACCCGCGCTTCTCGCTGGCCAACGAGCGGACCTTCCTGGCCTGGATCCGAACCGCGCTGGCTCTGCTGGCCGGCGGCATCGCGGTCGAGGCGTTCGCGGTCGGCATCTTCGAGCCGACCGTCCGCAAGGGCATCGCCGTCCTGCTCATCCTGCTCGGCATGTTCGTCAGCGGTGGCGCGTTCATGCGCTGGCTCGGCGTCGAACGTGCCGTGCGACACGGCCGGCCACTGCCGCTGCCCCTGATCGCGCCCGTGCTGGGGGTGGTGGGTGCGGTCAGCGCCATCGTGCTGGTGGTCTTCATCCTCACCCAGGCACCGTGACCTGGCGTCCCCGTCCGCCGGTCCGCGCCACCACGGCCGCGGACCTGGATCGCGGTCTGCAGCCGGAGCGGACCACCCTGAGCTGGGGTCGCACCAGCATGGCCATGGTGTCGGTGAGTGCGATCTTCCTGCGGTGGACTCCGCACTACGGGCTGATGATCCTCGCCCTGCCGGCGCTCACGCTGGTCTGTGCCCTGGCCATCACCGCCACGCACAACCACCGGACCAACGACAGTGTGCGCGGCATCCACTCCGAGGCCCTGGAGGTGCGCCCGGGCGAGCTGCTCGCACTGGTGGCCCTGCTGATCGCCGTCGGGGGCGCCGGGCTGACGCTGGTGCTCCTGGCGCCGTAGCGACGGCCTGCCCGCCCCTGCACGACACCACCGCACCTCCACACCTCCACACCCAACGTCGTGCACAACCGGGCACCCCTGCCCGCCCCCGCACGACACCCCCGCACCTCCACACCCAACGTCGTGCACAACCGGGCACCCCTGCCCGCCCCTGCACGACACCCCGTCAGTCGCGGGGCGTGGCTAGCACCTCGTTGAGCGCCTCGGTGCTCGAGGGGTGCGTCCAGATGCCGTCGAGCAGGTCCTGGTGGGTCGTGCCGGTGCGGATCGCCAGTGCGACCAGGTTGACCAGCTCCTGGGCGTCGACGGTGTGCAGGGCCGCCCCGAGCAGCTCATCGCTCTCGCGGTCGACCACGAACTTGATCAGCCCGTGGGTCTCCCCCAGCGTCTTGGGCCGGGGCATGACGGCAATCTTCGCGACCGGCTTGGCATAGACCTCGAAGCCGTGTCCTGCCCCGGCAGCCTCGGCCTCGGACAGCCCGACACGGCCCAGGGGCGGCGTGGTGAAGATGGTCGTCGGCACAGCGACCCGGTCCGCGCGGGACCGGGTGCCGTCACCGGTGATTTGGGAGAGCACGATGCGGTGGTCGTCATAGGAGATGTAGGTCTGCTGCGGGCCGCCGTTGACGTCCCCGACCGCCCACACCCCGTCGGCGCTGGTCCCCAGGGTGTCGTCCACCACGACCTCACCCCGCTCCCCGACCTCGACCCCGGCCAGCTCCAGACCCAGCCCGGCAGTCGCCGGGACCCGCCCCACCGCCACCAGCACAGCGTCGGCGACCACGGCCTCCCCCGTCGTCCGCACGGTGACCGTGGCACCGTCGTCCTCCAGGGCGGTGGCCTCCACGCCGGTGGCGATGTGCACGCCCTGGTCCGCCAAGGCCTCGCGAACCGAGTCGGCGACATCCTCGTCCTCGCCACGCAGGATCCGCTCGCCGCGCTCCAGGAGGGTCACCTCGCTGCCGAACTGCGCGAACATGCTGGCGAACTCCAGGGCGACCGGTCCGCCCCCGACGATGGCCAGCCGCGCCGGGAACGGGTCGACGTGCTGGATCGAGGTCGAGTCGTGCACCCGGGGCCCGTCGGCCCCCGGCACCTGCAGGGGTCGCGGCACCGCTCCGGTGTTGAGGATGACGGTGTCCGCGGCGATCTCCAGCTCGTCGGCGCCGCCGGTGACCCGCACCTGGCGCGGGCCGGTGAAGGTGGCCGCGGCGCCGACGACCAGGCGGACCTGGTCCACCGGCTCGAGCATGGCCCGGTTAGCGGCGTTGAGCCTGTCGATCAGGGTGTCCCTGCGCTCGACCGCGTCGCGGGAGTAGGCCGCGGCGTCGTCCTGCTCGCGCCGCACCTCGGCGCTGTGGACCAGTGCCTTGGTCGGGACGCACCCGATGTTGATGCAGGTGCCGCCGATCATGTCGGCGGTCTGCTCGACCAGGGTCACGCTCCGCCCGGCTCGTCCGAGCACGCCAGCGAGGGTCTTGCCGGCCTTGCCCCAACCGATCACCAGGATGTCGGTGTGCAGCGTCTGCGTCATGGCGCTGACGCTACTGGCCCGCGAGCGGCCCGCGCGAGGTCAGCCCGGCGCGGTCCCCACGGTGCCGTAGCCCACGAACCAGCTCGGCTCCACGCGATACATCCTGATGTCGTCGCTCCACGTCGTCGGGTCGGAGCCGTAGTGGGCCGTCCAGTGCGCGATCGTCTCCTCCCACGCCTGGTCCTCGGGAGAGAGTCGGACCACCTGCCCGTGGCAGAAGATGCCGAGACGCTCCCCGTCGACGTGCGCGAGGCTGACGGCGGGCCGGGTCTCCAGATGTTTCGCCTTGGCGGCGCGGCCGTCCGTGCCGAACGTCCACCGTCCGTGGAGAAAGTGGCCGTCCACGGCGCTGACCCGCGGCTCACCGCGCGCCGTGACGGTCGCCAGGCTGAGCACCTTCATGCCCTCCAGGGCCGCGACGACGGTGGCGGCATCGAGGCGATGCTCACCGCTCACGATCTCACGCAGGTGGGGTGTGGCGTCGCCGTGCGAGACGTCCATCAGCTCCTGCAGCGCCGCCATCTCCTCCGGTGTCTCCTTCACCCGTTGACCTCCTCGGGAAGCTCGTTCATGACAAATCGAGGCTAGCCCGGGGCACCGACAGCCCGGCGGGATGCCCGGGCCGCAGCGGAGGACGTCGCGACCGCTGGTCTGCCGCCCAGGTGGCAGGCAGACCAGCGGTCGGGAGCACGGTCAGGTCACAGGTCTGCGCACTGTCCGGACTGCCGGCCCTCCACCGCGTTGGGACGGTCGTCGTTGGTCGGCGGCGGGGTGTTGCCCCGACAGGTCAGGGCACCGTCGATCGTGTTGTCCGCCAGCAGGATCGGCACCTCACCGGTGCTGTTGCGGTCCAGCGTCGTGGCCCCACCGATGGTGTTGCCGTCGACCGTGACCACACCGGTGCCACCCCGCAGGGTCAGCGGTCCGTTGACCACCGAGTCGGTGACCTGGACACCGCCGGCCCCGTTGCCGGAGAGCGGGCCCTCGATGGTGACGTCATCGGCATACAGGCTGCCGCCGCGGGCGGTCACCGGTCCGGCCACCTGAGCACCGGCCGCGAGGCAGGTCAGGCCGCTGCTGACGGTGACCGGGCCGTTGTGCACACCCTCGATCGTGGTGTCACAGGACTGGCCGGTGACGGTCATCGTGACGACGACCGGCACATAGGGAGTGGCCGGGTCGTCGCTGCTGACACAGAGGTTGGCCGTGTAGTCACCGGCCGCCAGGCCCGTGCTGTCCAGCAGCACCCGGACACCGGACTCCTGGCCGCGGGCGGTCTGCCCGGAGGCCGGGTCGACGTCCAGCCAGGCGACCTCGCCGGGCGTCTGGCACGGCATCAGGTCCGGGATCTGGATCTCGGAGATGAAGCGCGCCCGGCCGGACTCCACCTCGGGCTCGACCGTGCCGTCACGGCCGACCTCGAAGACGCCGTCCTCGGTGGCCGCGAGCAGGTTGCCGTTGCCCAGCGGGTGGACGCCCGCATAGGACGTCGACCCCGGGACCGTCCAGCCCTCGAGCAGCTCGCCGTCGGCGCTGAACTCATAGACACCCCGGTCGAGGAAGTCACGACCACTGAACAGGTTGGCGACCAGGAGGGTGCCCTCGTCGGTCTCGACCATCTGCTCGGGCCAGCGCATCTGTGTGCTGAAGGTCCCGTTGGCCGTCGTCCCGCCCGGGCTGTAGGAGTGGATGGCCTGACTGCCGCTGGCGGACACCAGGACGTCATCGGCCCGGAAGGTCACGAACCAGGGGCCGTCCAGCCCGCCCAGCTCAGGCTCGATAAAGTGGCCGAGGTAGTTGCCCTCGGCATCGAGCTCGACCACCGAGTTGGCGTTGTCGCCGCTGGCAACCGTCACCAGCAGGGTCCCCTCGGGGGACCAGGCCATGCCGCGGATGTTCTGCATGACCGTGCGGTCCTCGCCCTCGGCGCTCGGGGCGAAGTAGCCCACGAAGTTGCCGTCCAGGTCATACTCCGTGATCACGTTGCGCACCTGGTCCGAGAGCAGGAACCCGGTCCCGTCGGCGTTCAGCAGGGCGTGGCTCGGGGTGTAGAGCGTGCTGTCGGCGTGGTCGAAGTGCGGGATGAACTCCGGGTCCAGCAGCGTGCCGTCCTCGGCGTCGAAGGCCATGACCCCGCGAGCGTCGCGGGAGGAGTTCGGCACCAGCAGCAGGCCCTCGCGCAGCTGCTCGATGCGCTCCTCGGAGGGCCCCGCCTCCGGGTCCTCGAAGGTCCAGTCCAGCACGCCGTAGCCCTCGTTGCCGATGGTCAGCGGCTCGGAGGTCACCGTGCCGGCCGGCTGGGTCGCCGAGACGTCCCCGGCGCTCACCGCGATCACCGGGATCTCGACGACCTCGAGCGCGAGCGCCACCGTGGCGACCGGGGTGTGCGGGTCGTTGCTGGCCAGGCACAGGCTCGCGGCATAGTCGCCGCCGGTCATGTCCGAGGAGTCGAAGGAGACCGCGACCTCCTGGGACTCCCCCGCGGCGAGCGTGCCGGAGGCCGGCTCGACGGAGACCCATGCCGGGAGGGTGCAGTCACCGTCCTGGGTGAGGGACCACTCCATCGGGGCGCCGCCCTCGTTGCTGACGGTGACTTGGTGCGCCTCCTGCTCATCGACCCCCAGGAGCGAGGAGAGCTCGGCCTGCTCGAGGACCATCTGCGCCTCGCCCTTGACCAGCACGACGGGGTAGTGGACGTCGGCGATCTCGGCCCCACCGGAGTGGGTTCCCTCGGTGGTCACCTGGACGTCACCGAACAGGGCCTCGCCACCCACCAGGGAGCTGACGTCGGCCGTGACGGTGATGGTCTGGGTGGCGCCGGGCTCGATGGTGAAGGTGGCCGGCTCGACCGTCATGGACACGCCCTCGGGGGGAGTGACCGAGGTGCTGTATGCCGTGGCCACGTCCGCGACGTTCGTCACCTCACGCGTCCACGAGCAGGTGCCCAGGCAGTTCTGGTCGACGAAGGCGGGCAGGTTCAGGGTCTTGGGGTCGCCACCCAGGTCAGGGTCGGCGGCCTGGAAGTCCGCGACCGACTCATCCATGACCAGCCCGACCCGTCCGGCAGCGTCCAGGTCCAGCAGACCCGACCCCACGTCATACGGATCGGCCGGGGTCACACCGTCGTCCTTGATCATGCCCTCGGGGTCGGCGGTGGACGCCAGCGCGGAGCGGATCTGGGCCGGTGACCAGTCCGGGTGCAGGCCGCGCAGCAGGGCGCCGGCCCCGGCACCGTGCGGGGAGGACATCGAGGTGCCCTGCATGAACTCATAGGTGGCGGTCTCGGTGTCCGAGGCCATCGTCGCGGCCAGGATGTTGCGTCCCGGCGCGGCGAAGGTGGGGGCCAGCAGGTCGAACTCGCTGGGCCCGCGGGAGCTGAAGTCGGCCACCATGGTGGACCACGCATCGGTCATCGTCAGGACGCTGCCGCTGTCCAGGACCGAGGTGGTGCCCGGGTTGGCGACGACGAACTCGCGCAGCGCCACGCCCTCCCCGTTGGCCAGCATGACGGCCGGGATGTCCGTGCTCTCCAGCCCGCCCATGACAACGGGCGGCCCGGGGAACTGGTTGACCATGATGACGCCGACGGCGCCCGCGTCGGCGGCGTTGTCGACCTTGACCGCGAAGTTGCACCCGCCACGCTCGAGGAGCGCCAGCGCACCGTCGAACACCGCCGCGGGGAAGTCCTCACACGCTCCGCCGTTGCCCGGGTCGACCACGGAGGCCTCCCGCAGCTCGGCCTCGATCGGGCTGGTCACGCCCGGACCCGAGCCGGGCACACCGGCCAGGCCGGTGAGCTCCTCGGGCACGGGGGTCGGGCCGGTCACCGAGACGTCGTGGGCGATCAGGCGGGGGCTGTTGGTCGCGGCCACCGCAGCGTTCCAGGGCGCGGTCTTGGCGACCGTGCCGACACCGGGGCCGTCGTTGCCGGCCGAGGCCGCGACATAGATGCCGGACTCGTAGGCCGCCAGGAAGGCCAGGTCGACCGAGTTGCCCCACGGGTTGTCGGGGCCGGAGATCGAGTAGTTGAGCACGTCGGTGCCGTCGATGATGGCCTGTTCGACGGCCGCGACGCTGGCCGTCGAGCTGCACAGGAAGCTGCAGACCTTGTAGGAGATGACGTTGGCGTGGGGGGCGACACCCGAGACGGGGAGCTCATAGGTGTCGGCGCCGACGTCGAAGACCGCCGTGTGCTGGTTGCCGGCCATGGTGGAGCCGGTGTGGCTGCCGTGACCGTTGTCGTCGGTGGCGCTGAACGTGCCGGTGAAGTTGTGGACGCCGATCAGCTTGTCGTTGCAGATGTCCTCGTGGTTCGGGTCGTCCGGTGCACAGACGCCGACGTAGGTGCCGGCACCGTAGGGGTTGGTGTGCGTGTAGCCCTCCCCGTCGGTCGCGGCGAACGAGGGGTGGTCGGGGTTGACACCGGTGTCGAGCATCCCCACGATGACACCCTCACCGAGGGTGCCCACGTCCTGCCCGGTCTCACCGGCCCAGATCGCGGGGCTGTTGATGATCTCGTTGCTGACGTCGGTGTCCAGCTCCCACTGCTGGTCCGGCTCGACCGCCGCGATGCCGGGCAGGCCGACCAGGGCGGCTGCCTCCTCGGCGCTGAGCTCGAGGCTGAAGCCGTTGAGGGCGTGCGTGTAGCTGTCGGCGACCTCGACGTCCCGGGCCAGGAGAGACTCGATCTGCAGCCCCGCCTCCTCCTGGAGCTCGGCGAGGTGCTGCAGGTAGGCCTCGCTGTCGTCGCTGGTGACGTCCAGGTCGGAGCGCCCCGTCGCCTGCGGGCTGGTCGCGGCCAGGCCGTCGACACCGCCCCGATAGGTCGTCAGCGGCGCCTGTTCCAGGCGGATGATGTAGAGCCCGGTCGCGGACTCGGGCATCTCCTCGGCGGCGGGGGTCGTCCCCGTCGTCCGGGAGGAGACCTCCGGGGCCGTGGACGCGGGGCCGGCTGTCGGCATACTGCCGTGGCTGGCTGGGTCATCGGTGACGTCGTCGACGACGCGGGACTGGGCGATCTGCGGGCCGGCGATCGTCACTCCCAGGGCAAGGGCGAGGGATGCGGCGACTCTGCCGCGATTTCGAGGGGTTGGCATGGAGCGGACGTTAGGCCGACTCCCAGCCTCGAACAACCCCCAAATGGTCAGGAGTCATCGACATTTTCTGGCTCTTCTGACTCACCTGTGGGTGTTCTGAGGGTGCCTGGGTAGGGCGCACGCCGTTCCCTGCATAGGTTTCTGAGCTGTCAAGGAACAGAAGCCAGTGGTCAGGAGAACGGCGTG
>NZ_QLVD01000029.1 GCF_003352835.1 Ornithinimicrobium murale | reverse complement strand
CCGACGCCAGAGCGTTCATGGCCGACTTCGTGACTTGGTATAACCACGAGCATCACCACACCGGCATCGGGCTTCATACCCCGGCCGAGGTGCACTTCGGCCTGGCCGCCGACAAGGCAGAAGACCGGGCCAAGGTCCTGGCCGACGCCCGGGCACGCAACCCCGAACGCTTCACCACCAACACACCGCCAAAGATCCTCGAGCTGCCCGAAGCAGCCTGGATCAACAAGCCCGAAGACCCTCAACCCACCGAAACCCCAGCGGCTTAACTCCCTCTGGCCTCAACCATCTTGACAAATTCCGCGCCGCCCCTGTCACACCAGCACTACACCCTCAATTGTGAAGAGCCACTTTAGGTGAGTCTCGTCGGACTATTGACATGATGTCCTATGACGTGCAAGTCTTGCATACACTGTCTATGCATGACTTTCTCTCGGAGGTGTAGCACATGACCAGGTTCAGTGCAATGAAGATCGGTGGTGCTGCAAGATACTGCGCTGCCGTGATCGCTTGCCTCGGTGCTCTGATTGCAGTCACGCTAGCGCCAGTAGCAGCAGCAGGTGCTTCGCAAGGGCCAAGAGAAGGGCATTCCGCAGGACAAGTGATCCTGGCTGGAGGTCAGGCTCCCTTGGCTGAGAATGAATCAACCGCTGCTCGCCTCGGGGAAGGGTGGGCTAAATCGCTGAATTGCAACTTGAATTATCGCTGTACGATGACGACAAACACAACAATAAATGTGGACCATTTCTATAATGGCGCAATTGTTGTCTGGTGGAACACGGGAGGGGTACACACTTCAAGTAAGGCGGTTAATGGTGACACTGCCGTGAAGGCGCTCACCGGTGGCGTGTTCAAGTCGCACTCCGCGTCATGCTTCTGTCCTGCCGGTGTGGTGTGCGGCGCTAAGTCTTAACGATGGGGGCGATGATATCGCGATATTATCGGATGCTGAATGTTCTGCTCGTCTCACTTGTTGTAGGAAGTTGCACTCAGGGAGGGGGGCCTCCTGAGAGTGCGATATCAGACGAGGGCGACGTGACGTACGAACAACTGGTTGAGCGCATCACTCGCGAGCAGCGCGAAGCCGCTTCGAAGTGGTTCCCGGAGGACCCGCCTGAAGAAGTGCACGTGGTTCGGATCGTCGAGCAAGACGAGTGGGTTCCGGCGCAGATTGACTGCATTGCGGAGGCAGGCTTTGAGGTAGAGGATGCGGGTCAGGGTGGTGGGATTAGGGTCGTGGGTGAAACTCCGTCTAGCCAACGTGATTCGCTCAACCGTGCAGTGTTCGAATGTCGCTACAAGTATCCGACGGATCCGCGGAGGGGTGATCTGTTGAAAGGAGACGATGCCCGGACGCTGTTTCGACACCTACGCGATACGGTGACGCCGTGTGTGGAGGGGTTGGGTTATGTCGTCGATGCGCCTCCGTCGGAAGACCTTTGGATATCAAAGTACCTGGACTCGGCCAACGAGTGGGACCCTTATGAGGGCGCAAGTGGATCGGAAGAGGGTCTGAGCCGGGTATATGAAGAGTGTCCGAACGTTCCTGAGGGCTTGTTCCCGTCGCTACCGGAGCCGTCGAACTGATGCTCTTAACCGGACCGAGGGTTGCCGGCGGATCACGACACGAAGTGGTCCCAGCGGTCAGTCGCCCTCAGCCGGGCCCGGCGTTCAGGTGAGCGACCAGGTCGGGTGCCAGTCCGACATACGAGGCGGGGGTCAGGGTGGCCAGGCGCTCCTCGACCTCGGCCGGCAGGTTCAGGCCGCGCACGAACTCCACGAGTTCGGGCTGGCCGATGCGGCGGCCGCGGGTGAGCTCCTTGAGTCGCTCGTAGGGGTTGTCCATGCCGGGGTGACCAGCGGCGGCCAGTGCGCGCATGGCGGACTGGATCGGCTCGGCGAGCACCTCCCAGTTGGCGTGGAGGTCGGCGGCCATCCGCTCCGGTGCGGCGTCCAGGCCGGACAGCCCGCGGGCGACGTTGTCCAGTGCGAGCAGGGAGTGGCCCAGGGCGGTGCCGATATTGCGCTGCATGGAGGAGTCGGTCAGGTCGCGCTGTAGCCGGCTGGTCACCAGGGTCGTGGCGAGCACGTCGAGGAGGGCGTTGGAGACCTCCAGGTTGGCCTCGGCGTTCTCGAAGCGGATCGGGTTGACCTTGTGCGGCATCGTCGAGGAGCCGACCGTGCCCTGCCCGCGGACCTGCGCGAAGTAGCCCAGGGAGATGTAGGACCAGACATCAGTGCACAGGTTGTGCAGCACCCGGTTGAACCGCGCGATATCGGCATACACCTCGGCCTGCCAGTCGTGGCTCTCGATCTGCGTGGTCAGCGGGTTCCAGGTCAGCCCCAGACCGGTCACGAACTCCCGGCTGACGGCCTGCCAGTCGGCCCCGGGCACGGCCGCCAGATGCGCGCCGTAGGTGCCGGTCGCGCCGTTGAGCTTGCCGAGGAACTCCGCCCCGGCGATGCGCGTGAGCTGCCGGGTTAACCGGAATGCGAGCACGGCCAGTTCCTTGCCCATCGTGGTGGGCGTGGCCGGCTGACCGTGCGTGTGCGCCAGCAGAGGTATGCCGCTCAGCTCGCGAGCCATGCCACTCACCTGCTCGACCAACTCAGTGGCGCGGGGGAGCCAGACCTGCTGCACCGCGCCCTGGACCATGAGGGCGTAGGAGAGGTTGTTGATGTCCTCGGACGTGCAGGCAAAGTGCACCAGCTCGGACAGGTCGCCGCGGTTCTCGAGCCGGTCGGTGAGGCGGCGCTTCAGGTAGTACTCGATGGCCTTGACGTCGTGGACGGTCTCCGCCTCGATCTCGGCGAGCTCGTCGATGCCGGCCCGGTCGAACTCGTCGACGAGGCCGCGCAGGCTGGTGGCCTCCTCCTCGCTCAGGACCCCCGCGCCGGGCACGACCTGGTGCGCGGTCAGGTGGATCAGCCACTCGATCTCGACATGCAGCCGGGTGCGGTTCAGCGCCGGCTCGGACAGGTGGTCGACCAGGGGAGCCACCGCCCGGCGGTAGCGGCCGTCGAGGGCGCCGAGGGCGATCGGGGGCGTGAGGTCCGCGAGAGAGGCCATGGGCCTGATTCTCGCAGAGCCAGACGTCCTTGTGTCAGGCACTCCCAGGGTGATGACCCGGGGAGTGCCTGACATAGCGGGTCCGAGAGTTTCGCCTGGCTCAGCGCTTGGTGTCGGGGTCGATCTCGTCGGCCTCGACATAGGTGTCGGTGACCCGGTCCCGCTGCTCACGGGCCTCGGCGGTTGCCGCCCTGGCCTCCTCCTCGCGGACCGCGGCCTCCTGCTCGGCGCGGTCGGCGCGCTCCCGGGAGACTTCAGCCTCCTGCTGGACCTCCCGTGCCTCGGCCTCCCGGTCCTCGGCCAACGGCTCGCCGCCGCCGGCACGCTGCCGCATGTGCTCGGCCTCGTCGCGCAGCCGGGTCTTCTTCTGGTTGTTGACGAAGGCCCAGATGGCGACCAGCACCAGCACGACCAGGACGGCTACGAGCACCCAGATCAGGGTCGAGTCCATGACACACACCTCCGGTAGTTGTCGCCTGTCACGCTAGCCGCGATGGGCAGGGGTGGCGACCGCTGCGGCTGGGTCCGTCTGCGCGGCCGTGACCCGCTCCGTCGGAGTCAGTCCGTGGTGGCTGGCGGGTCCGGCTCTGATGATGGCACCCGCTGGTAGTCCTC
Organism: Ornithinimicrobium murale; assembly: GCF_003352835.1. GTDB lineage: Bacteria > Actinomycetota > Actinomycetes > Actinomycetales > Dermatophilaceae > Ornithinicoccus > Ornithinicoccus muralis. The sequence goes on along the minus strand of NZ_QLVD01000029.1, from coordinate 72,870 downwards.
GAGCGGCACGAGCCCCACGGCCGGCGCTGCTGCGGCTCCGCGCAGACGTGCCGCGGCTGGCCCGTCACCCTCTGGAGCGGGCTCACCCAGGATCGAGTCGATCGCGTCGGCCACCAGCCCGTGGCCCGGGAGGCGGTCGACTCCCTCCGATCCCGTGCTGATCAGGCTGCCCTCAACGTGGAGCGCCAGCAGCAGCATCCCGTGCACCGGCTCCCCGTCGCCGATCGGTGGCTGGAAGTAGGGCAGGTCGAGAGCCCGGGCGCCGTGTCGCTCGTAGAAGCGGAGCCGGGCGTTCGGGTCGCCGAACTCGGGTGACCCGGTGTGCCGATCCGGACGCTCCGCCTCGGCGACCACGAGGGGCGGTCACCCTGGGACCGGACCTTCTCCAACATGGCAGCGAACAGGACCGACCCCACGCCCCGCCCGCGCCGGTCCGGCCGGGTGGCGAAGTAGGTGAGCAGCACAGCAGGGGACGGCACCAGGGACTCCGTGACGGCGATCGCCACGGGGCCCGACTCATCCTCCGAGACCCACACCGACACGGTGCCCTCGGTGGCACCGTCGATCAGCCAGTCGGTGGCCACCAGCTCACTCGGCGGGAAGGACGGAGCCAGCAGGGCGGCATACAGCTCCTGCAGTTCCGTGGGATCGGTCACCCGACGGATGGTGGGGTCGATGCTCACGAGTGCCTCATGGGGGGAGGCTAGCGTCAGAAAGCAGGTGCTGTCTCCCGCCCGCGCCAGCTAGCGTCGTGCCGGTGATCACCGACGAGGACCTGGTCCGGGAGGGCGCCGCGCTCGACGACCGTTTCGGGGTCGAGCGTGCCGCTGCGTTCGGGCGGCAGCTCCCTGCCGTGGTGGCCGACCTCGCGCACCGGTGGCGGCTGGCACCCGAGGGGCCGCTGTCCACGGGAGCCACGTCCGTCGTCGTCCCCGTGCGGACGGCCTCGGGCGAGCCAGCCGTCATCAAGATCAGCCCGGACGCGGAGTTTCTGGCACGCCAGGGCGCGATGCTGCGACACCTGGCCCCCACAGGGCGGGTGCCGGCAGTGCTGGAGGCGGACGCTGCTGCCGGTGCCCTGCTGCTGGAGCGCGTGCTGCCGCACCGGACCCTGGATGACTCGCGGGCCACCCCGCCGACGGCTGTCGAGTGGGCCGGACTCCTGCGGGACCTGCACGGCACGACCACCGAGGGCGTGACCGACCTGTTGCGGCAACGCTGCGAGGACATGTTCCGCCGGATCGGTGCCCGTCAGGCCACCGAGCAGGTCAGCGCGCACATCCCGCGCGAGGTCTGGGGTCGCGCGGTCGAGGACTGCCTCGCTCTGCTGGAGACCGACCAGGAGCAGGTCGTCATCCACGGTGACCTGCACCTGGGCAACGTCCTGCGCTCGTCGGACCGCGGTCTGGTCGTGATCGATCCCAAGCTCTGCGTCGGAGACCGGTGCTTCGACATGGTCGACTTCGTGGTCGTCTCCGGCACCGCGGACCAGATGGCGCAGCGGGTCCGGGAGCTGGCTCCGCTGGTCGACACTGACCCCGGCCGGCTCCTGCGGTGGAGCCGGGTCAACGCGGTCGTCACCGCGATCTCGAGGACTGCCTGGTCGGGCCCGGACGCGTGGACGCAGACACTGCTGGAGTTTGCTCGCGACCAGTGAGCGAGACCTCGCGCCACCCCTGCGGTCGGACATCGTGGGAGACCATGACGGCGCTCTGCGGCCCGGCGCCCAATCGCGCGAGCACACGCCGGGCGCTCACCTCGTCGAGGTGAGCGGTGGGCTCGTCCAGCAGCAGCACCGGTCGCCGGGAGAGTATGCCGCGGCCCAGGCTGAGCCGGGTCCGCTCGCCCCCGCTGAGCCCAGTGAGGTGGGTGTTCAGGCCGTCAGGTAGTTGGGTGAACCAGTGCCCCAGGTCCGCGGCGTGCAGGGCGGCGACGAGGTCCTCGTCGCTGGCCCCGGGGCGGGCCAGGTCGAGGTTGGCGCGGACGGTGTTGGCGAAGGCGTGCGGCTCGTCGTCGGCGATCGCGAGACGCCCGCGCACCTCGGCCAGCGGCAGGTCGTGGACCTCGGTGGCGTCGTGAAGGTAGGCCCCGGACGCGGGGTCCAGGTGCCGGGCCAGCACGGCCAGCAGCGTCGACTTGCCGACGCCGTTGGGTCCGGTGAGGACGACACGCTCGCCGGGGGCCACACCCAGCGTGGTCGTGGGCAGGTCGGGAGAGCCCGACGTGCCGGTGGGTTCCGCGACGTCCCAGGTCGCCTCGACCTTGTCGGCCAGCAGTGCCGGGGCATCGCCGGCTGGGTCGCCCCCGCCCCACTCGGCGGAGGTCGTGTCGGTGCGCTCCTGGGCGACCGCCGGCTCCTGGGCGAAGAGCTCGTCGAGGCGCTCGCGGGCCGCGCGGGCCCGGGCCCGCGCGCCGGCGATGTCCGGGACGGCGCTCCAGGCGTCGGCCAGAGCCATCGGGGTCAGTGCGACCAGGGCTGCGACCGGGCCGGCGAGGGCTCCGGCGGCGACCGCTGCCCCAGCCAGCCAGGCCACCCCACCGACTGTGGCGGCGATGACGAGCCAGGTCAGGCCGACGGTCAGGCCGCGGGCGCGGCTCAGCCTGCGGGTGGCTGCGTCCTCGACGCGCTGGGCCTCGGCGACGCGCGCGACCACGAGCTCGGCCCGTCCTCGCCCGGTCACCGCCTGCACGTGCGCCAGCTGCGCGGTGACCAGGGCCGTCAGACCCCGCACCGTGGCCCGGGCGGACACCAGTTGGTGGTGGGCCGGCTGCTCAACGGCCTGGTCCAACCGCCCGAGCAGCAGGACGAGAACCGCTCCAGCCACCACGATGAGACCAGCGGGTGGCAGGAAGGCGCCCACGACCAGGGCGGCGACCGCGCTGGCCAGGACGGTGTCCCAGGCCGGGACCACGACCCGGACCTTCTCGTCCGTGACGTCGTCCAGGTCGCGCACGACAGCGGTGAGCACGTCACCGCGGCTGCGACGACCGAGCCGGGCCGGGGTGAGTGGGATCAGGCGGGCATAGGCACGCGTCCGTTCCCGGGCGAGCACCTCCAGGGCGACGTCGTGGGAGGTGACGCGCTCGGCATAGCGCAGCACCGGACGTGCCAGACCGAAGGCACGCACACCCACGATGGCGACCAGCAGGGTGAGGACCACCGGCTGATAGGAGGCCTGCACGATGAGCCATCCGGACGTCGCGGTCAGGGCTACGCCCGAGGAGGTGGCCAGCCCACCGACCGCGGCGGCGAGGGCCAATCTGGCGCGGGGGTGCGGCAGCACGCGGTGCAGCAGGCTCGCGGGTGTCTCGTGTGTCGCGCGTGTCTCCTGTGCAGCGAGCGGCGCGACCGACGGGCGCGGTGTGACTGACGGGCGCGGTGTGACCGACGCGGTGCCGCGTGTCTGTGTGACCGGTGCCTCGCGCACCTCTGGACGCACCGCGGTCGAGGTCAGCAGGGGTATGTGCCAGCGCTGGTCTGCGAGGGCCACCAGCTCCGGGTCGTGGCTTGCCACCATGACCCGGCGGTGCTGTGCCAGGTCGGCGATCACCGTGCGGAGCGCGGGCCGCGCGTCAGGTGCGAGGTGGGCAGTGGGTTCATCGAGCAGCACCACGGGGGCGTCGGACAACAGGGCTCGGGCCAGCGCGAGGCGCCCTCGCTGTCCTGCGGACAGACCGAAGCCATCGTCGCCGAGGACGGTGTCCAGGCCGGCTCGCTCGCGCAGCGCTGGCCAGAGGTCCACCCGCGACAGCGCCAGTCGCATCTCACCGTCACTGACCTGCAGGCCGGACAGGGCCAGGTTGTCGCGAACGGTCCCCGGCAGCAGCAGAGGACGCTGCGTGGCCAGGTGTGCACGCGGAGCCCGCACGCTGCCCGTGGTGGGGGTCCGCAGGCCGGCGATCAGCTCCAGCAGGGTGGTCTTCCCGGCTCCGGACGGCCCGGTCAGGGCGGTCAGCCCCGGACCGGGACCGGTGCTGACGTCGAGACCCCGGAGCGTGTCGGCTCGTCCGGGATGGCGATAGCTCAGCCCCTCGATGGCGATGCCCTCCGGCGAGGTGGCCTGGGCGCCCTCTGACGGGGTGGCCCGGGCGCCGTCGGTGCGCTCGCTCGGCGTCGGCGCCAGCTCGGGCAGCAGCCGCTCGAGGGCCTCGGCGCCGTCGGCGGCGTTGTGGAACTCCGAGCCCACCCGCCGGATCGGCCAGTAGGCCTCGGGGGCGAGCAGGATCGCGGTCATCGCGACCTGCAGGTCCATGGCCCCATAGGCCAGCCGCAGGCCCACACAGACGGCCACCAGGGCGACCGAGATCGTGGCGAGCAGCTCGAGGGCCACCGTGCTCAGGAAGGCCGTGCGCAGGGTGCGCACGGTCGAGACCCGGTGCCGCCGGCCCACCTCAGCGACCACCTCGACCTGCCGCTGCGCGCGGCCGTAGGCGACCAGCGTCGGCAGGCCGCGCACCACGTCCAGGAAGTGCCCGGCCAGGTCGCTCATCGCCCGCCACCGCCGCCGCGTCTCGTCCTGGGTGTGCCGGCCGATCAGGGCGGCGAACAGCGGCAGGAGGGGCAGGGTCAGCACCACGATCAGCGCGGCCCAGACGTCCACGACGACCAGGGTGACCAGAGACAGAGCCGGCACCACGGCCGCGGTGACGAGCGCGGGGAGGTACCTCGCGACATACGGCTCGATCCCGGCGACGCCGTCGGTGGCCCGGTGCACGGCCTCATCCGCCGCCGGTCGGGCATCCTCGGGTCGACCGGCCCACCGGCGCAGCAGCTGCACCCGCAGACCCGAGGCGACCTGCTGACCCGCCCAGCCCGACAGCCACTGCTGGGCGCCCGACACCAGCCCGCGGCCGACCAGCAGCGTCACGGTCCAGGTCAGCGGCGCGGTGAGCGAGGCACCGGTGACCACGGCGCTGGCCAGCCACGCCAGGACCACCGCCTGGGCGACGGCCAGGGCCCCGCCGACCACCCCGGCTGCGGACAGGGCGGCGACCGGTGCGCGACTGGCGGGAACCAGGCGGAGCAGGGCGGGGTCGAGGGGCCTCATCGGGCGGGTGTCGCCTCCTCGTCGACGAGGTCAACGTCCGGGATGTGGTGGCCGCTGACCCGCTTGCGGAAGGTCCAGTAGCTCCAGGAGGTGTAGAGCAACACGATCGGCAGGAAGATGACCGCCACCCAGGTCATGATCGTCAGTGTGTAGTCGGTCGAGGAGGCGTTGACGGCCGTCAGGCTGTGCGCCGGGTCGGTCGAGCTCGGCATCACGTCCGGGAACAGCGCCAGGAACAGCGAGGCAACCCCCAGGCCGATCGCGGCGAAGGTGCCGGCGAACGCCCAGCCCTCGGAGCCGGCGCGGGCCATCCGCAGGGCGCCCAGGAGCGCCAGGGCGGCCAGCCCGGCGACCAGCCAGGAGGTGGCCGTGCCGGTGTCCCGGTGGATGATGCTCAGCCAGACTGCCCCGAGCACGGCGCTGACCAGGCCGACCCGGACCGCGATCGCGCGGGCCTCATGGCGGATCGGGCCGTCGGTCTTCAGTGCCAGGAACAGCGCGCCGTGCGTGACGAACAGGCCCAGGCTCACCGAGCCACCCAGGAGAGCGACCGGGTTGAGGAGGGTGAAAAGGCCGCCGGTGTACTCCATCTGTGCGTCGATCGGCACCCCGCGAACGATGTTGGTGAACGCCACACCCCAGAGCACCGCCGGGGTCACCGAGCCGATGACGATGCACAGGTCCCAGCGCTTGCGCCAGAGAGCGCTGTCGACCTTGCCGCGGTAGTCGAAGCCGAGCGCCCGGATGATGAGCGCCACCAGGATCAGGAACAGCGGCAGGTAGAAGCCGGAGAACAGGGTGGCGTACCAGTGCGGGAAGGCCGCGAACATCGCGCCACCGGCGGTGAGCAGCCAGACCTCGTTGCCGTCCCAGACCGGTCCGATGGTCGAGAGCATCACCCGCCGGCGGGTCTCCCGGTCCCGCGGGTCCTTCCCCCGACCGAGGACGGGGAAGAGCGCGCCCACCCCGAAGTCGAAGCCCTCCAGGACGAAGTAGCCGACCCAGAGCACGGCGATGAGGATGAACCAGATCGTTGTCAGTTCCATGTCTTCTGCTTCTTTCTCAGGTATGCCGAGGGGTCAGTAGGTGAAGACGAACGGCTCGTCCTCGGCCCGGTCCCTGGGGTCGAGTGAGGCGCCGTCGTGCTCGGGTGCGCCGGCGCGGGTGTAGCGCAGGATCAGGCCGACCTCGATCACCGCGAGCACGCCGTAGAGCAGCGTGAACCCGATCATCGAGGTGGCCACCTCGGCCACCGTGGTGCCCGGCGAGACGCCGCTGGAGGTGCCCATCAGCCCGAACACGAGCCAGGGCTGGCGGCCCATCTCGGTGAACATCCAGCCCGTGGAGTTGGCCAGGAGTGGCAGGAACATGACGGCGACGGCTGACCAGTGCCAGGCCCGGTGGCGCAGCTCCTTGCCGCGCCACAGCCAGAGCAGGGCAATGGCCGCGATGCCCATGGCGGCGAAGCCGAAGCCCATCATGAGCCGGAAGGTCCAGTAGGTCACCGGGACGATGGGGCGGTAGTCGTCCCGCTCGGTCAGGTCGCTGCCGGCATAGGTGACCTCATACTCCGCCTGGAGGTCGTTGATGCCCTCCACCGCGCCGTCCAGGGTGCCGGTTGACAGGTAGGAGAGCAGCTTGGGCACGGTGATCGCCCAGACCTCGTGGTGTCCGTCGAGGGTGCCGACGGTGACGATCGAGAAGGGCGCGCCCTCGCCCTCGGGCACCGAGTCATACAGTGCCTCGGCAGCGGCCATCTTCATCGGTTGCACCTCGGTCATCACCTTGCCCTGGAGGTCACCGGAGATGACGGTGCCCAGGCCACCGACCAGGACCGTGACCGCGCCGATCATGGCCGCCTTGCGATACATCGGTCGGTCGGTCCGGGGGGACCTGGAGCTCCAGACGTGCCAGAGCGCGATGGCGAGCATGAAGCCGCCGCCGGTCATCCAGGCCGCGGCGATCACGTGGGGGAAGGCCACCAGTTGCACCGGGTTGGTCAGGACCGCCCAGAAGTCGGTGAGCTCTGCCCGCCCGGTCTCGGGGTTGTTGAGGTAGCCCACCGGGTTCTGCATGAAGGAGTTGGCGGCCAGGATGAAGTAGGCCGACAGCACGGTGCCGATGTGGATGATCCACATGCAGGAGGCGTGCAGCCTCTCCGGGATGCGCCCCCACCCGAAGATCCACAACCCGAGGAAGGTCGACTCGAGGAAGAAGGCGAGCAGCGCCTCGATGGCCAGCGGTGCGCCGAAGATGTCGCCGACGAAGCGTGAGTAGTCCGACCAGTTCATGCCGAACTGGAACTCCTGGACGATGCCGGTGACTAGACCGAGGGCGAAGTTGATCGTGAAGAGCTTGCCGAAGAACTTGGTCAGCCGCAGCCACTCCGGGTTGCGGGTGCGCATCCAGGTGGTCTGCAGGATGGCCACGAGCAGCGACAGGCCGATCGTGATCGGCACGAAGAAGTAGTGGTAAACGGTCGTGATGCCGAACTGCCACCGGGCCAGTTCGAGGGCTTCCATGGGCGCTCCCACCTGTGTGACGGCCGGACGCAGTCTCTACTACGTCCAGTAGTTACACTACGGCGGGTAGTAGATCGCGTCCAATCGTCGCTGGGTGAGTTCGCTCACGCAGCCGCCCCCGGGAGCAGGCTCCCGGGGGCGGCGTCCTTTCCACTGGTGGTTCAGTCGCGCGGGTCCTCTGCCAGCCGCAGGGAGCTGAGGATCGGGTCACGCTGGCCGTTCTCGCCGATGAGCTCGACGGTCAGGTCCCCGCCGCCGTGCTCGACCGTGATCGAGTGGGCATCGGCCGTGAGCTTCCCGGCCTCCGCCCGCACGTCGTGCTCGTACAGCGCGACCTCCCCGCCGACGACGACGTCGAAGATGCGCTTCCCGGCCTTGACGTTGGCGATCTCGGCGAAGCCGAGGTCCACGTGGTAGGTGCCGGCCGGCGCGTCCGCGAAGACGTAGGAGAAGTCCGGTCCGGTCCGCTGGGTGCGGAACAGCGGGTCCTCCTCGGTGCCGGCGATGTCCGCGTCCGTGGAGCCTTCCGACCCGCCGACGTGACCCCAGGCGGTCGCCGAGGGCTCCGGGTCGAGCGCCTGGTCGGGGGACCAGGCGAACCCGTGCGCGTCGACGTGACCGGCGCCACCGACATCGACACCCAACCAGTAGGCCGAGGTGGCCATTCGGGTGGGGACCGGCTGGTCGGGGATGCGCCCGGCCGTCGTGGCCACCAGGACCTCACCAGCCAGGACTCCGGGCTCCGCGCCGGCGTTGTCGACCGTGACCGTCACGGTGGTTTCCTCGCCGACCGCGAGCTCGACCGTCTCCGCCGCGGCCTCGCCGGTCAGCGACAGCCAGGGCAGGTCGGTGGGTGCGCCGTCGCTGTCCTGCTCGGTGAGCGTGACCTCGAGCGGCGCGCTGCCCGCATTGGACACCGTCAGCTCGCTCGTCGCGGTCTCGTCCGGCCCCAGCAGCCAATCGAGCTCGCCGTCGATCTCGGCGATGCCGGTGGTGAGCTCCGCGTCGAGCACCTCCGCCTGTCCCTTCTCCGTGATCGTCACCGTGTTGCTACTGGTGACGTAGTTCGGGGAGGAGACCTCGACGGCGTGGCCCCCGATCAGGGCCTGCGCCTTCCACCGGCCGAGCTCGTCGGTGATGACGGTCCGGGTGCTGTCATCGGCCTCGGCGGCCAGGGTGACGACCGCTCCGTCGACGGGCTCGCCGTCGTTGGCGTCGACGACCTCGCCCTCGATGGTGCCCGACTGCGGCAGGGAGTACTCCAGCCCCTGGCCAGGGGTCAGCACCGGTTCGTTGTAGGAGTACCGCTCCACCGGGTTGCCGGCCAGGCTCTGGATGCCGATGGTTGCCGATGACCCCTGGGCCAGCGGGTTCGGGTCTCCGACGCCGGGTCCGTAGCCGATCTGGATGCGTCCGTCCTCGATGAGGGTCACCGAGAAGCTCACCCGCTGCGTCGGGTCCGACCGGAAGACCAGGTTGCGATACTCGATGATCTGCCCGCGCAGTCCGTCGACCTCGGTCGACCCGACGTAGAGGCCTGACTCGTCATCAACGTCGAGCTCGTCCCAGAAGGGATAGATCGAATCCGCGTCGTCGCGGGTGGGCAGGTCGGTGTTGGTCGACCTCGACCGGGAGCGGTCGAAGGTCAGCATGCCGTTCGACGCCACGCACACCCCGTCCCAGGCGGTGTCGTAGAACGGGAAGTCGAACGCGAACCACAGCACACCGCAGCTGTACCTGCTGCTCCACCCGGTCTCGGTGGTGCCCTGGCGATACAGGTCGGTGGTCTCGGTCAGGCTGTAGGAGCGTCCTGCAGGCACGACCGGCACCTCCTCGGGCTCCGGCTGGGTCGGGCCGGGCACCTCGGTCTGCTCCGCGCGGGGGTCCAGTGTCACGCGCAGGGATGCGACGTTCGGTCGCTGTAGGCCCCTGGCGCCGCGCAGCTCGACGGTCAACGGACCGCCGCTGTGCTCGACGACCGTGGTGCGCACGTCGGCGGTGTTCGCGCCGGCCGCTGCCGCAGCGTCGTAGGCGTAGTCGGTCACCTCATCGTTGACCAGGACGTCCATCACGCGCCTGCCTGGCTTGGCGTTCTCGATCTCCGCGAACCCGAGCTCCACGATGTAGCTGCCCTCGGGTGCGTCGTTGAAGACATAGCCGAGCTCGGTGCCGTGGGCTGTGCGCTGGGTCTGGAACAGGGCGTCGTCGTCGGTGGCCAGCACGTCGGCCTCCGTCGAGGTGGTGCGATCCTTCCCGAGGTAGCCCCAGGACTCGTCGCTGCTGGGCTGGTCGGTCGACCAGTCGAAGCCGACCCCGTCCGTGAAGGCCGATCCGCCGGCATTGACGGCCACCTGATAGGGCGTGGTGGTGAGGGTGACCGGGACGTACTCCTTGGACTGCCGTCCGGCGTCGGAGCGGACGAGGATGTTCCCCGCGAGGATCCCTGGTTCGGCGTCCTCGCTGGAGTAGGACACCTGGACGGTCATCGACTCGCCCGGTGCCAGCGTCCCGCCCGTCGTGGACAGCGAGAGCCACGGCAGGTCGGTGACCAGGTCGTCCTCGACGTCGATCAGCAGCACCTCGTCAGTGAACTGGTCGACGGCCCACAGGGCTCCGGTGGCGTCGGTCGCCAGGCCACCGGCATTCCCCCTCTGCTGCCCGGGGAACCACCACGCGTGGACCAGGCTGCAGTCGACGGGGTCGACCTGCAGGAGTCGGGTGGGTCGGTTCGTGGTCCGGTCGGTGTACCAGATGGTGTCCGAGGTGGGGTTGTAGGCCAGCCCCATCACCTCGGGAAGAGGCGGTTCACAGTAGGACAGGAACTCACCCGGCGTCTCGTGGGAGGTGCCGGCGACCGTGCCGATCGCGCCGATGCCACGACCGCCCACGTAGAAGACGTCGAGGTTGGGGTTGTAGGTGAGTCCGGTCAGCTGCGTGTTGGACCAGGCCCCCTCGATCTCCCTGGTCTGCTCGCCCGTCTCGCGGTCGAAACAGTGAATCGAGCTGGCCGGGCTGTCCTCGATCTGGCACATGTCACCGGTCAGGCTGTCGAAGGCGAGGTCGAAGGCGCGGAAGTCCGGGTTCCACTTCGCCGGGAACTCCTTGCCCGTCTTCTCTCCGGTCACGGTGTAGACCGCGTTGACCTGCTCGTTGTAGTCGTGGACCCACACGTCGCCGTCGAAGCCCACGCCGGTGGCAGAGGACATGTCGGTCGCGATCCGAGCCAGGACGTCACCACCGGAGTGGGTGCCGATCTGGTCGGCCTCGTCATCGGCTGGTGTGCCCGCTCCGTCGCCGGTGGTGGACTCCGCGAAGTCCTCCGGCGCAGCGCTGGCCGCCTCGTTCCATGCCGTCAGGTCGAGGGTGCTCTCCTCTCCGGTCACGGTGCGTGTCGTCACGTTGTCGCTGTCCAGCTCCGGGTGACGCTCCATCTCGCCCAGGTCGAAGGTGACCGGCGCCGTGCCCGGGTTGGTCAGGGTCAGCGTCCCGGTGCCGTTCTGGCCGGCTCCGAGCACCGCGTCCAGACCCTCGGGTGCCAGCCCGGCGATGCCGGTGGTGAGCTGCGCGTCGACCTCGGCCGTCGCATACAGCTCCTCGAGGGAGAACTCGTAGTCCTCGGTCACATAGTTGGGGGCCACCACGGTCATCGTGTAGTCGCCGGTGTGCAGCTGCCGATGGAAGGAGCCGTCAGCTCCCGTCGTGACGTTCTCAACCAGGCCGTCGGCGTCCGCGATCGTGACGGTTGCCCCGGCAATCGGGAGGCCGTCGTTGGCATCGTGGACCGTGGTGTCGACGTAGCCGAAATCGGGCATGTCGTAGGTCACGACCATGCCCTCGTGCAGCACCGCTGCGTCCTCGGAGAACCGGATGCCGTCCTGGCCCTCCCACCCCTGGATCCCGGTGAGGGAGACCAGGCCTGCCGTCAGCGGGTCCTCGGCGCCCACGCCGTCGCCGTAGGCGAAGGTCACGGTGCCGGAGCGGGTGATGGTGGTGGAGAAGCTGATCGGGGTCTCGGACTCGCGTGGGTGGTTCGACCCACCCCAGATGATGACGTCGCGATACTCGATCACGAAGGCGTCCTCACCGTCGACGGTGGTCTCCGCGGTGTAGATCCCGCCCTCGTCCAACCGCAGGGGGCTCTGGGTGTAGAACGGGAAGAGCGCTGCACCCCCGTGGCCGGGACCGGAGGTCTGTGACTCCACGGCCACGACTCCGCGCCTGCCGATGTTGAGGGTGTCGTGGCTGGTGTTGTAGATGGCCACCGGGAACGGCAGCTCGACCTGCGACCAGACGCCGGAGGTGAACACCACCTCGTCGGTGCCGGTGCGGAACTCGCCCTCGGACACCGCGCAGGTGTAGCCCCACTCGTCGACGACCAGCTCAACGGGCACCGTCAGTGTCGTGTCAGCGGTGACGGACAGCGGCATGGTGAGGGGGGAGAAGCACGCGTTCGGCCGCACCTCGAGGGAGTAGTCGCCGGTCGGGACATCGGGCAGCGTGAAGGTGCCGTCCTCGGCCGAGGTCACGGAGGCCAGCGGCGTGCGGGGCACCGCGATGGTGGCGTTGGGCACGGGCTCTCCGTCGGCCGAGACCACGGTCCCGGAGACGGTGTGGCGGGGAGCGGCCGTCAGGGTGAGGTCAACGGTCGCCTCCTCCCCGATCTCGACCGTGGTCGTGGTCGACCCCTCCAGGTAGCCGAAAGCGGTCGCGGTGATGTCGTAGTCGCCCTCAGGCAGGCGGACCGAGAAGGTCCCGTCCTCTGCGGTGCCGACGGTGCGGCTGAAGGGACCGTCGATGGTCACCTCGGCGCCGCCCACCGGCTCGCCGTCCCCGGCGATCACACCGGTCAGCATGCCACCGCCGCGTGGGGCGAGCTGGATGAGCCGCTCCAGGTCGAGACGTCCTTCGCCGTACTTGTTGTTGAACTCTGCCGTGCCACCGCACGCCGTGTCGTCGACGTCGATGGCCGACTGCGCCAGCAGCTGGCGGGTGAGTTCGATCTGGCCGATCAGCGTGGGGTCATAGCTCCAGAGTGCTGCGACGGCACCGGCGACGTGTGGCGCCGCCATCGACGTGCCACTGATGGTGTTGTAGCTGTCACCGGGCCAGGTCGACCGGACACCCACCCCGGGGGCGGAGATCTCCGGCTTGATCACGCCGTCCTCACCCTCTCCCTTGCGGGAGAACGCTCCGAGCGTGCCGGTCGAGCCGAAGGCTCCCACCGAGTAGGCGTTCGGGTGTGACCCCGGAGAGGACACGGTGTCACAGGCTGCCCCCGGAGAGGTGTTCCCGGCGGACCAGACACTGAAGATGCCCGCGGCGGTCCAGGCCTCATCGATCGGGGTGAAGAAGTCTGAGTAGGCCTGCTCCTGGCTGGTGCCCCAGGAGTTGTTGACGATGTGGGGACGCTTGGACACATCCGGGTTCTCGCCGTCGAGGTCAGTGGGGGCCAGGATCCACCAGCCCGACTCGAGCAGGGTCTGGAAGCCGGTGTCCTCGCAGCACCCGTTCGTGGCGATCCACTGCGCATCCGGTGCGACGCCCACCTGGTTGTCGGCGTCGGTGCCCACCATGGTGCCCATGGTGTGCGTGCCGTGTCCGTTGTCATCGCAGGGAGCGTCGTCGCACCCGTTGCGGGTGTTGAACCAGTTGTAGTCGTGGTCGAAGGAGCCGTCGGCCTGGCCGCCGCGGTAGTTCCCCACCAGCGCCGGGTGGTCGAACTGGACTCCGGAGTCGATGTTCGAGACCGTGATGCCGGCGCCCGTCGCGCCCTGTTCCCAGGCCGCGGGGGCGTTGATGAAGTCCAGGCCCCACTCCACGTCGGAGTCCTCGGCCGCGGCGGTCATCGTGGAGGGCAGCGGCTCGACCAGCCCGATGTCAGGAGTGTCGTGGATCTCGATGATCCCGGTGTTCGCCGCCAGATCGAGCGCGAGGTCCTCAGTGCCGGAGCGGACCAGCACGAGGTTGGCGATGGGGTAGGACTCGTACTCCACACCGGCCGCCTCCAACTCCGGGGCGACGGTGGCCAGGGAGCTCTCCGCGGTCTCGGCGAGCTGGTCGTAGACGAACTGTCCCCGCTCGGTCCAGTCGTGTATGTCCTGTGCCGCAGCGAGGTCCGGTCGTTCGTCGAAGGAGAGCCAGAAGTCCGTGGAAGCCGCGTTGTGCAGGGTCTGACGCAGCTCCGGCTCGATCTTGTCTGCACCCCGGGTGGGCGCGGTCTCGGTGGCGCTGGTGTCGTCGGGGCTCGGATCGGCCGACGCCGTGGGCGTCCCAACTCCTAGCCCGACCACCATGGCCAGGGACATCATGACGGCGATGCGTCTCATCAGGTTTCCTTTCACGGACGCCCAGAACGTGGCGTCGTCGGCGCGGGGGTGCGCTCGATCTCTCACAGCGGTTGGTAAGGGTCGTGTCGTTCAGCGGCAGGGTGCTCGTCGCTGGGTTCGTCCGCCGGGGCAGGATCTCGCTCCGAGGGCGTCGGGGGGTGGGGGGTCGGCGCGTTCCGGGGACGGCACTCGTCCTCAGGCATACGCAGGTCCCGGCAGCAGGGTCATGGCAGACCATGCTGGGCGGTGCGACCTCCTGTCGCTATCCTGCGGATCCGTTAATCAATACGAATCGGGGGAGGACGGACCGTCCTCGGCGAACACACCGGTCTCGACGGCGGTGACCGCCAGCACCGTCCGCGAGGACGCGTTGAGCTTGCGCATCGCCGAGCGGACCTGTTGCTCGACCGTGGCGGGCGACTTGGTCAGGATGCGGGCGATCTCGGGGTTGGTCTTGCCGGCGACGACGAGCCGGACCACCTCGACCTCCCGAGGTGAGAGCTGATCGCCGTAGCCCCGCCTGCCACCTCTCCACGGCCGCGGGACCGCAGCGTCGTGGGCCCGCAACTGCTGGGCGATGCGGTCGGCGTCACCGCGCGCGCCGAGCGCGAAGAGCCGCTCATAGACCGTGGTCAGCAGGCTCTGGCCCTCGGCATCCCGCCCACCGGCCAGGAGTGCCTGCGCCTGGCGCTCCTGCGTGAGCAGGGCCTCGTAGGGTCGTGGCATCTTCTCCCAGGCGCGGGCGGCCCGGGCAAATCCACGCGCTGTCCGGTCGTGGTCCGCGTCGGACCCCAGCAGTTGGGCACGGCACAGCGCGAGCGCTGCCCGGGCGCCGGGGGCGTTGCGGCCCTGTAGTCCCCTCGCCAGATGTGTCGTGAGCCGGCGCGCTCCAGCGACATCGCCGACGGCGAGCAGCGCCTCCACCCGCACCGGCGCGACTTCGGTGGCCCAGACCCAGACCCGCTTCTCCTCGACCATGCGCACGGGACTCTCGGTGACGCGCAGGGCCTTCTCCGGCTCACCGTCGGTGAGCGAGAGTCGCGCGAGGGCCGCAGCCGGCTCCAGCGTGTCGTCGATCGCGCCCAACCGGGTCGCCTCGTCGAGTGCGAGGCGGAACTGTTCCTGGGCGACCCGCCTGCGGCCCCCGGCGGCTGCCAGTCGTGCGCTGAGCCGCAGGCTGGCCAGGTAGGCGCCGGGCCGGTCGCGGTTCAGCTCGGTCAGCTCCTCGGCTCGCTCCGCGAGTCCCTCCCAGTGACCCTGGAACCATGCCAGGTTGGCCTGTTCGAGGCGGACGTTGTTCTGCAGCCGCTCCGACTTCTCGGCCTTGGCGAGTCCCAACGCGTGGGTCAGGTGCCGGTCGGCCTCGACATAGCGCCCCCACAGCAGGGCACCGGTCCCGATGTTGGCGTTGATCCGCGCGATGTCCAGTCGTTCCGCCGAGCTCGACGCGTCCTCGGGAAGCTCCGCGATCGCGTCCCAGGCGGCTTCCTCGCCGAGCATGAGCAGTGCGGCGGCGCGGTTGCCGGCCAGGGAGAGCCGGTCGGCGGGGGAGTGGATGGCGGGCAGGAGCGCGGCGGCCCGCTGCAACCACCGCAGGTGGGTGGAGGCCGGCCATGGGCCGGCGAAGGCCCAGCCGAGATAGGTCATGACCTTGGCTGCCTCCACGGGGTCGTGGCCCAGGTGGGTCACGGCCTGCTCGAGCTCGGCGAGGGCGGCCTCGGCTTCTCCCGTGTTGATGAGCAGCCGCCCGAGGTAGTTGCGGATCTCTCCCCGCTGGCGGTCGGTGAGGTCCGTCGAGTCGAGGGTGCGGCGCAGGGTGGCGACCAGGCGGTGATACAGCTCATCGACGGACTCCCGACGGCCGAGGGCGGCGAGCGCGGCCGTCCGCGCGATTCTGGGCCGGTCCGCAGGTCGGAGGTCCGCGGTGGCCAGTAGGTCGTCGAGGTGGAGGACCGCGGTCGTGTGGTCGCCGGAGTCGATGGCCCGGTGGGCGGTCTGTTCGGCGTAGGTGGCCCACGAGGTGTCGTCACCGGCCTCCCGGAAGTGGCGGGCCAGCTGGGCGATCGGTTGCGGGTTGAGGTCGGTGAGGGCACGACCGGCACGTCCGTGCAGGTGTCGCCTGTCCGGTGCCGGGATGGACTCGTAGACGGCGGCGGCGGCCAGACCGTGCCGGAACCGCCACCGTCCACGGCCGTCGACCTCGAGAAGCCCGGCTGCCGCGGCGTCGGCCAGGGCCGCGCGCCCCTCGACCGGATCCAGCTCCGCGGTCACCGAGATGACCTGCTCGCCGTGCGGTTCCCCCAGGGCTGCCGCGGCGCGCAGCGCGACCTGTGCCGATCTCGAGAGCCGGCCGACCCGCTCCCGGGTGGAGTCGCGGACGGTCGGCGGCACCTGCAGGTCGCTCAGGCTCAGACGCACCCACGACCCGTCCCGGAACACCAGGTCCGCCCGGTCGCAGAGCAGCCGCACCGACTCCTCGACGGCGAGGGGGACACCGTCGGTCCGTTCGTGCAGGAAGGTGGCGAACTCCTCCGACATCGGTCGTCCGTCCAGCATGGAGGACACGAGCGAGGCCGTCTCACCGCGGGCCAGGGGAGCCAGGAGGATCCGCACCTGCGTGGTCCCGGCCGGCAGGCGCGACGACAACCGCAGCAGGAGGGACTGGTCATCCAGGTCCTCGGGCCGGTAGGTCAGCACCAGGTCAGGCCGGTCGGGCTCCTGCCGGGAGGTCAGGAACAGCAGGAACTCAAGGGTGACCTCGTCGGCCCACTGCACATCCTCGACGACCAGCAGGTCGACGCCGAGCGCCCGGATCAGCTCGGTGAGCGCCCGGAACAGCCGGTGACGGGAAGCCATGGCGTCGTCCAGGGCGTCGGGGGCCGGTGGGAGCTCGACGGACCACTCGGGGAAGAGTGGTCGCAGGGCTCCGGCGAGCCCGGTGAGCTCCACGCCGTCCAGGGTCGGTTGGGCGGCACGGAGAGCATCGACGATCGGGCCCAGGGTGAGGGACTCCCGGAACGGCGGGCACACGGCCACCAGTTGGGTGCGCCGGATCGCCGGGTCAGCGGTGAGCGCCTCCTGCAGCAGGCGGCTCTTGCCGATCCCGGCCTCGCCCTCGACCAGCACCACGGCCGGTGATCGGGTCAACGCGTCGGACAGGGTCGTCAACTGGCGGTCCCGTCCGACGAGCGACGGGGCCGAGACGGGGGGAGAGGCGGAGGCTTCCTGGACCTGGACCTGGACCTGGACCTTGGGCGTGGGCGTGGGCGTGGGGACCTGGGACATGGGCTGTCAGTGCTCGAATCTCCCCGTCAGCAGACCCGGGGCTGGTCAGTCGTGCCGTGCGTGAACCGCGGCGACGGCGTCTCCGGTGACGTCGCCGCCCCGTCCGCGGAGTCACTGATCACGGCGTGGAGCATCTCGAGGGAGTCTGGCACACGCTTGGTGAACGGCAGTCAGGTGAGCGTCGCCGCGGTCACGACCGGGTCCAGAGCCCCCAGGCCAGCAGGGCCCAGGGCAGCAGGCCGAGCGCCACGCCTGTCAGCACGACCGGGACCACCGTCGGCTGGAACCTGAGGTGCCCGGGGAGGGCGCGGATCCGCACCGCGGCGTCACCGTCGGCTGCCGCCTCTCCCAGCGTCGCCCGCGGGTGTCCGCGGCCGGCCATCGTCACCAGAGCACCGCCCATCGCGCTGACGCCCACCCTCCGGGCCGCCTGCCGGTCGGCGAGCAGCTCGATCAGCAGGTGCACCTCGGCCAGGGCGGGCTCACTGCGGACCCTGGCGGGCACCGTGCGGTGCAGCACGGTGAAGAACTCCAACATCAGGTCGTGTCGGGAGCGCACATGGGCATGCTCGTGGGCCAGGACGGCCTCCAGCTCGGTGCCGGAGAGAGCGTTGACGGCGCCCTGGGTGAGCACGACGCGGGACTGCAGGCCCGGCAGGCAGTATGCCGATCGGCCGGGGTGGTCGAGCACGCGCAGTCGTCCGTCGGTCCGGCTGGCGACGACGTCGACAACGTGCCGCTGCTCCCGGCGGTTGCTGCGCAGGGAGCGGCCGACCTGGTGTCCGGAGCGCAACAGCAGCACCAGCATGCCGCCGCTGAGGATGGCGGCCACCACGAGACCCACGGTGGTCTGGACCGTGCCGCCGGTGAGCGCCGGCACGGAGTCGCCCGGACCGAAGAGCGACAGCGCGGCAGCCGGTGCGGTCAGCAGGGCGGCTGACACCCCGGTGAGCCCAGCGACCTGCCAGAGGGTCAGCGCCGCTGCCGGGGTGCGGCGCAACCAGCTGATCCGGGGCAGCAGCCGGGGGAGCAGGACGGAGGCGAAGACGGCCAGTGCGGCCAGTGCCAGGACCGGCAGCGCAGTGGACACGGTGGCTGCCGGGTCAGCTGGATTGCTGCTCGGTGACCTCGGTCAGCGCGGCTCGCAGGTCGGCGATCTCGCCGGCAGACGCCTCGCCCAGGAAGTGCAGCATCGCGGCCTTGCGGTCGTCGGCGTCCAAGGCCTCCAGGCTGCCCCGCATCGTCGCGGCCGTCATCTCCTCGCGGGTGGCGGCGGGGGAGTACTGCCAGGCACGACCGTCGCGCACCCGGGTCACGACCTTCTTCTTGGCCAGCCGGTCGAGCACCGTCATCACGGTGGTGTAGGCCAGGTCACGGTCCTTCCCCAGCCGCTCGTGCACGTCTCGCACGCTGAGCTGGCCGTCGCTGTCCCACAGGACATCCATGACGGCACGCTCCAGGTCACCAAGACTTGTTCCGAACGGCCACATGCTCCAAGGATACGTCCTGGGCGCCGGGTCTCCTACGCCACGTAGGACCCCCCCGACCGAGCGCGTGGTGACCCGGGTTCTGCCTCGACCGAGCGCGTGGTGACCCGGGTTCTGCCTCGACCGAGCGCGTGGTGACCCGGGTTCTGCCTCGACCGAGCGCGTGGTGACCCGGGTTCTGCCCCGACCGAGCGCGTGAGTCGCGGAGGGTATCTCTACGCCGACGCGTCCTCGGAGGAGCCGTAGCCCTCTGGGTTGCCCTGCTGCCAGCGCCAGGTGTCTGCGCACATGTCGTCGACGGTGCGCTCGGCCCGCCAGCCGAGTTCGGCGTGCGCGCGGGACGGATCGGCATACGAGGAGGCGATGTCACCGGCCCGCCGTGAGGCGATCACATGCGGGATCTCGCGTCCGGAGGCCCGTTCGAAGGCCCTGACCAGGTCCAGCACGCTGGTGCCGCGCCCGGTGCCGAGGTTCCAGACCGAGAGAGGGTCATCGGTGTGGCTGAGCTTCTCCAGGGCGGCCAGGTGCCCGAGGGCGAGATCGACGACGTGGATGTAGTCGCGCACACCGGTGCCGTCCGGGGTGTCGTAGTCGTCACCGAAGACCTCAAGCTTCTCGCGACGCCCGACGGCCACCTGCGCGATGAAGGGCATCAGGTTGTTCGGGATGTCTGCCGGGTCCTCACCGATGCGTCCGGAGGAGTGCGCCCCGACCGGGTTGAAATAGCGCAGCAGGGCAATCCGCCACGAGGGGTCGCTCTCGGCGAGATCGCGCAGGATCTGCTCGATCATGACCTTGGTCCAGCCGTAGGGGTTGGTCGCCGAGGTCGGCAGGTCCTCGGTCATCGGGACCGGTGCCTGCGCACCATAGACGGTCGCGGAGGAGGAGAAGACCAGCCGGCGCACCCCGAACTCCGCCATGGCGCGCAGCAGGGAGATGGACCCGCCGAGGTTGTTGTCGTAGTAGTCGAGTGGCTTCTCGACGCTCTCGCCCACGGCCTTCTTGCCCGCGAAGTGGATGACAGCATCGAACTCGTGCTCGGCGAAGACCGCGCGCAGAGCCTCGTGGTCCCGCAGGTCCAGCTCGTGCAGCGTCACCTGCGCGCCGCTGAGCTCACGGACCCGCTGGACCGCCTCGGGCACCGCGTTGCTGAAGTCGTCGACGATGACCACGTCGTGAGTGGCGGCCAACTCCACCACGGTGTGCGAGCCGATGAACCCGGCGCCACCGCTGACCAGGATCCGCTCTCTCATGCCCCAAATCCTCCCAGACCGCTCACCCGGTGGACAAGCAGGTCAGGAGACGGCGGCTGCGGTCACTCCGTTGACCACGTGACCGTCGTGGAGCTCGACGAGCCGGTCGGCCCGCTCCATCAGGATCGGGTCGTGCGTGGAGACGACCGCGGCGATCCCCCGCTCGTGGGTCAGCTCGGAGAGCAGGTCCATGATCGTGGCCGCGGTGTCGGAGTCCAGCTGCCCGGTCGGCTCGTCGGCGATGAGGATCTGGGGGTCGCTGACAAGGGCTCGGGCGATGCCGACGCGTTGCTGCTGACCACCGGAGAGCTCATAGGGCCGTTGCGTCCCGTGCTTGCCCAGCGACACCTTGTCCAGGGCCTTGGCCACACGCTCAGCCCGCTCACCGACCGGGGTGTTCTTGAGTCGCAGCGCGACCTCGACGTTCTCGGCGGCCGACAGCACCGGCACCAGCCCGAAGCTCTGGAAGATGTGGCCCACCATCTCCCGGCGGACCGCCAGCACGTCGTTCTCCTTCATCTCCGAGAGCACCTGCCCGTCGCCGAGCAGCACCCGGCCCGAGCTCGGGCGGTCCAGCCCGCCGAGGATGTTGAGCAGTGTCGTCTTGCCGGAGCCGGAGGGCCCCCGCACGACGGTCAGCTCGCCCGGGTGCACCTCGACGTCGACATCGACGAGCGCGTGCACCTCGGCAGCACCCTTGCCGAACGTCCGGGACACCTGCTCGGCCTTGATCAGATAGTCGCTCACTGGTCCTCCTTCGGCGGGCGGAACGCGGCGTTGGGGTCCTTGTCCTCGACCGGCGGCCGGTGCCCCACTGCGGTGGCACCACCAGAACCGGTATGCCGAGTGGCCGGCTTCTCGTCCGCACGCTCGGTGGCTGCGGGGTCGGCCCCGTCGGACGACTCGCTCGCAGGTGTGGGTGTGGCCGCAGGCGTGGGTGCGGCCGGGTGCGGGGCCACCGACCGGTTCGGCTCCGGCTCGACTGGGTGGTGCGGTTCCGGCTCGACCGGGTGGTGCCGCTCGGCGTCCGGCCAGACGCCCACGTGATCCTGTTCGAGCTCCAGGCGCACCCGGTCGCGCAGGTCCAGCTCGGTCATGTAGCCGCTGGGCAGCTGCATCCGGCCGGCCCGGTCGATGACGGTGTACTCCTGCGCCACCAGGTGCTCCACGCCGTGCTCGTCGACCTCGGTGTGCCGCAGGACCTCGGTGGAGGTCCGGCCGTCCCGGATCTGGACGGTGCGTCGCACGTGGTCGGCGATGGTCGGGTCGTGGGTCACGATCAGCACGGTGACACCGAGCTTCTCGGAGGCGTCCCGCATCGACTCCAGCACGATCTCGGACATCGCGTCGTCGAGCTCACCGGTCGGCTCGTCGGCGAGCAGGACGCTCGGGTTGTTGGCCACCGCCGTGGCGATCGCGACGCGCTGCTGCTGGCCACCGGACATCTCCGCGGGGCGCCGGTCGCGCACGTCGGAGACGTCGAGCAGGTCGAGCAGTTCGCCGACCCGCTCCCGGCGCTCCCGGGCGTTGCTGATGAGCAGGGGCAGCGCGACGTTCTCGGCGGCGGTGAGGAAGGGCATCAGGTTGCGGGAGGTCTGCTGCCACACGAACCCGACCGTGTGCCGCTGGTAGTTGACCCGCTGCTGACGGGTCATCGATCCCAGGCCGACACCGGCGACCGTGGCCCGGCCACCGGTCGGCTTGTCCAGTCCGGAGAGGATGTTGAGCAGGGTCGACTTGCCCGACCCCGAGGCACCGACCAGGGCAACGACGTCGCCGGGCTCGACACGCAGGTTGAGGCCCTGCAGGGCCTGGATCTCCACGCCCTCGGTCGAATAGATCCGGACCAGGTCCTCGCACAGGATGTCGGGGCCGCCGTGGTCGCGGGTGGCGATGCTGTTCAGCGCGGTGGATGTGCTCATGCTGACTCCTTGTGGTCCCGCGCGGGCCTCCGGGGGAGCGCGGTGGGTGTGGTCATCTGGGCTGCGCCCTTCGTCATCGCATGCCTACCTCTCCTCGCCCCTGCGGAGCTGGTCGACCAGATCGGCCCGACCGGACATCGCCGCGGACACCGCGATCGCGATGGCGACCGTCACCAGGATGCCCAGGATCACCGGGCCCAGCACCATCCAGTCGAGGGACAGGGTCGGTTGCGTGGACCCGCCGGTGAGACCGGTCAGGCTGATGGCCCGCAGCAGCAGCCAGGGCACGAGCACGCCCAGGCCGGCCCCCACGACGAAGGCCATCGCCACCAGCGGGCCGAGCTCCCAGGAGGTCAGGGCACGGGCCTGCCGCTGGCTGAGACCGAGGGTGCGCAGGACGGTGAACAGCGAAGTCCGCGCCGCGGCGCCCATCAGCTGCACGAAGATGACGGCGAGCACCGTCAGCAGGGTCGTGGCGACGACGGCAGCGGCGAAGAACCAGAGCATCGAGCCGGTGACGGGCGACTCCTGGAAGGTGGAGAGCTTCTCCTGAGGAGTCTCGGCCAGGGCGTTGGGGATGGCCTCGTTGAGCGCGGCCACCAGATCCTCGTTCTGGGTCGGGTCGCTGGCGGACACCAGCACCACGTCGGCGTCGGGCACAGTGCCGCCGGTGGCCTCCCACGCCTCCCGGTCCACCACGATGAAGGCCCCGCGGGTGCGGACCCCGGGCAGCCCGTCGACGTGACTGATGACCTCGACCTCCCCGCGACCGTCCAGGGTCCCGGTGCCCGAGTCGGCCTCGAAGGTGCCGCCGCTGATCACGGGCGTGACCGACGACCCGGAGAACAGCTCCTCGGGCAGCGGGTCCAGAGGCGTGTCGGCCCAGACCTCCTGGAGCGCGTCCTCCACGAGGTAGACGGTCAGGCCACGTGCGGTGAGCTCGCCGGTGAGGTCGTGGTTCTGCGCGGCGGTCCCGACGACCGAGATCTGCTCCACGCCCTCGACCTCACGGACGGGCTGGAGGTCCTCCTCGCTCCAGGACGGGCCGGAGAGGCGCACGCCGGCACCGGCCGACTGCCAGGCCGCCTGTTCCGCACCGCTGCTGATGGTGGAGGACAGCACGGAGGACAGGACCGCCACCGAGACGCCGAGGATGACCGCAAGGGCGGGCACCATGCCGCCCGCGGGGTCGCGCACCGCTCGCGCCGCACCCAGGAAGTTGGTCAGGCCCCGCCGGCGGCGGAAGAACGCCATCAGCGTGTGCACCGGGGCGGGGTAGAGCCGCAGGGTGATCACGCAGGCGGCCAGGGCGAGCAGGATGGGCGTGGCCGCCATCAGCACGTCCACGCCGGTGTCCACGTTCACGGCGACCGTCTCCTCGCCGGTGGCCGCAGATGTCTCCGCGACGCCGGTGAGTCCCCGGTCGAACAGGCGCCACACCGCCAGCCCGGCGAGGGCCAGCACCACGACCTCGATGAGGACCCGGACGCGGCTGGCGCCCTTGCTGCTGAGGTCGCGCCGGCTGCTGCGGGACTCTGTGCTGGTGGTCAGGGCCAGCAGTCCCGCGGGGGCCAGCCCGATCAGCACGACCGGGACCCACTCGGTCCAACCGCTGGAGGTGGAGTTGACCAGGTCTGCCGCGTAGTGCCCCGCCACGGCGGCCGGGATCCCCAGGGCCAGCCCCTCCAGGAACATGCCACCGCGCACCTGGGCCGGGGACCCGCCCCGGGCGGTCGCGAGCGCCAGGGCCTGCTGCCGGCGGGAGGTGATGAGTCGTGCCGCCAGGGCAAACACGGCCAGCGCCACGCCGATCGGCCCGGCGGCCACGACGGCGAGCATGGACGCCGTCGCCCGCTGCTGCTGGGAGAGGTCCTCGAAGGTGCTGAGCACCTCGGCGCCGAAGGTGGTCTGGATCGGTGGGGTGGCCAGGTTGACGTCGGGCGAGTTGAAGGTGGTGTTGAAGCCCTCCTCCGAGTCCGGCAGTCGGATGTCCTGCTGGGTCGAGCTCATCTGGATGAGCTGGGCGGTCACCGCGTCCACCTGGTCACCCGGGACGGCGCTGCCGTCCAGCGGGTAGAAGAGGTTCATGTTGTTGTTGGTGATCGCGCCGGTCGATCCCGGGTTCTCCGGGGGCAGGTATGCCGTCACGAACCCCATCAGGCCTTTGTTGCCGGAGAAGATCTCCCCCACCGAGGTCGAGTTGGGCATGTGCGCCCAGCGTGGGTCCTCGGGGTCCGTCGGCGTGAAGGTGCCGGTGATGAGGAAGTCCTGGTACTCGTCCCCGGCCTCCAGGTT
This sequence comes from Ornithinimicrobium murale, assembly GCF_003352835.1. Classification (GTDB taxonomy): domain Bacteria; phylum Actinomycetota; class Actinomycetes; order Actinomycetales; family Dermatophilaceae; genus Ornithinicoccus; species Ornithinicoccus muralis. The sequence continues at coordinate 48,732 of NZ_QLVD01000029.1, read as the reverse complement.
GAGCCGCTGCGCGGCTTCGTCCAGCAGCAGCACCTGGACCGGTCCGCTGGCGGTGCCTTCTGCGATGTCCTCGGCCAGCAGCTGCGGGCTCTCGTTGAGGACCATCTCCGGCCACTCCCCGGAGACCAGCTCGACGTGCTCCTCCAGGTGGGGGTCCACCCGCTGCTGGATATAGACCTCCGCGTACTCGGTGCCCTCCGGGGGGATCCGCGCCGTGTCGTTCTTGCCCAGCTCGATGAAGAAGTCGCCCTCCTGCAGCATCGAGCGCAGCGGCTCGGGCTGGTCCTGACGCACCGCCTCCAGGCCGTCGAAGACCGGTCCCCAGGTGTCCTCTGCCGAGGTGTACTCCCGGTCTGGCTCCGGCACGATCGTCGCGGTCCAGAAGGCCGTCATGTCGCGCTGCTGGGCCGACAGTGCCTCCACCTGGTAGGGCACCTGCCGACTGTTCATGTCCAGGATGTAGCGGGGCCAGAGGGTCGAGGCCGCAGCCACGAGCGCGACGAGCAGGGCGAGCAGCAGGGAGGGCCACGGGTCGGCGAGGAACTGCTTGCGCAGCACGCCCAGGCGACCGGGCAGACGGGGCGTGGAGTGACGGCTCACCGGATCTCCTCCCGATACTCGTGGTCCAGCGCCTGGCCCCGCACCGTCGTGTAGAGGACCAGGAGCAGCAGCAGGAGCACGGCCACCAGCGCACCGATCAGGCCCGCCCACAGGGGCACCTCGAGGGCCAGGGGTGCCGGGAGCTCGGCCTGGCCGGCCAGCGTCGTGCTGCGGGACAGCTCGGGCACGACGAGCCAGCTCACCAGCCACCCGGCCACCAGGCCCAGGCCGATGGAGGCCACCACCACGGCGAGCAGCTCGGCGGCGCGGGCCCGCGCCTGGCCGCCGGGGGTCATGCCGAGGGCCCGCAGCACCGAGACCTCAGCGCGCCGCACCCGCAGCAGGTTGGCGGCGACGGCACCGATGCCGGTCACCGCCAGGAGCACGGCACCGGCCGAGGCCACCCAGAAGACCAGGCGGACGGCGCTCGCGGCGTCGGTGACGGACACCTCGCCCGGGCCCGTCGCGGAGGCGACGGCCGGCAACTCCCGGACACCGGCGAGCGCCGTGTCGGGGTCGCTGCTGCTGGCCCACAGCTGGTTCGGTCGCGGGAGGCTGTCGCCGGCGTCCGTGAGGTGCTGGCTCAGGGCCGCGCTGTCCATGAGGGCGCTGTGCGGAGCGGTCGATCCCGGCACGGCGGTCACGATCGCCGCCACCTGCCCCGGGATGTTGCCGCCGAAGGCCTGCACGGTGATGGGCATCCCCACCTCGAAGTTGCCGGTCTCGGCCAGGGAGTGGGTGATCGCGACCGGCACGGTGCCGTCGGCAGCCGTCGGCGCCTGCTCGTCACTCCCGTCGGAGGTGGCTGGATCCCCGTCAGAGGTGGTCGGACTCCCCTCAGTGGTGGCCGGGCCAGGGTCGCCGGTGACAGCGGTATCTGCGTCCTGGGTGCTCTCGGCCTGCTCCGATCCGTCCGGTCCGGCCGGGGTGGCGGAGCCCATCGCGGTGATCCCGGGGGCCTGAAGCGGCACGACGGCGACATCGTCGGACGCGCCCGGGCGACCACTGACACCACTGGCCTCCACGCCGGTGGTGACGGTCAGTGCGAGCCCCTCCGGCCCCTGGGAGAGCGTTCCCGCCGTCGGCGGGGCAACATAGGCGCCCTGCTCCGGGTCAAAGTCCGGCAGCTCACCCGGGATGGGGGTCTCCCAGCCGTCCACGGCCGGATCTGCCAGCAGGTCCGTCCCGGCACCGTCCCCGCCACTGGTGGTGAGTCCGGTCAGGGTGAGGTCCAGGTCATACAGTGAGGCGGTCAGGGCGTTGGTGGACAGATTCCCGCCCGCCTGTTGGAACCCGAGGTCGATCGCCACCAGACTGCGACCCGGGCCGGCCTCGACCGGCACCTGGATCTGTCCCGTGGAACTGAGGGGAGCGGCGTCCACGGAGGGGGCCTGCGGCGGGTCGCTCACCTCGTCGGGGCGCTCGCTGAGGGTGACGTCGAACTCGATCGGAATCGGCTCCCCGCGGACGCTGACCAGGCTCGTGCTGGCCTCATCCCAGAACCACAGGATCGGGGTCACCTCCCGACCGGACATGAACGGGCGCACGATGTCGTGCACCTGGCTCCAGGCGATCTCCTCGATCGACTCGGGTGGCGGAGGGTCGTCGGTGAAGTCGGGCCCGAACTGCTCGTGGGTCCAGTCGTAGGTCTGGGTGATCGCGGCCTGGAGTGCCTCCACGTCGTGCGGGGATGCGGTCATCTCGACCGTCAGGTCCAGGGCGGTGGTCGCCTCCGGCAGTGGGATGGCGCCCTCGGGTTTGGTCGGACCGCGCAGCGCCTCGGTCACCTCGGGCACGTCCAGCACGCCGTCGGGGACGCTGACAGCCTGACCCAGCTGGTCGACCGGGAGCGCGGTGTAGGCGACGACGTTCTCACCCAGCCGGCCGTCGGACAACCACACCGGTGTGCTGGCGTCGACGCCGTCGACACCGCCCAGGCTCGGCACGCTCGGCAGGGTGGTCTGCGAGACCGGGGCGGAGGTGACCACAGCCCGGATGTCCGCCCCTCGACCCAGGGCTGCCAGGCCCTCGCGCAACTGGGCGGAGGTGCCGGCATACAAGCCTGCGACGGTCGTCGCTCCGACCGCCAGGACGGTCAGCACGACCGGGACGGCATAGACCACGATGCGCCGGGAGACCTGGGCCGAGACCAGGTGGGTGAGCAGGCCGCGGGAGCGGCGACTGATCGTCTCCACGAAGCGGCCCACCGGCCCGAGCACCATGGTGCCGAGCAGGGCGGCGGCGGCGAGCAGGAGAGCCGGGGCCGCGCCGGCGACCAGGTCGGTGCGCAGGCTGCCGTCGGCGTTGGTGACCAGGGGCGAGCCGTAGCGGTTGAGCTGCCACCAGGAGATCGCGGCGGCACCCAGGGTGAGCACGATCGTGCCGAGGGCCGCGGCGGCGCGCGTGCGGCCCGAGCGGTCCGTCGCGGTGCGGGCGGACAGCGTGCGGACCTGCAGCACCGCGACGACCACCAGGGCGGCAACCACGGCCACACCCGCTGCGATACCGGTCCGGATCACGGTGCCCGTCTGCAGGCTTCCCGCCGGGACCAGTTGCATCACCCCCAGGGCGGTCGCCGTGCCCAGGGCGGCGGCGAGCACAGCCACGGCCACGGACTCGACGATCGACCAGGTTAACAACTGACCGCGGGACGCGCCGCGGGCCACCATCAGCTCGACCTCGCCGGAGCGTGCCTCGGCCTGGAGCCGGGCGATCTGCACGATGGCGATCAGGCTGACGAGGAGCAGCAGGGTGACCGGCACCAGGTTGAGGGCGCGTGCCGTGGCCAGGTTCCGCGAGGCAGCCCCGGCGGTCGGGGCCAGGTCACCCTCGACGGTGACGCCGCGGACCTCCACCTCCGGGGTGCGCAACGAGCTGTCCAGGGCACCGGCGACCGCGGCCAGACGGGGCATGTCGGCGGGGAGCACCCGCTCGGCGTCGGGCTGGACGGTGAACTGGACGAAGGGCGTGTCCCCGAAGTGAGTGGTGTCGGTCTCGGGGACGACGAGCGGCCCCATCTGTGCGTCGGCACTGCCGCCCTCGATCATCGGGTCGCCGAACCAGAACGCCTCCTGGGCATCGACCGGCCGCCAGGTCGCGCTGATCTGGACCGTGGTGCCGCCGACGTCCAACTGGTCGCCGACGCCGACCTCCCACTGGGCGGCGGCGCCCTCGTGCAGTGCACCCTGGACCGCCTCGGAGTCGTCGGCCTGCGGCCAGGAACCCTCGACCACCTCGATGCGGTCGGCGAAGTTCGGGTCGTCCGGGGTCAGTGCTGGACCGGCCATCACGACCAACTTGCCGTCGTGGTCGGCGACCGATCGCGGCTCGGAGACGACTGTGCGCTGGATGAGTACGTCGGTCGGGCTGAACTCCTCACGAATGATCCGCTCGGCCTCTGCGGCCTGCCGGGCGGGATCCTCCGCCAGCCGGGTCTGCACGCGGATTCCGGCCTCCGTGGGGTCCGGGGCGCTCAGTGCCTGCCGGGCGGCGGTGGTGGCGGCGGCCTCGGAGTAGCCGAGGGTGCCGGCGATGATGGCGGTCGTTCCGGCGACCAGCACCAAGATGGTGAGGAGCAGGCCGAAGCCGGCACGGGCGCGCTTGACGATCAGCGCAACAACGCCCATGGATGTCCCTCTCCCTGCCGTGCCCTCATGCCAGTCGACCCCACGACCCAGAGTGACTGTGACATGCACGGACGTGCCATGCAACGACTTTACTCAACCGTTGCCCATTCGTGATCCGGGTCATCGGCGGCCCCTCGGGCCGCACGACGCGCCGTCCGACAGGGTCCCGTCCTCGACGGGCGGTGCAGGCACCCGTGAGAGGATCAGCGGCGTTCCAGCACACCGATCAGGACCTCCCGCACAGTGACCTCGCCCTCTCCCACACTTGCCCGGAACCTGCGACACGATGTCGAGGGACTCCGGGCGATCGCGGTTGGCACAGTGCTGCTCTACCACCTGCACACCCCCGGGATCTCGGGCGGCTTCGCGGGAGTCGACGTCTTCTTCGTGATCTCCGGTTTCCTGATCACCTCGGCGCTGCTGCGTGAGGTGCAACGCACCGGCACGGTCTCGATCGTCAACTTCTATGCCCGACGGGCCCGCAGGCTACTTCCCGCGGCGTCGGTGGTGATCCTGTTCACCTTGGTGGTCGGGTGGTTCGTGCTGCCGGCGAGTTCTCGGTCCAACCTGCTCACTGATGTCTTCGGATCGACCCTGTACGTTGTCAACTGGGTCCTCTCCTCGCGGTCGGTCGACTACCTGGCTGAGGGGTCCGGCGTCTCCCCGCTGCAGCACTACTGGTCGCTGTCCGTGGAGGAGCAGTTCTACCTCGTCTGGCCCCTGATGATCCTGATCGCCGTGGTTCTGGCCGCACGCTTCCGCCTCCGGGTGGTCCGCACCATGCTGCTGCTCCTGTCGTTACTCGGGGTGGCCTCGCTGGTGTGGTCGGTCGTGCTGACCTCCACCGACCCGGCCACGGCCTACTTTGTGACCACGACCCGGCTCTGGGAGTTGGCGGCCGGGGCCGTGCTGGCCTTTGCCGTGCCTTGGCTAGCGGGTCTGTCCAGGCTGGTCGCCCAGCAGGCCGTGGCGGCCGGCCTGGCCATGATCCTGGTGTCGGTGACCCTCTATGACCAGAGCACACCCTGGCCGGGCTCGGCCGCGATCCTGCCGGTTCTTGGCGCGGTCCTGGTCATCGCCGCTGGTGTCCCAGGCCACCCCACCGTGGTGGGCCGTCTCCTCAGCCTGCCCCCGATGGTGTGGATCGGCGGACTGTCCTACGCGATCTACCTGTGGCACTGGCCCCTGGTCGTTCTCGCCGAGGCGCAGTGGGGAGAACTGGGCGCTCCGGTTCTGGTGGGTCTCGGCGTCTTGTCGATCCTGCTGGCCTGGGCCACCAAGGTCCTGGTCGAGGACCCCATCCGCTTTCGCACGTCGCTGACCTCCCGGCCGTGGCGTTCGCTGGCGATGGGCGGCCTGACCATGGCAGTGATCTGCGGAGTGACCGGTGCGGCCTGGGTCAGCCGCCCGAGCCTGGAGGACGCCGTCACGACTCCGGGAGCGGCCGCACTGGTCGCTGACCCGGACGCTTCCACGTGGCAGCGGATCGAGGATCCGAGCACGGCCTACACACGCACCGGTCCGCTTCAACCCGATCCCGCCCTCGCCCGGGACGACATCCCCAGCTACTACGACGACGAGTGCCAGATCGCCCAGGGCGAGCCCGACCCGGATCCAGACTGTGTCTACGGCGTCCCCGGGGCAGAGACCGAGGTCGTGCTCTGGGGTGACTCCAAGCTCGGGCAGTACTTTGCCGGGTACGACGCGATCGCCAAGGAGGAGGGGTGGCGACTGACGACCTACCTCAAGTCCTCCTGCGCGGCCACCGTCGCCGGCCACCACATGGAGGACTGCAACCAGTTCGGGCGCACGGTTGTCGACACCCTGGTGACGCAGGAGGACCCGCCCCACCTGGTGATCATGAACTCCGGCAGTGGTCCGAAGCCGGAGCTCCTGGAGGGCATGATCACTGCCGCCACCGCGCTGCAGGACGCCGGCATCCCCGTGCTGGTGATGATGGACAACTCGTCACCAGGGAAGGAGATCTACGAGTGCGCCGCGGAGAATCTCGACGACCTGCGAGCGTGTGACTTCCCCCTCGATGAGCCCCAGGGCGGCCAGTTGATGACCTCGCTGTCTGAGGCGACTGGCGCCGTGCTCCTCGACCCGCGGGAGTGGATCTGCCCGGACGACGCTGTGTGTCCCGTGGCGATCGGAGGGCAGCTGATCTATCGACAGGGCAGCCACATCACCGACACCTACGCTCGCTCGCTGACGCCGTTCCTTTATCGGCAACTGAGCAGCCTGGGCTTTACGCAGGCGACCGCTCAGGAGATCGAGCTGGACGACGTGCCGCAGCGCGACAGCGAGTAGTCTCGACGCCGTGTCTGATCTGAGAGCCTGGGGCGGTCGTGTGCGTCGGGGTCTCGGCGCGCTCGCCCGCAGGACCGGCCGGCAGAGTCCGACGGAACCGGAGGGCCAGCAGCCGGCATCCGAGTCGCCCTCGGCGGACCATCCGGCCGCGCCCGCAGATCAGCCGGCCCCTTCGGCCGAGCCCACACCACCTCCGCCGCCGACCGAGGACCAGCTCACGGCCCGGCGGCTCAAGAGGCTCAGCGACGCCGGAGAGCACGAGCAGGCCCTGGCCCTGGCCGAGCAGGAGTTCGCGCGCATCAACGAACAGGACCAGCCCGAGCAGGAGCTGATCAAGCAGGTGCAGGCGACCGCCGCCCAGGCAGGAGCGATCAGTCTGCACATGGCCGTGCTGCGACGCCGCATTGAGCTGTCCCCGCGCAACAAGCTGTTGATCCACCAGTTGCGCATCCAGGAAGGCCGCTGGAAGGAGTCGGAGCCCGGGTGGCTGCCGACGATCGACCCCGACGTGCTGGCCGACCTGCCGCACTCAACCGGCCAGGACAGCACCGACCGGACCCGGACCGGCAAGGTCCTGCACCTGCTCAAGATCGGGGTGCCGCAACGGCAGAGCGGCTACTCGATGCGCAGCATGTACACGCTGATCGGCCAGGCCAGGGCCGGTCTGGATCCGGTGGCGGTGACCGCACTGGACTTCCCCCGCACCATCGGCATCGAGGAGGCCCCGGAGGTCGACGAGGTCGGTGGCATCCGCTACGTCCATCTGCTGCGCGACCCGATCCCGGAGAAGGAGACCATCGAGGACTACCTCGGCGCCTACGCAACGGCTCTGGTCCCGGTCGTGGCCGCCGAGGACCCCGACCTGATCCACGTCCACTCCGGCAACCGCGGCACCGAGGCGGCCCTGGTCGCGCTCGCCGTCGGCCGGGCCCTGCACCTGCCCGTCGTCTATGAGGTGCGCGGCTTCTTCGAGGCCCTCTGGACCAAGGACACGGCGTGGGGCGAGCGGGCAGAGCTCTATGACCGCAGGATCGCCGCCTCCGTCTGGGCGCAGCAGCAGGCGGCGTCGGTCGTCACGCTGAGCGAGTCGATGAAGAACGACATCGTGTCCCGCGGCATCGATGCCGCACACGTGCACGTCGTCCCCAACGGCGTGGACCCGACGGCGTTCGTGCCGCGCGAGCGGGACCGGGCGCTGACCGAGCAGCTCGGGCTGACCGACCGGTTCACCTTCGGCTACGTGTCCAACCTGGACCACCACCGGGAGGGCCAGGAGCTGCTGATCGACGCCGCGCTGGAGCTGCGCCGTCGCGGCGTGCCGGCCACCGCCCTGATCGTCGGGGAGGGGAGTCGTCGCGAGCTGCTGGAGCAGCACGCCGATGACGTCGGCGCAGGCGAGGCCGTCCTGTTCACCGGGCGCATCCCGCACGACCAGGTCGGCGACTACTACGCCCAGCTGGACGTCTTCGTGATCCCCCGCATCGACGAGCGGGCTGCCCGTCTGGTGACACCCCTCAAGCCCTACGAGGCGATGGCCCTCGGCATCCCGCTGGTGGTCTCCGACCTGCCTGCGCTGCAGGAGATCACCGGCGACGGCCAGCGCGGTGAGACCTTCCGGACCGGGGACGCGATCTCGTTGGCCGACGTGCTGGAGGGACTGGCCGCCGACCCGGGGCGGCGAGCGGAGCTGGCGGCCGGTGCGCGGGACTGGGTGCTCAACCACCGCACGTGGGCGCACAACGAGCAACGCTATGCGGCGGTCTACGACGCCGTGCTGGGGTCCAGCAACTGACGGTAGACCCCGTCCACGGAGTCGGTGATGCGGCTCCAGTCCCGTTCTCGGGCAACCCAGTCGCGGGCTGCGGCACCCAGCCTGGCCCGTTGGCCGGGGTCGTCCAGCAGCTCACCGAGCACCCGTGCGAGGTCATCGGCGTCGCCCTTGGCGAACAACCGGCCGGTCACCCCGTCCTGGACGATCTCGGCCAGTGCCGCCACATCGGAGGCCACCACTGCCTTGCGCATCGCCATCGACTCGAACGGCTTGATCGGCGAGATCATCTCGCAGACCGGCAGCGGCTTGCGGGGGAACGGGGTGATGTCCACCAGGCTGAGGTAGTCCTCGACCTCCTCGTGCGGGACCCGGCCGGTGAAGGTGATGAGGTCACCGACGCCCAGCTCCTCCACGACCATGTGCAGCTTGCGCTCGTAGGCACCGTCCCCCACGACCAGGAGGTGGAAGTCGTCGCGCTGCTCGCGCAGCCGGACGAGGGCCTCGAACAACAGGTCCAGCCCCTCGTAGTGGACCAGCCCACCGAGATAGCCGATCACCTGCTTGTCGGCCAGTCCCAGCCGTTCGGCCAGCCCCTGGTCGCGCTCGCGGGGGGTGAAGCGGTCGACGTCGACCCCGTTGGGCACCACCGTGATCCGGGAGGGGTCCACACCCATGCGCTCCATCTCGCGCCCCAGGGCGTGCGTGATCACCAGCAGGGCATCGGCCTCCCGGGCGACCGTGGCCTCCAGCAGGTCCAGGTAGTGGTGGCGCGGAGATCCGGTGAACAGCGGCAGCCGGGCTCCCTCCAGCAGCTGCTTCAGCCCCCGCATCTCGTAGACGAACGGGACCCCCAGCTCACGGGCGGCCGTCAGACCGGCCATCCCCACGTCATACAGGCTGGAGGCGTGGATCAGGCTGGCCCGCTTCTCCCGGGCGAGTCCGACGATCCCGGCGGCTCCCTGGGTGACATAGGGCGTCAACGGGACCCGCGGGTAGTGGCGGACCCCGTCGGTGAGCAGCCGGTGGTAGGGGATGCCGTCGACCACGTCCACGGGTGGCGGGACACGCTCGTCGTCGGCCTGCCACCACTGGTCGAAGGGGAAGCCGAGCCGGGTCACGGCGGTGACCTGCCAGCCCCGCTCGGCGAGGGAGGTGAGTATGCCGTGTGACCGGGTTGCGTAGCCACCGGAGCGCAGCGGCAGGGACTGGCCGAGGACCGAGAGCACGGAGCGGGTGTCGAGGTCGGCCGGCGCGGTGGCACGCACCGGGGGTTCCCAGGGATGGGCCAGGAGGTGCTCCTCGTCGGCGGCCTCCGCGAGCAGTGCCCGGGTCGTCTCCTGCGGTGAGTCCCCGTCGACACGGCCGGCGGCCTCTGCCGCGAGGGCGGTCCACCCGTGGCCCGCCGCGTGCCGCGAGAGCCAGCGCCAGGCCGCCGCGGAGACACTGTCGAGCGTCTCCTGCGACCAGGTCGGCAGCAGGGCCGCCAGGTCGGCGAACCGGCGGGTCCCGGTGAGCCGGCGGACCAGGTGTGTCGCACCCTCGGGGAGCGCGAGCAGCTCGGCGACGTCAGAGGCCTCGAGCGGACCACCGAGCGCCAGCTCGGACGCGCGGGCCGCGGCGATGAGCGCGTCCGCCCCGGCCAGGGTGACGCCGGGATGGCGGGCTGCTGTGCGGTCGCGCCAGCGCTGGAGGTCCGGCCGGTGGCGGTGGTCGATCTTGGCCAGCGCGGCGATGGTGCGACGCACCTGCGATTCCGTGGCGGGGGTCTGCTGGAGCAGCGCGGTCTGCGCACGGTCGAGGACCGCACGATCGCGGATCTCGCGTGCGGACTGGGCCAGACGCAGGAGGTCGGTTGAGCTGGCCTCGCCACCGGTCAGCAGCGACGTGAGCAGCTCGACGGCACGCGCGTGGTCCTCAGCGCGGAAGGCCGCCACGGCGGTGGTCCGCACCAGCCTCGCCGGCGCATCGGGTGCCAGCTCCTGCTCGAGCAGGGCATGCGCCCGCTGGGGGTCGGTGGAGGTGAGCTGCTCGGCCGCGGCCACCCGCGCATCACGTGACAGGAGCCGGAGCGGGGCGGGGCCGAAGGTGCGGGGCACCTGCCTGGCCAGGGGCAGCAGCGCAGCACGGACGCGCCGGGTCAGTGCGCGCCGGGTCACCATCAGCCGGCTCCCGGGCCGCCGGTGGGGAGCCGGTCGGCCGCACCCTGCGCGGTGTCCTCCGTCATCTCCAGGCTGGTCGCGGGGCCGGGGGGCGCCGTGGGGCCGGGTGGTGCCGTGGGGCCGGGTGGTGCCGTGGGGCCGGGCGGTGTGTCGAGGGCACCGACCTCGGACTGGCCCAGCAGCGCACGCAAGGCTTGCTCCCACACGTCGGCGCGTCGGCGGGCCGAGTGATCCGGGTCGTCCTCGGTGCCCAGCAGCTCCAGCACGGCGGCGGTGCTCTCCCTGGGGCCGACGCACCGGACTCGCCCCAGCAGACCGCTGTCCGCCGCGGCCTCGGGCAGGACACAGGGCAACCCGGCCGCGAGTGCCTCCAGGGTGGCGATCTCGGCGTGCAGGTCCCAGGTGCCGTGGTAGACCCAGACGTCGAGGTGGGACAGGAACTCCCGCAGGGTCATCCCGGTGCCCAGAAAGGACAACCAGGAGGGCGGCGGCAGCTCACGCCTGAGCACCTGGGTCGGGGTCGTCAGTCCGCCCAGCGTGTGCACCTCGACCGACACGTCGCTGGCTTCATCGACCGGGACCGGTGTGAGGGGGTAGGCGCGCCGCAGGGCCTTGGGCCCCCGGGGCCAGCGAGCGACATAGTCCCGCAGGTGATGTCCGATCACCACGGCACCCCCCGTCGTCCGACCGCGCCGGGCGGTGCGCACCCTGGGCCAGTCTGCGCCGGTGACGAGCGTCAAGTCGGCCTCGACCCAGCGGTCGTCCGGGACCTGCACCCGGCAGGCCGAGGGACCGTCGGGCAGTTCGTGCAGGTGAGCGGGTCCGCCCCAGCTGGGAAGTCTCCCGAACAGCTGCTCGCACCGGGAGTCGACGGCGGCCACCGACCACTGGTCCGGGTCCGCCTCATCGGCCAGCACCAGGATCTCCCGGGCCGGCAGGCTCGCCGCGTCGAGGTGGAGCAGGCTGGCCGGGTCGGTCACGACCAGCAGGTCGGTGCCGTCGTCCTCGTGGACGTTGGTGAGCCCGACCCGTCCCAGTCGAGTGTCGTGGGCCAGCGCGCGGCCGGCCGCCTCGCGCTTGCGGGCCACGGGGTGGGGGGACTCGGTGTTCGCCACCGCGGTCGTCAGGCCGGCGTCGGAGGCGGCGCGTGCCACGCCCATGGTCCGCGGTGCGCGGGGCTGGCCGGTGCGCAGGTCGCCCAGCACCACGACCTGCCAGTGAGGCGGACGTGGCGCGGCTGGCCGATTCGGTGCCCACGAGGCACGTGGCAGCGGAAAGGGTCGTGCCGGTGCGTCGGCCAGCGGCAGCCGCGCCTCGAGGCGGCCGGCCCTGATCTGGTCGTGCCACTCCATGTAACTGTCCCGGTAGGCCAGCCGGTCCCACCGGAGCCAGCCCGGGACCGCGTCCGCACGCGAGAGTGAGTTGGACCGCAGCTGAGTGATCGCCAGCGGTGAGGGGTGGCGCAGGTCGCGCACGCTGCCCTCCCGCAGGGCCTGCAACCGGAACGGGAGCTCCATGTCTCCCGACTTGCGGACCGAGTCGAAGTCGCCGACGAGCCGGTGGACCGGCACCCGGTCGAAGAGCAGTGAGCTGGCATTGAGCCGGGCCGCGGGGTAGCCGACGTAGGTCAGCGTCAGGTCCTCGTAGGCGCGCAGCGTCCAGGTCCGGTTGGCCAGCAGCGTGGGGTTCTCCAGCAGGTGCCGCACCTGCAGCTCGATCCGGCGAGGATGGGTCCAGTCGTCGCTGTCCTGGAAGGTCATCCACCGGCCACGCGCGATGGTGAGAGCGAGGTTGCGGGCCTGGTAGGTGCCCCCGTTGCGGGGGGCCCGGACGATCCGGACCCGGGAGTCGAGTGACTCGGCCTGCGCCAACAACTCCTCGGCGCCCTCCGGCGAGGCGTCGTCCACGACCAGCAGCTCGAGATTGCGCCAGGTCTGCTCCAGCACCCCGCGCACGGCGAGCAGCAGGTCCCGGTCCGGCCGGAATGCCGACATCACGACGGTCACCAGCTCCCCGTCGACCTGCTCCTCCGTGGGGGCGGCGAGTCGTTGATAGGGGTTCTGGTCAGGGGTGGGCGGGAGCAGGCGCACCGGCTCCAGCCCGTCGGCGTCGAGGATCTCGTTCAGGACCGTGAGCCACCGGTCCTCGGCCGCCGAGAGGCCCTCGGACGGCTCCTCCGCCCCGGGACGGTGCGGGTTCAGCAGGTCGCTGCGCAGGGACCACCGGTCGAGCGACTTCAGCGGCACCCCTGGGTCGTTCAGCAGCGTCTCGAGCTCCTCCCGACGGTCGGTCCGCACGAGGAGCTGCGCGTAGAGCGTGGCGATCTCCGCACGTTGCGAGCCCACCCCCTCGCGGGCCACGATCGCATCGAGCAGCTCCAGCCCGCGAGTGTGTGCGTCCGGTGTCCCGGAGAGGGCGACGAGCCGGGCGAACGCCGCGTCCTGGCCGGCCGCGCGGAGCACCTCGGGGGCCAAGGGGCTGCGCGTGCGGATCGCGAAGGCCGTGTAGGGCTCGATGCGATCGGGACGAAGCCCCTCGGCCAGTCGGGCGACCAGGTCGTTGGTGGTGTCCGCACCCATCAGGACGGCCGGTTCCCCTCCATGTCGCGGCGGTCGGCCAGCATGTCGAGGAGCTCCACGCGGGTGCGTTCGGTGCTGGCGACCAGGCGGGAGCTGAGGGCGTCGACGCGCTGCTCCAGGTCCACGATGTGGGCGGTGACCTGCGCACTGTTGTCCTTGGGCCGCTTGGGCGGCCGGGAGCCCCAGGGGCCGATCACGGCCAGGGTGGTCCCCAGGTGGAGCAGGACCAGCCCGATGGTGACGGCGAGCCACCAGGTCAGGACGGCCGCCACGATGGTCAGTGCCCCCACCAGGCCGAGCGCGGTCAGGACCGCCGCTGACGGGATGCGGCCGAGGATCCGTCCGGCCGATCGCCCCTTGGCCGTCGACCTCGTGGGTGTTGGCCTCGTGGGTGTCGGCGTGGCTGATGACCCCGTGGCTGATGACATTGCGCGGTCGCCTCGCTTCTGGTCGGTCGGGCGGGTCCCGCCAGGCCCGCGGCACTCTGGCGACCAAGCATGCCACGTGCTCGCCGGCCCGAGGTTCCCCGACCCGCCTGTGATCCCGCCGCGGGGCCGTCCCGGGCCACATAGAGTGACGCCCATGGCACACGGTCATGACGTCGGCGAGGGTGCGCCCGCCACCGACCTCGTGGTGGCCTACGCCTTCGCGCCCTTCGTCGACACCGCTGCGATCGTCGCAGCCAAGCGGGTCCGGGCGGCCGGTCGCCCGGTGGACGTCCTGCAGAACGACATGTCCTCCCTGCGGGACACCGACCCGGCACTGGACCAGATCGCTGGTCCGCTCGTGCGACGCAAGGTCGCGCTGGCGACCCCGACCCTCTTCTCGTCCTGGCGGGGTGTGCGCACCTTCGTCGAGGCCGGGCTCGGCCAGGCGCTCGAGTGGGACGGCGACGGTCCCGGCTACGAGCGCGTCTACAGCCGGGCCCACTGGGTGCCGAGCCACTTCCTCGCGGCGCGGTTCAAGCAGCTGCGGCCCCACGTGCGCTGGACGGCCGAGTTCTCCGACCCGCTGTCGGTCTACGTGGACGCCAGGGAACGGCACACCGACGTCGCGCAGGGGGAGTTGCTGGACGAACTCACCACGGCGGTCCGGGCCGCCGGCTTCCCCCCGCCGGGCGACAACCTGTTCAGCTGGGTCGAGACTCTGCCCTATGCCCTCGCCGACGAACTGCTGTTCACGAACGAGAACCAGCGCGACCTGATGATCGGCCGCATCGCCGACGAGGGGCTCGCGGCTCGCGCGAGGGAGCGCGCCGTGGTGTCTCCGCACCCGACCCTGCCGCCGGAGTTCTATCGCCTGGGTGACCCGGTCGAGGACCTCGATCCGGACCGACGGCACATCGGCTACTTCGGCAACTTCTACGCCAATCGCAGCATGACCAGCGTGGTCGCCGCGCTCAGCGTCCTGCCACCGGATCTGCGCGACCGCCTGCAGCTCAACATCCACACCGCCAAACCGGACGCCCTGATGAACGCTCTGCGGGGTCTGGGGCTGTCCGGGGTCGAGCTGGTGCGGGCCCGGCCCTTCGTGGGATATCTCGACTTCCTGGCGCTGAGCACGCGGATGGATGCCCTGCTCATCAATGACGCGGTCACCCGCAAACTGTTCCCCGCCAACCCGTTCCTGCCGTCCAAGTGGAGTGACTACCGGGGCAGTGGCCGCCCGGTGTGGGGCGTGGTGGAGGCCGGGAGCCCGCTGGCGTCCCAGCCGCTGGACCTCAGGTCACCCGTGCAGCACACGACCGCCGCCGTCCAGGTCCTCGCGCAGATCGCATCCGCCTGACGGTCCACCCGGACGACGAGCGTGCGGATCACGTCCGCGTCACGGTCCCCTGGGGCGAGCTCGCGGGTCGCGTCGGCCTATTCGTCTCCCACGACCAGACGGCTCAGTATCCGAGCGGGCCGGCTGCGCAGGAAGCGTTGCTCGACCTCCGTCCGGACCGCCACCGAGGCAGGCTGCCACCGCCGCTCCTCCGCGTGCGCCAGGATGCGCTCGGCCGCCGCGTCCACACTGTCGACCACCCACTCGGCCGGGAACAGGCGGCGTGCGCCGTCGAGGCTGGCGAACACGGGCCAGTTGCGCACGACGGGCACGGCACCCGAGGCGGCGCCCTCCACCAGACCGAGGCCGAAGGACTCCCGTCGGCTGCTGCTCAGCACGAAGCCGACGGACCTCAGGTGCGGTGCGATGTCGGAGGTCGGTGTCACGAACTCCACGCCACCCCGGACGTCCGGTGCCGTGAGACGCTCGCGGAACCGCTCCGCATACTGCACACCCGAGGTGACCGCCGTGGTCAGGAAGTCCGATCCCACCAGCACCAGCGTCCACTCGGGGTCGACCCGCCGGAGACGGCTGAGGACGTCCAGGGCCCACACCGGATCCTTGACCGGCTGTGCCCACCCGATGATCAGCATCCGGCGCAGGTGGCCCGGGGTCTTCTCGGTGGGGATCCGGGTCGTGTCGACGGCGTTCGGGAGGACGTGGACGGTGGTTGCCGACAACCGGTCGCCGAGCAGCCGACGGACCACGTCGCGCAGGTGCTCACTCACCAGGACCAGGTGGTCGACGCGAGACCAGTCGATGAGGTGGATCCAGGCTGAGAGGGCATCCATGCTGTGGATGCGCAGCGTGACCCGGACCCCCTCGGGCACCTGCATGAGCGCCACGAGCGCGCCCCGATCGGCCCAGTCGATGAACACGGCATCGGCCTGTCCGAAGAGCTCGGTCAGCTCCGGGTCGGTGACGTCCTCGCCGAGGGCCTGCCGCAGCCGTGCCTCGATCGGCTCCGGTCGGACACCCAGGCCCTTCACGGTCGAGCCACGCCCGGTCCAGGCGTGCTCCCGCAGCCGGACGTCCGGTCGCGACTCCAGCTCCTCCACGAGCTGGGCGGAGAACCGGGGATAGGAGCCGCGCAGGACGACGACCCGTGTCGGCCCGTCCGGGTCCCGGTCGGGCTGGGTGGCCCGGGACGCCCGGGGGACGGGACGGGCCAGCACCTGCCCGACCCGCGAGGCACGCCAGCCGGCGAGAAAGTCGTCGGGGTCCTCCACCAACGGTGTGGCCAGCTTGTCCGCGTGCAGCTCCACGTGGAAGAGGAGGCCCAGCGCCAGGGTGGTCAGCGCGGCCGCCCGGGCCACGTCGGTCTCGAGCAGGGAGTCGATCACCGGCAGCAGCTCGGCCGCGCTCCTGCGCAGGTCGGCATGCTCGTGGCCGGCGGCCGAGGTCTGGATGTGGGCGACCAACGCCTGTCGGCGCACGACCTCCACCGGGTCGGGATCACTCAGCCGCAGGTAGGGCAGCAGGCGCAGCGCCTCCTGGTGGTGGCCGGCGCGGGTGAGCTCGGACAGGAAGGTCGTCAGGTCGTCCTGCGCCTCCTCCGGGGCCGGCGGCTGCAGCAGGGTGACCCGCTCTGCCAGCTCGTCGGCGAACTCGGCGCTGCGCACTCCCTCCCGAGACGCGGTGCGGAGGGTCGACCAGACCCGACCCAGCCCGGCCCAGCCGCGGAGGTCCTGGTGCGGCACCCGCACGCTGCGGCCCGCGATGACCTCCTCGAGTGCGGCCTTGGCCGGGTCTCCGAGGGCGATGACACCGTCCGACCAGTCCAGCAGCCGCAGCACCGCCGGGTCGAGCCTGCTCGCGCCGACCAGGTCGGTCCGGTCACCACGCCAGTGCTCGCGGGGCGTCGAGATCAGTTGCCGGAGCCCCGCGCTCGAGCGCACGAGACCGGGGCGGATGCGACGCTGGGCGAGGAAGTCCAACTGGCTGCCGGGGTCCCCCTCGAGCCACACCAGGGCGACCTCGTGCCCTGCCCAGGTCAGACCCTGCAGGTGGTGGCGCACCCGGGTGAACTCCGCGGCGTCGTGGGCCAGCGCGACCAGGCGCTGGGGCCGGCTCACCGACAGCACCTGGCCGTCCGCCGGCGGCGGACTCAGCGCCGGTGCCTCCTGGGGTGCTGCCACGGCGCGAGTCTAGCGAGACGGCGCGCCGCGACCGGCCGGTGCGCGGGGTCCGATCGAGCGTGACCGGCCACGGAACTCCGCCACCACGGCGGCGTCGCCCTGCCGGGTGACCGTGACGTCGGTGATCCCGTTGCGGCCGTAAGTGGTTCGCTCGGCAGCGGTGGCCAGCAGGACATCGCCCAGGCGTGCCGCGGCGACGAAGGAGATCTCGCACGTCGCTGCGACCGTCGGGGACCCACCGGCGTTGCAGGCCAGCGCGAAGGCCGAGTCCGCGAGCGCGAAGATGAAGCCGCCGTGACAGATGGCGTGCCCGTTGACCATCGCCTCGCTCACGCTCATCCGGGCGGTCGCGGACCCCAAGGCCCCGTCATGTGTGACCTCGAGACACTCGATGCCCAGGCCGGCCGAGGCGCGGTCGTCGGCCCACATGGCCCGCACATGGGTCAGGTCCGGTGTGGCGGCGTCCGGGTCGGTCACGTCTCCGTCTCCGGGCCGGGTCGTCGCATCACGTTCTCAGCCTAGCCACCGGCTGGATCAGCTGCGGGCCGGGCGACGGAATCGTGCCAGCACGCCCGATCGTGCCACCATGTCCGGCGTGGGACGGGGCCGGGCGATCGCGATGGTCGTGATCGGGACGATCTTTGTGGCGCTCGGCGTGCTGATCTGGTTCGTCGACCCGCAGAGCTGGCCCCTGGCCGCGGCCGCCGTCCTCTTCTTCGGCGCGTGCGTGGGCGTCGGGGTGCTGGAGCTGCTCGGCGGCCGGGTCTCCACGGTGGTGCGGGCCCGGATGATGGGGCTGATCTCGATGCCCATGGGGTTGGGGTGCGGGGCGCTGGCCCTGATCGCGTGGGACGACCCGCGCGTGATCGACCGGGCGCCGCCGGCGGTGACGGTCGCCTTCGGGCTGATCGGCCTGGTCTTCTTCGGAGGTGGCGGTCTCCTGCTGCTGATCCGCGGCGGCCGGCCCTTCGGCGTCGACCGCGCTGACTACCGGCGACGAAACCGGCGCTGACGACCCGCGCTGACGACTCGGGGCCGGCGCCCGAGTCAGGCCTGCTCCTCCAGCGCGGAGCTCACCCGGTAGCGCCCGCCCGGGAACGCCGCGTCCAGCGCGCGCAACTGCTGCACGATGGTGGCCGCCCCGATCTCGGCGAGCCACTCGTGGGGTCCCTTGGGATAGTTCGTGCCCAGCTTCATCGCGGTGTCGACGTCCTCGGCGGTCGCCTCGCCGCGGCGCACCAGGTCGACGCCCTCATTGACCAGCATCGCGATGGTGCGCGCCACCGGGTCGGTCTCGATCGGGCCGCCCACGAGCTCCCTGGCCCGGGCCTCGTCCGGGGTGACGTCGACGGGCTGCCCACCCTCGGCATACTCGAAGTAGCCCTGCCCGGTCTTGCGCCCGAGGCGCCCCGCCTCGACCAGCTCGCGCTGCACCGCGACCGGTTCGTAGCGCGGGTCCCGACCGGTCTGCAGCCACACGCTGGTGCCGACCGTGAGGTTGACGTCCTGACCGATCAGGTCGGTCAGCTCGAACGGCCCCATCCGAAAGCCACCCAGCTCGCGCAGCGCGAAGTCCAGTGTGGCGGCGTCGGCGACCCCGGCCTCCAGCAGACGCTGGGACTCGCCGTAGAAGGGCCGGGCCACCCGGTTGACGATGAAGCCGGGGGTCGAGGTGCACAGGACCGGTGTCTTGCCCCAGTGCTCCATCAGTTGCTGAGCGTCGGCGAGCACCTCGCGGGAGCTCTGGGTGGTGCGGATGACCTCGACGAGCCGCATCAGTGGGGGCGGGTTGAAGAAGTGCAGCCCGATGACTCGCTCCGGCGTGCCCAGGTTGGCGGCGATCGCGCCCACGTCCAGGCTGGAGGTGTTGGTGGCCAGCACGGCCGACTCGTCCTGGGTGTCGTCCAGCGTCGAGAAGATCTCGTGCTTGACGGCGAGCTTCTCCACGACGGCCTCGATGACCAGCCCGACCGGGGGCAGCTCCTTGAGGTCACCGTCGGCGGCGGGTCCGATGACGATGCGCTCCAGGGTGGCCGCACTCTCCTGGTCGGTCAGTTTCCCCTTCTCGACCAGGCGGGTGAGGGTCGCGGCCAGCTTCTCCCGTGCCGTCGCGGCAGCCCCCTCCGCCGCATCCACCAGGTGCACCTCGTGCCCGGCCGCAGCCGCGACCTGCGCGATCCCGGCCCCCATGGCACCGGCTCCGACAACGGCAACAACGGTCTGGTCTGTGAGTGGCATGCGCCTCATCAAATCAGACGGCACCCCGCCGACCCGCGCGTGCGGTGGGGTCAGGCCCGGGCCCGGTCCCGCAGTTCCCTCAGCAGGGCGAGGTCGGGGTTGTCGACCTCACGGGAACCGGGAGTCTCGAGGATGAACGGCACCCCCGCGGTCCCGGGATGGGCGAACAGCTCCTCGAAGGCGCCGGTCCCGATGTGCCCGGCACCGATGTTCTGGTGGCGGTCCCTGAAGGCGCCCCGCACGTCCATCGAGTCGTTGGCGTGGATCAGCCGCAGCCGGCCCGGTCCACCGATCTGAGCGATCCGGTCCACCGCCGCGCCCGCCCCGCCGGGCTCGTCGAGCGGCTCGCCCGCGGCAAAGACGTGGCAGGTGTCCAGACAGATCCCGGCCTTCGGGTGGAAGTCGAGTGCCTCCAGGTAGCGGTGCAGGTCCTCGACCCCCGCGCACAGCGAGCGTCCCTGTCCCGCAGTCGGTTCCAGCAGCAGCCACGGCGCTGCGTCGTCCTCCAGCGTCTCCAGGATCGGCAGCAGCCCCTCCCGGACCTGGGCCAGCGCCGCGTCGAGCAGCCCCGGGTCGCCGCTGGCGTCGACGAAGGAGCCGGTGTGCACCACGACGCCCTCGGCCCCGACCTGGGCGGCGCGCAGCAGGTTGTGGGCCACCGTGTGCACCGACCTCTCGTAGGTCGCAGCGGTCGGGCTCCCCAGGTTGACCAGGTAGGGCGCGTGGACGAAGGCCCGCACCCCGCGCTCGGTCAGCGCCCGCGCGAAAGCGGCGTCGTCGGCCGGCTTGCCGGAGCTCAGGGCCCAGCCGCGCGGGTTGCCGGCAAAGATCTGCAGCGTCTCGGCGCCCATCTCCAGGGCGGTCGTGAGGGCCCCGGCGACCAGCCCCTTGCCGACGGGCACGTGGCTCCCGATGGGGTTGCGGACGGCATGGTCGGGATGCGGAGTGGCGGGCACAGCGGGACAGGTTACGTCGTGCGCACTGCCAGCCGGTCTGGCAGGGCGACCCGGCGCATGCTCGGGGCCATGGCGATGGGGGTCGCCCTGCAGGGGTCGGGCGACGCCGCACCGCTCAGCGGATGTCGTCGTGCTGGAGCGGGACCAGGAAGGCCCGCCGCTCACAGATGAGGTCTCCGCGAAAGAGGAAGACCTCACCCATGACCATGCGCTGTCGTGTCCCGTCCGGCTGCGGAGCGACCCCGTGGATCTCGGCCATCACGGTGTCACCCTCCTCGACCAGGCGCACGACGTCGAGGGTCGGCAAGCCGCCCTCGCCGCCGATCGCCGCCCGGTAGGCCTCCTTGCCCGACAGTCGAAAGTGGCCGTAGACCGTCCAGACGATGTCATCGGTCAGACAGGACAGGATCTGGTCGGGGCTGCCCGTGCGGAATCCCTCCAGATAGCGCTTGACGACCTGCTTGTGCGGGGTGTCGGCAGACATGGTGTCCCTTCGTGCGGTGCTGGTTGTCGTGAGTCACTGACTCCGCGCGAGGTCAGGACTCGTCGGTCGTGTGGCGAGTGTGTCAGCGGCGCCACACCTCGGCATCGGTGACGAACGCTGACGAGGACGGTCCGGTCGAGCCGCTGCCCACGGAGATCGCGCCGGGCAGGCGACGCCCACGCACCGTGATCTGCCCGTGCCCGCAGGGGCCGAGCACGAGATGCAGGCTGTGCGGCACCCCACCGAGCGGGAACTGGTCGGTGGTGAAGCTGCGGATGTCGAGCACGTCGGACATCCGCACCTCGACGGCACCGGCCCGGGCCCACAGTCCACGGGCCATGTCCAGGTGCATCACCACCGGGATGCGCCGGTGCACCGGGTCCGGCCAGGGCAGCCCGTCCATCTCCGGGAAGTGGCGGGTGAAGTCGTCGGTCACCACCTGGGCGAGGTGGCGGTTGGCGGAGTAGACGGTCACCCCGTCCGGCCGCCAGAGGATCAGGACGTCGCCGGTGCCCTCGGGTGACCAGCTGACCCGCCACACGGAGGCGTACGCGGTGCACTCCCCGGCCTCGTCGAAGAGCTGGATCCCGGGGTTCGCGCCGATCAGGACGGGGGTCCGGTCGTCCGGGTCGGAGACCGCGTCGGAGGCCGGTGCGCGTCGGGCAGCCGCAGCGGTGCCGCCGGAGACCATGGTGAGCGCCCCACCGGCAGCGACGGCACCGGCACTCGCGAGCAGGCCACGCCGCGGCAGACCCTTGCCCCGCCCGACCGGGGACACGCCATCCCGGACGGTGGTCGCCGGCGTGCCCGTGGCGCGGACCGTCCCTGAGCGGGTGCTGCTGCGGGTGGAGCGGGTCATGGTGCCTCCTGGGTCGAGCCGAACGTGGTGTGATGACCCGACCACCCCGGCGGCACCGCCACAATGGATTCGATCCTGCTCGAAAGGTCCGCATGCCGATCCACATCCGCACCGATGCCGCGACCCTGGCCCGGTCGCGCTTCGGCATCTCCCCGGCCACCGAGGTCGTGGGTGTCGTGCAGAGTCGGGGGCGGCACCCGATGCCGCACGTGCGGCGGTGGTATGCCGAGGCTCACCAGAGCCTCCCGGCGCATCACCTGGAGGTGCTGCAGTCCCTGGTCCCGGATGCCCGGGACCACCCGCACGTGCCGGACTTCCTGACCCCACCTCCCCGCGGCACCACCGAGTCGATGAGCGAGGTCGTCCGACGCATCGCCAGCACCCCGACCGAGGTCGTCGACTACCACCTGGACATCGGGCTGCGCGGCCGGACCGTCCACCCGGACGTGGTCGCTCAGTGGCCCGGACCCACGGCATACGAACGGTGGCGCAGGGCACCCGGTGACCACCTGCAGCGGCTGCTCACGCAGGGGGCACGGTCCGTCGCGGAGCAGGCGGCGGCGGCGATGCAGGCCTTCTTCGATCGGGTGCTGGACCGCGAATGGGGCGCGGTCCGGACCGTCCTGGAGGCCGACATCGCCCACCGTGGTGAGGTGGCGGTGCACCAGGGAGTGGCGGCCCTGCTCGCAGGACTCGGCGAGGGGTTCCGCTGGACCGGGACCGAGGCGGTGCTGGAGCGGCCCTACGAGGGCATCGTCGACTGGGCCGACGACGGGATGCTGCTGGTGCCGAGCGTGGTGCACGCCGGCCCGGTGCGCTTCTCCGCGGAGGTGCCTGATCCGCCGGTCGTGATCTATGCGGCCCGCGGGGTGGCCGGACTGTGGGGTGAGCACCAGGCCGTCGCACAGGTCGGGCCGGTCGTGGAGCTGCTCGGTCGGACCAGGGCCCAGGTGCTGGCGCTGCTGGACGACCCGTTGACCACCAGCCACCTCAGCCTGCTGGGCGGGTGGTCGCAGGCGACCGTCTCCCACCACCTGGGGGTGCTGCGCCGGGCCGGTCTGGTCACCGGCACGCGGCAGGGGCGTGCGGTGTTCTATCGGCGCACGGAGCTCGGCTCCGGTCTGCTGTCCGGACCGCGCGGCTCGGGGTAGCGACGGCGCCGCGTCACAGGCCTCTCGGCCCGGCGTCTCTAGTGGCGTGATCGGCCCGGAGGGCGGCGTCCAGGGTCGACATCAGGTGTGCCACCCGGCTGCGGCCCTCGGGGGCTGTGGGATAGCGCATCAGCACCTCGCGCAGGACGGGTGTCGCGCGGCCCCGGGCCGATCGCGGCCTCCCCGACGGCGGGGTCGCCGGCCGCCAGCTCGGCTGCCCTCGCGGCGTGCGCGGACGCCCGCAGGATGTGACCGACCTGAGTGGCCTGGTGCAGTGGGTGCAGGTAGGCCGCGGCCGCCGCATCGCCCGCGGCACGAGCCGCATGGGCTGCGGCCTCGTCGGAGACCTCACGTGCGGCGCGGTGGGCGTCGGCGCTGGTCACCCGGTGGAGCCTCCCTCTGGGGGCGCCGTTCGCGAACTCACGCGCGGCGTCGAGGGCCGCCCGGGGGCGCGGGTCATCAGGGTCGGCTGCCTCGGAGATGCCCAGGACCTCCTCGGCGCTGGTCAGCGCGAAGCGGGCGACCGCCCGGAGTTCCTCCGCGGTCAGACTGAAGTCGCTGCTCGGGGCCATGCTCCCTAGTGTCGCCCACACCGACCGCGCGTTCGGTGGCCTGGAATCTCGCCGCGCCGTGCGTTCGGTGGCCTTGAATCTCGCCGCGCCGCGCGCTCGGTGGGGAGGTGGAGCGCAACACCGCGCGCTCGGTCGGGGATGGGGGTGCTGGGAGCCGTGACGGTTAGGGTGGAATGGTGACTGAGACAGCCCCCGGAGCAGCCCTGCTCGAGACGCACGCCGAGGTGCTCGACGCGGCCACGCACGCCCTGGCCACCCGCGAGTTCTACAGCCGCTACCCCGAGTCCCCGTCCCCGCGCGTCTACGGCGAGAACGCGGCCCAGGACGGGCAGTCCGCCTTCGAGGAGGCACGCAACGCCGCCTACGCCCCGCTGGCGGACCAGCCGAGCACCGGCGAGGAGGTCGGCGCGGAGGTCTCGCCCTACGGCCCGCCGTTGGGCGTGCGCTACCCGGAGCTGGACATCGTCGCCGGCGTGGCTGCCGCTCAGGCCGCGATGCCGACCTGGAGGGACGCCGGCGCCCGCACCCGCGCGGCGGTCTGCGTCGAGATCATCGAGGCGATCAACAAGCGCAGCCACGAGATGGCCAACGCCGTCATGCACACCTCCGGCCAGCCGTTCGTGATGTCCTTCCAGGCGGGCGGCCCGCACGCCCAGGACCGTGCACTCGAGGCGGTCGCCGCCGCTCTCGTCGAGCAGGAGCGGGTGCCCGCCTCCGTCACCTGGGAGAAGCCCACCAAGGGTGACCCGATCCGGATGCAGAAGGACTACCGGGTCGTGCCGCGCGGGCTGGCGCTGGTCATCGGGTGCAACACCTTCCCGACGTGGAACGCCTATCCGGGCCTGTTCGCGTCGCTGGCCACGGGCAACCCCGTCATCGTCAAGCCGCACCCGCAGGCGGTGCTGCCCCTGGCGATCACCGTCTCCATCGCACGTGAGGTGCTCTCCGCGGCCGGCTTTGACCGGGCCCTGGTGCAGCTGGCCGCCGAGGGCGAGCCGGTCGAGGGGCAGGACGGGCTGGCCAAGACCCTCGCCCTGCACCCGGCGATCAAGATCATCGACTACACCGGCGGTCCCGGCTTCGGCGGCTGGCTGGAGCGCGAGGCCGGCGCCGACGGCACGCTGGTCTACACCGAGAAGGCCGGCCTGAACACTGTGGTCGTCGACTCCACCGACAACCTCAAGGGCCTGCTCGGCAACCTGGCCTTCTCCTTCTCGCTCTACTCCGGCCAGATGTGCACGGCGCCGCAGAACGTCTACGTGCCGAGCGGTGGGGTGAGCACCGACGAGGGTGAGCTGACCCACGAGCAGTTCGCCGAGAAGCTCGCCGGGGCGATCACCGCCTTCAACAGCGACGACGCCCGGGCCGTGGAGATCCTCGGCGCCACCGTCAACCCCGACGTGCGCTCCCGGGCCACCGACGTGCCAGGCCTGGCGGAGCGGCTCGGCGGCCAGGTGATCCTGGACGCCCGGCCGATCACCCACCCCACCTACCCGGACGCGGTGGTGCGCGTCCCCGCCCTGGTCGGGGTCGACGCCGCCAACCTCCCGGCATACAGCCAGGAGTGCTTTGGCCCGGTCGCCTTCGTGATCCGCACCGAGGACACGGCCGCCTCACTGGACCTGCTGCGCTCGACGGTGCGGGAGCACGGGGCGATGACCGCCTCGGTCTACTCCACCGACCAGGACGTGCTCGAGGACGCCCGCGACGCCGCAGCAGATGCGGGCGTTGCCCTGTCGGAGAACCTGACCGGGCAGATCTTCGTGAACCAGACCGCGGCCTTCAGCGACTTCCACGGCACCGGGGCGAACCCGGCGGCCAACGCGGCCTACACCGACGCCGCCTTCGTGGCCAACCGCTTCCGGGTCATCACCAGCAGGCGTCATGTCTAACCTCGGGCTGGGCCGGGCCGTGACCCGGGCGACCCGGTCGGCCATGAAGCAGCGGCGCCGCGAGGCCACTGGCGACTGGCGGTCCCGCGACCGGGACTCGGCCCTGACACATCACGCCCGCGGCTCGACCCTGAACCGCAAGGTCTTCCAGGTCGTGGCCTTCGCCGAGGCGTTCACCTGGGCCGGGCTGCTGGTCGGGATGTACTTCAAGCACATCGCGGAGACCAGCGAGGTCGGCGTCCAGATCTTCGGTCCGCTGCACGGCGCGATGTTCCTGATCTACCTGCTCGTGGCCTTCACCACCAAGAGCGTGTTCGGGTGGAGCGGGAAGATCCTGGTGCTGGCCCTCGTCGCGGCGGTGCCCCCGTTCATGACGGTGGTCTTTGAGCGCTGGGCGCTGGCCCGAGGCCTGCTCGGCGATACCGCGCCCGCGGAGGTTCCTCAGGAGGGCTAGCGCCGGAGGGCTCCCAGGTCATACGGTGAGAGGCACCCCAGAGCGGTCACGGTCCAGTGACCCGAGGAGCGGGCCACCGGCCGGGGCCGGGACAGCGAGCACACACATGGCTAGTAATCGCGGCATCGCCTACCTCGAACCGGGCAAGACGGAGGTTCAGGACATCCCCTATCCCGAGTTCGTCCTGCAGGACGGACCCGGTGTCAACCCGGACAATGTCGGTCGCCCCGTCCCGCACGGCGCCATCCTCAAGGTCGTCACCACCAACATCTGCGGCTCCGACCAGCACATGGTCCGGGGCCGCACGACCGCGCCTCAGGACCTGATCCTGGGCCACGAGATCACCGGTGAGGTCATCGAGACCGGCCCCGGTGTGGAGTTCATCAAGAAGGGCGACCTCTGCTCGGTCCCGTTCAACATTGCCTGCGGCCGGTGCCGCAACTGCAAGGAACGGGCCACGGGCATCTGCCTCAACGTCAACCCCGACCGGCCCGGCAGCGCCTACGGCTATGTCGACATGGGCGGCTGGGTCGGTGGCCAGGCCGAGTACGTCCTGGTGCCGTATGCCGACTGGAACCTGCTGAAGTTCCCGGACCGGGACCGGGCGATGGCCAAGATCATGGACCTGACGATGCTCTCGGACATCTTCCCGACCGGCTTCCACGGAGCGGTGAGCGCCGGGACCGAGGTCGGGTCCACGGTGTATGTCGCCGGAGCCGGCCCGGTCGGCCTGGCTGCGGCGGCCTCGGCGCAGCTGCTCGGTGCCGCCGTGGTCGTCGTCGGTGACCTCAACGAGGAGCGGTTGGCCCAGGCCCGCAGCTTCGGTTGCGAGACGGTCGACGTGTCCAAGGGCCCCGTGCCGGACCAGCTGGAGCAGATCCTCGGCGTCCCCGAGGTCGACTGTGGCGTCGATGCCGTCGGTTTCGAGGCCCGGGGCCACGGCGAGAACGCCGGCACCGAACAGCCTGCTGCCGTGCTGAACTCGCTCATGGACATCACCCGTGCCGGCGGTGGACTGGGCATCCCGGGCCTCTATGTGACGGGCGACCCCGGCGGCGTGGACGAGGCGGCCAAGGAGGGCTCGCTGTCGGTGCGGCTCGGACTCGGCTGGGCCAAGTCCCACTACTTCGTGACCGGCCAGTGCCCGGTGATGAAGTACCACCGCGGCCTGATGCAGGCGATCCTGCACGACAAGGTGGACATCGCCAAGGCCGTCAACGCCACCAAGGTCTCCCTTGACGAGGCGCCGCAGGCCTATCAGGACTTCGACTCCGGTGTGGCCAAGAAGTACGTCATCGACCCGCACGGCATGGTCGCCTGACCGGGCCGGTCCCCGCTGCGTCACCAGGGGGCCATGGTTAGGCTGGCTGGGTGAGCCCAGCCCCGCCTTCCGGTCCCTCGCTCAGGGATGTCGCACCCGGAGTGCGTGAACTCACCTGGCCCCCTGGTGCCGAGCTGGTCACGGCGGAGGTGCTGCCGCTGCTGGAGCAGGCCTTCACCGACGGCGGGCACCGCGTCGAGGCGCGGGTCCTGGTCGGCGACCGGGACAGCCGCATCGCCCTGCAGCGTGCGGGGTTGCGTCCGGAGGGCACCGCCAGGGGCCGCGGTATGTCGAGTGCCGGCGAGCCCGCCGACCTCACCGTGCTCGCCCGGCTGGCTTCTGACCCCGAGCCGGGCACCCGGGAGTCCTTCCTCGCCATGCTCAACGCCACGCTGCCCAGGACGCGGGTGATCGCTCAGGGCCTGGTCCGGGACGCCCGCGGTCGGGTGCTGCTCTGTGAGCTCACGTACAAGACCGACTGGGATCTGCCGGGCGGAGTCGTCGACCCGCACGAGTCTCCCCGCGGTGCGCTTGAGCGGGAGGTGGCCGAGGAGCTCGGGCTGGACCTGCGCGCGGGCCGGCTGCTGGCGGTCAACTGGATGCCGCCCTACCGCCAGTGGGATGACGCCGTGCTCTTCGTCTTCGACCTCGGCACCGTCCCCGACCTCATCGAGCGCGCCCGTCTGGAGGCCAGTGAGCTGGCCGCGGTCCACTGGGTGGGCCCGCTGGATCTGGGCTCCCACCTGGCGCCCTACGCCGCCCGCCACCTCACGACGATCCTGGACGCCGGAGCAGCAGCGGGGACCCTGTTCCTGGAGAACGGATCCCCGGTGACGGCCTAGGTCCTTTACCATGACCTCTTGTGTCTCGCCACCGTCGCCAAGAGCAGCGCTCCCTCACCCGGCCCCTGGCGATCCTGCTCGCCCTCGCCCTGGCCGCCCTCGCCGTCTACGGCGTCGTGCAGGCACTCAGCGGGGACGACCAGAGCGACCCTGACCGCACCAGCCAGGAGGACCCTGCCGCGCCGAGCGGTGCCCGTGGGGAGCCCGCCAGCGGTGCGGATGCCAGTCCTGCGGATGCCAGCAGCGCTGGCGGTGCGGACCCGGCCGGCTCGTGCGAGGAGACCGACGAGGTGACCGTGCTGGCCGCACCGGAGATCGCCCCGGCGATCCGGGAGGTCGCGCAGACGGCGGACGGGTGCCACGCCTACACGGTGACGGCGCACACCGACCGAGAGGTCGTGGCGCGTCTGACGGGCGATGAGCAACCGACGGCACAGGTGTGGATCCCCACCTCACCCGCCGTCGCAGACGTCGCGGCACGGGCAGGTGTGGAGCTGCAGTCCGGCCCCGTCGTCGCCACCTCACCTGTCGTCCTGGCCGCCGAGGAGGCCGTCTTCGCAGAGGTCACAGCGGCTCTCGTCGACGAGCCCACCTGGGCCGACCTGGTCACCGCCGAGCTGCCGCTCGTGGTGGGCGACCCCGGGCAGGACCCGGCCACCCGTTCCACCCTCCTGGCAGCCCAGTCCGGGCTCGGTGAGTCCGACGCGGCCCGGGTGCTCACGCAGAACCTGATGGTGGGCCTCGCCCAGAACGCGACCGCGGACCCGCTGGGCGCCGTGGCCTCGGGCCTGCCCGTCTTCGTGCCCACCACCGCGGCCCAGGTGGCCGCCTCCGCCGACACCGATGTCGCGCTCGCGGGACTGACGCCACGAGGAGGTGCCGGATCGGTGTCCTACTCGTTCGTGGTGCTCCCGGGCGGGGAGAGTGCTCCCGGCGTCGCCGAGCTGGAGGAAGCGCTGCTCAGTGACGCGGCCGCGTCGGTGCTCCAGGCCGGCGGGTTTTCCGCCGGCGACGCCGCCGCCACAGCGCCGGATGAGGCCGCCGTCGCCGCGCTCACCGAGCAGTGGGGTGCGCTCAACCCGCCGTCGCGGCTGCTCGCGGTCATCGACGTCTCCGGCTCGATGGACGAACAGGTCGCGGACACGACCAGGATCGGCATCACCAGCGAGGCGGCGGGGGTGGGGCTGAGCATGTTCCCCGACGACAGCGCCGTCGGGTTGTGGGCCTTCTCGACCGACCGGGGCCCGGAGGGTGAGGACTTCGCCGAGCTGCTGCCGGTGCGCCCACTCACCGAGGAGGCTGCCGGTCGGACGCAGCGTGCGTTGCTGGGGGAGGCTGCCGAGGGTCTGACCCAGGACTTCACGACCGGGGACACCGGACTGCACGACACGATCCTGGCGGCCTACCGGCACATGCAGGAAGACTGGCAGGAGGGCTATGTCAGCTCCATCGTCCTGCTCACCGATGGTGTCAACGACGACTCCACCGGTGGCCTCAGCGAGGACGAGCTCATCACTGAGCTCGAGGCCGCAGCCGACCCGGCGCGGGAGGTCCGGTTGATCCTGATCGGCATGGGGCCCGATGTCGACTCGGCGGCGCTGGACCGGGTCGCGACGGCGGCCGGCGGACAGTCGTTCGCCGCGGAGGACCCGCGCGACATCGGTCAGGTCTTTGTGCAGGCGATCGCGGCCCGCCACGGCTGACCGTTCGGCGGGATCGTCAGGGAGAAAGGGTGCGAGCGGGCATGCAGTTGTGGTTGGAGATCTTCCTGGCGCTGAGCGTTGCGCTGGCGCTGGCCGGCGTGCCGATCGGCCTGTGGCTCCTGGCCGATCGGCTCCGACCTGATCGAGTGGCCCATCCCGGTGAGGTGGAGGGCGAGGCTGACGCCCCGGTCGTGCGTCACTCCTATGACGTGCGAGACCACGGTGGGCCCATCGTCGAGCGCCGCGGGCCCAACGTCACCGAGAGCCGCACGCGCGATGTGATCGACCACACCAGCGGGGACAACCCCCGCCTCTGACCCGCCACGCCACATGCAGACACGCGCCCGCGGCCGCACGCAGGCGCGACGCGACCCGCCCGGTCCGCCCCTGAGCGGCGCGAGCCGCCGGTTCGGGTCATGATGGGGTGACAGGGAACACATTCCCCGCGAGGCAAAGGAGACACAATGGGTATCGGACTCGGCATCACCCTGCTGGTGGTGGGAGCGATCATGTCCTTCACCACGCTCGACAGCGACTACATCGGCACCAACCTCGACGTCGTGGGATGGATCCTGATCGCCGGCGGAGCGCTCGCCATCATCCTCGGACTGATCCAGAACGCTCAGCGCACCCGGACCGCCCACACCGTCGTCCAGGAGCGTCGTGGCGGCCCCGACGTGGTGGAGCGCGACGTCATCGACCGCCGCGACGACCCACGTGTCTAGCTGACCGGCAGACGCGTGGTCAGGAACTCGACCGTCTGATCCCAAGCAGCGGCCGAGGCGCCCGGGTGGGCGAACATCGGGTGCGGGTTGTCAAAGGCGTGGCCGGCGCCGTCGTGCAACTCGAACTGCACGTCCCGGTGGTCGCCGCGGACCGCCTCGCGGATCAGCGTCACCTGCTCCATCGGGATGTAGGCATCCGCCGTGCCGAAGTGATGCAGGCTGGGGACGTTGACCCGCACCCCGGAGTCCACCAGCTGCGGTAGGGCCGAGCCGTAGTAACTCACCAGCGCCGCAGGGGTGGTCGGTGCCGCGGCAGCGGTCGCGTAGGCCAACCCGCCGCCCAGGCAGAACCCGACGTAGCCGACAGCACCCACGTGCGGGAGCGTCGCGAGGTGCTCGGTCACCGCGACCCCGTCGCGCACCGCGCTGTCCCAGTCCAGCTGCTGCACCAGGGCCATGCCCTGCTCGAGCATGTCGTCCGCGTCCTCCGGGACAGCCCCTGCGGGGACGCGCCAGTAGAACTCGGGCGCCAGGACGGCATACCCCAGGTCGGCGAGGTCCGCGCAGCGGCTCCGGATGTAGTCGGAGACCCCGAAGATCTCCTGGAAGACCACCAGGGCCGGGCGTTGCCGCCCGTCGCCGGCGTCCGGGAACCACAGGTGCGCGGGCATCGCGCCGTCGGCAGTCGGGATCGAGACCTCGCTCGGCTCGGTGGTCATCAGTCCCTCCCGTCCGGCAGCACGGCGTTGAGGATCATCGAGATGATCGTGATGATCACCGCGCCGAGCACGGCATCCCACCAGAAGGCCTCGATCGAGAAGCCCAGGTCGAACCAGCCCGCGACCCACGAGGTCAGCCACAGCATGATCGCGTTGAGGATGAAGGTGAACAGTCCGAGCGTCAGGAGCATGACCGGCAGGGACAGCACGAACAGGATCGGCTTGATCACGGCGTTCAGGACACCGAAGATCAGACCGACCGCCACGATGGTCAGGACGAAGGCGGTCGTGTTGGAGGTGTCCTCGAACACGATGCCGTCGATGATCCGGGAGGTGATCCACAGCGCCACGGCGTTGACGAGGACTCTGATGAGGAACGACATGGGTCCATCGTTGCACCTCCGACTAGTCTCGTGCCCATGAATGATGGTGTCCGCCTCCGCAAGACGCTCGAGGGCGTCCCCGCCTACAAGCCGGGCAAGCCGGCCGCCCCCGTCGAGGGGCTGACGGCCTACAAGATCTCCTCGAACGAGAACCCGTACCCCCCGCTGCCCTCGGTCGTGCAGGTCGTGGCTGACGCGGCGGCCACCATGAACCGCTATCCCGACATGGCCGTCACCCGGCTGACCGAGGCGCTCGCGCAGCGGTGGGACGTCCCGACGACGCACATCGCGACCGGCACCGGGAGCGTCGGTGTCCTCGGCCAGCTGATCAACATCACCTGTGAGCCCGGGGACGAGGTCGTCTACGCCTGGCGCTCCTTCGAGGCCTACCCGATCGTCGTGGCCCTCGCCGGCGCCGCGTCGGTGCAGGTGCCGGTCACGGAGACTGCTGAGCACGACCTGCCCGCCATGGCGGCCGCCGTCACCGACCGGACCCGGCTGATCCTGGTCTGCACGCCCAACAACCCGACCGGCCCGCACGTCTCCGACGCGGCGCTGCGCGAGTTCCTCGGCCAGGTGCCCAACGACGTGCTCGTGGTGATCGACGAGGCCTATCTGGAGTTCAACACCGCCGAGGACGCCCCGGACTCCCTGGCGATCTACCGTGACTTCCCGAATGTCGCTGTGCTGCGCACCTTTTCCAAGGCCTACGGCCTGGCCGGCCTGCGGGTGGGCTACTGCATCGCGCAGGAGAACGTGGCGACGGCCCTGCGCAAGGCGGCCACGCCGTTCGGGGTGTCCGACCTGGCCGAGCGCGCCGCGGTGGCCAGCCTCGCGGCATACGACGAGCTTGAGGTGCGGGTCAAGGCCCTGGTCGATGAGCGCCAGCGGGTGCTGGCGGCGCTGCGCGAGCAGGGGTGGCCGGTGCCGGAGACCGAGGCGAACTTTGTGTGGATGCCACTGGGTGCCGACTCGGGTGCCTTCGCTGCAGCCTGCCAGGAGCACGGGCTCACGGTGCGCCCGTTCCCCGGCGACGGCGTGCGCTGCTCGATCGGGGAGCCCGAGGCCAATGACCGGCTCCTCGAGGTGGCCGCAGAGTTCCGCAACCGCTGACCCCACACCCGCGCTCCCATCGGCGCACCCGAACCGGAATCGTCGAGGTCCACGCGACGGCTCAGCGCTGTGACCTGCGATGATGCGCGAGCGCGTCGCACGATTCCGGTTGGTGTGCGGCGCTGCAGCTGCGTCCAGCTGGCCACCCGTGTGCCCAAGGTCACCTGCCAGCCTGCCGGTGCCTGCGCATCACGCGTTCAAGGGCACCTCGGCGCTGCGGTAGCGTGGGACCGACCCTGCAACAGGCCGTGGCGCTCGCCGCGTCGGGCCGCATGAAGGAGCAAGAACCAGTGAGCGACGACGTCGTCGCGCCGGTGGACACCGCCGCGCCCGCGACCCATGAACCACCCGCGAGGGACATCACCGACGGTGGACCCGAGATGGTCCAGTTCCTCGACGCCGAGGGCAACCGGGTCCCGGTGACCGAGGCCAACTCCGCCTATGCCGAGTTCATCGAGGACGTCGACGGCGAGGAACTGCGCAGCCTCTACCGCGACCTGGTGCTGGTGCGCCGGGTGGACGCCGAGGGGCACGCACTCCAGCGTCAGGGCGAGCTCGGACTCTGGCCCTCACTGCTGGGCCAGGAAGCCGCCCAGGTCGGGGCCGGACGGGCGATGCGCCCCCAGGACTACGCCTTCCCCGGCTATCGGGAGCACGGCGTGGCGTGGTGCAAGGGAGTCGACCCGGTCAACCTGCTGGGGATGTTCCGCGGCGTCAACCACGGTGGCTGGGACTCCAACGAGAACAACTTCCACCTCTACACGATCGTCATCGGCAACCAGATGCTGCACGCCGCCGGCTACGCGCTGGGTGTCCAGAAGGACGGGCTGGTCGGCTCCGGGGACGTGGACCGCGACGCCGCGGTGATGGCCTTCACCGGGGACGGCGGCACGGCACAGGGTGACTACAACGAGGCGCTCGTCTTCGCCTCGGTCGCGCACTCGCCGGTCGTCTTCTTCGTGCAGAACAACCACTGGGCCATCTCCGAGCCCAACGAGAAGCAGTTCACCATCCCGCCCTATCAGCGCGCCCGCGGCTTCGGGCTCCCCGGCGTCCGGGTCGACGGCAATGACGTGCTGGCCTCGCTCGCGGTGACCCGTGCGGCGCTGCACCGGGCGCGGTCGGGACAGGGTCCGACGCTGATCGAGGCCTTCACCTACCGGATGGGTGCCCACACCACCTCCGATGACCCGACGAAGTACCGCATCGCCGCCGAGGTCGACCTCTGGAAGAAGAAGGACCCGATCGACCGGCTGCGCAAGCACCTGGTGGCGCAGGGACTGGGCGACGACGACTGGTTCGCCGAGCTGGAGGCCGAGGCCGACGAGCTGGCCCTGCGGATCCGCACCGCCTGCCAGCAGATGCCGAATCCTCCGCACGAGGAGATGTTCGAGAACGTCTACGTCGACCCGCATCCGCTGGTGGAGCGGGAGCGCGACGAGTTCATGGCCTACCAGGCCAGCTTCGAGGAGGACTGATGAGCGCCAGCACAGGGGTGCAGCCCCAGAAGATGACGATCGCCAAGGCGCTCAACGCCGGTCTGCGTGCCTCGATGGAGGCCGACCCCAAGGTCGTGCTGCTCGGTGAGGACATCGGCAAGCTGGGTGGTGTCTTCCGGATCACCGAGGGCCTGCAGAAGGACTTCGGTGAGGACCGCGTGCTGGACACGCCCCTGGCCGAGGCCGGGATCATGGGCACCGCGGTCGGCATGGCTCTGCGTGGCTACCGGCCCGTCGTGGAGATCCAGTTCGACGGCTTTGTCTACCCGGCCTTCGACCAGATCATCAGCCAGGTCGCCAAGATGCACTACCGGTCGCTGGGGCACCTGCGGCTCCCGATGGTCATCCGCATCCCCTACGGCGGCGGCATCGGCGCGGTGGAGCACCACAGTGAGTCCAACGAGGCGTACTTCGCGCACACCGCGGGGCTGCGCGTCGTGACGGCGGCGACGCCCGAGGACGCCTACTGGATGATGCAGCAGGCCATCTCCAGTGATGACCCGGTGGTCTTCTATGAGCCCAAGCGGCGCTATCACGAGCGTGGTGAGGTCGAGCTCGGTGACACCGCTCCGCTGGGCCTGCACGATGCCGTCGTCCGGGCGCAGGGCAGCGACCTCACCCTGGTCACCTACGGCCCGATGGTCAAGACCGCGATGATCGCTGCCCAGGCTGCCGAGGCCGAGGGCACCTCGGTCGAGGTCGTCGACCTGCGCTCGCTGTCGCCGCTGGACCGCCCGACCATCCTTGACTCCGTCGTCAAGACCGGTCGCGCGGTCGTCGTGCACGAGGCGCAGACCTTCCTGGGGATGGGGGCCGAGGTGGCCGCCCTGATTCAGCAGGAGGCGTTCTACCATCTGGAGGCGCCAGTCCTGCGGGTCGGGGGCTACAACATTCCCTACCCGCCCAGCCGGCACGAGGAAGTTTTCCTCCCCGATATCGACCGCATCCTGGACGCGGTCGACCGCTCGCTCGCCTACTGAGTGCCTGGCACTCTCGACCACCTGACCGCCACCCGCTCGCTCACCTAGGAGTCCGCCGTGCCACAGTTCAACCTTCCCGACCCCGGTGAGGGCCTCGTCGAGGCCGAGATCGTCACCTGGAAGGTCAAGGTCGGTGACGAGGTCAAGGTCAACGACATCGTCGTGGAGATCGAGACGGCGAAGTCGCTGGTCGAGCTGCCCATCCCCTGGACTGGCACGGTCTCGCAGATCCTGGCCGAGGAGGGCACCACGGTCGAGGTGGGCCAACCGATCATCGTGATCGACACCGGCGACGAGGCTCCGGCCGAGGGTGGCACCGCCGAGACCTCGGGGGTCGACGCCGCCGAGGGCGGAGCGGAGGAGCCCCAGCGGGAGGCGAACCTGGTCGGGTATGGGCCAGCCGCCACGGCCACCGCCCGCCGGCCGCGCAAGCGGGGTGGCAGCGCGCAGGCCCCGGCCGCTGAGCCGGCCCAGGCTGCACCCGCCGCCGACCCGGCCCAGGCTGCACCGGCCGCGCCTGCCCAGGCTGCACCGGCCGCGCCTGCACCTGCAGCTCCTGGGTCCGCCGCCGCACCGACCGCGCCCGCTAGGTCAGGCACCCCCAGTGCTCCCACCCCGGCAACGCCTGACACAGGCTCCGCCCGAGGTGGCAAGGTGCTGGCCAAGCCGCCGGTCCGCAAGTACGCCAAGGACAAGGGCATCGACCTGACCGCCATCACCCCGACCCGGGAGGACGGAGTGATCAGCCGCGCCGACGTCGACGCCTATCTGGCCGGCCCAGCCGCTGCGGCCGCCGCACCGCCGACCACCGACGCCGGTGACCCGGCAGCCGCAGCCAGCGCGTCCGCATACGCCGCCCCTGTCTTTGACCGCGCGGGCGAGCGGGAGACCCGCACCCCGGTCAAGGGTGTGCGCAAGATGACCGCCCAGGCGATGGTCGGCTCGGCGTTCACCGCGCCGCACGTGACCGAGTTCATCACCGTCGACGTCAGCGCGACCATGGAGCTCGTCGAGCGACTCAAGAGCGACCGCGAGTTCCGTGACGTGCGGGTCAACCCGATGCTGCTGGTCGCCAAGGCCGTGTGCCTGGCTGTGAAGCGCAACCCCGGCATGATCGCGGTGTGGGACGAGGCCGCGCAGGAGATCGTCCAGAAGAACTACGTCAACCTCGGGATCGCCGCGGCCACCCCGCGCGGGCTGATGGTGCCGAACATCAAGGACGCGGACCTGATGGACCTGCGTCAGCTCGCCGACGCGATGAGCAACCTGGTCGAGACCGCCCGGTCCGGCCGCACCCAGCCGGCCGAGATGTCCGGTGGGTCGATCACGATCACCAACGTGGGCGTGTTCGGCGTGGACACCGGCACCCCGATCATCAACCCGGGCGAGTCCGCGATCGTCTGCTTCGGCGCGGTCCGGCGGCAGCCGTGGGTGGTCACCGCCGCCGACGGCACCGAGGAGATCGTGCCGCGTTGGATCACCCAGCTCGCGGTCTCCTTCGACCACCGCGTCATCGACGGCGAGCTGGGCTCGAAGTTCCTGGCCGACCTGGCCGCGATCTTGGAGGACCCCGCCAAGGCCCTCGTCTGGGGCTGACCCTCATGGTGACGTCGGGGCGCCGTCGTGCGCCGCGGCTGCGGGACCGGCTGTTCACCGGTCTCTGCGTGCTGTGCGCCTTCGGCGTGGTCTTCCTCGCCCTCTCCCGGGGCAACCCGCGGGCTGCCGTCATCGGCGGTGTGCTGTTCCTTGGCTACGCGGTCCTGCACGCGGTCGTGCGGCGTCTCGAGCCTGCGGCGCGGCTGGCGACCGGGCAGGAGGCAGATGCCGCCGAGCGACTCACCCAGTTCCGGGCCACCCGGACTGCTGGCCAGGTCGCCCTGGTGACCGCCGTCGTGGGGGTGGCCCTGAGCCTGTTCGCCGACTGGGACACCGGTCTCTGGGTGGCCGGCGCCGCGGTGCTGGTCGTGGCCTCGTTCGTCGTCGCTCTCTGGTGGTTCGGTCGGTTGAAGGACTGAGAATCCACACCTGCCGCACGCTGCCGCATCTCACAGGCGCGTGCGTGCGGTAGCCTGCGAGGCATGGGCAACGCTGCGGTGGAGATGTTCCTGCGTGCGATCGCCACCGACGTGACGGTCGCAGAGTTCACACGCGCCGCGGCCGAGCATCCCGAGTGGATGCCACAGCGTGCACCCAGTCCGACGGCTGCGCCGGTGCCGAGTGATCAGTTGGACGCGGTGCTGGCCGCATCCGGCCTGTCAGCCGACCAGCTGGAGGAGACCCGGCGAGAAGCGCGGGACCCTGGGCTGGGCGCCCGGATCGCCCTCCATGACGCCGGGATCGCTGCGGACCTGCTGCGCTCGTCGCGCACGGCTCAGCAGGTCGCCGAACTCCTCGACCGTGACTCTTCCAACATCAGACGCGGCGTGCAGGCGGGCCGCTACTACGCCGTGCGGGTGGCCGGTGCGCTGCGTCTGCCGGATTGGCAGTTCGTCGAGCGGACAACCTACGACTACACCCCCGGTGAGGATGCGGTGCCGGACATCGAGATCGTGCCGCTCCCTAACCTGTCCGCTGTCGTCGCGGCCATTCCGGAGGGTCTGCACCCTCAGGTCATCGCCGGGTTCATGGACACCCCGCAGCCCGAACTGGACGATCGGTCCCCGATCGAGTGGCTCACTGGGGGCGGCGACCCCGAGCCGGTGAGCGACCTGGTTGCGGGGCTGGTCCACCAGTGAGCGGATGGTCATCCAGGGCACCGAACATGCCTCCGGTGCCCCTATCGGTCACCGCGCAGGATGTGCGCCTGTGGTCCAACCAGCTGTTGCGGATCGCTCCGACCACGACGACACATGCCCTCCCATTCGGCTCCCTGCGCACCTACGGTCCAGTCCCCGGGAGCCGGTGGGACCCGCACCCGGCTGGTGCGCCCACCGTGCATCCGCCGCGATGGGGCGTGCTCTACACCTCGTCCACGCTGACGGCCGCGTGCGCAGAAACCAGTCAGCGGACTCGCACCATCGACCGTCGCACCGGTGCTCCGGCAGTGACCACGTGGACCCCCACCCGGCCCTTGCGGTTGCTCGACCTCACCGCGGGGAGCACGTGGCTGATCCGCCACCAGGCTTCCGCGGCCCTGACGACCAGACCGGCTCCGCACTGCCAGGCCTGGGCCCACCACATCGTGGCCTCTCTCGATGAGCAGATTGACGGGCTGTATGTGCCCTCGGCATGGACGGGCACCAATGTCGTGCTTTTCGGCCCAGCCGCTGACGCCTTCCCACCTGCGCCGACGCACCGGGTGCCGCTCGACGACCCGGCCCTGTTCCCCGTGCTGCAGCGGGTCGCGGCCCAGATCGGGTGCACGCTGATCTGACCAACACAGACCCGACCCGCGGCATACAGTGGGTCTCGGAGTTCACGCAGGAGGTCACCATGAGCACCCCCAGGATCCGGGCGACGTCGATCTCGATCAGCACGCCGGAGCCGCGCGAGCTCGCGCAGTTCTATGCCCGGCTGCTCGGTGTCGAGGTCGCCGTGTCCGAGGGGCCGCGCGAGGGTGAGCCCGCCGCGGCCGGGTGGGCGCAGATCCGGCCGGAGAGTGACCGGGTGGCGATGACGCTGAACTTCGAGTGGGACGAGCGCTATGTGCCGCCGGTCTGGCCGACCCCGCACGCCGAGCCCGGCGCCACCGGAGCGTTGGGGCCGCAGCAGGCGATGGCGCACCTTGACCTGTGGGTCGATGACCTCGACGAGGCCCAGGTGTGGGCGATGGAGTGCGGCGCACGCACCCACGAGCACCAGCCGCAGGCGGGCGTGCGGGTGATGCTCGACCCGCACGGGCACCCGTTCTGTCTGTTCGTGGGCTGACCCGGGGAGGACGCGGCCACTGACATGCTTTACTCTCTCTTGGGTTAATGCTCAGGAAAAGAAGAGGGTGCAGGGATGGCAGGGCTTCTCGCCAAGATCGTGATCGGCGCCGTGGGTGTCGGGGTGGTGACCGCGGGGGCCGTGCAGGTGGTTGGCGGCCCCGCCGAGGCCGAAGCTGGCGGCTCCGTCGTGGCGTCCGTCGTCAAGGTCGTCGATGGTGACACCCTCGACGTGCGCTACGGCGACGGCGTTCACCGGGTTCGGTTGCTGAATGTCGATGCCCCCGAGAGCAAAGACCCGAACCGACCGGTGGAGTGCCTAGGGCAGGCGGCATCGGAGTACCTCGCCGGTCAGCTTCCCACCGGCAGCGAGGTGACGCTGCAGTTCGACGTTGATCTCCTCGACCCGTACGACCGCGAACTCGCCGGGGTCCTGAAGGATGACGTTCTCATCAACGCTGAGCTGGCGCGTGCCGGCCTGGGTGTGCCTGTGTACTTCGCACCGAACAAGCGCTTTCTGCCCCAGGTTGAGAGCGCACATGCGCAGGCCCGGGCCAGCCAGGTCGGCCTATATGACCCTGCCGCAGAGTGTTCGATCCCTGCCCAGGTGGAGCAACTCCGGCGAGCGGACGAACAGCTCAGTGAGGCTGCCCCGGCAGACGACGCAGCAGTCGACGAGATTGTGGCCTATCTCGAGAGTGTCGAGCGACGTCGCGAGAAGGCCGCAGCGCTGCTCCTCCTCCTGGGTGGTGACACCACCATTGCGCCACTTGCGGGCTACGCAACCGATGAGCTCACGTCGATGACAACCACCACTCGGGACCTGGACGGGTCATGGGCAGCCCTCCAGGAGACGTGGACGCAGCGGCAAGCTCAGGCCGCCGAGCGGGAGGCGACCGAAGCGCAGCGCGAGGCGGAGGAAGCGGCCGAGCGGGAGGCGGAGGAAGCGGCCGAGCGGGAAGCGGCCGAGCGTGCGGCTGAGGAGCAGGCTCAACGCGAGGCGGCCGAGCAACGCGAAGCTGAGGAGCAGGAGCGTCGCGCAGCCGAGCAGCGCCAGCAGGACGAGGAGGAGGCCCGTCGCCAGACCCCGACGCCTGCGCCGGCTCCAGCTCCGGCACCGGCTCCCGCCCCGGCGCCACCGCCTGCACCTGCTCCGGCGCCAGAGCCACCCCCGACCCGCCCCGGCGCGGGCTACACAGGGTGTCGCGACTACAGCAAACCCGGGCCCTACTACGACGAC
The DNA here is from genome assembly GCF_003352835.1 of Ornithinimicrobium murale. Classification (GTDB taxonomy): domain Bacteria; phylum Actinomycetota; class Actinomycetes; order Actinomycetales; family Dermatophilaceae; genus Ornithinicoccus; species Ornithinicoccus muralis. Next base: position 8,725 of record NZ_QLVD01000029.1, on the reverse strand, counting down.
AAGGGCCGCGGATACATGCCCATCGACTGCCAGACCAAGGCGCCGCTCGTCCCGTGACCCATCGGCTGGGACAGGACCACACCACCTCCGGATGCCAGCGGCTCCACTGACCGAGCCCTCGGCATACTCGGAGTCATGGCAGATCACCCGGAGGACGTCGCCCACGGCTTTGCGCGCGCCTGGGAGCGAGGGGACGCCGACGCGATCGCGGCGCTCTTCGTGGAGGATGCGGACTTCGTCAACGTCGTCGGCTTCTGGTGGACCAGGCGGGAGCAGATCCGGCACAACCACGCCTACGGTTTCGAGCGGATCTTCCCGGGCAGCACCATGACCATCGAACGACTGAGGGTGCGTGACCTGGGGGAGAGCGCGGTGGTGCTCGCCCGGTGGAGGATCGACGGGCAGCGTATGCCGTCACCCCGGGGCCACGCCCCCGTCACCGCGGACGCCGCCCCGGCTTCGGGGGATGCTCGGTCCGGGGACCAGGGCCAGGGTCGCGCGGGTCGGCGCCGCGGCATCCTCACCTTCGTGGTCCACCGGCAGCGCGACGGGTCGTGGCTGGCGGTCGCGGCGCAGAACACCGACATCGTCCCCGGCGCGCAGACCCTGCTGGCCGGACCCTCGGGCACGGATGCGGTGCGCTATGACTGACCCGAGTGTGCTGAGAGCCGAGCACATCAGCAGGGATCGGCAACTGCTGGTTACAGTTACGCCCGATGAGTGAGCACCAGACACCTGCGGCGGACCCTCCGCGTCCGTCGGTGTCCCCTGGCGCCTCTGCGGAAGGAACAGGCGAGGCCGCACGCACAGACCTGGCGGGGGTGCGCGAGACGGCGGAGATCCTGCGCGGCACGACGGCGCTGCTGGCGCGCAACTGGTTGCCACTGTTGGCGATCGCGGCCGCCAGCCTGTTGGCCCACGAGCTGCTCTCCCGACTCGCGGTCGCCGCCGGGATCGTCGGCGCCGTGCCCGGATTCCTCGCGCTGGCGCTGGTTCCCCTCGTGAGTCTGGCGGCCCTGGTCGGGATGCTGCTCGTCGTGCGCAGCCGAGTGGGTCGGCGCACCAGCCCGTGGGGCGTGATCGCCGCCGCGGGCAGTGTGCTCGTGCCCTTCCTGGTGGTCTATGAGAGCCGCGGGGACCTGCGTGCCGACCTCATCGACTACTCCCGGGGCACGCTGTATGAGCAGCTCGGCGCCGAGACCCCGATCAGCGGGCTGCCGCAGATCGCCTCCTGGCTCGTGCTGGGCATCGTCATCGGGGCGCTGGTCGTCCGGGCCGTCGGCACCCGGCTCGCGAGCGACGAGCGGCTGGGCCCGGCGGAGGGCCCGCGGCGCAGCCTGCTGCAGATCCTGGCTGGCTACGCCGAGGCAGTGTGGATGACGCTCGGAGCCTGGGTGCTGGCCGGCGTGCTCAGCGGGGTGATGGGCTGGTGGTCGAGCCGGACGGTTGCCCTGGCGCTCTCGGAGATGTGGGCGCGGGTGCGGGTGAACCTGCCCAGTCTGGGCGCCTTCGGTGACTGGGTCCTCAGCGTCGTGCCCGTGGTGGCCGATGCGGTGGTCATCGGCCTGGTGGTCCCGATCTCGATGCTCACCATCGCCGTCATCGTCTACGGCTTGCAGGTCGCCGACACGGTCAAGCCCGACGACGTCGTCCGTGCGGTCCGCACGGGCCGGTGGACCGCCCTGACCCGGCGGGTGGGAGATGCGCCGCTGCGTCAGGCGTGGAGGCGGCTGTCCGACACCGAGAGCCGCTTCGGTGCCCTGGCGGGCGGGCTCGCGCTCGTGCTGCGCTCGGCCTTCGCCCCGGTGCTTGCCTACTGCATGCTGTTCACGCTGCTGGCCCAGCTCGACGTGGTGGTCTGGTGGCTTGCCCGGCTCGTTCTGGGCTGGCGCACCGAACTGTTCTGGGACGCGCTCTACGTGCCGCTCGGCGGGGTCGCGGAGCTGCTCACGCTGGTGTTGACCGTCGTGCTCACCGCGGTCTTTGCCGATCGGCTGCTGATGCGGTTCGGCGCGGCCGGGCAGTTGCGTGGCCGGCGCCCGCGTCAGGAGGGCAGCGGCAGCTCGATGAACCGCGCTGGAGGGAACTCGCGGCCATCCACCCGCACCGAGACGAGCTCGGCATCAACGGGGACGAGCACCAGCACGGACTGAGCCGTCGGCACCGGCTCCTCCTCCGGGTCGGACGTGCCGCACGTCAGGGACGACTCATACGGGTCGGTGCGGGGCACCTCCTCCCCGGCCAGGAACAACCGGCCCCCCTCGTCGCGCACCTGCACCTCGCACGAGCTCAGGTCCGTGGGCGTGCCAGTCTCGACGGAGAAGTCCAGCGCGAGGAACTGGAACCCTGCAGGGGGTTGCTCCTCGTCCACCACCGGCACCGTCTCGACCGCCTCGAGTCGCACGCTCAGGGTGTCGATGCTGGCCCAGCCCGTGCCGTCCGGCTCGACGGCGACGTTCTGCCCGAAGGCCCACCAGGCCTCTCGGCCCTGCTCACTGGCGAACCACCCCCACCCCGCGAGCGACACCACCAGGGCGACGGCAGCGGCCACCGTCGTGCCGCGACGGTGTTCCCGGGGCGGGGCCGGAGCTCGGGCGCCGCGGGGCCGAGGGGCGGTCGCGGTGCTGCCCTCGCCGGCGGTGTCCGTGCTCGTCGCGGGAGGCGAGGGCTCAGGAGGCTGCTGCTCGCTCATCGTTCGCCCTCCGCCAGCACGCGCGCCGACTCCAGGACCAGCGGCTCGGAGCTGGCTGCGACCGTGAGCGGGACCCGCAGGATCGACGCGGGGCGTTGCGTGTGCGGAGTCTCGGGGCGGAACTCCAACGTGAGGTCACCGACCGCCTCGCCTGGCACCTCGAACAGCAGGGTGCCGCGGTGCCAGATGTCCGGCCCAGCAGGCCAGACCCGGCCATCGGACCCGAAGCCGGAAGGCTCCACGAACTCCCGGCCGTCGCCGTCGATCAGCACGACCTCCTCCGGCGTCTCCCAGGCGTCGGTGGTGGCGTAGGAGAGGTCGACCACCACGAAGACTGCGGGACTGGTCACCACATCATCGTCCTCGAGCTGGGTCGCCGTCGTCGCGCCGTGCACGTGGACCTGGAAGTTGCCGACCGTGCTGTCGGAGCCCTCCTCGCCGTGCTGCACGCTGTGCCAGCCAGTGGCGAGAAAGTTGCTGTCGATCGCGTTGGCTCCACCGCCCACGGCGATCGCGGCGACGAGCATGGCGGCCGCCGCCCACCGGGAGCGCCTCACTCGTCCTCCTCCTCGAGGATGGCGGCCGGGGCCTCACCCAGCGGGAGGCGCACATGGAAGGCGTTCGCCGTGGCGCGCCAGGTGTGCTGCCCGGCCTCGATGGTCCATTCCGTCCAGGCCGTCTCGTTCATCGTGAGCATCAGCTCAGCGGGTGGGTCCGCCAGGGCCGTGGTGCGCCACAGCAGCGCGACCTCGTAGGTGACTCCGGGCTGGGCCCAGCCCAGCCGGCCGCCGGTGTCCAGGCGAAGCACCTCCGTGGGGTTGAGCCGATCGTCGGTCGGGATGCCGTCGGTGAGCTCGAAGGTCTGGTCACTGAAGTCGACACTGATCGGTTGCGTGCCCTGGTTGGTGATCTGCACGAGGGCGCCCACCCAGAGCTCGCCCTCCTCCAGGCTGCCGGCATCGACCCGCTCGGAGACGAAGTAGGACCGCGGCACGACCCGGTAGGCGCCGGTATCGGTCAGGGTCCCGGGCTCGACCTCGCGCGGGGGTGGTTCCGCGGCGCCGAGACCCCCGGAGGCGGCCAGCACCACGGGGATCACCAGCAGCAGTGAGAGCACGAGGCGGCGCGGCCACGTGGCGAGCAGGAACGCCAGGGCCGTGCGTGCGGTGATCGCCCCGGGCTCAGTCACCCGGTCAGGATAACCGTGGACGGCAGGGAGTCACGGACCAGCACCGGGCAACAGAACGGCGCCGACCCCACACGGGGATCGGCGCCGTCAGTTTCCGGGGACCGGACTCAGCAGAGCATCAGCCCGCGCAGGCGGTCTCCAGCTCGGCCTGTGCGTCTGCGGACGCATGGGTGTCGATCTCCGGGAGGGTGATCGTGCCGGCATCGGGGTCGACGACGTCCTCGCTGCCCTCGTTGACCAGGTCCACGACCTCGGTGAACGGGGCGTTGACCGTCGTGATCAGGCTGGAGATGTCCTCCGGTGCCTCCTCGGCGGTGGCGTCCAGGCGGCTCTTCAGCAGCATGACCTCGCTGTAGGTCACCTGGTCGGTCACCTCACCGGCTTCGAGGGCCGAGCGTGCGGCCTCGGCGCGGTCGGCCAACGGGCCGCCCTCGGTGAAGAACTCGTTGCAGGCCGGCTCGCTGTACTCGCCACCGGCAGCCTCGGTCTGGTCGGCGGCGTCGCCGGTCTCCTCGGCGGTGTCACCGGTCTCGTCGCCGGTCTCCTCGGCAGTGTCGCTGGTCTCCTCGGTCCCCTCGTCGGCGCTCTCCTCGGAGGTGGTGGCCTCCTCCGGCTCATCCTCGGCGCTGCACGCGCCCAGGGCCAGGGTGGCGGTCATCGCCAGGGCGACCACGCTGAACTTCTTCATGTCTGTTGCTCCTCTTCATCGTCCACGGACCCGGATGGGCGCACAGTGCGAGGGAGGCCTGACAGGTCATCCACTGCACACGCGGCGACATTGACCCGGGCAAACACGTCGGGCGACCTTCGCCCGGTGGTGTCTTCCGATATCTTGCGGCAATTGCTTACCCAAAGCAACTTGGTTTCACAGGTCCCCGCCGACCTGTGGGGCGGGTCGCCCCAGAGCCTCTGCCACAGCACGGGAGAGCCGTGCGAGGCCGCTCCCAAAAGAGGAGAGAGGCGTGCGAGACCGCCACCAGATGACGGTCAGGGAGTGAAGGCGATAGCGTCCAGGACGCGCGCCGCAAGGTCCTCGTCGCCGACCACGGAGTATGCCGTGTCGCCCGTCGGGCGTCGACCTGCGGCCCGGCGCCCGAGGGCTTCGGTGGACAGGCTGATGGTGGTGGTCGGGTCGTCCTCGGAGTGCACGGCCTCGCCCATGCCGCTCTCGCTCTCGCCGGTGAACAGCACATGGTCGCTGCGCTCGCCGGCCGCGTCGTGGCTGACCCGAACACCTGCCCGGGCGGTCACCGGGCCGGTGCTCTCCAGGATGACCGTCTGCGCGTCCTCCATCGGCACGGCCTGCATCAGCCGCGGGAAACTCACCACGATGGCCTTCACGAACGTGGCCGCCGCCGGGGTGTCCAGGTCGCCCAACCTCCCGAGGGCCTCGCGGATGTCCTGCTCGTGCACCCAGATGTCGTTGAGTCGCAGCTTCAGCAGCGACCCGAGCGGCCTGGTCGTGCCGAGTGGTGCACGCACCTCGGTCTCCAGCGTCAGGTCCGGGTTGGCCAGCGTCGCCAGCCTCCGCTGCAGGAGCTCCTCCAGCTCGGTGACGACCTCGGTGCCCGGGGTGCCGCGACGGGCGTGGACGCCCTGCTCCATCCAGGCCGCGAACTCGTGGTGCACGTGCTCCAGGTCGCTGATCTCCACCTCCGGGTTCTCGCCACCTTCGAGAAAGTGCTCGACCGCGGCCACGTGGGCGATGTGGTCCTGCACACTCCATCCCGGGCACGACGTCGACAGGGCGAAGTCGTCCGCGGAGCACGTGCTGCCCAGGTCGATCACTGCCTGCACGACCTGGCGGAAGCCCTCGATGAGTCCGTCGAGGTCACTCGGGGGAGCAGGATGGATCGGCATACAGGGAGCCTACCTAGCATGGGGGCGTGACGACAGACCAGGCTGCACCCACCACGACCCCACCCTCGCCCCAGCTCGGGCGGGTCCTGGCGGGCCCGGCAGGGATGGTGCTGGTGGCCGCCCTCCTGGTGGCCGTGGTCGCCGGAGCCCTGTCCGGTGCGCTCGCGCCGCTTCTGTTGGGCGACACAGGCCCGGTCGTGCGCTACGGCCAGGTCATCAACAGGGTCGTCCACGACCTGTCCGCCGCGCTGACCATCGGCCTTCTGCTGGTGGCTGCCTTCCTCACGCCCGAGGGGCGCGGGACCGCGCGCCGGTCGACGGCAGCGGTTGCCGCGGCCTACTCCGCCGGTGCCTGGACGCTGACCTGTTTCGTCGGGCTCGCGCTGACCTTCTCCCAGTCCTCCGGGTTGTTGCTCACCGACCCGGCGTTCTTCGGTGAGCTGCGCAGCACGGCCTGGCCCCTGGAGATCACCCGCCTGATCATCATCGAGCTGGCGATGGCCTTCGCGGTCTGCGTCCTGGCCGCCTGGGCACGCACCCGCGGACAGCTCGCCTGGGTGTTCACCATCGCCCTGGCGACCCTCTGGCCGATCAGCTTCGCCGGGCACAGCAGCGGCCTGGTGGGTCACGAGCAGGGGATGACCGCCCTCCTCATCCACCTGGTCGGCATCACGCTGTGGGTGGGCGGGCTGCTCGCGATCGTGATCCTGCGTCCGGTGCTGGGCACGGCCGTCCAGGTGACCCTGGAGCGCTACTCGCCGGTCGCGCTGGCCTGTTACGTCGCGGTCGGCGGCTCCGGGGTGCTGTTCGCCTTCCTCCAGGCAGACAACCTGGCCGACCTGATCACTCCCTACTGGATGCTGCTGTGGCTCAAGGTGGTCGCGCTCCTGGTCCTGGGCATGTTCGGCTACAACCAGCGGAGGCTGCTCCTGGAGCGTGGTGCCGCGACACCGGGAGTCTTCGCTCGCCTCGCGGTCACCGAGCTCGGGGTCATGGCGGTTGCCCTCGGACTCGGTGTCGCCCTGGCCCGCACCCCGCCGCCGGTCATCGAGGACCTCACCGGTGTCGACCCGGCGCTCAACCTGACCGGCTTCCCCACGCCTGAGCCGTTCACCGCGAGCCGGCTGCTGACCGCGTGGGAGCCGATGTGGATGTTCCTGCTGCCCGCGCTGGCGCTGATCGGGCTCTACCTGGCAGGTGTCCGTCGGCTCCGCCGCCGGGGTGACGCCTGGCCGGTGGGGCGCACCGTGCTGTGGGTGATCGGCTGGGCGATCTTCATCTATGCGACCTCCGGCGCCCCGGGGATGTACGGCAAGGTGCAGTTCAGCCTGCACATGGTGATGCACATGGCGCTGATGATGGCCGTGCCGATCTTCCTGGTCCCGGCGGCACCGGTCACTCTCGCGCTGCGGGCGCTCACGCCGCGCACCGACAAGACGCTGGGCCCGCGGGAGGTGATCCTGGCGATCGTGCACTCGCGGTGGGCGGGCTTCTTCGTGCAGCCCCTCGTGGCTGCCGTCCTGTTCTTCGGCTCGCTGATCGCCTTCTACTACACGGCCTGGTTCGAGTGGTCGCTGTCCACCCACTCCGGGCACGTGGTGATGGTGGTGCACTTCTTCCTGTCCGGCTATGCCTTCGTCTGGGCGCTGGCCGGGACCGACCCCGGGCCCCGCAAGTGGCCGGCGCCCATGCGCCTGATGATCCTGATCGGCACCCTGGCCGCGCACGCCTTCTTCGGGCTGGCACTGATGTCCGGCACCTGGTTGCTGGCCCCCGGGTTCTTCAAGACCGTCGACCTGCCGTGGGTGCCGGACCTGTTGGCCGACCAGCAGCTGGCCGGCATGATCGCCTGGGGCATCGGAGAGCTGCCCACCGTGGTCCTGGCGATGATGGTGACCTGGGACTGGCTGCGCAGCGACACCCGCGACGCCAAGCGGCACGACCGCCGGGCCGACCGGGACGGCGACGCCGAGCTCGCCGCCTACAACGAGCATCTCGCCCACCTGGCCCGACACGGCCGCGACACCCGCCCGCAGTAGTCATCGCCAAGGAGACAACGTGCGCATCGCCCTGATCCAGTTGCAGTATGCCGACGGGGAGTCCGTCCCGGACCGCACTGACCGCGTCGTCGACCTGGTCCGTGCCCAGGCGGGTCACGACCTGGTGGTGCTGCCCGAGCTGTGGAGCGCCGGCGGTTTCGACTACCGGGCCTGGCCGGAACGCACCCAGACCGTTGACGGGCCCGTGGTCTCCGCCGTGGCCGAGGCCGCGCGTGAGATCCGTGCCGTGGTGCACGCCGGGTCGATTGCGGAGGCCCCCGACGACGAGTCCGGCCCGGAGGGGCGCGGGCTGTGGAACACGTCGGTGCTGCTGGAGGCGGCGGGTGAGCGGATCGCGCGCTACCGCAAGGTGCACCGCTTCGGGTTCGGCAACGGCGAGCCCCGCCTGATGGAGGCGGGGGAGGACATTGTCGTGCTCGACCTGCCGGCACCGGCGGACGGCCTGCGGGCGGGGCTGTCGACCTGTTACGACCTGCGGTTCCCCGAGCTCTACCGCGCCCAGGTCGACCAGGGGGCCGAGCTCTTCGTGGTCCCCGCGGCGTGGCCCGCAGCCAGGGTCGAGGCATGGCGGCTGCTGCTGCGCGCGCGGGCGGTCGAGAACCAGTGCTTCGTGCTGGGGTGCAACACGGCGGGCACGCACGCGCGCACCGAGATGGGAGGCCGCAGCGCCGTCATCGACCCGCGCGGCGAGGTTCTCGCCGAGGCAGGGACCGGCGAGGAGGTGCTGTCGGTGGAGATCGATCCGGCGCTGGTGCGTGAGTGCCGGGAGCAGTTCCCCGTCCTGGCCGACCGCCGCCTCTAATTTTGGGCTCTTCTGACTCACCTGTGGGTGTTCTGAGGGTGCCTGGGTAGGGCGCACGCCGTTCCCTGCATAGGTTTCTGAGCTGTCAAGGAACAGAAGCCAGTGGTCAGGAGAACGGCGTG
>NZ_QLVD01000033.1 GCF_003352835.1 Ornithinimicrobium murale | reverse complement strand
TGGGTGCTCTTCCCGGTACTTCGTCACCCAATTACCCAAAGTGCCCGCGTTAATCCCCAGGTCCCGTGCCACTTTAGCGATCGGAGTCTGTGTTTCCACGACCTGCTTCACCGCTTCCTCGCGGTACTCCGCCGTGAACTTCCTGTACTTCGACATACTGACCCTTCCTCCTTGGGAGACATTCTCCCTCTCGGGCCACTGTCCGTCGACACCCCCTCACCTCAGTATCGACGATCTCGACGTAACTGCGACCTGCGAGCACCAGCTTCAGGATCGCCCGATAGTTGCTCATACCGCCACCTTCTGAATCAGTCGCGGCGACACCCAACGCGTCGCCGCCGCTATCAGAAGAGCAGAGCAACCAAGGCAGTACCAACTAGCCAGAACGCCAGTACCAGATCGCTGGACTACCGGTACCAGAAAGCGCTGCGCGCCACGAGACGATCTAGCAGACCACCTTCTCTGTGCGCGACTTCTGCATGCCGTCGCAGTAGCTGGCACGCCATACGGTTTGGGCGTGTATCCCTAAGGCCCTGACGGTGGTCCCGACGTTGCGTGTGGCGGTGTATTGCCGTCGGATGATGGACCGTCGGGGGTAAGCAGACCCATGGTGATGTATGCCAGCGCTCCCAGTGTCAGCCCCACGCCGATCCAGATCGCCCAGGATGCCCATCCGCGGCGCAGGTGTTGCCCGATAAGGCCAGCGCTGACGGTCAAGGGGCCAACGCACCAGCCGAAGAACCCGAAGGCCGAGAGGCCGAGGCCGACAGGGATGGCGAGCACGGCTACCACCGCTATACCCACCGTTAACTGCGAGTCACGTACACGCGGATGGAGGGTGCCGGGTCCTGTCATGACTGACCACCTCCACGGTCTCCGGATGCCCGGTGTCCGTTCTCTCAATGCCCTCTACCGTAGCGCGCGGGGGGCCCAGATCGTGATAGCGCGGAGGACCACGCCGCCTCGGTAGGTCAGGGCGAGCTTGTCATAGCGGGTGGGGCGCGCCAGTGCTTGAAGAGGTTGAAGGAGCGTTCGACGACGTTGCGCCGCTTGTAGGTCTCGGTGTCGTAGCTGACCGGTCGACCGCCCGTGGACCCGCGGCGTTGACGGTTGGCGGGCAGCGACTTCATGACGTGCTCGAACATCGGGGAGTCCCGCCCTGGCCGGGTGCCAAGAGCATCACCAGCGGGCGCATGTTCCCGTCGCACAGGTGGTGGATCTTCGTCGAGGGCCCGCCACGGGAGCGTCCGACAGCGTGGTCAGGCGGCTCATCGCGCAGATTCGAGTAGTTCGACAGGTCCCCCCTGTGTCCCGGGCCAGGTTCGTAGCGTGCTGGTGAGCCCGGTTGACCATGGAATCGACCGAGACCTCCCAGTCGTTCAACCCGTCCGCGTCGGCCTCGGCGAGCAACACCGTCAAGAGTGCGTGCCAGGTCCCGTTGGTGCTGAAGCGCCGTCCGCCCGTCCGAGCGCGGCATCAATGGCTCGACCAAATCCCACTGGTCATCGCTCAGCAATGCAGTTCGCGACACGCCCGCAGCGTCCCAGCGCAACGACCCAATCCTTGGGAGACACGCCCTAGCCCCATCCCAGGGCGTGCAGCTTGGCATCGTCGATGCCGAAGTGGTGGGCGATCTCATGGACGACGGTGACGGCGACCTCATCGATCACGTCGTCCCGGTCCTCACACATCCGCAGGGTCGGTCCACGGAAGATCGTGATGCGGTCAGGCATGGCACCACCGAACATGTCGTCCCGCTCGGTGAGTGGCACGCCGTCATACACGCCCAAGAGATCCGGGTCGTCCGCCGGGGGCTCGTCCTCGACGAAAAACACCACATTGTCGAGGAGATCCATCAGCTGAGTCGGCACCTGGTCCAACGCGTCACCCACTGCGTCCTCGAACTCTTCATGGGTCATCTCCACGGGATCCTGGGGGAGAGCCTGCTCGTCGGTGTGGCGGTGCGCGTCGGAGGAGTCAGGTCCGGTCTCGGGAGTCGTCACGTCGTCCTCGTCCTCTCGCTGTCACCGGTGCGCTCGGGGGAGCGTCCGGCATACCGTCTGAAAGCCTGATGGCCGTGGTGCCGAGTGGCACCACGGCCATCAGGACCGTGCATCGGTAGGTCCGCCTCAGTGGCGGTCGTCCGAGCGCAGGCTGGCGTGCTCCTCGGCGTGGGACTCCTCGAGGGCTTCGGCATGCCCACCCGGGAGTGCTTCGGCCTCGCCGTGGTGGTGCGCTGCAGCGACCTCGGCAGGCGTGACGGGCTCGACCCGGTCCTTGAAGTAGAACTCCGAGAGGGCTCGGCGGGCCTTGTAGGCGATGCCGCGCGGGCGGTCCACGCCGTACTCGTCGGTCTCCGACTCCTCGGTGACCGAGAGCGGACGCATCGGCTCGTGCTGCACCAGGGGCCAACGGTCGTACTCGCTGAGGTCCTCGTGCACCTCGTAGAAGCGACCGTCCGCCGTGCGCTGGATCCGGCCGCTCTCGGTGCCGTGCAGCACGAGCTCCCGGTCGGCACGCTGCAGGGACAGGCACAACCGTTTGGTGACCATGAACGCCACGACCGGAGCCAGGAAGAACAGCACCCGCAGCGCCACCGTGATGTCGTTGATCGACAGGTGCAGCTTGATCGCGATGATGTCGTTGATCGTCGCGAGGGCGAGCACGAGATACATCGAGATGCCGGCGGTCCCGATGGCGGTACGAACCGGCGCGTTGCGGGGCCGGTCCAGCAGGTGGTGCTCCCGCTTGTCGCCGGTGACCCACTGCTCGATGAACGGATAGGCACCCAGGATGATCCAGACCAGCGGGAGCAGGACCAGGGACCCGAGGAAGATCTGGGGACTGAACGTGAAGCCCCACAACTCGAACTCCATGAAGCCCGGCAACAGTCTCAGGGCTCCGTCCGAGAACCACATGTAGAAGTCGGGCTGGGAGCCTGCCGTGACCTGCGCCGGGTCGTAGGGCCCGTAGGCCCAGACGGCGTTGATCGTGACCGTGGCCGAGATCAGCGCGGTGAGACCGAAGACGATGAAGAAGAAGCCGCCCGCCTTGGCGGTGTAGACCGGCAGCAGCGGGAAGCCGACCACGTTGTTGTTCGTGCGGCCCGGGCCGGGGTACTGCGTGTGCTTGTGCCAGAACACCAGGAAGATGTGGACGGCGAACAGACCCACCAGCAGGGCGGGCAGCAGCAGCACGTGCGCGATGTAGAGGCGGGGGATGATCGACTCACCGGGGAACTCGCCACCGAAGACGAAGAAGGTGAGATATGTGCCGATCACGGGCGCCGAGGACATGAAGCCGTTCATCGCCCGGATGCCGGTGCCCGAGAGCAGGTCGTCCGGCAGGGAGTAGCCGGCGAAGCCCTCGATGATGGCCAGCAGGGACAGCACGGTGCCGATCACCCAGTTGAGCTCACGCGGCTTGCGGAAGGCGCCGGTGAAGAACACCCGAGCCACGTGCAGCGCGATGCCCACGATGAACAGCAGAGCCGCCCAGTGGTGCAGCTGACGGATCAGCAGACCGCCCTTGATGTCAAAGGAGATGTCCAGGGTCGAGGCGTAGGCCTCGCTCATCCCGACACCCTTCAACGGGACGTAGGAGCCGTCATAGACCACGTGGGCCATGCTCGGCACGAACCAGAAGGTGAGGAAGGTCCCGGTGATCAGGCAGATGATCATCGAGTACATCGCGATCTCGCCCAGCAGGAAGGACCAGTGGTCCGGGAAGACCTTCTTGAACAGGCCCATGCCCTTGGCGACGCCAAGGCGCTCGTCGGCCCAGACGACGGGCGGCGGCAGTGAGGGCTTGGCGTCGTCTGTCGAGGTCTCGGTCGTGGACCGGTCGCGGACAGAACCTGCGCCCTGCGGAATCGTCGTCATCAGCCACGCTCCCAGTAACTCGGGCCGACCGGCTCGGCGAAGCCGTCGGCCGCAACGAGGTAACCATTCTCCACCATGATCGGCAGTTGCGGCAGGGGCCGCTTGGCCGGGCCGAAGATCACCTTGCAGTCATCGGTCATGTCAAAGGTCGACTGGTGGCACGGGCAGAGCAGGTGGTGGGTCTGCCGCTCGTACAACGCCACGGGGCACCCGACGTGGGTGCAGATCTTGGAGTAGGCGACGATGCCGTCCACGCCCCAGTCGAGCTGCTTCTGGCTCTGGATGTCGCCGGGGTTCAACTTGACCAGCAGGACCGACGCCGTGGCCTTGACCTCCATGATCTCCAGCGCCGACGGGGCGTCCTCGCCGTGCGTGTCGCCCACAAAGCCCTCGGGCATCACGTGGATGACCGAGCCCTGGGTCAGGTGCTCCGGGCGGATCGGGGTGCCCGAGGGGTCGATCATGAGCCGCATGCCGCGCTTCCACACGGTGGTCTCGAGCGCGTCACCCGGCAGCGGGCCCAGGCCGAAGATCGTGGGCAGCGCGACCGGGATCGCGAAGAGCGCCAGGGCTCCACCGGTCAGGGCGAGCAGCACGGGCCTGCGGTCGAGCTGGGAGTCGCGGAATCCCTGGGACAAGATGCCCGCGGCCTCATCGCGTGCTGCCTGGTCAGAGGCCTGCAGGTGCCGCTCCTCAGCCACCTCGGTGTCCGGCATCAGGGTCTTGGCCCAGTGGACCGCACCCAGCCCGATGAACAGCAGCGAGGCGGCCATGGTCAGCCCGAGGATCAGGTGGTAGAGGTTCATCGGGCCGATGATGATCAGCCGTCCACGCAGGTTCGGGTCAACCGCGAAGTAGCAGATCGCGAAGGCCAGGCTGGCCAGGATCGACAGGGTGAACATGAAGGACACCTGGTGCTCGGCACGCTTGGCGGCCTTCTCGTCGACGTCAGCGCGACGCGGACGGTGCGCGGGCAGGCCCGGGTCCTGGAACCGATCGATCGTGTCGGCGTCGCCGGTGCTCGCCGGCGTCGAGTGCGGTTCGGGCACCGCGAGCTGGTCGTCAGTCATTGCGCTCAGGCAGCCTTTCGTCCGAGCCAGATCGCAGCTGCGATCAGCAGGCCGATACCGATGGTCCAGATGAAGAGGGCGTCGCCTGCCGGTCCGACGGAGCCCAGGGTGTGGCCACCGAAGTCGTTGCCGCCCTCCTCGATGTTCTTGATGAAGGCGATGACGTCTTCCTTCTCCTGCGGCGTGATGGTGTGGTCGTTGAAGACCGGCATCGACTGCGGGCCGGTCAGCATGGCCTCGTAGAGGTGCTTGGGTTCCACGTTCATCAGGTCGGGGGCGAACTTGCCGCGGGTCAGGGCACCGCCCTGCGCGGAGGAGTTGTGGCACATGGCGCAGTTGGTGCGGAAGATCTTGCCGCCGTTGGCGATGTCGGCGTTGACCAGGTCGATGTACTGGGCGTCCGGCACCTGGGGGCCGGGGCCCAGGGAGTCGATGAAGATGCCGAGCTGCTCGATCTCCTTGTCGGTGAAGACGACCGGCTTCTCCGCAGCCTGCACGCCGGGGGCAGCCATCGGCATACGACCGGTGCCGACCTGGAAGTCGACCGCAGCGGAGCCGACGCCCACGAGGGAGGGCCCGGCGGTGTTGATGCCGGTCTTGCCCTCGGCATTGGTGCCGTGGCAGCTGGCACAGTTGGCCAGGAAGAGCTTCTTGCCCTCCTCGACATCATCGCTGGCGGTGGCCGAGGCGACCGCGCCGTCAGCGGGCGCGGTGGGCTGCAGTGCCGCGTAGGCGGTGCCGGTGAAGGTGAGGCCCAGGAAGAGCAGGACGATCAGGGCGATCGGGCTGCGTCGGTATGCGGCGAGCTTGCTCACGCGGCGCTCCTCGGTCGGGGACGGATCAGGGGACAGGCAGGTCGGCGGATCATTGGAGGATGTAGATGATGAAGAACAGCGCGACCCACACGACGTCGACGAAGTGCCAGTAGTAGGACACGACGTGCGCGCCGACCTTCTGGGCATGGGTGTAGCGCTTGGCGGTGAAACTGCGCCCAATGATCAGCAGGAAGGCGATCAGGCCACCGGAGACGTGGATGCCGTGGAAGCCGGTGGTGATGTAGAAGACCGAGCCATAGGGGTCGGAGTTGAGCATGACGCCCTCGCTGATCAGCGTGGCGTACTCCCAGACCTGGCCGGCGACGAAGACAGAGCCGAAGATGTAGGTCAGGACGAACCACTCGCGCATGCCCCAGCCGCGGACGTCCAGCAGGCTGCCGGAGCGCGAGACCTTGCCCTCCTCGGCCTTGAAGACGGCGAACTGGCACCACGCGGAGGAGATCACCAGGATCGAGGTGTTGACCAGCGCGAACGGCACGTTCAGCAGCGCGGTCTTCTCGTCCCACAGCTCGGTGGAGACCGCGCGGATCGTGAAGTACATCGCGAACAGGCCCGCGAAGAACATGATCTCGCTGCCCAGCCACACCATGGTGCCGACCTGCGTCATGTTGGGCCGGGTCGCTGGGCCCTGCGTCGCCTCCAGGGGGCGCCCTGGTGCGCCTGCTGTTGCTGCTGTTGTCATCGCCACGCGGGCCATTATTGCCTACGCAGATGACCGAAGGACAGTGACCCTCCGTTCGGGCGCGCCTCCTGGCACCCGAAGGGTGTTTTCGGGGGTCAGGTCCAGCATCAGGGGGGTGATCCCGCCGTATGCCGAGTGCTCCGGTGAGTGCGTCGGCGGCGGTCCGGCGCGAGCACGTCGCGCCACCGGTTCACGAGGTGGTGGCCGGTGGTGGGTACGATTCGACTCATGACCGTCCCGACCGAGGCCAAGTCCACCGTCAAGGGCATCTCCGTGCTGCTCTACAGCAATGACCGCGCCACCCGCGACGCGGTCCGGATGGGCGTCGGCCGACGCCCGGCCGAGGACCTCACCGTGGACTCGTGGCACGAGTGCGCGACCGCTGACGCCGTCATGCTGGCGCTGCAGGAGGCGGACTTCGACATCCTCATCCTGGACGGTGAGGCGCAGCCCTATGGCGGTCTCGGGGTGTGCCGTCAGATCAAGAACGAGGTCTTCGACTGTCCGCCGATCATGGTGCTCATCGGTCGCCCGGGTGACGGGTGGCTCGCGGCCTGGTCGCAGGCCGACGCCGTCGTCTCCCGCCCGCTGCGCCCGGCCGAGCTGGCCGAGGGTGTCGCGGGTCTCGTCCACCCGTGAGTGAGGACCTGACCACCTGGTCAGATCTGCTGACCACGCTCTGCTCCGGTGCGGACCTGAGCACTGAGGAAGCCGCCTGGGCGATGGACCGGGTCATGCTCGGCGAGGCCTCGCCGGCCCGGCTGGCTGCTTTCCTGGCGGCGCTGCGCACCAAGGGAGAGACCGCCCAGGAGATGCAGGGGCTGGCGGACATGATGCTCTCCCACGCGCTCCGCTTCGAGGTCGACGGCCCGAGCCTGGACATCGTCGGCACCGGCGGGGACCGGGCCCACACAGTCAACATCTCCACCATGTCCTCCGTCGTGGCCGCGGGTGCGGGCGTGCCCGTCGTCAAGCACGGCAACCGGGCCGCCTCCTCGTCCTCGGGGTCGGCAGACGTGCTCGAGGCGCTCGGGATCCGGTTGGATGCCACGCCACAGGACGTCGTCCGGATCTTTCACGAGGTCGGCATCACCTTCTGCTTCGCACTGACCTTCCACCCTTCCTTCCGCCACTCCGCCGTCGTGCGCAAGGACCTGGGGATCGCGACGGCCTTCAACTTCCTCGGGCCCCTGACCAACCCGGCCCAGCCACGCTATGCGGCGGTGGGGGTCGCCGACGCCCGGATGGCGCCGCTGGTCGCCGGCGTCTTTGCCGGCCGCGGCAAGGACGCGGCGATCTTCCGGGGCGACGACGGCCTGGATGAGCTGACGACCTCGGGCAGCTCCCACGTCTGGTGGGTGCACGACGGTGCGGTCCGCGAGTTCAGCCTCGCCCCGCAGATGGTGGGCCTGAGCACGCACCCGGTGAGTGAGCTGCGGGGTGCCGACGCCGAGCACAACGCCGCCGTCGCCCGGCGCCTGTTCGACGGGGAGCAGGGTGCGGCACGCGTCGCCGTGCTGCTCAACGCCGGCACCGCCCTGGCCGTGGCTGCAGCCGACGCCGACGGCCGGCACCCGCAGACCCAGGCGCAGTTCGAGACGCTCATCAGCGAGGGAGTGGCGCGGGCGGCCGACTCGATCGACTCCGGCAAGTCCTCGGCCATCATCGACCGATGGGTAGCCGCGACCGGGTCCTGACCCCGACCGAGCGCGTGGGCACCTGCTCCAGACGCCGACCGAGCGCGTGGGCACCTGCTCCTGACCCTGACCGAGCGCGTGGGCACCTGCTCCAGACGCCGACCGAGCGCGTGGGCACCTCCTCGGACCCGGCAGTCCCGCATGACATCCTGCAGGGATGGCGAAACGCACCAGGGTCTCCATCGTCGGCGGTGGGATCGCAGGGCTCGCCCTGGCCGCAGCCCTCGACCCGACGCGCTGCCAGGTCACCCTGCACGAGGCCGAACCGGATCGCGCGGCCTCCGGCAGCGCCCTGACCCTCTGGCCCGCAGCCACCCGAGCACTCCGGCGACTGGGCGCAGGAGAGCTGGTGGATCGGCATACGCACCGGGTCTCGGGTGGCACCATCCGCGACCTGCGGACCAGTCGCCGGCTCCTGCCCACGGCCAGCGCCCGCCTGACGATCGTGCCCCGACCCGACCTGCTGGCCGCGCTCGAGGCCTGTGTCCCCGCGTCCGTGCAGCGCGAGCACGTGCAGGTCGACGACCCGCAGGCCCTTGAGGCTGACGTCGTGGTCGGCGCGGACGGGGTGCGCAGCCGGGTGCGGGCCCTGGTCCGGCGCTCGCGGCCCGAGCGGACGCCCACGTCCTATCTGGCCCTGCGCGGGCTGTCCGACCGGGTGCCCCAGCCCGATGAGGTGGGGGAGTACTGGGGTCGTGGCCGGTTGTTCGGGCTGGTGCCGCTGGCCGCTGGTGCCTACTGGTTCACCACGCACCGCAGCACCCTCGGGCCGGAGCCGATCGACCCGGGGGAGGCCCTCGCGGAGGTGCGGGATGTCTTCACGGGGACGGCGGCAGCGGCCCTGCAGGTGCTCGCCACGGCCCGGGCCGAGGAGGTGGTCGCCACCCGCCTGTGGGTCGCTCCAGGGATGGCACGCTATGCCCGGGGTCGCTATGTCCTGATCGGTGACGCAGCCCATGCGATGACGCCCAACCTCGGGCGCGGCGCGGGCGACGCGATCATCGATGCCGTGACCTTGGCGCCCGTGCTGGGCTCCCGCCTCGGGACGGCGAGGTGGCAGGCGCGGCGGCTGCCCTTCACCCAGGGGGCCCGGATCGCCTCGGGCGGTGTGATGCAGCTGGCGCTCAGCGGCCAACCGCAGCGTCTGCTCGGGAAGGCCTGATCGGCCCAGCGGCCAGCGTCGACCCTCAGGGAGTATGCCGAGGGTCAGGACCGAAGGCGCGGCACCAGGGAGCGGGCATAGTCGGGCTCGGTGAGCCAGCACGTGGCGATCTCCCAGGCCAGGGCCGCCCGCGCCTGCTGCGGGTCGTCCGGATCGGCCAGGTCGAACAGCGGGTCGTCGACCCTGGCCTCGTCCCAGTCCAGAAGGGCACAGCCACCGCCAGGCAGCAGGAGGGCGTTGCCGCCACCGGCGTCGCCGTGGACTGCACACCGGTCGTGTGGCGCGACCGCCGCCCAGGCGGCCCGGATGGCGTGGCGCAACTCCTCGGGCATGCACCGGAGGTCGACGTCCGCGCCCCGGTCCGTGGCCAGCAGCTCGCGAGCCGACCGGGCACCGGGCCGCTGGGGCCATCCGGCCGTGGTGGAGTGCACCCGCCTCAGGGCCGCACGCAGGGCAGCAGCATCGCGCTCGGACCCGTCGGGGTGGCGGCCCTCGATGAGTGGCTGCACGTGCCACCCGCCCACGTGGAGCGGCCCATCTGTGGTCGGCATGATCCGCGGGACCTGGACGCCGTGGGCGTGGAGGTGCTCGAGCAGGTCGAACTCCCACTGCAAGGAGGCCTGCGAGCGGCCCGAGTGCCTGATGACCACGAGGTCAGCGCCCAGTCGCCCCCGGAGCACCACGTTGCGGTGACCACCGGTGAGCGGTCCGTCGACCACCAGCCGGTGCCACGCCTCCGTGGGGACGGCTCGGGTGTCGGGACCGCGCAGCGTCACTCCAGGCCGATGGAGAACGCCGCCTCGAGCTCCTGGGAGGAGTAGGTGCGGAAGGCGATGTGTGTCTCGGTCTCCTGCACACCCTCGACCTTGTTGAGGCGGTCGGCGATGACGTCAGCGAAGTCCTCGTGCTTGGCCACGCGAGCCACCGCAATCAGGTCCACGTTGCCGGTCACCGAGTAGACCTCGGAGATCCCCTCGATCTCGGCGATGGCCTGAGCGGCCTCCGGGATGTGGGACACGTCGGCCTTGATCAACACGATGGCGGAAATCACGGCACCACTCTAGTGCGGGTTCGACGTCGGCGGTGGGGCTGCTGCTACAGCGGCCTCAGCGGGACCGGTAGCGCGCATAGATCACGCCACTGGCCGCGAAGGAACGCTCCTCGACCAGGTCGAGGTCCAGGCGCACACCGTCGGGAAAGAACCTCTTGCCGCCGCCGACCACGCTGGTGGTGATGAACAGGTGGTACTCATCCACGAGGCCGGCCCGGATCGCCTGGGCCGCAAGGTGCGGCCCGTCGACGGTGAGGTCGCGGTCCGCCTCGGCCTTGAGCCTGCGCACCGCGTCCGGGTCGAACGTCCGCTCGATCCTGGTCCGCGCGCTGGTCGCCGCCTCCAGCGTCGTGGAGTACACGACCTTGTCCGCAGCCTGCCAGTCGCGGGCGTACTGCAGGATGTGCGGCGGCTGCTCAGGCTCCTGGTGCGCGGTCTCCCAGTAGACCATCGTCTCGTACATCCGTCGGCCGTAGAGGTAGGTCCCGACCGGTCGGAAGAGGTCGTTGATGAAGGTGTGGACCTCCTCGTCCTCGGCTCCCACGCCGAGACCGCCTTCTGCGGCCTCGGCGTAGCCGTCGAGCGAGGTCATCATCGAGTAGATCAGCTTGGCCATGGTCCATGTCTCCTGGGTGTCAGCGGCAGAGGTCGTGCTCTTGCACGTTGGGACCACCGGACCGACCAGAACTCACCGGCCCAGGCACAACTCACCGGAGGGTTCGCATCGCGCGCCGATCGATGCGTGTGCTGAGCCCGGGTCAGCCGTGGGCGCGCAGGGCACCCGGGGGTCGCTCCAGCGGCGTGGCCGGGGACGGCTCACCCCACGGCTCGGCGAACTCGCTCCACCGTCGGGACAGCGGCTCGAGCTCAGCGCGCGCGCCGCCGGCCCCACCGACGGGGCAGGTCCACTCGCCCTCCATCGTGACCAGTCGGGTGCCCGGCGTCTCCAGCCACTTCAGCACCAACTCGGTCTCCTCCGGGTGGGCGGCAGGTGCCGGGGCGGTCGGCTCGGCGACGACCTCGGCCGTGGCGCGGAGCGCGTCGATGTAGGGCATCGGGTCTGCGCCCCGCGGGGAGACCGTCGTGCCGGCGAGCCGGCCGTAGCGGACACAGATGACCTCCCAACCACCGGCCTCACGCCGCTGCGCCGCGACGACCTCGGGCGCCTGCGCCAGCGGAGCCAGCCGTTGGGCCCGGGCCGAGGCGCGCACCAGAGCGAGCATCCGGTCGCGCAGCGAGGTGGCGTCCTCGAATCGCTCCTGCTCCGCCAGCGTGTCCAGTCGGGCGCGCAGCGCCGTGAGCACCTCCCGGCCGTCGCCGATCAGGGCCGTGGCCGCCTGCCCCGCCACCTCGGCATACTCCTGCGTCGTCTGCTCGCCGATGCACGGTCCACCGCAGCGCCCCATCTCGAACAGGACGCACGCGCTCTTGCGGGAACGCCCGGACAGGACCTGTGTGCACTGTCGCAGGGGGATGACCTCGTGCACCGCGGTGACCGCGGCCTCGGCACTCTTGCGGGACCCGAACGGCCCGGCATAGTGGGCGCCGTCGCCTCGCACCTGGCGCACGATCGACAGACGTGGAAACGGCTCGACCGTCAGCTTGACCCACAGCGCCTTCTCGGGGTGCCGGGAGCGCCGGTTGTAGCGCGGCTTGTGCTCGGCGATGAGACGCAGCTCGCGCACCTGAGCCTCCAGACGGGTGGCGCACACGATCGGCGTGATCGACTCGGCGATCCCCACCATCTCGGCCATCCGGCGCCGGGTCTCCGAAGCAGTGAAGTAGGTGCGGGTGCGGCGTCGTAGATCCACCGCGGTGCCGACATAGAGCGGCTCGCCGCGGCTGTCCTTGAAGACATAGACGCCCGGCGCCGACGGCATGGCATCGGCCAGGAACCGTTTGCGGCGCTGCGCCGGCGTCACCCTGCTGTGATAGCTCTGCAGCTCCTCGAGGGTGTGGACGCCCAGGTTGCCGACCCGCTCCATCAGGCCGTGCAGCACGTCGACGGTGGCGCGGGCGTCGTGCAGCGCGCGGTGGTCGGGGGTGGTCGTGGCACCGAACAGCGTCGCCAAGCTGGACAGCTTGTGATTGGGCGTCTCGTCACGGTGCACCAGCTGCCGGGCTAGTCGCACCGTGTCCAGGACGGCGAAGCCGGGCCAGCGGTGTCCGGTCTGTGACGCGGCGGCCTTGAGGAAGCCGATGTCGAAGCCGGCGTTGTGGGCGACCAGCACCGAGCCACGCGCGAACTCGAGGAAGGCGGGCAGCGCCGTGTCGACTCGGGGGGCGTCGGCGACCATCGCGTTGGTGATGCCCGTCAGCACCGAGATAAAGGCGGGGATCGGGGTGGTCGGGCGGACCAGGGTCTGGAACTCGCCGACGACCTCGCCGCCGCGCACCTTGACGGCACCGATCTCGGTGATGCCGCAGTCGGCCGGTGAGCCGCCGGTCGTCTCGAGGTCGACGACCACGAACGTGACATCCGACAGGGCGACCCCCAGGTCGTCGAATGTCTCCTGCACCATCTGCATGAAACGAACGTACGACGAGGCACCGACACACTCCCGCAGACATCCCGTGGTGGCTCCTTCCAAGCCGTCGGCAGGGATGACGATTCCCGGGCGTGTCGCGCGCCCGTGCAGCGTGTGGTCGATCGGCCACCCGCGGCCATCAGAGGGGTCTGTCAGTCCTCGCCCCTAGCGTTTTTGAACATCAGTTGGATCCAGACGGAGGTGAGAACGATGAGCTTGACCATTGACTGCGAGTCGTGCCCGGTCCGCGGGCGGCACTGCGACGACTGTTTCGTGCCGGTGCTGGCCAAGGCGTGGCTGGAGGAGCCCAGAGCACGCCGTTCCCGGGCGGACGAGGAGCGGCCGGGCCCCGCCCTCCTGGCCCTGGACTTCGAGGAGACCGAAGCTGTTGAGGCCTTCGCACGGGCCGGGTTGATCAGCCGGGTCGAGGCCCACGGTGCCCGGGCCCACAGCACCGTCCCGGGCGTCGCCGTCGGCTGATCCCTGGTCAGCAGAGGAGACCGGGTATGCCGAGGCTCGCGGGAGCGCTGTCGGCCCCGGCGCCTTCTACCCTGGGACGGTGCGGTGGTCGGGAGTGCGGGTGAGCGGGGCGATGCCGGCTCTGCTGTCGGTGCTCTTGGTTGTGGTCCTGACCGGCTGTGGGGATACCGAGATCGAGGTCAGTGGGAGCGCGCGGGCCGAGCGCATCGAGGCCTATGAGGCGATGACCGAGACCGCGCTGGACCAGGTCGAGGACCTCTGGGGAGAAGATTCTGTCGCCCGACCCGTCGAGGTGATTCTGCCCGCCTCGGCAGCTGAGTTCGCCGAGCTGACCGGAGGGGCTCCCGCGAGCCAGACGGCGCCCGCTGTGACCGTGGGCAGCCTCGACGAGGCGCACGTGGTCGTCCACCCGGACTCCTGGACCCGACTGACGCCGGAGGGGCGGCAGGCGGTGCTCACCCACGAGGTCACCCACCTGAGCATGCAGGGCCACGGGGCAGTGCCGCCCTGGTTGGGGGAGGGCCTGGCGGAGTACACCGCCCACCGCGCCTCAGACCTGGCCCCGGCCGTGATCGCCGGGTCCGCACTCGATGCCGTGCGAGCCGGTGAGTCACCGACGACCTGGCCGGACCCGAGCGCCGGGACCGAGGCCGGGGAGGACGCGTGGGGCGGCTACGCGCTGGCCTGGTTGGCCTGCCTCTTCCTGGCCCAGACCTGGTCTGAGGAGCAGCTCGTGGAGCTCTACGAGGTGACTTCCGGGGGTGCACCACTGGCTGAGGCGCTGCCTCAGGTGCTCGGTGTCTCCGAGCAGGAGGTGCTCAGGGGCTGGGGTGACTGGCTGACCACCCTCTGAGGCGTGGGTCGCCACGGCGGTGCGCCTCGGCATACCTCGCCGTGGGGTGTTCGCTCAGGTGAGTTCACCTGGCCGGCACGCGTCGTTCACGCACCGCTTGACGCAAAGCCTTCCGTCCGGCCGTCAAGAGCCCTAGGCTCAGCGCCACCATCCCGCCAGGCGCGGGTTCACCCCTGCTCAGAACGAAGGTGTTCTTTTTATGAATGCACGCGTAACACGACGGCGCACAGCAGTCGTCGGCGCGGCGTCGCTGGTCCTGTCCGGACTGGCCGGCGTCACCGCACTGCCCACTGTCGCAGCCCCGGACGTGACACCGACGGCTGCCCAGGCGAGCGCCGCAGATGGCGTGATCCTCAGCGAGTACATCGAGGGCTCGAGCAACAACAAGGCTCTGGAGATCTACAACGGCACCGGTGCCGACCTCGACCTCTCCGGCTATGTCGTGGAGATGTACTTCAACGGCAGCACCTCAGCGACCAGTTTCCCGCTCGACGGGACGGTCGCCAGCGGTGATGTCTTCGTCCTCGCGCACGCCTCCGCCGACCCCGCGATCCTGGCGCAGGCCGACCAGACCAGCGGGAGAGGCTTCTTCAACGGCGACGACGCGATCGTGCTCCGGGACGGTGCGGGTGCTGTCGTCGACTCCCTCGGGCAGGTCGGCACCGACCCCGGCAGTCAGTGGGGCAGTGGTGACACGAGCACCGCGGACAACACCCTGCGCCGGCTGGCGGAGATCTGCAGCGGCGACACGATCATCGACGACGCGTTCGACCCGGCCACCGAGTGGGCCGGCTTCCCCCAGGACACGTTCGACGGCCTGGGCGCCCACACCGTGGACTGCGGCAGCGTGACGCCGACCGGCCCGGTCCTGAACGAGTTCTCCATCGACACGGTCGGCACCGACCTGGAGTTCTACGAGGTCTTCGGCGCTCCGGCCACCGACTACTCGGACCTGTCCATCCTGCAGGTCGAGGGCGATGGCACCTCCAGTGCCCGCGGATCGGTCATCACGGTCGACGCCGTGGGCACGACCGACGACGCCGGCCTGTGGGCGCTCGACCTGCCGGCCAACCGGGTGCAGAACGGCACGCTGACGCTGTTGCTGGTCGCCGGTTACACCGGTGCGTCGGGCACGGTGATCGACGCCGACCTGGACGGTGTCATCGACAACGAGCCGTGGACCGAGGTGCTTGACTCGGTCGCCATCCTGGACGGCAACGCCGGAGACCTCGTCTACTCCGACGCCGTGCTCGCCGACGGCTATGACGGGGAGTCCTTCGCCCCGGGCGGCGCCTCCCGCATCCCGGACGGGACGGACACCGACACGGCAGCGGACTGGGTCCGCAACGACTTCGACAAGGCCGGGTTCCCCGGCTTCGACGGGCCCCCGGCGCCGGGTCAGGCCTGGAACACCCCCGGTGCCCCCAACGAGGTCTACGAGGCCGAAGAGCCCCCGCCCGGTGGCACCTGTGGTGACCCGGTGACCGCGATCGGCGCGGTCCAGGGGCCCGGCGAGGCCACCCCGATCGACGGCCAGTCCGTGGACATCGAGGGCGTCGTCGTGGGCGACTTCCAGGAGGGCGGCTACGACGGTTACTACGTCCAGGACGCCGGTGACGGCGACCCCGCCACCTCCGACGGTGTCTTCGTCTACGCACCCGGCGGTGCCGCGGTGCAGGTTGGTGACTCCGTGCGCGTGTCTGGCACGGCCGGCGAGCACTTCGGCATGACCCAGGTGTCGGCCGGAGCAGTCACAGTGTGCGCCACGGACGTCGAACTGCCCGAGCCGGTCGAGCTGACCGTGCCGGTCGGCGACCCCGAGCCCTACGAGGGCATGTACGTGACCTTCCCGCAGGACCTGGTCGTGCTGGAGTACTTCAACTTCGGCCGCTACGGCGAGATTGCCCTCGGCACGGACCGTCAGTTCCAGCCGACCGCGGTCCATGAGCCGGGCTCGCCTGAGTATGAGGCGCTCCTCGCGGAGAACCTGGCGAACCGGATCACCCTGGACGACGGTCGCAGCGTCCAGAACGCCGACCCGGCGATCCACCCCAACGGGGAGGAGTTCACGCTGGACAACATCTTCCGCGGTGGTGACCTGGTCACCAACGCCACCGGTGTCCTGGACTACCGGTTCGACCTGTGGCGGATCCAGCCCACCCAGGGCGCCGACTTCACCGCCGTCACCCCGCGGCCGGAGGTGCCGGAGGTCGGTGGTGACGTCACGGTCGCCTCGTTCAACGTGCTGAACTACTTCACCACGCTGGGCAGCCGCGGTGCGGACACCCCGGAGGAGTTCGACCGGCAGGAGACCAAGATCGTCGCTGCCCTGGCCGAGCTGGACGCCGAGGTCGTCGGGCTGATCGAGATCGAGAACAACGACGATGTCGCCCTCGCAACCCTGACCGAGGCGCTCAACGCCGAGGTCGGCGAAGGCACCTACGAGTATCTCGCGACCGGCACCATCGGCACCGACGAGATCACCACGGCGTTCATCTACCAGCCCGCCGAGGTGACCCCGGTCGGTGACTTCGCCACCCTCACGTCGCAGGACGACCCGCGGTTCCTGGACGGGAAGAACCGGCCGACGCTGGCCCAGACCTTCCAGGAGAACGCCACGGGCGAGGGGGTCACGGTCGCGGTCAACCACCTGAAGTCCAAGGGCTCCTCCTGTGAGGATGTCGGTGACCCGGAGGACCCCAACGGCCAGGCCAACTGCAACGGCGTCCGGACGGATGCCGCGGAGGCGATGGTCGACTGGCTGGCGCAGGACCCGACCGGCACCGGCGTGGACAACACGCTGATCATCGGTGACCTCAACGCCTACGACAAGGAGGACCCGATCGACGCACTCGTGGCCGGTGGGTTCACCGACCTGCTGCTGGAGCACGTGGGTGAGTTCGCCTACTCCTACGTCTTCGACGGCCAGCTGGGCTACCTCGACCACGCGCTGGCCAACGAGGAGCTCGCCGGCAAGGTCACTGGCGCGGCGGCCTGGACCATCAACGCCGACGAGGTGTCACTGATTGACTACGACATGTCGTTCAAGCAGGACGCCCAGGACGCTCTCTTCGCACCCGATGCGTTCCGCTCCAGCGACCACGACCCGGTCCTGGTCGGGCTCAACCTGTTCGACGAGCCCGAGGACACCACCCCGCCGGAGCTGTCGGTCACCGTCGACAGCCCTGCACTGTGGCCCCCGAACAACAAGTGGCGTGACGTGGAGACGACCGTCGAGGCGACGGATGACTCGGGCGAAGCAGTCACGGTCACCCTGGTCGGTGCCACTGCTGAGGGCCGGGACCGCGCGGAGGTCGAGGTCGTCAGCGACACCGCATTCCAGGTGCGGGCGGTGAAGGACGCCGTCTACACGTTCACCTACGAGGCGACCGACGCAGCCGGCAACACCACGACCGTCTCGGTCACGGTGGAGGTGGCGCGGACCCCGGGCGCGATGCCCCGCTGAGGGCCTCGCCTGACCGTTGCCACATCGCGGTCAGCAGCGTGACGAGGTAGAAGGGGTGCAGGTGGACGACCACCTGCACCCCTTCTCTCGTGTTCCGGCCCGAGCGGGCGCCCGTGCGCTCGGTGGGGCTGGGAGTCGGGCGCCGGTGCGCTCGGTGGGGCTGGGAGTCGGGCGCTGGTGCGCTCGGTGGGGTTGGGAGTCGGGCGCCGGTGCGCTCGGTGGGCTTGGGGGTCGGGCGCCGGTGCGCTCGGTCGGGGTGGGGGCGGGAGACGATCAGGTGTAGAGCGCGTCGATCTGTCCGGCGTAGTCCTTGACCACCAGGTTGCGCTTCAGCTTCATCGACGGCGTCAGATAGCCGTTCTCCTCGGTGAAGTCCTGCTCGAGCAGCTCGAACTTGCGGATCGACTCGGCCTGGCTCACCGCCTCGTTCGCGGAGTCGACGGCTCGCTGGATCGCGTCCTGCAGCACGTCGTTCTCGCGCAGCTCGGCGAAGGACAGGCCCGTCAGGTCATGTCGCTCCAGCCAACCGGGCAGGACCTCCTCGTCCAGCGTGATGAGCGCCGCCACGAACGGCCGGCCCTCGCCCACCACGAGGGCCTGCGAGATCAGAGGCGTGGCGCGCAGCCTGTCCTCGAGCGGCCCGGGGGAGACGTTCTTGCCGCCGGCGGTCACCAGGATCTCCTTGGTGCGGCCGGTGATCCGGATGAACCCCTGCTCGTCGAGCTCGCCGAGGTCGCCGGTGCGGAACCAACCGTCAGCGTCCATCGCCGCGGCGGTGGCCTCCGAGTCGTTGAGATAGCCCTGGAAGACATTGATCCCTCGGACGAGCAGCTCGCCGTCCTCGATCCGGACCCCGACGCCAGGCAAGGGCTGGCCGACGGTGCCGATCTTGATGAGCTCGGGAGTGTTCACCGAGATCGGGGCCGTGGTCTCGGTCAGGCCGTAGCCCTCCAGGATCGTCACCCCGATCCCGCGGTAGAAGTGGCCCAGCCGCTCGCCGAGGGCAGCTCCGCCACTCACGGCCCAGGTGACCCGGCCGCCCATCGCCTCGCGAAGCTTGCGATAGACCAGCGCATCGAACAGCTTGTGCTGGGCCCTGAGCAGGATCCCCGGGCCGCCCGTGTCCTGGGCCCGGCTCCAGCGCGCGGCGACGTCAGCGGCCCGCAGGAAGATCGCGCCCCGCCCACCGTCGACGGCCTTCTGCGCCGCGCCGTTGTAGACCTTCTCGAAGACCCGCGGCACCGCCAGCAGGAAGGTCGGCTGGAAGGACGCCAGGTCCGGCAACAGGTTCTTGACATCCGGGGAGTGACCCAGCTGCATACCGGCCTGGAGCACGACCACCTGGATGAGTCGGGCAAAAACGTGCGCCAGCGGCAGGAACAGCAGCGTGCTGGCCCCCTCGGCCCGGACCACCTGCTCGAGACGCTCGATGGTGTTCTCACTCAGGTTCAGGAAGTTGCCGTGGCTCAGCTCAACGCCCTTCGGCCGGCCGGTGGTGCCGGAGGTATAGATCACGGTGGCCAGGCTGGACCGGCTCACCTGTGACCGCCGCAACTCCACCTCCGCGTCGGGCACGTCCGCGCCGGCGGTGACGAGCTCGTCCAGGCCGCCAGCCTCGATCTGCCAGACGTCACGCAACTGGGGCACCTCGTCACGGATGTCCGCGATCAACTGACTGTGCTGGTGGCTCTCCACGATGACAGCGACGGCGCCGGAGTCCTGCAGGATCCAGGTGGCCTGCGAGGGGGAGGAGGTCTCGTAGATCGGCACCGGGACAGCCCCCGCCATCCAGAGCGCAAAGTCCGCGAGGGTCCACTCATACCGGGTGCGGCTCATCAGGCCGACGCGGTCGCCGACCTGGATGCCGGCGGCGATGAAGCCCTTGGCCAGTCCGCGGACCTCCCGGGAGAAGTCCTCCGCGGTCACCGCGCGCCACTCCTCGCCCTCGCGCCGCGACAGGAGGTCCCGCTGGGGTTCCCACTCGGCCCAGTCCTGCACGATGTCGGAGAGGTTGCCGTCCTCACGCGGCGGGATCAACGGTGGGACCTCAAACTCCTGCACGGGGCCTCCTGGCACGCATGGTCGACGGGCACCCCACTGTAACCGCGGCCGGTATACCCTGCGGTGCATGGCCGACCGCACCGAGTCCAGCATCCTGATCGCCGCGCCACCGCACGAGGTGCTCGCGGTGATCGCCGAATTCAACGACTATCCGCAGTGGGCCGACTTCAAGGCGGTGGAGGTGCTCTCGGAGAACGACGGGGGCTGGGCGCAGGAGGTCGAGTTCAGCATCGAGGCGGGTCTGATCAAGGACACCTACGTGCTGGACTACGACTGGGCCTTCACCGAGAGTGGGGAGGGCACTGTCTCCTGGGACCTGGTGCGCGCCGGTGCGCTGAAGGCGATGAACGGCTCCTACGAGCTGACGGCGGTGGATCTGGACGGGGCGCCCGAGGGGGTGGGGACCGAGGTCATCTACCGGCTGCAGGTCGATGTCCGGATCCCGATGCTGGGTGCCATGAAGCGCAAGGCGGAGAAGATGATCGTGGACACCGCACTGAAGTCCCTGTCCGAGCGGGTGGTCTCCGGTGACTGAGACGGCCGGCCAGGTGGAGCGCGAGGCCAGGCAGCTGGTCGCGGCTGCTGCCCGCTGGTTGTCCGTGGTGCCCGACGACGCCGAGTATGCCGCTCGCACAGCTGATCCCGAACCCCCGGCTGGGTCGTCGGCCGGGTCCGGCGAGGGCGGGTCGGGCGCGGCCGCGCCCAGTGAGGAGGGCCCTGGTGAGGACGCCGCGGACCACGGTGCATCGGGTGAGGACGCCGCGGCGGATGCCGAGCACCTGTGCCGCGGGTGCCCCTGGTGTCGCGCCAGGGCGGCGGCTGGGCCGATCGGGGCGGACACGCTGGACTCGCTCGCGCACCTGTTGAGTGCGGCCGCGGAGAGCCTGTCGCTCTTTGCCCAGTCCCGTCGGGAGGCGGCCGGTGAGACCACGCAGTCCCCGGAGCGGAGCGCGACGGCGGATGACGCGACGCCGGATAGCGCGACACCGGAGGACGCGATGTCGGATCACGCGACGCCGGAGGACGCCGTGATCGACTGGGATGACGAGGACGAGGACGAGCTCCTGTCGGACGAGGACGACGAGGGCAAGCGGCCCCCCTCCCGGGAGAGGAAGACACGGTGACGGTCAATCTCGGCATCGATGTCGGCGGGACGGGGATCAAGGGGGCGGCCGTGGCCGCCGACGGCGCCCTGCGGCACCGGAGCGAGCGAGAGACACCGGCGCACGACGTTGACGCCATCGCCCAGGCCATCGCCGACCTGGTGCGGGAGCTGATCGACCACTGTCGCCGCGACGGGGACGAGGTCGGTGCCGTGGGGGTAGCGTGTGCCGGCTTCGTCGATGCTGCCGGTGGGACTGTGCTGTTCGCTCCGAACCTGGCCTGGCGGGATGCACCCCTGAAGGATCGCCTGGACATCCTCGTCGGGCGCCCGGTCTTCCTGGAGAACGACGCCAACGCCGCCGCCTGGGGCGAGTTCCGGTTCGGCGGTGCCCGCGAGGCTGACGACATGCTGCTGGTCACGATCGGCACCGGCGTCGGCGGCGGCATCGTCACCGACGGTGAGTTGCTGCGCGGGTCCGAGGGCATCGCCGCCGAGATCGGCCACCTGCGGGTCGTGCCCGAGGGCAACCGGTGCGGGTGCGGCAACAAGGGGTGTCTGGAGGCCTATGCCTCCGGCACCGCCCTGGTGCGCGAGGGCCGGGAGCTGGTCAGCGGCGGCAGCCCCCACGCCGGGGCACTGAGCGACCTGTGCGGTGGTGACCCCGAGCAGCTGACCGGACTCTTGATCACGCAGGCGGCGACCGACGGCGACGCGGCCGCCACCGAGCTGTTCGCCGATCTCGGCCGCTGGCTGGGGGAGGGCGTGGCCAGCCTAGTGGCGGTCCTGGACCCCGAGCTGATCGTCATCGGAGGCGGCGTCAGCGCAGCCGGTGACCTGCTCCTTGAACCCACCCGTGCCGCGTTCGCACGCCAGCTGACGGGGCGTGGCCACCGGCGACAGGCGGAGATCGTCCTGGCGCGGTTGGGCAACGATGCCGGCATGATCGGCGCCGCCGACCTGGCCGCGCGTCGTGCCGGAGTCACACCGGTCCCCGCCACCCAGCCGGCCACCGACCGCCCCGCAGGCTCCGCGCCGGCCGGCGACTGACGGCATACCCGTGCCTGTCGAGCAGTCCCTGGCGATCGGTGTCGACGTCGGTGGCACCAAGGTCGTCGCCGGCCTGGTCGACTCCTCGGGATCGGTTCTGGCGCAGGCCCGTCGGAGCACTCCGGGAAGCACGACGAGGCCGTCGGTCGTCGAGGACGTCATCGTGGACGCTGTCGCGGAGATGCAAGAGGCCGCCGGTGCGCCGGTCCTGGGCGTCGGTCTGGGCGCAGCGGGCTTCGTGTCCGCCGATCGCCGCACGGTCGTCTTCGCCCCGCACCTGGCCTGGCGGGACGAGCCGATCCGGGACCGACTCGGGGAGCGGCTCGGTCTGCCGGTCGTGCTGGACAACGACGCCAAGGCCGCGGCCTGGGCGGAGTTCCGCTTCGGTGCCGGACGGGAGGAGCCGCGGCTGCTGCTGGTGACACTGGGCACTGGCATCGGTGGGGCGCTGGTGCTGGACGGCCGGGTGGAGCGGGGCCGGCACGGGCTGGCGGGGGAGTACGGCCACATGCAGGTCGTCCCCGACGGAGAGCGCTGCGAGTGCGGCAACCGCGGCTGCTGGGAGCAGTACTCCTCGGGGCGGGCGATGCAGCGCGAGGCACGGGAGATGCTCGAGCAGGACAGCCCGTATGCCGCGGGGCTGGCTGCCTACTGCGACGGTGACCCGACGCGGGTCGAGGGACATCACGTGACGCAGGCCGCGCGGGCCGGTGACGTCGCCGCCCTGGAGCTGCTGGGCGATGTGGGGCGGTGGCTCGGACTGGGCCTGGCCAACCTCGCCGCTGCGCTCGACCCGGGGCGGATCGTGGTCGGTGGCGGGGTCAGCGAGGCCGGTGACCTGCTGCTCGAACCGGCCCGGGAGATGTTCGGTCGGCGGCTCACGGGTCGCGGGCACCGGCCGGTCGCGCCGATCCTGGCCGCCGAGCTGGGCCCGTCTGCCGGGATGATCGGGGCCGCCGACCTGGTGCGGGTGGAGGCGGGACGCGCAGGGTCGGGACCGGCATGACACCAGGGATCAGGGTCGTCAGCTACAACCTGCGCGGGCTCAAGGACGACTCCGCGGCCGTCGCCGAGGTGGTCCGGCGCCTCGACCCCGACGTGCTGCTGCTCCAGGAGGTGCCCCGTCACCTGTTCTCGGGCTGGCGGATCGCGGCGTTCGCGCGGTCCTGTGGGCTGCGGTGGTCAGGGCGGACCAGGCGGCTCTCCGGCACCGGGATGATGACCAGCCACCGGATCCGGGCGACCGACTCCGTCGACCGCAAGCTCCCGGTGGCGCGGTGGGCCAACCCGCGCAGCTACACCGCCGCACAGGTGACCGGCCCGAGCGGGCACGATCTCACCGTGGTCTCGGTGCACCTGTCCCTCCTGGCCGACGAGCGGGTCGCGCACGCCCGGCAGATCCTGGACGAGCTCACCGCCGACCCGAGCCTGGCCGACGGGCCGTTCGTGGTGGGTGGTGACCTCAACGAGAACGACACGGGCACGGCATGGCAGCTGCTGGGGGAACGATTGAGCCTCGCCTCCCCGGACCGGCCGACCTTCCCCTCGGCCGCCCCGAAGAGCTGGATCGATGCGATCTTCGCCAGCTCGGAGCTGTCCGTCCTGCCACATGAGGACGTCGCGCTCGAGCGGGAGCTGCTCGCGGCAGCGACCGACCACCTGCCGGTGTGGGTCGACGTCGCCCTGCCCGCTCACGAATAGAGGTGTCGCCCACCGGCCCATCGCTCTGGCCTCGCCTGCCCGGGGGAGTGCTCCTACCGTGGGAGGGGACCCCGACACAAGGAGGCCACCGTGACGTTCACGATCTCGCAGGACTGGCCGCAGGAGTCCCGGGAGGCCGCACAACTGGTCCTCGACGCACACGGCGACCCGGACGAGGTCACCGAGACCCAGCTGGTGTGGCACCGCCCCGGTGCCTGGAAACGGATCATCGCCGCCAAGGAGTTCCACCAGCACGACTTCCCGGCACCCCACATCGACTGTGTCGAGTCGGTGCTGGACTACCAGGTGCCACCGGAGAAGGCCACCGAGCTCGCTCTCTTCGACGGAAGCGTGATGATCGACCGGACGGCGGGCGAGATCTCGGCCCGGTGCCACGACGAGCAGGCGAACTTCCTGGCGCTCAACCTGTCCCATGACATCGTCACCGGGTCCCGGACGGCCAGGGAGGCCCGTGCGTACTACGCCGAGGAGTTTCTCAACGCCCGTCGCAAGGGACCGACGCCCTACATGGAGGGGCTGCGCTTCACCCCCAAGAACGACACACAGGACCCCGACGAGCGGGTGCTCTCCGACGAGCAACTGGAGCAGGCGGTCGAGCAGGGGAAGCAACAGGGCTGAGGCGAGCGGACGCCAGAGCCTGGCACGGAGGCCTCACTCCACCCCCACCACCCGATGGGCGAAGACGTCCAGACAGCGCCGGACCGAGAGCGTGAGGGCACCGAACAGCAGGTTGTCCAGGCCATTCTCGGCGCCGGTCGAGCGCAGTTGCTCGGTGAGCCGGTCGAGGCGGGCGGTGATCTGCCTCACCGTGTCCCGTGACGCCGTCTGGGGGTGGTCGAAGATCTCCGCCGCGCCACGGAGGACGTCGGCAGTGTGTTCACGGATGCGCAGCTCATCGTCGTGTTCGGGCCGGCTCCCGTTCGGGTCCGCTTCACCGAGCAGCACGGCCACTGCTCCCAGGGCAGCGGCGCAGCGGCTGATGGCCTCGGCCTGGTCCTGCAGCAGTTGCTCGGACTGTGCCGTGATGCGGGCTCGTGGGTTGGCTCGCTGTCCCCGCTGGTGCGCGCTCATGCTGGACAGCAGATGGGCCTGTGCATGTTCGATCTCGTGCATCCCTGAGGTGAAGGTCGCAGTTCGTTGCTCGACCGCTGCCTCCTCCGCCGGCTCCTCCAGCTGGTTCTCGAGCAGGTCGGCATAGGTGCGCAGGTGTTCGGCGATCAGGAGCCGCACACGGGTCGTTGACCGGCGCAGGTCCTGCTCACCGAGGGGCGCCAGCAGGACGAGGTTGATGATGATGCCGATGGCAGCCCCCAACGGGATCTGGACGATATAGGCCAGCGCCATCGGCGCAGGGTCGGCGCCACCGGTGGCCAGCACGAACAACGCAGCCAGCGGTGCCCACGTGCGCTGCTCGCCGAGAAAGGGCAGCGCCGAGAGCACGACGCAGACCGCGATGGTTGACCCCACGGACCAGGAGTTGGTCCACGAGATGCTCTGCACCAGCACCGCGATGCCCACCCCGACCCCGACGGCCGCGAGCACCCGCAGGGACTCCTTGACGGAGTCGACCACGATGAGCCCCATGACGATGTAGGCGCCCAGGGCCGCGTAGTACTTGTAGTCATCCAGAGGCGACGGCAGGAGCGAGCCCACCCAGAAAGCCAGACCCGCCGCCACGCCCGCCTTCACGGCCAGGTGGACTGTGGGATGACGCACGAGCCAGCCGAGCACAGACACACTTTGACAGTACGTGAACCACGCCGACCCGGCTCCTGGAACGGGCACCCACGAGCGGCATCCTCGGCATCACCCAGCACCCGGCCTCTGGGCAGGACAGTCACTCCCCGCGTGCCTACGGTGGAAGGACAGTTCATCGCCAACGAACAGGGAGGATTGACATGACGCACGACACCGAGACCGGCGGCGACAGTGAGTTGGTGGACCTGTTCACCAAGGCCCAGGCTGACTCACGGAAGGGCGCGGAGATCGGCAAGGCACTGTTGGGCGCCCGACTCTCGGACTGAGCACGATGTCGCGCGAGGAGCGGGACGCCCGGTCCCGGGCCTACCCGGACCACCACGACCCCACGGGTGGGATCGGTGGTGCCGCACCGGCGCACAGTGCGCTGACACTCCGTCTCGTGCTGGCGGTCTTCGGGCTGCTGGTGTGCACCGTGGGAGCGATCTGGACGCTCGTGGTGGGTGGCCCGCTCTGGCTCGTGATCGTGCTGGTCGTGCTCGCCGTGGTGGCCGTCGTTGACCTGGTCGTCATTGCGCGACGCAAGGGACGCGGGGAGCCAGGGTGAGCACGGTCCCGCCTCCGGTCCGGCCCCCGGCCCAGGGAGTCGGCGGCTCCGGGGGCTGGGGCGGCGGGGAGCACATTCGCGCGCTGCTCGAGGCGCTGAAGACGGTCGCGGTGGCGCTGAAGGAGCAGTCAGTTCCGTTCGCGCTCGCCGGCGGCTATGCCGTCTACGCCCGTGGCGGACCGGACAGCCGGCACGACGTGGACTTCGTGATCACCGAGGAGGACGCCCCACGCGTGCTGCAGGGCTTCACGCGGCGCGGCCTGAACGTGCTGGAACCACCGGAGGACTGGTTGTTCAAGGTGGACCACGGCGGCGTCCAGGTGGATCTCATCTATCGCCTGGCGCACCACCCCGTGGATGCCGATCTGCTGGAGCGGGCGGAGGAACTCTCCGTGGACTCCGTGCACATGCCCGTGCTCTCGGCCACCGACCTGCTCCAGTCGAAACTGTGGGCACTCGGCGAGCACAAGTGCGACCTGGCGCCGGTGCTGACCATCGTCCGGAGTCTGCGAGAGCAGATTGACGTCGACCTGGTCACCCGTGGATCCACCGGCCACGCGTATGCCGAGGCGGCCCTGTTCCTGGCCCGTTCCCTCGACCTGTTGCCGGCCGCGTCCACGGACAGTGGTGCCGTGACCCGTGCACAGGAACTCGGACAGGACGGTTGACATCGATGGACACCAGTTATCAGTTGCGTGAGCTCGAGCGTCGCCTGGCCGAGGACCGCAGCATCCACGAGTTGGGTGTGCATCTGCAGCAGCGAGGAGGCAGGGTGTTCGTGTCCGGCACCGTCGCCAGCGAGGAGTCCCGCTCGTTGGTGCTCGCGGTCGTCCGCGAGGCCTGCCCCGGACACGAGGTCGTCGACGACCTCGCGTGTGATCAGGGCGGTCTCGGGCAGCCTCCGGAGTCGAGTGAGGCGATCCGATGATCCGGGTCGCCGCGGTCGGTGACATCCACCTCGGACCGGACCTGGCAGGGCAGCACCGGGCTGGCCTGATGGATCTCGACCAGCACGCGGACCTGCTGCTGCTGGCTGGCGACCTCACCCGTCACGGCACGGTCGAGGAGGGCTTCATCGTGGCGCAGGAGTATCGCGACCTACCGGTCCCAGTGGTCGCGGTGCTGGGCAACCACGACTACCAGAACGACCGCCAGTGCGAGATCACCCAGGTGCTGGAGGACGCGGGCATCCGGGTGCTGGAGGGCGAGGCCGAGGTGCTGCACCTGCCGCAGGGGTGCGTCGGCGTCGCGGGAGCGAAAGGCTTCGGCCTGGGCTTCGCGGGACGGTGTGCCAGTGAGTTCGGCGAGCCAGAGATGAAGGCCTTCACCCGACACGGACGGCAGAGCAGTGAGCAGCTGGCCGGTGCCCTGCAGGTCGCTGCGGAGGCCGAGGTCGTGCTCGCCCTGACGCACTACGCCCCGGTGGACCAGACGCTCGTGGGTGAGCCGCCGGAGATCTGGCCGTTCCTCGGGAACTATCTGCTCGGGCAGGTGATCGACGAGGCCGGCGTCCACCTCGCGCTGCACGGACACGCCCACGCAGGCACGGAGAAGGGCGCCACCGAGGCCGGGGTGCCCGTGCGCAATGTCGCACAGCCAGTGATCCACACTGCCTACGCCGTCTACGAGATCGGGGACTCTCCACACGGCGAGTCGGCTGATGGGGCGCGGATCCGGCAGTCACCCACTCTCGCGCGCACCGCACGACCGTGACGCAGTCGTCCCAGCCCGCCGGACCGGGCACCAGGCGCGGGCCGGAACCGGCGAGCGCGGTCTCGGTCATGACCTTCGGGGGACTACGGATCGCCTATGACCACCGAGTCCTGACACCCCGCCCCTGGACGGCACAGCAGTCCCGGTGGGCGGCGCAACTGATGGCCGGTGCGCCCCCGGGTGGGGTGCTGGAGCTGTGCTGCGGCGCTGGCCACATCGGTCTGCTGGCCACGGCGCTCACTCCCGAGCCGGCCCGACGGCACCTGGTCGCCGTCGACATCAACCCAGCTGCGATGGCCTTCACTGTCAGCAACGCACAGAACGCGGGGCTGTCGCCCTGGGTGGAGGTCCGCCACGGGGACCTGACGGCCGTGCTGGGCACCGAGGAGTCCTTCGCCCTGATCATTGCCGACCCACCGTGGGTGCCCGAGGCCGAGACCACCCGGTTTCCGCAGGACCCGCTGCAGGCCATCGACGGCGGCGTCGACGGCCTGGAGGTGGCACGACGCTGTCTGGAGGTGGCCCAGCGTCACCTGGCACCCGACGGGGCGCTCCTGCTCCAGCTCGGCACCAGGGAGCAGGTGGCGCAGCTCGATCCGGCGTCGTATGGGCTCACCCCGCTCGAGGTCCGGACCGGGGAGCGGGGTGTCCTCGTGGACCTGCGCCAGGCACGGCCAGCCTGACCGGAGCCAAGCGCGCGGATACGGGGCTCAGCTGGAGCTGGGGCGCCTGTCGCTCAGCTGGGGCGCCTGTCCGGCGGCAACCGCTTGTGCGTGCTGTCGCACCACGGCAGGGAGCCCGAGTACCCGCACCGGCACACGGCGACGACCGGGCGCTCGACGCGGTGCGCGATGCCCGCCTCGTCGGTGTAGCTGCTGACCCCGCGCAGGAGCAGGGGACCACCAGGGCAGACCATCGTCTCGCCGGAGTCATCGAGAGTGACGTCGTCCGCGATCATGCTGCCACGCCCCAGCGGCCCAGCAGGGTCCTGGCACAACGCGCCTCCTGGTCCAGGCAGGTGAAGGCCCCGAAGAAGATGTCCTCGGCCTGCTCGGGCTCGTCCTCGGCAAGGACTGCGCAGATCAGTCGGGTGGCGAGCTGGTCGTGCACGGAGTCGGCGATGACGTGCTCGGCATAGTATTCGACGATCTCCTCGGCCAGGCCCAGTCGTCGTAGTCCCCGCACCAGGTGTCCACTGGGGACCGAGCTGGTCACCTCGAACGCGGCGAGGTGCCCCATGGAGGCGCCCCGGAGCCGGCCATCCAGCCCGAAGAGCGACATGGCGTTGTTCATCTCGAGCACCTCCAGCGGACACTCATCCAGATAGGCACCTGGGCGGGTGCTCAGCCCCAGGGCCGCCATGGCCTCGGCGAACAGGTGTGCGTGCAACCGGTCGGGGCGGCCCGCGCCGTACTCGTCATACTGCAGCTCGGCCAACGCTGCCTTGGGACCGCGGGTGAGCCGTGGGAGGGTCCACGTGGAGGGATCTGCCTCCTTGAGGTGGTAGATCGAGCGCCAGCGCAGGAGCTCCAACACCTGTTCCTCTGTTGCATGCGTGTGCACGTAGGAGGCCACCGACGGTCCGTCGTCGTCCTGGATGAACTGCAGCAACGCCTCTGCGAAGTCGCTCTCCGGGACCTGGTGGCCGGGCCAGCGACTCCGCAGGCGCGCCTCCAGGTCCACCTGCAGGTGCCTACGCACGGCCAGAACGGGCGGTTCCCACTCCGCGGTCTCCGGCACGTCCTGGAAACCCCGGTAGGACAGCTCCTGCAGCACCCACAAGGTGAGGGCAGCATCCTCGGGCTCGGCCAGCGCCACCGCGGCGGCGTCCGTGACGAGGCCGCCGGGATCTGTCCGCAACGCCTGGAGGATGCGCTCACTGAGCGACCCCCGTGGGCTCGGCAAGGTCGGTCGAGAGTCCGTCGTGCTCACTGGCGCGCAAACGTCTGGGTCCGCAGCTGCGCGTGCAGACTGCGCAGGAGGGTGTCCTGGTCCTGCGCCTGGCCGGCGAGGGTCTGCCACTCGGCGGCGTCCAGGCCCAGGGCGGGTGACAGGTCGTGCAAGGTCTCCCACAGGCCCGACTTCGCGTTCACCGCGCCGCGCAGCAGTTCGATCTCCAGGAACGGGGACATGGGCGAGCGGCCAAGCAACCGGTTGTTCAGCTTGAGCCGACCCAGCCGCTCCCCGATCTCGGCGGGGATCTGCCGGTAGCGTTTCACCGCCAGACCTAAATCAGTGATCACAGTGCGCAGGCGTCGGTGCTCCTCCTCAAGCTCGTCGGCCAACCGACACAGGGCTTCATGGATCGGCAGGTCCGCGTAGGCCTGCACCATGTGGCGGACGCGCGCCCGGCCTGCAGTGGCACCGGTGAGGTGGTCGTTCAGGTAGAGCTCCAGCAGGTCAAGATCCAACTCGGACAACGGATGTGAGGCCATACCCAATCGTGCGTCGACTGGCGGTCACCCGCACCCCGGAAGCGAACCCCCTCGAGCGCCCAGATCGACTCAGGGCCGCAGCACGACCTTGACACAGCTGTCGGACTTGGCCCGGAACATCCGGTAGGCCTCGGGTGCCTCGTCCAGGGAGAGGCGGTGCGTGGCCAACGACTCCACCGCGAGAAGGTCGTCCACCTCACTCACGATCCGGTGCAGCTCCGGGGTCCAGCGCCGCACATGACACTGCCCCATCCGCAGCTGGACCCCCTTGTCAAACAGCTGCATCATGGGCATCGGATCGGCCATCCCGCCGTAGACGCCCGACAAGGAGACGGTCCCTCCGCGCCGGACGGCGTCGATGCTCGTGTGCAGGGCGTCCAACCGGTCCACCCCCACGTGCTCCATCGCGGCGCGGGCCACGGGCTTCGGCGCTCGGACCGTGGCCGCCGCGGCCGCCTGGGCGACCGGACTGCCGTGGGCCTCCATGCCGACGGCGTCCAGGACACTGTCCGGTCCCCGGCCACCGGTCAGCTCCCGCAGCGCCTCGGCCACATCGGAGACCTGGCGACGGTCCACCACCTCCGCGCCCCGCAGACGTGCTGCCGCGAGCCGTTCGTCGACCAGGTCGACGCCGATCACCTGCTCGATCCCGAGGTGTCGGGCCACCTGCACCGCCAGCAGCCCCACCGGACCCAGTCCGAGAACCGCCAGTGACCCGCCCTCCGGCACCTCGGCATACTGCACGCCCTGCCACGCCGTCGGGAGGATGTCGGACAGGTAGAGGTAGCGCTCGTCGGGATGGTCGGGCTCCAACCAGATGGGGCCGAAGTCGGCGTGGGGGACCCGGACGTACTCAGCCT
The DNA here is from genome assembly GCF_003352835.1 of Ornithinimicrobium murale. Classification (GTDB taxonomy): domain Bacteria; phylum Actinomycetota; class Actinomycetes; order Actinomycetales; family Dermatophilaceae; genus Ornithinicoccus; species Ornithinicoccus muralis. The sequence continues at coordinate 46,036 of NZ_QLVD01000033.1, read as the reverse complement.
GTCCTCCGGGCACCGAGCCGTAGAGCGAGGTGTAACCGAACAGGGCCGCCCCCTTGCCCTGCGCGCGGACCTGGGTGGTCTCGCACTGCGCGTAGAGCGCTCGCGAGCACATCCAGCACGTGCCGCACGAGATGTTGAAGGGCACGACGACCCGGTCCCCAACGTGCAGCCGCCCCACCTCGGGGCCGACCTCCTCGACGATCCCCATGAACTCGTGCCCGAGGATGTCGCCGGGGGTGAGATACGGAGCGAGGACGTTGTAGAGGTGCAGGTCGGAGCCACAGATCGCGGTCGAGGTGACCCGCACGATCGCATCGGTGGGCTCCTGGATGCGGGGGTCGGGGACCTGCTCCACCGACACCTTGCCGAGTCCCTGCCAGGTGAGTGCTCTCATCCTTCGACGCTACGGGCGACGGCTGCTGCTCGCCTCTCCGGAGGCCACCCGACGGAGGCATGACTTCAGGGAGCGCGTGGCAGCGCCGGGGCCTACCGTCGGAGGATGACCTCTGCACCCGTCGCCCTGGTGGCCGGGGCCTCCCGGGGGCTCGGCCTGGTCATCGCCCGCGAGCTGTTGCGCCGCGGGCACCAGGTGGCCATCTGCGCCAGGACACCGGCGGACCTGGCACGTGCCGAGGACCTGCTGCGAGCCGAGGGCCCGGTCCGTGCGTTCCCGTGTGATGTCCGCGATCCTGACCAGGTGCTGGCGCTGGTGCGCCAGGTGCGCGACGCGCTGGGCCCGGTCGAGGTGCTGGTCAGCGTTGCCGGGGTCATCCAGGTCGGCCCGGCCGACTCGATGACCGAGGAGCACTACGAGCAGGCCATCGACACCATGCTCTGGGGCCCCATCAGGCTGACCCGCGCAGTCCTGCCCGACATGCGCGAGCGGGGCCATGGACGGATCGGGACCGTGACCTCGATCGGCGGCAAGGTCGCCCCACCGCACCTGCTGCCGTATGCCGTGGCAAAGTTCGGCGCGGTCGGGTTCAGCGAGGGCCTGGCCGCCGAGCTGGCGGGCACCGGGGTGAGCGCCACGACCATCGTGCCCGGGCTGATGCGCACCGGGTCCCACGAGCGTGCGCACTTCACCGGGGACCACGACGCCGAGTTCGCCTGGTTCGGCCCGGCCGCCTCGCTCCCGCTGCTGACCATGTCGGTCGACCGTGCGGCGCGCAAGATCGTCGAGGGCGTGCTGGACGGCCGCCCTCTGGTGACCCTGACCCCACTGGCCAAGATCGGCTCCCGGGTGCACGGCATCGCGCCGGCGACCACGGTGCGCGCGCTGGGACTGGCCTCCCGGCTGCTGCCCACGATGTCGACCCCGTCCCGGAGCACGGTCTCACCGCACGCGGCGGTCCCGGGGAGGCAGGCCCGCGCCGGTCTGTCCCGGGGAGCCCGGGCTGCGGTCGACACGCTGACCCTGCTCGGCAGCCGGGCAGCGCGGCGCACCAACCAGCGGGGCGGGGCCGCCTGACGGGGCGCCCGCCACTCCAGGCCGCGCTGGATCTCGCACGGCCAGTTCTGTGACCAGACCCGGGGCACCCGCGCCGGACCGCTAGAGTGCAGGCCAACCCCGTCCCGACGTGTCGCGACCGGCGAACTGACAGCCAGGAGGCTCGGATGGACGAACATGAGTTGGCCGCTCTCGTGGAGCGGTTGAACGCCGAGCCGGAGCTGGACTACACCCTCGACCAGGTGGTCCAGGAGGCGCAGCACAACGTCCCGGGGTGTGACTTCTGCGCCGTGTCCGTGATCCGGCGTGGCCGGATCGAGGAGTCGTCGGCGACGCATGACCTCGCCGGCCAGCTGGACGCCCTGCAGGTGGAGATGGGGGAGGGACCGTCTCTGGATACGGAGTGGGACCACGAGATCGTCCGCGTGCCGGACTTTGCCACCGAGCGCCGCTGGCCCCGGTGGGTGGCCCAGGCACGGGCGCTGGGGGTCGGCTCGTCCCTGACGCTCCTGCTACCCGTGGATGGGGCCTCGACCACGCTCACCATGTACTCCCGGGACGTCGGCATGTTCGACCAGAGCGCCATCGACCTGGCCGCCGTCTACGCCCGCCTCTCCGGGGTGGCCGTCCAGCAGGCCTACCAGTTCGATGGCCTGCGCACCGCGATGCAGAGCCGACTGACCATCGGCGCTGCGCAGGGCATTCTGATGGAGCGCTATGCCATCTCGCTGGACCGGGCCTTTGAGGTGCTGCGCCGCCGGTCGAACGAGACCAACACCAAGCTGCGGGACGTGGCTCTGGCGATCGTGCAGCAGACCGACCCGCGCCCGCTCACGGACGCCGCCCGGGGCGAGACCGACCTGAGGGTGGAGGTCGGCGCCGCGCCGACGGCCCCGGCGGCCACCGGCTAGACCTGGGCGCCGCCGGAGGAGTCGGTGTCGTCCCGGTGCTTGGGCAGTCGCAGGAACAGCAGGACGACGCCGCCGACGGACAGCAGGATGCCGAGCGTGGTCCACCAGCCGCTGTCGAGCACGCGGAAGACCGAGCTGAGGATCAGCAGGATGGGCCCACCCAGCAGTCCGACGACGATCGCCCACAGGTGCAGGTCACCGGCGGGCAGGGGCGGGGTCGGCGGGATGAAGTGCTCCTCCTCGTCCGACTCCTCCCAGCCGCGCCAGGCAGGCTCGGCTGGCTCAGGCGTATGCGGAGGCTCGCCTCCGCGGGCAGCCGGCGGCTGCCCGGTGGGAGGCTCGGGTGAGGGGGTGGAGGGATCTGACCACGGTGGGTTCGTGCCGTCTGCGGCGGGGGCGTTCGTCGGCTCCTCGGTGGGGGTTGCGTCGGAGCGGCGCGAGCCGGGAGGCCACGGGTTCGGGTCATCGAAGCCCTCGAGCGGCCGGTTGGCAGTGCGGCGTTGTTGCTGGGCCCGGCGGAGGGCCTCGCGGCGCTGCTGCTGGGTCGCCTGCTGCTCGGCCCGCAGACCGGAGACGATCTCCTCGAAGCGGGCATCGATGTCGTCCGCGTCGTCGGGGCGGTCCTCCCGCCCGGATCCCTCAGTGGCCATGCCCCATCCTGCCCACGAACTCGCTCGTGATCGCAATCAGCTCCTCGGCGTCGTGGTCCAAGGGCGCGACATGGCCGGAGTCCTCCAGCCAGCGGACGGTGACGTCCTGGCTGCCGACGGCTCCCAGGAAGGTCTCCGCGGACACCGGTGGCACCACCTGGTCGTGCCGGGAGCGCACCAACAGCACCGGCTGGTGGACGTCAGGGAGCTGGCGGACCAGTCGGGGCCACTGCTCGACGAAGGAGTCAAAGGCCTTGAGCGGTGTCCACCGGTAGGCCAGCTCGCGCGGGGGTCCATCCCGCCGGATGTCGTCGGCGATGCCCTGTGCGACGGGCACCACGTGCTTGAGGTGAGGGATGACCCGCAGGCGCCAGTCGGTCGCGCCGAAGGCAGGGTTGACCAGAACGAGGCCGTCCACCAGCTCCGGACGTCGCGCCGCGACATCGGTGACCAGCGCCCCACCCATGCTGACCCCGAAGGTGACCACCGTGCTGTGCTCGGCCCGCAACGCCTCCAGGGAGGCGACGACGGCCGCCAGCCAGTCCGCATACCGGGTCGTGGCCAGGTCCTGCCAGGTGGTGCCGTGCCCGGGCAGCAGCGGCGCCGAGACGGCGAAGCCCTCCTCGGCGAGGTGCTCGGCCACGGGACGCACCATCTGCGGGGTGGAGGTGATGCCGTGCAGCACCAGGACCGCGGTGTCGGCGTGCTCGCCGGCACCCGAGGACCGGTGGGGCTGCGCGCCCTGAAGGATCTGCACAACACGATCTTGTCATGACAGACTGCCCCTGCGGTTGTCCGAGTCCCCGGGCGGCGACAACGCTCGCGGCCATGAGGTGAGACCGGGCGATGAACGAGGAGGTCCCTGGTGCTCTACTGGCTGATGAAACACGTGCTGATCGGCCCCGTGGTCAAGACGCTCTTCAAGCCGTGGGTCGAGGGCGTGGAGCACGTGCCCGAGAGCGGCGGCGCCATCTTTGCCAGCAACCACCTGAGCTTCTCTGACTCGATCTTCCTGCCCCTGGTGGTGGACCGTCGGATGACCTTCCCGGCGAAGAACGAATACTTCACCGGCACCGGGGTGAAGGGCTGGTTGACCAAGAACTTCTTCAAGGGCCTGGGCCAGATCCCGATCGACCGCTCTGGCGGCTCGGCCAGCATGGCTGCCCTCAACTCCGGTCTGCGGGTGCTGAACAGGGGCGAGCTGTTCGGCATCTATCCCGAGGGCACCCGCAGCCCGGACGGCAAGCTCTACAAGGGCAAGACCGGGGTCGCGCGGCTGGCCCTGGAGGCCAGGGTGCCGGTGATTCCGGTGGCCATGATCAACACCGAGAAGGCCCAGCCCACCGGTCAGGTCATCCCGAACATCGAACGCGGGCAGGTCGGTGTCCGGTTCGGCAGGCCGCTGGACTTCTCCCGTTATGAGGGCATGGAGGACGACCGGACCGTCCTGCGCTCGATCACCGACGAGATCATGTACGAGCTGATGCAGCTCTCCGGCCAGGAGTACGTCGACGACTACGCCGCCTCGGTGAAGGAGCGGATCGCCGCCCGTGCCAAGGCCGCCGTCGAGGGTGCCCGGGTCGCCGTGGACAAGGCGGTCGACCAGACCAGGGTCACGGCCGAGCAGGTGCGCCTCCAGGTCGAGGAGCGGGCAGCGACGGCGCGCACCCAGATCGAGGGACAGTTCGAGACGGCACGCACCCAGCTGGAGCAGGTGGGCGAGCAGCTGCGGTCCCGCCAGGGCCGGGCTGAGGACGCGGACGCAGGCGAGGACACGGACGAGGACACGAACGCGGTCGATTCGGCGGACGAAGCCGAGGAGGCGCGCGCGCCCGAGGACACCGGCGCTGAGGGGACCCCCGCGGCAGCGAGCGGGGACGATGAGGCGAGCCTCGGCATACCGGAGGACGGCGAGCAGCAGCACCGGTGAGGGTTGCTGGCGCCGGGGCTCCTACGATGTTCGGGTGACCACGGACGTGACCGGACCCCCAGCCCTCGGGCAGCACTTCGACTGGGCCGACCTGCCGGCCAGGCAGCAGCCCACCTGGGAGGACGCCGGGGCGCTCGAGCGGGCCGTCGCGACCCTGCAGGGCTTCCCCCCGCTGGTCTTCGCCGGGGAGTGTGACCAGCTTCGCGACAAGCTCGGCGCCGTGACCCGTGGCGAGGCCTTCCTGCTGCAGGGCGGTGACTGCGCCGAGACGCTCGAGGGAGTGACCGGCCCCAACATCCGGGAACGCATCAAGACCATCCTGCAGATGGCCGTCGTGCTCACCTATGGCGCGGGGATGCCCGTGGTGAAGGTCGGCCGGCTCGCCGGGCAGTTCGCCAAGCCGCGGTCCTCGGACCTGGAGACGCGCGACGGGGTGACGCTGCCGGCCTACCGCGGCGACATGGTCAACGGCTTCGAGTTCACGCCCGAGGCCCGTGCGCACGACCCGAACCGGATGGTCAGCGTCTACCACGCCAGCGCCTCGACGCTGAACCTCGTGCGGGCCTTCACGACCGGTGGCTATGCGGACCTGCGCAGCGTGCACACCTGGAACAAGGGCTTCCTGGCCGGCCCGGCGCAGGCCCGTTATGAGCAGATGGCCGCCGAGATCGACCGTGCCGTGCGGTTCCTGGAGGCCTCCGGGGTCGCCGACGCCGAGGAGTTGCGCCGGGTGGAGTTCTACTCCAGCCACGAGGCGTTGGTGCTGGACTACGAGCGGGCGCTGACCCGGCGGGACTCGCGCACCGGGCTCGCCTACAACACCTCCGGCCACTTCATCTGGGTGGGCGAGCGCACCCGCGGCCTGGACGACGCACACATCGACTTCGTCTCCCAGGTGCACAACCCGGTCGGGGTGAAACTGGGCCCGACCGCGACGCGGGACGACGTGCTGCGGCTGGTCGAGAAGCTCGATCCCGAGGGGAGGCCGGGCCGGTTGACCTTCATCACCCGGATGGGCGCCGGCACGATCCGCGACCTGCTGCCCTCGCTGCTGGAGAGCCTCGGCGAGGTGGCGCACCAGGTCGCCTGGGTCTGTGACCCGATGCACGGCAACACCTTCACCTCGCCCAGCGGGCACAAGACCCGCCGGTTCGAGGACGTCATCGACGAGGTCGCCGGCTTCTTCGAGGCGCACCGCACGGTCGGCACCTGGCCCGGGGGCATCCACGTCGAGCTGACCGGCAACGACGTCACCGAGTGTGTGGGTGGCTCCGGTGCCCTGGACGTGCAGGACCTGGGCCTGCGCTATGAGACCCTCTGCGACCCGCGGCTGAACCACCAGCAGAGTCTGGAGATGGCCTTCCAGGTCGCCTCGATGCTGGAGGCTGGACGATGAGCGTGACCGATCTGACCGCAGACCTTCGCTCGGACACGCTCACCCGCCCGACGCCGGAGATGCGGGAGGCCATGGCCGGGGCTCCGGTCGGCGACGACGTCTATGGCGAGGATCCCACGGTGATGGCCCTGCAACGCCGGGTCGCCGACCTGCTCGGTCACGAGGACGCGCTGTTCACCCCCACCGGCTCGATGGCCAACCAGCTCGGCGTGCGACTGCATGTGGCGCCCGGCCAGGAGTTGGTCACCGACGACCTGGCGCACGTGCTGCGCGCGGAGATGGGCGCCGCGGCGGTGTTGAGCGGCATCTCCGCCCGCAGCTATCCAGCCGTCGGTGGGCTGCTCGACGTGGACGCCGCGATGGCGTTGGCGGTCACCGAGGGTGGCGCCTATCAGGTCGGCACAGCCTGCGTGGTGGTCGAGAACACGCATAACTTCGGCGGCGGCACCGTCCAGCCCCTGGAGGCGATGCAGGACCTGCACCACCGTGCTCACGAGCGGGGGATGGCGGTCCACCTGGACGGCGCGCGGCTGTGGAACGCGCACGTGGCCACGGGCGTGCCGCTGGCGGACTACGGTGCCTGCGCCGACACCGTCTCGGTGTGCCTGAGCAAGGGGCTGGGTGCTCCGGTCGGCTCCCTCCTGGTGGGTTCCCGGGACCGGATGGCAGAAGCGCGGGTCTGGCGCAAGAGGTTCGGCGGCGGCATGCGGCAGGTCGGCATCCTCGCAGCGGCCGGCCGGCATGCCCTCGAGCACCAGCTGGACCGGTTGGCGCAGGACCACGCCCGCTGCCAGCGCGTCGCCGCGGCCGTGGCCGGCGCGGTGCCGGAGGCCGTTGACCCCGCGGCCGTGCACACCAACATCCTGGTCCTGCACGTGGCGCCGGCCGGGTGGGCGGCCAGCGACTTCATCGAGGCGGCGGGGGAGCGGGGTGTGCTGGGTTACGCGACCGGCCCGGAGCACGTCCGATTCGTGTGGCACCTGGACGTCGACGACGCCCAGACCGACCACACTGCGGCCGTCCTCACGGAGCTGCTGACCTCGCGGGAGCCGGCCCGCGGCTGACTCGGCTGGCACGGGCCAGCACGTGCACGACTACTACCCCGGAAGTGCCGCCGACATCGTGGGTAGAACCCATGCACGTGCCTGGCGGGTCGCGCCCCGGGAGAGCCGGCCGAGCGGCATACCGGCCCGGAGCCCTCAGACCACCTCGAGCACGATCTCGGTGTCTTTCTCGACCATCTCCCCGGCGTCGATGCTCTGGGTGCGCACCGTGCCGAAGTAGCCGCCGAGCACGTCCTTGCGGGACACCTTGAAACCGGCGTCCTTGAGGGTCTGCTCGGCCTCGCCCCACTGCTTGCCGATCACCGAGGGCACCTCGATCAGTTCGGGCCCCTTGGAGATCGTCAGCGTCACCGTGTCGCCGCGGAAGCCGGTCCCGTTGGCGGGGGTCTGGGAGACCACGTCACCATCCTCGACCGAGTCGCTGAAGACCCGGTCGGGGTTGACGACGACCTCGAAGCCGGCCTCGGTCAGGGTCTCCTCGGCGTCGCCCTGCGACTCCCCGGTCACGTCCGAGATCTCGATTGGCTCGCGGCCCTGGCTGACCGTCAGGGTGACCTCGGCGTCCGGCTTGAGCTCGGTGCCCTCCTCGGGCTCGACGGAGATGACCTGCCCCTCGGGGATCGTCTCGTCATAGACCAGCTCCGGCTCGCCGACCGTCAGGTTGGCGTCCTCGATCATGGGTTCCGCCTGGTCGAGCGTGCGACCAATCACCAGGGGCACGGCATACCGCTCCGGTCCCTGCGAGACGGTGAGGGTGACGTCCGTCCCGTGCCGCAGGGAGGTGCCCGGTGCGTGCGAGGCGGCCATGACCACGTCGGGGGCAATCGTCTCGGAGTACTCCACCTCCACGACGGTGTCCAATGACTCTGCGTCCAGCGCGGCGCGCGCGTCGGTCTCGGTGAGCCCCTCCAGGGTCGGGACGGGGGAGTGCACGCCCGGTCCCTCGGTGAAATACCAGGCCGCACCGGCGCCGGTGGCACCGATCAGGACCAGCAGTATGCCGAGGAGCCAGCCCGCGACCTTCATCCGTCGGCGGCGGCGAGGGGGAGCAGACGCCGGGGGAGGCTGGGGTGTGGGCCGCGCCTTGGTCTTGCGGGGTTTGTTGCCGCTCGTCTTGGCGTAGTGGCCCGGCACCTGGCGGGGCACGGCCACCGTGTCGGTGGGACGCAACGGTCGGGTGTGGTCGAAGGCCTGCGTCAGGTCGGGGTCGGCGGCCTGCTGACCCGGCAGGGCATCGAGCTCGCCGTCGGAGAGCTGCTGGATCGAGTGGCGCAGCTCGGTGAGGGCGGCGCTGCCGTCGGTGGGTCGGCGCTCGGGGTCGGTGGCTGAGGCCCACTGGATGAAGGCGTCGATCTCCGCCGGCACGGTGCGGATGGTGTCGGCGGCCCGGGGGACCTCGCCGTGCACGTGGGCGTAGGCGACCTGGACGGGACTGTCGCCCGGGAAGGCCTTGACGCCGGTGAGCAGCTCGTAGAACAGCAACCCGGCGGAGTAGATGTCGCTGCGCTCGTCGGTGCGGCCCCGCTCCACCTGCTCGGGTGCCAGGTAGGCCGCCGTGCCCCAGACCAGCTCGTTGCTGTGGCTGGAGGTGGCGGCGGTGACCGCCCGGGCCAGGCCGAAGTCGGCGACCTTGACCGTGCCGTCGGCGCGGATCAGGACGTTCTCGGGCTTGACGTCGCGGTGGGCCAACCCGGCCTCGTGGGCGGCCGAGAGCGCCTGGAGGACCGGGTCGAGGTAGGCGACGGCGTCGCGGACGCTGTGCGCGCCGTGCTCGGTGATCACCTCACGCAGCGTGCGGCCCTCGACAAGCTCCATCGCGAGGAAGACGAGGTCGTCGTCCTCGCCCTGGTCGAAGACCGAGACCACGTGCGGGTGGGACAGCCGGGCCGCCGTGCGGGCCTCCTGCCGGAACCGGGAGACGAACTCCTCGTCGCGGGCCAGGTGGGCGTGCATGATCTTCAGCGCCACCCGCCGATCCAGCCGCAGGTCGGTGGCGCTGTAGACAGCCGCCATGCCGCCCTGGGCGAGCACGGACTCAACACGGTATCGACCGTCCAGGACACGGTCGATCACGGCGGAGGTCGCGGTGCTCACCCCTCGAGGATACGGAGACTCCTGGTGAAAACCTCGGAGGCGGGGTGGCGGCGCCCCTCTACATACGGTCGCGCAGGCCCTGGATCGCCTTCACGTAGTTCTTGGTGTCCGGGTACATCCCGTTGTTCTGCACCCCGGCCAGACCCTGGTAGTAGCCAGCGATCGCCTGGTCCTCGTTGTCGGCCGAGCGCAGCAGGGCGCGCATGACGACGACACCGGCGGTGGCGTTGTCGTGCGGGTCGAGCAGGTTGAGCTCGCGCCCGACCATCGCCGAGGCCCAGTCCCCGGTGCTCGGGATCACCTGCATGGCGCCGATGGCGTTGGCGGGGGAGACGCTGCGGTGGTTCCAGCCCGACTCCATGTAGCTCAGGGCCAGCATCAGGTCGGGGGAGACTCCGTGGCGCTTGGCGGTCTCGCGGATGATCTGGGACATCTCGTCGCGGCTGGGGACCGGCGCCTGGGCCAGGTGCTCCCGGTTGGCCGCCGCGGAGCCGGCGACCTCGTCGCTGTAGGTGTAGTGCAGGAAGGTGTTGGGTGCCCCCTCCTTCGCGCCCTCTCCGTCGCGGTATGCCGAGGTGCGGGTCGCGCTCGCCGGCAGGCTGACCTTCTGGCCCACCTGGAGACCGCGGGCGTTGACGCCCGGGTTGGCGTTGAGCAGCGCGCTCAGGGAGATGTCGTGGCGGGCCGAGATCCCGGAGAGGGTGTCACCCGAGCGCACCGTGACCGTGGCGCCGGTGGCGCTGCTCGAGGAGTCGGAGCCGTTGTCCGCCTTCGGGGCCGAGGCGCTCTTCGAGCCGGGCACGCTGAGCCGCTGACCCGGGTAGATCATCGCCGAGGGCAGCTTGTTGGCCTTGATGATGGCTGACACCGAGACGTCGTGCCGGGCCGAGATGTGGGAGAGCGTGTCGCCGGGGCGCACGGTCACCTTCGCGGACGGGGTGCTGGAGCTGCTCGACCCGGAGCCGGATCCCGAGGACGCGGCCTTGCGCGGGACCTCGATCACGGCGCCGGCGTGGAGATAGCCGGTGATCCCGTTGCGCTTGGCCAGCGCGGAGACGGTGGTGTCGTAGGTGTCCGCCAGGTCATAGAGCGTGTCCCCGGACTTGACCCGGTAGTCCTGCCAGGCCTTCTTCGAGGTGGCCAGGCGACCCAGTGGGGCGCGGTTGGCGAGGTCGACGACCGGTGTCTGGACGTGGAGGACGGGGGGCAGGTCCGCGACGGGGCTCATCAATGGGCCTTTCGGTGGGGCCAGCGCTCAGGGAGTGGCCTGTGTTGTGGTTGTGGTGACTGATGGTGCTGTGCAGTTTGTGGGCAGTGATGATGTTGTGACCCACGTGGAAAGTACCCGAGAAAACGCGATCCCGCCAGATTTACGGCGTGTCGCTCCATGTGGCAGACTGGAGTATGTGGTAAACGACAACGCTGTAACTCCCGCATCCGACGAGAACGACACGAGCGGCTGGCTGGCCGTGCCCGAGATCATGGAGCTCACCGGCGCCTCGCTGGCGCAGGTGAAGACCTGGCTCCAGGACCGTGATCTCATCGGTGCCCGCAAGGGGCCCAACAGGGCGACCTACGTGCCGGCGACGTTCCTCACCGAGGAGGGGCCGCTGGTGCCGCTACGCGGCACGGTCACGGTCCTGAACGACGGGGGCTACACCGATGAGGAGATCATCGACTGGCTGCACGAGGCCGACGACACCCTGCAGGGCGGCAGTGCGATCGCCTCGCTGCGCGAGGGCAACAAGACCGAGGTGCGCCGCCGGGCGCAGGAGATGGCTCTCTAGCGGGCGACCAGCTCGTTCTCGACGCGGGCACCCAGGGGCAACTCGGCGACAGCGACCGTGGTGCGGGCAGGGTAGGGCGTCTCGAACACGGTGGCGCAGACCTCGTTCATGGCCGCGAAGTCGGCCATCGAGGTCAGGTAGACATTCAGCCCGCAGGATCCCCGCAAAAATATAGAGGTCTCGTACACCCCGCCCGGAAGAATATAGAGGTCTCGTACGCGAGCGCCTCGTCCGTGCATCTTCCATGCGCGATCTTCTCCGCTGGAGGCTCCCTATCCGACTCCAAGGGTGGGTACGTCCTCAGGCTCGAGGAGTTCGACCTTTACCTTGACGCCCTGGTCGGCGATGCCCATCAGTGCCGCGGGGTCGGTGGCGGTGTGGAGCGGACTCTCGGGCAGCGCCTGAACGGTGATCTGTCCGATCAGGTAGTTCGGTTCCATGCTCATGATCAGGAGTTCGTCGCTGGTGTGATCGCTGACCATATCCATGATCGCCATCAGCTCGGTGCGTGAGAAGCGTGCCGTGGGGTCGACGACGAGCTCAGACGAAGCAGCCAGCTCACGTGCCTGGGTGAGGACACTCTCGGGTGCTGGCCCTGCCCAGTGCAAGATGATGGCCTGGCTCTGTGGGTCGACGTGCAATCCCGCATAGCCCGCTTCGGCCCGCACGGCGTCGATGATGTTGCTGGCCCGATCACCGACCAGCGCCTGGTCGTAGGGCTGGCCGTCAGGAAGCGTTGTCGGGATGGTCTGGTCCTGCGGTGGGGTCGACCGTCCGGCCGGACTCACCGACTCTGAGGGCTGGGCGGTGGCAGCTACCTGGTCGAGAGCTGGCTTCCCCGAGGGCCACCACAGCGGACCCGACACACCCACTGCCGCGACGGCAAGGACCGCCACGCTCACCCCGCGCCGTCGTGTCCGGCGTCGGCGGGCAGTCGTCCACAGGTCGTGGGCGCTTGCTCGACCGGCTCGGTGCTGGTGCAGGGCGCCGTGGTGTGCCTCCGTGAGAGCAGCCCTGGCAAGGTTCTCGAGATCTTCAGGCGTCTGGCGTGCCACTGTGTGCCTCCCGCAGGTGTGTCTGCTCATAGAGCGCGCGCAGTCGGGCAAGGCCCAGGTGCGCGTGCCGTTTGACTGAGCCGGTGCTGATGCCGAGCGTGTCGGCCGTCGCGCGTTCGGTGAGGTCCTCGAAGTAGCGCAGGTAGAGCACCGCCCGTTGCCGCGGCGAGAGCTCCCCGAGCTGGTCCAGCAGCTCTGCTCGCTGCGCGTGGGCGTCGGTGTGGTCCGGCCCGGGCGCGGCTTCGATCTGTCCTTCGGCAGAGTGCATCAGGTGCACCCGCTTGCCCCGCCGGCTCCATCCTCGCCAGGCGCTGCGAAAGATGATCCGGCGGGCGTAGGAGGCCGGCAGTTCGTCGTGCAGGCGGTGCCACCTCATGGCGACCTTGATGAGTGCCTCCTGGACGAGGTCCTCGGCCTCCTGCGCATCACCACAGGCCACGACCGCAGCGGCCACAAGCTCTGGTCGTCGGGCCGTCACGAAGGCCGCGAAGCCCTGCTCGTCACGGGCTGCCCATGCATCGCCCACCGTGCCTCCTCTCACACCCATAAGGCCACTGACCCCCGGAAAGGTTGAAGTCGGCAGTGTTCAACCCGGCCACGAAGCCAGCCCGGCAACATCAATGATCCAGGGCCCCGGGACGCGAAGAGAACCAGTCGAGCGGAATTTCGCCGCGATGCAGCACGTGCGGCACGTCCACCCACGGCAACCACGGGTCGCCGGGTCGCAGGGACTCCAACCGCTGCACGGCATCCACCGTCACCCGATTAACGGCTCGCAGACTGGCCGTCGTGAAGGGCAGGTAGTCATACGAGTCGTGCGGGTCCGGGTGGTGCCCGGTGGTGCCCGCCCGCATCAGCCGGATCACCGTTCGGGCCGGATTCAACCGGCGGGCCGGGATGACCCATGGTTCGGATTCAGGAACGATTCTGCCCGCTCGTGCCAGGGCGGCGAACAGCGGTGCCGGGTGGACTGGCGAGAGGAAGACGACGTCACCCCAGGTGCAGCCCAGCGGCTCGATCACCTGACCAAGCACCCCCGGCTGAGCGGCGTACTTGGCCGCGTGTAGGTCATAGAGGTCCGGATGGGCGCGGCGGAGTGCCGTGAGAGGAAGGATTGAGTCCCCGCGCACGGATGAGGCTGGGCGGTGGTAGAGCGTGCCGCTGATGGTAGGAGTCATGAAAATACCCTCGACGGCGCGCACGCCACGAGGGATTGAACTCAGTTTAGTCGCACCAGGCGTCATGCAACCTTTCGAGCGCGATCTGGCGTTCAATACTCGGAGGTTGTCTGTCGGGGCCCGGCAGACCCGTGCTGGTGGTCAGGACCAGAGGTGTCGTGGATCCGCTCGAGGAGGAGTTCGTCGCCTTCGTGCGTGCGCGGCAGCGTGCCCTGGTGCGGGCCGCCTTCCTGATCTGCGGCGACCACCACGTCGCCCAGGACCTCGTGCAGGAGGCGCTGACCAAGTTGGCCCACCACTGGGAGCGGGTCCGCACCGGTTCACCGGAGGGCTTCGTGCGACGGATCGTCTATCGGGACGCAGTCTCGCGGTGGCGCAAGGTCGGCCGTGAGCGGCCCCACGACATACGCGATGACGTGCTCACCCGAGTCCACGACGCCAAGCACGGGCAAGACCCGGTGGAGTCGTGGATCTCCGGTGCCGACATGCGCGACGCCCTGGCGCAACTGCCTCCACGTCAGCGTGCGGTGTTGGTCCTGCGCTACTACGAGGACCAGTCCGAAGTGCAGATCGCTGACTATCTGGGCATCAGCACCGGCACGGTCAAGAGCCAGGCCCACCGTGCGCTGGTCACGATGGGCGGTCTGGTGGCTAACCTGGCGCCCGCAACACCTGGTGAGGGAGATGAGCGCTGATGTCCGACAACGAGTTTCGTGATGCCTTGGAGCGTGCCGCCGACGTGGTCCCCGACCAGGACCTGGCCCAGACAACCTGGTATGCCGGACGGTCCCGCAAGCGACGGACCTCCCGTGCGTGGTGGGGGGCCGGGGTAGCGGCAGCCGCGGCCACCGTCGTCGGGGTGATCGCCTGGAACGGGGGCGGCCTGTCGCTGCCCGACGCCGGACCCGCTGGCACAGCGGGTGACGACGCGGCGCGCACCTCTGATGCTGCACCGACCGGGACGGAGGAACCGACCAGGAGCGGGCAGCCGACCATATTGACCTTCACCAGGGAGAAGGGTGAGTTCGAGCTCTCCGGTGGGGTCCTGGAGCTGTGGACCCCCGACGACGGGTTGACGACGACCTGGCACCTCACCGATGAACTCATGGCCATGGGGGGCCCTGAACAGGCCAAAAAACTCGACCCGAACATCACCCTGACCCTCGAGCAGGGCACGTGGTCGGTGCGTGGCTGCGGGTTGGCGATGCAGGCCCTAGGGACGGTCGAAGAGGGCCGTGTCCAGATCACTGGCCACTGGGATGTGGATGTGGACCCTGACCCGGGGGCTGCCTGTGAGTCCCACCCGAGCGCCTGGCTGGACTCGGAACGGTGGGAGTCCCTGCTGAGTGGATCACCGCTGGTCGCGCAGGACGGCACCACCCTGATCCTGAGTGGCACCGTCGGTGAGCAGCCCCTTCTCGAGCCGGTCTCCGTCGGCTTTGCACGCTCCGATGTCACAGATCCGAAAGCCGGGGCCGCGCGGGCAGCAACGTGGGAGGACCTGGCCCAGGGTTGGGTGGAGGTCCCTGTAGAGGACCTCATGGCCCAGATCCCGGGCCATGACTTCGTCGACACCGAGCTCGACCCAGAGACAGCTGTGCAGATCACTTCGGCCGGGGTCGGTGATCTTGCGGTCTCCGGCTGCCAGGAGATCGGCTTCAGGAATTCCTGGCTCCTCGACGTCGAGGGGTCGTCGCTGTTCCTGGATCAGCAAGAGGTGCGGGCCCTGGCTGGCTGTAGCGGGCCTGGAGAACACCAGGGACCCCTGGTGACGGGGATGCTGAGCCAGGGCGCGCAGATCAGCGTCCACGGCGACTATCTGGTCATCGACGGCTGGGCCGACCCCGCAGTCCTCGATCCGCAACCCATCGTGGACACCCGTCCTGAGCTGCTGAGCCCGGCGATGCAACTGCCCGATCTCAAGCAGCTGAGCCCAGCCGACACCCTCCTACCGGAGGTCATCGAGTTGCCAGCCGACGGCATACCCACCCTCGTCGAGGACCCCACCGATCGATTCGTCGCCGCCGTCGTGTCCGAGGACTCCGGGGACCTCATGGTCCTGGGGTCTGACCAGCGGTGGCGCATCGCGGCAACCGGCGCGGGCGGGGTCTCCCGGGACGGGCTGTTCGCCCTTCTGCCGTCCCTGCTGGAAACGTCCATCGCACCCCAGGGGGACCAGATCGCCTATCGCACCACGGGCCGTCTGGACGCGAGCATCGTCATCGTCACCTCGACCGGCGAGGTCGTCGAGCACCCGACCGACGGCGGCTACCCCAACAACTTCCCCAACGACTTCCGCTGGCTCGACGACGACCGTCTCGCGGTCGACCTGCGCGAGGACGACGCGATGATCATCGACACCTCCACCGGCCAGGTCACCCACGATGCATCGTGGAACCAACTCCGGCAGGTCACCCCCTGGCGGATCATCGTGCAGGCCGGCGAGGACGAGGAGTCCGGCGAGGTCGAGCAGTCCGGCCCGGTCGTGCTACAGCAACTGGACGCAGGTGGTGAGGTGACCGAGGAGACCCCGCTGGGCTTCACCAGCCAGCCTGGCTATCAGTCAGCACTGGCCGAGGACCGCGTCGCGACCGTCATCACCACGCAGGACCCGACCGTGATCGAACCCGAGGGATGGCAGGGCGAAGTGCCGGAGTCGGTGAGCCTGGTGCTGGCCAAGGACGGCACGCTGGACTCTCTCAGCGTCCTGCAGGCCGAGGCCCACACCGTGACACCGGTGCGCTGGGTCGACCGCGGCACCCTCGTCGTGCGGGTCGCTGGCGACGGACTCACCCACTACGTCCTCTGGGACACCCAGAACGGCGGTATCACGCACCTCACCCAGACCGACCCGACCCACGTCCGGGCCGGCCCCGTGTTCGCTCAATCGCACCGATAGAGCCAGCAGCCACGCGCAAGACTCGCGTCCTCTCCGCAATACTGCGATACTCCGACCGAGAATCGGGGACGAGTCCGGACTGTCCGCTCGTGCCGCTGCTCAAGTGCATGGTGTCGTCCCTTGCCACTACTCTGATGGCATGAGCACCGTGTCGTCCGAGAGCCGCGCCATCTTTGAGGGCGTGATGGCGCGACGCGACGTCGTGCACGAGATCCTGGGCCGCTACGGGGCGACAAATCCCCGACTGTTCGGCTCGGTCGCGCGGGGGGAGGCCAGCGACCGCAGTGACCTTGACCTCCTTGTCGACCTGGTCCCCGCAGGCGGCAACGAACTCTTGCGTGTATCCGGTATCGCCGAGGAACTGAGTGAGTTGCTCGATCGACGTGTTGACGTGGTCACCCAGTCCTTGTTGCGTGACGAGGTCTCGGCGACTGCACTGGCGGACGCAGTAGCGGTGTGAGCCGGCCCGACCAAGAGCGGTTCGACGACATTCTGCGTGCCATCGAACGCTGCCAGCACTATGCACCCTTCCTGCAGACGGGCGAGCTGGCGGACATGGCTTATGACGCGGTACTCCGAAACCTTGCCGTCATCGGAGAGGCTGTCCGTGCACTCAGCGAGCAGACGCGTGCTGAGATGCCAGAGATCCCCTGGCCAGCGATCGCCGGGCTGCGCAATGTCGTGATCCACGAGTACTTCCGCGTCGATCGCGCACTCATCCTCGATATCGTCGAGAACCAACTGGGGCCCATGGCGGACAGGCTGAAATGCCGCGTCGATCAACCGGACGTTTGACGCTTCGTCACCTCAGGTGGTGCGCGCCGTGCTGATCGCGACCAGGTCGGCCAGGGCAGCGCGTCCCTCATCGGTCAGCCCGGGGGTGGCCCCGAGGGCCTTCAGCGCGGCGCCGGCGGTGGCGGAGATCATCTCCTCGGTTGCGCTGACCGCACCGACCCGCTCGAGGAGGTCACGGCATACAGTCACCTGCTCGTCGGTCAGGTCCGGCCGTCCAAGCAGGTCCAGCAGAGTGGCGCGGTCCTGCTCGGTGCCCAGGACGAGCGCGTGCGCGATCAGGACGGTGCGCTTGCCCTCGCGCAGGTCGTCGCCTGCCGGTTTGCCGGTGGTCTGTGGGTCGCCGTAGACGCCCAGGACGTCGTCGCGGATCTGGAAGGCCTCACCCAGAGAGATGCCGTATGCCGACAGGCCAGTGAGCGTGTCCGTCCCCGCCCCCGCGGCGCGGGCTCCGATCAGGAGAGGCTGCTCGACGCTGTATTTCGCACTCTTGTAACGGATCACGGTGCGGGAGCGCTCGAGCCGCTCGGCGTGGTCCAGCCCCTCCCAGCCCTGGGCGGCGTCCAGGACGTCGAGATACTGCCCACCCATGAGCTGAGTGCGCATCGTGTCGAACTCACCTCTGGCAGAAGCGATCTCATCCGCAGGAAGGCCAGAGGTGGAGAAGGTGCTGTCACACCAGGTGAGGCAGAGGTTGCCGGCCAGGATCGCCGCGGCGTGGCCGAAGCGCGCGGACTCGCCGGACCAGGCGTGCTCGCGGTGGCTCGCGGCGAAGGTGCGGTGTGCGGTGGGGCGGCCGCGGCGCAGGTCGGAGTCGTCCATGACGTCGTCGTGGAGCAGGGCGGCGGCCTGGAAGAGCTCCATCGAGCTGGCGGCCCGGATCAGCGCGGGGGAGTCCTGGCCGCCGAGAGCCCGGTAGCCCCAGTAGAGGAAGGCGGCCCGCAGTCGCTTGCCGCCGGTGAGCAGCGCACCCACCTCGTCGACCAGGTGGGCGACCTGCCCGCCGAGCTCGTGCAGGACCTCCCGCTGGTGGGCGAGGTTCTCATCGAGCGCGGTCTGCACGCGCTCGCGCAACTGCGGGGTGTCGATGGGGTGGGGAGTGGGCACGGGATGAGCCTACGGCGTTTGTCCACAGCGATCGGCCGGGGGTTGACAGGCTGTCAGTGGGGTGTCGTACATTTGTCCTATCGAACAAAATTTCGATCTGAGGTGAGGGTCCGCCTCGTGAGTTGCCCTTGTGAGGCGTTCGCGGAGCAGTCCACCACCCCGGTCTGACAGTGCGAGCCAGGGAGGCGTGATGAGCCGGAGGTATTCCGACCCGGTCGAGGTGCGGGTGGGTGTCCCACAGATCGGACGGCGGCTGGTGCTCCCGGCCGGGTTGGACGGTGCCTCCGTGCCGACGGCGTTCCTCTGGCGGGGGCGGCTGCACGTGGTCCAGGCGGTGCTCGAGCACTGGACCCAACGACTGCCCTGGTGGCGTATGCCGTGGAGCGAGCAGTCCTCGGAGGTCACCTCTGCCGGCGCTTCCGAGAGCGGAGCGACCGGTGGGCAGAGCGAGGAGACACCGGGAGCCCTGCGGGTCCGCACCAGCTTCCCGGAGCTGGAGCGGGAGGTCTGGCGGGTGGAGGCCAGCGCCGGGCGGCTGATGCAGACAGGGGTCTATGACCTGACCAAGGACGACCGGTGGCGCCTGGTGCGCGTCGCCGACTGAGGAGGAGCGCGATGACCATCATGAGCACACAGGAGGCCCCGACAGGGGCGTCGGCGGGCACGGTGCTGGACCTGCTCGACCGCTCCCGCGCCGGCCTGGTCCAGGCCTGTCAGAGCCAGACCGCCAGCCAGCGCTACACCGAGGCCCACCTCGCGGCGCTCCGGGCCGCGGCCGCCCTGGTCGCGGCGCGCACCGCCGCCACCGGGCGGTCCCGACCCCGCAGCGTGTGGGAGGTGCTGCCCGGTCTCGCGCCGGAGCTCGGGGAGTGGGCGGCCTTCTTCGCCGCGACCGGCCGACGGCGACTGGCGCTGGAGCGGGGCGCTGGTGGTGTCAGTGCGCGGGAGGCCGATGACCTGGTGCGGCAGAGCGAGTCCTTCCTGGAGCTGGTCCGTCGCACCCTGCACCTGCCGTTCGCCGAGCCGCTGCCCGGTGAGCTCGCGCCGACCGCCCCCTGGTGAGCGCGGTGACGCAGGATTTCGCGCACCTGCACGTCGCCTCCAGCTTCTCGATGCGTTATGGAGCCTCGACCCCGGAGGCGCTGGTGGAGCGTGCCGTCGAGCTCGGGCAGTCGACGCTCGGGCTGACCGACCGGGACGGCGCCTATGGCGCGGTGCGCTTCGTGCAGGCGTGTGCCCGGGCCGAGATCTCCCCGGTGCTCGGGGTCGACCTGGCCGTCGAGGAGTCCGCGACCGCCTCGGCGGGCTCGCCCGCGCGTCCGCAGGCCGACAAGGTGCAGCAGGCCGGCATCCGCTGGACCGGCGCCGACGCGCTCGGGGCGGGCCGCCTGACGCGGGCACAGCCGGTCAAGGGCGGCGCGCTGGTCGATGACCAGCACCCGCGGGTGACGGTGCTGGCCCGAGGTCAGGCAGCCGGCCTGGAGCCCGGGACCGGGTGGTCCCGCCTGTGCCGGCTGATCACCCAGACCCACCTGGCCGGTGAAAGAGGCAGCCCCCGGACCACCCGCGAGCTGCTGGCGCGTGCGGCCGCTCCCGTGGGCGACCGCGGCGAGCAGGTCGCCCCCGTGGTGGTGCTGCTCGGGCCCGACTCCGATGTCGGGCGGGCGCTGCTGCGCCGCCGGGTCGGCCTGGCCCGTGACCTGCTGCGTCGGTGGCAGCTCGCGCTCCCGCCCGGTGCGCTGTCCATCGAGGTGGTGTGCCACGGCGGGCCGGAGGACAGCCCGGCCAGCCTGCAGCACGCCGCGCGGCTGTGGTCGCTGGCGCTGGAGGCCGAGTTGCCCGCCGTGCTCACCACTGCGGTGCGGCACGCCGCGCCCGAGCAGGCCCGGGTGGTCGACATCCTCGACGCCGCCCGACGCATGGTCGCCCTCGACGAACGGCACCTGGACCGGGTCAGCACCGCCGGTCACCTCGCGGGCACGGGCCAGATGCAGGCGGTGGCCGAGCGGGTCGCCGACGCTGTCGGACCGTCCGTCCGCGCAGCCGACCTGCTGACCGCCACGGCGTCACTGGCCCGGCAGTGCGTGCAGAGTCCCCGCAGCGACCTGGGCATCGGCGAGGTCCACCTGCCCGAGCCCGAGGTGGTCGGGGTCAGCGGCACCGGTCACGCCCAGCAGGTGCTCACCGAGCGAGTCCGCGCGGCGGTGACCGATCGCTACGCGGGCCAGCCCTCGGCATACCTCTCGCGGGTGCATGACCGACTCGATGATGAGCTGCGGGTCATTGCGGGGCTGGGCTACCCCACCTACTTCCTGACTGTCTCCACCGTCTGCGACCTGATCCGGGAGATGGGCGTGCGGGTCGCCGCCCGAGGCTCCGGGGCGGGCAGCCTGGTCAACTACCTGCTGGGCATCAGTGGTGTCGACCCGATCCGGCACGACCTGTTGATGGAGCGGTTCTGCTCCCCGCTGCGGGCCGAGCTGCCCGACATCGACATCGACGTGGAGTCTGCCCGGCGCACCGAGATCTACGAGCGGATCCTGGAGCGGTTCGGGTCCGACCGGGTGACGTGTGTGTCGATGATGGAGACCTATCGGGTGCGGCACGCGATCCGCGACGTCGCCGCCACGCTGGGGCTGCCGCCGGGGGAGATCGACGTGATCGCCAAGGCCTTCCCCCACATCCGGGCCAAGGACGCCCGCGCGGCGGTGCGCGACCTCCCCGAGCTGCGGCGGCACGGGTTCGACGCACCGCGGATGCAGACCATGTTCGAGATGGTCGAGAGCCTGGACGGGCTGCCCCGGCACATCGCGCTGCACCCGTGCGGGGTGATCCTGTCCAACACCGGGCTGCTGGACCGCACCCCGGTGGAGGCCAGCTGGCTGGGGTTCCCGATGAGCCAGTTCGACAAGGACGACGTCGAGGACCTGGGCCTGCTCAAGCTCGACGTGCTCGGCATCCGGATGCAGTCGGCGATGGCGCACGCGGTCGCCGAGGTGGAGCGGGTCGACGACGTGCAGGTCGACCTGGACGACCAGACCCAGGTCCCCTACGACGACACGGAGACGTTCTCGCTGATCAAGTCTGCCCGCACGCTGGGCTGCTTCCAGATCGAGTCTCCCGGTCAGCGTGAGCTGCTCGGCAAGTTCGGCCCGGAGACCTTCGGCGACATCATCATCGACATCTCGCTGTTCCGGCCCGGCCCGGTGAAGTCCGACATGGTCCGCCCCTTCCTCAACGCCCGGCAGGGCTGGGCCGAGCCGGAGTACCTCCACCCCTCGCTGATCCCCTACCTGGAGGACACCGGAGGCGTCGTGGTCTTCCACGAGCAGGTGCTGCAGCTGGTCGCCGAGACCACCGGTGTCACCCTCGCGCAGGCAGACGAGGTGCGGCGGGCACTGGGCACCCCCCAGGGACAGGCCGAGGTCGAGTCCTGGTGGCGTCCCGCGGCAGCGGCCCGGGGCTACTCGCCGCAAGACGTCGACGCGATCTGGGAGGTGCTGGCGGCGTTCGCCTCGTTCGGCTTCTGCAAGGCGCACGCGGCGGCGTTCGCGGTGCCGACCTTCCACTCCGCGTGGCTCAAGACCCACCACACCGCGGCCTTCCTGGCCGGCGTGCTGACCCACGACCCGGGGATGTATCCCAAGCGCCTGATCCTGGAGGAGGCCCGCGCGATGGGCGTGCACGTTCTCGGGCTGGACGTCAACGCCTCGGGGGAGACCTACCGGGTGGAGCGGGTGGAGCGGGTGGAGTCGGGGGAAGGTCTGGAGCGGCTGGAGCCCGACGGTGGTGTCGTGCCGGCTCGGGCACCGGTGACCGCTGCGGCACGACAGCGGCACGGGCAGCCAGCGGACACCGTCGATGAGCACCTGACGGCGGTGGAGGAGCGGGCCTCCGGCTACGGCATCCGACTGTCGCTGGCCGAGGTCAAGGGGATCAGTGCCGACGAGGTCACCCGGGTCGTGTCCGGGCAGCCCTACCACTCGTTGGCTGACCTGTGGCAGCGTGCCCGGGTCAGTCGTCCGGTCGTGGAGCGGTTGGTGCTGGCCGGCGGGTTCGACCAGTTGCACGGCGTGGGCACCGCGCGCTCCAGCACGCTGCGGCAGGGGCCGACCCGCCGCGACCTGCTGCTGCACGTTGCCGAGCTCGAGCGATGGAGCGCGCCCACGGTGTCCCGGAGTCGGGCCCGGGCGCGGAAGGTCGCCCCCACCCTGCCTGCGGCGGGGGAGGTCGCCGCCCGGGCAGGGGCACAGGCCCGAGGGCACCGGAGCTGGCACCCGAGGCAGGTCGACCCGACCCAGCTGACCCTCGACCTGGGCGATGAGCCGGTGCTACTTTCCGGCAGCGGGTTGCCGGAGATGACGCCACAGGAGCAGATGCTGGCCGAGCTGGAGGTGCTCGGGATGGACGTCAGCTCCCACGTGACCACCACCTTCCAGCCGATGCTGCAGGCGCTCGGGGTGGTCCCGGCCAACCAGCTGCTCGGGCAGCGCAACGCCACCGAGGTGCTGGTCGCCGGCGCGAAGGTCGCGACGCAGACACCGCCGATCCGCTCCGGGCGCCGGGTGGTCTTCCTGACTCTGGAGGACGGGACCGGCCCGAGCGACTCCACCTTCTTCGAGGACGTGCAGGGCCCGTATGCCGAGACGGTCTTCCACTCCTTCCTGCTGGTCGTGCGCGGCGTCACCCGGCGCACCGGCCCGCGCGGCATCTCGCTGCGCGCGACCGGAGCCTGGGAGATGACCGCGCTCGGCCGGGCCTACGACACCGGCGGCATCGGGGCGGTCCGCGAGCTGATGGACTCCGTGGAGCAGGACGCGGTGAGCGGCGCCGTGGCGGCCGAGGAGCAGGCCCGCCGGGCCGACCAGCAGCAGGGCCGCCGGGTGCTGCTGCACGCCTCGGGCTTCAAGCAGTCCCCCTACGCCGACACCAAGCCGGCGGGTCCGGGCAGCAAGCTGTGGCACTCCAGCCCG
Organism: Ornithinimicrobium murale; assembly: GCF_003352835.1. GTDB lineage: Bacteria > Actinomycetota > Actinomycetes > Actinomycetales > Dermatophilaceae > Ornithinicoccus > Ornithinicoccus muralis. Next base: position 22,750 of record NZ_QLVD01000033.1, on the reverse strand, counting down.
GGGAGCCCAGGATGGTGAACGGGACGGCGGGGCGCCAGGTGCTCGCCGCGGAGCCCGATGCCACGCTGGTGGGGCCGCACGAGATGGCGGGTGTCCCAGCCGCAGGCGTGGACGACCGCGGCTGCACGATCCTGCACGTCGACATGGATGCCTTCTATGCCTCGGCGTCGCTGATCGCCCGGCCCGAGCTGGTCGGCACCCCGGTCGTGATCGGTGGTGGGATGCGCAGCGTGGTGCTGTCGGCCACCTACGAGGCGCGCGCCTACGGCATACGGTCCGGGATGCCGATGGCCAGGGCGCGCCGTCTCTGCCCCCAGGCCGAGGTCGTGCGGCCTGACTATGACCTCTACAGCGCGATCTCCGCGGCGGTGATGGCCGTCTTCTCCGAGGTGACCCACCAGGTCGAGCCGGTCTCCATGGAGGAGGCCTTCCTCGACGTCTCCACCGCCCAGCGGCGGCTGGGCGGCCCGGCGCAGATCGGCCAGTGGATCCGCGACACCATCGCCGACGAGCAGCAGATCACCTGCTCGGTGGGTGGCGCCCCCACCAAGGTGGTGGCCAAGATGGCCTCGAGCGCGGCCAAACCGGACGGGATGCTGATGATCCCGCCGCACCGGGTGATCGACTTCCTGCACCCGCTGCCGGTCAGTGCGCTGTGGGGGGTGGGGGAGAGCACCGAGGCCGCACTGCACCGGTTGGGGCTGCGCACCGTGGCTGACATCGCGCACCTGCCCCACGCGACCCTGAGCCGGGCGATGGGGCCGGGCAGCGCGACTCACCTGCAGGCCCTGGCCTGGGGACAGGACACGGGGCGGGTCAGCACGGCCCGGGTCGAGCGCAGCGTCGGCTCCTCCGAGACCTTCCACCAGGACGTCGACGACCCAGCGGTCATCCGGCGCCAGCTCCTCCGGCTCAGCGACCGCAGCGCCACCCGGATGCGGCACTCCGGCCTGCTGGCCCGCACCGTGGTGCTGACCGTCCGGTTCTCCGACTTCACCACCATCACCCGCTCCCGCACGATGCGGCAGAGCACCGACGTCACCCGTGACATCTTCGGGACCGCGACGGCCCTGTATGCCGCACTCGGGCTCCAACGCGCCCGCATCCGGCTGCTCGGGATCCGGCTGGAGGCCCTCACCGACGCCGCGGAGACCCCGGTGCAGGGCACCTTGGACGAGCCGGAGCACGGGTGGCGGGACGCCGAGCGGGCCATGGACCGGGCCGTGGAGAAGTTCGGCAGCGGGATCGTGCGGCCGGCCAGTCTGGTCGTTCGGGACGAGGCACGGGGGGACCACGAGGACGGCCCACCACGGCGCGAGCGGTCGGCAGGGCAGGCCCCGCGCCGGTGGGGAGCCGCCGCCTGGTCGCCGCGCGGCACGACCTCATCCGGGCCGTGAGGGACGGGCACGATCGCCTGCGGGAAACCTTTTTCACCTGCCGCGCGTCTAGCAGGTATACGCCCGGCTACCGTTGTGGCGCTTCCGGGCATATCCTTAGAGGAAGACGTCGTCGTCCCCCGGCGAGGGCGTCCCACCGTCACCCCAACAGGTGACGGCCAGAAGTCGACCGTCAGGGAGGTCACCGTGCCGCTCTCGGAGCACGAGCAGCGAGTTCTTGAGCAGATGGAGCAGGCGCTCTACGCCGAGGACCCACGTTTCGCCACGTCCCTGGTTGGCAAGAGTGAGGCCCGTGCCCGACGGCGCCGCGCCGCGCTCGGCCTCGTGATCGCCCTCGTCGGCCTGGGCATGGTCGTCCTCGCGGTCACCATGCACCAGATCTGGGTCGGTGGCCTCGGTTTCGCCGCCATGGTTTTCGGTGGTGTCTGGGCCATGACCTCCCCCCGCACCAAGGGGGCAACCCTGGGCACGGTGGACGCCCAGGGCAACGTCACTCTGCACGCCAAGTCCGGCGGCGCCTCCCGCAAGCAGGCCAGTGGCAAGGGCCCCAAGCCGGGCCTGATGGACCGCTTCGAGGAGCGCTGGGACAAGCGCCGCGAAGAGGGCCCGTTCTGACCTGAACAGCCCAGCCCCCAGAACCTACCGACTGTCCCCAACGCCCTGAAGCTCGCACGAGCTGTGGGGCGTGATGTTTGAGGACGACCTGGCCACCTCGCCCCAGGGCCTACGACGACGCAGGAGCTTGATCACGTGACCGAGCGTGTGGACCTCGACCCCTCGGCGGTCGAGGTGCGGGACCTGTGGATCCCGATGGCGGACGGGGTGCGGCTGCGCGGCCGGGCCTGGCTGCCCAGCACTGCCGACCGGGAGCCGGTGCCGGTGCTGCTGGAGTACCTGCCCTACCGCCTCGATGACTGGACGTCCGTGCGCGACTCCGAGCGGCACCCGTACTACGCCGCACACGGCTACGCGTCGGTGCGGGTCGACATCCGTGGCAGCGGCAACTCCGACGGCCTGTTCGAGGACGAGTACTCCGCGGTCGAGCTCGACGACGGGGTCGCCGTCGTCGAGTGGCTCGCCGCCCAGCCGTGGTCCACGGGCGCGGTCGGCATGTTCGGCATCTCCTGGGGTGGGTTCAACTCCCTGCAGATCGCGGAGCGCGCACCGGAGGCCCTCAAGGCGATCGTCACGGTCTGCTCGACCGATGACCGCTACGACAACGACGTGCACTACACGGGCGGTGCCGTGCTGGCCGTCGACATGGCCGGGTGGGCCGGGACCATGCTGGCCTTCGCCTCCCGGCCACCACGTCCCGAGGTCGTCGGCCCCGGATGGGTGGAGCGCTGGCGCGAGCGGTTGGAGCACCAACGCCCACTGGGGCCGGTGTGGTTGGCACACCAGGAGCGCGACGACTACTGGCGGCGCGGCAGTGTGTGCGAGAACTACCCGGGCATCCGCGCTGCCGTGCTGGCCGTCGGTGGTTGGGCTGATCCCTACCGGGACGCCGTCCTGCGGCTCCTGCACCACCTGGAGGCGCCGGTCAAGGGGATCATCGGGCCGTGGTCGCACCAGTATCCGGACCGCGGCCTGGCGCCCGGACCGGGCATCGACTTCCTCGGCGAGACCCTGCGCTGGTGGGACCGCTGGCTCAAGGACATCGACACGGGCGTGGAGGACGACCCCGATCTGCGGGCCTGGGTCAACGACCCGGTGGCGCCTGCCCCGTATGTCGAGGAGCAGACCGGACGCTGGGTCGGTGTGGCGTGGCCGGGGGAGGCCCCTGCCCACCGGGTGTCGCTCGGCGCTGACCGGGTGCTGGTGCGCTCGCCATGGGCGACGGGGCAGGACGCGGGCCGCTACTTCCCGTTCGGGAATGCGGCGGACCTGCCACCGGACCAGCGGGCCGAGGACGGCCGGTCGGTCTGCGTCGACGTCCCGGTTGGCGAGGTGCCGCTCGACCTGCTCGGTCGGGCGGTCGCCCGGCTGAGGCTGAACTCCACGCACGACCGGGGACACGTGATCGTGCGCCTGTGCGACGTCGCGCCCGACGGCTCCTCCACGCTGGTGAGCCGCGGCGTCCTCAACCTGGTCAAGCGGGACGGGATGGACACGACCACGCCACTGGTGCCGGGGGAGGACGTCGACGTCGAGGTGTCACTTGTCGCCGCCGGCTACCGGTTCGGGCCGGGCCACCGGATCCGGGTCGCGCTGAGCAACCACTACTGGCCCTGGGTGTGGCCGCACCCGGTCCAGGACGCCCTGGAGGTCGACCTGGCCGCGAGCTCGGTGACGCTGCCACTCCTCACCCCGGGCGCGGTCCCGGTCGAGTTCGCGTCAGCGGTTCATGCCCGGCCGATCACGATCACCGTCCCGGGTGGCGCGCAGGCAGGAAGGCCTCCCCGGGTCGTTCGCCACGACGTGGCCCGCGGGGAGACCACGATGGAGGTGGATCCTGGTTACGGCGGCACCCGCCGCTATCCGGATGGCCTGCAGTTCCTGGAGTCGGCTCGCGAGGTGTGCCAGGTGCGGGAAGCGGACCCGACCTCGCCCCGCACGGAGTCACACTGGCGGCTGCGGCTCGCCAACGACGGCTGGGCCGCCGACGTGCAGACCCGGTCGGTGATCACCTGCGATGACGACACCTTCATTGTGGAGAACTCGGTCCGGGCGACGGCCGAGCGGGCCGGCGTCGAGGAGGTCATCTTCGACCGCACCTACCGGGACCGGGTGCCCAGGACATCAGCGTGAGGCCCACCACACTTCCGCCGTAACCCTGCTGGACGGGCGTCTCCTGCGCTTGACTGATCGAATGACCGCACCGCCACACTCGGCACCTGACACCTCACTGACCCGCCCCGAACGCCTGGATCGGCTCCCCTTCACCCGCAAGCACGGCCGGTTGTTGACCGGCTCCGGCATCGGCTGGGCACTGGATGCCATGGACGTCGGCCTCATCTCCTTCGTGATGGCCGCGCTGGCCGCCCAGTGGCAACTCACCCAGACCGAGCAGAGCTGGCTCGGCTCCATCGGCTTTGTCGGCATGGCGCTGGGCGCCTCACTCGGCGGACTGCTCGCCGACAAGGTCGGTCGCCGATCTGTCTTCGCCCTCACGCTGCTGGTCTACGGGCTGGCCACCGGCGCCTCGGCGCTCGCAGGGGGACTGGCCGTCCTGCTGATCCTGCGCTTCGTCGTCGGCCTCGGACTGGGAGCCGAGCTGCCGGTCGCCTCCACGCTGGTCAGCGAGTTCGCACCCTCGAAGATCCGCGGTCGCATGGTCGTCATCCTCGAGGCCTTCTGGGCCGTCGGGTGGCTGCTGGCAGCGCTGACCGCCTACTACATCATCCCGCTCTCCGATGACGGCTGGCGCTGGGCCTTCGCGCTCGGCCTGGTGCCCGCCGCCTATGCCATCGTGATCCGCCGCGGCCTCCCCGAATCAGTTCGCTTCCTAGAGTCCAAAGGCCGCACCGCCGAGGCAGAGCAGGTCGTCCGTCAGTTCGAGGAGTCGGCCGGCGTCCGGCCGGCTGCGACCGCCACCGACGTCTCCTCGACCGCCACCGACGTCTCATCGCCCGCCACCGACGTCCAGCCGACGGTCTCCGAGGAGTCGGCCACCACTGCACCTGCGACCGGCGGCACGGCGGTCCGGGCCCCCGGCCTGTCCGATCTGTTCGGCCCCGTGCTGCGCCGACGGACGGCTGCCCTGTGGCTCACCTGGTTCGGCGTCAACTTCGCCTACTACGGCGCCTTCATCTGGATCCCGTCCCTGCTCCACGACGGCGGCTTCACCCTGGTGAAGTCCTTTCAGTTCACGCTGATCATCACCCTCGCCCAGCTGCCCGGCTATGCGCTCGCCGCGGTGCTGATCGAGATCTGGGGACGCCGCGCGACCCTGGCGACCTTCCTGGCCGGATCGGCCGTGTCCGCCGTGCTGTTCGGGCAGGCTGAGTCGGACACGATGATCCTGGTCACCGGGTGCGCGCTCTCGATGTTCAACCTGGGTGCGTGGGGTGCGCTGTATGCCGTCACTCCCGAGGTCTATCCCACCCAGGTCCGCGCCACCGGGGCGGGCTGGGCCGCCGCGTTCGGCCGGATCGCCTCGATCGTGGCACCACTCAGCGTGCCGCTGCTCTACAGCGGCGGGGGACTGGCGTTGGTGTTCGCCGTCCTCGGTGGTGCGTTCGTGCTGGCCATGTTGGCCGCCCTGTTCCTGCCGGAGATGGCAGGGGAGGAGCTGGCCGACTAGCCCTGCCGGCTCAGGTCCAGAAGATCAGGGCGGCGACCCACAGCCCGATGATGAGCACGGCGGTGAGGAACTCGATCAGGATGTTCAGCCCGACGGCCTTGAGGGCGTGCTTGGTCGCCGCCCACGCCTGAGCCCGACCACCCCGGCGGGACAGCTCGACCAGGAAGATGCCGAGTGGGAACCCTATGAAGGCACCCAGCACGGGGATCACGATCGCGCACGGGATGGCGACCAGCACGCCGATGAGCAGCGTCGAGGTCTTCACTCCCGCCTTCCTCATCCGTTTGCCCGGGATGAGGAACTCCAGGACCAGGCACGCGGCATACAGGGCCACGGTCAGGCCGAGCACCCACCACCCGGCCGGCGACTGCTGCTCCGTGGCCCAGAGCGCCACCCCTCCCACGATGAGGAGCAGACCGGGTAGGACCGGGATGACGATGCCGATCAGGCCGACCAGCATGACGGCGACGACGATCCATTCCACGACTGACATAGGGGCCCTTCGGGGTGGCGGGACAACAGACGACCGGCAGCCCCGAGGGGCTACCGGTCGTCAGTGTCTCAGGTGGTGGGCCGGAGGGCCCGCTTCCTGAACGTGTGCCGTGCGATCACTCCGCGCCCAGGGGCTCCGGGGTCGCCTCACTCTCGTGCAGTCGGTGGGTCTCGTCCTGGATCTTCACGTCGTCCAGGTCCCGGAGCTTGTCGTCATACTTGCGCCCGTGGTGGGCGCAGAACAGGAGCTCGAGACCCTCGCCGAGCGTCACCCGGACGTAGGCCTGTGCGCCGCAGCGGTCGCAGCGATCGGCTACTGTCAGGTCTGGTGCAAGGGTGGTGTTCACGTCGATCTCCCTACTCTCGTCGCAACGCCTCAATCTGTCACTGTGCATAACAGTCAAGCACGTCCCCCTGTTCCACAGTCGCTCAAACGCCGTCCTTCGGCGCATTTTCCGCTCTCGGCACAACGACCGGCAGAGGCCCCACTCGCCGCGCCTACGGCCACCTGGCCGAGCACGGGTTAACCTGCTGGCGACGATCCCGGCAGTGAAGGAGCACCCCACCCGTGGCGCAGGACTACTCGGCCAGACACCTGCAGGTTCTCGAGGGGCTGGAGGCCGTTCGCAAGCGCCCTGGCATGTATATCGGCTCGACCGACTCACGCGGGCTGATGCACTGTCTGTGGGAGATCATCGACAACTCCGTCGATGAGGCCCTCGGCGGCTTCGGTGACCGCATCGAGATCATCCTGCTGGCCGACGGCTCTGTCGAGGTCCGGGACAACGGGCGTGGCATCCCGGTGGACGTGGAGCCGCGCACCGGGCTGACCGGGGTCGAGGTGGTCTTCACCAAGCTGCACGCCGGGGGCAAGTTCGGTGGCGGGTCCTACACCGCCTCAGGTGGTCTGCACGGCGTCGGTGCCTCCGTGGTCAACGCGCTGTCCTCCCGCCTGGATGTCGAGGTCGACCGCGCCGGCAAGACCCACCTGATGAGTTTCCGCCGTGGCGAGCCGGGAGTCTTCACCGACCAGGGTGAGCCCAGCCCGGAGGCGCCCTTCGAGGCGTTCCAGCGGACCTCGGAGCTACGGACCAAGGGCAGACTCAAGCGCGGGGTGAGCGGGTCGCGCATCCGCTACTGGGCAGACCCACAGATCTTCCTGAAGTCGGCGCAGTTCGCCTACGACGAGCTGGTGTCCCGCGCCCGGCAGACCGCCTTCCTGGTGCCCGGGCTCACCCTGGTGGTCCGCGACGAGCGCGGGGAGGAGACCTCCGAGGAGGTGTTCTCCTACGACGGCGGCATCACCGAGTTCGCCGAGTTCCTGGCCGCCGACCCGGCCCTCACCGACACCTGGCGGCTGCAGGGCAGCGGCAGCTTCACCGAGACCGTGCCGGTGCTGGACTCCAAGGGGCACATGTCGCCCAAGGAGGTCGAGCGGGACTGTGCTGTGGACATCGCGGTGCGGTGGGGGACCGGCTATGAGACAACCGCCCGCAGCTTCGTCAACATCATCGCCACCCCCAAGGGCGGCACCCACGTCGCCGGCTTTGAGCAGTCGGTGCTCAAGGTGTTCAAGAAGCAGCTGGAGACCAACTCCCGGCGCCTGAAGGTCGGCAACGACAAGGTCGAGAAGGATGACATCCTGGCCGGCCTGACAGCCGTGGTCACGGTCCGGCTGGCCGAGCCGCAGTTCGAGGGACAGACCAAGGAGGTCCTGGGCACCAGCGCCGTCCGCTCGATCGTCTCGCGGGTGGTGGAGCAGGAGCTGACCGCGCTGCTGACCTCGACCAAGCGGGACCAGAAGGCCCAGGCCAGCCAGCTGCTGGAGAAGGTCGTCGCCGAGATGAAGACGCGCATCTCGGCACGGATGCACAAGGAGACCCAGCGGCGCAAGAACGCTCTGGAGTCCTCGTCGCTGCCGGCCAAACTGGCCGACTGCCGCTCCAGTGACCCGGACAAGACCGAGCTGTTCATCGTGGAGGGAGACAGCGCCCTGGGGACCGCCAAGCTGGCGCGCACCTCGGACTACCAGGCGCTGCTGCCCATCCGCGGCAAGATCCTCAACGTCCAGAAGGCCTCGGTCTCGGACATGCTCAACAACGCCGAGTGCGGGGCCATCATCCAGGTGGTCGGTGCTGGCTCCGGTCGCACCTTCGACCTGGACATGGCCCGCTACGGCAAGGTCATCATCATGACCGATGCCGATGTCGACGGCGCCCACATCCGCACCCTGCTGCTGACTCTCTTCTTCCGCTACATGCGGCCGCTGGTCGCGGAGGGCCGGGTCTTCGCCGCGATGCCGCCGCTGCACCGCATCGAGGTCAACGCGTCCGGGCGCCGACCCAAGGAGATGTTCTACACCTACTCCGAGCAGGAGATGCGCAAGAAGGTCGCGGCCCTGACCAAGGCCGGTCGCACCATCAAGCAGCCGATGCAGCGATACAAGGGCCTGGGCGAGATGGATGCCGACCAGCTCGCCGAGACCACGATGGACCCGCGCCACCGCACGCTGCGCCGGGTCACCCTGGACGACGCGGCCGTTGCCGAGCAGGTCTTCGACCTGTTGATGGGTTCGGATGTCGCGCCACGCAAGGACTTCATCATCGCCTCCTCCGACGACCTGGACCGCGAGCGCATCGACGCCTGAGGATCCGACGGCCGCCGGAGGGCGTGGTCACGACCGGTCGACGGTCAGCCGGACCGGCCGTCCGCCGGCGAACGCTGTGGTCGGCTCCGGACCAGCGCCAGCGGCAGGGTCGCCAAGCACGTCCCGGCGACCACGACCAGGGCGGTGCTGAACGAGCTCCCGGCGGCGACCAGCCCCACCACCACCGACCCCAGCCCGGTGCCCGCGTCAAAGCCGATGTTCCACACGGCACTGGCCTGACTGAAGTGGCGGCGGGTCACGGCGGAGAAGGTGATGAGCATGGTCAGGTTCTGCAGCCCGCCGTAGCAGGTCCCCACGATCGCCATACCCACCAGCAGGGCGAGGGCCGCGGTGGCCGCCTGGTCGCGCACCGACCAGGCGATGACGAGCATCCCCACGGCGCTGAGCACGACCAGCGGCCAGACGAACCGGTGCGCTCCGGCCCGATCGGCGAGGGCGCCCACCTGCCAGCGGGAGGCGGCCGCCATCAGCGAGAACACCATGAGCCCGACGACGGTCAGCGTGGAGCTGCTGCTCATCTGCGCGGTGAACGTGATCAGGGCGCCGCCGGCGAGGGTCACCGCCAGGAGCAGGACCATCGGCCGGATCAGGCGCACATAGGGAGGGCGCTCGCCGGTGTCCTCGGGGCCCGGCTGGCCATGCAGAACCCTGGCGAGAGTGGGGGCGGCCGGGGCCCCGAGGACCGGGAGTGCCCCCAGAGCGAAAACGACCCAGTAGCCGGCGTTGTCGGCCAGCCACGGCGCGGCCGGCAGCAGGAAGACCTGGGTGGAGGCGATGGCCAGTCCGTAGACGCCGACCGCTCGGCCGCGCTGTCCGGCGGGCACCAGGTCCGCGACCACGGCGCTGCCGGTCACGGTCAGGACACCGAACCCCATGCCGCGCACCACGGCCAGGCCGAGGATCACCCAGAGCTCGTCACTGAGCAGGTGAAACAGCGAGGGCACCCCGAGCAGCAGCATGCCCGCCGCCATCACCGGACCCCACCCGAATCGGCGCAGTGCCGTCGGGACCACCAGCTGGGTGAGGACGGTCAGGGCCATGAACACCCCGTTGACCAGCCCGGACCCGGCCTCGTCGGCGCCACCGTGCACCGCCCAGAGCGGAGCCACCGGGAGCAGCGCGGCATAGCCGCAGAAGCCCAGGAAGCTCATGATCAGCAGCGGCCGCATCCCGGCGGCGCGCCAGACGGACGTGTTCACAGTCCGGACCCTACGCCGCCACTGGCCGGCCCGGCACGCACGGATCGTGGGTGGTGCTTGACAACCCGAGAGCTGTGCGTCAGTCTCTTTGTGAGAGCGCTCTCACAGAATGCTCTCGACCACACTGGACCGGCGGGAGAAGCCCGCCATGTGACAAGGGAGTTACACAGTGCAACCCACCCGGCGCACGATCACCGCCGCGGTCGCCACGACCGCGATGACCCTCAGCCTCGCCGCCTGCGGTGGGGACGGGGACGACGGGGACAGCAACCAGGACGGCTCGACCGAGGCGGACGGGCAGATCACGTTGTCGGTCGCGACCTTCAACGAGTTCGGCTACGAGGAGCTGTTCACCGAGTACGAGTCGCTCCACGACAACATCACCATCGAGCACGTCAAGGCCGACACCGCAGACAACGCCCGCGACGCTCTGCGCAACAGCCTCGGCGCCGACTCCGGAGCGGCGGACATCGAGGCCATCGAGATCGACTGGCTCGTGGAGTTCATGCAGTATCCCGACAAGTTCGAGGACCTCGCCCACGCCGAGGTCGAGGGGCGTTGGCAGGACTGGAAGGTCGAGGCCGCCACCACCGAGGACGGCAAGCTCATCGGCTACGGCACGGACAACGGGCCACAGGCCATCTGCTACCGCGCTGATCTCTTTGAGGAGGCCGGGCTTCCGTCGGACCGCGAGAAGGTCGCCGAGCTGCTCGAGGGCGACTGGCAGCACTACTTCGACGTCGGCAAGGAGTTCGTGGCCGCGTCCGACGCCGCCTGGTTCGACTCCGCCAACGCCACCTGGCAGGGCATGATCAACCAGGTGGAGGTCGCCTACCAGGACCCCAGCGGCGAGATCATCGCCACCACCAACCCCGAGGTGAAGGCGCTGTATGACGCGGTGCTGGCTGCCGCGGTCGACGACGAGCTGTCCGCGGGGCTGGGTCAGTGGAGCGCCGACTGGAACGACGGCTTCCAGCAGTCCTCCTTCGCGACCATGCTCTGCCCGGGCTGGATGCTCGGCGTCGTCGAGGGCGCGGCCGAGGGCGTCGACGGCTGGGACGTGGCCAACGTCTTTCCCGGTGGCGCCGGCAACTGGGGTGGGTCCTACCTGACGGTGCCCGCCCAGGGCGAGCACCTCGAGGAGGCCACCGCCCTGGCGACCTGGTTGACCGACCCCGAGCAGCAGATCAAGGCCTTCGAGGCCAAGGGCACCTTCCCGAGCCAGGTCGAGGCACTGGAGTCCGAGACGCTGCTCGGCTCGACCAACGCCTTCTTCAACGAGGCCCCGACCGGCCAGATCTTCGTCGACCGGGCCAAGGCGATCACCTTCCAGCCCTACAAGGGACCGGACTATTTCTCGATCAACACCGCCCTCCAGGACGCGCTGACCCGCGTCGACGTGGACGGCACCGACGACGCCCAGACCTCCTGGGACAAGTTCGTCTCCGACGTGGAGGCCCTGGGCTGAGTCGGCCGCCGGGAGCTGATCAGTGAGCGCCACGTCAACCCTCCGTCGTCCGACGGACGCCACTGAGCCGCCCCCGAAGCGCATCGGCTTCGGGGGCCGGCTCAGCCGGTGGGACCTACGACTGAGTCCCTACCTCTACATCTCCCCGTTCTTCATCCTGTTCTTCGTGACCGGGCTGTTCCCGCTGGTCTACACCGGCTGGGTCGCCCTGCACGACTGGGACCTGATCATGGGTCAGGGTGAGTTCGTCGGTGCCAAGAACTTCACCGATGTCCTCGGTGGTCGCGACTTCTGGAAGGCGTTGGGCAACACCTTCAGCATCTTCCTGCTGTCCTCGGTGCCCCAGGTCATCTGCGCGATCACCATCGCGGCCCTGCTCGATGCGAACCTGCGGGCCAAGACGTTCTGGCGGATGGGTGTCCTGCTGCCCTACGTGGTGGCCCCGGTGGCGGTCTCGCTGATCTTCTCCAACCTGTTTGCCGACAAGTACGGCCTGATCAACAGCATGCTCGGGCTCGTCGGCATCGACCCCATCGGCTGGCACGCCCAGCGGCTGCCCAGTCACATCGCGATCGCCACCATGGTGAACTTCCGCTGGACCGGCTACAACGCGCTCATCTTTCTTGCCGCGATGCAGGCCATCCCGCGGGATCTGTATGAGCAGGCCTCGATCGACGGGGCGGGCAAGGTCCGACAGTTCCTCTCGGTCACCATCCCGATGCTGCGCCCCACGATCATCTTCATCGTCATCACCAGCACCATCGGTGGTCTGCAGATCTTCGACGAGGCCCGGCTCTATGACCAGTTCGGACGCGGTGGGGCGGACGGGCAGTGGCAGACCCTGACGATCCTGCTCTACGAGCAGGGCTGGACCCGGTCCAACTTCGGACGTGCCTCGGCCATCGCGGTCCTGCTCTTCCTGATCATCGTGGTCATCGGCCTGATCAACTTCCTGGTCACCCGACTGATCTCCAGTGCGGAGGTGAAGCGATGAGTGCTGTCCCACCGGTGCCCGGCGAGCCCCTGATCGCCGAGACGCCCGAGAAGGGGCGGCGGACCACGGGCCGTTCCTACACCGACCGACCGGGCAAGGTGGTCTACGGCCTGCTGGCCGCGGTGGTCCTCGGCGGGCTGTTCCCGCTCTGGTGGTCCTTCCTGGTCGCCAGCCACGACTCCACGATCCTGTCCCGGGATGCCTTCCCGCTGATCCCGGGCGGCAACTTCCTGGCGAACGCCGCGACCGTCATCGACACCGTCGACTTCTGGCAGGCGACGCTCAACTCGATCATCGTCTCCACGGTGGTGTCGGCCTCGGTGGTCTTCTTCGCCACCCTCGCCGGCTACGCCTTCGCCAAGCTCCGGTTCCGCGGGCGGACGCCACTGCTGGTCTTCGTCATCGCGACCATGGCTGTCCCCACCCAACTCGGGGTCATCCCGCTCTACCAGGTGATGGCCCGGTTCGGCTGGACCGGTGAGCTGCAGGCGGTGATCGTGCCCGCCCTGGTGACTGCCTTCGGTGTGTTCTGGATGACGCAGTACCTCTCGTCCGCGGTGCCGGACGAGCTCATCGAGGCGGCGCGCATCGATGGCTGCAGCATGATCCGCACCTTCTGGCACGTCGGGCTGGTGGCCGCCCGCCCGGCCGCCTCGATGCTCGGTCTGTTCACCTTCGTGGCCACCTGGACCAACTTCTTCTGGCCGTTCATCGTGCTCCGGTCCAGCAACCCGACCCTGCCCGTGGCCCTGCAACAGCTGCAGGCCGCCCACTGGGTGGACTACTCACTCGTCCTGGCCGGCGCGCTGCTGGCCACCATCCCGCTGTTGATCCTGTTCGTCGTCGCCGGTCGCCAACTGGTCTCCGGCATCATGCAAGGAGCCGTGAAGCAATGAACGCACCCAAGCTCTTCCCCGACGGGTTCCTCTGGGGGTCGGCGACCGCCGCCTACCAGGTGGAGGGGGCCGCGTGGGAGGACGGCCGCGGCGCCAGCATCTGGGACACCTACGCGCGCACCCCCGGCAAGGTGCACGAGGGGCACAACGGTGACGTGGCCTGCGACCACTACCACCGGTATGCCGAGGACGTCGCCCTGATGGAGAAGCTCAACCTCGGCGCCTACCGCTTCTCGGTCTCCATGGCCCGGGTCATGCCGGACGGGCGGGCCGTCAACCAGGCGGGCCTGGACTTCTACCGCCGCCTGACCGATGAGCTCCTCGCCCGGGACGTGGTGCCCTGGCTGACCCTCTATCACTGGGACCTCCCCCAGGCCCTGCAGGAGGCGGGGGGCTGGCCGAGCCGGGACACGGCATACCGCTTCACCGACTATGCCGCCGCCGTCCACGACGCGCTGGGAGACCGGATCCGGTTCTGGACCACGCTCAACGAGCCCTGGTGCAGCTCCTTCCTGGGGTATGCCGAGGGGCGCCATGCCCCGGGCCTCACCGACCCGGTGGCCGGGGTCCGCGCCGCCCACCACCTGCTGCTGGCTCACGGACTGGCGACCCACGAGCTGCGCTCGCGGGACGCCGACCTGAGCCTGGGGCTCACCCTGAACTTCGCCGACGTGACACCGGCCGACCCCGACAGTCCGGGGGACCGGGACGCCGCGCGCCGCATCGACGGGCTGAGCAACCGCTACTTCCTGGACCCGCTGTTCCGGGGCCGCTACAGCCCCGACGTCCTGGAGGACCTGGCCTCGGTGTGGCCAGAGGACCTGGTCGTCGACGGTGACCTGTCCCTGATCAGCGCCCCGATGGACGTCCTGGGAGTGAACTACTACAGCGGCAACACGGTCCGCGGCGTCCCGCCCGAGGACGCCCACGCGGCCGCTGACCGGGCCCGGGTGGCAGGCGGGCCGAGCGCCAACGTGGGTTCCGAGCACGTCGAGTTCGTCCCCCAGGACGTGCCACGCACCGCGATGGGCTGGGAGGTGCGGCCCCAGGGGCTCACCGACCTGCTGCTCCGCCTGCAGCGGGACTACTCCGGGCCGGCCGGCACCCAGCTCTACGTCACCGAGAACGGTGCGGCCTATGACGACCAGCCCGACGCGGACGGGTTCGTGCAGGACGACGACAGGCTCGGTTATGTGCGCACCCACCTGGGGGCGGTGCACGACGCGATGGCGCAGGGCGTGCAGGTCGAGGGCTACTTCCTGTGGTCGCTGTTGGACAACTTCGAGTGGGCCTACGGCTACGACAAGCGGTTCGGGATCGTGCGGGTGGACTACGACACGCTGGTGCGGGTGCCCAAGGCGAGCGCGCGGTGGTACGCGACGGTGGCAGGATCGAACCGCGTCGACTGAGAGGAGTCCTGCTGTGTCCACCCGCAACGCGCCGACCCTGGAGGACGTCGCGGCCCGCGCCGGTGTCTCCCGGGCGACCGCGTCCCGGGTGATCAACGCCGACCCGCGGGTGCGCGACGCGGCCCGGGCGGCGGTCAGCGCCGCGGTCTCCGAGCTGGGCTATCGACCCAACCGGGCCGCCCGCCGGCTGGTGACCCGCGCCGCCGACTCGATCGCCGTGGTGGTGCCCGAGTCCGACGAACGGGTCTTCTCCGACCCCTTCTTCTCGGGCACTCTCAAAGGCGTCACCCGCGCGATCGGCAGTCTGCCGATGCAGGTGGTCCTGGTGATGGGCAACCCCGATGACGGTGACCACCGGATGGAGCGCTACCTGCGGGGCGGGCACACCGACGGGGCGATCGTGGTCAGCCACCACCAGAACGACAACCTGTGGCGGGTGCTCGCCGAGACCCGGCTGCCCTCGGTCTTCCTCGGGCGGCCGTATGCCGAGGAGGCCCGGGTCCCGTACGTGGATGTCGACAACGCCGCAGGCGCCGCGCTCGCTGCCGAACACCTAGTGGCGCGGGGCTGCCGCCGGATCGGGACGGTCACCGGACCGATGGACATGAGTGCCGGTCAGGACCGGCTGGCGGGCTGGAAGCAGGCGGTGGAGCAGGCCGGACTCGAGGTGACCCTGGTCGAGCACGGTGACTTCACGGCAGCCGGGGGAGCGGCAGCGACCCGGCGCCTGCTGGAGGGGTGCCCTGACCTCGACGGACTGTTCGTCGCCTCCGACCAGATGGCGGTCTCGGCGATCGGTGAGCTCGGCGTGGCCGGGCGGCGGGTGCCCGACGACGTCGCGGTGGTCGGCTATGACGACTCGCCGGCCGCGACGATGAGCCGCCCGGCGCTGACGACCGTGGTCAACCCGATCGCCGAGATGGCCTCCTGCGCAGTCGATCTGCTGCTCCGGGTGATGGACGGGGAGACTGTTGAGCCCGAGATCCTGACGACCTCACTCGTCGTGCGCGAGTCGGCCTGACCGGAGATGACCCTCCCGATGAGTTCCGGAACCAGTCCGGGTCGGTAGTGGCATCGCCAACCGTTTTTCGCGCACCCTTGAAGGAAATCTGATGGCCACGCTGCTCTACTCCGCCTCCATGTCGCTCGACGGGTTCATCGCCGGCCCCGGCGGGGACATGTCCTGGCTCACCCGGCACCCGGGTGACCCGAGCCCCACAGTCGAGACACTGCATACCAGGACTGGGTGCCTGCTGGTGGGCGGACGCACCTTCCGTGGGGACGACCCGAACAGGGGCACCGAGTCCGAGGGAGCCTTCGGCGGACGGTACGACGGGGGCACCGTCGTGCTGACGCGCACCCCGGCCACTGAGCCGGTGCCCGGCGTGGAGTTCGAGACCGACCTGGTGCGGGCCGTCGAGCGGTCCCGGGAACTGGCCGGTGACCGCTATGTCAACGTGCTCGGGGCAGCCACTGCGCAGGCCTGTCTGCGGGCCGGCCTGCTCGAGGAGATCCTGCTGTTCGTCTGCCCGGTCCTGCTGGGTGGTGGCACCCGGGCGTTCGAGCCCAGCGACCTCGGCGAGATCGGGCTCGAGCTCCTCCCGGAGACCGGCGAGCTCTGGTATCGCGTCGTCCGCTGAGTGAAGCAGCCGCGCCGACCAGGAGTTCCCTGCTCTGCGCGGCTGTCAGGTGGGCCGCTACCCAGCGGCCGGTCTGCGAACCCGGCCTACTGCAGTGCCACCGTCACCCCGCCGGAGAACATCGAGTCGTGCAGCTCGACGGAGGTGGGCACGGCGTCGGCGGGGATGTC
Organism: Ornithinimicrobium murale; assembly: GCF_003352835.1. GTDB lineage: Bacteria > Actinomycetota > Actinomycetes > Actinomycetales > Dermatophilaceae > Ornithinicoccus > Ornithinicoccus muralis. The sequence continues at coordinate 6,174 of NZ_QLVD01000033.1, read as the reverse complement.
ATAGAGCAGGACGCCGCTGACCGAGTTGCCCGGATTGATGTCATCCAGCGAGATGGCCTCGTCGAGCCAGATGCTGGAGCTGGAGGTCTCGTGCTGGCGGCCCTGGTCGTCGATCAGGAGCTGGTTGTTGTCGAACAGGGCGGTCCCCTTGTCGCCGATGTTGGTGACCGTGACGTCGACCAGGACGAACTGGCCCTGCGGGCTCTCCTGGGTGAAGCCCTCGCCGATCGTGGTCAGACCGGTCTGCACCTCGTTCACGGTGAACTCGAAGTTGCCGTCGCGGACCGCGTCGCCCAGGCCGGGGGAGTCCGCCGCCGGGGCTTCCTCCTCGACAGGATCCTCGCTCACCTGCTCCGGAGCGGGCTCCTGGGCGGGTGCCTCCTCATCGACGGGCTCCGCCTCGTCCTCGGCGGCGGCCTGCCCACTCGCCGGCTCCGGCGCGGCGGGCTCCTCGGCCGCGCCGTCGGCGGGTGCCTCCTCGGCGGCGGCGGGCTCCTCACTCGCGGCGGGCGTCTCCTCCTCGCCACCACCGGCGAGGTTGACCACCACGATCAGGGCCACGATCGCCAGCAGGGCGGTCAGGATCTTGTGCCTGCGGAACCAGGACCGCTTCGGGGCCTCCGGCTGGGGTGGGACCGGCGGTGCGGAGGGGTGACCTGATCCCCATCCCTGGTGCATCGGGTGCTGGTCACGGCCGGGCTGCGGGTCCTCCCAGGTGAGGTGAGGCTGCTGTCCGGGCGGGGGTGGCGGCGTGGTGTTCACGGTGACTCCTTGTGGTCTCGGGATGTGATGGGTTCAGCACACCCCGGGCCCGGGCCCCGCCACATCGTCCGACCGGGGACACCCGGCTAGCCGATCGGCTAACCATCCGACGACTGCCCTAGCCGATCGGAGGTGTCGCAGTGTCAGTGCCCCCTCCTACGCTCTGGGCTATGTCCACCATGTCGCCTGACGCCGAGCCGATCTCGCGTCCGTTTGTGCTCGGCACCGGCACGGCTCGCCTACGGCCGGTGGGCCGGGCCGCCCGCTTCGGGCTGATGGTTCTGGTGTGCCTGACCGGGTCCCTGCTCGCACTGGGCGCGGCTCTCTCCAGGTGGGCGGAGGACTCCCCGACGGGCGAGGTCACCGGCATCCGGAACCTCCTGGTCCTTGCTGCCCTGGTCGGCGCCATCGTCGTCGTGGTGGCACTGCGCCGCCGGCACACTGCGCCGTATGCCGTCACCCTGCTGAGTGCCTCACTGCCCCTGCTCCTCCCGCTGGATGCCACGGCGGCCCTGTTCGCGCTGGCCGCCCTGGTGCGGGCCCGCTCCGGGCGGCTGGTGTGGGCGTGCGTGGCCCTCGTGGGCCTGGCAACAGCGGTTGCCCTCGTCCGGGACGCCAGCGGGCGCACCACCGACTCCTCCCTGCTCAAGTCGATGACCACAACCCATCCCGCGGGTCAGGCGGTGCCAGCTGACCTGTCCATGTGGGTGCCACTCATCGTGGCGATGGCGCTGCTCGGTGCGGCCGTCGGGGCCGGGATGTTCATGCGCAACCGGGTGGCCCTGGCCGTCACCCAGGGGCGGGCCGACGCCGCCCAGCAGAGCAGCGAGGTCCTCAGCGACCGGCTGGGGCGGCAGGCCGAGCGCGACCTGATCGCCCGGGAGGTGCACGACGTCATCGGCCACCGGCTCTCCTTGTTGTCGTTGCACGCTGGTGGTCTGCAGGTCGCCGCTGGCCAGGACCCTCGGCTGGCTCACAGTGCTGCGCTGATCCGGGAGAGCGCCCAGCAGGCGATGAACGACCTGCAGTCTCTGCTCCGGGTGCTGCGGGAGCCGGAGGAGACGGCCCTCAACCACACGACGACACCCTCCCTGAGCGACCTGCCGACCGTGATCGACGAGACCGTGGATGGTGGCATGCCGGTCATCTCCACGGTCTACCTGTCCGAGGCCGAGGCCGCCGACCCGGCGCTGGCCCGTGCGGTCTATCGCATCGTCCAGGAGCTGCTGACCAATGCTCGCCGGCACGCCCCCGGAGCGCCGGTGCGGCTCGTGGTCCAGGGTGGGCCAGAGGTGGGAGTCCGCATCGAAACGGCCAACCACCTGACCACCCAGCACCCGGGGCCGGTGGGCAACGGGCTGACCGGAGTCTCCGAGCGCGTTGGCCTGCTGGGCGGGACCGTGCGACACGGTCTCGACGACGAGCAGATCTTCCGGGTGGCGGTCCAGTTGCCCTGGATCCCTGCCCCGCAGGCCGAGCGACAGGAGGTGCGCCAGTGAGTGCGGACGGCCGCGGGGTGCGGGTCTTGCTCGTGGACGATGACCCCCTGGTGTGTGCGGGGCTGGAGCTCATGTTGTCCACGTCCGCTGACATCACGGTGGTGGGCTCGGTCGGCGACGGAGACCTGGTGGTGACGGCCGTCCAGCGGCACCATCCCGACGTGGTGCTGATGGACGTGCGGATGCCGCGGGTCGACGGCATCACGGCCACGCGAGAGGTGCTGGCCGGAGCCAACCCTCCGCGGGTGATCGTGTTGACCACGTTCGCCGAGGACTCTGCCGCCATGCGGGCGGTCGAGGCCGGTGCGGCGGGCTTCCTGCTCAAGACGGCCGGACCGACCGAGATCATCGACGCCATCCGGCGGGTGGCCGCGGGGGAGGGGGTCCTCTCGCCCGCCAGCGTCCCCGAGCTGTTCCAGCACGTCGTTGCCCATCCGGTGGTGACGCAACGCCGGGAGGCCGCCGCGCAACTCGCCGGGCTCACCGAGCGGGAGCGGCAGATCGTCATCCGGGTGGGGCGCGGACTGTCCAACGCCGACGTGGCACGCGAGCTGTTCGTCAGTGAGGCCACCGTCAAGAGTCATCTGCGCGCGGTCCTGGCCCGCCTGAGCTGCACGAGTCGCGTCGAGGTGGCCGTCCTGGCCGAGCGGGCCGGGTGGTTGCAGCACCCTGCGCCCACCACGACCTGAGGTCCGGAGGACTCCCCGCGCCCCAACGTCAGGGCCGGAAGAGTTCCGCTCTCACCCGGTCTGTTGTGAGCGGTTCCACAGCCCAGATGTGCATGACTATGCGGATATCCGTATATTCTGGCCCCTCCGCCCCCACCCGGAACGGGAGTTGTTGCATGCACTCACTAGATCCTGCCCTTGCCCCCCTCTACGAGCAGGTCTTGCAGCGCAATCCCGGAGAGACCGAGTTCCACCAGGCGGTGCTGGAGGTCCTGGACAGCCTGGGCACGGTGGTGCGCAAGCACCCCAGTTATGCCGAGGCCCGGGTCATCCCGCGGGTGTGTGAGCCTGAGCGTCAGATTATCTTCCGGGTCCCGTGGGTTGATGACAAGGGCAAGATCGAGATTCACCGCGGATTCCGGGTGGAGTTCAACTCGGCTCTGGGCCCGTACAAGGGTGGGCTGCGTTTCCACCCCAGCGTGCTGCTGGGCACGGTCAAGTTCCTCGGCTTTGAGCAGATCTTCAAGAACGCGCTGACCGGCCTGCCGATCGGTGGTGCCAAGGGCGGGTCGGACTTCGACCCCAAGGGTCGCTCCGACATGGAGATCATGCGGTTCTGCCAGTCCTTCATGACCGAGCTCTATCGGCACATCGGGGAGTACACCGACGTCCCCGCCGGCGACATCGGTGTCGGTGGCCGGGAGATCGGCTATCTGTTCGGGCAGTACAAGCGGATCACCAATCGCTACGAGTCGGCCGTCCTCACCGGCAAGGGCCTGGGCTGGGGCGGTTCCCAGGTCCGCAAGGAGGCCACCGGCTTCGGGCTGGTCTACTTCGTCGAGGAGATGCTGCACACCAAGGGCGCCTCCCTGGACGGCCAGCGCGTCATCGTGTCGGGGTCGGGCAATGTCGCGATCTACGCCATCGAGAAGGTGCACCAGCTCGGTGGCAAGGTCGTCGCCTGTTCGGACTCGAGCGGCTATGTCGTCGACGAGAAGGGCATCGACCTGGAGCTGCTCAAGGACATCAAGGAGGTCCGCCGGGAACGGATCTCGGTGTATGCCGAGCAGCGGGGCGCGCAATATGTCGCCGGCGGCTCCATCTGGGACGTCCCCTGCCGGGTCGCTCTGCCGTGCGCCACCCAGAACGAGCTGGACGAGGACGGGGCGCTCGCCCTGGTCAGGAACGGCTGCCTGGCCGTGGGAGAGGGCGCCAACATGCCGGCCACCCCGGCCGCGGTCCGGACTCTCCGCGAGGCGGGGGTGTTGTTCGCACCCGGCAAGGCCGCCAACGCCGGTGGGGTGGCGACCAGCGCGCTGGAGATGCAGCAGAACGCCTCCCGCGACTCCTGGAGCTTCGAGCACACGGAGGGGCGACTGGCCGAGATCATGCGCGGCATCCATGAACGGTGCGCGGCAACCGCTGAGGAGTATGACGTGCCGGGCAACTACGTGCTCGGTGCCAACGCCGCGGCCTTCGTGCAGGTGGCGGACGCGATGATTGCTCAAGGAGTGATCTGAGGGAAGGGCACCTTGGCCCTCACCCGCCGGGCCCGATGCCACCGGATGACCAGATCGGCCCCGGCACCCAGCATCAGCGACAGCCCGGCCCCGACCACGGCGCTGAACAGCGGGTTGCCCTCGACCCAAGCCGCCGCCAGCAGCCCCAGGGCGAGCATGTAGACCGCCCACACCGTGCCACCCAGGATGCTGATCGGCAGGAAGCGGCGGTGCGGGAAACCACTGGCCCCGGCGGCCAGGTAGACGGCGACACGGCCCACCGGCACGAAGCGACCGGTGAGGATCACCGTGGCCGGGCGGTGCTCCAGCTGACGCCGTCCGGCGTCCAGGGCCCTGGCCACCCGGCCCGCCCGCAGCCGCTCGAAACGTCCAGGTCCCAGCAGGCGACCGATCGCGAAGCTCAGGTTGTCCCCGGTGATGGCACCGAGGGCGGCCACCGCGATGAGCAGGGGCAGCGCCGGCGGCCCGTCCAGCGCGGCGAGTGCCATGACCAGGGCCTCGCTCGGGATGATCGGCAGGATGCCGTCCAGGACGATCATCAGATAGGTCGCAGGCAGTAGCCAGGGCTGCTCGACGGCAGCCACCAGCGCGGCGTTGACTGCGTCGAGGAAGCCGGACATCGCTGGCCTGTCGCTCGTGCTGGGGTATGCCGGGTGGTCGGGTTCGCCGACCGGTCACCGAAGACTACGGTCACCCCGCGTCGGGACCGAACCATCATTGGGTCAAGAAGTTGCCCAGATGCTTGCCAAGCCCCCGGACGTGCGTCACTCTGACGGCTAGCCCGGTGTGGCTGGCGGGTGGGACCTCAGCGAGGAGGCAGCAGCATGAGCGAGCAGGTGCTGGACACCGAGGGCGGCGAGCAGGAGACCGAACTGAAGCGGGTGCTCGGGCCCAAGCTGCTCCTGCTGTTCATCGTCGGCGACATCCTCGGCACGGGCATCTATGCCCTGACGGGCAAGGTCGCCGGTGAGGTCGGAGGCGCCGTCTGGCTGCCGTTCATCGTGGCTTTCGCGATCGCGATCATCACGGCCTTCAGCTATCTGGAGCTGGTCACCAAGTACCCACGGGCCGGTGGTGCCGCGTCCTTCGTGCACCGGGCGTTCGAGGTCCACTTCATCACCTTCCTGGTGACGTTCACGGTCATGGCCAGCGGCATCACGTCCGCCTCGACCGCCTCCCGTGCCTTCGCGGAGAACATGTTCAAGGGGTTAGTAGCAGTTCCTCGGATAGTGAGTAATACCGCGCGTACAGACGCTCTAGTGATGAATGTATGAATCTGACCGAGTGGGCACGTCAGCAGGGCGTCCATCCGCAGACTGCCTATCGGTGGTTTCGGGAGGGGACGCTGCCGGTGCCTGCTGTGCGGATCAACTCTCGCTCGGTGCTTGTCTCCCCGGATGCGCCGGCCCAGGCTCGGACTGTGTTCGGGTTGTATGCGCGGGTGTCCTCGCATGATCAGAAGGATGACCTGGGCCGTCAGGTAGCCCGACTCACTTCGTGGGCTGCTGATGCTGGTGGCCTGGTGGTGCGTGTGGAGGCCGAGGTTGGGTCCGGGATGAACGGCTCTCGTACCAAGGTTCGCAGGATGCTCGCGGACCCCAAAGTCACTGCTGTCGTGGTCGAGCACCGAGACCGGCTCGGACGGGTGAACACCGAACTCATCGAGGCTGCGCTGTCGGCCCACGGCCGCAGGCTGGTGGTGCTCGATGATGGTGAGGTTGAGGG
>NZ_QLVD01000011.1 GCF_003352835.1 Ornithinimicrobium murale | reverse complement strand
GTGCTCCTCTTCGAGAGTGCTTTGGAAGGTTCACTCGAAGGATCACACCGGTGGCCGCGCCTACCTCAGCAGGACACGCTCACCGGGGTCGTCGTACACCACTCTGGTGGACTCCACTACGACGAATCAGGTGCTCGACCCACCACCGTGAATCATCGAGGCCTGGCCCGAGCGGCAGCAGCACAAAGGTGCGCAAGAGACAGCCCTTGACGAACTGTGAGACATAGGAGCAGGATATGTCGTGTCGGTCGGGTTATCGTCTGGCCTGGGGGGGTGCTGGTGAGGCTCCGCAGCAGCCAACGCAGGGGAACTGCACATGAGCTCACCATTCAGGATCGGATGGATCCATGTCACCCACGAAAACCCTTCGGACCACCCTTCTCGTGCTCGCCAGCGCGGTCCTCGCGGTCGGACCAGCGGCCATTACAGCCTCGGCGCAACCAGCGGAGAGCTCGTCGACCGTTGGGCCGACTGCGGTCCCGCCGCCGCCAGCACCCGGACGGTGTGGCGCGTACTACATCATCGAAACATATGGTGGTGAAGCCCAGGTGCGGGAGTGCAGGAATAGTGCCGGCACTCAGATTCGGGTCAACGGCAACGTCATCGACACTGACAATGACGGCCAGTGCGCCCAGGTTTACGCCTCCTACAACATCTCCACCGCCACGGACTACAGCCGGTATGCCTGCCCGCAGGGTGAGCGCGAGTACTTCACCTTCCCTTGGCGCAACGGGACGAACGCGTACATCTACCTTCGTGAGGTGGACGTCTGAGCCTGAGCCATGGCCCAACTGACGAGATTGCGGTCCGGTGCAGCGGATTGCACGCAGGGTATGACGGGACTCCCGTCCTGTGCGGGCTCGACCTAGAAATTCGCCGGTGCGAGATCGTCAGCGTCAGTGGGGCCAGCGGATCTGGGAAGTCAACGCTACTGCTGACCCTGGCTGGACTGCTCCCTCCGACCAAGGGCGAAGTGATCGTTGAGGGAACCTCGGTCTATCAGTTGGACGCGGATGCGCGCACGACGTTCCGCCGCGAGAACGTGGGCCTCATCTTCCAGTTCGGTCAACTCGTTGCTGAGTTGACTGCGGGTGACAACGTGGCGTTGCCATTGCTGTTGGGAGGCGCGCACCGTCACCGCGCGACGGAGCAGGCTCGAGCCATACTCGGTGAGGTGGGGTTGGGCGAGATAGTCAGCCGATATCCGCATGAGCTCTCTGGAGGGCAGCGACAGCGGGTGGCAGTGGCTCGAGCCTTGGTGAACGAGCCGCTGGTGGTGTTGGCAGACGAGCCGACCGGTTCCCTGGACTCGCGCACGTCTCAGGACGTGCTGGACCTATTGTGCCGCTCCACCCAGCAGGCCGGAGCCTCCTTGGTGCTTGTCACCCACGATGAGGGTGTGGCCCGACGTGCGGACCGGCAGTTGTACCTGCATGATGGCACGCTGGCTCCCGAGAGCCTCAGATCGTGACGTTCTGGCTCGTGGGGCGGCTGTGGCGGGGCGCCGGGCCCGTGCAGTGGGCGTTAACCGCGGTCCTGGTCGCCACAACCGCATTGGCTGCCGTGGTGCTGCTGGCGATGGCCAGCGTCCCGGCAGCTTTTCAGAGCCAAGAAGACCGGTTGGCCTGGACACAGTTTCCGCGGGACTGGAGGGCACAGGCCGATCCAGAGGCAACTGCCGACTACATCTACGTCTACCCGGTGGTGGACTACATCGCAGATCAGCGGGTGACCGTGGTCAACGTGGCCACGCATGGCGAGGGAGTGGCTCCCCCCGCCGGGATACCCCAGTTTCCCGCGCCAGGCGAAACGCTGATTTCACCAGCACTGCAGGATGCGCTGGCGCAGCACCCGGAGGTTTCACGAAGGTACGGAAAGGTCGTCGGGGGGATCACCGCTGAATCCCTCTTGGGGCCGAACCACCTGATGGCAGTCCGCGGTGCTAGAGAGCCACAGCTCGACCCGGTCGCTGTCCCGATCACGGAGCTGTCTGCCGAGGCGGCAGCCGTCTCGTCGACGACGCTGACCCTACTGCTGTCCCTTGCCGGTGTGGCACTGCTGGTGCCACCGCTGTTGCTCGCCTACACGGCCACCTCAGCGTTGACTCAAGCCCACCGGAGACGCATGGCCAACCTCGTCATCGCCGGCGCACCCGCCGCGATCATCCGCCGTATCGTCGCTGGTGAGGCGCTGATGGCTAGCAGCCTTGGTGTCCTCGTGGGCGGCGCGACCTTCTTCGCGTTGCGGCCAGCCTTGGCTGGTCTGCTGGTGGGGGAACCTGCACCGTTTCCCAGAGACCTTGCCCCGGCATGGCCCCTTGTGTTGATGATCGCCCTGGGCTTACCTCTGATCGTCGTCGGGATTGGGCTGCACACCGCACGCTCGGCAGTACACCAACCGCTAGTCTCAACAATCACCGCCCGGGAGCAGACCCGATCGGGATGGCCCGCCGCGGTCGGGGTCCTGCTCTTCGCCAGTGCATTGACGCTGGGCTGGGCCGGGATCTTCACCGGCACACGACAGACTCTCTTGCTGATGGCGCTCGGTGGAGCGGGCCTGGTGCTGGTGCTCCCGTGGCTAGTCCGCAGGACTGGCCAGTGGATGCTCACTTCGCGCCGCCCCCCGCTGGTCCTTGCTGGCGGGTGGTTGGAGGCCGCCCCCTGGAGTACCGCCAGAGGCGTGGCGGCCGCCTCGCTGGCCGTCTTCGTCGCCACAGTGTTCGTCATGCTCAACCCCACCGCAGTGGCCGCCGTTCCTGACCCCGTCATCCAGCAAGCCCCGGGAACAATCACGATCGAGGCCCGTGCCGCTTCCGCTGACCAGGTGTCCGCCTTGGTCGATGATCTCCGCCAAATCACAGGAGTCCAAGCCGCAGCTCCCGTGATCGAAGGTACCGTCCAAACTGGTCAGCACCCATTGACAACATGGATCGGAGACTGCCGCCAGATCGCCACCGCCGCTGAGTTGTCTGAGATTGACTGCGGCGACTCCTCGGCTGCCTGGACCACGTCCGCAGCAGAAGCCGCATTGCAGGATCCGGCCCTGCAGGTCACCGGCCTGGCCCCTGCAACCCTTCGGTCGCTGACCGCAGCGCCAGACCCGAACGAAGCCGAATCGCTTCCCGTACCGGCTGCCATGCCCGAACTGCGTACCGCGATCGCCGCGACAGACAGACCACACCTGATCATCGACCCCGCCCGGGCGGGGCTGGACGTGTCCGACTTCCGGCCTACTCTCGTACTGGTTCGGACCACCGATCCCCAGGCTCTCGCACATGTTCGCACCGCCGCACTCACGACGGACCCCACCTCACAGGTCGCGACCCGAGCCACTTCACAGAAGGGCTACGACGGACAACTGCGCCAGTACTACAGCATCATGTTGTGGGGGGCTATCGGGACCTTCCTCACCGCCGCAGCAGCGTTGTTCGCGTCCGCGCTCACCGGGATCGTGAGGAGATCCACCAGCACGGCAGTGCTGCAGGCGATGGGAACATCGACGCGCACGCTCCGCGCAGCGGTGTGCCTATCCGTGAGCGCCCCTATGGCTCTTGTCGCGGCCCTTGCACTGCTCGTAGGCATCTCCTGCGCCAGCAGTCTGCTCTACAGCTTGGGCAGTCCCACGGGTGCAGGCTTGATCGGATTGTGGCCACTCGTTCCCGTCATGATTCTCGCGACCGCAGCAGGTGCCACCGCCGCCCTCGCTATCCCGAAATCAGCCCGTTTGAACGAGCTGCCCGGCGAATAACCGCAACCTAGCGCGGTCAGGCGAGAACGCATTCAGTCGCAGCAGACCCCGGTTCATGGTCAACCGGCTGACCTAGCGGCCGCCTCGATCTCCTCGCGCCGCTGAGTCCAGAAGGCTGGGTCGTGCTGCTTCACGGCCATGCCCTCCGCGTCGGTTCCCACCGCTCCGTCGAGCTCTTCGCGCAAGATGTCGGCGTGGCCAGCGTGCCGACGGGTCTCGGCAAGCAGGTGGACGAGGATGTTGAACAGGGGCACCTCGGCATCCTGCCACTAGGCCACGCGGCCCGTGGCATCGAGAGCAAGGGCGGCCACCGTCGCGTCGCTGTGGTCCCACACGCGTCGGTAGCGGTCTACGACGGCGCTGCGGGACTCGTTCTCGGTCGCCCACATGTCGGCGAGTCGCTCGGCCTCGATGTCCCACCGAGGCAGGGGTTCGGGAAAGGGACGGTGGAAGACCTCGCCGAGGTACCTGGCCTCCCAGGTCGCCAGGTGCTTGACCAGGCCCAGCAGGTTGGTCTCAGTGACGGTCAGCGGGCGACGGACGTCGTACTCGGAGAGCCCGTCGAGCTTGGCGAGCACCGCCTCGCGCTCGTGCTTCAGGTAGTCGTACAGGTGGGCCTTCGCGGCGTCGTCGTTAATAGGTAGCACCCTGCCACCAGTGCGGCCACCGGGCGGCAGCAGGTCGCGAGTCAGGCACTTCTCGACGGCAATGGCTTCCCGCAAGCGGAACCCCAACCGGGAAGAGTGCAGGTCGATATGCAGGAAGATGCCTGAGCGTCCCGCATAGCCCGTCCGGTGAAGGGTCCGGGAAGGGGCGTCCTACGGTCGGCACGACTCCTGGCTGAGGATTTGGACAAGATAGTGGGACGACCGACCCGCCAGCATCTTGTCGCACCGCAGGTCAAAGCCCTGGCGCCGTGACAGACCGCGCGGGAACCTACAGCTCTGTAGGTTCCGCCGCAACTTGTCGTTGTCCAGGTTTCTTGTCGTCGGCGTGTCGTCGTCCGGGTATCTTGTCGCGAGGTCAACCCGGAGCCCGTGGCCGGGAGAAGCCGGCAAGGCTGTCGTCGTTTTGGACTGTGAGGTCTCGGCCTAGTCGTGCGAGTAGTCGTCCCGAGTGGCCCGGGTCTCCTGGAGCAGCCGGTCCTCCAGGGTGTCGAGGCGCTCGGTCCAGAACGTTGAGTAGGTGGCGAGCCAGGCGGCAAGGTCTGCCAGCGGCTGGGCGTCGAGACTGTGCAGCCGTTGCCGCCCGTCGGTCCGGACTCGAACGAGGCCGGCGTCTTCCAGTACGGCCAGGTGCTTGGAAGCAGCCTGCCGGGTGATCGGCAGCCCATGGCACAGGGTTCCGAGACTTTGATCGCCCTGCTCACGGAGCGCGTCGAGGAGCTGGCGTCGATGGGGGTCGGCGACCGCACGAAAGACACTGGTGCTCACCGGTCGACTGTAATGCAGCCATATGGTTGCATGTCAAGCATGTTCGGACGAATCGTCGGCACGCCCGTGGGTCATCATCGCCTCGAGTTCACCCGAGACCTGCCGGTGTCCGTGGACCGCGTGTGGCAGATGTTGACCGACCCCGCCGAGCGCGCGACGTGGCTGATCGGTGGCGTCCTCGAGCCGCGCGTGAACGGGGTTGTGGATCTAGTCGATGACCACCACCACGTGACCGGCCGAGTCACACAGTGCGACCCGCCCCACGTGCTTGCGCTGACCTGGAGCAGCACGGACGCGCCGCTCGGTGAGGTGCGCTTCGAGCTGACCGCCCTGACCGACGACACCTGCCGGTTGCGTCTGGTGCACAGTGCGGGCCCAGGAGCCCGGGTACAGAGCCTCGGTGCCGGCTGGCATGCACTTCTTGGCAGGCTCGGTGCGCTGCTGGGGACGCAGTCGGGCAGCCTCACCTTCGCCGACCTGCTCCTTGCGTACGAGGATCTACCAATCGAGCAGGACCGGGTGTGACCAATCCCCCGGGTAGGTTGCACGGCACTCCTGCACTGTCCCTCGCGGTCGGTGTCGTCGCGCTGGAGTTCGCGTCTGCGGTGACAACGCTGGTGGCTGGCACCCTGCTGCCGGTGATAGAGCGCGACCTCGCCGCCCAGCGGGTGCTGCCGTTGTTGGTCTCTGGTGGCACCTTGGGCATGTTCACTGCGCTGCCGTTCTCGTCCCGGCTGATCCAGCGGTTCAACCCCGCCAGGGTCCTGACGTTCGGGTTGCTGGGCACGCTCGCGGGATCGGTCGTCGCGGCGGCCGCACCAGACCCGTGGATCTTCGCCGCAGGCCGGTTCCTTGCCGGCTTCGCCGGCGCCCTGCTCGCCGTCTACGGCATCAGCGCGGCGATCACCCATCTGGAGGACCGGCTGCGGCTCAAGGTCCTTGCCGCGACGTCGGCGATGTGGCTGCTGCCTGCGATGGTCGGTCCGCCGGCCACCGTGGCCCTGGAGCAACTGCTGGGATGGCGCTGGACGCTGATCGTGCCGGTGCCCCTGCTCCTGATCGGTCGCCTCCTCGTCGTCCGCGCCGTCCCGCCGGAGCGGCCAGCTCCAGAGCCGCACCGGCCCCTGGCGCGGCCGTTGCTGGTGCCGATCGGGATGGCGGCATTCATAGCGATCAGCGCCTCCCCCTGGTGGGGCCTTGCACCCGTGGCCGTCGCTGTGGCGCTGGTCGGCTTCCTGGCTCTGACGCCGGTTGGCACGGTCCGGCTGCACCCCGGCCCGCCCGCCGCGCTGGCGGCGCTGACCCTGTTCGGCGCCGGCTACTTCGGCGCCAACTCCCTGGTGACGCTCCTGCTGACCACGACGTTCGACGCCACGCTGCTCCAGGCTGGCATCACCCTGAGCGCCTCACCGGTGTGCTGGGCGACGGCCGCGCTGCTAGCTCCGAAGCTGGGAGTGCGCGGCGCCCCACCGGCCCTCGGCCTCGCTCTTGCCGCGGCGGGTGTAGGGGTGATGGCGATCCTCGGTCTGGCCGGCGGGCCGTGGGTCGGCGCGCTGCTCGCCTGGGCGGTCACCGGGTTGGGCATCGGTCTGGCCTATCCCGGGCTGTACCTTCGCGCCACGACGGCCGGCGGCACTCTCACGGCTACGGTGCTTGCGACCGCGGCCGTCATGACCGAGGACTTCGGCGGGCTGGTGGCCAGTTCAGCGGGCGCGGCGTTGCCGTCGATCTCCGAGTCATTCGGCCTCGTCCGAACTGAAGCGTTCGCGTGGTCGTTCGCCGGCTTCGCAGCGCTGCTGGCGGCAGCGGCCTTCGCGGCGTCGCGGTCCAATGACCGAGGGTCTGCGGTGGCCCCTCTGGTCACAGGGCGGCGTCGCATCCCGAAGGCGACGGAGGGATAAGTCGGGATGGCGCCTGGTCCACGCGCCGTTGGACGCAGCCACCAAGGGTGGAGACGTGACGTCGCCGCGGTCAGAGCACTCAGCGGCGAGAGCGGCCTGAGGATTTGGACAAGATAGTGAGAACGCGGGCCGCTCGGCTCCTGGTCAACGCGCAGGTCACAGCGTTGCGCGGGTGACAGATCGGGCGAGAACCTACACGCTCCTGTGTCGGATCCCACTTACGGTGTCGGAATCCCACTTAAGTGGCGGACGCGTGTCGGACGTCCCACTTAAGTGGCGGAGGAGGTCCACATGCTGCTGCCGCCGCCGGATCTCATCTAACGTGTCGGCTTCTCAGCAAGTCGTCGTCGCGGACCATGACTCAGGGGTTGAGCCTCACGTCACGTGAGGATCTAGCGTCATGGCCCATGGAGAAGAACTCACAGGCTGTGACCGACGGCGCGCACCCTGCCCTGGCTGCGTTGACGCATCCGGACAAGGACGTGCGTCAGCAGGGGGCGATCGCCTTGGGCCAGCTGGCCGACCCTCAACTCGCTCCACAGATCGCAGACCTGCTCTGGCAGGAGGATGACTTCTTCGTGCGCGAGACGCTCACCTGGGTGCTGACCCGGACCCCGGCGGCTGCCACCGAGCAGGCAGCTCGTGCGCTGGAGAACCCCGACGCCGGCGTCCGCCTGCAGTCGCTGCACGTGCTCAGCAAGGTCGCCGACCCAGGCTCAGTAGCGGTCGTGGCCGAGCACATCGACGACGCCAACCCGGCCGTCGCGGACAAGGCCAGATGGGCGCTGGCCCGGATCGGGGATCCGTCGGTCATACCTCTACTGGTGGACCGCCTCGGCGCGACCGAGGTGACTGTTCGCGACGGGGTCACCACCGCTCTGAGCCAGTTCGGAGCCCCGGCGGTGCCCACAGTCACCGCGGCCCTGGGACACGACGCGGCCAGTGTGCGGGCCCACGCCGCAGATGTCCTGTGCTTCATCGGTGCACCCGGCGCGCAGGAGGCCATCCCGGCCCTGACGGACCGCCTGGGCGACGTTCATCCAGACGTCCGGCTTGCGGCCACGCTCGCTCTTCGCGAGCTCATCGACCACCCGACCGCCCGACGCGCGTTGCACGAGGCCAGCGTCACCCATGATGACCAGCGAGTCAGGGCCGTCGCGAAGGCAAGCGTGTGACACACGACGACGAGGGGACGCGAGGGCAGGCCCCCTCGTCGTCGTGGCCAGCAAGCACCAGCGCACGCCACGCGGTGAAGAGGTTGGGCTCCTGCCCTGGCTTGCCCCTTCCAGCGGGCATGACCAAGGCCCAGGGTCGCATGACCAGGCGGGACAGCGAGCGCTCGGACTCGTGCCAGGGCGCGGGGTCGCTGGTCTGTGACCGTCGCCGTATCAGAGGGGTCGCTCGAGGTCGAGGTCGTCCCAGCCGTCGACCGGTGGGAGGTCGATGCTGTGAACCCAGTCCGCCCGCAGATGGGGCAGCGTGGCTTGGGCAGGGTGCGGGCCGGGCACCGGGGGTGCTGGGTCCCAAACGTCGGCGTTGAGGAACAGCGCCTCGCACCACTGCCCGTAGTCGCTGACCATGACCATTTCCGTCGGTGCGGTGAAGGTCACTGTGGCGATTCCCCGGCTGAGTTCACGTTCGGGGTCGAGCAGCAAGACGGCATCCGAGAGACGAACGTTGCCGTGCCAGGCCCAGATCACTGGCTTGCCGTGGCAGTTGATGCCCCGCTCGGTCATCACCTCTACCATGCGGCGATAGGCCTTCTCGGTGCCGGGGAGCACGTGAGACCAGTCGCCGACGAGGATCCCTTCGTGCTGGAGTTGCTGGACGCGGGTCATCGGTTGAAACGACTTCAGCACCACACCGGACACTGACCGATGGTAAGTGAGGCGGCGCGGCACGCTGGTAAACGGGCCGTGGGCCGAGCCGGTCGAGGTGAGCGCTCGTAGTCGCGACGGGGGTCGACTCCGCGCGGCTGAGGATTCCGACAAGTTAGAGAGACTGCCGGCGTCTCACCAACCTGTCGCCACGCAGGTCAGGGAACCGCTCCCACGACAGCTCGCGCGAGAACCTACACGCCAGCTGTGGGATCTCATCTAACGTGTCGGTTTCTCACTTAACTGGCGGACGCGTGTCGGTCGTCCCAGTTAATGGCGGAGTGTCACGCTGAGTCTCGTGACAGTGGAACCGCTGCTGAGCACACGGTGTTGTGGGATTGCTGCTCGTGCCTGGTTCAGAGCATGGAGCCCAGGTCTGATCCGACGGTGGGGTAGGCGGCGGTCATCGACTTCAGCTGGCGGGTGGTGAGTCGCAGTTTCATGGCGAGGGCGAGGATGTTGACGAGTTCGGCGTACTCGGGTCCGAGCAGGTGTGCTCCCACGATGGTGTCGTCGGAGCGGTCGATGAGGATCTTGGTCGCGGCGGTCGTCTCCCCGATCCGGTAGTTGGAGTACCAGCTGCTGGTGTCGGTGTAGCGGACGTCGATGTCAATGCCCCGGTCGCGGGCTTCTTCCTCGAGCAGGCCGACCCGGGCGAGTTCGGGGATCGTGAACACCGCGGTGGACACGCCGGTGTAGTCAGGGGCGGTCGTGGTGCCCTTGAGCATGTTGGACGCGGCGACCTTGCCCTCGAACACGGCGACCGGGGTCAATGGCATGCCAGGGGTGCTGGCCGCGTCGCCGGCGGCGTAGACCGCCGGGTTGCTGGTGCTCTGCAGATGGGCTGCTACGCGGATCCCGTCCTCGTCCCACTGCACGCCGGCGGTCTCCAGGTCCAGGGTCGTCAGCTCGGGGACCCGGCCTGCGCCGTGCACGACAAGGTCGAACTCCCTTGTCGTTGACCGCCCTGGTTCATCGACGCTCACCTGATAGCCGGTGCTGGTCTTCTCCACGGCGGTGAGCGTCGCAGAGGGCCAGTTCTCGATGCCGGCCTTGGTGCCGCGGTCGATGAGGAGGTCGACGAGGTCGGGGTCGAAGGCCTTCAGCGGTCGTGGTTTGCGGTCCAGGATGACCGGGGTGCTTCCGGCCCGGGCGGCGATGTGCGCGAACTCGAAGGAGATGAAGCCACCGCCGACGAACAGGATCCGTCGCGGCAGCTCGGTCAGGTCCAGGAAGCCGGTGCTGTCCAGCAGGTGCTCGTGCCCGGGCAGGTCCAGCGGGCGGGGGCGCGCACCGGTGGTGATGAGGAAGTGTCGGCTGGTGCAGGGGGCGTCGTCGATGGCCACGGTCTGGGGACCGGTGAACCGCGCCGTCCCGTGCAGGGTGGTAACGCCGTTACCGGTCAGTCCTGCCTCCATACTGGCGGGGACGGGGTCGGTGAAGCCGTGCTTGTGCGCCATGAGGTCGGCCCAGTCGACCGACAGGCCGTCGTCGTTGATGCCCTTACCCCGCATCAGGCGGGCACTGTCGATGATCTCGGCACCGCGGCGCAGGATCTTCTTGGGATCACACCCTCTCAGGGCACACGTGCCGCCGTAGGGAAGGGCGTCGACGATCGCGACCTTCCATCCAGCGGCGGCGCACTTGTTCGCCGCCGTGACCCCGGCCATGCCGGCACCGATGACGATCAGGTCGTAGTCGTAGATCATCGCGTGACCTCCTGGGTCAGCCCCAGCGCTGCGTGTAGCTGTTCCAGGGTCGGTGCCCCAGCAAGGCCGTCGGCCGTGCGATAGACCCGGCAGGAGAGGCCAGCTGCTGAATCGGGTGAGCCGAACGCGTCGGCCCCGTCGACCAGGACGGTCGGTGAGCCCCGAAAGCCCACCCGCTCGGCCTGCTCGAGGGTCTCGACGCGCTGACGCCGGATCCTGACTTCGGGGTGTTCGGTCGCGATCGCGACCAACCTGCGGTCAGTCACCTTCCAGCTGGGGCAGTCCTCGAAGTAGAGCAGGCAGACGTCCATGCCCGCGACGCTAGACCTTGTACCGTGGTGCAAGGTCAAGCGCGAGAGGTGGGAGACGGGCGAATGCGGATCGGAGAGCTGGCCGAGTCGGCCGGAGTGAGCAGTCAGACCATCCGCTTCTACGAGCGCCAGGGCCTGCTGCCCGAGGCCGAGCGAGGGGCGAACGGCTACCGCGTCTACGACGAGTCCGCAGCAACACGGCTGCGCTACATCGCCATGGCGCAAGCGGCCGGGCTCACGCTGTCACAGATCCGCAGCATCCTGGACCTACGTGACCAGGGGTCCACCCCCTGCCAGCACGTCACCACGCTCCTGGACACCAAGCTCGCTGACGTTCGGACACGGATCCGCAACCTCCTCACGCTGCAGGCAGAGCTCGAGGCCCTGCTCCAGCGCAGCCAGCTGCTTGACCCCGGCCACTGCGCAGACCAGGACATATGCCACATCCTGTCCCCGTCGCAGTAACAGCCGCACAGGGTATGACCCCCCAGAACGAGAACGGGTGCACACCCGCAGCATTGGGCATCGCCCTGTAACAGGCGTGACTCGTGGGAAGTCCGGATCCGCGAAGAGGATCGCCCGCCGGCCTCCTGTCCAGTCGGGAGAGAACATCCGGACATCGGCGTCATGCGTGAGAGTGATGTCACGACCATTGGCAAGGGGCTTGGGGGCGGCCCCCGACCGACTCTGAGAGTCTTCGCTGAGGATTCCGACAAGTTAGGGAGACCTGCGGCCTCTCATCAGCATGTCGCTCCGCAGGTCACGTACCCGCTCCCCCCGACAGATCGGCCGAGAACCTACAAACAGACCAGCCCGTAGGTTGCTCGCGCAAGTTGTCATAGCCACCCGGTGGTCGAGAATGGAGAGCCCGTTGACCAACTTGGTGCAGGGGTCAGGAGATGGAGGCAAGTGTTGCGACTCGAACTCTTCTACTTCGACGGCTGTCCGCACTGGACCGTCGCGAATGAGCGACTGTCCGAGGCGTTGACCCGACTGGGTCGTGTCGACGTTGTGGTCGAGCGGCGCAAGGTTGAAACACCTGAGGACGCCGAACGGGTTGGTTTCACCGGATCACCCACGATCCGCATCGACGGCCACGATCCATTCTCCAGCGGCGCCGAGCAGGTCGGTCTGGCGTGCCGGGTCTACCAGATACCAGCAGGTCTCGCGGGCTCACCGACCGTAGATCAACTCACCGAGGTGCTCTCGTGAGGCGTGTACTGAGGCTGCTCGCTGGTGGCTACCTACTTCTCGCTCTCGGCAACAAGGCAGCCGAGGCGGCCGGAGCGATCAGGTGCGGCTGCGCGGAGGACTGCTGGTGCAGACGTCCTGGCCTGAATCTGTTCCGGTGGGTCTTCCCGTGGGGACACCGCAGCACCCACACCGCCCATGAAAAGGCCTCACTCGAGGTATCGCAGGAGTAGTCGCAGGTCGACGTCCGTCCCAACGCTTCCTTCGACGAACGCGACGCCACCGATTCGGATGTGCGGAGAAGCGGCCTACCGGTTTACCGCGGCTCGCTCGGGCGGTCAGCACCAAGGGTGTTCCGCGGAGCACCCCTTCGCCGGGTGCGCGAGGGTTGCCGCCAAGACAGCAGACTCGCCGTTAGGCCACTCATGTGGCGCCACGCCGGGCCTAGCCCTGGCCGTGACCAGGAGCAGGGCGCACCCAGGAGCCCCGGTGCCAACGACCCGGAGAGAAGCACGTTTGCTGGGTCAGCCTCGCTGAGCGGACGCTGTCACCTTCGGGGAAGGCGGGCGGCACCGCGCCAGTGATGCGGTACCCGGGCTGCAGGACTGCGTGGCCGCCCACTTCTCCGTCAGCATGAAGCACTTCCACTTTTCCAGCTCGAACCACCCGACCACGCCCGAACGCGAGCACGCCGCCCACGCATGAGGCAGGCCTGCCCGCCCTAATGCGCTTGCCGTCACCGTGATCAATTCAGTCGTTGCTGTATTGTTCAGCGTGTGCTGACCGTTGCTTCTCGTCTCGATGTGATGAACCGGTTGGGCCGGGCTCTGGCCGACCCCACCCGGTCACGACTTCTTCTGGTGCTGCTCGAGCGGCCGGCCTACCCCGCGGAGCTGGCGAGCGACCTAGGGCTGACGCGCTCTAACGTGTCCAACCATCTCGCGTGCCTGCGGGACTGCGGCATCGTGATCGCCGAGCTCGAGGGCCGTCGGACACGTTATGAGATCGCGGACCCACACCTGACGCGCGCGCTGAACGCACTGGTTGAGGTCACTCTCGCAGTAGACGAGAACGCGCCGTGCCTCGATCCTGCTTGCTCGATTGACGGAGGCTGCACCGCCGAGGCGCGCGCATGATCCTGTCCGCGGTCCTGCAGGCGATCGGCCTGTTCATCGCGACCAACATCGACGACATCATCGTGCTCTCGCTGTTCTTCGCCCGTGGTGCGGGACAGCCCGGGACGACCGCCCGGATCGCCGTGGGCCAGTATCTGGGGTTCGCGGGCATTCTTGGCGCGGCCGTACTCGTCACCGTGGGCGCGGATGCGTTCCTGCCCCCGGCAGTTATCCCGTACTTCGGACTCATCCCCTTGGCCCTGGGTGTTTGGGCCGCCTGGCAGGCCTGGCGCGGGGACGACGATGATGATGACGACGCCGAGGTCGCCGGCAAGAACGTCGCGGTCTGGACCGTCGCCGGGGTCACCTTCGCCAACGGCGGGGACAACATCGGCGTCTACGTGCCGGTCTTCCTCAGCGTGGGACCGGCGGCCGTGGTGGCCTACTGCATCGTGTTCCTCGTGCTTGTCGCGGCCCTTGTGATGCTGGCCAAGTTCGTGGCCACCCGCCCCCCGATCGCCGAAGTCCTCGAGCGGTGGGAGCACATCCTGTTCCCCATCGTCCTGATCGGCCTGGGCATCGCCATCCTGGTTGGTGGCGGGGCCTTCGGTCTCTGAGGATTCCGACAAGTTAGTGAGACAGCGCCTCGTCTCACCAACTTGTCGCCCCGCAGGTCAGCGAACCACTCCCCCGGACAGATCACGCGAGAACCTACAACACGGCGGGTGGGGCCTGAGAATAGGTGACGTGTCATTCATCCTGCTGCCGTAGTTTCTCGCGCAACTTGTCAGTTGTCTCATCTTCTTGTCAGTGAGCCGGCAGTCAGGCGCCCCAACGCGACATCACCGCAGGTCAGCGCGATCCGCCGCTGAAGACAGGCTGAGGATTCGGACAAGATAGTGAGAATCCGGCTGTGCTGCGCGGCCACGAACGTGCAGGTCAGCGGGTTGCCTGGGTGACAGATCGAGCGAGAACCTACAAATCCGGCACGTCATCGAGGTTGATAATGGCCGACATGGACAGGGGCACAGTGGGAACAGGCGGACTCACCATCACGATCGGCGGGGGGACGCGCAGCGACCTGCTGGGAGCGTTGAGCCGGGCCGGCGTCCAACTGAACGTCCACGCCGAGACCCTCTTGGCCGACCCTGCGTTCGACGCGCCGCTGGAGCAGACCCTGACCGTCGTGGAGCGCACCGTCGCGGAGCTCGACCTTCCCCAGGGCGCTGTCCAGTCCCGCGTCTTCGCAGCCGCCCTCGCTCAAGGGCTGCAGCTGTGCCCACTGATCACCGGCCCCTGGCTCCGACTGGCCCTGCTGGACCAGGCCACCGCACCCGACTCGGTGCTGTCGGCCGGCCGAGCGCCCAGCGGCGCGATCCACATCGCCTCGGCATCCGTGAACGAGGACGTGGAACATCCCAAGGGCTTCTACCTGCGCGTTGTCGACGGCGTGCCCTGGCTGCGTGGCTACCGCTGCGACGACACCTACATCTGGCCGGCCGAGCAACGTCTTGCCTTCGTGCTCGCTGCCGGACCCGACAGCCGGAGGTGCGCCGCGACGGGCACGGTGGCACGGTGACTGCATGCCTCCCGAACGGCCCGCGCAGGACAGCCGTCCGACCGAGCGGGCGACCGAGCGGCTCGCCCGATACCGGCAGATGCGCGACTTCTCGCGCACGCCGGAACCCAGCGGCGAGCACCTGGCCGTGCCGGAGGGCGACGAGCGGGTCTTCGTCGTGCAACGGCACCGGGCGACCGCCCGCCACTACGACTTCCGCCTCGAGGTGGAGGGCGTCCTCGCCAGCTGGGCGGTGCCCAAGGGGCCAAGCCTCGATCCAGACGTGCGTCGGTTGGCGATCCACGTCGAGGATCACCCGATGGAGTACCTGCACTTCGAGGGTGTCATCCCCTCCGGCGAGTACGGCGGTGGCGACGTCATCGTCTGGGACACCGGCACCTGGGAACCGGGCGGTGACGAGGATCCGGCCACGGCGCTCCGGGACGGCACTCTCCACGTGGTCCTGCACGGAGAGAAACTCCGCGGGCAGTTCATGCTCGTGCGCACCAAGAGCCAGCAGGGCGACAAGGAGCAGTGGCTGCTCTTCCACAAGCACGACGAGCACACCGAGACCGGTTGGGACGCCGAGGACCACCCGCGCTCGGTGCTCAGCGGGCGCACCAACGAGGAGGTGCTCGCGGACCCAGATGCACTGTGGCACTCCGACCGGCCCGCGCAGGACGCAGCGGAGTCCCTCCGTATGCCGACGCCCGACCCACCCGGCGAGGACGAGTTGGACGCCCTGGCCGGCCTGGGCACGTCGGGCACCTGGGAGGTCTTCGGCCGCAGCCTGCGGCTGACCAACCTGGACAAGGTGCTCTTCCCGGCCCGGGAGGGCGAGGCGCCGGTCACCAAGCGTGAGTTCATCTCGTATGCCGCACGCATCGCCCCCGTTCTCCTCCCCTATGTCGCGGGGCGGGCTGTGAACCTGCACCGGTATCCCGACGGCGCGCAGCGCAAGGGCTTCTGGCACAAGGAGGTCCCCGATCACGCACCGGACTGGTTGCCGCGGTGGGACAACCCGGATGCCGATCCCGCAGAGACACAGACCTACCTGGTCGCAGACGAGGCCGCGGCGCTGGTCTGGGCCGCCAACTTCGGTGCGCTGGAGTGGCACCCCTGGACCTCACCCACGGACGCCCCGGACTGCCCGTCCTATGCCCTGTTCGACATCGACCCCGGCACGGAGACCACCTGGGAGCAGACCCTCGAGCTCGCCCGGCTGCACCGCACCGCCTTCGAGGCCCTGCGGCTGCGGGCCTATCCGCAGGTGACCGGCCGGCGGGGGATCCAGGTCTGGGTCCCGATCCGGCGCGGGCCGCGCTTTGCGGACACGCGGGCGTGGGTCGAGAAGGTCTCCCGCAGTGTCGCCGCGATCGTGCCCGACCTGGTGAGCTGGCGCTGGGAGGTGCGTGAGCGCAAGGGGCGCGCGCGGCTCGACTACACACAGAACGCGGTGAACAAGACCCTGGTGGCGCCCTACAGCCCGCGCCCGTCGCCGGGCGCCCCGGTCTCGGTGCCGATCTCCTGGGACGAGCTGGACGACCCCGACCTGCGTCCGGACCGGTGGACCGTGCGCACCGTCCTGGACCGGCTGCGTGAGAGCGGTGACCCGTTCCGCGGAGTGCTGCACCACGATCAGCGCCTCCCCCGCGTGAGATAGCGGGGGCGGCCAGTCCCTCACGTCCGGGACGACCGGTGTTCATCCGGTTGCGGGAGGATCCACAGCACCCGGCCACTCGCAGGTCGCCGCAGGTTCACACCGGGCCAGCACACTCCGGGTCGTGAGCAAGACGAGGGTCGGGCGCTGGTCAGGGCGGCACCTGCTGCTCGCAGCGGTGCTCCTACTCCCCAACCTCGTGCTGCTGGTCGTCTTCACCTACCGCCCGCTGCTCGACAGCATCCGGCTGAGCTTCTTCCGTTGGAACCTGGGCAGCCCGACCTCGTCCTTCGTCGGGTGGGACAACTACGTCGAGTGGTTCACCAGCTCGGACAGTCGCACGGTGTTGGTGAACACCGTGATCTTCACCGGCGCCGCCGTGCTCGGCTCCATGGCCCTCGGGCTGGGGCTGGCCCTGCTGCTGGACCAGAAGATCCGTGGCCGCGGCGTCGTCCGCTCCCTGGTCTTTGCGCCCTTCGTGCTCTCCGGCGCCGCAGTCGGTGTCGCCTTCCAGTTCATCTTCACGCCCAACTTCGGACTCGTGCCCGACCTGCTCCGGTCGCTGGGCCTCTCCCCACCGAACTTTTACCAGTCCTCGGCCTGGGCCCTGTTCATGGTGACCGTCACCTACATCTGGAAGAACCTCGGCTACACCTTCGTGATCTATCTGGCGGCCCTCCAGGCCCGCCGAACAGACCTGGACGAGGCCGCTGAGATCGACGCCGCCTCACCCTGGACCAGGCTCCGCAAGGTCATCTGGCCCCAGCTGCGCCCGGCCACCTTCTTCCTGTTGATCACCGTGCTGCTCAACAGCTTCCAGGTCTTTGACGTGATCCACACGATGACCCGTGGCGGGCCCTACGGCAACGGCACGACCACGATGGTCTACCAGATCTACCAGGAGACCTTCGTCAACCTGCGGGCCGGCTACGGCGCCACCGTCGCGACGATCATGTTCTTCGCCCTGCTCGTCGTCACCCTGGTGCAGGTCTGGCTGATGGAGCGGGGGCGCCGCGAGTGAGTGCCACCACCGCCCCGCACGAGCACCGTGGCGTCCTGTCCCAGGTGAGTGGCTACCTCGCGATGCTCGTGGTCGTCCTGGTCATCGCGCTGCCGCTGTACTGGATCGTGGCCGCGTCCCTGAAGGAGCGGCCGGACATCTACACGGTGCCCGTCACCTGGTTCCCCGACCCGGTGACCCTGGAGAACTACGACGGCGTCCGCCACGGCGTTCCGTTCCTGGACTTCCTGCGCAACTCGGTGCTCATCACCACGGTGCTGACCGTCGTGCAGGTGGTCCTCGGCGTCCTGTCCGCCTTCGCGCTGTCCTTCCTGCGGTTCCCCGGCCGGACCGTGGTCCTGCTGTTCATCATCGCCGCGCTCATGGTCCCCAGTCAGATCACCTGGATCAGCAACTACGCCCTGGTGGCCCAGCTCGGGTGGCGCAACACCTTCGCGGGCATCATCATCCCACTGGCCGGCGTCGCCTTCGGCACCTTTCTGCTGCGCAACCACTTCGTCTCCCTGCCGACCGAGATCATCGAGGCCGCGGAGATGGACCACGCCGGGGCGCTTACCCTGCTGTGGCGGGTCGTGCTCCCGATGTCCTGGCCGACGGTCATCGCCTTCACCCTCATCACGATCGTCAACGAGTGGAACCAGTACCTCTGGCCGCTGCTGATGGCCGATGACTCCTCCACCGCTCCCCTGCCCGTCGGACTCACCCAGCTGCAGGACGCCGAGGGGTTCACCAACTGGGGCCCGGTCATGGCGGGCACCGTGCTCACCATGCTGCCGGTCCTGGTGGTCTTCCTGGTCCTGCAGCGCCACATGATCAAGGGCCTCACGGCAGGGGCGGTGAAGGGCTGAGCCGACCCACCAACGACCTGATCCATCCCCGGCCCCCACCCGGACGGTCCGGACCCGACCACTCCAGCACACGGCATACCCCGATTCCCACAGAGGAGACGTCATGACCACCAGCACCACCCGCTTCCTGAGCCTGATCGCGCTCGGTCTCAGTGCCACCCTGCTCGCCTCCTGCGCCGGCACCGGCGGCGGCGACAGCGCCGAGGGCGCCGACAGCAATGAGTCTGCGTCCGGCAGCGACGAGGCCGTCGAGTCCCTGACGTTCTGGTCCAACCACCCCGGTGGGTCCAAGGAGATCGAGGAGGCGGTCATTGCCGCCTACGAGGAGGAGACCGGCATCTCCATCAACCTGGTCACTGCGGGCGCGAACTACGAGGAGGTCGCCAACCGGTTCAACGCCGCCCAGGCCGGTGGAGACCTGCCGGACGTCGTCGTCGCCTCCGATGTCACCTGGTTCCCGATGATGCTGAATGAGTCGATCGCCCCGCTCGACGACCTGTGGGAGTCCCAGGGGATCGAGAGCGAGAAGTATGTCGACTCCCTCCGCGAGGACTACCTCTATGAGGACCAGCACTTCGCCATGCCCTACGCCCGGTCGACACCGATCTTCTACTACAACCGTGACATGTGGGCCGCCGCAGGACTGCCCGATCGCGGCCCGGAGACCTGGCAGGAGTTCGCCGAGTGGGCCCCCCAGCTCACCGAGGCCAACGACGGCCTGCCGGCCCTGGCCCTGCCCAGTGGCAGCGACTACCTGGACTGGTACTTCCAGGGCATGGCGTGGACCTTCGGCGGCGCCTACTCCGAGGAGTTCGAGATGACCTTCACCGACCCGGCCACGATCGAGGCAGGCGAGTTCCTGGCCGAGCAGGTCGAGGCGGGTCACTTCGCGATCGCCACCGACGCCAACAGCGACTTCGCCGCCGGCCAGGCCGCTGCCCTGCTGCAGTCGACGGGCTCGCTCAGCGGCCTGACCGAGACGGCGACCTTCGACCTGGCGACGGCCTTCTTCCCCGGCCCGTCGCCGCGCACCACCACCGGCGGCGCCGGCGTGGCGATCTCCCAGAACATCGACGACAACCGCAAGGCGGCCGCGATGGACTTCGTCGGCTACCTGACCAGCCCGGAGAACACCGTCACCTTCAGCCAGGGCACCGGCTACATGCCGGTCCGCAAGGACGCCGTGGAGTCCGAGGAGGTGCAGGCCTACCTGGACGAGAACCCGAACTTCCGCACTGCCGTCGAGCAGCTGGCCGAGATCGCCCCGCAGGACTACGCCCGCGTGTTCGTGCCCGGTGGTGGCGCCATGATCGGGGCCGCGCTGGACCGGATCACCACAGGCGGGGAGGACGTCAGCACCGTCTTCACCGAGCTGCAGACCGAGGCCGAGGAGGTCGTCGCCCGCGACGTCGAGCCCAAGCTCTGAGCCCCTGCCCACCCGCACCACCACGAGGACTCCCCATGGCGACCGTGACCTATGACCGAGCCACCCGGACCTTTCCGGGCAGCGAGCGCGCCGCAGTCAGCGCTCTGGAGCTGGAGGTCGCCGAGGGCGAGTTCCTCGTGGTGGTCGGGCCGTCCGGCTGCGGCAAGTCCACCTCGCTGCGCATGCTCGCGGGGCTGGAGCCGGTCACCGCGGGCCGCATCCTGATCGACGGTGAGGACGTCACGGACACGCGGGCCCGGGACCGGGACGTGGCGATGGTCTTCCAGAGCTACGCCCTCTATCCCACGATGACGGCCGGGGACAACATGGCCTTCGCCCTGCGCAACACCGGGGTGCCCCGCGCCGAGATCGCCGAGCGGGTGGCCGAGGCGGCGCGCATCCTGGAGCTGGAGGACCTGCTGGACCGCAAGCCGGCCCGGATGTCCGGTGGGCAGCGGCAGCGCGTCGCGATGGGCCGCGCGATCGTCCGCAAGCCCAAGGTCTTCTGCATGGACGAACCGCTGTCCAACCTGGATGCCAAGCTGCGGGTCTCCACGCGCGGCCAGATCGCCGACCTGCAGGAGCGGCTGGGCACCACGACGGTCTATGTCACCCACGACCAGACCGAGGCGATGACCCTGGGTGACCGGGTCTGCGTGCTGCGCGACGGCACCCTGCAGCAGGTCGGCAGTCCCACCGAGCTCTATGAGGACCCGGTCAACACCTTCGTCGCCGGCTTCATCGGGTCCCCGGCCATCAACCTCCTGGACGGGGTCGCGGTGGAGAACGGGGAGGTCCTCCTCGGCCCGGCCCTGCGGATCCGGCTGCGCACCCCGGACCTCGCCGGGCCGGTCACCGTGGGGCTGCGCCCCGAGGGTTTCGACCTCGTGGGCGCCGGCGACCCCGCCAGTCAGGACGAGCTCCAGGCCACCGTTCAGCGGCTGGAGCGCCTCGGGTCGGACACCTACGCCTTCGTCGACCCAGAGGTCAGCAGCGGCGTCACCCTCCGCGGTGGGCACCTGGTCGTGCGCCTCGACAAGCGGCAGGCGGTGCAGGTCGGGGAGCGGTTGCGGCTGCGGGTCCACCCCGAGGAGGAGCTGGTCTTCGGTTCGGACGGTCAGCGGGTCCACCACGTCGTCTGACCCTGGCCGGTCGGCGGGCGAGCCCGCCCACCCCGTCAATGTGCGGACTCGCCGGGCAGACCCAGGGTCCACGCAGGACCCTCACCTACCGTGGTGGAGACCACATACCCCACCCGACCGACCCACCGAGTCTCCGAGTGGTCCCCTGGAGGTCTGCGGCCATGCCCCGATGGTCTCTGCCGCGCGCTGCGCTGGCCCTCGTGCTCGCCCTGGCACTGCTGCCCGCGCTCGCCCTGCTGGGCACGCCCGGCACGGCCCACGCCGCCCCGGCGGCACACCCGATCAGCGGCTTCTTCGTGGCCGCGGCCAGCACCGACGCGGACAACGCCCGCACGCTCGATCAGGTCCAGCAGGTCGGCGGCGACACGGTCGTCACCTTCGGCACCACCCTCCGCACAGGATCCCTCGACAGCCGGGACCGCATCCGCACCGGCGGCCAGGTCGATCCCGCCTTCACCGCCTGCCGGCTCCAGGGCAAGCAGTGTGCGACGGT
Source organism: Ornithinimicrobium murale (assembly GCF_003352835.1). GTDB lineage: Bacteria > Actinomycetota > Actinomycetes > Actinomycetales > Dermatophilaceae > Ornithinicoccus > Ornithinicoccus muralis. The sequence goes on along the minus strand of NZ_QLVD01000011.1, from coordinate 55,821 downwards.
CGCCGCCGAGCGGCACGAGATCAACCGGGTCTTCACCTTTGCCAACCACAGCCGCTTCACCGGCGCCGCGCTGCAGTGTCCCCAGGACCGCACGTTCACCAGCAAGGGCCAGCGCTTCACCCTGCTGCTGATCCCCACCGAGGGTGAGGGGTGCACCTCGGCCGACGGCACCTACGACCTGATCGCCATCCACGGTGGTCCCGCCCAGGCTCCTGACCGCACCACGTCCCTGTTGCGCGCCGCGGACCGGGCCGGGGTGCAGGTCTACGTCGGTATGCCGTCAGTCCAGAAGCGCTCCGACGTCGCCTGGCTCCCGGACCTGAGTTATCAGCGCACCTTCGGTGCGTTCACCGACCGCTTCCTGAAGTACCACAGGTCGGTGGGTCAGACGGCGGCGCTGGCAGGCTTCTATCACCACACAGAGATGCCCGTGGCGGGCACGCCCTCGGTGTGGCGGCCCGTGCTGGACCTGTACGCCCTGCAGAACCGGGCCATCGCCCGCGTCTTCCCGGACACAACGGCCCTCGTCTCGCCCTACCTGGATAACCGCAGGTCCGCCAACCCCGGGCTGGACCGGGAGGAGTTGATGGCCCGGACGACGACCGGTGCGCGGGCGATCGCGGGAACCGCCCACGGTGTGCCCCTGGCGATCGCCGTCCAGGACGGCATGGGCACCGGCAAGGGCGGGGCCTTTCTCAGCAACGAGGCCGGCAGCGAGGTGGACCCGCGCACGGCGGCCTTCGTGGGCGAGAAGACCTGGGACGCTGCCTATCTGATGCCGGTCAGCGACTCCTTCAGTGCCGCCCGCAAGGGGTTGCAGGACACCGGGGCCACGTTGTGGTCGAACGTGGAGGGCATGGCTCCGCATGGCGAAAACGGCAACGCGTGCGGCTCCGGCCAGGAGCGCGGACAGTCCACCAAGGACCGGCTAGATCGACAGGTGCAGAGCCTCGGCCGCTACACCGCCAAGAACATCTCCTTCATGTGGACACCGTTCTATACCTGCCGCGTGGACGGCACGTCCCTGGCCCAGACGATCCGCCGTCTGGGGGCGACACCGGTGATCACCAATGCAGCGCTGCTCCCGGAGCGGGATGTCCTGTGGCTCGCGGGCTACAACCTGGCCGGGTCCACGGCGACCGTGAAGTATGTCGACACCGAGGGCCGGGTGCACCAGGCCACCGCGAAGGTCAGTGTTTTCTCCCCGGACTACGGGCGACGCGAGGGGCTGGACGCCGGGATGCAGAGTGCCGGCTATCCGGTCGAGTTCGTGGCACCGCAGGAGGGGAAGATCTTCATCGTCTCCGTGACAAACCCGGACGGTGCCACCAGCAGCAACAACTTCTCGCGAGAGCACTAACGGGGCTGGGTCACCAGCTAGTGCACTCGGACGTCAGCCTCCAGAGACCCGTCGGGGATGGTCCCGTCCGCCGCCATAACCGAACGGGCTGGCCGGGGGACGCCGGACCAGGTCCCGGCGAAATCCGTTGCGCGCCAGGAGCACCAGTGAACTGGCCACGATGAACGACCCCGCCGCCACGAACCAGGCACCCTGGAAGCTGACGGCCGAGATCAGCAGGCCAAAACTCACCGGACCGATGGCACCACCGGCGAAGGCTCCCGCCTGCACCACGGACGACGCCTGAGCCGGGGCGTCGCGCCCAACGCGCGCCGCGGCATACAGAAACAGACCCGGCCAGGACCAGCCGACTCCAAACGACAGGAACCCGAAGACCACCACGGCCCAGGTCACATCGAGAAAGCCGATCATCAGCAGACAGAGCGCACCGGCGGCCATCTGGGCCGCGACGATGCCCAGGTTGCCACCGAAGCGCCGGTCGGCGCGGTGCCCAGCGAAGACGCGGATCAGGATCGAGCTGCCCGAACCGGCTGCCATGAGCAGCCCGGCCTGCCCCACGCTGAGGCCGACCTGGTGGGCCCAGCTGGCCAGGTAGGCGCCGAGAAAGTTGGCGGCCGCGCTGGCGAAGGTGATCGCGCAACCGCACAGCAGGAGCGGGACCCGCGGGGCACGGTCCCCCAGGCTAGGAACGGCGCTGACCCGGATCCCCTTCGGCCCGTCGTCCCGGTGCCGGAGTGCCAGCGCGATCACCACGAACCCGCAGGCCCCGGTGACCAGGAAGGTGCTGCGCCACCCGAACAGGGCAGTCATGGTCGGCACCGCGAGCCCGCCGAACATGATGGCGGCGGGCACAGCGCTCTGCTTGATGCCGAAGCCGAGCCCGCGGCGGTGTGGCGGCAGCGCGGTGGCGACGGTCTGGTTCGAGGTGCCCTGACACGCCGCGTTGGCCAGCCCGAGCACCGCCATCGCGGCGATGAGGATCCCCCAGTGGTGCACGCCGAGAGCCAGACCGAAACCACCGATGCTCACCAGTCCTCCGGCGATCACCTGCGCCCGACGACGACTCCACCGATCAAGCAGGCCGCTGCCGAAGATCGTGGCGAGGGCCGCGACGCCGAAGAAGGTGCTCACCACCACGCCCAGCACGCTTGGGCCGAACCCCAGGTCCCGTTGCATCAGCACCGCCTGCGCGCCGACCAGGAAGGGCGGGAGGGCGCCCAGGGTGGTCAGCGCGCTGGCCCCCAGCATCACGGACGCGGTCGCAGAGCGGCCGTGGTTGCGAACCACTGATCAACTCCTTACCAAAACATTATCTACAGGCCATTGACGAAATGTACTGCCCTTTGCCAGTCTATGGCGGTCAGATCGATCCGTGACGCCCCATCACGCCACCCACAGTCAATGGAGACAGTATGTCGCGCACGTCGCGCCGGACGGAGGAGCCGGGCTATCGCCGGCTCGCCGGTCACCTCCGCGACGCGATCAGCGAGCAGCGCTGGGCCGAGGGTGAGCCACTCCCGACGGACAGCCAGCTCGGCGAGGAGTTCGGCGTCAGCCGGCAGACGGTTCGCCGTGCCTACCTGGACCTGGTCAACGAGGGCCTGGTCTATCGCGTCCCGGGCAGCGGCACCTTCATCACCCCCTCGCACCTGCGCTACAAACGCTCCTTCGAGACGGTCGATGACCTGATCGGACTGTCCGACGACACCGAGCTCGAGGTGGTCCACCCGTTGGAGGGTGGCTTCGAGCCGGAAGCGGCTCACCACCTGGGTCTGTCCTCCCGGCTGATGTATGTCATGCGGTTCGTGCGGCGGCACCGCGGCACGGTGTTCTGCCACACCTCGGTCTACCTCCCCCCGTCGGTCGGACAGCTCCTGGAGGGCGAGCCCACCTTCGGCGAAGGTGGCGCGACCACCACGACCACGGTCATCGGCGCCCTCACGGCTCGCGGCGTGCAGCTCAACGGCGCCGAGCAGCTGATGACCGCCCGTGCCGCCACCGACGTCGACCACGAGCGCCTCGGCTGCGCGATCGGCCACCCGCTGCTGCACGTCGAGCGACTCTATGTCGATGCCAGCGGGGCAGCGGTCGAGTGGGCCGTCTCCGACTTCCTGCCCGAGCACTACACCCACCGGCTCCACCTCGGACGCCGGCGCAACACCCCTTCGCCAACGATGGCGGAGCGGGCCTCCACGAAAGGAACATCCTCATGACTAGGCGCTCCCTACGCACTCTCACCGGTGTCATCGCGATCAGTGCGCTGGCCCTGACGGCCTGCGGCGGCGCCCGCGACGGCGGCGGCGAGGAGGGCGGCGACGGTGAGACCTTCACCCTGAAGTTCTCCCACGTCACGACCGACTCCACCCCCAAGGGCAAGGCCGCCATCTGGTTCGAGGAGGAGCTGGAGAAGCGGACCGACGGCCGCATCGACGTCGAGGTCTACTCGAACTCCTCGCTCTATGGCGACAAGGACGAGATGCAGGCCGTCCAGCAGAACTCGGTCCAGATGCTGGCGCCGGCCTCTGCGAAGTTCACCACGGTGGCTCCGGCCCTGCAGGTGCTCGACCTGCCGTTCCTGTTCGACGGCCCCGAGGACATCCCCAGCGTCTCGGCGCCGGACACCGAGGTCGGCAAGGCGATCTTCGCCAACGAGGACCTCGCCGCCAAGAACATGAAGGTCCTCGGCCTGTGGGACTCCGGAATGAAGCAGATCCACTCCAACAACCTCACCCAGAAGCCGGCGGACATGGAGGGCAAGAAGTACCGCATCCAGCCCTCCGACGTGCTCAAGAGCCAGATCGAGGCCTGGGGCGGGTCCGCCGAGGCGATCGCCTTCGCCGAGGTCTACTCGGCGCTGCAGCAGGGCGTCATCGACGGCGGTGAGAACACCTACTCCAACATCGAGTCGCAGAAGATGCACACGGTGCAGAGCGACATCGCCGAGTCCAACCACGGCTACATCGGCTACATCCTGGTCGTCAACACCGAGTTCTTCGACAGCCTGCCCGAGGACCTGCAGGAGATCCTCGTGCAGACCGCTGAGGACGCCTCGACCTACAACCGCGACAACGCCGTTGCCGTGAACGACGAGTCCAAGGCGGCCATCGAGGCCGACGGCAGCACCGAGATCACCGTGTGGACCGAGGAGGAGCGCCAGGCGTTCAAGGAGGTCGTGGTGCCCTCGATCTACGAGCAGTACCGCGACGTGATCGGCGACGAGATCATCGACGAGCTCCTGGCCGACCAGGAGTGACCACTGCCCACCGTGCCGGGGCGGTCGCACCGCCCCGGCACCACACCACAGAAGGGTGTGAGCTGTGAAACAGCTAGACCGTGCGCTCACGAACATCGAGAACGTCGTCGCCGCCGGAGCCCTGGGCCTGGCTGCGCTGATCTCGATCGTGAACGTCATCCTGCGGCAGTTCGACGCCTCCTGGTTCTGGACCGAGGAAGCCGTCATCTACCTCATCATCTACTCCACGTTCATCGGCGCGGTGATCACGCTGCGGCACAACGAGCACGTGAGCGTGGACATCCTCGGCGTCTTCTTCAAGGAGCGGGGCAAGAAGTGGCTGGCCCTGGTGGCGGGCGTCGTGACGATCATCTACCTGCTGATCATGGGCTACCTGGGCTGGATGCTCCTGTTCGAGCCGTTCTCGAGCACGACGGTCACCCCGGTGCTCAAGCTACCCCTGTGGGTCGTCGAGCTCGCCGTGCCCCTGGGCATGACACTCATGCTGCTCCGGGCGCTGGAGATGCTGTGGCGCACCTGGCGAGACGGTGTGCCAACAAGCGAGGACCTGCTGGCCGCCGAGGCGGAGGCCACGGGCCTGACCCTGGAGGAGATCCGGGCCTCCAACGCCGAGATCTCCGGCGCGGGCGACACCTACGGTGCCTCGCCCCCTGATCCGGGCCGCGACGACAGCGGCCCCGACGAGACGAAGGGGGACGGCCGATGAGCACCGAGGTCATCACTCTGCTCGTGATCCTGTTTGCGTTGCTGTTCACGTCGACACCGATCGCGATGGCGCTGGGCCTGACGTCCTTCGTCTACCTCTACTACTTCACCACCATCCCGCTCACGCAGGTCGTGGAGCGCCTGTTCAACGCGCTCAACAGCTTCCCGCTGATGGCGATCCCGTTCTTCATCCTGGCCGCCAACATCATGACCAGGGGCGGCATCAGTCGACGACTGACCGAGTTCGGCAACGCGCTCGTCGGGCAGTACCGCGGCGGCATGGCCATGACCGCCGTCATGGCGTGCATGTTCTTCGCGGCGGTCTCGGGCTCCAGCCCGGCCACCGTGATCGCGGTCGGCACGCTGATCATCCCGGCGATGATCCGGCACGGCTACTCCAAGCAGTTCTCGACCGGTCTGGTCGCTACCTCCGGCTCGCTGGGCATCCTGATCCCGCCCTCGATCCCCCTGATCGTCTATGGCATCGCCACCGAGCAGAGCATCGGTGACCTGTTCATGGCGGGCATCATCCCGGGTGCGGTGGCCGGCGTGATGCTGCTCGGCATGGCCGTGTGGGTCTCCCGGCGCCGCAACTTCGGTGAGCACAGCGGTGAACCGCTGCCGAAGGGCACCCGCCGTCGCGCCTTCCGGGACGCCATCCTGGCGCTCCTGCTGCCGGTGATCGTGCTGGGCGGCATCTACGGCGGCATCTTCACCCCGACCGAGGCGGCGGCCGCCGCGGTCGCCTACAGCCTGATCGTGGCACTGGTGGTCTATCGGGAGCTGAAGATCGCGGACCTGGGCAAGGTGCTGCTGACCTCGGCCAAGACTTCAGCGATGATCATGTTCATCATCGCCAACGGGATCCTGTTCACCTTCGTCCTCGCGGCGGAGCGGATCCCCGACCAGGTCACGACGGGCATCGCCAGCATGGACCTGCAGCCGTGGCAGTTCCTGCTCATGGTCAACATCCTGCTGCTGATCGTCGGCTGCTTCATGGAGACCAGCAGCGCCATCCTGATCCTGGCGCCGATCCTGCTGCCGATCGCCATGGAGATGGGTGTGGACCCGATCCACCTGGGCATCATCATCGTGATGAACCTGGAGATCGGCATGATCACACCGCCCCTGGGCCTGAACCTGTTCGTGGCCTCGGGCCTGTCCGGCATGAGTGTGCTGCAGGTGGCCAAGGCGGCGCTCCCCAGCGCCAGCGTGCTGATCACGGCACTGATCCTGGTCACCTACCTGCCGATCCTGTCGTTGGCGCTCATCAGATGACCCAGGGGTATGCCGTGGTGCCGGCCTCCCCGACCCGGCACCACGGCATACCCCACCCCAACCCACCCACCCCACCACCCGACCGAGCGCACGAGCGCAGCGAGAAAACCACCCACCGAGCGCACGGGCGTGCCGAGAAAACCACCCACCGAGCGCGTGGGCACGCGAGAATTCGGCCCACCGAGCGCACGGTGTGGCGCGCCCAGCCGAGTTTCCGCAACGTGGCGCACGTCTCGTTGACAAAATGTACGGCCCTTCCGCAATAATGGCCTGACATCTTCTGGAGGACTACTCATGAACCCACTCGACGGGATCACCGTCGTCTCGCTCGAGCAGGCCGTCGCCGCGCCGTTCGCGACCCGCCAGCTCGCCGACCTGGGCGCGCGCGTCATCAAGGTCGAGCGACCCGGACCCGGAGACTTTGCCCGCGGATACGACGAGACCGTCAAGGGCATGTCGAGTCACTTCGTGTGGCTCAACCGCTCCAAGGAGTCGGTCGCGCTGGACCTGAAGAGCCCCCAGGGGCAGGAGGCGATCACCGCCCTGGCACGTGAGGCCGACGTCTTCGTCCAGAACCTGGCCCCCGGTGCCGCCGAGCGACTGGGTCTGGGCGCCGAGGCCCTGCGCGCGGCCAACCCGCGCCTGGTGCACGTCTCGATCTCGGGCTACGGACCCGGCGGGCCCTACACCACCAAGAAGGCCTACGACCTGCTCGTGCAGTGCGAGGCCGGCCTGGTCTCGATCACCGGCACCGAGGACGAGCCGTCCAAGGTCGGCATCTCCGTGGCAGACATCGCCGCCGGGATGTACGCCTACACCGGCGTCCTCACCGCCCTGTTCCAGCGCGAGCGCTCCGGCGAGGGAGCCACCCTGGAGGTGTCGATGCTCGAGGCGCTGGCGGAGTGGATGGGCTTCCCGCTCAACTACTCGCTGTATGGCGGCAGCGACCCCCGGCGCAGCGGCGCCAAGCATGCTGCCATCGCGCCCTACGGCCCGTTCCACTGCGGCGACGGGCAGCAGGTCTTCCTCGGCATCCAGAACGAGCGCGAGTGGGCCACCTTCTGCGATCGGGTGCTCGGCAACCTCGCCCTGGCCACCGATCCCCGTTTTGAGCGCAACAGCCTCCGGGTGGAGAACAGCGCCGAGCTGACCGACGAGATCGAGCAGGCCTTCGCGAGCCTGACCGCCGAGCAGGCAGCGGCCCGCCTCGAGGAGGTCGGCATCGCCAACGCGCTGCTGCGCGACCTGGCCGGCCTGGCCGCCCACCCCCAACTGGAGGCCCGGGACCGGTGGGTCGACTACGAGTCGCCAGTGGGCCGGCTCCGCGCCCTGATCCCCCCGGCCACGCTCCAGGGCTCCACCCCGGTGATGGGCCCGATCCCCGAGGTCGGCGAGCACACCGACCAGATCCTGGCCGAACTCGGCCTCGCACCCGCCACAGGAGGCACCCCGTGAGCACCGTTGACACCATCGGCACCGAAGAGGGGCCGACGGCCACCGCCGGGGCGTCCGACACCCGGACCGTCGCCGGCGCGCTCGCCCACTGGGCGGCCACCACCGAGCCGTCCCCGGGCGACCTCGCGCTGGCCGACCGCAGCCTGCTCGACACCGTCGCGGTCGCCCTGGCCGCCGCCACGCACGAGATCCGCCCGGTCGCCGACGCCCTGGAGACCCAGGCCGCACGCTGGGCGGCGCTGGCGCACGTCATCGACTTCGACGACCTGCACCTGCCTTCCACGACCCACATCTCCACCGTGTGCGTGCCCGTCGCCCTGGCCACCGCCGGGCACGACGGCGCCCGGGCGGCGCAGGCCTACCTGGCCGGTGCGGGCGTGATGGCCCGGCTCGGCACCGCCCTGGGCTGGGAGCACTACACCCAGGGATGGCATGCCACGACGACCGCCGGCGCGGTCTCGGCAGCGGTGGTCGCCGGCGTCGCGCACGGGCTGACCGAGGAGCAGCTGACCACTGCGATCGCGCTCGCCGTCCCAGCCTCGGGCGGCGTCCAGCGCGCCTTCGGCACCGACGGCAAGAGCCTGCAGGTCGGGATGGCCGCCCAGGCCGGCATCCAGGCCGCCCAGCTCGCGGCGGCCGGCGCCAGCGCGGACCCCCGTGCCGTCGAGTCGTGGATGGGGCTGCTCGGCGGCAACCCCGATCACCCGCTGGTGTCCGACCCCGGCTCGGACCCGGCGATGATCCCCGACGGGCTGGCCATCAAGGTCTACCCCGCCTGCTATGCACTGCAGCGCCCGATCGGCGCGCTGCGCGAAACAGCCGGCGGTCCCGTCGCCGCTGAGGACGTCACCGCGATCCGGCTGACCACGCCACGTGGCACGGTCACCCCGCTGGTCCACAGCCGTCCGCAGACGGGGCTGGAGGGCAAGTTCAGCCTGGAGTATGCCGCGGCCACCGCCCTGCTCGACCCCCACTCCGGCTTCCAGGCTTTCGGCGACAACGCTGTTCAGCGCGCCGAGGCCCAGCGCCTGGTCGGGCTCACCGAGATCACGCTGACCGACGAGACCGGCGACGGCCTCCTCGTCGGCGCGGTGGACGTCGAGGTGGACCTCACCGACGGCCGCACCGTCACCGGGTCGCTCGACCTACCGCCCGGCTCCCCTGGCAAACCGCCCACGGAGCAGGAGATGACCGCCAAGGTGGAGGACTGCCTGCAGCTCGGCGGCATCACGGGGGTCTCCCCGTCCGACATCACCTGGGCGACCGGCGCCCGGCTGCTGTCCACGCACCTGGCGCCCGGCGCCTGACCCTCACGCCGCAGGCACGACAGTGTGCCAAACCTCCCCAAGAAGGTGGAGGACGCGGTCCGAACTTCCCCAAAAATGGTCTGACAGGAGAACCGATGAGCACCGAGATGTTGTCCGAGGAAGAGGTCGAGATCGTCCGCCTGGTGCGGGAGTTCGTCACCGAGCAGGTGAAGCCGGTCGCCAGCGAGCTGGAGCACGCCAACACCTACCCCGCCGAGCTCATCGACGCGATGAAGGAGATGGGCATCTTCGGGCTGGCCATCCCCGAGCCGTGGGGCGAGGCGCAGGTGAGCCTGCCGGCCTACTGCCTGGTGACCGAGGAGCTCGCGCGCGGCTGGATGAGCCTGGCCGGCGCGATGGGTGGGCACACCGTGGTCGCCAAGCTGATCCTGGCCTACGGCACCCAGGAGCAGAAGGACGCCTACCTGCCCCGGATGGCGACCGGCGAGCTGCGCGCCACGATGGCCCTCACCGAGCCCGGCGGCGGCTCGGACCTGCAGGCGATGCGCACCACCGCCAGGGTCGACGGTGACGACTACGTGGTCAACGGCTCCAAGACTTGGATCACCAACGCCCGCAAGGCCGAGCTGATCGCACTGATGGTCAAGACCGACCCCGAGGCCGAGCCGCGCCACAAGGGGGTCTCGATCCTGCTGGTGGAGAAGGAGGGCGAGGACGGCCGGGAGGGCTTCCACCTGTCCCGCGACCTGCCCAAGCTGGGCTACAAGGGCGTGGAGAGCTGCGAGATCGCATTCGACGGTATGCGGGTGCCTCGCTCGGCCCTGCTCGGCACCGAGGAGGGGCTCGGGTTCGCCCAGATGATGAAGGGGCTGGAGGTCGGCCGCCTGCAGGTCGCCTCGCGCGCGCTCGGCGTCGGCCGGGCCGCCCTGGAGGACTCCCTGCAGTACGCCCAGGAGCGGGAGTCCTTCGGTGTCCCGATCTGGAAGCACCAGTCGATCGGCAACTACCTGGCGCAGATGGCCACCAAGCTGGTCGCCGCGCGGCAGCTCACGCTCCACGCCGCCCGGGCCTTCGACGCCGGTCAACGCGCCGACATGGAGGCCGGCATGGCCAAGCTGTTCGCCTCCGAGGTCGGCATGGAGATCGCCCTGGACGCCATCCGGATCCACGGGGGCTACGGCTACTCCACCGAGTTCGACGTGGAGCGCTACTTCCGCGATGCACCGCTGATGATCGTGGGCGAGGGGACCAACGAGATCCAGAAGAACGTCATCGCGCGGCAGCTGGTCAAGCGCGGGAACGTGGACCCGGTATGACGCCCGCTCACCTCCCCGAGACCAGCGCCACTGGCGCTGTGGTCCAGCAGGCACGCTCATTCCTGTTCGTCCCCGGCGACCGGCCGGAGCGCTTCGACAAGGCGGTGGCCAGCGGGGCTGACGTCGTCATCATCGACCTGGAGGACGCGGTGGCACCGGAGGCGAAGGCGCAGGCGCGGGACGCCGTCGTCCAGTGGCTGACTGAAGGCGGACGAGCGGCCGTGCGGGTCAACGCGGCCGACAGTCCGGAGCACCAGGCCGATGTCCATGCGCTGGCCGGAACCTTCACTATCGCACCGGATTCCGAACTGTTGGCCGTTGTGCTGCCCAAGGCCGACGACCCGGACCTGGCCAGCAGTGTCGCCAACCTGACCGGAGTGCCGGTGATCGCCCTGGTGGAGTCGGCGCTGGGCGTCGTCCGCGCGCACGAAATCGCCTCCGCCGCAGGTGTTTCCCGGCTGGCGTTCGGCCACCTGGACTATGCGGTCGACCTGGGCAGCGGCAACGGGCGGGAGGCGGTGCTCCTGGCCCGCTCCACCCTCGTGCTCGCCTCTCGCGCAGCAGGACTGCCCGGACCGATCGATGGCGTGACGACCGCCCTCGACGACGCCGAGGCCCTGACCGACGACCTGGCCTATGCCCGCGACCTCGGGCTCACCGGCAAGCTGCTGATCCACCCCAAGCAGGTGGAGCCCACCCACGCGGCCGGCCGCCCCTCGGAGGAGGAGGTGGCCTGGGCGCAGCGGGTGATCGAGGCCGCTGCCGCCGGGGGCGCCGTGCGCGTGGACGGCGACATGGTGGACGCGCCGGTCGTGGCGCGCGCCGAAGGAATCATCGGCCGGGCGGGCTCCGCCGCCGGGTCCGCCCGACCAGTTGAGGACACCTGATGACCGAGACCACCACCCGCACCGAGGTGATCGCTGCCGAACCGGTGGAGTCCCTGGCCGCGATGCTCGAGGTGCGGGTCCCGTTCACGGCCGGCGCACCCGTGCCGCCGCTGTGGCACTGGATGTACCTCCTGGATCGCCGACTCCAGTCCGACCTGGGGCCCGACGGGCACCCGACCAGCGGGCTCCCCGCCCCACCCGGCCCCGGGCGTCGCCGGATGTTCGCGGGCGGGCGAGTCACGACATACAGTCCGCTGGTCATCGGCGAGCCCGCGACCAAGGTGACCTCGATCGCCAAGACGGTCGAGAAGGAGGGCCGCACCGGCCCCCTGACCTTCGTCACCGTGCTGCTGGAGATCAGCCAGGGCGGTGAGCTGGTGATCCGTGAGGAGCAGGACATCGTCTACCGCGCCCCCGGCACCGGCGCCCTGCCCCCCGCTCCTGAGCCACCCACCCCGCCGGCCGGACCGACGCTGAGCCTGGCTGTCGATGAGCGGATGCTATTCCGGTTCTCGGCGCTGACCTACAACACCCACCGGATCCACTACGACCTGGGTTATGTGCCGACCGAGGGCTACGACGGGCTCGTCATCCACGGTCCCCTGCAGGCGCTGCTAATGGGCGACCACATGCGGCGCGAAGGGATCGACCTGGTGGGGCAGACCTACGGCTATCGCCTGATCTCGCCAATGGTCGGGCCGCAGACGCTGAGCATCGTGCCCGGCCAGGACGGCCTGGAGCAGGGCGCCGAGTCCCGCAGCGCGGCCGGTGCCATCTGTGCGGTCAGCACCCTGAGCTAACGACGGCACCAGAGCGGCGGGCCGGTCGGGGTCACGATCGGATCACATTGTCCACCGAGCCCCAGCGGGACAATGCTCCGTGCGGTAGTAAGGGCCGTGCACGATCCATCGAGGGACGGGACGGGGAGCATGGCGGCACGGCGTAGGGGGCGCGGCCTGCTGGTCGCGGTGGTGTGCCTGGTGGCACTCGCACTCGCAGTGGGGGGCGGTTGGTGGGCGGCACGGGCCACGCTGGAGCCACAGACCGAGAGCGCGGAGGCCGCGGCTCCGGACGTCGTCTGGGCGGAGGCGACCTCCTCCAGCGTGGGCCGCTCGCTGCCGCTGTCGACGACGTTGCGCCAGCCCGCCCGCACGGTCGCCTCGAACGCGGTGGGAGGCGTCGTGCTCAGCACGTCCCCGGGCGAGGTCACCCAGGGCGACACGATCTATGTGGTCGCCGGGACCCCGGTGCGGGTGGTCCAGGGCGAGGTGCCGTTCTACCGTGATCTGGCCCGCAGGACCAAGGGTGAGGACGTCGCCCAGCTGCAGCAGGCCCTCATCGACCTCGACTACCTGGAGGCGCAGGAGCCGGACGGCGACTTCGGGTGGCGCACCGAGCAAGCGGTGAAGGACTGGCAGGACGACCTCGGGCTGGACGACACCGGGACAATCCCCCTGGGTCGGCTGGTGGCCGTCGACCGGCTGCCCACCGTCGTCCAGCTCGGCGAGTCGATCGTCCGCGGCGCCACGCTCGGCGGTGGTGAGGAGGCGGTGCTGGCCCCCACCGGCGAGCAACACTTCGTGCTGGTCGTCACCCAGGACCAGGCCCGGATGATCCCGGCCGAGGCGACCGTGGAGGTCACCTGGCAGGACCAGGTCTGGGAGGCCGTGATCAGCAGCTCCGAGCAGGATGAGTTCGGCAACACCGAGTTCACCCTCGCCGCACCGGACGGCGGCCCGGTCTGTGCTGACGCCTGCGGCACCCTCCCCGGCGATGCGCAAGTGACCCTGCGCTCCGAGATCGTCATCGTGCCGGAGATCTCCGGCACCGCCGTGCCCGCCGCCGCGGTGCACACCCGAGCCGACGGGTCGGCATACGTCATCACCGAGGCGGGCGAGACCGAGGTGACCGTCCGTGGCTCCGGCGGCGGAGTCGCGATCGTCGACGGCATCGAGGTCGGCACCCGCGTCCAGGCGCTGGCCGGAGCAGCCGGCTCGCCCGCCCCTGCGCCCGCACCCGCCCCGGGTGACGAGGCCACCACCACGGAGGGCTGACGTGCTCTCGGTGCGTGACCTGTCCTTCGCCTACACCCGCGGCGGGGAGGAGCTGTTCAACGGGCTCAGCCACGCATTCACCCCCGGCAGGGTCACTGCGGTCACCGGGCCGTCCGGTCGGGGGAAGTCAACGCTGCTCTACGTCCTGGGGCTGATGCTGACCCCCTCCCGCGGTGCCGTGGTCCTGGACGAGGAGGACGTCAGCCGGGTCTCCGACACCACCCGCTCCCGGGTGCGCGCGGCGCAGATCGGCTTCGTCTTCCAGGACGCGGCCCTGGACCCCTCCCGGGTCATCCTGGACTCGGTGATCGAGCCTGCCCTGTATGCCGGATGGTCGGCTGGTCGTGCCCGCTCGCGGGGGCGGGAGCTGCTGGAGCAGATGGGCGTGGCCGCGCGTGCGGACCACAAGCCAGGGGAGATCTCCGGCGGCCAGGCCCAGCGGGTCGCGGTGTGCCGCGCGCTGGTCACCGACCCCGCCGTCATCCTGGCCGACGAGCCCACCGGCAACCTGGACCGCGGCAACGCCGAGGGCGTGCTGGCCGCGCTGACCCGGGCCACCAGCCACGGCCGCGACGGCTCGGAGGGCGACGGCCGGACGGTCGTGATCGCCACGCACGACCCCTTCGTGCTGGAGCACGCCGACGAGGTGCTGGCCCTATGAGGTGGACGTCGTGGGGTGGGCCCCGCGGGGTGGACGCTATGAGGTGGAGGTCGTGAGGTTCACCTCGTTGCTGCGCGAGGCGCTGTCCACCGCGTGGGCCAATAAGGTGCCCACCGCCCTGGTGGCGATGCTGGTCGCGATCATGTGCGCCACCACCCTGGCCACGGTCGGGCGCACCGCGGCCGCGGAGCAGCAGGTCGCTGACCGTCTCGACGCCGCCGGGTCCCGCCTGCTGGTGGTCACCGACACCCGCGGCGGCGACCTGCTCACCCCCGCCGTGGTGCAGCAGACCCACGAGCTGTCGGTGACCGAGCGTGCGGTGGGGGTGCAGATCCCGGTCGACGTCGTCAACAAGGTCATCGGCAGCGGTGGCACCCGCGTCCCGGCGTGGATCGTGCACGGTGACCTGTCCGAGGTGCTGCGGCTGACCGCCGGGCGCTGGCCCGGCCCCGGTGAGGCCCTGGTGGCCGCCCAGGCACAGACTGCCCTCGGCATGGACGACCCGGTCGGGGCGGTGGAACTGGCCTCCAGCACCGCGGTCGGGGACTACTCGGTGGTCGGGGCCTTCGAGCCGCGGGAACCCTTCGGGCAGTATGCCGCGGGCCTGGTCATCGCCGCCGAGACCGCCGCCGTCTCTGACTCGTTGTATGTCGTGGTGACCGATTCCTCGGTCGCCTCCGCGGCCCAGTCCGCGGTCCTCGGCCTGGTCGCGCCGCCGGACTTCGACTCCGTCTCGGTCGAGTCACCGGTCGCCCTGGCCGAGCTGCAGGCCGAGGTCGCCGCCGACCTCGGGACCTTCGGGCGCACCCTGCTCCTGGGCGTCCTGGGCGCCGGTGCCCTGCTCGTGGCGATCGTGGTGCTCTCCGACGTGCTCGTGCGACGCAAGGACCTCGGCCGACGCCGTGCCCTCGGGGCGACCCGGGGCACGATCGTGGCGATGGTCATCTTCCGGACGCTGTTCCCGGCCCTGCTGGGTGCGGCGCTCGGTGTCGGGATGGGCCTGTGGCTCGCCTCCCGCTTCGAGGCGTCGCCGCCGTGGGAGTTCACCACCGGCACCGCGGTCCTGGCGTTGCTGGCCGCCGTCGCCAGTGCGGTCCTGCCCGCCCTGTATGCCGCCACCCGGGACCCGGTGCGCGTGCTCCGCACCCCGTAGCCCGCTCTGTAGCCCGGGCTCCGTAGCCCGAGCTCGCGGCGCCCCGCGTAGAATCGGGGGTATGAGCCAGCCGCAGGAGGTCCCCATCCGGGATGAGTCCATCCGCCTGGGCCAGCTGCTCAAACTGGCCGGCGTGGTGCAGGACGGCGTGATGGCCCGGATGGTCATCGAGAACGGTGAGGTCACCGTCGACGGTGAGACCGTGATGCGGCGGGGCGTCCAGGTGCGCCCGGGGTCGGTCGTGAAGTATGCCGACGCTGACCTCCTGGTGACCACCGAACCTGCGTGATCGTGCTGGCGGGGCGTGCGCCCTGCGTCGCGATCAGAGCAGCCCGCGCTCCCGCGCGACCGTGACCGCCCCGGTCCGGTTGTCGACACCGAGCTTCTCGTAGGCGTGCACCAGGTGGGTCTTCACCGTGGCCTCGCTGACGAACAACGCCTTGGCAATGGCCCGGTTGCTCGAGCCCTCGGCCACCAGCCGGAGCACCTCGCGCTCGCGCGGGGTCAGCGTCGGCTCGCTGGGGGCCCGCATCCGACTGACGAGCCGCTGCGCGAGCCCGCTGGCCAGCACCGTCTCGCCACGGGCCGCCGCGGCGACGGCATCGGCGATCGCCTCGGGTGAGGCGTCCTTGAGCAGATAACCCGAGGCACCGGCCTCCACTGCGCGCACGATGTCGGCGTCGTGGTCATAGGTGGTCAGGATCAACACCGCCGGAGGCCTTGCCGCGCCCGCCGTCGTCGGACCGGCGCCCAGGATGCGGGTGGTCGTCGTGACGCCGTCCATCCCGCCGCCGAGGTTAAGGTCCATCAGCACCACATCGGGCTCCGCGCCCGGCACCAGGGCCAGCGCCTGCTCGCCCGAGGCGGCCTCGCCGACGACCTCCACCCGATCGGTGGCCTCCAGCACCGCCCGCAGACCTGAGCGGACCACCGGGTGGTCATCCACCAACAGCACCCGCACCCTCATCGGTGCCTCCCCGGCTCGAGCGAGGCGCCGGCCACGCCCAGCGGCAGGTGGGCGCCGAGCACTGTGCCGTCACCAGGGGTGGACTCCACCACCAGGTCACCGCCCAAGTCGCGCAACCGCTCGCGCATCGAGCGGAGCCCGTAACCACCGCGTGCGGCCGGCTGCGGCACGGCGCTCTCCCAGGCCGCCGCGTCGAACCCGGCTCCGTCGTCGGCCACGTCGAGGCGGACCTGGTCGGGTGCCGTGGTCAGGGTGAGCATCACCCGGGTGGCCCCGGAGTGCTGGCGGACGTTGGCCAGTGCGCTCTGGGCCACGCGCAGCAGGGCGACCTCCTGCGTGGTGGCCAGCGACGCCTCCGGTCCGTCGGCGGTGAAGTCGGCCACGATCCCGGTCTCCTCCGCCATGCTCGCGACCAGTCGGGACAGCGCCGCGGACAGCCCGGCCCCCTCCAGGGCCGCGGGGGTGAGGGCGTTGACCACCCGGCGGGACTCCTCCAGGTTCTCTGCAGCCGTCTCCTCGATCTGCTGCAGGAGGGTGTGCACCTGGGCCGGGTCCTGGCGCTGCGCACCGGCCCGGGCCAGCAGCAGGATCGAGGAGAACCCCTGCGCGAGGGTGTCGTGGATGTCCCGGGACAGGCGGGTGCGCTCGGCCAGTGCGCCGCTCTCGCGCTGGGTCCGGGTGAGCTCGTCGTGCAGCACCACCATCTCCTCCTGCGTCGCGACCAACCGGTCCACGAGCTGCTGCCGCTCGACGGCCTCCCGGGCCAGGAGCTGCTCGCCCCGCGAGGCCGCGAGCGCCACCAGGCACCCGATGGCCGGCCCGAGGACCGCTCCGGCCGGGTGGGTGCCGAGGTCGATCTGGACGCCGATCACGACGGCGAGGACCAGCACGGAGTAGAGGACCGCCAACGGGAACGCCATCAGGTGCACCGACAGCAGCCACAGGGCGAAGGCGACCCAGACGAAGTCCGGGGACACCACCACCAGCCCGCCCCACAGCAGCGTGAGACCCAGCAACCACCAGGGCCCGGCCCCCGCCGTGACGAACGTCGAGCGCCAGGCGGTGCCCACGGCATACCAGATCGTCGTGACCAGGACCAGGGGAACCAGCCACCGCAGGTCGGCGCCCGAGCCGACCGCGCGCACCGTGCCGATCACCAGCAGCAGCGCGAACAGCGTGTGCCGCCCCACCGCCAGCCACCCCGCCACCCCATTTTTGGGGAGGTTCGGACCGCCCTCTGCCCATTTTGAGGGAGGTTCGGACCGCCCTTCCGGCCCCTCAAGGGCGGCTCCCACCTCGGTCATGTCAGTCGTGCCCACCCGCGCCGGCCCGGCGCCGCCGCTCCAGCTCAGGGTCCAGGAAGCGTCCGAGGACCAGCGTCTCCTGATCGGTGTAGCCCAGCGCCTGATAGAACGCGACGACCGAGGTGTTGCCCTGGCGCACCATGAGCTGGACCTTCGGCGCACCGTGGTCGTTGAGCCACCGCTCGCACGCCGTCATGAGCCCCCGTCCGACCCCCGACCGGCGGTGCTCGGGACTGACCGCCAGGTAGTAGACCCAGCCGCGGTGCCCGTCGTGCCCGACCATCGCGGTGCCGACCAGCTGGCCCGCCTCCGCGGCAGCGAGCACCGTGGAGGTCTCCCCCGACAGGGCCCGGAACAGGTCTGCGCGCGGGTCGTTCCACGGGCGGGTCAGCCCGCACTCCTCCCACAGGGCGACCGCACGGTCCGCCTCGTCCGCCAGCAGCTCACGAAGATCCACGACACGAGTGTGCACCACCAGACCTCCGGCCAGTCAGGCCCCGGAGCGGCCGGCTGGCGCACTCGGCCACCAGATCCGCTCCCCGACGAGCGCGAAGATGGCCGGCACCAGCACCGCCCTGACCAGCAGCGTGTCCAGCAGGACTCCGACGCCGACGATCAGGCCGAGCTGGCCGAGGGTGACCAGCGGCAGCACGCCCAGGGCGGCGAAGACACCGGCCAGCACGATGCCGGCGCTGGTGATGACGGCACCGGTGTGCGCGACCGCCCGGACCATCCCCTCCCGGGTGCCGTGGGTCAGCGCCTCGTGACGGGCCCGGTGCACCAGGAAGATCGTGTAGTCGATCCCGAGGGCGACCAGGAACAGGAAGGCCAGCAGCGGCACCAGCACGTCGAGCGCGGGGAAGCCGAACACCACGCGACCCAACCAGGCCCCGGCGCCGATCGCGGCGGCCGCGCTGGCGACGTTGACCACCAGCAGCAGCACCGGGGCCAGCACCGACCGCAGCAGCACCACCAGCACCGCGAGCGCGACCAGCAGCACCAAGGGGGCGACCACGATGAGGTCCCGGTCGGCCGCACGCGCCTCGTCCAGGGCCTGCGCGTTGGCACCACCCACGAGCACTGCCCGCTCCTCGACCGGCACCTCCGGGTCGGTCACCGTGTCCCGGATCGCGGTGACCAGCCCCTCCGCCTCCGGCGTCCCGGGCGCTGCCTCACCGACCACGGTGAACCGCGACCACTCATCGGTCCGCGTCGGCTGCACGCGCACGATGCCGTCCAGTTGACCCAGCTCCGTGGCGACCCGGTCGGCCTCGGCGGGGCGAGCGTAGACCTGAACAGGCGCCGCCTCACCCGCCGGATAGTGCTCGGCCAGCGTCTCCAGTCCCGCCGCGGACTCCGAGGCGACCCGGAACTTCTCGGTCTGGGTCAGGCCGACCTGGGTGCCGAGCAACCCGGAGGCAAGTATGCCGAGCGCCAGGACCGCGGCCACCACCACCTGGGTGGGGCGACCGACCACGAAGTGCGCGATGCGCGACCAGATGCCGGTCGCCTGCGGGTCGGCCTGACCGGCCCTCGGGATGAACGGCCAGAAGATCCGGCGCCCACAGACCGCGAGGGCGGCGGGCAGCACCAGCAGGGCCGCGGCCAGGGCAACCACCAGACCTGCGGCCGAGGCGATGCCGAGTCCGTGCGTGCCGGGCAGGGTCGCCAGGGCCAGCGTCAGGAGGGCGAGGACCACGGTGAGGTTGCTGGCGAGGATGGCCGGTGCCGCGCCCCGCCAGGCCGCGGCGAGGGCCGCCCGGTGGTCCTCGTGCCGACGGAGCTCCTCGCGGTAGCGGCTGATCAGCAACAACGCATAGTTGGTGCCGGCCCCGAAGACCAGCACGCTGATGATGCCGCCGTCGAACTGCAGGTCGAAGGTCGTCCCGAGCCAGCTGGTCAGGACCGCTGCCAGCTGGTCGGCGACCCCGACCACCAGCAGCGGCACCAGGAAGAGCACCGGTGAGCGATAGGTCCCGATGAGCAGCACCGCGACGATGCCGACGGTGACCAACAACAGGGTGAGGTCCGCCCCGTCGAAGCTGGAGGCGATGTCGGCGCCAAAGGCCGGGCCACCCGTCACCTGCGCGTTCAGGCCGGTCACCCCGTGCTCGTCGACCGTGGCGCGCACCTGTTCGACGACCTCGGCCGTGGCGGAGTTGTCGGCACCGAGGGTGATGGGCGTCGAGAGCAGCGCCGCGGCGCCGTCCTCAGCGGGGATGACCGGTGACACCTCGTGGCCGGTCACCTCGGCCAGCGCCTCACCCATGGCCGCAGCCGCCGCGAGGTCGGCCTGCTCCAACGGGTCGCCACCCCGGTCCAGGACGACCAGCACGGGCGCGACGTCACTGCCCGGGAAGGTCTGCCTGACCTGCGCCGCCACCGCCGACTCGGCACCGGCCGGGACCGAGTCCCCGCGGGGCGGAGCCTCCGTGGCCCGGAGCGGCCCGAGGACGATCGCGCTGAGCGCCAGGGCGACGGCCAGCACGATCCAGGCGCCGCGGCGAGCACTGAGGAACCGGGCCAGGCCGCTGGGCAGCCCGCCGCGGCTGGAGGCCGACGGAGGCTCTGCGCCTACGCCCGTCTTCCCGTGGGTGGGTCCGTGTGTCAGACGGTCGTGGTGCTGGCCTTCGGTCGTGAGCTGGGACATCTCTCTCCTGGGATCGTGAGATCCCAGGACATCGCCGATCCAGCCTCAGCACATCGATCGTGCGGTCAGACCCGGGGTCAACCGAAAGGTTGAGGCCCACGGGTTGACAGCGCAGCGCAGACGCTGGCCGCAAGCACCCACCGACCACGCCAGCTCACCTCCACCAGCGATCCCCACCGTCCCTTGACACCGCCGCCGGCGCGGGATCTCGGTTCTTAGAGCGCCTCGGCGTTCTTGGAGCCTGCCGTGGCGCGCGTCCAGAACCGGGAAGTGCTCTCAGACGCGTGCGCGACACGGCGGGCGACGACGACTTATCCACAGCCCCATCCCGGAGGTCGCCGAGAATGGCCAGAATCACCAGGGTGAATCAGCACATCCTGCGATTTCTTGACGGCCCTGGCAACGACGTGATCACCGTCCCGGAGGCGGCCCAGCTGGGATGCAGCCCGACCGTGCTGAAGAAGCTGTACCGGGACGACACGCTGACGCGTGTCGCCATTGGCGCTTACGTCCGCACGGCCGCACTGCAGACTCCGGTGCGAGACGGCAAGCCGCTGCGCGACTTCGCTCTCGCAGAGCACCAGCACCTGCTTCGGCTGGATGCGCTCCTTCGCCTGCACGGCTCGAAGGTCGCTGCGAGTCATCAGAGTGCCGTCCTCGCGTGGGGGTTGCCCACGGCGAGGAGCTCGCTGAAGCGCATCCATCTCGTCCACACACAACACGGACGCACGGCCCGCCGCCGAGAGACACACAGCGTGCACACGTGCAAGCTCGACGACGTCATCACCCGGCACGAGGGACGTCTTGTCGTCATCCCCGCGCTGGCAGCAATCGGCCAGGCGATGGAGGTGGGCCTCATCGCCGGAGTCGGGTGCATGGACGCCGCAATCGTGGCCCGACGCACGACCCGGACGGAACTCAGCGAGATGGTGGAGAGACTGCGGCACAGTCCGGGCCTTGCTCTGGCCCGGCGTGCCCTCGAGCTCACTGACGGGCTGGCTGAGTCCCCCGGTGAGACCCGCCTGCGTCTCGTTCTCATTGAACTCGGTGTCCGCTTTCGCGCGCAACACTGGATCCGGATCGGCGAATCCTTCACCTACTACCGCGTCGACTTTTACCTCCCCGCGCTGGGTGTCGTCCTCGAGTACGACGGCCAGGTCAAGTACACCGGCGGGCGCGATTCCGGGCGCCCTGACGACGCTCGCCAGGCAGGCGGCGCCCGTCAGACGTTGAGCGATGAGAAGTCTCGCGAGGACGACCTGCGCCTGGATGGCTTTGGCGTTGGCCGGGTGACATCGTCGACGCTCACCGCGGAGAAGATCCGCACGATCATTGCGAAAGCTCAGCAGCAGGCTCAGCCGAGCGCGCTGCACCGTTCTGCCGAGCCACCGCCGTGGGCACGCACCGCACCGGTCGACGCCGACAGCGTCAGTTCACCTCGCGTGGAGGACACCCAGGGCACCTGATCCGCAGCGCCAAGCCCGACAGCGCAACCGACAGCCCACTTCGACTCCAACTGACAGCGCATGCCGGTTCTGACAGCCCGCCACGGCAGGCTCCAAGAGCCGTTCGAGGCTCCAGGCGAGGGGCGGGGGCGCGGTGGGCGGGTCTCCGGTGGCCATGGGGCCCGGGTGCCCGGTGTGCCCGGTGGGCCCGGGTGCCCGGGGGCCCGGGTGCCCGGGTGCCCGGTGGGCCCGGTGGGCGGGTCCCCGGTGGTCCCGGTGGGCCCGGATGGCGGCGACCTCAGGCGGGCGCCCAGGCCGGGTCGCGGCCGAGCAGGGCCACCAGCTGGTCGACCCGGCTCTCGGACTCGGTGCGCACCGGCGCGGCGAAGATCCCCGGCACCTCGCCGGCACCGACGCGTGGCCGCTCATAGGCCAGACACTCCTCGACGGCGTCCGCGACCAGGTGGGGGCGCACCCCTACCGCCCGCGCCAGGTCCCAGGCGTGGACGGTGAGATCGACGAGCATCTGAGAGGCGTACTCCTCCAACGGAATCTGGCCCATCGAAGTGTGCACGGCACCGCCCTCGTCCGCCTGTCCCCAGGCCAGCACGGAGGAGGTGATGGCCCGCCGCCAGGCACCCATCGGGTCCTGACCGAGCAGGTCGACGTCATAGCGCGAGCCGACCTGGTCCAGCGTCTCCCCGCGCAGCAGATGGGGCGCCCAGAGGTGCTCTGAGGTCAGGTGGTTCAACAGATCGCGGACATTCCACCCCTCGCACGGTGTCGGCCGTTCCCACTGCCCCTCCAGGGGCAGATCGGTCACGACGCGGGATGCCTCCGGGATCAACTCGATCACTGTGCTCACCTGCGCCAGACTAGGGGGCATGGGCAGGCACAGCCACCCCGGTCCTGATCCGGTGACCAGGGCCATGGAGCTGACCCCACGCGCCGACTTTCTGCCACGGGCCGCGCGCCGGTTCGTCGACCAGGACCGCGCCCTGGAGATCGGCTACGGCGCCACCAACTCCCAACCCAGCACGGTCCGGGCGATGCTCGAGCTGCTCGCGGCCCGACCCGGCGACCGGGTGCTCGACGTGGGCAGTGGGTCGGGCTGGACGACCGCCATCCTGGCACGCCTGGTCGGGCCGGAGGGGTCGGTGCTCGGGGTGGAGCTGGAGGAGCCGCTGGTGCGGCGCAGCGCAGCAGCCCTGGCCGGTATGCCGAATGCCCGGGTCCGCGTGGCCGTCCCCGGAGCGCTCGGGTCACCCGAGGACGGACCGTTCGACCGGATCCTGGTCTCAGCCGCAACCAACACCGTCCCGCAGGATCTCCTGGACCAGCTCGCCCCCGAGGGTGCGATGGTGCTGCCCCTGGCAGGTCGGCTGGTGCGGATCACCCATGAGGGCCGGGAGACTGCCCCCGGCCACTACCAGTTCGTGCCCCTGCGCTGACTCGTCGGGCGCCCACGCGCTCGGTCGGGGTTTTGACCAGGCGCCCACGCGCTCGGTCGGGGTTTTGACCAGGCGCCCACGCGCTCGGTCGGGGTTTTGACCAGGCGCCCACGCGCTCGGTCGGGGTTTTGACCGGGCGCCCACGCGCTCGGTCGGGGTTTTGACCGGGCGCCCACGCGCTCGGTCGGGGTTGGGACGTCTCGGGCTAGCGCGGGTCCAGGAGAGGCCGATAGTCCGGGTGGCGGTCGATATAGCTCTTGACGAACGGGCAGCTCGGGATCACCTTGAGGTTCGGCTTGTCGACCTGGAGGTAGTCCAGCGTGCCGCGGACCAGCGTCGAGCCGATGCCCTCGCCCTCGTGGCCGGGCTCGATGGCGGTGTGCCGCAGGTCGATGCTGTTGCCGACGGTGGCGTACTCGATGCGGCCGACGACCTCGCCCGCCAGCTGCGCCTCGAAGCGCGACTCTGCCGGGTTGTTGACGACGGTGACTTCACTCATCACGCCACTCTGTCACGTGCAGGGCCCCGGTCGCAGCCCGATCAGGCCGCGATCTTCTCCCGCTTGCGGCGCACATAGAGCTGCTTGCGGACCCGCGCGACGAGCGTGCCGTCGACAGCCAGGACGTCGGTCTCGAACCAGCGCAGCACCTTGCTTCCATCCTCCGCCGCCTCGCGGAGCTCCGCGAGGTGCTCCTCGGTGATGCGGAACTCGGCGTGGACGGTCGTCCGGCCCGGCGAGACGAACTCGATCTCGGCGGCCTTGTCCCAGACGACATAGCCGGGCCCGAGGTTGCGCAGGACGAGAAACATCCAGAACGGGTCGGTCATCGCGAACAGGGAGCCGCCGAAGTGGGTGCCCACATAGTTGCGGTTCAGCGGGCGCATCCGCAGCGCCACCCGGGCGTAGCGGAAGTCCTCGGACAGCTCCTCGACCCGGATCCCCGCAGCGGCAAACGGCGGCCAGATGTTCAGGCCGTGCCGCAGCAGGCGGTGGTTGGCCCCGAAACTCTGCCAGCTGGGCAGTCTCACGCGTTCTCCTCGGCCCGCGGTGCCTGCTGGCTCCCGGACCCGTCCGGTGACCCGGTGAGCAGTTTGAGCACACGCTCCAGCAACAGGCCGAGCAGCACGCCACCGGTGACGGCGACCGCCATGGCCAGCAGCGGGTTGTCATCCAGCCACTGGCCGGCCACAGTCCCAATGGCGATGGAGTAGGCAGCCCAGCTGACCGCCGCGACCGCATCGAGGATGACGAACAGCCACCGCGGGAAACGGGTGGCGCCGGCGGTGATGTTGACGGCGACGCGACCGACGGGGATATACCGGGCGGCCATGATGATGACCGCCCCGCGCCGGGCGAGCTGGCCGGCGGCCCAGTCCATGGTCCGGCGGATCCGGGGGCGCGGACTGTCGGCGAGCCCGGTGAGCCAGTGTCTGCCGATCGTGTAGGCGATGTTATCGCCGATGAAGGCGCCTCCCGCCGCGGCGACGAAGACCAGCCACAGGTTGGGATAGCCGACCGAGACCGCCGCGGCGGCCAGTCCGACGACGATCGACTCGCTCGGCAGCGGCGGGAAGAAGCCGTCGACGATGCAGAGCCCGAAGACCACCCACAGCACCCACTGCGAGTCCGCGTGCGTGGTCACGAACTCGTTAATCGCCTCGATCATCCCAACCTCACCTCCCTGCCTCCTGTGGAGGCAAAACTATCCGAGGCCGCGACCGGTTCCGGCATCCTCACAACCAGGACACGTGCGGCGCCACGAGGGCATAGCCGACGAAGGCCACGATGTCGAGCACCGTGTGGGCGATGACCAGCGGCATCACCCGGCGGGTTCGGGCATAGACCAGCCCCAGAATGAGACCCATCGCGATGTTGCCGACGAAGCCGCCGAAGCCCTGGTAGAGGTGGTAGCTGCCACGCACCAGCGCACTGGTGAGGATGATCGTGGCGGTGGACCAGCCGGCCTGGGCCCACCGGGTGAACAGGTAACCGACCATCACCACCTCCTCCAGCAGCGCGTTGCCGATCGCGGCAAGCACCAGCACCGGGATACCCCACCAGATGGAGGGCAGCCCAGAAGCACTGATCGTGGTGTTCACCCCGAGCTCCCGAGCCAGCAGATAGAGCGCCAGTCCCGGCAGCCCGATGACGGCGGCCAACCCCAGACCAGCCAGTATGTCGAGGGCTGGCCTGGCCAGGTCCAGCCCCATCACCTGGCGAGGCCGGGGAAAGTGCTGGGCAAGCAGGAACAGGGCCAGGGCCACGGGCACCAGGGGCAGCAGGATGTCGGCCAACTGGTAGGCCAGGTCCAGCCAGGGACGTTCGGGGGCGCGGGACGTGTTCATCGCGGTGGTCTGCTGCGACAGCGGAGCAGGGGCAGTCAGTTTGCGCAGCAGCGAGAGCAGCGACCAGATCGCCGAGGCACCCAGGCTGACACCGAGGACCAGGAGGGTCTCGGTGAGCAGCCTGCGCCGAGCCGCCGACGGAGCGCCGGTGCGCTCACGGACCGGCGGGAGAGGATCAGGCGGCAGAGGCATGCGTCCAAGGTAACGATTGGGGAACGAACCTAGACAATGCTCGCCGCGCCCGTGAGACTGCCAGGGCACCCGCCTGCCACCGCTGTCTCGGCGTGCCCGGGTGGAGTGCGGCGAATCCCCTTCGAGATAAGGATCCCACGTGCGTACTGCTAACCCCGGGAAGCGAGCGCGGATTGCCGCGTTCGCCGCCTCCGCGGTCGTAGTCTCGCCGCTGGCGATCGGCACCATGACGGCTCAGGCCGACGTGACGACCGACCTCCAGCCCGGTGAGACGAAGACCTATATCGTCCAACTGGCGGACCAGCCGCTGGTCGCCTTCGACGGCGGCAACGGCCTGGCGGCCACTGCCCCCAAGGCAGGTGAGAAGGTCGATGTCGACAGCGCTGCGGCACAGGCCTACACCTCCTACCTGGACGCTCAGCGTGCCGAGGTGCTGGACACCATCGGCCTGAGCTCCTCCGACGTCGTCACCACCTATGAGACCGCGCTGAGCGGCTTCGCCGTGAAGATGAACAACGTCGAGGCCGCGCACATGCGCAAGGCCCCGGGCGTCCTGCAGGTCTGGGAGGACGAGATCCGGCACGCCGACACCGTGCAGACCCCGGACTACCTCGGGCTCTCGGGCGACGACGGCGTGTGGCAGGAGCACTTCGACGGCGTCGCGAACGCCGGCGACGGCATCGTCGTGGGTGTCATCGACACGGGCATCGACCCGCTGAACCCGAGCTTCTCCGGCGAGGGTTTCGACCCCGCCCCCGAGGACTGGGCCGGCGACTGTGACAACGCAGGGGTCGACCACTTCGCGGCCTTCGAGTGCAACAACAAGCTCATCGGTGCCCGCTACTACGGCGCCGAGTTCGGCAACACGGTCATTCCCGAGGAGTTCGAGTCCGCCCGTGACTACAACGGTCACGGCTCGCACACCGCCGGCACCTCGGCCGGCAACCACGACGTGGCGCTGTCCATCATGGGCCACGACCTGGGCCAGGCCTCCGGTATGGCCCCCGCTGCCCAGATCGCGGTCTACAAGGGCCTGTGGATGACGGCAGACGGCAACGGCTCCGGCACCACCGCCGGCCTGGTCGCCGCCATCGACGACGCCGTCGCCGACGGTGTGGACGTCATCAACTACTCGATCTCCGGCTCCAGCACCAGCATCGTGGGCCCGGACGAGCAGGCCTTCCTGTTCGCCGCCGACGCGGGCATCTTCGTGTCCACCTCCGCCGGCAACTCCGGTGACACGGTCGGTGTCTCCTCGGTCGCGCACAACGCGCCCTGGACGATGACGGTTGCCGCGAGCACCCACAACCGTGGTGCGGTCAAGACCGTCACCCTCGGCGAGTCCGCCGAGGTGCCGGTTGAGCGCCAGGGTGGTGCAGACCGCTACGAGACGGCCGCCCTGGTGGCAGCCGAGTTCGGCGACGGTGTCGACACCGTCTATGTGGCAACGGGCGACGAGTACGCCGA
The DNA here is from genome assembly GCF_003352835.1 of Ornithinimicrobium murale. Lineage (GTDB taxonomy): Bacteria > Actinomycetota > Actinomycetes > Actinomycetales > Dermatophilaceae > Ornithinicoccus > Ornithinicoccus muralis. The sequence goes on along the minus strand of NZ_QLVD01000011.1, from coordinate 28,609 downwards.
CGCCCTGGCCGGCTCCGCTCCGGCCTCCGGCGGCATCGCGCCCGGTATCGCCCCGGCCGAGGCCCTCGCCGCTGCTCCGGTCCTGCTGTCCCGTCCGGACCACCTGCCGCAGGCGACCAGGGACGCCCTGGAGTCGATCGGCCCGGACAACATCGTGCTGCTCGGTGGCAACAGCGCCATCGACGACGAGACCGCCGAGGAGATCGGCGCCTACGGTGACGTCAGCCGCGTGGAGGGCGCCAACCGCTACGAGACCGCCGTCGCCATCGCCGAGATGTACGGCCCGGTCGACAAGGTCTACGTCGCCAGCGGCCAGGACTACCCGGACGCCCTGACCGGCGCCGCCCTGGCCGGCTACGAGGGCTACCCCGTCGTCCTGACCCAGGCCGACCATGTCCCGAACGTCCTGGCCGAGTACCTGGCCTCCGCGGACGCCGCGGACGCCGAGGTCGTCGTGCTGGGTGGCGAGGTCGCCGTCAACGACGACGTCCTCGCCGAGCTGGGCGGCACACGCGTGGCTGGTGACGACCGCTACGAGACCGCCACGCTGATCTCGCAGGCCTTCGGGGTCGAGTCCCCGGAGACCGCCCTGGTCGCCAGCGGTCAGAACTGGCCGGACGCCCTGTCCGGCAGCGCGCGCGCCGCTGACCTCGGTGTCCCGGTCCTGCTGACCCAGCAGGACCACCTGCCGTCCGCGACCGGCACTGAGCTCACCCGCCTCGACCCGCAGAGCGCGACCGTGCTCGGTGGCGAGGTCGCGATCACCGCGGGCGTCCAGACCGCGATCGAGACACTCCTCAACGCCGGCGACGACGCCCCGACCTACACCGGTATCGGTGTCGGTGAGGGCGTGACCGGCAACGTCGTGGACGCTGCGACCATCCCCGCAGACGGCTCCACCGCCGAGGACGCAGCCCTCTGCCTGCTCGGTTCGGTGGACGACGCGGCCGCAGAGGGCAACATCGTCCTCTGCACCCGCGGCGCCAACGCCCGCGTGGAGAAGAGCCAGGAGGTCGCCGAGTCCGGCGGCATCGGCATGATCCAGGTCAACAACACCGATGCCGAGTCGCTCAACGCCGACTTCCACAGCGTGCCCTCGATCCACCTGAACGGCACCGACGGTGCCGAGGTCAAGGCCTGGGTGGAGGCCAACGACCCGGCCGTCGTCACCATCTCCGAGCAGTCCACCGACCCGGTGGACGCCCCGGAGATGGCGGGCTTCTCCTCGTTCGGTCCGGCCCTGGCCGGTGGTGGTGACCTGCTCAAGCCGGACATCACCGCTCCGGGTGTCGACATCGCGGCGGCCTATCACGCCGACCACGCCGACCCCTCGCAGCCGACGTTCAACCAGATCTCCGGCACCTCCATGTCGGCCCCGCACATCGCGGGTCTGGCAGCGCTGATGAAGCAGGAGTTCCCGGACTGGAGCCCGGCGATGATCAAGTCGGCCATGATGACGACCGCACGCGACACGATGGACAGCGGCGACCCGATCCAGCGCTCCGGCGCGGACGCCTCTCCGCTGGACTTCGGTGCCGGTGAGGTCGTTCCGGGCCAGTCCTACAACCCGGGCCTGGTCTATGACGCGGGCTGGGACGAGTGGCTGGCCTACGCCTGTGCGATCGGCCAGCTGGCTGCGCCCTGCCCGGAGGAGCCGACCGACCCGAGCGACCTGAACTACCCGAGCATCTCCATCGGTGAGCTCGCCGGTGTCCAGACGGTCACCCGGACGGTCACCGACGTGACCGGCGAGGGTGGCACCTACACCGCTGAGGTGGAGGCCCCCGAGGGTCTGTCCGTCACTGTCGAGCCCTCGACCATCGAGGTCCCGGCCGGCGGCGAGGCGACCTTCGAGGTCACCATCGAGTCCACCGGCGCCGCCCCCGACACCTACCACTTCGCGCAGCTGCGCCTGGTGAACGGTGACATCGTGGTGGAGAGCCCGATCGCGGTGCAGCCGACCGCCGTGGCCGCTCCGGCCGAGGTCTCCGGCGACACCACGGAGGGTTCGGTCGACTACCAGGCCGTCACCGGGTTCGAGGGCACCATCACCGCTGCGGTCAGCGGCCTGGCCGCGGCCGAGGTCCTGCCGATCGAGGTCACCTCGGACGGTCCGGGTGGTGGCGCCGGCATCGCCGACGTCATCGTGGAGCACGTCGTCCCAGAGGGCACCAGCACGCTGCGGGTGGCCACCGTCCACGCGGAGACCACCCCGGCGGACATCGACATCGACCTCTACCTGGCCAACGGCGCAGGTGAGGTCATCGCACAGAGTGCGGTCGGTGGTTCCGACGAGATGGTGACCGTGTCCGGCCTCGAGCCGGGCACCTACCTCATCGCGCTGGACTACTGGGACGGCGCCGCGGGTGACACCGCCACGGTTCCGACCTACTTCTGGAACGTGGGCGGCGACGAGGGCAACCTCACCGTCACCCCGGAGTCGGCCGACACCACCATCGGTGGCACGGTCGACTACTCGGTCGCCTGGACCGGTCTGGACGCCGGGACCCGCTACCTGGGGTCGGTCACCTACAACGACGGTTCCACGGACGTCGGCCAGACCCTGGTCTCGGTCAACCCGTGAGCGTCTGATCACCCGGTGATCCACTGATCACCACCTGAGCGGGCCCGTCCTCTCCACGAGAGGGCGGGCCCGTTCTGTGTCTGCTCATTCCCGCGCGAGCAGCAGGAAGCTCACCAGCCAGTGGGTGGCCATGAAGTCACCGTCAGTGACGTGCGGCAGGACGGCGGCGACCTGTCGGTCGGCCGAGGAGCGCAGTATGCCGGCACGCGCCTCGGGCAGTGACCTCGCCAGGGCACGGAGCTGCCAGGCGCGGGACAGCGCCAGTCCGAGCAGGTGTGCGCCCTGGCCGTCGGTCGGGTCCAGGACGGTGGGCGGCTCCAGCAGGTGTCCGTGCGCGCCGGACCCGAGCCCCGGGAGGAAGCGGTCGAACCAGGGCACGAACTCCTCGCCCAGCACCTGCTGCATCAGCACCGCCTCGGTCAGTGCGGGCGAGAGGAAGTCGCTGCCGGAGGGCTCGTCCGCTGTGTGGGCGGGCCCGTCACCGGCGAACCAGTCCCGAGCGCGGTCACTCGCGGCCGCCACGACATCGTCGCGGCCGAGCTCGGCGTAGGCGCGGCGCAGGAGCAGCAGCGCGAAGGCGTCGTTCTGGTGCTTGCCGTGGCGAATCGGATAGCCCTGACGTGGCAGCCAGGCCAGCACGTGGTCGGCGATCGTGTCGAGCAGGGGTGCCAGCGCTGCAGACCAGGTGGGATGCGCTCGAGCAGCCGACCCCAGCATGGCGGCCCAGGCCCAGCCGTAGGGCCGCTCGAAGGCGGGCCGCTCCCGCAGATAGTCCGCCTCGACGCGCACGTTCTCGGGCCTCAGCCGCTGGTCCAGCAGCTCCCGGGCGGCCCGCGCCTCCGGTGAGGGGGCCGGGTGAGCCGGCCCCTCGGCATACGGCCCGAGCAGGTGCACCAGCGACCACTGCATGTGCACCGAGCTGTGCCAGTCCAGGGCCCCATGGAAGCTGGGGTGCAGCCGCTCCGGGGTGATGTCTGTGTCGTCCGGGCCGGTGGCGACGTGGCCCGAGGAGTAGGGATAAGGCCGTTGGAGGACCTCGGTGGCGATCTGGAGAAGGCGCTGATCCATGCATCTATCCTGCCCGGACACCGGGATGTGACACAGGTCACAGCAAGTGCGTGCAACGAACCCGCCGCCCGCGACGTCTCTGTGGTGTGTGGGTCTGGGGCAAGACCCGCACCGGTGCGAGGGGACTTCCTCGGAAGTGCACCTGGGGCAACAGGGGACGGGGCGCCGACGCAGGGGGTCGGCGCCCCGCCTCTGTCCCGGCGCCAGACTCCTGTCCCTGCGCCAGACTCCTGTCCCTGCGCTCCGTGGCTGTGACCGGCCGGTCCGCCACTAGCAAAAATTCTTCGGCGGGGAGGGAACGAGGCATGCCGGGCACACGTCATACACTCGGGAACCGACGAGAGGTGAGAACCATGACGAACTCCCGAATGCGCGCCGTGGCCCCGCTGCTGGCGCTGACCATTGCTCTGGGCCTGGGGGCCTGCGGATCAGAGACCGAGGAGCCGGGGACCGACAGCCCGAGCGAGAGCGCGACCCAGCCCCCGGCTGACGACGAAGAGACCAGCAGTGACGACGCCAAGGAGACGCTTGTGCCCGAGGAGCCCATCGAGGAGGACAAGCCGACGGCTGGCAGCTCTGTCGAACTGCCGACCAACGAGGTGCCCGACGACGTGATCGCCAAGGACGAGGTCCAAGCGGCGATCACCGACCTGGCCAAGGCCCAGTCGGTCGAGCCCGAGGCAGTGACCGTGGCCGGCTACTTCGCCGTGACCTGGAGCGACGGCAGCCTGGGCTGCCCGAAGCCGGGCATGAGCTACACCATGGCCCTGGTCGACGGCCACCTGCTGGTCCTCGAGGTCGACGGCGAGCAGTTCAGCTATCACGCCGGCGCCAAGCCCGACTTCAACTTCTGCGCCGACCCGAAGTTGCCCAGTGACCTCGGCGCCGGGGGCGCGAGCACCAGCTGATCTGGTCATCGGGTCACTGGTCGGGAGCACCGGCCGGCCTGGACCTCAGCGCCAGATGGCCTTAGTGCTGACGTGCCGGATGCCTCTGGCGCTGGCGGCCGGATGCCCGGGTTGGCCGGATGCCTCTGGTGCTGACGCGAGCGGCGTCCTCCTGGCGGGGTGATGTCATCCTCTAGGAGGATGTCGCAAGCGGCTGATCATGCGTAGACTCGACAATGGCGCTCGCGCACGGGTGGGCCACGCTCGTGAGTGCCCGCGCCGGCTGGCGCCCGTGACGGGAGACTCCCGCCTCACCAGCCTCGCAGGATTTTCGTTCTGGAGCAGGTTAGATGCACATCCTTCTCGACACACCACCAGAGACCCACGCGGTCGCTCGACCGGTGGCCATCTGGCCGATCGTCGCGCTGACCGTGGCTGCCCTGATCGGCCTCGCCGCCGGCACCGCTGCAACCACTGACACCCCTGACAGCAGGGAAAATCACCGGACCGTGGTGACGACAGTGAGCCAGGCCGTCTGAGTCACTGCTCGTCCACCAACCCGACCGCAACGTTCACGCGGCACGTCCACCAACCCGACCGCAACGTTCACCCGGCACGTCACCAGCACGACACCGACCGCGTGTTCTGCACCGTGCCGTTATCGTTGCGGCGTGTCGGGGGTTGGAACACCAGGTGCGCAACAACGATGAGGCACCAGCCGGCACGTCCTCGGGTGAGGTTCGCCAGCACCGACCGACGTCTGTCCACAGGCCCTGATCGTTCGACGTTGAGTCGCGGCACAGTAGTTGCATGTCTCAGCAGCCACGCCCGGATCGCCACGGCGGACCACCGCCACCGGCCGCTCCTCTCGGTCCGGCACGCCCGATGCCGGGTATCCCCGAGCAGCGGTGCATCCTGACATCGACTCAACTCTCCGAGCGCGGATGGACCGCTGACGCGATCCGCCATGCCCGTGGTCGTCGGATCCAGTTGGTGCTCCCACGTGTGTTCGCCACGCACCTGGGTCCGCTCGACGTCCAGGACCGCCTGGTTGCCGCCTTCCTGTGGGCCGGAGACGGTGCCGTGCTCACCGGTCGCGTAGCCCTCCAACGTCACGGCCTGGACGTGCCCTCGCTCGGCGCCTGCCTGTTCTTGGTGCCCACCACGCACCGCTCGAGGCGAGCCGCTGGGGTTTCCACCGTCCGGACCACTCGGCCAGTGCCGGTCGCTGCCTTCCGCGACTGCGTGCCCCTGACAGACGTGGCTCGAGCGCTGTGTGACGCGGCAGTCCACCAGCAACTCCGCGGCGAGGCGTTGCAGAGCGCCACCATGTCCGCACTCCAGCGCCGACTCACCCACCCAGATCGCTTGCGCACCGAGTTGGAGGAGAGGCCACGCAACGGGCTGCAGCCGGTCCGTCGGGCGCTCAAGGATTATCTCGCCGGCGCATGGAGTCTGCCAGAGGCAGCCTTGGCGAAGCTGATTCGGGCTGAACCAGGCCTGCCACCCTGCCTGTTGAACACCGAACTCTGCACTCCGGACGAGGTAGTCATCGGGGTGCCGGACGCCTACTTCGAAGATGGTGGCATTGCCGTCCAGGTGCATTCCAAGGCCTTTCACTCCGGAGTTGACAGTCAGGGCAAGGACCGCTGGAGCGCCACCGTGGAGAAGGACGGCACGATGGTGGAGAACCGGGTGATCGTGGTGCCCGTCACGCCCAACAGCATCGAACGCCGCCCAGAGCAGGTCCTGACTCGGATCCGTCGTGTGGTCACGGCCAATCGGGGTCGCAGGCTCCCCGGCGTGATCGTGCGTGGGCACGATCGCTCGAAGGACACGTAGCTTTCCCGGCGCTGGGCGGCGCCCGATCGTCGTCGACTGCGGGGCGTTCGCACCGCAGGTCGTCAGCGGTGTCGTGCTGGTGCAGGATCGGCGGTGCCGTTTCCGCGCTCCAGCGCGCGACACGCCACAACGATGTCCGCACAGTGCGCGACACGCCGAGGGCTGGAGGGAGAGGGCGGCTGAAGCCCCGGGAGCCGGAGGGAGGGCGGCTGAAGCCCCGAGAGCCGGAGGGAGAGGGCGGCTGAAGCCCCGAGAGCCGGAGGGAGAGGGCGCCCGAAGCGTCCACGTGAGGCGGCTGGAGCCGCGGGGTCAGAGCAGGGCCATGCCGGCGCGGTCCGGGCGCACCCGCACGCGGTCGCCCGGAGTGAGGACTGCGTCCTGGGCAGCCAGCGCCTCCACCGGCCCAACACCATCAAGCTCGAGGTCAGCGCGCACGGCGTCGCTGATCGCAACGGCCCGGCGGACGGTGGCCTTCAACTCGCCCTCCGGGTCCACCCGCAAAGCCGACCTGCGCAGCGCCAGAGGAGCCCGGGAGCGGTTGGGAAGACCGGCAGCGGCTGCCACCTGCTCGGCCGGGTTGCCCACCAGGAACGTGCTGAAGCCGAGGAACTCGGCCACCCGGCGGTCGACCGGCTCGGTCCACACCCGTTGGGTCGGCCCGTGCTGGACGATCTGCCCCTCCAGCATCACCGCCATCCGGTCGGCGAGCGTGAAGGCCTCATCGTGATCGTGGGTGACCAGTAGGGCCGTGGTGCGTGTGCCGGTGAGAATGCTGCGCAGGTCACCGGCCAGGCGCTCGCGCAGCGACCGGTCGAGGGCGGACAGCGGCTCGTCGAGCAGGAGCACCCGCGGCTCGGCGGCCAGGGACCGGGCGAGGGCGACCCGCTGCTGCTCACCGCCGGACAGGGTGGTGACGTCGCGGTTGGCATAGTCCGGCAGGCCGACGGTCTCCAACAGGTCCACCACCTGTGCGCTGGTCTCCGATCGGTCGACCCCGCGCAGGCGCAGCGGATAGGCGATGTTGGCGGCGACATCAAGGTGGCGGAAGAGCTGGCCGTCCTGGAACAACAGGGCGAAGCCCCGCCGGTGCGTGGGCACCCCGGCCAGGTCTTTCCCGTCCAGGCTGATCTGCCCACCGGCGAGGTCCTCCAGCCCAGCGATCGCCCGCAGCAACGTCGACTTGCCGCAGCCGGAAGGGCCGAGCACCGCGAGCACCTCCCCCGCGGGCAGTGCGAGGGAGACCTCGTCGACGGCGACGAGATCACCGAAGCGGACACTCAACTGGTCCAGCCGCAACATCAACGGACCTCCAGAATCGTCATCCGGTTGGTGCGGTGGGGTGGTCGCATCAGGCGGTGGGGTGGTCGCATCAGGCGGTGGGGTGGTCGCATCAGGCGGTGGGGTGGTCGCATCAGGCGGTGGGGTGGTCGCATCAGAAGGCCCCCACACTGCCGACACGGAGTCGCTCGACGACACCCATCACGGTCACGGTGAGCAGGCTGAGCACCACGGAGGCGGCCAGGGCCATCCCCATGTTCTCGACGCCGGGCCGACTGATCAGGTCATAGATCATGACCGGCACCGTAGGCCGGTCGGGCCGCGCCAGGAAGCTGGTGGCTCCGAACTCGCCGAGGGAGACGGCGAACGCGAAGCCGGTGGCTGCCAGCAGGGGCCTCCCGAGCACCGGCCCCTCAGCGGTCCACGCCGCCCGCATCGGGGGCGCTCCCAGCGCCGAGGCGGCCTGCCGGATCCGTGGGTCGACCGAGCGGAGCACAGGGGTGATGGTGCGCACCACGAGCGGGAGCGCCACCAGGGCCTGCGCGATGGGCACGAGGACCGCCGAGGTCCGCAGGTCCAGGGGCGGCCGGTCCAGGGTGATCAAAAAACCGAATCCCACGGTTACCGCGGAGATGCCCAGCGGCAGCATGAAGGCTCCGTCCAGGACCGACACCAGCCGACTCGCCCAGGCTGCACGGGGGCGGCGCGAGACGACGATCGACACGCACACTCCGAGCACCATGGCGATCATGGTGGCGTCCACCGCCGTGCTCAGCGAGTTCTGCACGGCGTCCAGGATGCTCACCCGCATCGCCGGTGACGCACCGGCGTCACCCAGGGAGCGGTAGTGCTCCAGGGTCCACCCACTGCCACCGCGCAGCGAGCGCAGCACCAGCGTGAGCACCGGGGTCAGCACGAAGGCCACGACCAGCCCGGCCACCACCAGCAGGGGTGCGTCACCAGCGCGCGGCCTGCGGGCCACCGAGCGGGCGGCCGCCCGGTCGGTCGTGGCCTCGGAACGGGCCCGGGCACGAGCCGCCAGGGTCAGCATGACCACGACCGCCAGCAGCTGGATCACCGACAGCACGGCAGCCCCCTGCAGGTCGAGGAACTCGGTGGTCAGCAGATAGATCTCGCTCTCGATCGTGCCGTAGCGCAACCCGCCCAGCGTCAGCACCACCCCGAACGCCGTCGAGCAGAACAGGAAGACCAGCGTCCCGGCCGAGACGATCGAGGGCAGCAGCGCCGGCAGTGTGACCGTCCGGAAGACGTGCGTCGGCGACGCGCCGAGCGCCGCGGCGGACTCCTCGGCCCGTCGGTCCAGTCCCTCCCACATGCCACCGACGGTGCGCACCACGACGGCCAGGTTGAAGAAGACAAAGGCCAGCAGGATCGCCGTCCAACTGCGGTCCCAGCCCAGAAAGCCCAACGGCCCACCGCTGGAGAGCAGGGCACGGAACATCACGCCGACCACCACCGTGGGCAGCACGAAGGGCATGACGACGATCGCCCGCAGCAGCGCCCGGCCGGGAAAGACCAACCGATAGAGCACAAAAGCCAGCGGAAGACCCAGGGTGAGAGTCAGCGCGGTGCCGAGTGTCGCCATACCGATGGTGAATCCCAGCACCCGAGCGGTCCGGTCCCGCCCGAGGACCTCCCCGACCCCGGAGAGGTCCCAGGCGCCGTCCGGATAGAAGCCGCGCACCAGCATCCCGCCCACGGGCAGCACGAAGAAGACCGTCAGGAAGGCCAGCGGCAGCAGGGCCAGCAGCGTGACCCCCAGGGCGGGGACCAGTCGCTCGGGGACTAGCCGGTGGTGATGTCGGCCCACTCGCGCACCCAGTCCTCCCGGTTCTCCTCGATCAGCTCAGGGTCGACCTCGATCGGCTCCTGCGCCACGTCGGCCCACTGCGCCCACAGCTCGGGGAGCGCGACGTCGGTGACGGGGTAGACGTACATCGAGTCCGGGATGGCCGCCTGCACCTCGTCGGTCAGCAGAAAGTCGACCAGCGCCTGGGCCCCCTCCGGGTTGGCGGCGCCCTCGAGGACGCCGGCATACTCCACCTGGCGGAAGCAGGTGTCCAGCAGCGCGCTGGTGGTCGGCTCGTCGCCGCCTTCCGGAATGGTGAAGGGCGGGCTGGAGGCGTAGGAGAGAACGATCGGCCGGTCGCCGCCGCTGAAGGTGAAGTCGACGCCGTAGGAGTCCGACCAGCCGGAGGTGATCACCGCACCGTTGGCCATCAGGTCGCGCCAGTAGTCCTGCCAGCCGTCCTGCCCGAACTCACCGACGGTGGCGATCAGGAAGGCCAGACCCGGGCTGGAGGAGCTCGCCCCCGAGGTGACAAACAGGTCCTGATAGGTCGGGTCCGTCAGGTCCTGCAGGGTCTGCGGGGGCTCGATGCCCTCGGCCTCGAACCAGGCGTCGTCGACGTTGATGCAGACGTCGCCGTAGTCGACGGGTGTCAGATAGGTGGCCGCGTCACCGGGCAGGGCGTGCTCGCTCACCTCCGGCGGCAGGTCCGAGGGGCTGTATGCCGACAGGACCCCCTCGTTGACCGCGCGGCTCGCGAAGGTGTTGTCGATCCCGAAAACGGCGTCCCCGATGGGACTGCCCTGGGTGAGCACCAGTTGGTTGGTCAGCGCGCCGGCGTCGCCGGAGGCTTGCACGACCACCTCGTAGCCGGTCTGCTCGGTGAAGTTCTGGAGCACCTCCTCGGGCAGGTTGAACGACTCGTGCGTGACGAGCACGACCTCCCCATTCTGTGGGGAGGGCTGGCTCGTGCTCTGCGCGTTCTCGGGGAGGTTTGGGCCGGTCTGCGCCGGCTCCTCCTCCCCGCCCAGCAGGGTGCACCCACTGACGGCGAGCATGAGACCCAGCCCGGCGGCCAGGCGAACGGCGCCGCGGTGGCGCGTGTCGGCATACTGCATGATGTTGATCCTCCTCGGACAGCAGGAGGGGCGGTGGGACCAACCCACCTGAGACTCGACTTCCTCCACCGGTGCTAGCCGGGTCAGGTTCGAGGGTCTGCGGCCGATGCCGCACTCTCAGCGCTGGTGCGCTCCCCTGTCGTGCCTGCCACTGTAGATGACGTGTTCCTGGTCCGTGAAGCCTGCCCGACCGTGTGGCGAGCACCCCTGAGCCTGCTGCGTGGTTTAGGCTTCCCCACCGGAGTTGTCACTCAACGGAAGCACGGGGCGAGCGCCCATGACCGGACCGAACCAGGACGAGGCCAGCGTCGTCCCCGAGACCGACCCGCTCGGTCAGTCGTTGCGTGTTGCCGCTGACCATCGTCGTAGCCGGCGTGCTCAGCGGGTCCGTAAGTTCGGGTTGAGTTTTGCGGTGCTGCTCATCGCGCTCGGCATCTGGTGGTTGGTCACCCGGTTCGCCTTGGTGCCGGCGTTGTATCTTCCCTCCCCGGCCGCGGTCTGGGACGCCTTCATCCAGGCCAACACCTGTCGTGAGCTGGATAGTGGCCGGTCGGTGTGTGGCGAGCAGAACTACTACATGTGGGAGCACCTGATTGCCTCGATGCAGCGCATCGCGGTCGGGGTGGGCGTGGCGATCGCGCTGGGCCCGCTGGTCGGGTTCCTGATGGGCAGCATCGAATGGCTGAACACCGCTCTCGAGCCCTACCTCAACTTCCTGCGGTCGCTGCCGCCGCTGGGCTACATCGGTCTGCTGATCGTCTGGTTCGGGATCGGCAACACCAGCAAGTACTGGCTGCTCTTCCTCGCCGCGTTCCCGCCGATCGTGATCGCCACGATCAATGGCGTGCGTGGCGTGCGGGAGGACAGCATCCACGCCGCCCGCTCGATGGGGGCCAGTCGGTGGCAGGTGGGGCGCTACATCGTGCTGCCCGCCACCCTGCCCGAGGTGATCGGCGGCATCCGGATCGCGGTGGGCTTTGCGTGGACCACCGTCGTGGCGGCTGAACTGAACGCCGGCATCCCCGGCATCGGCGGCCTGGCCTACGTCTCCGGACAACAACTACAGACCGCTTTGACCATCGCGTGCATCATCGTCATCGGCCTGGCGGCCGTGGCGCTCGATGCCCTGCTGAAACACCTGGGCACGCTGCTGGTGCCCTGGTATGGCAGGGCCTGACAAGGAGAAGACCATGACCACACGCCGTTCTGCAGTCACCCGTGCCCGGTCCGCCCGGGGCGCCGCCCTCGTCGCGGCCGCCGGCATCCTGCTCGCAGGGTGTGTTGACGAGGGCCGCTCGAGCAACCCGGACGACGAGGAGGCCTCCGGCGACGCTGGCGCTGCCAGCGAGTGCCCGGTGGACGTCAACGAGGACATCGACACCACCGTGGAGGTCGGCTACCAGCCGATCCCGAACGGGGACCTGGTGGTGCGGGACCTGGGATGGCTCGAGGCCTGTATGCCGAATGCCACCGTCTCGTGGGTCAAGGTCGCCTCGGGCGGGGAGATGGTGCAGGCCTTCGGCTCCGGGTCGGTCGACCTCGGCCTGGTCGGCTCCAGCCCCGCCACGAAGGCGGTCTCTCCCCCGAACAACATCGACATGCAGGTCATCTGGATCCACGACGTGATCGGCGAGGCCGAGTCGCTGGTGGTGCAGGAGGGTGGCGGAGAGAGCCTCGCCGACCTGGCCGGCAAGTCCATCGCCGTGCCGTTCGCGTCCACCGCCCACTACTCACTGCTGGCCGCGCTGGAGCGGGACGGCATGTCCCCGGCGGACGTCGAGCTGATCAACCTCTCCCCGGACGCCATGCTGGCGGCCTGGGAGCGCCAGGAGATCGACGCGGCCTGGGTGTGGGCACCCACGCTGCCCCTGCTGACCGAGAGCGGCCAGATCATCCTGTCCGCCGCCGACACGGCCGAGGCCGGTGCCCCCACTTTCGACCTGGCGGGAGCCACCACGGAGTTCGTCGAGGCGAACCCGGAGTTCATGGAGGTCTGGACCGCGCTGCAGGACCAGGCCGTCCAGATGATTCTGGATGACCCGGACGCCGCAGCCGAGTCGATCGGCGTGCAGCTGGGCATCCCCACCGAGGAGGTCCTTGACCAGCTCGGGGGCTACACCTTCCTGCCCGCCGCAGAGCAGGCCGGCGAGGACTACTTCGGTGGCCAGCTGGCACAGGACCTGATCAACACGGCCGACTTCCTGGTCACTCAGGAGGAGATCGACGAGGTCAACCCGGCCGAGGACTACGAGGCAGCGATCTACACCGACGCGATCGCCAAGGTCGCCGGTCAGTGAGTTTCACCCTGGACGAGGTCTCGCAGCGGTATATCACCGACAGCGGGGAGGTCGTCCACGCCCTGGCAGACACCTCACTCCACGTGCCGGCCGGGCAGTTCGTGTGCGTCGTGGGCCCCTCGGGGTGTGGGAAAACCACGCTGCTGAAGATCCTCGCCGGTTTCCTGCGCCCAACCGGCGGGCAGGCCCGGGTGAACGACTCCCTCATCACCGGACCCTCCTGGGAGCGGGGTGTGGTCTTCCAACAGGCCAACCTCTATCCGTGGCTGACCGTGCGCAAGAACGTCGAGCTCGGGCTCAAGTTCCGCGGCGTTGGCGCCGCCGAGCGCCGCGAGACCGGGCAGCGGTGCCTCGACCTGGTCGGGCTGGCTGGCTTCGAGGACCAGAAGACCTATGAGCTCTCCGGCGGCATGCAGCAACGGGCCCAGATCGCACGGGTCCTGGCCAACGACCCAGAGATCATCCTGATGGACGAACCCTTCGGCGCGCTCGACGCCTTGACCCGTGAGCGCCTGCAGATGGACCTGCTACAGATCTCCCGCGAGCGTCGGAAGACCATCTTCTTCATCACGCACAGCGTGGAAGAGGCCGTCTTCCTGGGCGACCGGGTCCTGGTGATGAGCCCCCGGCCGGGCCGCGTCGTCCTGGACGAGCCCGTGACGATCTCCCAGCAGTACGGCCGCGTGCTCCCCGGCAAGGAGCTGCGCTCCACCCCGGAGTTCGTGGCCCTGCGCGACCGGATCGCGGACACGATCTATACCGGGCAGGCACCGGCGTAGTGGTCGTGGCAGGCTAGGGGCCATGGGTAACTTGATGTGGAAGGTGATGGCGGCTGGCGCGGCCGTCGGGGCGAGCGTGGTCGCGCGCAAACTGACCGACGGGACATGGAAGTTCGTCTCCGGCGGCGACTCCCCGAGCAACCCCGAGGACCCGGACATCGACATCAAGGAAGCCATCGCCTTCGCGGTGCTCTCCGGAGCGATCGTGGGCCTCAGCCGGCTGATCGCCAACCGCCAGGCCACCAGGCTCTACGAGAAGTCCACCGGCCACCTCCCGCAGGCTCTGCAGCAGTCGCGCGAAGCAGCGCAGGCCAAGGCGAAGTAGACGTGACCTCTCCCAAGCGGGTGATGACCATCTATGGCACCCGACCCGAGGCCATCAAGGTAGCTCCGGTCATCAAGGCCCTCGAGGCCAGCGACCAGTTCGAGTCGCTCACGGCAGTGACCGGCCAGCACCGCGAGATGCTCGACCAGGTCAACGACATCTTTGGGATCGCCCCCGACTTTGACCTCGACGTCTTCGCGCACGGACAGACGCTCAACGTGCTCATGGCCAAGGTCTTCGAGCGCCTCGACCCGGTGTTGTTGGAGAACGCGCCCGACGCCGTCCTGGTGCAGGGTGACACCTCGACGGTCGCGGCCGCCTCGATCGCAGCGTTCTACCGTCAGATCCCGGTGGTCCATCTGGAGGCCGGCCTGCGCAGCGGCAACATCCACTCCCCCTTCCCGGAGGAGGCCAACCGCAAGATCACGACGCAGGTGGCGGGGCTGCACCTGGCCCCCACCTCCACGTCGAAGGCCAACCTGACCCGCGAGGGCATCGCCGAGGACCTGATCGTCATCACGGGCAACACGGTCATCGACGCCCTCCTGCACACCGTGGAGCAGGGCCTGCCGATCGCGGACGAGCGCTTGGCCAAGCACGTCGCCGACGGCGACCAGATCCTGCTGGTCACCACGCACCGCCGGGAGAACTGGGGCGACGCCATGCAGGGCGTCGGCCGGGCCCTGCGCCGACTCGGCGAGCGCTATCCCGACCTGACGATCGTGCTGCCGGCGCACCGCAATCCCATCGTGCGTGAGGCTGTGTTGCCGCACCTCGAAGGCCTCACCAACGTTCTGGTCACTGAACCGCTGGCCTATGGCGAGTTCACCCGCGTGATGGCAGCCTCCACGGTGGTGCTCACCGACTCAGGCGGTGTCCAGGAGGAGGCTCCCTCCCTCGGCAAGCCCGTCCTCGTCATGCGCGAGAACACCGAGCGGCCCGAGGCGGTCGAGGCCGGCACCGTGAAGCTCATCGGCACGGACGAGGAGCGGATCGTCACCGAAGTCACGGCCCTCCTGGACGACACCGCGGCCTTCGATGCGATGGCCAACGCCGTGAATCCCTATGGCGACGGCAAGGCGGCGGCACGGAGCGTGGCCGCCATCTCGCACCTGCTCAACGGCACCGAGCGTCCCGCCGAGTTCGGCGGCTGAGTTTCAAACCTGCAGTGTGGCCTGGCGGGCGACCGCGAATGGGCACCAAACGCCACGCTCACCTACTGGACGAAGTTCTCCGTCAGTTTCGCCCATGCCTGCGTCGTCGGCACACACGTTCCCGGGAAGCAGACCGTGAATGCCCAAGTTGCGACAGGCAGAAACTACTGCACGGCGGGGTGTTGGGTGGTGCTCGTCTCCGCAAGTTCGATTATCCAGAACTCTCGGGCGATCTCGGAGTTGGACGGCCCCGCACGGAAAGTGCGGTCCAAGTTCAAGCGGAGGACTGCACCCAAGGTCGCCTTCGGAGGCTGGTCCGCCTACCTCGGGCTAGTCTTGCCTTCCACCACGGTGTTCACGGCGAGACCCAGCCCAGTGGCACTCAAGATTCGACTTCCTCTATCGACGACCAACTAGATCAGATGAAGTCTGGCTCCGCCGCCCTTGCAAGATACGCCCGATCTCATGCCCCCTGGCTGCCAAGACCGGCGGCACGTGCAGTTCAACCGGCAGAGACGTCCCTTCAAAGACCAACACTGCGGCCCGTGCTCGCTGATTTGAGCACCGCCTCGACGACCTTCAGGGCGTGCACACCCTCGGCCATGCTCACCGACTCGGACTCTCTGCCCCACAGGCGGTCCCGGAAGTTCTCCTGCTCCACCCGCAACGGCTCACGCTTGGCGATCGCATAACGGATCGAGTCTCCCTCAGAGACACCCTTGAACTGGCGGTCAATGTCCCACTCGGAGCGGACGTCACCGTTGGCCACGAAGGTCAGGTCACCGGAGAGGGTGTTGGCGATGAAGGAGCCCTTCTCGCCGGTCGCGACGGTCTCGCGGACCTTCAGCGGCGAGAGCCAGTTGACGATGTGGTTGACGATCGTGCCGTTCTGCAACCGGCCGGACGCGACGACCATGTCCTCGTGCTCGCGCCCGGAGCGGTGGGTCACCTGCGCACTGATCAGCGCGTAGGGAGACTGGGCGATCCAGGACGTGAGGTCGACATCGTGCGTGGCCAGGTCCTTGACCACCCCGACGTCAGCGATCCGTGCCGGGAAGGGCCCCTGGCGCGAGGTGGTGATCTGATAGACGTTGCCCAGCTCACCGGCCTCGATCCGGTGCCGCATCTCCAGCAGCGCGGGGTTGCACCGCTCGACATAGCCCACGCAGCCGACCAGCCCCGCCGACTCGAAGGCCGCGGCGACCCGCTCACCCTCCTGAAAGGTTGCGGCGATCGGCTTCTCGATCATCGCGTGCACGCCCGCCTGCGCCAGCGCCAGGCCCACCGGCTCGTGCAGATAGGTCGGCACCGCCACCATCGCCGCGTCGATGCCCTGGGCGATCAGTGACTCGACGTCAGGCTGCACCTCCAGGCCCCCGGCGACACCGTGCTTGTCACCCTGGGCATCGGCCACCGCCACCAGCTCCATGCCCTGGACCTCACGGATCACCCGGGCGTGGTGGCGGCCCATCGCCCCGAGCCCGATCAGACCCATCCGGATCGTCTGGCCCTCCGGCAGCGCGCCCGCCCCGGCCCGGCCCTGGAGCTGATCGGTCATCACGCACCTGCCTTCACGGCGTCGGCCACGGCCGCGGCGATCCGGTCCAGGTCGCCCTGGGACAGCGAGGGGTGGACCGGCAGGCTGATCACCTCGGCGGCGGCCCGGGCCGTCTCCGGCAGATCGTGCTCCGGAGCGAACCTGTGCAGCGAGACCAGCTCGTGGTTGGGCGTCGGATAGTAGACACCGCAGCCGACCTTGTGCTCCTCGCGCAGGGCCGCGACGACCCGGTCCCGCTCCTGCCCCGAGGCACCATCGAGGCGGATCGTGTACTGGTGATAGACGTGCGTGCACCCCTCGCGCACCGACGGCACCACGACCCCGTCGATGCCGCCCAGGTTCGCGTCCAACCAGGCGGCGTTCTCCTGGCGCGTGGCCGTCCAGGCCCCGACCTTGGTCAGCTGCACCCTCCCGATGGCAGCGTGGATGTCCGTCATCCGGTTGTTCAGGCCAACGATCTCGTTGGCGTACTGCGCCTCCATGCCCTGGTTGCGCAGCAACCGGATCCCGCGGGCCATCTCCTCGTCCGCGCACGAGACCATCCCACCCTCACCCGAGGTCATGTTCTTCGTCGGATACAGGCTGAACATCGCAAAGGCGCCGAAACTGCCGACCGGCGCCCCGGCATACTGCGCCCCGTGCGCCTGCGCGGCGTCCTCGAACACCTGCACGCCCGCCTCATCGGCGATCCTCTGCAGTGAGGTCATGTCGGCCGGGTGACCATACAGGTGCACCGGCATGATCGCCGCGGTGTTGTCGTTGATCGCCGCGCGCACGCTCTCCGGGGCCAGGTTGAAGGTGTCGGCCTCGATGTCGGCGAAGACCGGCGTCGCGCCGGTCAGCGCAACCGAGTTGGCCGTCGCCGCGAAGGTGAAGGACGGCACGATCACCTCATCGCCGGGACCGACCCCCGCAGCGAGCAGGCCGAGGTGCAGCCCCGAGGTGCCCGAGTTGACCGCGACACAGGTGCGCCCACCGACCACCTGCTCGGCGAACTCCTGCTCGAACGCCGCGACCTCCGGCCCCTGCGCCACCATCCCCGACCGCATGACGCGGTCGACGGCCTCGCGCTCCTCATCCCCGATGATCGGCTTGGCCGCCGGGATCATGGCCAACTCGCTCATAGATCACTCCGTTTCGTTGTCGCTGTCGGAAGCCTAACTGTTCTGCCTCTGGAACTAGGCATGTCCCGCCGGACGTCTGCACTTCATCCAAATCCACGCCTCAATTCCTGACTCGCACACAGGGCAGCGAGGAAGCCCCCAAGCCTGGCGGCTACGGGTGGCCCTGCCCGAGGAGTACACCCACCCAGGTCTGCGGGTGCCTGGCAGGATGGGGTCGGTGAGGCGACGATGAGAGGAGCTGACTGGTGAACTTTCACGCGGACGAGGCACGGGACGAAGCCTCCCTGCGCAGTGTCCTGGCAGCCGCCTTCGCAGCCGACCCGGAAGCACCCAGCCACTACCAGGAGCTCCGCGACCGGGACGTCCAGCAGAGCATCCACCTCGCTGAGCTAAAGCAGCAGCTCGTCGCATTGCAGGCCCAAAATGCAGATCTCACGCGGCGGCTCGGCACGGCTCATGGCTCCCTCAAGGCCTATCGCAAGGAGAGTGCGCGACTCAAGGCCGACCTCAAGCGGGTGCGCGGGTCCCGGTCCTACCGGATGGGCAAGCGCATCGCGGACCCCCTCGGTATGCGTTGGGGCCGGGGCGGCGGTAAGAACTCGATTCCGACGCAGCCCAGCTTGGTTGGGGGTGGCGCGGTGGGTTCCGACACAGGCAGCTGGGTAGCGGAGACGGCGGCCACAGCGCCGCCCGGCACGCGGCGGCCTCCCCTAACGTCGCAGTCAGAGACCACGTTGCGGCTCTCGGACTACAGTTTTGAGGAGCTCAAGGACTGGCTGGAGCGCGAGCCCAGCACGGACAGCCTGAAGGCCGTGCTGTCGCGGGGTTGGTTTCAGGAGGGACGGGTCAGCGACCTGGCCCGCCTCCTGGAGCGCCACGCCGAGGTGGTCGAGGAATTCACCGGAACGGACGCCATCCTGCCGCGCCGCATCCTGGGCGGTGACCGGGTCGATCAGCGCGGCATCGAGTTGCCCCCGCGTGCCCATGGGGTCGCCTACCTCCCCGAGCGTGGGCGCATCATGTATTGCGCGCACTCCACGCCGGTCTTCAACACGAATGGCTATTCGATCCGCACACACGGCATGGCGACGGGCCTGCTGGCCAGCGGCGAGGACGTGTGCGTCGTCGCCCGCCCTGGCTATCCCTGGGACTCCTCGACCGACACTGCCAAGCCCGATCGCGTCCGGCAGTCCGAGCAGCTCGACGGCGTGACCTACGTGCACCTGCCGGGAAGTTCCGTCGACGCGACCCCCTTTGACCACTTCGTCCTGGAGGCCGCAGACGCCTTCGTCCGCGAAGCCCGCCTGCTGAGACCCAGCCTGATCCACGCCGCATCCAACTTCCGCACCGCCCTGCCCGCCCTCATCGCGGCACGCCGCCTGGGGGTGCCCTTTGTCTATGAGGTGCGTGGGCTCTGGGAGATCACGGAGGCCTCGACGAAAACGGGCTGGGACCAGACCGAGCGTTATGCCCAGCACGTCGAGCTGGAGACCCTCGTCGCGACCGAGGCGGACGCTGTGTTGGCGATCACCGAGGAGACCCGCCAGGAGCTGATCCGGCGTGGCGTCCCCGCGGAGCGGATCTCGCTGGCTCCCAACGCCGTCGACACCGACGTCTATCTGCCGCTTCCCACCGACGCGGCCTACGCGCGTGAGCAGGGCATCCACACGGATCGGCCCGTCATCGGCTTCACCGGCAGCATGGTCGACTACGAGGGCCTGAGCGTCCTGCTCGACGCGGTCGCCCTGATGACCCGGCGGGAGGACCCCGAGCAGGCCCACCGCTTCCAGGTCGTGCTGGCCGGCTCCGGGCCCGCCGAGGCAGCACTCAAGGCTCGCGCCCAAGAGCTCGGCATCACCGACCGGGTGCGCTTCCTCGGGCGGCTGCCGCAGACGCAGATCCCCCGCCTGCTCAGCACGATCGACATCATGCCGCTGCCCCGGCTGTCCCTGCCGGTCACTGAGATGGTCTCACCGCTGAAGCCACTCGAGGCGCTGAGCGCCGGCAAGGCCCTGGTCCTGTCTGACGTGTCCCCCCATCGCGTGTTCGCGGGGGACGACCAGGACCGCGCCCGGCTTGTCCCCGCCGGCGACGCGGACGCCCTCGCCGGGGCACTGCTGGAGCTCATCGATGACAAGGACCTGCGGCTCAACCTTGGCCGTGCCGGTCGTCTCTGGTGCCTGGACCACCGCACGTGGGCCCACGTCGCCCCCGAGGTCGCAGGGACCCACCAGCAGGCGCAGCGAAACCACGACGACGCGGTCAGCACCAAAGACTCGCGCACCCTCGCCAGCCTGCGGGTCGGCCTGATCGCCGACGAGTTCACCACCACAACCCTGCAGGCCAGCGTCCAGGTGACACCGCTGGGACGGGTCTCCTGGCGAGAGCAGCTCACCGACCTGGACCTCGTCTTCATCGAGTCGGCGTGGGAGGGTAACGGGGGCCAGTGGCACCGCGGCGTGGGGCAGTACGAGCCCGAGGAGCACCAGGACATCGTCGACCTGCTGACGGCGGCCCGCGAGCTGGGGATCCCCTCGGTGTTCTGGAACAAGGAGGACCCGGTCCACTTCAACCGGTTCGTCGGCACCGCAGCCTTGTGCGACCACATCTTCACCACCGATGCCGGGCGCATCCCGGCCTACCTCGAGCACGGCGAGCCCACCCTCCGCACCGTCTCCGCCCTGCCGTTCTATGCCCAGCCCAGAATCCACAACCCGCTGCCCACGGACCGCCCGTTCGAGCCGACCGTCGCCTACGCCGGCACCTACTACGGCGACCGTTATGCGCAGCGCTCCCGAGAGCTCGCCTCGATGCTCACCGCCGCACAGCCACACGGTCTGACGATCTATGACCGGCAGGCGGACAACCCCGACTCGCCCTATCACTTCCCGCCCAGGTTCACGGCTCACGTTCAGGGCAGCCTTCCGTATGCCGAGGTGCTCAAGTCCTACAAGAGTCACCTGGCCAGCCTCAACGTCAACTCCGTGGCCGACTCCCCCTCGATGTTCTCCCGCCGCGTCGTGGAGGTTGCGGCGTCTGGAGGAGTGGTGCTGTCGGGCCCCGGACGTGGCGTCAACGAGACCTTCGGCTCAGCCATCCCCACGTCCGCCGACCCCGCAGTCTGGAGCGCCCACCTGCACACCTGGGCCAACGACCCGCAGGAACGGCTGCGGGAGGCGTGGCTGCAGCTGCGCAGCGTGCTCAGGTCACACACCGCCGACACCGCGCTGACCATCCTGGCTCGCACCGCGGGGCTTGCCATCACCGGGCCGACCCTGCCGTCGTATGCCGTGGTGCTGGACTCCCCGGACGCCCAGGCGGGCGTGGGTCACCTGGTGGAGTCGCTGCTCGCGCAGTCCGTGCGTCCCGCCCAGGTCGCCCTCGAGGGGAGCAACGGCACGGTCACTGGCCTCCTCAAGGCCGCGGGAGTCGAGGTTGTGGCGGGTCCCACCGGTCTCACGGCCGACTGGGTCGGTGTCCTCGATGAAGTGCGGCCCCGCACCTGGTTTGAGGATCTGCTGCTGGCCACCCGCTATGGCGATTGGGAGGCGTTGGAGGCCGGACCAGATCCGCGGCTGCATGAGGCGGACCCGATCTCCGAGCCCGCCGATCAGCCAGAAGCCCGCTGGGACCTGGTGTCCCACAAGGTCACACGAGAGCAGGCCTCCGTCGCCCAGGCCCTCACGGCCAGCGGCGTCGCTGGACTGCACCTCCTGACTCCGGTGCAGGTCGCACAGGCGACCACAGACTCTCGGGAGGAACCGACCGAAGTCAGCGATCGGCATACAGGGACGCGGGTTGTGGTGGCCGGGCACGACCTGAAGTTCGCCGGCGGGCTCATTGAGGCGCTGCAGGACAGCGGCGCGCGGGTCGACCTGGACGTCTGGGACAACCACACCCAGCACGATGAGGAGCGCTCCCTCGATCTGCTGGCCAGCGCCGACACCGTCTTCTGCGAGTGGGGCCTGGGCAACCTGGAGTGGTATTCCCGCCACGTCCGCCCCGACCAGCGCCTCGTCGTCCGCGTGCACCTGCAAGAACTCGACCGGCCCTATCTCGCGCGGACCGAGCACGCCAACGTCGATGCCTACGTCTTCGTCGGGGAGCTCATCCGAGGAGCCGCCATCCGCGGCCACGGTGTGCCCCGCGAGCGCAGTCTGGTCGTCCCCAACGGGGTCCCGGTGGAGGCGCTGGCACTGCCCAAGACCGCAGACGCCCACCGGACCATCGGCCTGGTCGGGATCCTGCCCGAGCGCAAGCGGCTCGATCTTGCCCTGGACGTCGTGGAAGGGCTCAAGGAGCGGGGCGAGGACTACACGCTGCGGATCAAGGGCAAACTGCCCGCCGACCTGCCGTGGATGAAGGATCGACCGGACGAACTCGCCTGGTTTGACGCGCAGTTCGCCCGGATCGACCGGCTCAACGCTGACCGGCCAGAGACCGTGATGCTCGACGGCCACGGGGACGACATGGCGCAGTGGTATCGCAAGATCGGCGTGGCCCTCAGCGTGAGCGACTTCGAGTCCTTCCACCTCACCATCGCTGACGGTGCCGCGAGTGGCGCGCTGCCCGCCGTGCTCGCCTGGGACGGCTCCGACCTGATCTATCCGCGCGACTGGCTCAGCTCCACGACCGGGCAGATCGTGGAGCGCATCGACACAGCACCCCGCGACCCCGAACCGATCCAGGCTGTGGTGCGGGCACGGTTCGAGGCGGCCGAGGTGTTCCGCCGGCTGGCTGCAGTCGCGCTCGGCTGAGCGCGACTGCTCAGGTGAGGCGGGTCTGGTCCGGAGCGCTGATGCTGGTGACCAGCCTGAGGTGAGGCCCGCGGCTCGCGATGCTGATCACGGCGCTTAGCTCGTGCCGCCCGAATCTCGGGAACCGCATGGCCTGCACCCGCCCCGTAGCGCGCGGCTTCACCAGCCTCGCCGTGGTGTCCGCATCGCTGCTCCAGGTGAGGGTCAGCACGGTGGACTCATCGAGGGTGAGCTCGGCGCTGTCGCTGCGCAGGGTGACCTCAACACCGGGCCCCACATGCCACAGCACCTCGTGGTCGTGCTCCTGGCCGTCCTGGTGCTCCACCGTGTCCTCCACGGTGAGGTGCAGGTGCCCGGCGGGCTCGGTGACCGTGATCGTCCGCTCGTGGCGGGACGCGGCAAACCGCGTGTTGGTGCCCGTCACTCGCAGGAGCGGCGCGGGATCCGCCGAGCGCGTGGCTGCGGCCTGCTTGGCGGCCCGTCCTAGCAGGGCACGGACCCTGCTCAGGGCGCGTGGCCGGCCCTGCTGCGATGGTGCCGGCTCGTTGGTGCGGTCGACCAGGGCCACTCCGCCTGGCTTCTTGTCGACGCGGGGCAGTGACCTCCCGTCGATCAGGACCACGTTGTGGGCGTGCTGGGAGTAGGCATACTTGGTCAGCGGGTTCTTGTAGTCATAGCCGTTGGGGCCGGCCTCGGACAGCAGCCAGCGGCCGCGTCCGAAGAGCGTCAGGGCCAGATCGTCGCAGTGGTGGTGGTATTGCGCTAGGTAGGCCGCTTTGAAGGTCATGACGTAGGCATCCGCGTCACCCCAGCCGGTGCGGTGCATCGCGTAGCCTCCCCGGGAGAAGACTGCGGAGCGCTCAGCGGGCGCCTCACCGTCCTTGCCGCGGGTGATGGCATAGCGAAAGGCCTGCCCCGGGAAGGTTGTGCTGTGGCCGGTCCGCGCGACGGTCATCACCTTAGTGTCACCCAACGGCGCGATCGTCCCGTCCGGCATGATCGAGTGCACCGCGAATCGCTCGGCGCCCCGGTAGATCGCCTCCAGCTGTGCTGCCCTGGAGGGGCCGACGGCACGGATGACGGGGATGACGTCGCGCAGGCTCCGAGCCACCATGAAGTGGTAGGCCGGGCTGTTCTCGACGTGCACGCCGTCGGGGGTGAAGGCTGCGGTGAAGTAGTCCAACAGTCGCTCCGTCGCCCGCTGCACGGACGTCTCGATCAACGATGTGTGGGCGAGCCAGTCGCCACTGGCGGCGAACCGGAAGAGGGCCAGGTCCTGGAACATGCCGTGGTTGTTGACACCGGCATAGAACTCATCAGTGACCAGGAGCTCAGCCGTGGACGTCGCGAGCGCGACGAGTCTGTCCCGGGCCTCGGGATCGATGTCAGCGGCATGGTCGTCGAGGAGACGGCAGACCTGCAGCAGCCGCTGGGCCGTCGTCTCGTCGTGATACGCCATCGAGCTGTCCCGGACCGCGTCCGCGACGTCGGACCACCGGAGCACCAGGGCAGCCGCCTGGGTGACTGCGCGCTGGCGTGTGGCGGGCGGGGCCTGGTCAGCGCTCAGCACCGTCGCATGCCAGTCGGCGAGGAAGAGCAACCCATGCAGATGGCGGCCGTGCGCACGCGGCAGTTCGGCCGCCCAGCACAGCCCGTTGTCATAGCTGATGTCGGGGAAGTCACGCGCGGCGATGATGCCCTCGGTCAAGAACTTCTCTGCACGCTGACGAGCCGCCTGGTCCTTGACGACCGGTACGAAACGGTCCACCAACTCACGGCTCGGCCGCACACCCTCGACGCGCTCAGTCATGCGGAGGGGGGTAGCCGAAGGAGGCTCGCAACGGCCCCAGCTCACGGTGCGCGAGCCTCTCGGCGCTCGCGGGATAGCGCCGCCGCCTGCCGGTGAACAGGTTGGTGGCGGCAGCACCGCCGCTGGCAGTCAGTTGCTCCGCGGACTGCTGCTCAGCCACCTGGCGCAGACGCGCCTCCTGGGTTGGTGTGCTCGTGAGCGTGCTGACCGCCATCAGCGAGGGCACCGGGTCCACGAGAAGATCCTCATAACGGATCACCAGATCAAAGTCCTGACGCTGTGCCGCGGTCAGGAACGATTTCACCTTGGCGACGTTGGACCGCAGGTACGCCACGTCCTCGGCCTGCGGGGCGACATCCTGCCGGTACTCGTCCTTGCGGAAGGTGCGGGATAGACACACGTCAATCGGGTCCCGGAGGAGCAGGACATGCCGAGCGTCCGTGTCCGCTGAGAAAGCCTGCGGCCGCACAGAATGCTGCGAGTTGATCACACTCGCGGCCTCATCCGGAGCGACGCCACCGGCATGGAGCACGTGGAGCGCATCGATGAAGATCTCGGCTTCGCGAGGCGCGAGGCCACTGACCGGGTCATCCATGGAGGGTGGCAGGTAGACCTCCCCTGCACCAAGCATGCCCGCCCCCCTGACGAGCATCTCCTCGAGCCAGTGCGACCCGGAGCTGCCGATGTTGACGAGGTAGACCGTTGGCCGACGTGCGCCGGCGCGTCGTCGCGCCAACTCGACCATGGTCCGCGGGACCAGAGTGCGGCGCGACTGGAGCGTCTGGGCGACACGATCCAGGTGCTTTGCCAGTTTCTGTGCCTGCCGTTGAGAACGCTCTGGCCAGTAGCGCTCGGGCGCTGCGCAGTAGGCGTCGAACAGCAGGCCTGCGTCTTCGGAAGACTCGGCCGTCGCCTCTGTCATCGTCACCTCCGGGTCAGGACGGCCACATCAGGCTTCCAACGAGCGCCAGGTGCCGCGGGTGTTGATGACTGCCTTGCCCTCGAGGGCGGTGGTGTCCATGGCCTTGAATTCGCGGTGATCGACCAGGAGCACGACAACATCGGCTTGTGCGACCGCGTCAGTCAGAGGGGCGAGTTCGAGGTTGGTGTGTCCGGCCAACTTGGCCGGAAGCTCCTCCACGTTCGGCTCCACCGCCAACACCTTGCCCTGCGGCAACGCCTCAACCAGCAACCTCGTGATGTCCAACGCCGGCGACTCCCGCATGTCATCAATGTCCGGCTTGAACGCCAACCCCAACGCCGCCACGACCGGCGACTCCTCGCCCTCCACCGCCTCAAGAACCTTCGAGATCACATAACCCGGCTTGGAGTCATTCACCTCACGGGCCGTGCGGATCAACTGCGCCTGCTCCGGCGTCGAAGACACGATGAACCACGGATCCACCGCGATGCAGTGCCCACCCACCCCCGGACCGGGCTGCAGGATGTTCACCCGCGGGTGCTTGTTCGCCAACTCGATCAACTCAAACACATCAATCCCCAACCGCTCACTGATGATCGACAACTCATTCGCGAACGCGATATTCACATCCCGGAAACTGTTCTCCGTCAGCTTCGCCATCTCCGCCGTCGTCGCATCCGTCAAGAAGATGTCCGCGTGACAGAACACCTCATACAACGCCTTCGCCCGCTGCGCCGCATGCGGCGTCAACCCGCCCACGATCCGGTCGTTCTCCACCAACTCGATCATCACCCGACCCGGCAACACCCGCTCCGGACAGTGCGCCACATCCACCGTCCGCGCATCCGGCTCCGCGTTCAGGTTCAACTCCGGACGCGCCGCCAGAATTCGCTCCCCCACCCGCTCCGTAGCCCCCGGCGGAGACGTCGACTCCAAGATCACCAACTCCCCACCAGACAACTGCGGGATGATCCCATCCGTGGCCGCATCGATATACGACAGGTCCGCCTCGTGCCCACCCTTGAACGGCGTCGGCACCGCAATGATGAACACATCCGCCGCCGGCGTCTCCTTCTGCGCCGACAACAACCCCTTCGACACCGCCCCCGCCACATGGATCCCCAGATCCGGCTCCACGAACGGCACCTCACCACGATTCACCGCATCAACATGCTTGTCGCTGACATCCACCCCCACCACGTGGACACCGTTGCTCGCCAAGATCGCCGCCGTCGGCAAACCGATATACCCCAAACCGATCACAACAACTCGCTGCACCATGCCATACCCTCACTTACGAGAAACCGTCCGACCACACTACTGCGAGGGCATCCTGGGCTTCCCCTCGTATCGTGGAGACATCGCCTTTGAGGAGATGAGCGGCGATGGCAACGAGGCAGTATCGGAAGTTCGATGAGGACTTCAAGGCGGGTGCCGTGCGACAGGTCACCGAGACCGGGAAGCCGGTCGCGCAGGTGGCCCGGGAGTTGGGCGTCAACGAGGGCACGCTGGGCAACTGGTGCGCCAAGGCTCGTGCGGAGCGAGACGGTGGGAACGCGGCGTTGAGCGAGGACGAGCGCGCCGAGTTGAACCGGCTGCGGAAGGACAACACCGAGCTGCGGATGCAGCGTGATGTCCTCAAGCGTTCCGTGGCCCTCTGGGTGGACGAGGCGATGGGCCGGTAGCCGTGGCTGCCTTCATCGCTTCCCAGAGGGCCGAGCATGGTGTGCCGGTCGCGACTGGGTGCGGCGCGCTGGGGGTGTCCCAGCCGTGGTTCTACAAGTGGCGCCACGGTGATGCCTCGGCCCAGCACGCCCACCGCAAGCAACTGGCCACTGAGATCGGCCGGCTGTTCGCCCAGCACCGTGGCACCTACGGCTCGCCGAGGATCACCGCTGACTTGCGTGATGAGGGCTGGACCGTGAGTGAGAACACCGTCGCGGCGATCATGGGCGAGCTCGGCCTGGCCGCCCGCCGCAAGCGGCGACGCAAGAACACCACCCGGCAGGGCCGGGGCCGGTGGCGGGCACCGGGTCTGATCAACCGTGACTTCGCCGCTGAGGCGGTGAATCGCAAGTGGTACGGCGATGGCGCCGAGATTCCTACCGGTGAGGGCAAGCTCTACCTCGACAGCATCCTGGACATGGGTTCACGTCGCATCGTCGGGTTTGCCCTGGGTGAGCATCACGACGCCGACCTGGCCCAGGCCTCGGTGCAGATGGCGGTCGCGGTCCGCGGCGGTAGGGCCGCGGTCACGGAAGTCATCATGCACACCGACCAGGGCAGTGAGTTCACCGCCGGCACCTTCCGGGCAGCCTGCACCCGGGTCGGGGTCACCCAGTCCATGGGCAGGGGCGGTTCAGCGCTGGACAACGCGGTCATCGAATCGTGGCACTCCACGCTGGAGTTCGAGCTGCGAGATCTGGAGCACTTCGCTACCAAAGCCGCCGCCCGGGCACGAGTCCCGGCCTGGATCGAGGAGCACAACCACGACCGGCGCCACTCCGCGCTGGGGATGATCTCCCCGATCGCCTACGAGCTGGCACACCAGGAGCCAGCAGCATGAACGACCTGATCCCGCACGCCAAGTGTGACCCCGTCCTCACCGGCGTCAAGGCCAAGCCCTTCGGGTGGCCTCCGGCCAGCCCTGACACCGGCTCTGGGCGCGGTCCCTCAGCGCACGAGCGGGAACCCGGTCACGTGTAGAGCAGAACCCACAAAAATCAGGTCTCTACGGTTTCAGGGGATTGCCGGAAGGCGAGCAGGGGGTCGGGTGGTCGATAGCGTCCGGGGGTTGTGCCGGGCGGGGTGACGGCGGCGATGGCCCGCTGCTTCTGGCTCATATCGGCGTGCAGGTAGATCTGCGCGGTGGTCGCGGGCTGCTCGTGTCCGAGCCAGAGCGCGATCACGGTGGTCTGAGGGGCTCTGGGCGGACAGCAGCTTTGCTTGCCTTATGAGGCGATTGCGTAGGTTTGGTTGTACTCGTTGGTGAACTCCAACGGACTTTTGTAGCCCAACGCTGAGTGCAGCCTGGTCCGATTATAGAACACCTCGATGTATTCCGCAATAGCCCGACGTGCTTTGTTTCGGGTCGGGAACACGGTACGGTAGACGAGTTCGATCTTGAGCGAGGCGAAGAACGATTCGGCCATTGCGTTATCCCAGCACACGCCAGTGCGGCCCATTGACGCGGTGAGCCCGTGGGATCCTAGGTGTTTAGCAAACTGCTCGCTTGTATATTGAGACCCGCGATCTGAATGGAACAGAGCATTATCGGCGAAGTCCACGTTGGTCGC